>JAKAQO010000002.1:97043-272666 GCA_021822495.1 bacterium | reverse complement strand
CGAAAGAGCGTTGCCGAAGCCGATGCATTTGCTAAAATAGATGGAAATTATTATGAAAATTGCGATTTATTCCCAGGTGGTGAAATGGTATCACAGCGGACTTTGAATCCGTTATTCCTGGTTCGAGCCCAGGCCTGGGAGCGCGGTTTTACCGAGGAGGCTTAATGGCTTTCATCTATGGCCGCAACGATATTCCCGTCAAACCCGTTAAAAATTCCCAGATCGCGGTTTTGATTTTAGCCGCGGGAAGCGGAACCAGAATGGAGTCCGAACTTCCGAAAGTTCTTCATCCCATCTGCGGACGGCCGATGCTTTTTCATGTTTTGCGTGTCGCTTTGGCTTTAAAGCCCGCTTCAATTGGGGTCGTCATAGGCCATCAGGTGGAAATCGTCAAAAAATCCGCCCAAGAGATGTTTAAGGAATGTTCTATTTCAAAACCGCCTCAATTTATTATTCAGAAAAAACTTTTGGGGAGCGGAAATGCGGTCTTGGAATCTTTGCCGTTTCTGAAAAAATTTAAGTCTGTCGTGGTTCTCTGCGCGGATACTCCTCTCCTTACCTACGAAAGCCTTTATTCCCTGATTCAAAATCATCAGGCGCACAATAATTTAGCGACCCTTCTAAGCGCCAAGGTTTCAAACCCGAAAGGTTATGGGCGGGTCATCCGGAGTCCGCTGGGTGAAGTCCTTAAAATCGTTGAAGAGACGCTGGCGACTCCCAAGGAAGCCGCAATCAATGAAATTAATTCCGGTTCCTATATCTTTGAGGTCAACGCGCTCGTTGAGGGTCTCAAGGAGATTGGAGCTAAGGGCGAGAAAAAAGAGCATTTCTTGACCGATATTCTTGAAATTCTCCGTTCTAAGGGCGGGCGAATTGGCGTGCATTTGACTCCTAATTCCGAAGAGGCTCTAGGGGTGAATACGCGGGTTCAATTAGCGGCAGCGGAGCGCATCATGAATCGCCGGATTTTAGAGCGTTTGATGTTATCTGGGGTTACGGTTAAAGATCCAGCCTCGGTTCATGTTGATTGCGACGTGGATATCGCCCGTGACGTAATCATTGAGCCCTTTGTGATGATCGCGGGAAAAAGTAAAATTGGGAAAAAAACTCGAATTGGTGCTTTCTCAAAACTTTCCAACGTGGAAATCGGCGCAGAATGCGAAATCGAAATGTCGCGGTTGGATTCCTGCCGTTTAATGGACAGAAGCGAGATCGGGCCCTTTTCCCATATCCGCCCAGGTTCCGTGATTGGCCCCAAGGTTCGGATTGGCAATTTCAGCGAGGTGAAGGCTTCCCGTATTGGAACGGGATCAAAGGTCAGTCATCTCAGCTATATCGGGGATGCGGAAATTGGAGACAACGTCAATGTCGGCGCGGGCACGATTACTTGCAACTTCGATGGAAAAAAGAAAAATCAGACAGTCATTGAAACTGGCGCGTTTGTCGGCTCCAACGTGAATTTGGTCGCTCCGGTCAAGGTCGGGCGTCAAGCTCTTATTGCTGCGGGATCGACGATTACCGAGGATGTTCCGGCCAAGGCTAAGGCCTTTGCGCGGGCGCGGCAAGTCAATAAGGTATAAACTACGCATGGATAAAGTCACTATGGATATTCCAATTAATAGGCAAAAACATCATCATCAACGCTTGGGTCCGTCTAAAAATTTTGTCGGAATTAAGATTTTCTCGGGAAACTCCAATCCTCCTTTGGCCGAGGCCATTTGCCGCTATCTGGGTCTTTCCTGTGGCAACGCCTCCGTTTCGCGTTTTGCCGATGGCGAAATCAACCTCCAAATCAATGAGAATGTTCGCGGGGTGGATTGTTATGTTGTTCAGCCTACCTGTCGCCCGGTCAACGAGAATTTACTGGAACTTTTAATCATGATTGACGCTTTGCGCCGGGCCTCTGCTGGAAGAATTACGGCGGTCATTCCTTATTTCGGCTATGCCCGCGCCGATCGGAAGACTTCTCCTCGCGTTCCGATTTCTTCCAAGTTGGTGGCTAATTTGATTACAACTGCAGGAGCCAACCGCGTCATCACCATGGATTTGCACGCGGCCCAAATTCAGGGCTTTTTTGATATTCCCGTCGATCACCTTTTTGCTGCCCCGATTTTCCTCGATTATATAGCCAAAAAAAATATTAAAAACTTGGTTGTCGTGAGCCCGGATGTTGGGGGGGTTGAGCGGGCCCGGGCTTTCGCCAAAAGGCTTTCGGCGCAATTGGTCATCGTGGATAAACGCCGCCCGCGCCCCAATGAGGCTTCGGTTTATAATATCATCGGCGACATTAATAAAAAGAACGCGATTATTTTAGATGACATGATTGACACGGGCGGGACCTTGGTGAAGGTGGCCGAAAGGCTCAAATCCGAGGGGGCTTTGAAAGTTTATGCCGCGTGCGTCCACGGAGTTTTGTCCGGCGAGGCCCACGATCTGATTAAAAAGTCCATGCTTGAGGAATTGATTTTGACTGATTCGATTCCTTTCACGGGTATGCTATCAGATAAAATCAAAATTTTATCCATCGCGCCCTTAATGGGAGAAGCGATCGCCAGAAATTATAAAGGAGAATCTATCAGCGCTCTTTTTATATAATATAAGGATAGAAGGTAGAGGGGTTAAATATGGAAGAATTAGAATTGGTTGCAATCAAACGAGACGGAAAATCGACGAAAAAAGAGCTTTCGGGCTTGCGCGGAAGTTTTAATATCCCCGCCGTTATTTATGGAGAAGGAAAACCTCCTTTTTCAGTTTCTCTTGATGAGCGCAATTTATTGGCGACTCGCAAGAAAGGCGGACTCAACGCCGTCATCCATTTAAAAATTGATGGCAATGGAACCGAGACCGTGATCTTAAAAGATTTACAGCGCCATCCAGTCAGCGAACGCCCGATTCACGCGGATTTTCAGAGAATTTCCCTGACGAGAAAAATCGAGGCGAAAGTTCCTCTCCATATCATCGGAGAAGCCTCCGGGGTTAAAAATTCCGGCGGAATTCTCCAGCATGAGCTTCGCTTTTTGTCCATCCGCGCTCTTCCAACGCATATCCCGGCGTCTATCGAAGTGGATGTGTCGTCTTTGGAAATCAACCAGCACTTATCGGTTAAGGATTTGAAAGTGCCCTCCGATGTCGAGGTCTTGGATAACCCCGAACACCGTGTCGTTCATGTTTCGACCTTCAAGGAAGAAGCGGCGGCGGCCCCGGCGGTCGCGGCTGAGGTTGTTGCGGCGGCAGGTACCGCGGCGGAGCCTGAAAGCAGTTCGACCAAGGGTAAGAAAGACGAGGAAGGCAAACTGGCCAAGGATGCCAAGGCTCCGGCGGCTGGCGGCGACGCAAAGGCGGCTGCGGCTAAAGCGCCTGAAAAAGGTAAGCAACCGGACAAGAAGTAGGCAAAAAATTGTCTGGCGTGCGCGTGATAGTCGGCCTTGGAAATCCAGGGGCGCGCTATGCTTTAACTCGCCACAATGCCGGTTTCATGCTGGCTGATGCGCTTTCTGACGGCGCTTCTTGGAAGTCCTGGCCCGGCGGTCTTGGGGAGTATCTGGTCATGCCCGACTTTATTTTGGCCAAACCCTTGACCTATATGAATGAGTCCGGGCGTTTTGTCGCGCCTCTTTTACGCTTCTATAAAATCCCGCCTTCGGAAGTCTTGGTTTGTTTTGACGATCTGTCTCTTCCCCTGGGTCAAATTCGTCTGCGGGAACAAGGCTCTTCCGGCGGGCATAACGGCATGAAATCTGTATCTGGGGAGTTAAACACGGAGAATATTCCGCGGCTCCGTCTTGGAATCGGCCCGCGTCCTCCGGAAATTGACGGCGCGTCCTTTGTTTTGGGAGTTTTCAGAAAAGAAGAACGTCTCGCGCTTGAAAAAATGATTTCCTCGGCGAAAGAGGCGGCTCTTTGCGCGGTTCATGAAAATTTTGCCAAAGCGATGTCTTGCTACAACGCCCCGAGCGATTAAAATGAAATCTTTGCTTGATTTGGCGGTGGGGTTGGTTTTCCTGGGATTGGGCCTGGGGCATCTTTACCGACCGGACATCATCAGTCGTTTTAATTCATTTTTGAGAGAGACGGTATTAAACGACGCCTATCTTAATCTTGAGCGCAAAAAATGGGGAGTTTTTTTTCTCCTCCTCGCTTTGTTTTTTCTTTATGTCGGGTGGAGAGGTTAACATGGAATCGCAAAAATCTTTGAAAGATGTCGCTCAAGAGGGCCTAGAGTGGATTAAAAAAAATCGTCCGAAAGGGACCGAGATTGAAATTTATATTTCTCGCGCTAAAGAGCGGGGAGCGGAATTTAGAGAAGGGAAACTCAACGGCATTCAGTATGACTCATCGGAAGGCGTGGGATTGCGTGTGTTTAAAGACGGGCGCATTGGCTTTTCCTCGGCGTCTAAGATTTCTATCGACGCAATTAAGGAATTGTACGCCCAGGCTTTGGCGCATACTCCGTATCTTGAACAAGACAATCATAAGGGGTTTCCTGAGCCGGTTCTTTCCAAGGAAAACGGGGCGTGGATGAAAACTCTCAAAGACCATTCTCTTTTTAAGGAAGACTGGGATGTTTTGTTTCCGCGCTTGGAGGCGATGCAACAGACGGCTTTAAAGACGCCCCGGGTCGTTTCCGCTTTGCGCGCAGGTTACGGTGAGATGGAGTCGGAAGTCGCCATTGAAAATACCCTGGGCGTTTCGGCGTATGAGTCGGGAACCTCGGTGAGCGCGGGGCTTTCAGTGATGGCTAAAGATTCTTCCGAGGTGCAGATAGGATCGGCTTTTCAATCCTTGCGCGGAAAAGAGGCCTTGGATTTTCAGAAAATTGGCCGGGAGGCGGCGGAACGGGGAGTATGCCTTTTGGGATCGAAAAAAATTTCGACGTCGGCTCGCTCCGTGATTTTTCCGCCCATGGTGGCGGTTGAGTTTCTTGAAATTATCTCTGACCTCTTATGCGCCGATCAAATTCAACGGGGGAAATCTTTGCTTGCCGGGAAATTGGGGGCTAAGGTCGCCGCGGGACAGGTTTCCTTGATCGACGATCCTTGGATGGAGGCCGGTCTTGGGAGTTCTCTTTATGACGACGAGGGCCTTCCCACTCAGCCTAAAACCATGATTGAGGGTGGAATATTAAAAGAATACTTCTATGATTTTTATACCGCCAAAAAAGAAGGCCGCCTTTCCAATGGATCCGCTTCCCGCGGGTCTTTCAAGGGGCTTCCAAGCCCGTCTTCTTCTAATTTTTATTTAAAGCCGGGGAAGCTTTCTTATGACGAAATTATCTCCCAAACTTCTCGCGGGCTGGTTTTAATCGAAGTCATGGGAATGCACATGGCGGATCCCATTTCTGGAGAGTTTTCCGTGGGAGCCTCGGGCTTGGCGGTCGAGGGCGGGCGCGTCACCCATGCCGTCAAAAATGCGATGATTTCCGGAAATATTCTCGATATTCTCGGCGGAATTGACGCCATTGGTTCGGACCTCACTTTTTATGGAAGCACGGGTTCCCCGACTTTCCGCGTCGCCTCCCTGATGGTGGCCTAATTTCCCTTAAAGCTACTGTAGAATAAAGGGCGTCGAATCTTCCCCGTTGTCATTTTCCGGCTGTGAGTTTTTGGGGGGTTCAGCGTTGACGTTAGTTTCTGAGGATATCGCTGGCTGGGCGCTTCCCGGAAGGGCAAGAGGCGAAGGCGCCTGGGCGGTTGAGGTTGAGGAATTGGGAATATTTGTTCCCTCGCTTTCCGCTTCTAATTCTAATTTTTTCTGGTTTTCCAAGAGTTGGGCGAGTTGGGGAGGAAGCGGCTGATTATGGTCGAGCGGACAGTAGGTCGTTGGTTCCGTGTTTTGGAAATAGGCCTCTAAAAATATATTTCCGCGCGGACAACTAGGCAAGGCTAAAAAACCGCTGACCTTATCGATAGGACGAAAAACGATCTTATCGGGCGGGGTAAAATCATCCTTGGGGGTCCCTTTCAAAATTTGAGACATGATTTCCGTCCACCACGGGACGACTGTCGAGCCTCCGGTGATGTCGGAAGGCCGCCCAAGAGAAGTGAAATCATCATAACCCATCCAGGCGGCGGCGACTAAACCCGGAGTAAAGCCGACAAACCAAAGATCTTTATTGTCGTTGGTCGTTCCGGTTTTTCCCGCTGCCGGGCGCAAAAGCCTGCGGGCATATCTTCCGGTTCCATGTTGAACGACGCCTTCAAGGAGATAAGTAATCAAATAAGCCAGTTGCGGAGACATGGCGGATTTTTCGATGGGAACGTGTTCTTCAAGAATCCGTCCGTTGCGGTCCTCGACTTTTTCGATGGTGTAGGGAACGACATGGATGCCGCCGTTGGCGAAGGTGCCGAAAGCGTTGGCCATTTCAAGGGGGCTGACCACCGAAGAGCCCAGGCCTAAAGAAGGAACGGCATCCAGATGCGAATAAATTCCCGCTTTATGGGCGAGACTGACGACCAGGGGAGCCCCAATTCGCATAATGAGCTTAATAGAGACGACATTGCGAGATTCTTCCAGCGCGCGCCTGAGCGTAATGATGCCAAAGAACTTACTGTCAAAATCGTTGGGAACCCAAATTTTAAAATCAGGCGAGCTGGCGAAAGGTTGGGTCGCGAGGTTAATTGAGTACTGATCGGTGGCGCCTTCCAAAAGTCGCCAATCCCGCCCATCGTAATAATAAGCGACGGGACTGTCGTTGATGAGAGTCGAGGGAGTCATTCCCGAGTTTAAAGCGGCCGCCCAAACGAAAGGTTTAAATGTCGAGCCTGGTTGCCTTCGGGCTTGAGTGGCGCGGTTGAAAACTGAGTTTCCCCGACCGCCGATCATGGCCCGAATGGCGCCGGTCTTAACGTCTTGTAAAATAAAAGCGCCTTGAATTGGGCCCAGTGTCGCGGTGGAAGCCGTGATTCCCTGTTTGGCGAGTTCCGCGTCTTTTTCTTCCCGCCTTTTGGCCGCCGCTTCGTCAAAGGCGGCGAGATGCTTTTCCATCGCTTGCTCGGCAATTTTCTGCATGTCTAAATTTAAAGTCGTGTAAACTTTGAGCCCGCCTCTCCAGACGGCGTTGGTGCCGTATTCCTGTTCCAGGCGTTGCCGGATATGTTCGACAAAAAAAGGCGCCATAGTTCCAGGTCCCACCGGGCGCGAGGTAGGAATGGGCGCGTTATTGGCGTCTTCTTTTTCTTTTTCCGTGATCATCCCTTGCTCAAACATTCTTTCTAAAACTACCGCGCGCCGCCTTTTAGAGCGGTTAGGATGCCGAAAGGGAGAATTGCCGCGGGGCGAACGAATGAGGCCTGCCAAGAGCGCGCAGTCGGGAAGAGTGAGATCGGAAACGTCTTTCCCAAAATAAATTTTTGCGGCCGAGCCGACGCCGTAGGCCCCTTCTCCGAAATAAATTTGGTTTAAATAAAGCTGAAGAATTTCTTCTTTTGAAAAATTGCGTTCGATTTGAATGGCAAGCAGTATCTCTCGAATTTTTCGGGAGATAGTTCTTTGGGGAGTGAGAAAAACTTGCTTGGCCAGCTGCTGGGTGATTGTGGAAGCTCCTTGAACGACGCGGGCGTGCAAAAGATCGATGAGGGCTGAACGGATAATTCCCTTGGGAGAAATGCCCCAGTGATGGAAGAATTGATCGTCTTCGACCGCGATGACCGCGTTTTGAATGTCCACGGGAATTTTGTTGAGGGTTAGAAGCGTGCGTCTTTGGATGGAGAAACTGGCGATGGTTTTTCCGTTCACGTCAAAAATTTTGGTCGTCAGGGGAGGCGTATAATTTTCAAGGGTGCGAATGTCGGGAAGGCCGATGAGGAGGCGACGAAGAGTCCAGGAGCCGGCAAGAATAGAGAAAAGAATGATAAAAAAGAGAAAATAAAAATGGCGCCGCGGCATAGTTGATTTTTTTACGGCTTAAATCTGGCGCGTACGGGATTTGAACCCGTGATCTCTGCCTTGAGAGGGCAGCGTCCTGGGCCGCTAGACGAACGCGCCGTAAAATTAACGTCAGTGTATTTTAACATTTCTGGGCCTGTTTCCTACTTGTGGAGATTTTGGCCGTGATTCTTGTGTCTTTGGGGACAATCAACGAATTATCTTTGCTCGCCGATTTTAAAAAATCGAAAAATTTAAAATTTGATAAAATGTTTTGGTCGAGGTTTTAAGAATTTTTAAGGAGAAAGAAATTATGAAAATTTGCGTAGTGGGTTGCGGTTATGTGGGACTCGTGACGGGTTCGTGTTTGGCTGAAATTGGCCATGAGGTCATCTGCGTTGATTCGGACAAGAAAAAAGTGGCCGCTTTGAAAGCGGGAAAAGTTCCCATTCACGAGCCGGGGTTAGAGGCGATATTCGCCAAAAATGCCCGCCATAAAAGACTTTCTTTTGCGTCTTCCATTAAAGAAGGAATGCGCATCAAAAATTCTCCCGTGGAAGTCGTTTTTATCGCGGTCGGCACTCCTCCACGGGAAGACGGCTCGGCGGATTTGTCCGCGGTTGAAACTGTCGCGGCGGAAGTGGCCAAGAATTTATCCGCTTATGCCGTGATCGTGGATAAATCGACGGTCCCGGTTGAGACCGGAGAGTGGGTGTATAAGACCGTGTCTCGCCTGGTTAAAAAAGGGCTGGAATTTGACGTCGTCTCAAACCCGGAGTTTTTAAGCGAAGGCTCTGCCGTTAAAGATTTTATGAATCCTGATCGGGTTGTCTTGGGAGTGTCTTCTCCTAGAGCGGAGAAAGTGATGCGAAAAGTTTATGAACCCCTGCGCTCGACCGTTCTTGTGACTGATGTCAAAAGCGCGGAACTCATCAAACACGCATCTAATTCCTTCTTGGCGATGAAGATTTCTTATATCAACGCGGTTTCCATTTTGTGCGAGAAAGTGGGCGCTGATGTGGCCCTGGTTGCCAAGGGTATGGGCCTTGACCGCCGAATCGGTCCCATGTTTTTTAACGCCGGCGTGGGCTTTGGCGGATTTTGCTTCCCGAAAGACTTGGAAGCTTTTTACTGGATCGCGCGAAAAAAAGGCTATGACTTTCAAATGCTCAAGGCGGTTAAAGAGGTCAACGAATTTCAAAAGACCTGGATTATGAGAAAATTGGAAGAGCATCTTTGGAACCTAGAGGGGAAAACCGTCGCGATGTTGGGGCTTGCGTTTAAACCCAATACTGATGATATGCGCTTTGCGCCCAGTTTGGATATCGCTCTTCACCTTAAAGATCGCGGAGTCAAGATTCGGGCCACTGATCCTGTGGCGCTTGAGCGGGCCGCTTCCTGGCCGCAGATGAAGGGAGTCACTTTGTGCAAGGATGTTTACCAATGCCTTCAAGGGGTTGATGCCGTCGCCGTCGTTACGGAATGGCCGGAATTTAAGAACCTGGATTTTAAGCGGGTCTTTAGCCTTCTTAAAAACCCTTTGATTCTTGATGGGCGCAATCTCTACGAGCCCCAAAAAATGCGTTCCTTGGGATTTACCTATTGCGGCGTGGGCCGGTCGTAATTTAAAGCGAATTTTGATATATAATGTTTTCATGAAAACATTTATCTACGGTCTTGCATTGACGTTGGCGCTGGGAACTTTGAGCGCTCTTCCAGCCTCCGCCATGTTTGCGGACGGAAATGTCAATCAAACCATGGGAAGCGGGGGATATGTCGGCACCCAGGCTTCGGCCGATATCGGGGGTGACCTCCACTTCCAACCGTCTTTTGAGGAATATCATGGAGACGGGACCAAGGGCTTCACCTATAGGACTTACTCCTTGCGTGCGGCCTATGATAAAAAAAGTTGGGGCTTGGGTCTTTCGGGCGGCGCGACGCCGACGATTGACGGCTACAATAATTATTTCTTCGGCGCCGATGGAGTTTTGAGCTTGATGCCTGGAAACGGACCGCCCCTAAGGGCGGCGGCTCAGGCTTCCAATCCTTATTATTGGGGTCCCAATAACGCGGGACTCGCGGGAGTCGATTTGAGACTTGGCGCGATGGAAATCCATAACGGCGAAGATTCCACCTTTTTGGGGCGGGCCGGGAGCGCGAACTTCGGGCAAACCAATATCCACGGTTCGGTTGACGCGGCCGTGATGGATAATTTGATGACGGTTAACGTCACGAAATCTCTCTATGACCAAAACCTCGGAGGACTTGGCGTTCAAAACGCCGAAGTGACGAATCTGGATGGAGTCACCAATGTCGTCTTGGGTTTTCCAGATATGTCGGTCAACGCTAAAATCCAAATGCAGATGATTCCATTTTTAACGCCGTACCTTTCTTATACGCATACGACCTTCCAATTAGGCGCGCAGGCTTCCGACGCCTATTCGTTCGGAGTTGCCGCGAACTTGATGATGTTGGCCTTTAACGCCTCCTACGAACATTATGTTCAGCCGGGCACGACGGCCGAAAACTTTATCAATGTCGGGGCGAGCCTGAAACTTTAATCATCGGAAAATAAAAAGCCCCTCTGAAGTTTCAGAGGGGCTTTTTTTACGGCTTAAGGCTTAGCTTATTTGCTTGATTCGACTGAGAAGCCCTTTCCTTTCCACTCCGCGATTCCGCCGAAAAGCTCCTGGACATTGAAGCCTTTTTCAGCCAACATCAAGGCCGCTTTAGGTGCCAGGGCGCAGGTGATGTTCCAGCAATAAAGGACAACGGTTTTATCCTTGGGGAATTTAGAGAGAGAGCTCACGATATCCGCAAACGGAATATTGACGGAACCGGTGATGTGCTCTTTTTTATAGGATTCGGAATCCCGGACGTCCACGAGAAACACGCTTTTTTTCTCGAGCGCGGAACTCAGTTCATGCGGGGTGGTCTCAAACTGAAGTTTCGCCCTAAAATAATCCACGGCGCTCATTTCTTTGGTTTCAGTGATCATGGTTTTTCTCCTTTGTTCGTTTTTGTGGAGGCATGGTTTTTGTCTCCCACTACTCTTATATTTTGGCAAAATGAGAAGGCCTTTGCCACTAAAATCCCGATTTTGTAAAGTAGAGGGAGATCAGGAGAAATCATTATGAGCCAATGCCGTGGATACGCCGCAAAAAGCGCAACGACCCCGCTCGAATCTTTTGTTTTTGAGCGAAGAGAAGTGGGGCCCAAGGACGTTCAAATTGAAATTAGCTACTGCGGAATCTGCCATTCCGACATCCATTCCGCGCGCAATGAATGGGGATCGGCAGTTTATCCGATGGTTCCAGGCCATGAAATCGTGGGATTGGTCAAGGAAGTCGGAAAAGATGTGAAAAAATTTAAGGAAGGCGATTTTGCGGGCGTGGGATGCTTGGTTGACTCTTGCCGTAAATGCGAGTCTTGTTCCCAAGGGCTTGAACAGTTCTGCGCGGGACCCGCGACTTTTACCTATAACAGCATTGGACGGGACGGACAGACGACCCAAGGCGGGTATTCTTCCCATATCGTCGTCGATCAAGATTTTGTTTTAAAAATCGCGTCCGGCCTCCCCATGGAAAGGGTCGCGCCTCTTTTGTGCGCCGGAATTACGACTTATTCTCCCCTTAAGCGTTTTAAGGTGGGGCCTCATTCGCGCGTCGGGGTTTTAGGTTTGGGCGGGCTTGGGCACATGGCGGTTAAAATCGCCAAGGCGATGGGCGCGGAGGTTTTTGTCTTAAGCCACTCCCCATCTAAAAAACCGGACGCCAAACGTTTGGGGGCTGATGATTTTGTTCTCTTGTCTGATGCGAACGCCGCCTCTAAAATGGCGGGGCATCTCAATTTCATTATTGATACGGTTTCCGCCAAACATGACTTAAACTCCGCCTTGGGAATGTTGAAATTAGATGGGGCCTTGGTTTTGGTGGGAGCTTCTCCGGTTCCTTTAGAGGTTTCGGCGTTTCCGCTGATTATGGGCCGGAGGACTTTAGCGGGTTCTCTGATCGGCGGCCTTTCCGAAACTCAGGAAATGCTGGATTTTTGCGCGAAACACAAGGTATTGGCGGATGTCGAGGTCATTAAGATTCAGGATGTAAATCGGGCTTACGAGCGGATGATGAAACAGGACGTCCGCTACCGGTTTTCAATTGATTTAAAAACCTTGGTTTGACCTTATCGTCCCCGCCATAAGTTCCCCATTGAGAGAGAAGACATCGCCTGAATCGGACTCAGGTTGGGCTGAATTGTAGAGGAAAGAGCGGCGCGCAAAGCCGCCTCATCCGTCCAGGGCCCTTTGGCGCACGCGCCGATGGAATTATCCCAAAACCTTGAGACGACGTCGCTCACGTTTCCTGAAACATAGGAGGGCGCTTCCATCTCGCAGAGATCGGCGACCTCGTCTCCGCGAATGGAATTCCAAGCCTGCGGATAGGCGGGATGCGTTCCCGGAGTTGGAAAGGGATCGGTGACGGCTTCGATCATCTCATGGGAAGAGGCGACGGACACGGAGGCAAAATTTTCTTCACAGTCCGGCATGACCCCGTAGAAAATCGCGCCGCCTAGCGCTTTAAATCCATTGTGGTAGGCGTCAAAGGTTTGGCAAGAGTCGCCGGATCCGCCTGGGCCTTTGATTGTGATTCCTTGCGGGAAATAAATCATGTAAAGGGTGTTCGCATCCGGAGAGGGTAAAGCTCCTTTGGCGATTTGGAGAGAAAGCTCTTTTTGAATCATGTCATCAGCCAGAGTCGTCGCTTGATTCTTGGGTTCGATCGTTGCTTGGCCGATAAAGCGCCCGCGTCCGATGGTTTGTCCGGTGCCTTTTCGTCCGTCCATTGCGGGAATATCCGTCTTATACTGGGCAAGAACGTCCATGTAGTCGCTGCCAAGAATAGATTGGTAAAAAGGCTTAAGTTTCACCTGGGATTCTGTTGTGACATCACTCCCCCAATAAACGACGAAAACCTTGACATGGGAAATGACCGGGCCGCCGTAATACTTAAGAATTTGTTTTCGGTCGCCGAGAATTGAGAATTCGTTCAGCGGTTTAGGAGCCACAAGATATTCCCCATAAGGGGCCGCGAAAGCCGAGCGAACTGAAAAAAAACTGGCCGATAAAATAGCCGCCGAAAGACAACGCATTTTATTCATTTTTTCTCCTTTTTAAAACTTACAAAATAATGGCGAAAGAACCAAGCCCAAACCCCAAGACCGCGCCTAGGCCCAGACCAATGAGGAGGTAGAGCCCCAAAGCGATCCAATTTATTTTAGCATGAATTAATTTCCCGGAGACGGAGGGAATTTTTTCAAGGAAGTTTTTGGCGAGATCGATAGCGCTGGCGATGAGCCCGCCGCCGATGGCGCCGCGCATCAGCCACTCAAGCAGGGTTCGGCTGGCTTGAGAACTTGTCGTGTCAAACGGAAGGGCGCTTGCGGCCGCATGCGCCGAGATGAGCCCCGTTCCTGTTATAAGTCCGACAAGCCCTGAGATATAGCCGCCCGCGCCCGCAATCATAAGGGCCCGCCCCATATAAAGCCGCCAATTAGGAATGGGTTTTTCGCCTTTTGACAGAGCGTTTTGGAGAGCGCGCGGGCCAATCATGTTTCCAATGACGATCAATGCCCATGAGGCCAGAAAAACTAAGGGGTAAGGCAAAAACGGCAGGAATACCGCTCCTGCGGATAATTCGGTGAGCGCCAGAAATTTCATTGCCCACTTTCTTGTTGCGGAAGATTTGTTCCCGGATGGGGGAGGGGGCTCATTTTGGCGTTGGGAATTTATTCCGGAAGAAGTTTCCCGATACTTCTGTAAATTGAACTTGGCGCGCTTTTCTCCGGGAATAAAATTTTGCGTTTTTCCGTTTTGATAAGCGACGGGAACAAGGCTTCCCGTGCTTAAGCGCCGTCTGGCGTTTTCGTTGTCAAAAAACTTCGCCCAGACGCTTCCCAAGGCGTCTGAAATCTTTTCCGAAACGGCCGAGCGAACGCGCCGGAGCGCTTTTACGGTCATTCTTTTGGCGGAATGAACGGAGAAAGCCTTTTTTTGAGAGGCGGCATTTGAAAGGGTTTGAAGGTTAGATGTTTCCGTTACGGTTTTATTTTGGTCCTTGACTGAAAGTTCTTGGGCGTTCATTTTGGGATTGACGAGAAATTCTTCCGCGGAAATGTTGCCTATTTCTTCATCAGCGGAAATATTCGAGGGGAGGTTTGTTCCCGGATTTAAGGCCGCATTTGAGAGAGAAATTCTATCTGGGAAATTCTCGTGAAGACTGTCTTCTTCCATCGCGAAAACGAAATGGGAAGACAGCGCCAAGGTTAGCGCAATTAACGCCGTGTTTGAAACTGCCGTAAGCGGTTTTTTCATTGATAAACCCCCGTGCTTCATGAGTTTATTGTATCAGCGGGGTTTCATTCACGCATGGGCCGAAAGGCCTAGGAGTGATCAGGCTAAAGGACCTAGTTTGAGTGAGGGGATTTTGTATAATTCTAACAATGGGCGTGTAGCTCAGCTGGGAGAGCGCCTCGTTCGCAACGAGGAGGTCGCAGGTTCGATCCCTGTCACGTCCACCACTTTTTTAATGGGGTCTTTTCTAACCGGTTGCGGAAACAGACTCTAAAATCGCAGACACAAAGGCGGACTCAGGCCGCGCTCCGTCAAAGCCGCTCTTTTCGTTGATGATAATTTTTGGCACGCCGGATACCCCGAATTTCATGGATAATTCCGGAAATTCCTCGGCTTCCACCATGTCGGCGGTAATTCCGGGAAATGAAGTCGCTAATTTGTGCGCCGTGCGCACGGCGGAGGGACAATAAGGACAGTGAGGCGTGACAAAGACTTGAATGTGAATTGGCGTTTTGAGCGTGGAAAGACTTTTTTTAGTCTCATTGGATAAATCCGCGTGTCCAACGGAGATGTCATTAATCGCTTCAAGTAAAGACGCAAACTCATATCCTCCGGGAAGACCGTAGAACCTCACGCGGTTTCCCGCAGGGCCTTCCAGAATCAATGCGGGGGCTTTATCAATTCCATATTCCTTGGCTCTTTCCGCTTCCGTGAGTCGGTTGTGAATCTCAAGTCTTAAATGCGACGATAGAGAGGCTAATTCTTGCAATAGCGACTCCACTACTTCGCAAGTTGGGCAATCCAGATTCTGTTTAAAGAAAACCAGCTTAACTTCGCTAGGCAAAAACTCCAGCCTGCGCTTAATTTCACTGCGGACTTCTTCGTTGAGTAGTTCCATAAACCCCTCCTGCTTTTTGGATGTCCAAAAAGCTAAAAAGGATTCAGGGTCTTGAGTAGGGTCTTAGGCCCAGACTGGCCAATGTCCAGGCGGTCATTTTGTAGAGAAGCCGGGCGCCGACGTTTGCGTCCCATTCGCCGTTTTGAGAATGAGCGCCAGGGGAAACTTCATTGAGGTCAAAGCCGACAATTTTGCGCCCGTTTTTGACGGCCAGAGAGATGAGATAGACGGCTTGGTCAAGATCAAGCCCTCCAGGAACGGGGGTGCCGGTGTTTGGGCAAAAACGAGGGTCCAAGGCGTCAATGTCAAAGGTAATCCAGATTTTTTCCGGAAGTTGAGAAATAATGCGAGAGGCAATCCCCATCCAAGGTTCGCCTGAAAAAAGGGAAGCCTTGATCTGAGCGTCGTAAAAAACGGAGACTTGGGAGCTTTTTTTGCGCGCGTATTCAAACTCTTCCTCGCAGAAATCCCGGATGCCAACTTGGACAAGACGGGACACCGGAATGTTTTCCAAAACGTTGTAGAGGATAGATGCGTGCGAGTGGGTGAATCCTTCATAGGCGCGTCTTAAATCATGATGCGCGTCGAAATGAAGAATTCCAAACCCGGGAAATTTTTCAGCGGCGGCCTTGAGCGCTCCGTAGGGGGCCGAATGGTCTCCACCGATTACGGCGAGAATTTTTTTTGCTTCGAGTATGCGGCGCGATTCTTGATAAACTTCCTCATTGAGTTTTTCGCTTAAGCCGTTGACGAGGGCCAAAGATTTTTGAAGAGTCTTGTTTTTTGAAACCTCTCCGCCATGAGCGATTATTTTTTGCGCGGCGGCCTTGGCTGTCTTATTCCATTCTCTGATTTTTTTCGACTCAGGTTTGAAAAAAAGCCCCGGTTCGTATGGCTTGCGGACTTCCCCATCGAAAAGATCGACTTGGCGGCTCGCTTGAAAAATGGCCGCGGGGGCTTTGGCGGTTCCGCCGCCGTAAGAAGCGGTTGCTTCCCAAGGAACGGGAAGATAAACCAAGGCCGCATCCGCTTCCTTGAAAGGAAGCCCAAAAATTCCGGAATCCTCTGTTGCTGCCGAGTTCGGATCGAAATTTTTGTCCATGAGGCCGACTTATTTGGCGGTGGATAAAGTTTTTCTTTCTTCTGCCTTGAGAACGTTGTTAAAACGGCGAGCGGAGCGAGCTTTCCAGGACCCTTTGTGATAGGCGTAGGACGCAAGAAGCGGGAGCGCAAGGGTTGCCTCGGAATAAACCATTTGTTCGTAAACCGTGTCTACCTTGCCCCAAGAACAGGCTTCTCTCAAGGTGGAACCGGAAAGGGCGCCGTCTCTTTCATCGGCGACCGTAATTTGAACCGCGTATTTGTGCATCTTGGGTTCCAGCCCCAGCATTTCGACTCCAACGGTCACGTCTTGCGCGAAATTTTTTGGAACTCCGCCGCCAATCATCAGAAGTCCGGTTTCTTTCGAGGCTATTTTTACTTTGACGAGTTCCACGAAATCTTTCGCCGAATCAATGGAAACATGTTCTTCCGGATTTTGCCATTGATGGTGTAAAAGCCCAAAGCCCGCGGAGCAATCTGAAAAGGCCGGGACAAAAATTGGGAGGCCTTTTTTATAAGCCGACAAAATTACCGATTCCTTGATTTTGCCTTTTGTCATCAAATATTTTCCCATCTCCATGATGAATTCGCGGGAAGAATAGGGACGCGGGGGCAATTGGTCGGCAATTTCGGCGCTGACGTTGTCGGTGTCGCCCAAAGCGTCTTCATCAATAAAGGTGTCATAGATTCTGTCCACGCGCGCGGCGCGAAGAGCGTGGTCGTCAACCCACTTGCTGCCTTTATAGTGTTTGTTTCCCAGCGCTTCAAAAAAGTCTTGATCGACAATATTGGCTCCGGTCGACACGATGGCGTCCACCATATTGTTTTCGACCATATCCCAGACAATTTTTTTAAGTCCCGCTGAAAATAATGACCCCGCCAAGCAAAGAATGATTGAGGTATCTTGGTCGGCGAGCATCCGGTCATAGATTTCAGAGGCGCGCGCGAGATCTCGGGCGGAAAAAGCCATTTTACTCATCGCCTCTACTAGAGGGACTGCATTAAATTTAGTGATGTCAATGTGTTCGATGGGTTCTTTTAAAAACGCGCTTTTATTGATTTTTTTTATCATTTTTTCCTCCTGGGAGCTTTTGTCTTTACCGTTAATTTTATAATATTTATTAGTCCCTTTCCTATATCATTAAGGTCGGGACAATGCCGTCCTTGAGAATTATAAGCAAGAGTCATTGAGAAGAATAAAATAGTTTTTAGGATAAAAAATGCCAGTTCCCTCCGAAATTGAAAAAGACGCCAATAAGCTTTACATTTCCTGGGAGGATGGGCATAAAAGCGAATATCTTTTCCGCTGCTTAAGAGAAAATTGCCCTTGCGCGATGTGCAGGGACGAATTCACTGGAGAAAGAATTTTGGATATTTCGAAAATCTCTCCGGAACTTGTTTCACAAAGAGAAAGCGTGGTCGGCCATTACGCCTTGGCTTTTTCTTTTTCCGATGGGCACGGCGCGGGAATTTATACTTTTGAATACTTGAGGGAAATCTGTTCGTGTCCGGAGTGCGCTTCTAATTCAGCGAAAAATGGTCCTGCTTATGCCTAAATGGAAGACGATCATTGAGCCGTTTAAAATCAAAATGGTCGAGCCCTTGGGCTTTACTACGGATAAAGAGCGCGCGGACTTGTTAAAGAAAGCGCATTACAACCTTTTTCAGATTCCGGCCGATAAAGTGTTGATTGATTTATTAACCGATTCTGGAACCTCGGCGATGTCTTCCGAGCAATGGGCGTGTTTGATGCGGGGGGATGAATCCTATGCCGGCGCGCGAAGCTGGTATGTTTTTGAAAAAGCGGTTAAAGATTTGACGGGATATCGTTTTGTTTTGCCCGCTCATCAGGGGCGCGCGGCCGAGAGAATTTTTATGTCGGTTCTTTGCGGTCCGGGAAAAACGGTGATCGCCAACACTCATTTTGATACGACGAGAGCTAACGTAGAGGTCGCCGGAAGCGTGGCTTTAGATTTACCGGTTAAAGAGGCGTTTAATTTTTCTTCTTCGGCGCCCTTTAAGGGGAATATCGATATCGCGGCTTTGAAAAAATCTGTTTCGGAAATCGGTCCCAGAAATATTCCGATGATTATTATGACCGTTACGAATAATTCCTTGGGAGGGCAGCCGGTTTCGTTGGCCAATTTAAAAGAAGCATCCGCAGTCGCGCGGCAAAATAAAATTCCGCTCATAATTGACGCTGCTCGTTTCGCTGAAAACGCTTTTCTCATCAAGCTTCGCGAAAAAGGACAATCTAAGCGTTCGGCGCTTGAAATCGCAAAAGAGATGTTTTCCTTGGCCGATGGGTGTCTCATGAGCGCAAAAAAAGACGCTTTCGCCAATATGGGCGGCTTTTTGTCTTTCAACAATCCTGAGTGGCTTAGAAAATCCAAGGAGCTTTTGATTTTAGGAGAAGGCTTTCCGACTTATGGGGGCTTGGCTGGACGGGATTTGGAAGCGATCGCGCAGGGCCTTAAAGAAATCGTGGATGAAAATTATCTTTCCTATCGCTTGCGCTCGGTGGCATATTTAGCGGAGGGTTTAAGAAAACACAAGGTGCCAATTATTAACCCTCCCGGGGGACACGCGATATATGTGGACGCAAAGCATTTTCTTCCGTATATTCCTCCTCATCAGTTCCCGGCGCAGGCCCTGGTTTGCGAACTCTATTTGACCGGAGGAATTCGCTCGGTTGAGGTGGGTTCCTTGATGTTCGGGAAGGGAACGTCCGGGGATTTTAAGCCAGCCCCGATGGAACTCGTGCGACTTGCCTTTCCACGTCGTGTTTACACCCAAAGTCATGTCGATTTCATCATCGAGGTTTTTGGCTTTCTTGTCGGACGAAAAAAATCCATTCGCGGCCTTGAGATTGTCGAAGAACCCAAGACCCTGCGCCATTTTACCGCGAAACTAAAACCCATAGGCAAGGGAGGTTCGAGGTGAGTAAAGGCGCCATTTTTCTTGTCACCCAAGACATGACATTGATTGGCGAATTAGAAACGCATCTTAAAAATTACGATTATTCCCTGACGGCCTTTAATTCCGCGGCGGATGCGATTATCCGCATGGGGACTCCGGATATCGCGGCCTTGGTCCTCGATTATGAGCGCATCGGCGTCGCGGAAAGGCAAGCCCTCTTTAACGCCTATAAGATTCGTGGACGGTTTCCGCTTTTTCTGCTTCAAACCTTGGCGAGCTTTTCTCCCGTTCAGGTTTCTCCGGTGAGAGCTCTTCCTTGGCCGCCTCCCAACGGTTTTGCCGACCAGTTGCGTTCGGTCGAGCGTCCGGTTATTTTTATGGCCGATGAAGCGTTTTTTACCAGTCATGCTCTTCCCATCGCGTTTAGACAATCGGGAATTATTGTTGAAGAGCGCCCAAACGCTCAAAATCTCGAAAAATTCCTTTTGGAAAAAACAATTCCCCCCAACGAGGTCTCCGATCCCGGAAAAACATTTTGGAAAAATGTTTCCCAGGCGCCTAAGCCCGAGCCCGCTTCTTTTGGCGCGGGGAGAAAATGCCAGGTCATTGTTCCCCTTCCAGGGTTATGGGCCGATGTTGTCCGTTTTGACGCGGCTTTAAGAAAAGCCGTCAATAATTGTGTTTGCTACTACATCTCAAGCATTGACCGTGCGCGTTGGGCGGCCAATCGCCTAAGAGATAACGCTCCCGTCGAGCTTTTGCGGGAAGAGTCAGGGCTTATTCCAAGGCTTTTGACCGAAGCCCCGCAGATTGCCGACTCGACTCAAAGGGGCAAGGAAAAAATATTGTTTTTGGATAATTATAAGCCCACTTTGGATGCCTTGTCTGAAGCCTTGCGCGTGGCGGGTTATGAGGTAGTCACAACCATGGACGCGGAAGACGCCTTGCGCCGAGCGCAAATTAAGGGTAGTTTTCATTTGGCGGTGGTTGGAGCGGCCTTGGCTTACACCCGGCATACGGGCCTTGAAATCGCCCAAAAACTCAGAGAGCATGATCCGGATTTAAGAATCATCTTCATGGTTGACCGCTACCCTTTAACCACCGCGCTTCAGGGAGTAAGCCAGTCCGTCGAGTTGGGTTTGGATGACGCTTTACTGAAGCCGGTCGACTCTTCCCGTCTTATCTTTTCCGTGCGCCGCGCGCTTGAGCGTAGATTCCTGATTTTGGAAAACGCGCGCCTGTTAAAGGAAGTTCAGGAATCCAATCGCCAGCTTGAACAAATTAACGGATTTCAAAAAAAGTTTTTCGCGATGGTTGCCCACGATGTTAAAAATCCGTTGACCGCGATTTTGGGGTATTCGGAGATATTGGGAATGTCTCTTAAGGATGCTCCCAAGGAATTGGAGTATTCTTCGCATATCAATTCCGCGGCTAAGACCTTGAATCTTTTGATCTCGGATTTAGTTGATTTGGCCGCCATTGAATCCGGTAAACTGCGCGTTAATTTAGGGGAGCTCAATTTGTCTGAGGTCATTCAAAACGTGAGTTCCCGCATCCAAATTGTCGCCCAACAAAGGAAAATCCGCTTTGAGGTTCAAGTTCCGCCGAATTTGCCGCTTCTAAAAGGCGATCCTCATCGCATCGGGCAGGTGATTCAAAACCTTTGCACGAACGCCGTTCAAGACGCCAATGAATGCGGGGTGGTCCAGGTCAAGGTTGATGTCGGGCCTCAAATGCTGACCATCGGAGTGCGCGATTCTGGAATTGGAATTTCAAAAGAAGATTTACCGAGAGTCTTTGAACGCTTCTTTCAATCTCAACAAGCCCAGGCGATGAGAAAAGCCGGATTTGGGTTGGGTCTTAAAATCGCGCGCGAAATTGTTCAACTTCACGGCGGCGAGATGGGAGTGGAATCGGAACTGGGCAAGGGATCGCGCTTTTTCTTTACGATTCCTATCCCTAAGAAAGATTCCGCCGCTCCGCCTACGCCAAGCCCGAAATAAAAGGGACTGTCCCTTTTTTAAGCGCTGGAGGGAATAATCCCTTGCGCCAAGAGTTTTGTCTCTTCTTCGGAAACGGAGACCGATTCATTCTCCGCCAAATAAAGATTGAGGCCTAAAAAGCCGCTGAGTTCCAGAAGCGGCGCGAGAGCTTTTTGCGGGTTCTGACTCATCCAGAGAAATTCCTTGCCTTCGGGAGCTTTTAAATGATGAGAGTTGATGAAACCCGCGACCGAGTCGGTGGAGGGAAAAACCGGAACGCGGAACTCTCCCGGCGTTTTTTGCTCCGCCCATAAGAGGAAGTCCGCCGGTTTTCGGAGGGTAGAGACGCCATCTTGAATGGGCTCTCCCAAGGTCAATAGATAGACCTCGGATGAGAGTAGTTCGCGGTAAAGAGCTTTGCGAAATTGATGCGGGTGCTGCGCTTCCTGGCTGATGAGGTGCTCTAGTATTTCTAGCATAACCTTAACATAGCCCTGGGAATGGTTTTTGTCAAGGCCCAGAAGTTTGAGATAAGCTGCGCGCTTATTTTTTTCCAAAAACAGTATAGTGCCAGGGTTTACGAATGTCGCCGGTCATGTCTGCCATGATATGTTTAATGACGGTATATTCTTCAAGGGCCATACGAGACAAATCTTTTCCAAAGCCGGATTGATTGAATCCCCCGTGAGGGGTTTCGGAGGTTAAAGGCAAATGATCGTTAATCCAGACAGTTCCAAATCTGAGCGCGGAAGACACCCGCAAGGCCCGCTGAGTGTTTGCGGTCCAAAGGGAAGCCGCAAGCCCGTACTCGATATCGTTGGAAAGTTGAATCGCTTCCGCTTCATCTTTAAACGGAAGCAGGCAGACCACGGGGCCAAAAATTTCTTTTTGGACGAGCTCGGATTTCTGCTCGGCGTTGAGGATAATCGTGGGACTCAAGAAAAAACCTCGTTTAAGATGCGAAGGACGATTTCCACCCAAGAGAATTTTTATGTTTTTGGCGCGTTCCAAAAATCCTTCGACCCGGTCGCGGTGTTCCTCGGAAATCAAAGGCCCCATGTCGGTTTGAGGATCGTCAAAAAGCCCGAGTTTTATTTTTTTGGTCTCTCTGACAAAATCAGCGGTAAAGCGGTCGAAGACTTTTTTATGAACGTAAAGGCGGGTTGCGGCGGTGCAATCTTGCCCGGCGTTGACGAAAGAAGCGACGACGGCGCCTTGAATGGCGGCGGATAAATCTGCATCTTCAAAAACGATAAAAGGGGCTTTTCCGCCCAGCTCCAAATGGGCGCGCTTGACGGTGGGGGCGGCCTGAGACATGATTTTGCGTCCCGTGGAGGTGTCTCCGGTAAAAGAAATCATTTTAATCTCTGGACGCGAGGTCAAAAGTTTTCCGGTTTCTTCTCCGCCTAAAACAACATTGATAACGCCTTCGGGAATCCCCGCTTGAAGGGCCAGTTTTGCGATTTCAAGAGTGGTCAAGGGAGTCAGTTCCGCGGGCTTAATGACGCAGGAATTTCCAGCGGCTAAAGCGGGGGCCAGTTTCCAAATCGCCATCATCAAGGGATAATTCCAAGGCGTGATTAAGGCGACCGGGCCGATGGGTTCTCGCTTAAGAAAAGACATATATCCCGTCGCGTACTCGGCGGAAGCGGGAGTTTCTGAAACCCGCGCAGAAGAGGCGAAAAAGCGCAGGTTGTCGACCGCGAAAGGCAAATCTCCGTCTTGTGAGAGTTTGAGGGGTTTTCCGGTATTTTGAGATTCTAAATGAGCGAGCCGCGCGGAATTTTCTTCAATGAGATTCGCCCAGGCAAATAGAAGACCGGCTCGCTCGGCCGGAGATTTGGACGCCCAAAGGGGAAAAGTTTTTTTAGCTAAAGAGACCGCGGAGTTGACTTCTTTTTCTCCCGCGTCTTTAACTCGGGCGAGGGTTTCCTCGGTTGCGGGGTTTAAAATGGCGCGCTTAAGCGGTTCCTGGTTCTTTGTCATGTTGCTTTTTGACTCCCATCGGCTTTTTGGATTCAAAATGCCGGGCGTTGACTTCCTTAAAGACTTTTTCGATGGTCTCAAGGGCTTGATTTATTTCTTGCTGGGTGATGGTCAAGGGCGGCTCGATGCGGATGGTTTTTGCGGAAAAAAGAGTTCCCGCGACGAGGACTCCGTGATCAAAGAGGCCCTTGGCGATTTCATAACCCAAGGCGTCGGAGGGAAACTCAAGTCCGATCATGAGTCCCTTTCCGCGAACATCCGCGCAAAGTTTCGGAAATCTTCGGCGCAGGGCCTTGAGTTTGGCGATTATTTCATTTCCCATTTTATCGGCGCGTTCGGGAAGCTTTTCCTCAAGGAGAACATGGATATTGGCGATGGCGGCCACGCAGGCCAGGGGGTTTCCTCCAAAAGTAGTTGAATGGAGCCAGGGCTCGGGAAAAAGCTGTTCCCAGATCGTTTTGTTTGAGACAAAAGCGCCGATGGGCATGACGCCGCCGCCCATCGCTTTTCCCATGCACATAATGTCGGGCACGACGTCCCAATGGTCCACGCAAAACATTTTTCCCGTTCGCCCCATGCCGGTTTGAACTTCGTCGGCAATCAGAAGCGCCCCGTAGCGATCGCAGATTTCCCGGACCCTGGGGAAATAATCATCCGGAGGGACATTGATGCCGCCTTCGCCTTGAATGGGCTCCAAGATCACTCCCGCGATATCGTTACCCACCTCGTCGGCCGAGCGGACGATGGATTCTATATAATCGGCGTCGCCGTAGGGGACATGGTAGCAGTCGGGCAGTATCGGCAAAAAAGGCTGGCGGAATTTCGCTTTGGCGGTCGCCGAAAGAGCGCCCAGGGTTTTTCCATGAAAGGCCGAGGTCGCGGCGACGAAGGATTTTCGTCCGGTGTGAAGCATGGCAAGCTTCATCGCGCCTTCAACCGCCTCCGCCCCGGAGTTTCCAAAAAAGCTAAATTGCAGATCTCCGGGCGTGATGTCGTGGATGAGTTTCGCCAAAATGGCGCGAAAAGGTTCGAGAAGTTCTTGGGAGTGAAGGGCTTGCCTTTTGAGCTGATTAGAAACCGCTTCCACCACCTTGGGGTGGCGATGCCCGACGTTAAAGATTCCGTATCCGCCCAAGAGATCCAGATAATGCCTTCCTTTAATATCGGTAAAACCGTTCGCGCTGTCGGCCCATTCAACCGAAATATATTCGGTTGAGACCGATTTGCGGTATTCAAGGATGCCGGGGTTGACGTGGCTGGAGTAGTAATTGGCGGTGGCGTCGGTGACCCAGTTTTTTTCTTCTTCGGTGAGCTCGGGCTTGGCCACGAGATCGAGGGTTTTTTGCGTTTCCTTGAGGATATCTTGCGCGGTTCGTTTCATGAGTGGTTCCTTAAAATAGGTTTCGTGACCGTTTCGACAAAATTGAAAATTTTTAAATCTACGAGAGCTTTGAAAACCGCAACCGGGTTCAAGGCTTCTTCGGGAGAGAATACTCCGTTTGAGCGGAGAGTTTGCCCTTTAATCATCATCAGGGTCGCGATGGCGGCGGGAATTCCGACCCCCAAACTTCCCGCAGAAATTTTTCCGTTTCCGCTCATCTCGCAGTCGAGAATTTTTTCGAGAGCTTGCCCCTGACTGGTTCCCGACGCTTTGACCCTTAAAATTTCAAAATCCTTTCCGTTTGCGGGTGAAAGATTTTGCGCATTTTGTTTCGCCAGCGCGGCCAAAAAAGATTTGGGTGAAATTTTTTGTCCTTCGATTTGAACGGGGTTATCGCTTGAAAAACCCGCGGCTTCCAGTATCTCTAATTGGGTTTTAAGCGCGGGGGGATATCCAATCTTGAAGAATAGATTTTTGACTTTCTTGGACTTCAAAAATCGCGGAAGGGTCGCGGTTTCGGAATGAATGACCGTGCCCACGCGCATACGGCCCAGGGGCTTTTTAAAATCAATTTCTTCGGCGAGAGAATGAGCCGGAACTTGGACGAATTTTCCGTTTAAGAGAATCGGGGCTTTTTGCCGATGTTCGTCGAGTAGCGTCTTAATTGAGAAAGGGACGATGAGTTTGTTTTTATCAAGAGCGGGGTCAAAGCTCGCGTCATAAATTCCAAGGGTGTCGAGAGAATCGAAATCCTTCGCGAGATGGGCGGCCATTAAATTGGAAAGCCCCGGGGCCGAGCCTATCCCTAAAATAGCGAGGCGGTTTTGGCGCTTAAATTCGCGGTCTTTTTTCAATTGCTTAAGCGTCATGTGATAAAGCCCGCCTAAGTCCACATAGTGGGCGTTTAGAGCGAGGCTTAAATCCATGGCTTTCAGATTAAACTCATACCAGGAAGCGTTGAGGACGGAGTTGACGCCTTTGAGCGCGAGTTTCGCGGATTTTAAGTTTGAGACGTCAACTTGAACGGGTTTGATTTTTTCTGACTTAGGAATGCCGCGAAGAATCGCGGGAGCTTTTTTTAAATCAATATCGGCGGCTAAAATGGACTTGACCTTTGGGTTTTGAGCCAAATAATGAAGCGCGCCTTCGGCCATCGCCCCAAAGCCGCCTAAGACCGCGATCTTCACGAGGAAAAACCCTCTAAAACTGATTCCAAAATATCGAGGCCTTCGGCGAGTGTTTTTTCTTCGATGGTCAGGGGCATGAGGGTTCTCAAAACGTTGTCGAAGATTCCGGCTTTCAGGATGAGAAGGCCCTTTTTTTCGCATTCCGCGATGATTTTCTTGACCTGATCGGGCGAAAGCGGGGTTTTCGTTTTTGGGTTAGAGACTAGTTCCAAGGCGCGCATGGCGCCAAGCCCGCGGGATTCTCCCACGACGCTAAACTTTTTTTGAAAAGCGTCGAAGCGGGCCTTTACGGTCTTAGCGATAAGATTGGCCTTTTTAAGCAAATCTTCTTTTTCAAAAATCTCAAAAACGGCCAGGGCCGCAACGCAGGAAAGGGGGTTTCCGCCGTAGGTTCCTCCAATCGCCCCGGAAGGGGCCGCGTCCATGATTTCCGCGCGCCCAATGACCGCGGAAAGAGGCATTCCGGCGGCAAGAGACTTTCCGGCGACCAGTAAATCCGGCAAAATGCCCTCGTCGCTGACGCTTTTCCTAAAGCGCGACGCGGACGATCGGCCTTGGGCCTTGACCGCGCCCTCGTGTTCAAAAGCCCAGAATTTTCCGGTTCGCCCAAAACCGCTTTGAACCTCGTCAATAATGAGGATAGTTCCGTGCGCGTCGCAAAGTTCTCTGAGGCCTTTGAGAAATCCCGAGGAGGGAACGATAAAGCCGCCTTCGCCTTGAACCGGTTCAACGATGAGAGCGGCCGTCTGTTCGGGAGAAATTTCAGAACGCCAAAGGCGTTTAAGTTCCTCCAAACAATATTCAGTCAGCTCATCCGGGGTAATCCCCAACGGCGCGCGATAGGGATAGGGAAACGGGGCTCGGTAAATTTCCGGGGCGAAGGGGCCGAATCCCGATTTTAAAACTTTTTCCCGGCCGTCGAGAGTCAAACACAAAAGCGTGCGCCCGTGAAAGGCGTAACCGAAAGAAATGACGGCGCTTCTCCGGGTAAAAAAGCGCGCGAGTTTGACGGCATTCTCGACGGCTTCCGCCCCGCTGTTAAAAAGCGCGGCCTTTTGGGGGTGAGAGGTGGGAATAGTTTGGATTAATTTTTCGCAGACAGAAGCGTAATCCGGGTAACTGGCGACATGAAAAGAGGTGTGGGTGAATTTACCCGCCTGCTTTTGAAGGGCGGAGACCACCTTGGGATGGCAGTGACCGACATTCAAGGCTCCGATTCCTCCGGCGAAATCAATATATTTTTTTCCGTCCACATCCCAAAGAGTGGAGTTCTCCGCGCGGTCAACGACCACCCCGCTATAGGCGGCGACGGAAGAGGGGACGAATTGCGCCCTTTTCTTTAGCGCCGCTTGCGCCAAGGGGTTGGATTGGGTTGTTAATGGACGCTCCACGTCGCCAATATACTAGTTTCGTGAGAGGCTTGTCCAATAAAAGCGGCGTTTTTGGGCCAGCTGTGCGCCAAAAGGCCTATCGGCATTCTAGGTCCAAAGGCCCTGGTCGTTGACGCAAAACCGTGTAATAATAAAGTCATGACGAATGATTGGCGAATCTCGGCGCTTTTTTTAGTTTTGCTTTTGAGGCCTTTTATGGGTTGGGCACAATCGGATTTCAACTCACGGGATAATTTGGGGCTCAAAACCAGTTTTTTCCAGGGACATCAGCGGGTCGTGAACAACGGCGGCGATTATCCCTATTCCACCGTTGGAGAAATATTCGAGCAAACAGGGGAAAAAGCCCAGCGTTGTAGCGGGACACTAGTCGGGCGTTATTTCGCGCTGACGGCCTGCCACTGCGTTTTCCTTGAAAGCGGGAACGTTCCCAAGCGCGTTTATTTCTTTCCCAGGACCAAGGAAGAAGGGTTTGGCGCTCCGGTTCCTGTTGTCGCGGCCTTTGGCAAGCACGGCTGCCTGGGCAATTATCCTCAGGATTTCGCGCTCGCGGTTTTGTCTAAACCCTTGGGAGATCGTTACGGCTATCTCAAGATATCGGCGCTTCCGCAACAAGCGGCCATTTCCTCGGATTATCACGGCAGGCTGGTCTCGGTAGGATTTCCCGGAGACTCCAACGAGAATAGAATTGTCGACCCCGCTTGTTCCTTGAAGAGCCTCGAAAACGGTTACTACCTCACCGATTGTTCGACGGAGCCCGGCGATTCCGGCGGACCTATTTTGATTCCAGAAGACGGCGGACGCTACTCGATTATCGCAATCAAGGTCGCGGTCAAGACCCCTGAAACGCATGGGGGAAAATATAGCGAGAAAAATGCCAACATGGCGACCGCTTTATCAGGAGACGCCGGCGTCATTGAACAGTTCATTCAAGATCACGACAATTCCCGCGCGCTTTCCGATTTGATTTCAAATGGGAACTCAGGCAACTAGGCCTTTTGCCGGAAATCTTCTAGGACCTTTGGCCCTGGTCATTGAACCGGAATCGTGGTTTAATAATAGGGAAGTAAGACTTGCGGAGAAGCGGGGGAAATGAAAAAGATAAAAATCGCAAATCAGCTAAGCGCAGCAACGTTGGCCCTGGGAATTATTTTCTTGGCGGGCGCTTCCTTGAATATCGCTCAAGCGCAAAACATGGAGAATGCGGTCTTGTCGGCGCAAAACTCTTTTAGCGGGATTGAACTGGCTTCGTTTCATCTGAGACCCAAGAAAAAACCCGAAATCGCCCTTGAATGTCGGGAGATAGGAGGCTTTCCCAACGATAACAATTGCGTTAGGAAACATAATTATAGGATCAGCCAGGGTGTCCTTGACAAGCTTGTCGCCTTGGTTCGGCTTATGCGCAGGCGCGGCCAAGATTATATGAAACTCTCTGACGGAGGAGGTTTTTTTTCCGAGCCTCTCACTCATCAACTGGACTTCGTCCCCAGCGGAGGCAAATATTGCCCCGAACGTTCTGGACTTCAACCTTACTGCTCCGAATACAGGCAATTCATGGGGCATCGTCCAAGTATCACGGAAGATTCGCTGATTATGGTCAAATGGTTGGGGGTATATGGTTATGGCAGTCCTCAAACGGTCGTAATTGAATTGAGAGACGGATATATTCTGGATGTCGATAATAAGGGAAACATCCTTCGCTCGAAATATTCAAAGGAATGGGTAGGTGATTTCGTCGAAAAAGAAATTAGTTTTTGGTCTAAGCAGTTCTAGGACCTTTGGCCCTGGTCATTGAACCGGAATCATGGTTTAATAATAGGGAAGTAAGACTTGCGGAGAATCGGAGGAAATAAAAATGAAAAAGACAAAAATCGCAAATCAGCTAAGCGTAGCAACGTTGGCCCTGGGAATTATTTTCCTGGCGGGCGCTTCTTTTAATTCCGTTCGAGCCCAAAACATGGAGAATGCGGTCTTGTCGGCGCAAAATTCTTTTGGCGGGATTGAACTGGCTTCGTTTCATCTGAAACCCAAGAAAAAGCCCAAGCCGAAGTTTGCCCCGAGCGTCCAAACGCCGCAAATCAATTCCGATGGAAACTTGGTCATTGCCCCTAATTATCAGGTCATACGCAATCTGACGCACGAACAAATTCGGAAATTCGCTCTAATCGCTTCGATTATACTCCAACAACGCGACTCTCACGAAATTCATATAGACTCTTTCTACTTTAATGTTAATTCGCAAGTTCACGAAACAGGGGAAACAACTGTCAGCGCTATATCTTTCGGGCGATTCTGGACACCTGATGACAATGGATGCGGTGACAACGAGATAGCATTCAAGGTCGAAAACTTCCAAACCGGCGAAATAGAACGCGGCGGTTGTAACGCGGGTTTGCGTTATCCTGGGGTTCAAAAAATCCTTAAGGATAACATTGATTTTTGGATGAATCAGGATTTGAACGCGTTGAAAGCCCAGATTGGAAACCAATAATAGACTCGCGGAGAATAAGATCATGACACGCGGAAATGGAATCAGAGCGGTCGGCGCGGCGGCTTTCTTTGCGATGGTTTTAACCGCGCCATTGATGGCGGACTCGGGGCTTGAGAATCTGTGGACGCATTCCGGACAGGGCCTCGGTCAATTACAGGCGCGCGCTCATCAAGCGGTCAAAGCCGCCCGCTCGATTGGAAAAAAAGGACAAACCTCCGGCGTTGAGTCGGCGGCGGTCGACGGCGTTACGCTTCTCGGACCGGATTCCAACCTCTCCTGCGCTTGGGTTAAAAGCCGGGCTGAAATCCATCCCGGCGATTGGACTTCTCCCATGGAAGCGCGGGCCCTGGCGATTCGCCAAGCGGAGGCGAAAGCGATTCGTTATTTTCTGGGCTCCGAGGTTCAGACCAGTTACCTGAAGATTCGCACGCAGACCTCCGTCAAGGAGTTTTCCCGGGATATCCAGAATATGGTTCATATCACGCAAAAAGGGAGAATCATAGACGAGAAAGTTCTCAAAAGCGGGTATTTGCCGCTGCCCGATTGCCCGCAGTGCGTCTACGCCGCCGTTATCAAGGATTGCCTGAAATCCGCGCCCTCAAAAGACGATCTTTCCGTTCGTCTTCGCCTGTCGCGAAATACCTGCCATGAGGGAGACGCCATCACGATTACGGCGACGGCGAGTCAAAATTCCTATCTTTATCTTTTTGATATCAGCGCGGGAGACAATAAAGCCGAACTCTTGGCTCCTAATGACATCACGCCGCTGGTTTCCATCGAGGCCGGACAGTCTTGGGTGTTTCCTGATTCCGCCGCGCGCGACCAAGGTCTTGTCTTGCGCGCGGATTTGCCGAAAGGCCAGAGCCGCTCGGTTGAGATTCTCAAGGTTTTAGCCGTTTCTCAGCCCTTAACCTCGCTTGAATCGACGAATTACTGGAGTATTATTCGCGGGCTCAACAAAATGGGAGTTGCCTGGAGCGACGACACCCAAATCGCCGTCATTTCGAAAGATTCCGCTCTTGATCATTGACTTAAAATTTATCTTTAAACCACAACGACAGGTCGACCAGCGCGATCATGACGGGAACCTCGATGAGGGGGCCGATGACGGCCGCGAAAGCCTGGCTGGAGCCTACTCCAAAAACGGCGACCGCGACCGCTATAGCCAGTTCAAAATTGTTGCTGGCCGAGGTAAAAGACAGGGTGGCGGTCTTTGAATAATCAGCGCCCATGCGGCGGCCAAGCCAAAAGCTCGCGAGAAACATGAGCACAAAATAGATGAGAAGCGGAACGGCGATGCGGAAAACGTCCAGCGGAATCGTCACAATCGTCCGGCCTTTGAGGCTAAACATAATGACAATGGTCAATAAAAGAAAAATCAATGTCAACGGGCTTATGCGCGGGATGAAGCGCGAGTGATACCAGTCTTTTCCCTTGGCCTTGACTAAAAAAAATCGCGTCAGCGCCCCCGCGATAAAAGGAATTCCAAGATAGAAAAAAACTGTTTTGGCGATCGGCCCCATTCCGATGTGGACGCTTGTCTTCGGCAGTCCCAAGAGCGGGGGGAGAATCGACAGAAAAAAGTAGGCATAGACGCTGAAAAAGAGAACTTGGAAAATGCTGTTGAAGGCCACAAGCCCGGCGGCATATTCCGCGTCTCCCTCGGCCAAATCATTCCAGACGATCACCATTGCGATGCAACGGGCCAAGCCGATGAGAATGAGTCCGGTCATGTAATCGGGAGAGTGGCGCAGAAATAAAACGGCGAGCGTAAACATGAGTAACGGCCCGATAATCCAGTTGAGAATGAGCGAAAGCCCGAGAATTTTTTTGTCTTGGAACACGTCTTTGAGTTCTTCATAGCGCACTTTGGCCAGCGGCGGATACATCATGAGAATGAGGCCGATGGCAATGGGGATGTTGGTCGTTCCTCTCTGAAAATGTCCGATCAAAATGGCCGTTTGAGGAAAAAAATAGCCCAGCCCCACACCTAGAAGCATGGCAGCAAAAATCCACGCGGTCAGGTAGCGATCGAGAAAAGAAAGATGTTTGACGGGTTTTTCACTTATCTGATTCATGGGAACATTCCTTGATTAGATTTTTAACGCGAAGTTCAATTTCGTCCCGCGCCTTGCGAAAATCGTCGTCCGAAAGATTTTTTGGGTCGGGAAGGTTCCAATCCACTCGCTTGTTTGCCGGCAGCGATGGACAGGCGTCGCCGCAACCCATGGTGATGAGGTAATCCCATTTGCCCGCGGGAATATCCATGAGGCCTTTAGGGCTATGGGTTCCAAGATCAATGTCTTTTTCCTTCATAAAGGAAATTGCCCGGTCGTTTACTTTGCCTGACGGGCTTGACCCGGCGCTAAAGGCCTCAATGACGTTATTTCCGAGCTTGCGCGCAAAGCCTTCCGCCATTTGGCTTCGGCAGGAATTTTCCACGCAGACAAACAAAACCTTTTTTTTCATAGGCATCTCGCTGGGCGCTTTTTGATTTTGGATAATCTTAATCTATCCTGTTTTAGAATTTGAACTTCCGAAAAGCAGTTTTTGAGGCAAGCAATCAGGCTTTTGTGAAACCCGCCCTGGGGTGGACACAATCGGTAATGCCGCCAGAGGCCGTTTTTGCGGCTGTCAATAAGTTTGGCGTTGCGTAAATAGGCCAAATGCCGGGAAATTTTAGATTGAGGAAGTTTGAGGGCTTGGATGATGTCGCAAACGCAAAGCTCTTTTTCTTGGGACAATAAATGAAGAATGCGCAGTCGCGTTGGATCGGCAAAAGACGCAAACAGGCGGGGGAGGGATTGCTCTTTCATATATCTGGATATACAGATATAATAGTATATAGTTTGCGCTGGGAAGTCAGGCGCCTCTTTAAGCGCCTTATGTTATAATTTCTTTCTCAACCTTCTTTGTCATGATTGATTCAACCCATATTCTCAAACGTCGGACGCTCGCCATTATTTCGCATCCCGACGCGGGGAAAACGACGCTCACGGAAAAACTCCTTCTTTACGGGGGCGCGGTTCAGCTGGCGGGTTCGGTGACGGCGAGAAGAAAAGAGCAAAGCACGACTTCCGATTGGATGGAGTTGGAAAAGAAACGCGGAATCTCGGTCAATTCGACTGTCCTTCAATTTGAGTACGGCGGCTTTTATATCAATTTGCTCGATACCCCGGGCCATAAAGATTTTTCCGAGGACACCTACCGCGTTTTGATGGCGGTCGACGCCGTCATCATGGTTTTAGACGCCGCGAAGGGAATTGAGAGTCAGACCCTCAAACTCTTTGAAATTTGTCGGTTGCGTCAGATTCCTATTTTTACTTTCATTAATAAGCTTGATCGTCCAACCATGGAGCCCTTGGCTTTGTTGGATCAAATTGACCGTTCGCTTCAGCTTCACCCAGTTCCCATGAATTGGCCGCTGGGAACTGGAGACCTTTTTCGGGGTATTTTCGATCGCCGCTCCAAGCAGATTCATCTTTTTGAGCGCGTCGCCGGCGGGGCTTTTCGCGCGCCCTTGACCATGGTCGAGGCTTCTAAAGACGCATTTTTAAACCATCTCGACGCCGATACCGCGCGCGCGGTCGAGGAAGAACTCGCCTTGCTTGAGGGGGTTGGGGAAGCTTTTGACCCTCTGGCGGTCAAATCGGGCGACATGACTCCGGTTTTTTTCGGCAGCGCGATGAATAATTTCGGCATTCAACTTCTTTTGGACGGGTTTCTTGAGCTTTCCTTCCCGCCGCGTCCCCAACCCACCGTCTCGGGCTTAATTAGTCCCGAAGACCCGCGCTTTTCTGGATTTGTTTTTAAGATTCAATCGAACATGGACCCTCGCCACCGCGATCAACTGGCCTTTGTGCGCGTCTGTTCCGGGCGTTTTGAGCGCAATATGCGGGTGATTCATCCCCAAACTGGTCAAAGCCTGAGACTCGCCAGTTCTCATAAGGTGCTGGGGCGGGAGCGCGAAACGGTGGATGAGGCCTACGCCGGAGACGTGATTGGAATTGTCGGGCACGCCCAGTTTAGAATCGGAGACACCTTGACGGAGGACGCCGCTATTCAATTTCGTCCGCTCCCCAAATTTGCGCCGGAACATTTCGCTTTTCTTCATGCCGTGAGTAGCGCGGATTTTAAGCGTTTTCGCTCCGGTCTTGAGCATTTGCTCCAAGAAGGCGTGGTCCAGTCTTTAGAACTTTTAAATTTTCCCTCGCGCGCGCCTCTTTTAGGCGCCGTGGGCCCCTTACAATTTGACGTTTTGCGTTTTCGCCTTGAGTCGGAATACGGCGCGGGATCGAAATTGGAAGCGGCTCCCTGGTCGGTCATTCGCTGGCTGGATGAGGCCTCGTCCGCCGCGATTAAAGAAGAAGACCTTCCCATGGGCGCGCGCTTGGCGAAAGACTCAGACGGCCGCAAGGTGATTCTCTTTGCCCAGGAATGGGACTCTCAGTATTTCGCCGATCATCACCCGAAGATTAAGCTTTTCCGGCAGCCGCCAGGGGAAGGCGTGAGTTTTCTTTCTCATTGAGAATCGGTCTATTTTGATAAAATGAATCGTCAAACAATGGAAATACGAATCATTCGAACGCCCATTCCTCTCAGCGAGATCGCAAAAATGGCGCAGGATCAATTTGGCGATTTCATCAAGGCGGTTGTGGATATCGAGCGGCGAATCATGGCCCTGGGCGGAGAATTGCATTCGGATGAGGAGGCGCTTCTTCTTGAGGACGCTTCTCGGCAGGAAAATTTATGGGGCATCAACATTTATCCCCAAAATCCGGCGAATGAGCGCGTTGAGTTTGACTCCATGATTAACGTGCGGCCCGCGCAAAACAATCGTTCGCGCAACGTGGAGGATTCTCGGATTCGAGAACAGATTTTGAAAATTGTTTCCGAGATGGTTCTTTCATGAGCGCCCGGCATCCCGGCCTTGCCGCGGGGGGATGGGGGCGTTTGTCTCTGTCCGAGCAATTAGGAAACGTCGGGAGCGAAGTGGGACGGGCCGTTCGATGGAAGGAAAAAAATCCGCGTCTTTTTGAAGAAGCGATGCTTCGCGCCCTTGAACTTCTCGATCTCTCGATTCAAGATTCCCGCTGGATCCACCGATTAAAAGAATTGGCGAGAGTGCGGGAATTTCTTTGCGCCGCCTGGCTTGGAAGCCCCGAATATAAAACGACGCTTGAGGATTTGGATCGTTACTTTTTAAATTTTGCCGTCCTCGCGCGCAAGTCTCGTTAATTTGCGTTTCGAGAGAGGATTTGATAAAATAACGCTCAGAGTGTTACAATTTTCACGCTCAGTTTAATGGCGGACAACAAAGACGTCTCTTGGTTTCTGGCTTTAAGCGGAGGAGTGGAACTTGTCGTTTCGGTTTTAGGTTTATCCTGGCTGGGTTTGTGGGCGGATAAGAAACTTAATTCCTATCCGTGGTTTTTAGTGTGTGGGGCCCTGCTGGGAACAACGGTCGGTATTTATGGGATTATTCGATCTTCAAACAAAAAAAACAGTCCTTAGGAATCTTTTAACGGCTTTTGGCTTGGCTGTGATCTCCCTCATTTCTGTTTCTCTGATTTGGAAGCAGCGAGAAATTCGTTTGAGCGCCGCTTTGGGGCTATTCTTCGCTTGGGCGCTGTCAAGCGTCAGCCTTTTCTTTCTTTCCACCAGCGCTCATTCTTCCATGCGAAAATTTTTTAAGGTTTGGCTGGGCGGTATTCTTGCGAGAGTTGTTTGTTTGGGAGTTTTGATGGCTTTTGCTTGGGCTTGGCCCGCGTCCTCTCAGGCGGCTCTTCTTCTCTCGTATTGTTTCGGAGTCGTCGCTTTTCTCTTTATCGAGTCCCGTGATATCCTTTCAAGGGCGCGCGCGTAATGAATTTTGAACCCATTCTTAAGCATCACTTGCTCAATCATTCCCTCATTCCTTTTTATATTGGCGGCGTTAATTTCGGATTAACTCAACATCTCTTGATGATGTGGATTGTCTCGGCTATTTTAGTGACGGTTTCAGTTATGGCGGCACGAGCGGAAAGCGGGGCTGGAATTTTGTTGCGCTCGGGAGTTGAGTCCGTCGTCCTTTATATTAGAGATGAAATGATGCGCCCCATTTTTCATGATGAGACCGATTATTATTTGCCGTATTTCTTGACCTTGTTTTTCTTTATTTTAATCGCTAATTTCGCTGGCATGGTTCCGGAAGCTTCGGCAATCATGGGAAATATTTCAGTCACATTGGCGTTGGCTCTTTGCACCTTTATTCTCATTCAGTTCGCCGGAATTAGAACCCAAGGTCTTTTCTCGTATTTAAAGCACATTGTTCCCGGGGGCACGCCGTGGTGGCTGGTTCCGCTTCTTTTTGTGATTGAAATCTTCGGCCTTTGCGCGAAATGTATCGCTCTTTGCATTCGTCTTTTTGCCAATATCGTGGCCGGCCACATGGTGGCCTTGGCTTGTCTCTCCTTGATTTTTATTTTCGCGCAGATGAATCACTACGTGGGGTTTATTTCCGCGCCCTTTGCGGTGGGGCTGACTTTGTTTTCGAGTTTGCTGGACCTTCTTGTCGCGCTTCTTCAGGCGTATATTTTCACGATTTTAACCGCTCTCTTTGTGGGCTTTGCCGTTCATCCCCATTAGGAAAGCGAGGTTGGAGCGACGGTCCTTGGAGATTCGTCGAAATGTTGTTAAGGAGGAGTTCATGATCGGAGTTGGATTAGGATATATCGGCGCGGGTTTGTGCGCCGGGCTTTGCGTTCTTGGCGCGGGCCTTGGAATTGGAAAGTTGGCGGCGGCGGCTCTTGATGGAGTCGCGCGGCAGCCGGAAGCGGCAGGGTCTATTCAGACCTTGATGATTATTACAGCGGCTATGTGCGAAGGCATGGGGCTTTTGGCCTTGGTTATCGCGTTCTTAGCTGTTTCAACGCTTAACAAAGGGATTCCGGCCGCCGGGAGTTCTTCTCCCGCGTCGGTTGCGGCGTCTCACTAAGTTCATCAATTTCCGTTCCCGCGGGTTTTAAATCCGCGGGAGCGGAAGATAAGGAGAATGAAGGCGACATGGATCAATTACTAAACCCCGAACCGGGGTTGCTGGTTTGGACGATTGTCACGTTTTTGTCTTTAGTCATTATTCTTAAAAAATTTGCGTGGGGCCCTCTCATTAAGGCCATTGAGGATAGAGAGGCCAGGATTAAGGGCGATCTTGATTCCGCCCAGCAAGCCCGCCAGGCGGCGGAAAAAGCGCAGTTGGATATCGAATCTCAGATGAAGGGCTTGGATCAAAAAGCGCGGCAAATGATTGATGAAGCCGCAAAGCAGGCAGAAGCCTTGCGGCTTAAAATCCAACAGGAAGCCGAATCTCATGCGCTTAAAATCAAGGAAAAGACGATGCAGGAACTGGGGCTTGAGAAAGAACGCTTGAGTTCAGAATTGCGCCGCGAGGTGTCCAACCTTTCTCTAATGGCCGCGGAAAAAATATTGGGCGAATCAGTTAATGAGCATGTCCAAAAAAAGACGGTTGAATCTTTCTTGGCTGATTTAAAAGTCGTTTCAGGAAAAACAAATTGAAAATAGACGATGCGGTTATCGCCGGAAGATACGCGAAGGCTCTTTTTGAGGTAACGGCTTCATTGCATGAAGAAGACCGGGTCGGCCATGATTTGATCTTGGCTTCGTCTCTTGTTAAGAAGCTGGAAGCTCGCCTTCATTCTCCGGCCTTTTCAATTCAGCAGAAAAAGGCTCTTTTGGAAGAGGCGCTTAAGGGCAAGGTTTTGGACGCAACCCTTCGCTTTTTTCAGCTTCTCATCGAAAAAAGGCGCTTTTATTTGTGGCCTTTAATGCAGGCGCGCTTTGAGAAGATTTATCATGAAAAGAAAAATAAAGCCACGGCTCACGTTTTTGTTTGGCGCTCGCTTGACGCGGCCGCGCGGAAAAATTTAGAGGCTCAGTTGGCCCAGTTCACCGGAAAGCAGGTGGAGCTTAAGATCAAAGAAGATTCCAGTCTCATCGGCGGCATCAAGGTTCGCCTGGGAGATTGGGTGATGGACTCGAGTTTGCAAGGAAGACTAGAACGCATGAAGGAGAGTTTTAATCATGGCCATTAAACCGGAAGAAATTACCGCCGTCATCAAGAAAGGAATCGAAGGTTTTGATCCCGCGACCGAACTTCGCGAGGAAGGAACTGTTTTGCAGGTGGGAGACGGAATCGCCCGCCTCTACGGTCTTGAGCGCGTGATGGCGGGGGAACTCCTTGAGTTTCCGCATCACGTGATGGGGATGGCCTTGAATTTGGAAAAAGAAAATGTCGGCTGCGTTCTTCTGGGCTCGGATGAAATAGTTCATGAAGGCGATCCGGTTAAGAGAACCGGGCGGCTGATGTCGATTCCGACTGGGGACGCGATGATTGGCCGGGTGGTCAATCCTCTCGGAGAACCCTTGGATGGTAAAGGTCCGATTAAAGCCTCAAACTCCCGGCCTTTGGAAGTGGTCGCTCCCGGCGTCATCGATCGCGCGCCCGTCACCGAACCGCTTCAAACCGGGCTTAAAGCCGTTGATTCCATGATTCCCATCGGACGGGGTCAGCGCGAACTCATCATCGGCGACCGTCAGACGGGAAAAACCGCGATCGCGATAGACGCCATCATCAACCAAAAAAACGCGCCAAATCGCCCGATCTGCATTTATGTCGCCATTGGGCAAAAACGCTCGACGGTGGCCCAAGTCGTCCAGACGCTTGAAAATGCCGGAGCGATGGAATATTCCATTGTCGTGGCGGCGACGGCGTCCGATCCCGCGCCTCTCCTTTATATCGCGCCTTACGCCGGTTGCGCCTTGGGGGAAGAATTTTTGTGGCAGGGAAAGCATGTTCTCGTTATTTACGACGATTTGTCCAAGCACGCGCAGGCTTACCGCCAACTGTCTCTTTTGCTTCGCCGCCCGCCGGCCAGAGAAGCTTATCCGGGAGACGTTTTCTATCTCCATTCCCGGCTCTTGGAGCGGGCTTGCAAACTCTCCGAGAAAAACGGTTCCGGGTCTTTAACCGCGCTTCCGATTATCGAAACCCAGGCCGGAGACGTGTCCGCTTATATTCCGACCAACGTCATTTCAATTACCGACGGACAGATTTATCTTGAGACCAGCCTCTTTTACTCCGGGGTCCGCCCGGCGGTGAACGTGGGTCTTTCCGTTTCTCGCGTGGGAGGCGCGGCTCAGACCAAAGCGATGAAACAAGTCGCGGGTCGCTTGCGGCTGGACCTCGCGCAATATAACGAGCTTGCGGCTTTCGCGCAATTTGGTTCCGACTTGGATAAAGCGGCCAAAGACCAGTTGGCTCGCGGAGAAAGACTGGTTGAGCTTCTCAAACAAGATCAATATCAGCCGCTTCCGTTTGAAAGCCAGGTCTTGGTTATTTTCGCCGGGGTCAATGGTTATTTGGATGATATTCCGACCGCGCATATCCGCCGTTTTGAGAAAGAGTTTTTAAATTTCATCTCTCAGCAGCATTCAGACATTTCCAAAACATTGGTTGAGAAAAAGACGATGGATGATTCGACCAAAGCGCGCCTGGTCGAGGCGATTAAAGAATTTAAGGAGTCTTTTGCGCGTTCGCTAAAATGAGAATTCTAGTCACCGGCGCGGCGGGGTTTGTGGGATCAAACATCGCCCTTCAATTAGAAAAAGAGGGCCATGAGGTCGTGGCTATTGACGATTTTTCATCCGGCAATTTTGAGAATCTCTCCGGTTTTAAAGGCGATTTGATTGCGGCCTCCATCTTTAAAGACCGCGCTTGGTGGCCGGAAAGAGTGGGCGCGGTTGACATGATTATTCACGAGGCCGCCATTACCGACACGACCGTCATGGACCAGAAAAAAATGATGGAGGAAAATGTCGAGGCCTTTCGCGAGATTCTTTCTTTTGCCGCTAAGTCTCAAGTTGAGAATGTCGCTTATGCCTCTTCCGCCGCGGTTTACGGCGCGGGGCCTCTTCCAATGAAGGAGACAGCGGCCCGAAGGCCGATGAATGTCTACGGATTTTCAAAGCAGGTCATGGAAAATGTCGCCGCGCGTTTCGTCAAGGAAAATCCCAAGACTAAGGTGGCGGGTGTGCGCTACTTCAACGTCTTTGGTCCCGGCGAGAGTTTTAAGGGAAAGTTTGCCAGCATGATTTGGCAATTATCCTTGCAGATGAAGGCGGGAAAACGCCCGCGTATTTTTGAGTTCGGGGATCAATACCGTGATTTCATTTACATTAAAGATGTCGCCATGGGAACGATTATGGCGGCCAAAAGCGCTCCGAATGGCGTGTATAACATCTGCACGGGGCAAAAAACGACGTTTAACCAAATCATCGGCCATTTAAATAATGCTCTGGGAACCAAATACGAACCGGATTACATCAAAAACCCCTATTCTTTCTATCAAAACGAAACCTTGGGCGACCCAACAGCGGCGGAGAAAGCCTTTGGTTTCAAGGCGCGCTATTCAATGGAAGCCGCGATTAAGGATTATTTTGCCTCGGGTTCTAAAAGAATGGAGAAAGAAGAGGTGAGACTCTAATGGCCTCCCTGCGCGAGATTCGCCGGAAGATTAAATCGGTGAAATCAACGGAACAGATTACTAAGGCGATGAAGATGGTCGCCGCTGCCCGCATGCGCCGCGCGCAGCAAGCGATTCTCTCCGCGCGTCCTTTTGCTTCGCGGCTTGAGGAGGTGTGCCGGGGACTGGCCTCCCGAGTTGACAAAAATTTTGCCGCCGATGCCGCGCATTTTCCGGAGTCTTTAAAAGAATATTTTCAATCGAATTCCAATGGCGCGCCCTTGATTGTTTTGGTCGCCGCCGACAAAGGCCTTTGCGGGGCCTTTAACTCAAATTTGATTCGCGCCTCTCTAGGCTGGATGCAACGGCAAAATCAGAAATTTTACGCGATTGCGGTCGGGCGAAAAAGCCGCGATTTTTTTAAGCGTCTCAAGGGCTTTGACTGCGAGGTTTTGCACGAGATGACCGGAGTTTTTCCCAAGATTTCTTTTACTCACGCGGAGATTCTCGGACAAGAAATTTTAAAAGCTTACTTTGAAAAGAAATTGTCTTCCGTCATCATGGTCTATAACGAATTTAAATCCGTCGCCCAGCAAAAACTTGTAGAGTTTCCGATTCTTCCCATTGCGCCTCTGTCCGAGACCGTGCCGGGCTCTTTAGTGGATTATGAATTTGAGCCGAAAGAAGAGGAGTTGCTTGAAGCTCTTTTGCCCCGTTATTTCAAGGCGCAGCTTTACCGGATTCTTTTGGAATCTCAGGCGGCGGAATTGTCCGCCCGAATGAATGCGATGGACGCGGCTTCTAAAAACGCCAAAGAGCTTCGCGCGTCGTTAAATTTAAGTCTCAACCGTCAGCGCCAGGCGATGATTACGAAGGAAATCGCGGAACTCGTCGGCGGAGCGGAGGCGTTGGCGTCTTAAGGAAAGGGATCAGGAGAATAATCAATGAGCGAACATAAGACGAAAAATTTAAACGTCGGAAAAATTATTCAGGTCGTGGGGCCTGTCTTGGACGTGGAATTTCCACAGGGAAAACTTCCGGCCATTAATCACGCTATTAAAATCAAATTGCCTCATACGGGAAACGGGCACAAAAGCGCGGAAGCTCCGGTTTTAGTTTGCGAGGTCGCCTCTCAGTTGGGAGACAACGCCGTTCGCGCGATCGCGATGGGACCGACGGAAGGGCTCACTCGCGGCATGGAGGCGGAAGACACGCAAGCGCCGATCACGGTGCCGGTTGGACGCGCGTGCCTGGGACGACTTCTCAACGTTTTGGGAGAAGCAAAAGACGAAGCGGGTGAACTGAAAAGCGATGCGCATCTCCCCATTCACCGGGAACCTCCGGCTTTAGCCGATCAGGAAACGACGCCCCAGATTTTTGAGACCGGAATTAAAGTTATTGATCTTCTTGAACCCTATATGAAAGGGGGAAAGGTCGGGCTTTTCGGCGGCGCCGGAGTGGGAAAAACCGTCATCATCATGGAGCTTATCAATAACGTCGCGAAAGAACACGGAGGGGTTTCCGTCTTCGGCGGAGTCGGCGAGAGATCCAGAGAAGGAAACGATCTTTACCGGGAAATGAGCGAGGCGAAACTCTCTGATGGCGCTTCGGTGTTGTCTAAGACGGTTTTGGTTTATGGTCAGATGAATGAGCCGCCGGGCGCGCGCGCTCGCGTGGGACTGACGGCTTTAACGCAGGCGGAATACTTTCGCGATCAAGAAGGGCAAGACGTTCTTTTGTTTGTCGACAACGTTTTCAGATATGTTCTGGCCGGGGCCGAAGTGTCGGCATTACTAGGCCGCATGCCGTCGGCCGTCGGTTATCAGCCGACTTTGTCGACCGAGGTCGGCGTTCTCCAGGAAAGAATCACCTCGACTAAAAAAGGTTCCATTACCTCGATTCAGGCTGTTTACGTTCCGGCGGATGATTTGACCGACCCGGGGGTCGCGACGACTTTCACTCACTTGGACGCGACGACCGTTTTGTCCCGCCAAATCGCTGAACGCGGAATTTATCCGGCGGTCGACCCGCTTGATTCAACTTCCCGAATTTTGGATCCAAAAATCGTGGGCGCCGAACATTATCAGGTCGCGCGCTCGGTTCAGAAAATTCTCCAGCGCTACCGCGATTTGCAAGACATCATTGCGATCTTGGGAATTGACGAACTCTCCGATGAAGACAAACTTTTGGTTTCTCGCGCGAGAAAAATAGAAAAGTTTTTGTCCCAGCCTTTCTTTGTCGCCCAGCAGTTCACCGGAATGCCGGGGCGTTACGTTAAGCTTAAAGACACGATCTCCGGCTTTAAGGCCTTGACTGAAGGCAAATATGACCATCTTCCGGAGCAAGCCTTCTACATGGTCGGAACCATCGAGGAAGTCGTGTCCAAAGCCGAGCAGATGAAGGCCTAAGCGAAAAATGCCCGAAAAAATCCTTGAAGTGGAAATGGTGACTCCCGAGAAAATCTCTTTTCGGGAAGCGGCGGATTTCGTGGTCATCCCCGCCTTTCAAGGAGAATTGGGCGTTCTGCCGGGCCATACGCCATGTTTGGTTCAGCTTAAAGGCGGGGAAGTGCGCGTGAAGAAGGACGGAAAAGTTCATCATTTCGCCATTTCCGGCGGCTTTGCCGAGATTAAAAAAAATAAAGTGTCTCTCTTTGCCGAGACCGCCGAAATGGCAAGCGAGATAGATTCTGAGCGCGCAAGGCAAGCCCTGGAACGGGCCAAGGTGGAAATGAGTAAAGAAGGTCTTGATCCCTTAACCTTGGCGGGCGCCGAAGCCTCAATGCGAAGGGCCCAGATTCGACTTCAGGTCGCCGCGAAAAGAAATAGATAAATTCCTGCCTCTCCTTTCGCCAAAATTTTTTCTCCGCGCGAAATAAAACCTTTTATTGCTTCTTTGTTTTTTAGATAATAAGAGTAGTGGATTTTTTAAAAGACGTTGGAAGAAAAATCGAGGAAACCGCGGAAGATTTCTTCTATTTTTTTTCACGCCCAACTTTAGCGGAACGCCTGGTCATTACCGGGGCCTTGGTTGGAACCGCGGCGGGCTTTACCGCTTATCTTTTCATTCGCCTGATTAATTTTTTAAGCGATTGGACAATTTCAATACTGCCTAAGTCAATGTCATTTTGGCATTACGCGGGATATCTTTTCTTTCCGGCTTTAGGGGTTTTTCTGGGGTATGTCTTGATCCGTTTTCTTTGTCCCGAAGCCCAGGGACACGGCGCCGAGGTCCTCAGCATTCTTCCGGAAAAATCTCCCTGGATGTCCGCTCGAATCGCGAGCGTAAAACTCATTGCCTCGGCTTTAACGATTGGGCTTGGCGGATCGGCCGGACAAGAAGGCCCGGTCATCCAGATCGGAGGGGCGACGGCGTCTTTTTTGGGGAAATATTTGAGAGTGTCGGATGAGGATATCCGGGTTCTTATTTCCGCCGGCGCAGCCGCGGGGCTAGGAGCTTCGTTTGGCGCTCCCTTGGCCGCGGTCTTTTTCATCATGGAAGTGACTCTCAAAGACTTTGCGAGTTCCTTGTTTTCTTCGATTGTGATCGCGTCGGTCTCTGGCGCAGTCACCAGCCGTCTTTTAATGGGGGATGTTGATTTTGTCGTGGGGCTGACTTATACCTGGAGTAAGCCGTCTGATTTGTTGGTTTATGCCCTGGTCGGCCTTTTGTGCGCTCCTCTTGGAATCCTTTACAGAATGGCTATCGAAAAAGTAGAGGCCTATTGCGCGCGGGAAAAGTCTCCCGCGTCTTCTTATCTTTTCCCGATTTTAGGCGGAATATTGGTGGGGGAGATCGCTTTATTTTATCCCGAGGTCATGGGGACCGGGAAAAAAATAGTGGATGCCGCCTTCATGGGAGGTCTTAGCGGTTTTCGGATGGGAATAGTTGCCTTTGCGAAAATCGCGGCGACGGCTTTAACCTTGGGAACGGGCGGCTCCGGCGGGGCGTTCATGCCGGCGATTTTTATTGGGGCGGTTGCCGGATCCTCTTTAAGCGGAGTTTTGGGCCATTTATTTGCCGGCGCTGCGCTTGCCCGCGGTTCTTTTGCCGTCGCCGGAACGGCCAGCGTCATCACTTCTTCCTACCGCGCCCCGATTACCGGGATCATCATGGCCCTTGAGATGTCTCGCGATTATGGAATCGTCATGCCGGTCATGGCTACGTGCGCGATTTCTCTGGTGGTCGCTTCCTCGGTTGAACGGAGCCGCGTTTCCAGCCGCGAAAAATGCTACATTCCAAAATAGTGGGAAAAAAGGGGACAGTCCCCTTTATTTAAATCCAGGAGAGAAAAATGAAAAGAGTCATTAGCATGGCGGTCTTGTCATTAGGTTTGTGCCTTCCGGCGGCGTCTTTTGCTCAAAACGGGCCGAATGGAGGAAATGGCGGACAGGTTCCGATGCAGCAACAGATGGGAATGAAGGGCGGAAAACATTGGCATGGAAAAGGCGGTTTCCCGGCGATTCGCCGTTCTTTAATGATGCTCAAAAGAACGCGGATGGTCTTAAAACATGGCAGACCTATTTTTGGCGGCCACCGGGCTCAGGCGATTCAAGCGGTGAACCAGGCCATTCAACAATGCCAGGAGGCCTTGAAATACGCGCGGACGCATCATCCAAAACACAAATAATTAAATCTTTAAGAGGTGGGTTCTTTTGATCCCGCCTCTTTTTTTTTCGACGGCTTTCCTTGACAAATGAAACCTATAGAGATAAATTCAAAGAGATGGGGATAAACGAACGGAGGAAATAAAAATGAGGAAAATGAAATGGTTTGGAACTCTCGTCTGCGCGGGAGCTTTTTCGACGAACGTCTTTGCGACTTCCCAGAAACATAGTCATAGTCAGAAAAAAGATTCTTCGCGCATTAAGGCTTCGGTCTTTACAAAGCCGGGGCCGAAACTCAGTTCTCGTGAGGCTCAAGCCTTATCTTTGACGGCGGGAGAAATTATTCGCGAGACCGATTTGGCGCGCCGAGACTTGCAGGATGAAAATTTAAAAGGCGCTCAGTCAGACATTGGAAAGGCTCTTATCTTGGTTAAAATCGCGGAACGCGCCGCTCCAAAGACGATTTTGGAAACCAAAATTCAGTCTGGAAAATTAAGCTTTACCGACAAAAGGGAAATTCCCAACTATATCATTCCCATTTATGATGAGTTGGAAAATGTTTCGGTAATGTCCCCCGTTTTTGCCGCTAAAAAACATGAGGCGGAAAAACAAGGAGTTTCTTCCGGCGAAGGCCCCCTGGGAATCGGCGTGGATGAGGAAATGCTTCAGACCAAGGTTTCTCTCGACATAGGTTTGGCCAAATCTCAGCTTCTTAAGGCCCAAAAGGCGGTGAAAGGAAAACAGATTAAAATTGCGGATCGACACTTGGAACGCCTTGAGACCGACGTGATTTTCTCTTATGCGCAGGAAGATCGCCCGTTATTAACGGTGAGAGCGAACCTTATTCTCGCCAAAAAAGCTCTCCTTTCTTCGCGCTACAAAGAAGCTCAGGCGGCCTTGGATCAAGCGCATTCTGCCTTGGAAGAATATGCTAAATCCGCCAACCCTTCCCGCTTGAGCGCTGTGAATAAGCTTGAGGATAAAATTAAGGCTTTGGATGATCAAATTAAAGAAGAAGAAGGGAAAAAAGTGAATTCTCCCAAGGACGTTCCTCCGGCTTTAAGCGCTGCTCCCCATCATCTGGACCATTGGTGGAATAAAGTTCGAGGCTGGTTCTAATTTGTTTTTTAAGGCCCCTGTTCTTTTAGGACAGGGGCCTTTTTATTGATGAGAAGGCCAAAGCTCGGTCAGCATTTCCTGAGAGACTCCTCGGTTTCTTTTCGGATTGTCGATGCGGCGAAAATTGATTCTTCTTCCCAGGTTCTTGAAATCGGTCCGGGCAAAGGGGCTTTGACCTTTGAGATTCTCAAGCGCGCTAAAAAGACCTGGGCCGTCGAAAAAGATAACCGTCTCGCCGCAAGGTTTAAGGAATCGGTTTTGGATTCTTCGCGCCTTGAAGTTTTCAATGAAGATTTTCTCAATTTCGATTTGGGAACTCTCGGACAAGGCCCCTTTATCGTCTTGTCGAATCTTCCTTACGCGGTTGGAATTCCCATTCTTCAAAAATTACTGGATTGGCCTGTTTGGACGCGAGGCGTTTTCATGCTTCAAAAAGAAGTGGCGGAGCGTTTGGTTGCGACTCAAGGAACCGATTACGGAATCCTGAGCCTCTCGGTTTTTTTGCGGGCCGAGGCGGAACTTCTCTTTGAAGTTTCGCCCAGCTCTTTTTCTCCGGCGCCAAAAGTTTCCTCCGCCGTCGTGCGTTTAATACCCCGAAAATCCTCTCTCCTTCAAAAATCCGAGGAGGATATTTTCTATCGTCTGATTAAAGCCGCCTTTAGCCAGAGGCGAAAAATGGCCCTGGGGCTCATCGCTAAAAATCTGGGGTTATCTCGTTTGGAAATGGAACGATATTTCGCAAATTTAAACATTCATCCCCAAAGCCGGGCCGAAGACATTCTTCCGGAGTCTTATCTTAAACTCGCGCGCGCCTTATCCGACTTGTAAAGTCTTTCGAAGTTGAACTTGCCATTTCCAGTTCCGCACTTCCGGCAAGTCTTCGCCATGATCCCGGATATATTTCTTGTGGGACTCCAGTTTTTCTTCGAGCATCCTGCGGACGTTGAGAGCTTCGGGGCCGGGGTTTGAGACGCGATTGAGAACGTCCAGCGCTAAATGGAAACGGTCAATCTCATTTAACACTGTCATGTCAAAGGGCGTGGTTGTCGTCCCTTCTTCCTTGTATCCACGCACGTGAAGCCTCTGGTTTTTCCGCCGATAGGTCAGGCGATGGATGAGCCAGGGATATCCATGGAAGGCGAAAATAATGGGCTTGTCGATCGTAAATATTTGGTCGAATTTTTCATCGCTGAGCCCGTGCGGGTGTTCGGCCTCGGGTTGAAGAGTCATGAGATCGACCACATTGACGACGCGGAAACTGATGTGGGGGAGAAACTCTTTCAGTATCTGGGCCGCGGCCAAGGTTTCAAGAGTGGGAACATCTCCCGCGCAGGCTAAAACGCAGTCCGGGTTTTGAGCGTCTCCATTTCCCGCCCAATTCCATATTCCCAATCCGGCCTCGCAGTGGGCATGGGCTTCTTCAATGTTTAACCATTGCGGGGCCGGCTGTTTTCCGGCGACGATGACGTTGACATAGTTAAGACTGCGCAGGCAATGGTCGGCGACCGATAAAAGCGTATTGGCGTCGGGCGGAAGATAGACGCGGACGACTGAGGCTTTTTTATTGACGACATGGTCGATAAATCCCGGGTCCTGGTGGCTAAACCCGTTGTGGTCCTGCCGCCAAACATGGGAGGTCAGAAGATAGTTGAGGGAAGCGATAGGCCTTCTCCAGGGAAGATTTCTTGTGACTTTTAGCCATTTCGCGTGCTGGTTGAACATGGAATCAATGATATGAATGAAGGCTTCATAGCAGGAGAAAAATCCATGCCGACCGGTCAAGAGATATCCCTCCAGCCAGCCTTGGCAGAGATGCTCGCTGAGAACCTCCAAAACCCGTCCGTCAGCGGAAATATTTTCGTCGCTCTTAAGAGTTTCTCCGAGAAAGGCGCGTTTGGTTTCTTCAAAGACGGCGCTGAGACGATTGGAGGCCGTTTCATCCGGGCCGAACAGTCGGAAATTTTTCTCCTTGCGGTTAAGCTTGAATATGTCCCGCAGAAAAACTCCCAAGGCCTTGGTGGCCTCGGCTTCTTTTTCCCCTGGATTCGATAAAGCAATTGCGTAATTTCTAAAATCCGGCATTTTGAGGCTTTTAAGCAAAAGACCTCCATTGGCGTAAGGGCTTTGACTCATGCGCTTGGTTTTTTTGGGCGCAAGTCTAGCGATCTCGGGTTTAATGCGTCCATGAGAATCAAAAAGTTCCTCGGGTTTATAGCTTTTCATCCAGTCTTCAAGCATTCGCAAATGCGCGGGTTTTTGCGCGAGTTCCGACAGCGGAACCTGATGGGCGCGGAATGTCCCTTCCACTGGGATGCCGTCAACGATCTTGGGGCCGGTCCAGCCTTTGGGGGAGCGCAAAATAATCATGGGCCAAAAGGGACGTTGGGGAAATTTCTCGCGGCGGGCGCGAAGTTGGATTCGTTTAATACTTGAAAATGCTTGTTCAAGGGCTCGGGCCATTTTTTGGTGCATGAGATTAGGCTTATCGCCTTCGACGAAAATGGGAGCGTATCCGCATCCCTTGAAAAAATTCGTGAGTTCTTCTTGGCTGATGCGGGCTAGGACCGTGGGGTTGGCGATTTTATATCCATTGAGATGAAGAATCGGGAGAACGGCGCCGTCTCGCGCGGGATTAAGAAATTTATTGGAATGCCAGCTGGTCGCTAAAGGGCCGGTTTCCGCTTCGCCGTCTCCAACGACGCAGGCGGCAATGAGTTTGGGATTGTCAAAAACGGCTCCATAGGCGTGAGCCAAGGCATATCCCAGTTCTCCGCCCTCGTGAATGGAGCCCGGGGTTTCCGGCGCGACATGGCTGGGAATTCCGCCGGGATAGGAAAACTGAGTAAAAAACTTTTTAAGACCCGATTCATCTTGCGTGATATGAGGATAAATTTCGCTGTAGGTTCCTTCTAAATAGGCGTTGGCGACGGCGGCAGGCCCTCCGTGTCCGGGGCCGGCGATAAAAATAAGGTCAAGATTGTCTTTCTTGATGATCCGGTTTAAATGCGCATAAATAAAGTTAAGCCCTGGAGTCGTTCCCCAATGTCCGAGAAGCCGCGGCTTGATGTGTTCGATTTTCAGGGGTTCCTTAAGAAGCGGATTATCCCTTAAATAAATTTGTCCCACCGAAAGGTAGTTGGCGGTTCTCCAGTAGAGATTAAGGTTTTTAATTTCTTCCGCGGAAAGAGTTTTAGCCATAACAAGCCTCCTGTGCCTCTATTTTTACTTTATGATAATAGGCGCCAAACGTCAAATTTTGGGTATCATACTCTTATGAATATCTTGGTTCTTAACTCCGGTTCGTCTTCCGTTAAATTTCAGATTATCGCCACCGATCAAGCGCGCGCGGCTCAAAACCGCGATGAGTGTCTTGCCAAAGGAGTGATCGAGAGAATTGGGAGTTTGGCCCTCATTTCTTTTGAGAGCGTCGGGCATTCGCCTTTGAAAGAAGATTCTCCCGTTCGCGATTACCGCGAGGCGGTTGGGCGCATTGCCCAGTGGATTGAGTCTCCTCAATCCAAAATCAAGGGGATTGGCTCTCTTTCAGATATTCACGCCGTGGGCCATCGGGTGGTGCACGGTGGTGAAAAGTTTAAGTCTTCCGTGATCATAGATCAAGAGGTTGAAGACGATATCGCCGACTATATGGATTTGGCTCCTCTTCACAATCCCGCGAACTTAAGAGGTATTCGCGCGGTCCGGGAAATTCTGGGTTCCTCTGTTTTGCAAGTCGCGGTTTTTGACACGGCTTTTCATTCGACGATGCCGGAAACTTCTTACCTTTATCCTATTCCCTATCACTTTTATCGCCGCCTAAAAATTAGGCGCTACGGGTTTCACGGCATTTCGCATCAATATATCGCATTGCGCTACCAGGCTCTCGCCGGGGTTCCGCCTGAAGAGACCGACATTATCAGTCTCCACTTGGGAAACGGTTGTTCCGTTTGCGCAATCAAAGGGGGAAAGTCTTTTGATACCTCGATGGGGTTTACGCCATTGGAAGGTTTGGTGATGGGAACGCGCTCCGGGGATATTGACCCGTCGATTATCGAATATATTTCGCATAAAGAAGGAATGTCGGTCTCCGAAGCGCTTGCGATGCTCAACCGCGAATCGGGGCTTTTAGGCATTTCCGGCATTACCTCCGACATGAGGGAGCTGTTGGATGAAGAAAAAGAGAGCCGCGATCGCAGGGCGCATCTGGCGATAGAAATTTTTTGTCTGCGCGCCCGGCGCTATATCGGGGCTTATTTGGCTGAGATGGGGGGAGCCAAAGCGGTCATCTTTACCGGCGGAATCGGAACCTATTCTCCTCAAATTCGACAGCGTATCTGCGCGGGGCTTAAACCCTTTGGGCTCATTCTTGACTCTCGGAAAAATTTAGATCAGTCCAGAGAGGAAAAGCTCATTTCCGCTTCCGATTCCCGTATTCAAGCCTACGTTATCCCCGCCAATGAAGAACTGTTGATTGCGCGGGATACTTTTCGCTTAGCGAACGCAAAATCCACTCTTGGGCGCTCTGAAAAATTGTAAAATAAATTATTGATAATTCACGCTTTTCAACAAGGAGAAATTCATGATTACGACTTCGGACTTTAAGCAGGGACTTGTTTTTGAGGATGAGGGACAATTCTGGCAGATTATTTCTTATCAGCAGCACCGAATGTCCCAGTCTCGTTCCACCTATCGCGCGACGGTGAGGTCCTTAGCCAGCGGGAACGTGTTTGAAAAATCCTATCGCGAAGGAACCAAATTTCGTGATGTCCCGGTTGCTCGTCGGGAAAAACAATACATCTATGACGAAGGCGCCAATGCGGTGTTCATGGACATGGAAAATTATGAGCAGGTTTCTTTTCCGAAAGAACGCTTGGGAGACCAGTCTAAATTTCTTCAAGAGAATATGCAGGTCCTGGGCGTTTACGTTGATGAAAAACTGACCGCTATCGAACTTCCGCCGAACGTCGTCTTGACCGTCGTTTCCACCGTTCCGGGAATCAAGGGCGATTCGGTTTCCAACATGATGAAGCCCGCGACCTTGGACACCGGACTTGAAATTCAGGTTCCTCTCTTTATCAAGGAAGGGGACCGCGTTAAGGTGGATACTCGCAATAGTTCCTACATTGAGCGCGTGGCCAAGGAGTAAAAAAAGGGGACAGTCCCCTTTTCTTACATTATTATGATTCGCGCGGTTTTATTTGATTGCGACAACACCTTGACGGATTTCATGAGGACCAAGCGCGCGGCTGTTGACGCCGCGGTCGAAGGCATGATTGACGTGGGCCTTAAGGTCGAGAAAAATGCGATGGTTGAAAAAATCTTCGAGATTTATTGGAAGGACGGGGTTGAGGATCAAAAGATTTTTGACAAGGTTCTTTTGAAAGAATTTGGGAAAATTGATCCGAAGTTTCTTGCCGCCGCTATTGTCTCTTATCGTCGTTCCAAAGCCGGTACGATGACTTTGTATCCTCATGTGGGGCTCACCTTATCGGAACTCTTGAAGATGGGGCTTAAGATGGTCGTCGTTTCGGACGCTCCCAAATTGGAAGTTTGGCTTAGAATCGTGGGGCTGGGGCTTCACCATTATTTTGACGACGTCATTACGGGCGAAGATAATGTGGCCAAGAAACCCGCTCCAGAGCCTTTCCGTAAGGCGCTCAAGGTTTTGGGGACCAGTCCGGCGGAAACCATCATGGTCGGCGATTGGGCGGAAAGAGATATTGCCGGGGCCAAGGCCTTGGGCATTCGCACGGCTTGGGCCAAATATGGGAATACTTTTGACACGAAAGAATCTGGGGCGGAATTTGAACTTTCGGATATTTATGATTTAGTGACGATTATCCGCCGAGAGAATGCCGTCGCGGTATGAGCCGGAAAGCGGCCGACCGAGAATCGATGAGGAAGTGCCGCATCCAGGTCTGTTGGAAAGCGGCGCTTTTTTTTCTCTGCGTTCTTGCCTCAGCTCCCGCCTATTCGCTTAAAGTGGAGTTTTTTCAGATAGGCGCGCAGGGGCGCGCGTTTAAGCCCGCCGCGGCCGCTCCGGGGCAAAAGCCAAACGGAATTCCCGTCGCTTCCGGACGTTTATGGGTTAAATTTAATCCAACTTTACCCGCGTCTCAAAGGACGTCTGTAATTGCGTCTTTAGGTTTTTCCGTGGCCAAGGATTATCCCAATCTCGGCTGGACCTTGATTTCTCTTTCACCTTCCGTGAGCGTGGCCGATGGTTTTAATCTCATCCGTGGAAAACCCGGGATTCTGTCCGTAGATATTGACCGTGCCTATAAAGCCAATTCCACGCCGACTCCCAACGATCCCCTTTTTTCCTCTCAATATCCGCTCAGCCAAATTGACGCGCCGGGCGGTTGGCAATATGAGACGGGGCAAACCAGCACGGTGACGATCGCGATGATTGACACCGGTATTGATGGAACCGGGCAAGCCGATCTGGACGGAAAACTTTTAAATCAAGGCGGTTTTGAGAGTCAATTTTGCGATCCAGATGCGACGGGTTCTCCATGCGCTTCCGACTCTCCTCCCGTTTACGCTTGTAATCATGCGACCCGCACTTCCGGCGTTGCCGCCGCTCAAACCAATAATGGTCTTGACATCGCGGGAGTGTCCTGGGGGGCGAAGCTTCTTTCCCTGCGCGTCTTTAATCCCACTGATTGCACCATTGATTGTGGAGACGTGAATTCGTTTTGCGGAGTTCTTGGCGGTTGCTGCTCAACCGATGATGCCGCCATTGTCAATGCTATTGAATATGCCGTCTCTTTGGCGACCAATCCCGCGGTTGGCGGGCGAGTTGTCATTAATATGAGTCTTGGGGCGAGCGGAACGCCGTGCGTTTCTACGGATGGATCAACGACGACAACGGCCATGGCGGATGCGATTGCCCTGTCGACCGCAACGGGAATTCCGTTGGCCATTTCGGCTGGAAACGACGGTTCCTCGGTCAACGCTCCGGCCAATTGCGCGGGAACAACCAATAGCGGAGGAGTCATTCCGGTCGGCGCCGATGATCAAAATAATCAGATTGCGTATTTTTCATCCAATGGCCCGGAACTTGCATCTAACGGCGTGGTGGCGCCGGGGGTCAACGATGTGACGACCGACGTTTCAAGCCAAACAACCAATGCCGCGTCGGGAACGTCTTTTTCCGCTCCGCATGTGGCGGGGCTCATGGCGCTCCTTCTTTCGGCGCATTCCACGGCGACGCCTTCCCAGGTTCAGTCTTGGATTCGCGGCGGGGCCGATAATATCGGAGCGGAGGCTAATTATCAAGGCTCTGGCAGAATTAATGTCTTTAAGAGTCTCAGACTTGCTCAAAATGGGACTTTGGCCACTTTTTCCGGGCAAACCAAAGCGATCGCCTTTCCCAATCCTTTTCATCCGAATCAAGGGGAATTGTCTTTCTCCATTCCGGGCGCTATCGCTGGGAGTAATCCCACGATTAAAATTTATACCATAGCTGGACAATTGGTTAACACGATCACGGGTTTAACTTGGGATGGGCGTAATTCTGGCGGCCAAATGGTGGCCTCGGGAACCTATATTTTTCTAGTCACCACGGGTTCGGGCGATACCAAGGGTCGTTTTTCGGTGATTCGTTGAATGACAAGTTCCTTTTTGATAGCTTTTAACAAGACGCGGGGTCTTAAGGTCGCCGAGAAAATCGTTAAGGCGGATACCTGGGAGTCTCGCTCTCGCGGGCTTTTGGGGCGCAAGGCGCTTTCCCCAGATGAAGGAATGTGGATTATTCCCTGCGCGATGATTCATATGTTTTTTATGAACTTTGCCATTGACGCGGTTTTCTTAGATAGGCAAAATAGAGTGGTGAGAATATTTAGGAGCCTCAAGCCTTGGCGCGCGACGCCTTGGGTGTGGGGCGCTTACAGCGTTTTGGAATTAGCTGCGGGCGCGGCGGATCAGATTTCAAAAGGAGACGCTCTTGAGTTTAAACCCTAGTCCCTTTCTTCGTATTCATAAGGTCGGGACAATGCCTGCGGCAAGAGGAAGCGTCAGCGTATATAACCTTTCCGCAGGCACTCGGCGCATATATTACGCCGGGCGCCGTCCCTAGGATTATTATGAGGAACAGGCATAGAGCCGAAAAAATCGTTTTTAACGCCGTGACGGATTTGGCGAAAAAATATTTCCCGGATCGGCATTTTAAGGTTTTTCTCTTTGGCTCGCGCGCATGGGGGACGGCCAATGAACGCTCGGATTTTGATATTGGGATTGAGTCGGATGAAAAAATGCCGTCTGAGACCTTTCTTCCCATGCAGTGGGATTTAGAAGAGATTCCTGTCCTTCAAAAAGTGGATCTCGTCGATTTTGCGGATGTTTCCGAGACTTTTAGAAACCATGCCAAGAAAAAAATTAAAATCATCTACGAACAGTAAGGCCAAGCCCGTTGCCTTTGGAAAAGCCTCCGTCGTCCGGGAGGCGGGCCCGGATCGTTTTAATAATCGCTTCGAGCTTATGTTGGCCGATTTTGAGCGCGCGGTCTCGAAATTCGAGGAGGTTTTAGCCAGGCCTTGTGGCGACGATGACATCGTCCGCGACTCGGCCTTGCAGCGGTTTGAGTTTAGCGTGGAGCTGGCTTGGAAGACCACGAGGGTCTACTTAATTGAAAATTTAAAACTGGAGATGAAGCCGGCGAGCGCTCCCAATTCCCTCAGTTCTCCGAAGGGAGTGATCCGTGAGGCATTTGTCCAAGGCCTCATCGGAGACGAACCGTTTTGGCTTAAGATGCTAGACAATAGGAATCTTTTATCTCACGTCTACAATGAGAAGGCGGCCGAAGCGATATTCCCAACCCTGCCGAAAGCGTTTTCTCTTTGCCGGGATTTGTTGAAAGCGCTTAAGGAGAGAAGATATGACTGAGGATTTATCGTTTACCACCCCATCCGGGATTGAAATTGAGCGTTATTACGGCCCCGATAATGTTCCGCCCAAGGACTTAGGAAACGCCGGAGAATATCCGTTTACGCGCGGAATTCAAAAAAATATGTATCGCGGGCGCTTGTGGACGATGCGTCAATACGCCGGATTTGGAACGGCGAAAGAAACCAATCAGAGGTTTCGCTGGCTTTTAGAAGAAGGGCAAACCGGTCTTTCGACGGCCTTTGATCTACCGACCCAGATGGGTTTTGACGCGGATGCCCCCATGTCCAAGGGCGAAGTGGGCCGCACCGGGGTTCATATTGGGACCATCGAGGACATGGAGACTTTGTTCGACCAAATTCCTTTGGATCAAGTCTCGACTTCCTTGACCATTAACGCGACTGCGATTGTGCTCCTCGCTTTTTACGCGGCGGTGGCGAAAAAAAGAGGCGTGGCTTTATCCGCCTTGCGCGGCACGCTTCAAAACGATATTTTAAAAGAGTTTCTCGCGCGCGGAACTTACATCTATCCTCCGCAGCCGTCTTTGAGGCTCGCGGCGGACGCGATGGAGTATTCGTTTAAGCATATCCCGCAATTTCATCCCATCTCGATTTCCGGCTACCATATTCGGGAAGCGGGATCTGACGCCATTCAGGAACTCGCTTTTACTTTCGGCAACGCCGAGGTCTATTTGAAAGAAATGCTTTCTCGCGGGCTTTCGGCCGATCAATGCGGGACAAGGCTTGCCTTTTTCTTCGGGTGTCATAATCATTTTCTTGAGGAAATCGCGAAATTTAGAGCCGCGAGGCGGATTTGGGCCAAAATGATGAAGGAAGATTACGGGGCCACTGACCCTAAAGCCATGTCCTTGCGCTTTCATGTTCAGACCTGCGGTTCGACCTTGACCAGTCAGCAACCTGAAAACAACGCGGTTCGGGTTGCTCTCCAGGCCATGTCAGCCATTTTAGGCGGCGCGCAATCCCTGCATACGAATTCTTATGATGAGGCCTTGGGGCTTCCCACGGAAGAATCGGCGCGCTTGGCGCTAAGAACGCAGCAAATTTTGGCTCATGAGACCGGCGTTCCGGATGTGGTGGACCCAGTGGGCGGCTCTTGGGCCGTTGAAAAATTGACCGATGATATTGAGCGTCGAGTCTTTGAGAAAATCAAGGCCATTCGCGCGGCGGGTGGAATGGTTTCATTAATTGAAAAGGGAGAACCGCAATCAGAAATTCACGACCGGGCTTATCAGTATCAATCCGAGATTGAAAGCGGAAAGCGCAAAATTGTCGGCGTCAATGTTTTGGCCGAAGGCGGAAAAGATTCCAAAACGAAAATTCTGAAAGTTTCTTTGAAACTTGAAAAAGAAGCCATTTCTCGCCTTTCAAAATTTAAAAAAACCCGCGACCAGGAGGCGGCCAGCCGCTCTCTCGGAGAGCTTGAAGAGGCTGCTTGTGGCAAGGACAATCTTTTTCCATTGATCTTGTCTTGCGTTGAAAGTCGCGCGAGTTTAGGCGAAATCTGCGGCGTTTTGCGAAAGGTCTTTGGAGAACACCATGGCGGTTAGGGGATTGAGCAGGCGAAAGTCCGCTTTTGAAATTTTGATGGAAGCCAAGCTCCTTGAGAGCGGAAAAATTCCGGAGGTTGAGAATTTTTCCAGAGTCAATGGAGTCTCGCTTCTAGACGCTTTTGCCGAGGGCGGCTTTGTTGAAAAAAAAGTTCTGCTGGAAGCCTTGGGAAAAGAGTGGCAGGTGAAAAGCGTCGATTTGCCTAGTGTCGAGTTGGATGAGACCGTCGTTAAAATTATTCCCGAGCCCGCGGCCCGGCGTTATAAATCAGTGGCTTTCGCCAAAGAGGGGAAGTCTCTTTCAGTGGCTATGGCCGATCCCTGGGATTTTTTCGCGGCGGAAGATATTTCTTTGCGCTCGGGTTTTGACATTGTTCCTCATCTGGCGCTGCCGAAAGATATCTCCAAAGCTTTTGAAAAAATCTACGGGAAAGTCGAGGCCGTCAATCGAATGGTGGCCGAAATGGTCAACAAAGAGGTGGTGGTCGAACAAAATGCGGAAGGATTCGGCCTTGACGCTCCCCGTTCCGATATCGCTGAAATCGACGCCGACGCTCCGGAAATCGAGAAAATCGTCAACGCCATTATTTTGACGGCGGTGTCGTTAAGGGCTTCGGATATCCACATCGAACCTTTTGAGGACCCCGCGGGAAAAAGCTCGAAAATTCTTGTTCGCTACCGCGTGGATGGAACGCTGGTTCCGGGGCCTTTTACGGTTCCGTGGAATTATCGGAACGCCATTTCCGCGAAAATTAAGATCATGACCAACTCGATGAATATCACTGAGCGCCGGGTTCCTCAATCAGGCCGCATTCAAGTGTTGGCGGAAGGGCGCCCCTTGGAGTTTCGAGTCGAGATGGTGCCGACCGTTTACGGCGAATCTTGCGTTATGCGAATTTTAGACCGCAAGGCGGTCCAAGTGGATATCCAGAAAATGGGCTTTTTGCCCGAGACGTTGGAAAAATTCACGGGTATTTTAAAAGGAATCGGCGGGAAGAAGAATTATGGACTCGTTTTGCTCAGCGGGCCTACGGGTTCGGGAAAATCGACGACTCTTTACGCCGCGCTCAATTACATTAATCGCCCGGACATTAAAATTTTAACCGCCGAAAATCCGGTCGAATACAATCTTGACGGCATCGTTCAGGTTCCCGTCAATCCGGATATTAAACTGGGAGAAGGCAAGAAATTCGATTTCGCCTCGGCTTTGCGTTCGTTTTTGAGACTCGACCCGGACGTGATCATGGTCGGCGAAATCCGGGATGAGGAAACGGCTAAAATTGCCATGGAAGCGGCCATGACCGGACACCTGGTTTTTTCGACCATTCATACGAATGATTCCATCGCCGCGATTCTGCGCCTCATTGAGATGGGGATTCCTTCTTTCATGGTCGCGACCACGATTAAAGCGGTGTTGGCGCAAAGGTTGTCTCGCCGCCTTTGTCCGGAGTGCAAGATTCCGCATGAGCCTACCGCCGAAGAAATGCGGGTGTTTAAAGATCACGGCGTTAATTTGCCTCTCAAGATTCAACTTTACGGGCCTCCCATTGGAGGGGCGAAGTGTTCGGCTTGCAACAGCCTGGGTTTCAAAGGACGTTTGGGGCTTCATGAACTTTTGTTGATGTCGGATAATCTCAAGTCCTTGGCTCTTCGAGAGTCTCCGGCTGATTTGATCCGGCAAGAAGCCGTTAAAGAGGGCTTAAAGACCTTGGTTCAAGACGGTCTTGAGAAAGTGAAGACGGGTCTTACGACGGTTCGAGAAGTTTTGGGAGGGGTTGAGGATAATGACTAAAGAAATGGAGTCTTCTCCTCTTGTTGGAACTGAGATTTTCGAGATTGCGAAAAATTTCGGCAGCGCGGTTGATTTGGACGATTTGCTTGAAAAAATCGGGAAAGCCGCGGAACGACTGTCTAATTCCGAGGCCAGTTCTATTTTACTTTTAACGGAAGATAAGAAAAATCTTTATTTTCGCGTCGCCTCCGGCGAAGGGAGCCGCACCCTTAAAACCATGACCTTACCGGTCGGTCAAGGGATTGCGGGGGCGGTCGCTCAAACCAAAAAGCCTGAACTCATCAACGATCCCAAGTCCGATCCGCGCTTTTTAGGCCGCTTTGATCATGCTTCCGGTTTTCAAACCCGCTCTTTGGTTTGCGTTCCGATGCTTTTTCAAAACGAAGTCGTCGGCGTTCTTGAGGTCCTCAATAAATGCGAGGGCGTTTATACAGAAGAAGACGTCAAGATTCTTTCAAGCCTGGCTTCCCTGGCTTCTTTGTCGGTGATTAACACAAAAATTTTGACCGAGCAGAAAAACTTTTTCGCCAATGTTCTTGAGATACTCATTTCCTGCGTTGAGAGCGTTCGCCCGTCCATGTTCGGGCATCCTGAGAGATCGGCGCGCCTGGCCTGTGCGATTGGGCGGGAGTTAGAGCTTGAGGGGCAGGATTATCGCGCGCTTTATTACGCGGGGCTTTTGCATGACATGGGCTATCTCGCTTTAAAAAATCCGCGGCTTTTGGATTTGTGGGGAGTGGAACGGCCGATGGAGTCCATGCATCCGGAATTTTCCATTCGAATGTTGGAAGGAATCAAGATGTTGAGCGCGGCCATTCCCATGATCAGTCAGCACCATGAAAAATTTGACGGGACGGGTTTTCCTAGCGGAGCCAAGGGAGAAGAAATTTGCCTGGGCGCGAGAATTTTGGGCTTGGTTGAAGCCGTTGAGGAACTGCGCATGTCCGGCCAAACAAAAGATGAAGTTTATGTGCGAGCCCTTAAAGAGGCCAAGGAAGGTTCGGGAACGGCTTTTGATCCGCGCGTTGTGGAGGCGTTTATTCATTTAATGGAAAATCCGGAGGGAATATGGTGAAAGCGGGAAATGTTCAGGAGTCAAATTTGAGGCCTCATCGCGTTTTGATCGCGAAACCTGGTCTGGACGGGCATGATCGGGGGGCCAAGGTCATCGTGCGGGCTCTTAGAGACGCCGGTTTTGAAGTCATTTATACCGGCATCCGACAGACTCCGGAGATGATCGCGAATGCCGCTCTTCAGGAAGACGTGAGCGCGGTCGGCTTGTCTCTTTTGTCGGGGGCGCACATGACTCTTTTTCCGGAAGTCGTTCGGCTTTTGAAAAAAGAAGGCTTGGAGGATGTCGTCGTTTTCGGCGGCGGAATTATTCCGGATGAGGATGTGGCCAAACTGAAAAAACAAGGCGTCGATCAAGTCTTTGGCCCCGGGACTCCGCTTTCTTCTATTGTCGGTTATTTGAGAGAAAGACTTGAAAAAAAATAGCAAGGTTTCCGACGCCATCGAAGGCGTCAAGCGCGGAGATTTGGTTTCGGTTTCAAGAGCCCTGACCTTGGCGGCGGATGGACAGAAAGAAGCCGATGAAATTTTGCGGGCTTTTTTTAAGGATTTAGGCCGCGCGCAAAAAATCGGGCTTTGCGGCCCGCCGGGCGTGGGAAAATCGTCCTTATCCTCGCGACTCATTTCTCTTTACCGCAAGCGAAATTTAAAAGTGGGAATGCTCGCGGTGGACCCTTCCAGTCCGATTTCAGGCGGTTCGTTTTTGGGAGATCGCTTGCGCATTCAAGAGCATATCGGGGATACGGGAGTTTTTATCCGTTCGATCGCCTCCCGGGGGATGGTAGGCGGGCTTTCCGGCACCATTTTTTCCCAAATCCATGTTCTCGAAGCCTATGGATGCGATAAGATTTTGATTGAAACAGTTGGCATCGGTCAAGATGAAGTGGCCATTGCGCGCGCGGCCGATACCGTCGTTTATGTGACAACCCCGCAGTTGGGAGATGAAATTCAGGCGATGAAGGCCGGAGTCATGGAAATCGGAGATTTATTCGTGGTCAATAAAGCGGACTTAGAAGGAAAAGATAAGGCGGTCTCCGACATTCGCGCGGCTTTGGGTTTGGGGCAAGCGAGGTCGTTGTCTGTCCAAGAACGTCTTCATCATGGCGGTCTGGATGCTGGCGTTCTCGTCGAAACAAAAGAGCCTCGAGCTTGGGAGCCTCCGGTTTTGGCGGCGTCTGCGCGTGATGGAGAGGGGCTTGAGCCTCTCCTTGAGTCTTTAGACCGACATGAAAAATATTTGAAAGAAACCTCCGAGGGACGGAGGCGTCTTAAAAACCAGTGCCGGGAAGAATTGTCTCTCTACGTCTCCAGACGGCTTTACCGTGATTTTTTAAGCAAGGTCTCGGAAAAAGATATTGAAGACTTGGTCGATCATAAAATGAATTTAGTAGATTTGGCGTCTGAAATTTTAAAATGAAACTGGAACATATCGGCATCGCGGTCCATTCAATTCAAGATTCCGCGGCGTTTTACCGAAAGGCCCTTGGTCTTGAGATTTTTTCCGAAGAAGAGGTTCCCAGTCAAAAGGTGCGGGTGGCGTTTTTAAAGGCGGGGGAGACTTTTCTGGAACTTTTGGAGGCGACGAGCCCCGATAGCGTGGTCGCGCGTTTTATCGAAAAAAGAGGGCCGGGCCTTCATCACCTGGCTTTCGAGACTTCCCGGATTTCCGAAAAGATGGAAGAACTAAAAAATCTAGGGTTTCCCTTGATTGATGCGCGTCCTCGAATTGGCGCGCGCGGACACAAGGTTTGTTTCCTCAATCCCAAGGGAACCCAGAATACTCTCATTGAACTTGTGGAGCCCCATGAATAACGAATTTGTCGAGGATTCCAGAATCTCACCCAAGACCAAGGCCTTGGAGAGCCGCCAGAAGCGCGCGATGTCGGGCGGCGGGCCCGAGCGGGAAAAGGCGCATAAAGAGAAAGGGAAATTGACCGCCCGGGAAAGGCTGGACCTTCTTTTAGATGACGATTCTTTTGAAGAGTTGGATTTATTAGTCGAAAAGCGCGCGCGAGAGTTTGGTCTGGATAAAAAATATTTTCCGGCCGACGGCGTGATTACCGGCTTTGGCCGCATTCATGGCCGTCCGGTTTGCGTTTTCTCTCAGGATTTTACGGTCGCGGGCGGAACCTTGGGGCTCGCTCACGCCCGAAAAATTTGCAAGGTGATGGATATTGCCTTGGAATCCGGAATTCCCGTCATTGGGCTTTGCGATTCGGGGGGCGCCCGCATTCAAGAAGGAGTCGAGGCTCTTGGCGGATATGCCGAAATTTTTTACCGGAATGTTGAGTCCTCCGGAGTGATTCCCCAGATTTCAGCGATTATGGGTCCTTGCGCGGGCGGCGCGGTTTATTCTCCGGCCTTGACGGATTTTGTTTTCATGGTCGACGGAATCAGCCATATGTTCATCACGGGTCCGGATGTCGTCAAGTCTGCCACCGGGGAGGTGTGCGATTTTGAGACCTTGGGAGGGGCCGAGACCCACGGCCAAAAATCTGGGGTTTCCCATTTTGTGGCTGGAAGCGAACAAGATTGTTTTCGGCAGATTCGGGAACTCTTGGAATATCTCCCCCAAAACGCGGGGGAAAAACCGCCTTCGGTTTTGCCGTCGGATGATCCCAACCGGGTGAGCCCTTTTTTTGACGAAGTGGCCGAAATGGATCCTAAAAAATCCTATTCCATCCATGAAGTGATTCGAGAATTGGCCGACAGCCGGCAATTTCTGGAAGTTCATCGCGGCTTTGCGCGGAATTTAGTGGTCGGTTTTATCCGCTTAAACGGGGAAGTCGCGGGTCTTGTCGCCAATAATCCGGGGGTTTTGTCCGGAGCTCTCGATATTTCAGCAAGCGAAAAGGGATCTCGCTTTGTTCGCTTTTGCGACGCTTTTAACCTTCCCATTGTGACACTGGTGGATGTTCCCGGCTATTGGCCGGGCATCGATCAGGAGCACGGAGGAATTATTAGAAGAGGCGCGAAACTTCTTTACGCCTATTGCGAGGCGACGGTTCCAAAAGTGACCGTTATCCTGCGAAAGGCTTACGGCGGGGCGTATGACGTTATGAGTTCCAAGCATATTCACGGGGACCTTAATTTCGCCTGGCCTTCGGCTGAAATCGCGGTCATGGGTCCGCAAGGGGCGGTGGACATCCTTTTTAAAGATGAGATCAAACGCGCTCCCGATCCGAACAAGCGCCGGGAAGAGCTTTTGAAAGCTTATCGGGAGGAGTTCGCTTCTCCCTATCAGGCGGCCAGCCGCGGATACGTGGATGAGGTGATTGTCGCCTCTCAAACTCGCCAAAAGGTCATTCGCGCTTTGCGCTTCCTCAAAAATAAAAAAGTGGAAGGAGTCAAAAAGAAGCACGGCAATATGCCGCTATAAAAACAAGGAGACTTATTATGCGAAAAAAAATGACGGTCGTCGGATCCGGAAATGTCGGAGCCAGTCTCGCCCAGAGACTCGCGGAGATGGAATTGGGAGATGTGGTTTTGGTTGACATTCCTCAAACCGAGGGGATGCCCGCGGGAAAGGCCCTTGATTTGATGGAGTCTTCTCCGATTTACGGTTATGACTCGAAAATCACTGGAGCCACGACCTATGAGCCGACTAAGAATTCCGATGTCGTCGTTATCACGGCCGGCGTTCCGAGAAAGCCCGGCATGAGCCGCGACGATCTTTTAAACATCAATGCCGGGATCGTCCAAAACGTGACGCAGGAAATCGCGAAATATTCTCCGAACGCGATTTTGATTATCGTTTCCAATCCCCTGGACGCGATGTGTCAAGTCGCGCTTAAAACCTCCAAATTTCCTAAACATCGCGTCATCGGAATGGCGGGGGCTTTGGATTCCGCCCGGATGCGCTTTTTTATCGCGGACGCTTTGAACGTTTCCGCCGAAAACGTTCATGCCATGGTCTTGGGTGGACACGGAGACACGATGGTTCCCATGCCCCGGTTTTCGACGGTCGCGGGGATTCCGGTTTCTGAATTTATCGCCAAGGACAAGATGGACGCCATCATTCAGAGAACCCGGGACGGCGGAGCTGAAATCGTAAAGCTCCTCAAAACCGGTTCGGCTTATTACGCGCCGTCGGCTTCAGCGGCTGAAATGGTCGAGGCGATTTTGAAAGACAAGCATAAAATTATTCCTTGCGCGGCTTACCTTCAAGGAGAATACGGAATCGAGGGCGTGTTTGTCGGCGTTCCCGTTAAATTAGGGACTCAAGGAATCGAAGAGATTATTAAGCTCGAGCTCACTCACGAGGAAAAAGCGGCGCTTCAGAAATCAGCCTCGGCGGTGAAAGACTTGGCGGCAGCTTTGAAATAAGACCCGTTTCAATGTTGTTGGCCCTCGATGTTGGAAATACCAGCGTGACGGCAGGCGCCTTCGAAAGAGGGCGCCTTGTCGCTCGCTGGGAATACCCAAGTTCTCCAAAACTTTCTTTAAAAGATTGGGTCAAAAGATTTTCCCAAGGGGCGAGAAAAAATCGCGTGACGGTTGACGCGGCCGTTTTTGGAAGCGTGGTCCCGCCCTTGGATTTTAAAATTCGTAAGGCTATTAAAGGCGCTTTTGGGGTTTCCCCGATTCAGGTCAGTTCCCAGTCGCCCTTGGGCCTTCGTTTTAACGTGAAAAATTATGGTGAGGTGGGGGCCGATCGCGTTCTTAATGCCTTGGCGGCCAAAGAAATTCATGGTCTTCCAGCCGTGGTCATTGATTTTGGAACGGCGACGACTTTTGATTGTGTTTCCGCTGATTCCGTCTATTTGGGAGGCGCGATTTTGGCGGGCCCTAACATGACCGCGTGGGCGCTGAAAGAAAAAACGGCGAAGCTTCCTTTAGTCCAAGTCAAAAAGCCAAAAAGAGCGCTCGGAAAAGATACAATCGAATGTATCCAAGCCGGGCTTTACTTTGGATATCTGGGCATGATTGAAAGAATTTTAGACTTAAGTCTCAAAGAGATGAAAACTCTGAAAGCAAAAACCCATTTAATCGCGACCGGCGGTCTTTCTCATCTCTTCAAAAAGGATTTGCCAAGCGGTACTATTTTCGCGCCAAATCTCACCTTGGAAGGACTCCGGATCGCTTGGGAGAAATTACGGTGAGAAGTTGTGGACGGCTTCTCGTTTTTCTAATCATTGGGGTTCTGTTTTTGCCGTCTCGGCTTTTCGCCCAGGCATCCTATGACAATTTCGCGAGTTATGCGACGAAATCTTCCCTCGCTCCTTTTGCCCGGGATTTGGGCGGTATTTTGGGCTCATCCACTTTTCATTCCGGGCGCATTTTGGGCTTTTCCGGTTTTGACGTGGGGGTTCACGCGGTCGCGCAATTTGCGCCCGAAGCGGGGGACACCATTTTAGGCCACAACGGACCTCAAACTTTCGGTATGCCCATGGTTCAAGCGGAAGTGGGGCTTCCTTTTCGCATTGACGGTTTCGTGCGCGGCATGAGTTATGACGGCTTGACCGTCGCGGGCGGCGGCTTAAGATATGGAATCATTAAGCCCAAAGACACGCCCTGGTCTCCGCAGCTCATGATTTCAGGCGTCGCTGATTCGGTGACCGAACAGGATTTTTCAGCTAGCCATTTTGGATGCAATTTGGTGGCTTCCATGGGAACTCAGAAATTTACGCCTTATTTGGGGGCTGGCGTTGATTTAACGAATCTTTCCGTCAAAAATGCGAACCTCGATCCTTCCCTGGACGGCGACTATGTCAGGGCTTGGGGAGACCGCTTTACCGCCGGAGTTCAATTTCGTCCTGGCCAGTTTTTCTATATTCATCTTGCCTATGTTCTTCTCCACGGCGAAAGCGGAACGGAAGGCGGTTTAGGCCTGCGGTTTTAAAAAGGGGACTGTCCCCTTTTTCTGTTAAGCCCTAAACTTTCCTTTAAAACTTTTTTCGGTTTCGCGCTTGAGCGCTTTTTTGTGGAGTTCTTCCCGTCGGTCGGGGCCTTTTTTTCCGCGCGCGATCCCGAGACTCACCTTGGCCCAGCCGCGCTTAAAATAAATCTCAAGCGGGACCAGGGTCATTCCCTTGACGTCAATCTGGTTTAAAATTTTTCTTATTTCGCCCTTATGCAAAAGGAGTTTTCGAGATCGTCGTGGATCGGCGGGGGCATTGGAGTCGAAACTATAATGGGGAATATGGAGATTGAAAAGATAAAGCTCGCCGTCTCTTGATTGTCCGAAACAGCCGTCCAAGGAAATGCGTCCTGATCTCAGAGATTTGACTTCTCCGCCGTTAAGAGCCAAGCCCGCTTCAAAAGTGTCAAAAATCTCATAGAGCATACGCGCCTTTCGGTTCAAGGCGACGCTGATTTTACTTTTGTCCGCTTCGGTTTTTTTGACCGCCATATAGGTATTTTAATTTATTCAGCGCTATCAAAAAAATGTTAAAATGCCCCTATGGCAAACATCATGGTCGTTGAGGATGAAAAAGATGTCGTCACCTTACTCAAATTTCTTCTTGAAAAAGACGGGCACAAGGTGACGGAAGCCTATAACGGACTTGAAGCTTTGGGTAAGATGGGGATTGACCTCAACAAGAAAACAGAAGCTCTTCAATTTGTTCCTGACTTGATTTTGCTTGACGTCATGATGCCGATCATGGACGGCTATTCCGTTTGCACAAAACTTCAGGAAATAGAGTCAACTCGCTTAATTCCGGTCATTGTTTTGACGGCCAAGGGCGAAATGCGGGAGCTCTTTGACCGGGCGAACGTCGCCGCGTATGTCAACAAGCCTTTTGATATTCAAAAGCTCAGACAAGTCATCGCCCAGGTTCTGGAGCGTAAAAAATGAGCGAAAAAAAACCAGGGGTTTTAATTGTAGACGATGAGCCGGAAATCGTGACTCTTCTTAAGGCGTTTTTGGAGAAATCGGGTTTTGAGGTCTCGGACGCCGCCAACGGCGAACTGGCCTTGAAACATTTCGGCATTGAGCCGGTGGATTCAAACGTCGTTTTGCCCGATATCGTTATTTTGGACATCATGATGCCGGTGATGGATGGATACGCCTTGAACGCAAAACTCCAAGCCGACCCGAGAACGGCGAAAATCCCCATCGTCATTTTAACAGCCAAGGGTCAAAAAATGCGCGAGCTTTTTGAAATGGCTCCTAATGTCGCGGCCTACGTTCAAAAGCCCTTTAATCCGAAAGTCCTGAAAGATTTGATTGTTAACCTCTTGGCCGGGAAAAAATAAAATGACTCATTCGGCGGAAACGCAAGGCTCTATTCCAATTTCTGGCGGCTTGGAAGAAGTTCGCTCCCAGAAAATCGCCAAGGTTCTTGATTTGCGCTCGCGCGGCGTTGACCCCTATCCGGCGCAGTCTCAAAAAACTCATTCTTGCCTCGCGGCTTTTAATCTGGCGCAAAACCTTTCAGCCGGCGAACACGGAACGGAAACAGTCGCCGCAGCCGGCCGGGTGGTCAGCCTTCGGGATATGGGTAAAAGCCTTTTCGCTCATTTGCAGGACTCAAGCGGAAAAATTCAGGTCTATTTTAAGAAAGACGCGATGAAGGAACCGGAGTTTGAGCTTATTAAAAGAGATGTCCATGCCGGAGATTTTGTTTCCGTTTCCGGGGCCATGTTTAAAACTAAAACCGGAGAGCCGACGATTGCCGCTCAGCAGACGGTTTTATTGGCTAAAGCTCTTCGTCCTTTGCCGGAAAAATGGCATGGGCTTAAAGATGTCGAGCTCAGATACCGCCAGCGCCATTTGGATCTCATTTCTTCTGAAGAAACCCGCCGGGTTTTTGTCTTGAGAAGCCGCATTATTTCAACCATTAGAAAGACCCTGGACTCGTTGGGTTTTATCGAGGTTGAAACCCCGGTTCTTTTATCCCAGGCGGGCGGGGCTTCGGCCAAACCCTTTGAGACCCATCACAACGCCCTTGAATCCGACATGGTTTTGCGTATCGCGACCGAACTTTATTTAAAACGCCTGATCATCGGGGGGTTCGACAAGGTTTACGAAATCGGGCGCGTTTTTAGAAATGAAGGCATTGACACCCGGCACAACCCCGAGTTTACGATGATTGAGGCGTATGAAGCCTATTCCGATTACCAAGGCATGGCCCTTCTTTTTGAGCGCTTGGTCGCGGCCTGCGCGGAGGCGACGGGGATTCATGAGGTTGAATTTAACGGCAAAAAGATTTCGCTTAAGCCCCCTTTTGCCAGGGTTTATCTTCCGGAGGCCTGGGAAAAATTTTGCGGCGAAAAAATTGACCGGATTTTAGACGGAAAGCGCTTTAACTCCGCGGCTCTTCTGGATTTGGCCCATCGCCTTCATGTTCCCGCCGGAGACGGAGCTTCCAGCGCTAAAATTTTCGACCGCATCATGGATTTACATATCCTCAACCATTTTGAGGGGCTGACCTTTGTTTTTGATTATCCGACGGCGGTGACGCCCTTGGCGAAACTTAAATCTGGAACCGAGTCCCTGGTTCAGCGTTTTGAGTGCTTCGCCGCCGGGCAGGAAATTTCAAACGCCTATAGCGAGCTCAACGATCCTCTCGATCAAGTCGAGCGCCTTAAAGAACAGGCGCGTCAGAAAAAAGACGAGGGAAATGACGAGGCGGATATTTTGGACGCGGAGTTTGTCGAGGCCATGGAGGCGGGAATGCCGCCGACCGGCGGAATCGGAATTGGAATTGATCGCCTGGTCATGCTTTTCACCGGTCAAAGCTCTATTCGAGACGTCATTTTCTTTCCTACCCTTAAGCCGAGCGTCGAACTCTCGCAACCCAAGAACCCGAACGGGGGCCAGTGACACAGATTCTTCCGTTTGAGCTTTTTGTCGCATTCCGGTATCTTAAAGCTAAACGCAAGGGTCTTTTTGCTGGCGCGACGGCTTTGATCGGCATTTTGGGCGTTTGCGTGGGAGTCGCGGCTCTGATTACGACCTTGTCGGTGATGAACGGTTTTCAAACCGATATCGAGAAAAAAATTATTGGCGCTCAGGCGCACATGACTGTTTACGGATTGGGTCAATCAGCCGATATCGCGGGTTTTCAAAAAATAATTCTCTCGAATCCTCATGTTCAGGCGGTGGCGCCTTTTGTCATTGGACAAGCGATTTTAAGCTATGACCACAACACCTCGGGCATTATTTTAAAGGGGCTGGAGCCGGCAAGCGAATTTAAGGTCAATAATTTGGGCCAAAAACTTCGCGAAGGCTCCTGGAAGGACTTGGACAAAAACGGGGAAATCCCCGGAATTGTTCTGGGAGAAGAATTAGCCCGAAACGTCGGCGCGTGGGTGGGAGATGAAGTCGTTTTGGTTTCTCCCAAGGAAATGGCGACGGCCATCGGGCTCGTTCCCAAAATGCAAAAATTCAAGGTGTTGGGGCTTTTGCACACTGGCTACTATGAATATGATTCCATGACGGCCTATACCAATATTCCCGCGGCGGCCGCATTTTTCGGCCTTAAAACCCAGGCGACAGGGCTCGAAGTTCGGCTAAAAAATATCTCCTTGGTTTCTCGAGTCGCAGATGAGTTGCGGCAAAAGCTCGGCTTTGGCGCGGTGGTCCGCACCTACGCCCAGATGAACCAGACTCTTTTTTCCGCCTTAAAACTTGAAAAGTTTGTCATGTTTTTAATTTTGGTTTTGATTATTCTGGTCGCCAGCCTCAATATCGCCTCGACCTTGATTGTCCACAGCGTTGAAAAAACGCGGGATATTGGAATTTTAAAAGCGATGGGCGCAACGCCCAAACAGATTCGCCGGATTTTTCTGGCTGAGGGCCTCATCATCGGCGGCTTTGGTCTCTTGATGGGGCTTTTACTGGGTTTTACTCTCTGCTACGTCATCGTCCATTATCCGATTGTCCGTCTTCCCTCAGATATTTATTATCTCTCGCGCGTTCCCGTGGACATTCAAGCGACGGATGTTATTGCGGTGTCGGTCGTGGGTCTTTTGCTTGCGGTTTTGGCGACTTTATATCCGGCCCGGAAAGCGTCCCTAGTTGAGCCAGTTGAGGCCATTCACTATGGATAAAGCGGAGTCTTCTTACGTTTTAGAAGCGCGAAATTTAAAAAAATCCTATGGAAAAGGCGAAAATTCCGTCGCGGCTTTAAAAGACGTTTCGTTTGCCGTGAAACCCGGAGAGTTTGTCGCCATTTTAGGTCCCAGCGGATCGGGAAAATCAACCCTCCTCAATATGCTGGGGCTGATGGATCAGCCGGATTCCGGAGATGTTTTCATCGCCGGCAAAAAGACCCTGGCTTTAAAAGAAGAAGCCCGCGCTTTGTTGCGAAACGAAAAACTGGGCTTTGTTTTTCAATTCGACGCCCTTCTGTCAGAGTTTACGATTCTTGAAAATATCTTGTTTCCGGCCTTGATTTCCACTCGCGCCAAAAAAGCGTCTTATTCCGAGGCACGAAAGCGGGCCTTGGGGCTTTTGGAGCATTTGGGGCTTCTTCAAATTGCCGAACGTTACCCATCTCAGGTTTCGGGCGGGGAACGCCAACGGGCCGCCCTTTGCCGGGCTTTGATGAATCAGCCCGACATTATCCTGGCCGATGAGCCGACGGGAAACCTCGACAAGGCTAACGGAGAAATGGTATTTAAAGATTTAGAGGCCTTGGCCCGCCAACGTTTGACCGCGGTCATTTTGGTGACGCATAATGAAGAAGCCGCGCTCAAGGCGTTTCGGGTTTTTCATATGCAGGACGGGGCTTTAAGCGAGGTCCTTGGGGTTCAATCCTAACAGAGTAGAGGTTGCGTGATGAAAGTATTTATTGACGGCAAGTTTCATGAAAAAGAGGACGCGAAAGTTTCCGTATTCGATCACGGGCTTCTTTATGGAGACGGGGTTTTTGAGGGCATTCGGGCTTACAACGGACGCGTCTTTCGTTTAGACGAACACTTAAAGCGCCTGGAAGAATCCGCCAAGGCTATTTTTCTTTCGGTGCCGATGTCGCTTAAGAAAATTGAAGAGGCCTTGCTTGAGAGTCTTCGCATCAACGAACTCAAGGATGCCTATATTCGTCTGGTCGTGACCCGGGGAATCGGGGATTTGGGCTTGGATATGCGGAAATGCAAGAAAAACGCGAGCGTCATTATCATCGCGGACAAAATCGAGCTTTATCCGCCGAGTTTTTACGAGAAAGGTCTCGAGTTGATTACCTCAAGCATCCGCCAAAGAACGCCTGATCAGTTGTCTCCGGCGATTAAGTCTCTGAACTATTTGCCCAATATCATGGCGCGGGCTGAAGCCGTGCGGGCGGGGGCGCAAGAGGCGATTTTGCTTAATCAGCAAGGATACGTTTCCGAATGCACGGGAGATAACATTTTTTACGTCTCAAGCGGACGGCTCTACACTCCGCCGGTTTACGCGGGGATTTTAAATGGGGTGACCCGGAGCGCGGTGATCGAGCTTGCGCGCAATTCCTTAAAACTTGAGGTCGAGGAAAAACTCTTCACCGTTCATGAGCTTTACCGGGCCGATGAGGCGTTTGTGACTGGGACCGGGGCGGAAGTGGTCGCGGCGGTTAAGATAGACGGTCATTTGATTGGCGGCGGCGTTCCGGGACCCATCACTAAAAAACTAACCCAGACCTTCCAGGAATACGCGCGATCGAGTGGGACGCCCATTTACGAAGAAGTCAAGGTTCGCTAGTAAAAAAGGGACAGTCCCCTTTTTTTTAGTAAAAAGGGGACTGTCCCCTTTTTTATTTCTTTTGTTTCCCGTTTTCGCCAGGGCCGCAGGCCCCTTAGTCGCTTTGACGGGTCATATTGCGCCTCAAATCGCGGTTTCATCTAAAATTGCCCCGGTGGCTTCAACGGAAACCGTTCATTTGAGTCTGGTCGTCGCCGTTGATCAGAATCTGATGAATCAGACCTTGGCTCAAATTTATTCAGGCGATCCACTCCACAGAAATTTTCTGACGCCAGCGCAATTTGCCCAGAAGTTTAATTTGGCGCTCAAAAGGCAGACCCTTAAATCTTTTGCTCAATCGGCGGGTCTTTCTCTGGATGGTCCGGATGATCCGAACAGTTTGGTGGTTAAGGTCATGGGTTCGGCTTCTCAAGTTGAAAATGCCTTGAGCGTTCATCTGAATTATTATCAGCATCCAAGCGGACAGATTTTTCGCGCCAATGATTCAAACCCGATGATTCCCCAATCCTTAACCCCGAATCTCTTGGCGGTGGTGGGCCTTTCCAATTTCAGAGGGGCGCACAAGCCGCGTTTGGCGTTTCGGCGTTCAGGAATATCGGGTTTAGCCTCGCCTAAAACTTTGTCGGGAATGACGGGACCTGGCCCGGGGCTCGCTCCGGCCGATATTGAATCGGTTTATTCTCTCAATAATTCTCTCAACGGTTCCGGGCAAACCTTGGCTCTTTTGGAATTGGATGGGTACATCACTAATTCCAATGGCTATCCCTCCGATGTTGCGCTTTACGAGGGACAATTTTCTCTTCCACAGACTCCAATTACCTATGTCTCGGTGGATAATCAAGCTAATCTTTGCGGATCAGGACAAAATCTGCCTTGCAATTCCTCAACCGCGTCTTCGGATGGAGGCATGACTGAAGTCGCCTTGGATATGGAACTCATGGTGGCTCTTTCGTCTGGCGCCTCAGATATTTTGGTCTATACCGCTCCCAACACAGACCAAGGAATTCTTGATGCTTATTCTCTAATCGCTTCCTCGGATTTGGCTAATAATATCAGCACTTCCTGGGGACAGGATGAGGAAGACACCTATCTCTCGGACAACTCTTTTATGAATACTGAAAATACGATTTTTCAGCAAATGGCGAGCCAAGGGCAAACCATTTACGCCGCCGCCGGCGATGCCGGGGCCTATGACGCCTCTGGGTATGGAGAGTCTTGGTCCGGAAACCTTTTGACCGACGATCCGGCGTCCCAACCCTATGTGACGGGAGTCGGCGGAACGAGTTTGTCGGGAACCTTGGGCGGTTCCATTACCGAAACAGTCTGGAATTATAATAATGAGTGTAATTCTTCAAATAATCCCGGAACCAATTGCGCGACTTATGGCGCGGGCGGTGGCGGGGTCGCGAATTATCCTTCAACCAATTGGCCCTTGCCGAGCTATCAAAATGGAGTTTCGACCGAATACTCCTCGACCAACCGCAATGTCCCTGATGTGGCCTTAAATGCCGATCCGAACTCATCCCCCTATAGCATTTGTATTGGAGGCACATGTAATAACGGGAATGCAACCCTTACTGGAGGAACCAGTTGCGCCGCGCCTCTTTGGGCGGCGATGACCGCGCGTATTAACCAACTTCGCGCAAGCGAAGGATATTCTCCTCTGGGATTTGTCAGTCCCGCTCTTTACGCCTTGGCTTCAGGTTCTTCTTATTCCACAATTTTTAACGATATCACGAGCGGCAATAACGGTTATTACAACGCCGGGCCTGGTTATGATAATGCCTCGGGCTGGGGTTCTTTCAAAGGAAACGCCTTGATCGAGGCCCTGGCTCCGCTTCCTGCTCCGCAAAACGTTTCGCCGATCATGATTGGAGTTTCATCCATCACCTGGTCCTGGTCTCCGGTCGTGGGAGTTTCTTCTTATAACGTTTATTCCGCCACGGTTTCGCCCAATGAGTTTTTGGCCAATGTGTCAGCCTCGGTTTCTTCTTTTACCCTGACCGGCCTTCCACCTAACACCACGGAAGCATTGACGATTGGGGCCGTGAACGTCTTAGGAAACCAAGGACCGACTAGTTCTCCGTCCTATTCTGTCACTCTCGCTTCTCCTTTGACTCAAAATTCAAACACTCCTGCGGAGACTGTTTTTGCTTCCAGCATCAGCGTAACTTATGCAATTTGTTCCAATTGCGCGGGATATCTACTCGAAACCTCGACCGCTTCTGATTTTACCGGGGTCGTGACTTCCAGCTTGACGGAAAACACCGCGCTTTATTCTCTAGTTTTGTCCAACCTTTATCCCGAGACCACTTATTATCTGCGACTAGGCGCTCTCAATTGGGCTTTAAGCCCTAACTATATTTCGCTGGCTTCAACTTCGACCTTGTCTATTTCCCAGGCCGCGCAGGTGATTACCTCATCCGGCGGAGTGGTGACTTTTTTGGGACCAAAGGGACTTTCGACCATTGACTTTCCTCCGAATACTTTTAATGAGCCAGTCACTGTTGTCGTGACGACTCCGTCTTTGTCAGACCTTTCTTGTCAAATGCCGCCGGGAAAGCCGATGACCGATGAGGGGGTCGGGATCACGGTCGCCTTAAACCCCGCCGTTGAACCGCCGCCTAATTTCGAGGTTCCCATTTCCATTTCTTACGCTAATGCCGTTTTGCCGCCGGGCGTTCAGCCTCAGAATTTTTTTATCGCCCGTTGCGATTTAAATGTCGGAACCTGGATTCCCTTAATTTCCAACTCGGATACCTCTCAAGAGCTTGTCACCGCTTCCAGCGATCGTTTTTCCACATTCGAGATTATGGGGCTGGCTTCCCTGCCCTCTTCGACCCAGGGAATTCAAATTTCAAATAATCCCATTCGTCCGGCTCGCGGAATTACTGATACCACTTTCAGCAATCTTCCGGCAAATTCGAGCCTTGAAATTTATACGATCTCGGGGCTTCTTGTTAAGCGCCTGACGGCGGACTCAACCGGGGTGGCTAAATGGGACGCGACCAATTCCTCGGGGCGCATGGTCGCGAGCGGAGTCTATTTTGTTTTTGTGCGTGGAAACGGAACGGAAACGACTTTGAAAGTCGCCGTTCAGAGATAGAATGCCTCTTATTTTTCTATTTTTTACCGTTTTCGGCGCGCCCGTTAAAGCCGCGAATTTTTCCTCGGCGGCCAACGGAATTACGACGGCCGATTTCTTAAATCTTGGCGTGGGGGCAAGAGCGATGGGAATGGGCGGGGCCTATACGGCGGTCGCCAACGACGCGACGGCGATGTATTGGAATCCGGCGGCTCTAACCCAAACGCCGAATAATTCCGCGACGGTGATGTACGCTCCGTATTTGGCGAACACTTCTTTTGACTACGGAGCTTATTCCCATAATATGGGAACAGACGGCGCTTTAGGTTTTTCGGCGCAGTATTTTTCCGCGGGCTCCATTGCCGAGACGCAAAATTATCAAAACATCGGGAATTTTAATCCCTATGATCTCGCTCTTTCCGCTGGTTACGCCTATCCCCTGGGAGACAATGCGGGAATGTTGTCGGGGTATTCGCTGGGCTTTTCCGGCTCGTTTATTGAGTCTGAAATTGTCAGTCAAGCCAACAGCGAAGCGGTCAATTTAGGGCTTCTGTCGCCGCTTTATCTGGGCGGAAAATTTCGCTGGGCGTTGACGGTGGATAATTGGGGACCGCCGATGACTTTTGATCAGGTTTCAAGTCCTTTGCCGTTTGCGATGCACGTGGGATCGTCGTATCAGATTTCGCCCAATTGGCTGGGAGCTTTGGATATCGGTTTCCCTGAAGGGGGAAATCCCTATTTTAATATCGGGACGGAATATGATATTTGGCGAGATTCCCAGTGGGACTTTTCCGGGCGGGCGGGATACAGTTCTTACACGCTTAACAGCATCGGCGGATTTACCGGGTTTTCTTTCGGCTTTGGCGTGGCCCGCCCCGATTTGAGCTTTGACTATGCGCTCATTCCTTACGGGGCCTTGGGACAGGCCAACCGAATTTCCCTGACCTTTAAGTGGGGTGGAACCCATTCCAGCATGTTTTATTCTCCCAATGAAGGAAATTCCCCTCAGTCCGGTTCCTCCAATTCTTCGAGCGCGTCTCCAAACGTTCAGCCTTCCAATAAAAAATCTCAAAACAATAGCGGAGAGAACAATAACTCGCTCCAAAATGACGATTCTCTCATCATTGTCCATTAGTCCGAAATTCCAGACGTAAAAAATATTTTTGATTTGATTCCCTGTTTTTAAAAAAACTAAGATAGGTCTATGGAGGGGTTGATGCTGTTGGTTGCGGGAGGCCTGGCGGTTTTCTTTTCAGTCCTCATGCTCTTTCAGAAATCGCTTTATTCAGCGGCGATGTGCCTTTTGTGCGTTATGCTTCAGGTGGCGCTTCTTTTCTCCTTGTCTGGTTCGCCGCTTTTAGGGTTGATGCAGATGGTGATTTACGCCGGAGCGGTGATGGTTTTGGTCGTCGTCGTCATCATGGCTTTTCCAAAACCAACGAGTTCCCGTTGGGGAGATTTTTTGCTTCCTCGCCCCATAGCCGCGCTTCTCTTAGTGGGTTTTTTGGCGGAACTTTTTTTGATTTTTCACGGGGGCGCGCTTTCTCCGTCAACCACTGCGGTTGCGCCGAATAATTTAGCGGTAGGGTCGGTTTTGTTCGGGGCGTATTCTCCGGCAACAGAAGCCGCAACTCTTTTGATGTTTTTAGCGGGACTGGCGTTAGTGGGAAAAAGGAAAGGCGCATGAATCCCTGGGTGTGGTTAATTTCAGCGGCTCTTTTTGTCTCCGGTCTTTGCGCCGTGATTTTACGAAAACAGCTTTTACTCATGCTTTTTGGTCTTGAGATTATGATTTCCGCGGCCTTGATTCCGCTCGTGGCTCAAGCCTCGGCTTTTCAAGATTCAAACGGCCTTGCCGCGGCCTTAATTATCTTGTGCGTGGCGGCGGCGGAAGCGGTGGTCGGGCTTTCCTTGATTTTGCATTTGAGAAAAAATAAAACGCTTCCGGATTCGGATGCTTTAATGGAGTTGAAAGGCTGACATGGGCATTCCTGTTTCGGTTATCTGCCTTTTCGTAGCTCCGGTTTCAGCTCTTCTTTTTGGATATTTCTTCCTTTTAAAGAGAAAGCCTCAGTGGATGCACTGGCCGATGATTTTGTCCTGCGCGGTCGTGGGGGTGGCGGCGGCTTCTATTGCGGCTCAAGTTTATTCCGGCCATATTGTGGATGTTTCTCCTTTTAAATGGATGCCGCTGGGCTCTTGGTCCATTTCCTTTGGCGTTCGTTTGGACGGTTTGTCAGCGATGATGCTGTGCCTAGTTTCCCTGGTTGGCGGTCTTATTCATGTTTATGCCGGTGGATATATGGAAAATGACCCCGCCTTTGGACGCTTCTTTCTGGCGTTTCATTTGTTTTATCTTTCGATGATTGGGCTTGTGGTCGCCAACAACTACGTTCAGATGTATCTTTTCTGGGAGATGGTCGGGCTTTCCTCGTATTTGCTGATCGGCTTCTGGTATCAAAAGGCTTCAGCCCGGAGAGCGGCTTTACAGGCTTTCTTTACCAACCGTATTGGAGACATCGGGTTTTTCCTGGCGCTTTTAATTTTGATGAATGTTTATCCCGTTGCTCAAACTCGGTTTTCTGCTTTATTTCCTTTGTTAGGCCAGGGGTCGCCCGCTATCTCCTACGTGGGATGGTTTCTCTTTTTAGCCGCGATTGCGAAATCGGCGCAGTTTCCGCTTTATTTTTGGCTTCCAGATGCCATGGAAGGCCCCACTCCCGTCTCCGCCTTGATGCACGCGGCCACCATGGTGACGGCAGGAATATTCTTGATGGCGCGTTCCTGGCCTCTGATTTCCTTAGTTCCGCATTTACCTAACACTATCGCGGCGGTGGGAGCGTTGACTGCGGTTTTCTCCGGTATCATTGCCGCCACAAGAAAGGATCTCAAGCGCATTTTGGCTTATTCGACCGTTAGTCATTTGGGCATCATGGCCTTTGGTTTGGGTTTAGGCGAAGTTTCATCCGCGGTTTTTCATCTTTTCACTCACGGGTTTTTTAAGGCCGCTTTATTTCTTTGCGCCGGAAACATCGCCCACGCTCTTCATAAACCCACCGCGTCTGTGGATGAGACTGGCGGGCTCCTCAAGAAAATTCCTGTTACCGCCGTTTTCTTTGTTGTGGCCGCTTTTTCTTTGAGCGGTATTTGGCCCTTTGCGGGTTTTTACAGCAAGGACGCGATTCTTGGCGCCGCCTTTGATCGCGGGGGTTGGGCTTCCGTTGCGGGTTTCGCGATCGCTTTTTTAAGCGCGTTTTATATCTTCCGGATGCTCTTTTTGGCTTTTCTGGGCCCTCGAAAAGAGCAAAATCCGCCGGAGCATCCGCATGAGGCCGGCCCCATGATGAACGTTCCGCTCTTTTTCATTGTGTTGGGAGCCTTGGGAGTCGGCTGGTTTGGAGCGCAGTTTTATCACTTGGTGAGTTCCGGCTGGCTTGGAGCGTCTCCGATGGTGAAGATTCCTGGCTTTGACTGGTCTTCTTTTACTCGTTCAACCTCTATGGCCGCTCTTGGAATTTTAGCGGCTTATTTGTGGACCATGCAATGGCCTTCTTTTGATTGGGTTTGGCGCAAAAAAATTCCCAAAGTTGAAAAAGGTTTTGACGCGGATTTCGGCGTAAAGCCTTTAGTTGGGGCTTTGACCTTGTTTTTTGAGGAGTTGAGTTATCTATTGGGCATTCTCTGGGATAAGAAAACCTGGGACGGCTGGATTGAAAATACTTCCGCCTGGGCGGAAGACGCGGCGAAAAGCGTTTCTTCCTTGGCCTCTGGGCGTCTGAATGATTCTTTGTGGTGGATCCTTTTAGGTGGAGGCGTAATGCTTTTGAGGTTGCTGAGATGATTTTAACGCTCTTTTGGGCTTTTCCGATTATCGGGGCTCTCTTTACTTTGTTTGCTCCCGCGTTTAACGCGCGCGCGCGCTGGATTTCTCTTATTTGCGCGGTGATGGAACTCTATCTCGTTTTACAGGCTGGTACTGGCTTTTGGAGCGGGCATTTGGCTTCTCTCTCTGAGCCGGGAAAATTCCTTACCTATGGAATCAGTTACTCATTTTCCATGGACGGGCTTTCATGGGCGCTTTGCCTTCTCAACGCTTTCTTGACCGTCATCGCTCTCTTGTCCTCCTGGAAACAAGATTTGTCCGCGGGCTTCTGGGCGTCTTTTCTTTTTCTTGAAGGCGCGGTGATGGGAGTTTTTCTCGCGCAAGACCTTTTCTTCTTTTACATCTTCTGGGAAGCGATGTTGATTCCGATGTTTTTCATCATCGGCCTTTGGGGTTCGGAAAACCGCAAGCACGCGGCCATTAAATTTTTCTTGTTTACTTTTTTTGGAAGCTTGTTTCTCCTTTTGGGAATCCTGGCCTTGGTCGTTTTCCATCATCAAACCACCGGGGTTTGGAGCTGGGATATGAATATTTTGCGCGCGCCCAATCACGGCCTTTACGCGATTCTCGCTTTCGCGGCTTTCGTTGTCGGTTTTGGGGTCAAAATCCCGCTAGTTCCCATCCACACCTGGCTTCCTGACGCGCACACAGAAGCCCCTGCGGCAGGCTCGATTATCTTGGCGGGAGTTCTTCTTAAAGTGGGCGTCTATGGGTTTTTACGCGTGCTTCTTCCGGCATTTCCGGACTGGGGCATGAAGGCTCTTCCTTGGCTTGGTGGGCTAGCCGCAATTAACGTCATTTACGGCGCGCTGTCGGCCATGGCGCAGATGGACCTTAAGCGCTTAATCGCTTATTCTTCGATTGCGCATTTGGGTTTTTGCGTTCTGGGAATCGCTTCTCGAACCGCCCAAGGGCTTGCCGGAGGGAGTTTGCAGTTGATTAACCATGGTCTGACGACCGGAGCTTTATTCTTAATGGTGGGATTCCTTTATGAGCGCACGCATAAAAGAGGGCTCGCTGATTTCGGCGATTTGGTGTCCCAGGCGCCGCTCCTTACTTTCTTTTTCGGCGTGACGGTTTTTGCCTCGATTGGACTTCCAGGACTCAACGGTTTTGTAGGAGAATTCATGTCTTTGTCCGGAATGGCGAAGGTGTCCTTGCCGATTGCGGTTGTCGGAGTTTTTGGGGTGACGATTGCGGCGTTTTATCTTTTGCCCGCGTTTCAGGCCGTTTTTCTAGGCGAAAGAAAGCCTGCTTCAGTGAGCCCAAAGGTGTTTGATTTGGATTTGAGAGAACAAGCTCTTCTTTGGCTTTTAATCATTCCGATGTTTGTCATCGGTCTTCACCCGGGACCACTTCTCAATATTGTTGGTCCTGCCATAGGAAAACTTATTCTATGACCGATCTTAAGCGAGGGAATGGTTGTCTCCAGATTCCGTACGGAAGGAAACCATGACCGCTTTGCTTTTAAGAATTGCTCCATTGGGTTCTGGGATTTCTTTGTTTGGCGGAGTGTTGGGGGTCGCTTGTGTCGGCCTCTTTAAAAAAATCAATGTGGGGCTTGTTCGGGTTTTAGGGCTTTTGAGCTTGGCTCTTGCCGCCGTGTTTGTTTTTGCTCATCCCGCGACTGGAAGCATCTCCACTCTTCTTCAGGCCGATGCCATCACGAAAGCTTGGTGCGCAGTTTTCTATGTGGGGGCTCTTCCTTTCTTAATTGCTGGAACATGGGAAGATGAGGTGGCGGTGCTTCTTCTCTTGGGGAGTCTTTTGGGGATGACATTCCTCGCTTTTTCTGCGAACCTTCTCATGCTTTTTATTTCTTTAGAACTTTTAAGCCTTCCCGTTTATCTCTTGGTTGCCTTAACTCCGGCTAAAGGCAAGCCCTCTTGGGAGGCGGCCATTAAATATTTCTTTGCCGGCTCGCTCAGCGCCGCTTTCTTTCTTTTGGGGTTGGCTTGTCATTATTCGGCGACCGGCGGCTTTCTCTTTGCCGGAAACGGCTCATTTCTGGACCAAGTGGCCTTTAGCCTCATGGCCATTGCGGCTCTTTTTAAGATTGGCGCGGTGCCTTGGCATTTTTGGTTGCCTGATGTTTATGAGGCTTCAGAACCCATGCTGTCCGGATTTTTGTCCACTTCAGTTAAAGCCGCCGGAGTTTTTCTCTTGATGCGCCTTGGACAATATTCCCAGGGGAGTTTTATTTCTCTTCTTCCGGCTATTGGCGCCTTGACAATGCTGGTCGCGGCTTTCGCGGCTTTAAACCAAACCCGGCTTCAAAGGCTTTTGGCTTATTCGTCTTTGGGGCACGCGGGAGTTTTAGTTTTAGGCGTGGGAGCGTGGCTTTTGCTGGGCGCCAACGAAAAAAACGCGCTTCCTATTTTCTTTTATCTTTTCTCCTACGTTTTCATGAGTAACGGCGCTTTCTTCTTTTTGGAGCTGACCGGCGTTTCAGAATGGAAGGATTTAAGAGGTTTAGGAAAGACTCGCCCGGTTTTGGCTTTTTGTTTTGCCGCCTTGGCCTTGTCTTTAGCTGGAATTCCGCCGACAGCCGGGTTTTTAGCGAAGTTTCTTATTTTCTGGCAGGCCTTTAAAGCCGGGCTTTACGTTCCTTTAATTGCCGCTTCTTTCGCGACCTTGGCGGCCTTGGTTTATTATCTCCGCATTGTCCGAGAAATGTATTTGGAGGAAGGGGTTTCGACTTCAAAAATTGCGGCGGGGACTGGTGCCGTCAGTCTCATTGTTTCTTTGAGCGCCGCGTATTCAGCCATTGTTGGATTTTTACCGTGGATTCTATCCGCTTTTCAGAGAGTTTTAGGGTGATTGCTCTTATTTTAGATGTTTTAGTTGTTGGCGCTATCGCGACGATTATGACCTATGCTGGGCGTCTTTTGGGGCCCGCGCCGAAACACGAAGGAGACGGAAATCTCCCGTATGAGACCGGAATGCCGCCCATCGAGCATGCGGAAGAAAAAATTTCCGTTCTCTACTGGAAATTCGCGGTTCTTTTTGTCGTTTTTGACGTCGATCTCGCTCTTTTATTTCCGTGGGCTTTAAGCCGCCCGCATTTGACCTTGCTCGGTGTTTTATCGGTGACCTTGTTTGTCTTGATTACCGCCCTCATGGTCGCTTATTTTTGGGCGAAGGGGGTTTTAGAATGCCGGTAGATGAAACTTTAGACGGAGTCGTCACGACGCAATTGGACGCCGCCTTGGGATGGGCGCGCAAGTATTCAATTTTCCAATATCCTTTTGTCACCGCTTGTTGTGGAATGGAGTTCATGTCAACGGCGGCGTCTCATTATGATTTAGACCGCTTTGGCGCGGCCTTTCCTCGTTTTTCTCCACGGCAAGCCGATTGCTTGATGGTGGTGGGAACAATTTCGCATAAAATCGCCCCGGTGTTGCGCCGCATTTATGACCAGATGGCTGCCCCCAAATGGGTGGTTGCCTTCGGGGTTTGCACCTGCACCGGCGGTTTTTACAATAATTATTCAACCGTTCAGGGAATTGATACGATTGTTCCGGTCGACGTTTATATCCCTGGGTGTCCGCCGCGTCCAGAAATCGTTTTGGAAGGTCTCATTCTTCTTCAAAAGAAAATTGAGAAACAAGCGGGCGAGGCAATCAAATGACTGAGCTTAAAGAAATGCGAGTTTCGGCTTCCGAAGCCTTTGAGACCCTCAAGAAGCTTAAAGACGAAGGCTACAATATGCTCGTTGATTTGACCGCCGTGGATTATTCCGCCTACGGCTCTTCCGGAGACAAAACTGATTCTTGGAAGCGGGCGCATCCACTTCAACAGCAAATTATTCCGCGTCCCTTGGCTTCCGCCGAGGGAGAAGAATACGGAACTCCGCATCTCCCCGGAACGGATAGTTTAAGCGAACCCAACATTAAAGCTCCGGTTCAGGACAGATTTGAAGTCGTTTACCGCTTGATGAAATTAGACCCAAAAACCGGAGACGATCTCGGGCGGGTTTATGTTCATTGCGGAGCGCCGGAAACCCCGCCGGTTTTGCGCTCGGTCATGAGTTTGTGGCCAATTGCGGACTGGTTGGAAAGAGAAGTCTGGGATATGTTTGGAATTTCGTTTATTGACCGCCCCAACATCAAGCGCCTTCTCATGTATGAAGAGTTTAAAGGTCATCCCCTTCGCAAGGATTATCCGATTACCAAAAGGCAGCCCTTGATCGGCCCATCCTCCGGCGAGCGCGAGAATAGCCCGAGCTTTAACATCATCCGCCCCACGGTGAAATATGACTGAGCCTAAGCGAAGAAATGGTTGGTTCAACGGTTTGTATGGAAGGAAACCATGACTGAGCAAAAAAACTTTCTTTTGAATATGGGGCCGCAACATCCGGCGATGCACGGCGTGGTGCGCCTGGTTTTGGAATTAGACGGCGAAAAAATCGTCCGTTCTGACGCCGAGATTGGATATCTCCACCGCGCTTTCGAGAAACAATCAGAAAATGAAATTTGGAACAACGTCGTTCCCTACACGGATCGCCTGAACTACGTCTCTCCGCTGATTAATAATGTCGGTTATTGCATGGCGGTCGAAAAATTGGCGGGAATTGAGATTCCGGAAAGAGGACAGTATTTGCGGACCATTGCCTGCGAAATTTCGCGGGTCACTGATCATCTAACTTGCATCGGGGCTTCGGCCATGGAACTCGGGGCTTTCACGGTTTTTCTCTACCTTATTAAAGCGCGGGAATATTTGTATCAAATGGTGGATCAATTGACCGGCGCGCGGCTTACCACTTCTTATACCCGGGTGGGCGGAGTCAAAGGCGATTTGCCTCAAAATTTCGCCGAAAATCTCCGCGAGGTTTTTAAGAAAGTGCGGGAAGCGGTTGTTGATTCCGATAAGCTTTTGACCAAAAACCGCATTTTTCGGGACCGCATGGAAAATGTGGGTGTCATTTCCGCTGATGACGCCATTGCCTATGGAATTACCGGGCCTTTCTTGCGTTCAACGGGCGTTCCCTACGATCTTAGACGGGCGCATCCCTATCTGATTTACGATCGCTTGGATTTTGAAATTCCGGTTGGTTTGAAGGGCGACAATTACGACCGCTATTTAGTGCGCATGGCTGAAATCGAGCAAAGCTTGCGCTTAATAGAGCAATGCTTGAAACAAATTCCCGAGGGGAAGCATTCCTTGGAAGTTTCCGAAATGAAGGACGCTTTTGTTTATCAGGATGCGGGCAAAAAAGGCGATACCGCGCTCTTGAAAAAATATAAAGCCAAGGTGGATGCGACGTTAGAGGGCTATGACCGAAATGAAGTAGGGGTCGCTCGCGCGGCTAATCGCACGGCAGTTTTGCCGCCCAAAGAAGAGACTTATGGCTCGATTGAAGGGCTTATGAATCATTTCGAGCTTGTAATGTGGAATTGGGGAATTAGAATTCCCGCAGGCGAGGTTTATTTCGCGGTTGAAGGTGGGAACGGCGAACTCGGCTTTCACGTCGTTAGCTCCGGAGAAGATCGCCCTTATCGCGTCAGATGCCGCCCACCGTGCTTAAACCCGATGGCCGCTCTTTCTAAAATAATTGATGGCGGTTGGGTGGCTGATATTGTTCCGACTTTTGGATCCGTCAATATGATCGCGGGGGAATTGGACCGGTAATATGAGCGCTATTTCAGCAGAGGAAAAAACTAAAAAGACGGTTGGCGTTTCGCCGTTTTCGCCGGAGGAAGAAAAAATCCTTCAGTCTTGGACGAAGGCCTATCCGCATCCGATTATGGGCCTTTTAGAGGCCATGCGGCAGGTGCAGACCTGGCATTTGTGCGTACGTCCGGAAGACGAGGCGTATTTAGCCGAGATTTTTAACACGACTCAAAACCATGTTCATCAGGTCGCGACCTTTTTCCCGCTTTTCACAAAAAAACCGACCGGGAGAAAAAGAATCGGGCTTTGCCACGGGCTTTCCTGCGCCATGGTGGGGTCGGATAGAATCGCCGAATTCCTTGAAAAAAAATTGAAAGTCAAGGAATTTGAGACGACTCCGGGTGGCGAGTTTTCTTGGGAAGAGATGGAATGTTTGGGGGCCTGTGAACACGCTCCGGCCCTTATCGTGAACGAAGAACTAAAAGGCAAGGCGACCGAAAATTTAATCAACGAGATTATCTCATGACCGAGCTTAAGCGAGGCCGCTCTCTTAAACGGAATTTGGAAGCGGCATTCCCTCATTTATATTCGGTCAGAAATGGTTGGAGCCAGAGTTTTTGCAAAAGGAAACCATGACCGAGACTAAAATTTTAAAGAAGCATTTTGACGAGCCGAATTTGCATGAATTGGAGACTTATAAGAAATTGGGCGGTTACGAAGGCCTTAAAAAAGCGCTTTCGCTTAAGCCCTCAGATGTGACGGCAGAGGTCAAAAAATCAAATTTAAGGGGACTTGGCGGAGCGGGTTTTGCGACCGGCATGAAATGGGAAACAGTTCCACCCAAGGATAAATTGCCGGGGCCCCGATATGTGGTGGCCAATGCCGATGAGTCCGAGCCCGGATGTTTTAAAGATAGAGTTTTGATGACCAAATCTCCACACAGCGTTCTTGAGGGGATTTTAATTGCCGCTTATGCGATTGGAGCGGAAGACGGGTTTATCTTTATTCGCGGCGAATACGCCGTTCAACATCAAATTCTCTCTAAGGCCATCGCCGAGGCGGAACACGAGGGGCTTATTGGAAAAAATATCATGGGTAGCGGATTTTCCTGCCGTATTTCGCTCATGCGCGGAGCTGGCGCCTATATTTGTGGGCTGGATACCGCTCTTCTTGAAACAATGGAAGGCAAAAAAGCCTGGCCCCGGCAGCCGCCGCCTTTTCCGACGGTGAAAGGTCTCATGGGACAACCGACGGTGGTCAACAATGTCGAGACCTTGGCCATGCTTCCGCTTATTTTGAAAGACGGGGGGGAAGCTTTCGCGAAACTTGGGGTTGCGAAAACCGGCGGGACCGGACTTTTTTCCATTTCGGGAGATGTTGAAAATCCCGGAGTGTATGAGTTTCCGATGGGAACTCCCCTGAGGAAGATGATTGAAACCGCGGGCGGCATTAAAGGCGGAAGGGCGCTTAAATGCGTCATCCCTGGCGGGACTTCCACTCCTCCCATTGCCGCTTCTGAAATTGACGTTCCGATGGATTTTGAAAGTTTGAGGGGCTTAGGAACTTTCCTTGGAGCCGGCGGAATTGTCGTTTTGGATGAGACTCGGAACATGGTGGAAACGGCGCACAACATCGAGCGTTTCTTGGCGCATGAATCCTGCGGGCAGTGCACGCCGTGCCGCGAGGGTTCCGAATGGACGACCCGGATTTTAGAACGGGTCATGTCCGGAGAAGGTTCTACGGAGGATTTTCCCAATCTTCAGCGCGTGGGCGAGAACATCACCGGAAAAGTCATTTGCGCTTTAGGGGATACCGTTGGCATGGTCGTCCGGGGATTTATGAAAAAATTTCCGGAGGATTTTAAACTCTCAAAATCCCAGTGAGACTTCTTGGCTTTTTGATTTTTGCCGCATTTTTACCGGCCGTTTCTTTTTCTCAAAGCGGCGCTTCCGTTGTGCCTTGGCCCGTTAAAGACGTTCCTATTAATATCGGAAATCTCGCTTATACTCTTCAATTTTATGGAGATGAACCGGGCTTTCACCACGGCCTGGATATCTTGGAACCGGCGGGAACTCCGGTTTATGCGCCAGTTTCCGGAAAAATCTCGCTTGGATATTATTACCGGATTAAAATTCCCTATACTTTTCAAATCGCGATCGTTCAAAAAAACGGGACGGTCTGGCAATTTCATCATCTCGATCCCAAAACGATTCCCGCTTCCCTATTTGATCTGGCAAAAAAAGGGGGAACTGTTTCCTCCGGCGCCCTTCTTGGAAAAATTTATGACGCCTCCCAAATGGGTTACGGAATTTCTCCGCATGTTCATATTAACGTGATTGATTCAAGCGGACATTATCAGGAGCCGCTTAGGTTTTTCCCGCTTTTGCCTCAAGATACTCCGCCCGTCATTCGTGGACTTTATTTGATTGACTCTCAAAACCGGGTCTTGGCTGACAACCAGCGGGGGTTTCAGGTTGAACCGAGCGATTCAAAATCCGCAGCCTTGATTGTGGACGCCTTTGATGTCGTTTCTCCCTCAAAGGTTGAGACAACGCCCGCTTCTATCTCGGTCTGGGCTCTAATGGGGGGCGCGAAAAAAAGAATTCTACTGGCCCAGAGAAAATTTGACCGCTTGCCCGGAAAAGATTTTTTTACCGGGGTTTCCCGGATTTATCAAACCGCGCCGATTTCTTTTTCAAGCGGAAAAAATTTGAAAAACGAAGTGGACATGGGCCGTTCCCGGAGATTTCTCTTTCGTTTTCCTGAGATAAAAAGTCTTCCGGTTGGTTGCGTGGGCCTTGAGGTCGTCGTTTCAGACTTCACGGGAAAAAAGACCTCTCAAATCTGGAAATTTCCAGCGCCCCTAAAGTCTGATCTTAATTTCCGCCGAATCAAATCCGTGTTGCCGCCGAATTTTTAATTACCCGAGGGCAAAAGCCAGAAGAAATCCGCCCACTGAGAGGCGTCCTCGTTTGGATTGGAAAGCGTTTTAAGAATTTCGCTTTTACTTTGGCTTTCTCCGTTGGGGGGATAGGGCAAGATGACCGCGCTGGACTGGTCTTGAAGGCGGGCCTTGACGCCTTCGGGTATTCCGCCTCCATAAACCATGTGGCCCAGCCCCGCGATGACCATGACGGAATTTCCGAGTCGTCTCTGCTTGACCACGTTTGAGGCCATGGTCTCGCTCCAAATCTGCATGGCCAAGAGATAACGCTTCAGTTCCTTGGGAGAGATTTCTCCGAAATAACTTTTGACCATCGCGTAATAACGAGGGTTCTTGATTTCTCCGATCGTTTTCGGCAAAAGGGCGCGCTCTTCGGGTGTGAGAGCCGAAAGCCCGTCCTCCCGCGCTTTGTGAACGATGGCGGGAGGCGCGTTAAGGCCGATGAGGCGGATGTGTTCTCGCTTGGCCGTTTCCAAAACAGGGCGATAATCCTTGAGAAAGCCCACATTGTGATTCCAAAAATCGGCGAATTGCGAATCAGAAATTTTTCCGGAAATATAATCGTCGAGGGTTTTTTGATGGAGAACATTCACCGCCTCAAGGCCCAGGACAAGGCGCGGATGAGTTTTGGCCATTTCAGAGAGAACGGCGGCTTGAATTTTGTGATCGGCGAGACTATCGTGAAATTCTCCGACATAGACGATGTTGAGAAGGGAAAGGGCCGCCTCAAAGTCTTCCACCGAAATTAAATTTTTGGCTTTGGCCGAAAAAATAAGGGTTTGGGGCGAAACATTCCAGGACAGGGTGACGGGTTTTGGGTTGAGCTTAATCTTCGCCATGGCGGAGTTATTTCCCGCCAAGGATTTAAGTTGCTTGATCGCGCTTTGGGAAAATAAATTTCGCGGGGTAATCAACGCCAGAAAACAGAGAAACGCTATCCTTTTCATTTGCATGGCTCCATTGCTATTTCGTATTCCTTACGTATTATTCCATGTTTTCTTATAAGACGTATAGCGCCAAAGGGCCTAGGCCTGATAACATTTTTAGACCCACTCCTTCTAGGTCCTTTGCCGTTTAATTTCTAGGCCTTTGGACCCATTTCTTTTCGGCGAAAGAATCTTACAATAGCGGCATGAACTCTTTAAAAACCCGTTTTCATCTTCGCTCCCTGCTGTCTTTCATTTTATCCTTAAGCTTGATTTGGGGCAGTCTTTCGCCGCTCGCGTGGGCGGGAATTGGGGCGGAAGAAAATGCCGGACATGATGCCCCTATCGAGATGGGGACACTGGACGTCAATTCCAACTCCCTAATGCCTAACGCGGAAATAGGGACACTCCCTATCTCCGTTTCCGTTGAATTAGCCAAGCCCTCTGTGTTAATGAAGGAAGGGTTTTGGCCGAAAGCGGAGAAAAAACTTAAGAAATTAGGGAGAGCTCCGAAATCTCGCTCCAAGGAAAAATCCCTCCATTCATTTAAAAAAGGTTTCCAAAAATTTCAAAAAAAGACTCAGGCGGCGTTGGGGCGAAAAAATCTTGCGGTTTCCAAAAGTTTTCTTGATCGATTTTTCGGAGAAAAGGCTGGAACGGGAAAGTTGGAAGCGGGCGCTGGAGTTAAGGAGTTAGGGACAGTCCCCAATTCCGTCAACTCTTTGAGGCCTAGCGCGGAATCAGGGACAGTCCCTAACTCCGTCATCCCCGAAGTTCAAGTTCCGGATTCTTATGGCGGCCCGTCCTATAAGAAGATGACTCTCGGCGGCCAGATTCTCTACGGCCTTAAGTGGGGATTTATCATGCAAGGAATTTCGCACTTAATCGTTTATGCGATAAGCCAGATTTTAAATTCCGCCTGGGTGAACCATTTAAAGCTCAACTGGCTCTTGGGTCTTACGCCGGAGGCTCTTCAAAAGTCCGGGCACGCGGAACTTCTGATTCACGACGGGCCGGCTCAGATTATGGCGGCCTTGAACGCTCACGCGGGGTCTTTTCTTTCCTGGGGATTATTTTCAAAAGCGGCTTTAGAGGAAATTCATTATCGCGGATTTTTATTTGGCGGCGTTTTCCTGGCGGCGGCTGCGGCTCGTCCAACTTTTAATTTTATATCCAAAAAATTAAGTTTGTTGCCGGATTTCTTTTCTCCGCTTAAAAATCGCTTGCCCAAGGCTCTTAACTGGATTGGGAAAAAAATAACCTCTAACGCCTTTTTTGTCGCGGCGGGTTCCTCGGCTGTTCTTTTTGCCAAAGCCCATCTCGCGGCTTGGGGCGCTTATCCCTTGATTTTAGCTCAACTGGGCGTGATGGGAGCGGCTTTGTCTTTTGTCGTTTACCGTAGCCGATCCTTGATTTCTTCGACGGTCGCCCATTACGCCTATAATTTTCTCTGGCTTTTGGGAACCTGGATTGCGTTGTCTCATTTTGCTTCTCCGGCGGTTTTTAAGGACTATAGGATTACCTTGGCCGTCGCGTCCCTGGGCGTTTTGGGTTTTGCGTTCGTGAAAAGCTTATATCAAAAATTTAAAAAAGGGCAATGGGATATTCGGAAGCTGCGTCAAAGCGTGAGATTTTTAATCCCGGCTCTTTTGATTGCCGTTTCTCTTGGAATCTCTGGAAGCGAGTTTCGCGCGAATGTAAATTCCCTAGCGCTGCCCGCCGTTACGTTAGCGGTTCCTTCCATCGTGGCGCAAGTGCCCGCGATTGAAAAGTTTTCCGTGCCTGAGGCTCCGCGTAATTTGCCCTCTCTTTCTCCCAAACAAATTATTGAGAAAGTGAAGCCCGCCGTTCTCAAGGTCTATTCAGGAGATGGGCGAGGACTCGGAACCGGATATTTGATTTCGCCTTCCGGCATCGCTTTGACCAATGCCCATGTCGCGGGGGATGTCCCGCCCGGAACGGCCTTGAAAATTTTAATTAACGGTATTCCCAGCGTCGCCGAAGTCTTGGCCATCGACCATCAAAAAGACATCGCGATTTTAAGGCTTCCAACTTTGCCCGCCGGCCAAAACTATCCGTATATTTCCATTGCGAGAACCGCTCCAGTCATGGGGGATAAAGTGATTGCCTTGGGATATCCTTATGACGTGGGGCTTACTGCCAGCCGGGGCATCGTCAGCCGTCTTGGAAACGGCCCGGAATTTCTTTATGATTATATTCAGACTGATGCCTCGATTAACCCGGGTAATTCCGGCGGCCCGCTTTTAAATTCCAAGGGCGAACTTGTCGGTATGGATGTCGCGATTTACACGCCGGCTCAAGAGGGAGGTTCGGTTGGAATCGGATTTGCGATTGCCGCAAATGAGCTGTTGGACGCGGTTTCGGAATATCAGGCCGTCGGCAATATTGACTTTGCCCATCTGGGAATTATCGCCTCTTTGCGCCCGGCCAAGGGCGTTCAGATTGACGCCGTTCGCCCGGGCTCTCCCGCCGCCGCGGCCAAGTTACGGCCCGGGGACGTGATTGCGCGGGTTATCTTGATTCCCATTGGCGGAATGCCGATGGTGATTAACACTCCGAATTTCCGTTCTCTGGAGAAAGCCCTAGTGCATCTCCGCCCCGGAGATCCGGCGAGTTTGGTTGTCCGCCGAGGCAATGTCTTCGTGACGCTGCCCATTATTTTCGGCGCGCCGAGAATTTAATTTTCCGCGCTATTTTTCCGGACAATTCGAGGAAAAAATTAATATGAAGACGCTGTGGATCAACCATCGTTCTTTCCAAAGCGGGGGTAAACCCATCCCCGTTATTAATCCGGCAAACGAAGAAATCATCGATGAAGTTCCAGACGCCACCCGCGATGACGTTTTTCGCGCGGTCGCGGCCGCGAAGACGGCGTTTCCCACTTGGTGGAAAGAAGTCGCCGCCCATCAAAAGGCGGAGCTTCTCCACGAAATCGCTCATCGGTTCAAGGTCAAGACGAGGGAAATCGCCAAAGTCATGACCTTGGAAGGCGGAAAACCTTTCAATGAAAATGTCGATGAAATCGGATGGGTGGTCAACTGTTTCGACTATTATGCGGAATTGCAGCGCAATGCGCGTGGCCGAGTTATTCCTTCGGTTGAATCGAGTCAGCTTGCCATGGTGCTCAAAGAGCCCTATGGGGTAGTTGGCTGTATTATACCTTGGAACTATCCGATTCTTCTTCTTGCATGGAAAGTTGCGCCGGCTTTGGCCGCCGGCAATACCGTGGTAATCAAACCGGCGGAACAAACGCCTCTTTCGACGCTTATGCTTTCCTCAATTTTTGACTGTTTGCCTTCCGGCGTCGTCAATATAGTCACTGGCCGCGGCGAAACCGCCGGCGACGCATTGGTGCGTCACCCGGACGTAGCCATGGTCGCCTTCACGGGTTCGCTTGAAACGGGGAAAACTATCGCTAAAATATGCGCGGAGATGGTCAAAAAATGCCATCTCGAGCTTGGGGGCAAAGACCCTTTCGTGATAGCGGAAGATTCGGATATCGAGGTCGTTGTCCGAGCGGTCGCCTGGGCAGCTTTTTTAAACGCGGGCCAAGTGTGTACGTCCTCGGAACGCATTTATGTCCACCAATCCATAGCCCAAGAATTTGTCGTAAAACTAGCGGACTTCACCAAGGGTCTTGTTGTCGGGCCGGGAATGAATCCAGATACCGATATCGGACCCATGATTGGAGCGGAGAACCGTAGAAAAGTGGAGGCGCACGTAGCCGATGCCATTAAGCGCGGAGCCAAGGCGATTTTTGGCGGCAAACGCCCTGGACATCTCAAGAAGGGATATTTTTACGAGCCGACCATCCTTACTGGAGTCGAGCGCTCCATGCGGGTGATGCGCGACGAGACGTTCGGTCCTGTTTGTCCAATTATGACCTATAAGGATTTCGACGAGGCAATTGCTCTTGCCAATGACACCATTTACGGTCTCGGCGCCGTACTCTACACCAATGACTCCAAAAAAATAAAAAAGTTTTTTGAGAACGTCCAAGCCGGTACTATTTGGATTAATGATCCGCTGACGGATAATGACGCGGGGCCTTTTGGGGGCTATAAAGCGACGGGAGGACATCGCGAGCTTGGAGAGGAAGGCTTGGAAGCTTTCCGTCAGACCAAGCATGTCCATTGGGATTTTGAACAGGAAAACAAGCCTTGGTGGTATCCCTATGGGAATGGAAATAAGCCAAGCGGCGCCATCGCTCGGAAGTCCAAGACCAAGGGGTGAAGATCGAATTTTTTGAATTTCGGATTTAACTTTTCTCGCGCAGAAGGATGCGGTCGAAAATCAGGGCCGCGATGGTGAGTCCCAAGAGAATGGAGGACAGGGCGTTGATTTCCGGCGTCACCCCGAACTTCATCATCGAATAAATCTTGACCGGCAAGGTCGTAATCCCGATCCCCGAAATAAAAAAACTCGTCGTAAAATCCTCGAAGCTGATGGTAAAAGCCAGAAGCGCGCCCCCGAGTATCGCGGGCTTGGCCAAGGAGAGAGTAATTTTGACAAAAGCCTGCCACGGGGTCGCGCCCAAATCTTGCGCGGCTTCCTCCATTTGAGAATCCCTCAGCGAAAGAAATCTCGCGCGGATAAGACTCACGGTGTAGGGAAGGGTTATCATTGCGTGCGCGGAAGACAAGCTCCAAAAACCCAGCGGCACGCGCGCTTTAACGAAAAAGATTAAAATTCCGACTCCCATGACGATTTCCGGCATGATCAGGGGCAGATTAATCAAGGCCGAGTAGGCTCCGCGGCCTTTAAAACGCGGGCGCACGGCGAGGGCATAGGCGGCGAAAACCCCAATTAAAGAAGAAATAGCGGCGGCGGTGATTGCGACTCCAAGACTGGTCAAAAAAGACTTCCACAAGGCGGCGTCGTGAAAGAGATGAAGATACCATTCTCCAGTCCAACCCGTCCAGACGATGTTTCGGGGGGCCTTGTCGAAAGAGAAAACAAACATCACGGCGAGCGGAAGATAAAGAAAGCCGTAAATTACAGAAGCGTAAATCGCCAGCGGGTTTGGTTTTTTCACAGGCGGTTATTTTCGATATTGTTGTAAAAATAAAGCCCCGCGCTTAGCCACAAAATCAAAAGCGTGGTCAAGGCCGCGCCAAACGGCCAATTTTGAGAGGCAAGAAATTGGTTTTCGATTAGATTCCCAAGTAAATACGTCCTGGGGCCGCCCAGAAATTCCGCGGTCAGGAAATCTCCAAGAGCGGGAATAAAAATCAACAGGCATCCGGCAAAAATACCGGGACGGGCCAGAGGCCAGGTGATCTTGATGAACCTTGTCAGAGGTCTTGCGCCGAGATCGGAAGCCGCCTCAAGAAGACTTCCGGGAATTTTCTCAAGAGAAGCCGTGAGGGGTAAAACAATGAACGGGAGGTAGAAATAAACCAGTCCGAGCAAAAGAGAAAAAGGAGTGTTGAGAAATTGGATAGGGGTCTTGATGATTTCCATTCGCATCAAAACTCCGTTTAAAAGTCCTTCGCGCCCTAGAATGATAAGCCAGGAATAAATCGTCACCAGAACCGAGGTCCAAAAAGGAAACATCAAGAGAAGCGTCAATATTCCGCGGTATTGAGGCGGCGCTTGGCTGATATAATAAGCCAGAGGAAAACCCAAAAACAGGCAGATTGTCGTCGTTAAAAATGCGTAGGAAACGGTTCGGATGACCAGCGGCAAATAAAAAGGATTCAAGGCTTCTCTAAAATTTTCCGTACTCCAAACCCATCCCCAGCTTTCATTGGGGCCGAGCTTGGTGAACCCGATGAGAAGAATGAATATCCCGGGAATGGCCAGAAAAAACAGAATCCAAAAAAGAGCGGGGGAAAGGAGAACATGGGTCGGGGAATTTCCGGCGCCGCTAATGAGCCAAGAACTAAATTTTTCCCGCGATAGGCGTTTTTGTTCCATTAAGCGGCCTTGACCTCCATCCAAATTTGATTCCATTTTCTTTCGGTCTCATCGTTAATAATGGCGGTAAATCGCAGGCGTCGGTTAATTGTTGGAGTTGGATAAATTCGCGGATCATGCAGTAAACTCGGCGCGATATGGGGAAGCGCGGCCGCGTTGGGGGTCGCGTAGCGGACAAAATTGGCGATGTCGGCGGCGACCTTGCCTTCAAGGAGATAATTGGCGAGTTCGAGGGCTTCTTTTTTGTGTGGTGAATTGTGGATTAAGCAGAGATTGTCCACCCAAAGGTAGCTTCCCTCCTTGGGGATCGTATAGTCTATGTGGGAATTTTCCTCGGAAGCCTGCAAGACATCTCCCGACCAGCCCATGGCTAAGAACACATTTCCCGCCGAAAGGGAATCAATGTAGGTGTCGTTGGAGTATTGATAAACCAGCGGGCGCTGCGAAATAAGGAGTTGTTTGGCCTGGTCTAAAATTTTCGGGTCTTGCGTCCCCTCGGGACGATTGAGCATCAAAAGGGCGGTGGCGACGCAGTCCCTGGCGTCGTCCAACATCGATATTTTCCCCGCATAGAGCGGGTTCCAAAGATCATGCCAGGAATCGGGCCGCTTTTTTAAATCCAAGCGGTTAAACCCGATTCCGGTGGTTCCCCAAAGATAGGGAAGGGCGTAGGCGCCGCTGGGATCATAGGGAGGGCGGCGAAAATGAGGAGCGATATTTTTTGCGTTGGGAACCGATCCGTCCGGAAATTCATCAATGAGGCCGAGGGCCTTGAATTTCGGAACAAGGTAATCGGTGACGACGGCGAGATCATAGCCTTGCGCGCCGCTTTTAAGTTTTGCAAACATCGCGTCCTCGCTTGAAAATTCTTCGTAGTTCACCTTGATTCCGGTTTTTTGGGTGAAGCGGGGAAGAGTATTCGGCGCGATATAACGGGACCAATTAAAAAAATTGACCGTATTCTTTCCGCTGGAACAGGCTTCCATTAGAAGAGACGGGAGAACCGCCGCTCCGGCGGCCGCAAGAGCCGAGAGTTCTAAAAACTCACGCCGGGTATAAGATTTTTTCATTGATTGACCTCGATTTTTTGGCAAAGGCTGATGACATTTTCAACTTTTATTTTAGCCCAGACCTTGTCTCCGGGAGAAAAAGAATCCGAGTTTCCCGCATAGGCGACCCAGGCCTTTCCGTTTCCGTTCTCCGGATTGAAAAAGACTTGCCGAACGGAACCCGCGTAGGCGGTGTCAATAACAATTGAAGGAATACAAACCGTTTGGGGGGAGCAAACGGGATTTTTGTGGACCAAAATTTTTTCCGGCCGCGCCGCAAAAAGCGCGTTTTCGCTTCCCAGCCCCGCGGCGGCCCTGATTTTCTCGGAAAAGATATTGGCGGTTCCCACGAATTCCGCGACAAAAGCCGTTCGCGGACGGTCGTAAATTTCCTGGGGCGTTCCCAGCTGCTCTATCCGCCCATTGTTAAATACCGCGATGCGGTCAGACATCGTTAACGCCTCGTCTTGATCGTGGGTGACATAGATAAAGGAAATGCCGAGCTTTTTTTGGATGTTCTTAAGTTCTATCTGCATCATTTTTCTAAGTTTAAAATCGAGAGCGCCCATCGGTTCGTCAAGTAAAAGCAGCGCCGGGCGCCCAACAAGAGCGCGGGCTAAAGCCACTCTCTGCATCTGTCCCCCTGAGAGTTCGCCGGTCTTTCGGCGTTCAAATCCCAAGAGCTGAACCAATTCCAAGGCTTCAAGAGTCCGTTTCCTAATTTCATCCTTGGGGAATTTCTTGAGTTCGAGAGAGAACGCGACATTTTTAAAGACGTCGTAGTGGGGGAAAAGCGCGTAATGCTGAAAGACGGTATGGAGATTTCTCCGGTAAGGTGGAAGATCGGTGACGTCTTCTCCCGATAAATAGACGCGTCCCGAATCCGGTTTTTCAAAACCCGCGATGATTCTGAGCGCCGTCGTTTTCCCGACGCCGGAGGGCCCTAGGAATGTGACGAACTCTCCTTTTTCAATGGTCAGAGAAACTTGGTTGAGTATGCGGGTTGAGGCGAAGCGCTTGACGATGTTTTCGATTCGAAGAAGCGGCGGCGCGCTCGTGCGAGAAAAGTCTATTTCCAAATTGCCCTTTTCCATTTCATTGATAATCATAGCATTAGAAAAATGATTATTGACAGTCCCTTTTTGTTCTGTTATAACATAGATGCTTATGTTCTCTCTCAGGCAAAAACTAAGCCGATTTTTTAATCGGCCGGTGACTTTTTTGGCCGTTCCTTCCGGCGGAAACCGCACGTTCCGCTGGCAATGCACGACGGCGTTTTTTTTATCCGCCATTTTTCTGTGGAGCGGATTTACGCTATGGGCTTGCTTTATCGTCGGCCGACACGTGGATTATTGGATTACCAAGGGCGACAACGAGCTTTTGCGCACCAAACTCGCCATTATTTCAAGAGAGATGGATAAATCTGAAGTGGCTCTAAATATGGTCGAGACCACCGATCATGAGATGCGGACTTTGCTTAATTTGGCTCCGCGTGCCTCTCGCGACGATTATTCGGGGGTCGGGGGCCCTACGGCCGAAGACAGCGCGCGTCTTCGTCAAATTATGCTCGAAGGCCCCGAGGCGATTAATTTGCCCCAGTGGCGCCACCGGATATCTAAAATCCGGGAACAGTCCTATAAACGCCTGGCCAGCTTTCAGGAAATCGGCTGGTATATGAGCAATCAGCGCAGTCTTTACCGGGCGACTCCCGATATCTGGCCGACGGAAGGGCGCATTACGTCGCTTTTTGGCTACCGCTTTAACCCCATGCGGCGAGATGACACGGAGAATCAGGCGGAGTTTCATCCCGGCATTGACATCGCCAACCGTCCGGATACTCTCATTTATGCGACCGCTGACGGCACCGTTCGTGCCGCGGGCTGGTTTCATGGATACGGCCAGATGATTCTCATCGATCACGGTTATGGGGTCAGCACCGTCTATGGGCATACCTCGAAGATTTTAGTCAAGGTGGGGCAACACGTGCGCCGCGGTCAATTAATCGCTTACATGGGAACCACCGGGCGTTCAACCGGCGCGCATCTTCATTACGAAGTTCGCATTCATGACCGTCCCGTAAACCCGCAGAGATTTCTTAAAATTCATGCCGGCTTAAAAGAAGAGCAGGAGGGTGACAGCGATGTTCGGTAAAACAATAAGCTTGGACTCGGCTTCGGGGGCGATGACTTTAATCAGCGAAGAGGCTTATTTTCACGGAGTCTTGTCCGCGAAATGTTCGCTGAGAATCGAAGGAGTAGTCGAGGGAGACGTGACCGACGCAATCCGGGTTGAAGTTGGGCCCAAGGGGCGCATTAAGGGAAACGTCGCCGCCGAGAGCTTGGTTTTGGCCGGAACCATTGAGGGAGACGTGTCGGCGGCTCACTCGATAGAGCTTTTCTCCCAGGCCCGGCTCATTGGAAATGTTCGAACGCAGAAGTTAAAAGTCGAGGAAGGCGCTATTTTAGAAGGTTGCGTCGTCATGGGGCAGGAACATCAAAGAAAGGTTCATAAAAATGCGCCGCCGGTTCCTCCCGTAGCGGCCAGTAAAGAATAATAGGAGCAAAAATGATCTCTTGGTTTAGCCGCTATCAGAAACCCTTGTTTATCGGGACGGTCGCGATTTTTTTGATCGGGACCTTCGTCGGCCTGGGGGGATATCTTTTGACCTCGAGCGACTCTTCCGATGCCGTCGCTTCGGTGGGTTCGGCTAAAATTCCCTATTCCATTTTTATCGCTCGGGTCAATCAGTACGCCGATGCCTTAAGAAATCGCGGAACTGACGTGAGCGACCAGGTCTTGGGCCAGGTTAAGCAGGAAATGCTTCGCGACATGATCGTCGAATATCTTTTGGCGAGACAAGCCAAGAAAATGGGGCTTCGCATTACAAGTCAACAGTTAGCCGACGATATCGAGAGCACTCCCGCTTTTCAGCATGACGGAGTTTTCAATCAGCAACTTTATTTTTATGCAGTGAGAAGCGTTTATCATGATTCGCCGAAAGCCTATGAGAAAATGCGCAAAAGGCAGCTTCTTTCTTCCTTGTTTAAGCAGATGATTTATCAGTCCGTTAAATTAGTTCCCGGGGAAGTTCAAGAAGCTTATGCCCGGGAGCATAAGGGTTCTCTTAAAGGCTATGCCAAGGATAGAGCTAAATTCGCGGATCAACTGAGACAAGCCCAAGCCTTGGATATTTTGAATTATTATTTACGTCAATTAGTCACCCAGATTCCCATTCGGAGCTATCTCAAACAAAGAGAATCCGGGGTTTAACTCGGAACTTTATGGAAAAAGGAGATAAAATCCAGCCGCAACAAATCCAGATTGAGATAGACGAGGCCACGGCCCGGGGCGCTTATGCCAATCTCTCCCTGGTGGCTCACAGCGAAACGGAATTCTTTTTTGACTTTTTACTCTTGCAGCCCCAAACGCCCAAGACCAAGGTTTTGTCGAGGATTATTTCATCTCCCATTCATGCCAAAAGATTTTTATGGGCGCTGAAAGACAGTATTGAAAAATACGAAGGGCGTTTTGGCCCGATTAAAGCCGGTGAAAACCCCGCTTCCTCCAAATCTTCCACGTTCTACCAGTGAACGCTTCTCCTCAACGAACGCCTCGAATTGAAATTATTTTTACCGGAACCGAGCTTTTGGAAGGGCGTCCGAACACGCATCAAAATTATTTGTGCTTGCGGCTAAAAAACGCGGGTTTTTCCGTCGTTCGGGCGGCCACCGTTCCGGATGACCAAAAAGCAATTTCTTCCGCGATTCGGGATTGGTCGCTCCATTCCGCCGCGCTAATTGTTTGTGGAGGCTTGGGACCGACCTTTGATGATCTCAGCCGCGAAGCCGCTTCCGAGGCTTTAAACAGGCCGCTCATCTATCATCCGGAGATTTTTGAGAAAATTAAAGCGCGCTTCTCTCGCTTCCGGCTTCCTATTCCAGAGGAGAATAAGAAGCAGGCTTACGTTCTTCAAGGCGCTCGGGTCATTGAAAACCCTAATGGATCGGCTCCCGGTCAAATGCTGAAAATTCCCCGCAAGAATGATTGGCCCCAAGCGCTCTTTCTTTTGCCCGGGCCTTTCGCCGAGATGTCTCCGATGTTTGAAAATATCGTATTGCCTCGTTTGCGTTCTCTGTATGGGCGCGGTTTATTTGTCGAACAAAGGGTCTTTCACTTGTCCGGAATTTTTGAATCGGTGGCGGATGAAAAATTATCCTCGGTCATGCGGGCGTTTAAAAACCAGGCGCAATTTACGATCTTGGGGCTTTCGGCCCAGGTTGATTTCCACGTCTCTGTCAGAGGCAAAACTGCCGGAGAAGCTAAGAAGCTCATGCTTAAGATCAAGGCCGAGATTTTGCGAAAAGTAGGCGCGTTTGTTTTTGGGGAGGGAGATGCGACCCTTGAAAACGCGTTGGGACAAGAACTCTTGAAAAGGAAAAAAACTTTAGTTGTCGCCGAGTCTTGCACGGCCGGAGGTTTAGCCTCAAGACTAACCAGCGTTCCCGGAAGTTCCGATTATTTTCTTGGCGGGGTCATTTCCTACTCCAACGAGATTAAAAAAGAATTTTTGGGCGTCCGTCCGGAAACTCTTTCTCGCTTCGGGGCGGTCTCGCCTGAGTGCGCCATTGAAATGGCCGAAGGCGCGCGCCATAAAATGAAGGCCTCTCTTGGAGTGTCAATTACCGGCATTGCCGGCCCCGGCAGAGGAAGCGCAAAAAAACCCGTCGGGTTGGTCTATGTGGGGCTTTCGGGTTTTGGCTCAAAGCCCTTTGCGCGCGAACTGCGCTTGTCGGGAGACCGTGAAGCGGTCAGAAAACGCGCCGTCTCCTGGGCATTTCATTTCGCTCTCCATGAATTAGCGGACACTACACTAGGCCTTTTTTCAAGGCGTTTCTAGGCCTTTGGGCCCAGGCAAACTTTTAAGTCTCCTTGTACAATAAAACAATATCCAAAGGAGAATCGTTATGCCCAGGAAACCTTACTCTTTACTCAGCGTCTTGCCGGGAATTCTTATTTCAGCGCGGGTTTTTGCCCTTCAGGAATCGGCTAAAATGGAATCTTCTCTTCAAGGCTCTCCCATTGAGATTCAGTCTCAAGATTTACCCGTTGCCGGAGAAAATGGAATTTTAAGCGCCTTGCCGGACCAAAATTTGATCTTAAATCAGGATGAGGCGGGCGTTGAACAACAGATTAAAATAGATGCGCCGCTAGAATCCGTCCAACATTTAAACGCGGTCAAAGTCTCAAACCATGTTCCGGCGCCCGCTTCCAAACTCTCCAAAATTTCAGAAGCGGTCCTTTCCTTTAAGAAAAAAGCGCGCGTCCTTAAAAATAATATTCAGAATCTTGTTTCCCCGGATCGCGCTTTTGGCCGCTTAGAACGTCTCTTCGATCATGGGACGGGTCGCGGTCAGATTCTTGCGAAAAACGAAGAAGGAATCTCTGCGTCGAGTTTAAGGCTTTCAAAGCCCGCCTTGGAAGAATCTTATCCCGGTCAGCTTCCGACCGATATTTTGCCTCAAACCTATGATCTGAAACTGAGTGTCAATCCGGAGACCCAGGATTTTTCGGGCGAGGCGACCATTCAAGCCGTGGTTAAGAAGGAAACCGACAAAATTATTCTTAACGCCGCGGCGATGGATATTTCGGAAGTGCGTTTAAACGGGGCCGTTCTCCCTCAAAGTCAGATTCATTTTGACCCAGAAAAACAAATCTTGACCCTTGACGCCGGAAAGACGCTTCCCTTGGGCCCTGTGTCTCTTGAGTTTCGATATTCGGCAAAGCTCAATCAAAACCTAAGAGGCCTCTATTTGTCAAAGGCCAAACACGACGGCCAAGAAGAAAATTACGCTTTTAGCCAATTTGAGCCGGCGGATGCGCGAAGAATGTTTCCCTCCTGGGATGAACCGTTTTTTAAGGCAAAATTTAAGCTGACCGTAACGGCGCCGAAAGATTTATCCATCGTCTCCAATATGCCGGACCTTTCGCGCGTGGAAAACGGAAACCTTCAAACGGTTTCTTTCGCCCAGTCTCCCAAAATGTCAACCTATCTCTTGGCTTTGGCGGTCGCTCGGCTTGATTCTAAAAGCAAGATGGCCGGAAAAACCTTGATTCGCGTTTGGGCGCGACCCGAGGATATGAACCAGGTGGATTTTGCCTTAAACGAAGCCGTCTCCAATCTTCTTCACCTTAACGAATATTACGGAGTCAATTACCCGCTTCCTAAACTGGATTTGGTCGCGGTGCCGGACTTTGACGCGGGGGCGATGGAAAACTGGGGTTCTATTTTCTTTCGGGACGCCGCCATTTTTACCGATGCCCGGTCATCCTTGGGGGTCAAGAAAAACGTCGCCATCACCGTTGACCATGAACAGGAACATTTATGGTTTGGCGATTTGGTCACGATGAAATGGTGGGACGGACTTTTTTTAAACGAGGCCTTCGCTGATTTTAGGTCGTACAAGACCATCAGCGAGCTCCATCCCGATTGGAATATCTGGGAAGACTTCTTGGAGTCTACCCGTTCGGCTTTGTCGGTTGATTCCTTGAGAAACACGCGGCCGATTTTTTCAAAGGTTTCTTCTCCGCAACAGGCGCAGGCGATGTTTGACGCCTTGACCTATAACAAGGGCGGGGCTTTCTTGCGGATGCTGGAAAATTATTTGGGAGACGTGAATTTCAGAAAAGGCCTTCACAATTATCTGACGAAGTATCAATACCAAAACACCAATAAAGAAGATTTGTGGAATGAACTATCAAAGGCTTCCGGCCAAGATGTTGCCTCCATTGCCAATGACTGGATTACGATTCCCGGTTATCCCCTGGTGAGCGTTTCTTCTCTTTCTCCGGATAACCGTGCGCTTAGTTTATCCCAGCGCCGCTTCTCCGCGCATGGGAGTATCGAGAGCGGAGATTCTCTCTGGAACATTCCCGTCGTTTTGAAATATAAGGATTCATCCGGCGTTCATTCTTACCGCGTGAATTTAAAACAAAAAAAGATGACGGTTTCTCTTCCCGCTCAAGGCGCGGTTGAGTGGGTTTATGCCAATCAAGACCAAACCGGTTTTTACCGGACGGCTTTGGACTCAAAGTTCCAAGGCGCGCTTGAAAATTCAATTTCGGATTTAACCCCGATTGAACGTTCGGGTTTCCTTAACGATTTGTGGGCCGAGGCCAAGGCGGGAGACGTTCCGCTATCGGTTTTTTTGAACGCTCTTGAGAAACTTAAGACTGATGATAGCCGCATTGTCTTGCGCGATATCGCCGGGTATTTGCTGGCGATGGATGATAATTTGACTTCTCCTCAAGACCGGCCGTTGATGCAAAAGTGGGCCCAGGAAATTCTGCTTCCGCATTGGGAAAAGTTGGGATGGGGAAGCCCGAATGATTCGGATGAGATAAAATCTTCTCGCGCCGCCGTTCTTTCGACTTTGGGAGAGATCGCGCCGACGCCGGAACTCTCGGCTCAGATTCAAGACCGCCTTAATCAATATTTAAAAGATCCCAACACGCTTGATCCTTCCTTGGTCGGCGTCGTTTTGGGGCTTGGGGCCAAGTCCGGTAACGAGGCGCTCTTTGAGGAGTATCGTCAAAGAATGGACGCGGCCAAAACGCCGGAGGAGAGAAATAATTTTCAGATGGCGATGACGGATTTTAAACAGGACGCCTTGGCCCAAAAACTTCTTCAAATGAGTTTGACCGATGAAATTCGCGGGCAAGATTCCTGGAAATCAGTCAGCGGTCTTTTGGCGAACAAAGAGGTTCAGGGAACGGCTTGGAAATTTGTCGAGGGTCACTGGGCCGATTTCTTGAAAAAAGCCGGCGGGCTTGGAGCTTTGAGAATTATCGGGTCACTTTCCAACTTGTGGTCTCAGGATTGGCTCAATCAAATCAAAACCTTTTTCGCCGATCCCCAACATCAGGTGGAGGGGGCGGACAAGCAAATCAGCCAGACTTTGGAAGCCCTTGAGATCGGGGTTCATTTTAAAGAAACCCAATCTCAAGCTTTGTCGGCCTGGCTTAACGCGCACGTGAAAAACCAGTAGGGAGTTTTAGTCTTTTTGGCAACGCGCGGCGCTCGGCCGAAACGTCATGAACGCAAGATTTGAGCAGATGATCAAGCTGATCATCAGGGCCAGCGCCTTAACCGTCGCCTTCTTGGGTCTCCCCATGGCCCTTTTCCGGTTTATTCATTAAAAAAAGGGGACAGTCCCCTTTTTTTTAAAGCCGTCATTCCCCGCGGTCTTAAGCGGGGAATCCAAACTGAACTATTCCGTCCGCATGAAACGCCGCAATGACGCGAAATTACAGGACGCGTCCCTGGAACCCCGAGAATTCATTTCGCTTCCCCTTGACACGCAGCGGGAAGAAGGATTGTCTCGCAATGGGATTTTATAATTTCCCTAAATTCTGGAGAGACGGCGTTAAAGTCCAAGACATCCATCCTGAAGGGAATCTCGGAATCATCGAAATCCGCCTTGAGATTTCCCAAAGTCGCGAGATCGAGTTTCCCATCGGCTTCTATGGCCAAATCGAGATCGGAATAATCGACGGCGTTTCCCGCTACGCGCGAACCGAAAGCCATCACTTTGGCGCGCGGCACGCGCCGAAGCAGTATTTTTTCGATTATGGCTAAGTGTTCGGCCGAAACGTCAATCATTGCGGTTTTTCAACTCGTTCCTCCTCGGAAAGCCGAAGATAGCTCGGCGAGCCCGCAAACCGAAGCGCGGACTCCAGGGAAGAAATTCCTTTTTCCAAGGCATTCAAATTCAGCGTCATACGCTATTGATGCAGATTCGAGGGCGGGGTGTCAAAAAAATCAGGGACAGTCCCGTTCCTCAATAATAATCTTAAGGTCGGGACAGCGCCGCCCCTAAGAATTATGAGGAAACGGCACAGTCCTCTTTTATTGAGCGCTCCAGATTCCGATAAAAACAGTCAAATTATTTCGCCAAGATTTCGCGCGGACGCAATAAAAATTTCGCACGGATTTCCTATAGTTATACCAATGCGCGCGCTATTAGAAGAAAGCAAATCAAAATGAAAAAAAATAACCGGCCTATCATCTACGGGATCGTTCTATTTTTGTTTGGATTCATTCTTTACGGTCGGACGCTCAATTTTCCTTTTCTTTATGATGACGATTCATTTATAGTCCTCAATCATGCCATTCGAAATCTGAAACATCCTCTGAAATTTTTCCTGCCGGAAAGTCTGGCTTCCCAATCTGATTTAGCCCATGATAACTATCGTCCCTTGGTTGTCTTCTCTTATGCGATTAACTACCATTTCGGGAAGCTCAATCCATTCGGCTACAGACTTTTCGATATTGTCCTCCATGTTCTAAACTCCCTTTTGGTCTTCCTTTTGTCTTTAAGACTTTTAGAAAAATTAAAGATGGAAAACCCTGGATTAGGGGCTTTTACCTCCGCCGCGGTATTCTTGGCGCATCCCACTCAAGTTGAGACCGTGGTCTGGGTTAGTCAGAGGTCTAATATCATGGCCTTTTTGTTTTCAATGTCCGCGCTTTGGATTCATCTCCGTAAAGGAAAAGCGTCTAAGACATCTCTTTTTCTTTTCACTCTCGCCCTTCTCTGCAAGGAAGAAGCGGTTGTCATGCCCCTGTTTTTATGGGCCTGGCAGATCATCGAGAGAGAGCGGCCCAAAAATAATTTCTCGCCGCTTAGGGAAACTCTCTTCGCGCAATCTTTTCCCCCGATAATCCCTTATCTCGCGTTAATATTCGCATTTGTGCTGGCGCGTTTTGAGCTTCTGGGCAAATTGGGGCAAACCCATTACTGGGCGGGGTCTTTTTATTTCCAAGTTTTGACCATGACAAAAGCCTTGGCGACTTATCTGCGCTTGATGTTCTGGCCTCATCCGCTGAGTCTGGAGTATCTTTTTTCCGTTCCGCGCTCGTGCCTGGATCCCGCCGTTATACTTTCAGCGCTTTTATCCATTGGGTCGCTTTATTGCGCATTTTCTTTGCGGCGAAAAGTGCCAGCGGCGTTTCTCGGCGTCCTGTTATTTTTCATTGGTCTGGGCCCGGTCTCAAATATTATTCCCATTAAAGCTATCATGGCCGAGAGATTTCTCTATTTTTCAGTGATGGGATTTGGTTTGGTCATGGCCAACGCGGCGACTCTTCTAGCTTCAGCGAGTCTGGGGTTACTCATTTTTGTTCCGCTCATGCTTTACGCAATGCTGACGTTTTCTAGGAATGGTGACTGGAGAAACGCGAAAAGCCTTATTCTAGCCACTCTCAAAACTTGTCCTCAAAGCGCAAGAATGCACTACGGGCTCGGACGAGTCTACGCCCAGGAAGGAAAATTTAAGAAAGCCGTAAGAGAATTTCAGCTTGCCCTCGTTATTGACCCGAAATACGGGGCGGCCCTAAGCAGCATGGGTAAATTTGATATGCAGCATGGGGAAATAAAAAGGGCCATTTCCGATTATCGAAAAACCCTCCAGGTTCGCGTTGATGCGGCGGACGCCTTGGCGGGAATAGGGGCCGCTTACCTCAAGATGGGAAATGCGAGAAAATCCGCGAGCGCCCTCAAAAAAGCTTATCTTATCTCCATCGAAAAACGCGCGCCTGGAGCTGATATCGCAAGTTCTGAAATCCTAAGCAATTTAGCGCTTGCCTATGCCGAATCAGGACGCCTTCATCGCGCTATTGTTCTGAGTCGGCAACTGCTCCATCAAAATCCTCGGATGAAAAAAGTTCGGCATAATCTTAAAATCTATGAGAAAGCTCTCTTGTCAAAGAAGCAAAAAACGGAAGTTTATCACGCTCTTTCCATTTTTTCTCGATTGCGGCGGTTTCCGGAAATAGCCCCGCGCCTCGATGAGGCCGATGGGATTGGTTATGAATCAGCCGAGATAAAATTTCTTTCTCAAAGTATCCCAGGAGTCAACGAAGGCTCGGCATATCTCCCTTCGATAAAAAAAGAAAAATCCTCGCATCCTTTTCCTGTCCCTCATTTTTTTCTATCCAAAAAATATGGGGTTTTTGCGTTAGAATCAGGAAAAGAAATCGAAGTGTTGATGCGGGCTCAAGGGGCTCGTTCGGCGAAAGGCGTCGAGTTCAATGGCTTATTTGTTTATCCTAACTCCTATCACGGGACGGATGTCGTCAATGTTCCAAGGCCGTATGGGATGGAAACCCTTTACTTTCTACACAGACCACTTCCACATCCCTTGGGCTGGAAAGTATCCGGCAGCGCGAAAATCGCCTCTTTTAAGCTCTCAAAAGGCCGTCTTGAAGCCCTCTCTCGCGGAGGGAAGGCTCTATTTCAGCTTTCTCCGCCGAAAATTTTTGATAGCGGCGGGCGCTCTCTCTTTGGACAATATGAGCTTAAGAAACAAAAGAATTCGTATTTTTTAACCCTCCGATTTGATGATGCCAGGCTCCAATATCCCTTGCTCATAGACCCCACATGGAGCCAGGCCAATATCAGTCTCATGAATACGGCTAGATACCAGGCAACGGCCACGCTTTTGCCGGATGGCCGCGTTCTTGTCGCCGGGGGAGCTACTTATACAAGTAGTACTATCATTTTCTCTAGCGCAGAACTCTACGATCCGAAAACTAATACCTGGACAACTACAGGATCCATGACCACGCCTAGATATCTGCATACAGCGACGCTTTTACCTAACGGAACGGTCTTGGTCGCGGGGGGAAATAATGGATCTGCTGGTCTTTCCACATGCGAAATTTACAATCCGGCAACCGGTAATTGGAGCACAACTGGTTCCATGAGCACTGCCCGTCAACACCATACCGCTAATCTGCTTCAAAACGGTGGAGTTCTCGTCGCCGGAGGAAGCGTAAGCGGATCCACGTTTCTGTCAACGGCTGAGATTTACGACCCCGCATCCGGAACATGGACCACGACTCCAATTATGAATTATATCCATGATCGGGCCATTGCGGTGACCCTCCAGAATGGAAACGTTTTAGTAGCCACAGGTCTTACCAGTTCGCATGGTTCTCTAACCTCGGGAGCGGAAATTTATAATCCAACGCTCAACACCTGGACGACGACAGGGAGCATGTTGACAAGCCTCGAATATGCCAATGCCACCCTTCTTCTCAACGGGCAGGTGCTATTGGACGGCGGAGATCATGGAGCTTCCGAGGAAAGCGCCGCTTATCTCTACAATCCTTCACTCGGGAGTTGGGCTACGACCGCTCCCATGAGTACGGTGCGCACTCAGGACGCGTCCACATTACTCCCTAACGGCAAGGTTTTGGTCACCGGAGGACTCAATGGCACTACCGATATCACCACCGATGAAGTGTATGATCCCAACGCGGGAACCTGGAGTACTGTTTCTCCCCTGACTTTTGGGTTCGCAGCGCATACGGCCACGATGCTTCCTAACGGCAGCGTCTTGATCGCAGGAAGCATGGATGGAAATACATCCCTTGCTTACTCATCGACCAGTATTTATGTTCCCATCGCCGGAAATTGGAATTCCAGCGGAAACATGATCGCGGCAAGAACCTATCACACAGCGACTCTCCTGCCCAATGGCGAGGTTTTAGCCGCGGGCGGCTCAAATGGAACGAGCGCTCTTTCAAGCGCCGAACTTTACAATCCTTCTCTTGGAACCTGGGCGACTACGGGAAATATGACGAGCGCGCGAGAAAATCATGCGGCCGTTCTTTTGAGTACTGGCGAGGTTTTAGCCGCGGGAGGCTCAAACGGGACGAGCGTTCTTTCAAGCGCCGAACTTTACAATCCTTCTCTTGGAACCTGGGCGACTACGGGAAACATGAGCGTAGCGAGAGCCAGTATGACCGCAACCACTCTCCCAAATGGAGACATCCTGGTTTCGGGAGGCTCAAACGGGACGAGCGCCCTTTCAACGGCTGAAATCTATAATCCCTCTCTTGGAACTTGGGCGACCACGGGAAATATGACGACCGCGCGAGAAAATCATGCGGCCGTTCTTCTCACCAACGGCGAGGTCTTAGCGGCGGGAGGCTCAAACGGGACGAGCGCCCTTTCAACGGCTGAAATCTATAATCCCTCTCTTGGAACTTGGGCGACCACGGGTTCCATGAGCACGACCAGGGAAAATATGACCGCAACGCTTCTCCCCGGTGGGAGCGTCCTAGTTTCCGGAGGCAGTAATGGGACCAGCGTTCTTTCAACGGAAGAAATATATGATCCCGCTTTAGGAACTTGGGCAACGACGGGGTCCATGACGACGGCTCGTGAGAACCAAACCACGACGCTTTTACCTAGCGGGAATCTCCTCGCCGCGGGAGGAGATAACGGCGTCAGTTCTCTGGGAACCTCGGAAGAAGCGCTCTATACGGAGTATGATTTTTCTCTCTCAACGGTTGCGCCCGCTTTGCAGCCGGTGATACTAACGGTCGGGGGTTCATCGAGTTTTCCTGTCTCGATTTCAACGGGAGAGTTCGTGACTGTGACCGGAAGTTCATTCACCAGCGATGGAGAAGGAGACGGCGGTGGATTAAACAATGTAGGTTCTCCCACGAACTACCCTAGGGTCTATTTGCGCTCTTTAGACGATGGAAATTCCTCCGATAATGACAATGTCGAGACGATTGATGTTTCCAGTTCCATTTATGGCGCGGGAGAAGCGCTGAATTACTCAAATGGCGTTTCCGCCAGTTCTCTTACTTTTCAAGTTCCATCTACGATGACGCCGGGCTACTATATGTTGTTTGTAGAAGCGGACGGGGTTCCCTCTAATTCCGCCATTGTTCAAATTCCCGCTCCCTCCGCGCCGGCTGTATGCCCTTTTCAAAATCCGCCTGCATGTTCAACTGTTGTCAATGTCGAAAAAAATTCTCCCCCAGCTGGATGCTCCGTAACGACAGCCATCGGATCAGCTCTGAGTCAACTTTCAACAAGCGTCTCCGGGCTTGAATGCGTCGTCATCCGCGACACCGCGACTTATTCCGAACAGGTCACGGTTCAGGGCTTTACGCCCAGCGGATATACGGGGACCCTTGTCCAAATCATGGCGGATCCAACCTTTGTGAGCTCGCAGCCCGTGGTTGACCCGCCCCTTAATTCCACCGCCGCGTTTGAGATTCTAAACGACAGCGTGACCCTTCTCAATGTTGGGGTTATTCCGACCAGCCCGACCGTCTACGGCGTTGAGGCCTCTTCCCCGAACATCACGCTCTCAAGCGTCAATGTGAACGATCTTGGCGGTTATATCGGCGCCGCCGGAGTCAATCTTTCCAGTTCTGACGCGGTTTCCTATTCCTTCATCACGGTCAATTCCACCGCTGTGGTCATTAACGGAAATTTAAACCAAATCTCCTACAGTTCGGTGACCACTAACAGTTCGGGCATGAATGCCGCTCTTCTGTTGAACGGCGCCTCCTCCAATACTGTCGCCCAAAGCTATTTCAACGCGCCCAACGGAAATAATTCGGGAGCTTGCGTGTATTTGAGCACGAATTCTAATTTCAACACGATTAAGCAGAGCACTATAGCCGAAATCGGATCAGGAAGCACGGCTCTTCCCGCGATTTACCTTATTTCATCTTCTTCCAATAATTTTATTAATACCTTTGTCAACGCTACGAGTTTTGACGCCATTGATTTTTTTGGCTCAAACTCCAACACAATCAGCCAAAGCTCAATTACTACTCAAAGTGGCGGAGGATATGACGCTGTTTATCTCAATAACTCCTCTTCCAACACCATCGCACAAACCTACATCAGTAATCCCAACTTAGGGGGAAACAACGCTCTTGGACTCGCGAACAATTCTAACGGCAATACGATTAGTCAAAGCACGATGACAACCATCAACGGCGGATACGTCGCCGCGCTTTTTATCATCAATTCATCCTCCAACTCCATTACCCAAAGCTATATCACTGATCCCGATCCAAGTAATATCGGCAACGCCTACCCCGTTGATTTTGAACCAGGATCTCAAAACAACACGATCAGCCAAAGCACGATGACAACCGGAAGCGTCGACCCGGCTGTTTACCTGCATCAAAGTTTTGCCGCGCAAATATTTAATTCCTACATCCAAGGTTCGACCGCCGTTTACATTTCAGGATCCACCGGAACCACTATTGGCGGAAGCGTCATTGTCGCGACGATTACCACTGGCTCAGGGATTTACATGGACAATCTAGGCGGAATGAATTTGAGCCTTTCCTCAAGCTCCATTACTGGAGGCGCGCAGGGCCACGGCATCTGGATTGATCAGGGAAATTCTGGAAACCTGACCTTTTCGACAAATACGATTTCCGGTGGCGAGTGGGGAGTTTATCTCTCGACTCAAAACGCCGGAACCCAAATCTGGATTGCGTCAAACACCATTTTGCCGACTCTCAGCGCGTCTTACGATACCTATGGAATTTACACAAACGGTCTCACGACCGGCGCCACGATTTATAATAACGGGATTTATTACCGCGGGCCGCCGACTAATATCAGCTCCAACTATTCTTACGGCCTCTATGTCACGAACTCCTCCGGGCTCTACTTCCATCACAACCGAATCAACGAGCCCGGAATGATTACCGGCGGAAGCTATGTCGGGGCTTATTTCACGGGGTCCACCGGCGATACCTTTAAATTTAACGATGTCAATTCGACCGGAACGGGACTGACCAACGCCTATCTCATGCAGCTTTCAGCCTCAACCGTCACGATCCGCGACAATATTTTCTTAAGCTCGGTTACGGCCACTTCATCGGCTACCTTCACCGCCGACGTGACCTCCGGATTTAATTCCGATTACAACGATTGGTTCAGCTCGAACTCGGCGAACAGTTTTGTCTGGGGCTCCCAATCCGCCAATAGCCTCTCGGCCTGGCAGGCCCTGGTTGCTCCCAATGACGATGATTCAATTTCCGCTAACCCCTTGTGGTATAACCCGTCTTCAGGCGTTGAAGACTTTCACCCGATGTCTACCGTTGGTCGTTGTTATGACCCCGGCGGAAGCGTCAATATTTTCTCACAGGCGTGTCCCTTAGAGCAAAAAGACGCTCTGGAATCTTCTTCCATTGATGCCGGAGACCCCGCCGAGGCTTACAGTCTCGAACCCCAGCCCAATGGAAACAAAGTCAATCAAGGCTCCTACGGAGACACGACCGAGGCCTCTGAAAGCTCTCCTGGTTCCTCCATCGCCGGTTGCGGCAAGATTTACAATGTCGGAAAAAACGGAAGCTACCCCTACGCAACTATCTCAAATGCCATCTCGGACATTCCGGTGAGCTTGAGCACTTCCGCCTGCGTCGTCATCCGCGACACCGCGACTTATTCCGAACAGGTCACGGTTCAGGGCTTTACGCCCAGCGGATATACGGGAACCCTCGTTCAAATTATGGCGGATCCAACCTTTGTAAGCTCGCAACCGATCGTCGATCCGCCAATCAATTCCACCGCCGCGTTTCAAATTCTAAACGACAGCGTGACCCTTCTCAACATCGGCGTTGCGCCAACTAACGCCGTAGCCTACGGCGTCTATGTTTCCTCCAATTACCTCGTCGTATCCAGCATTACGGTTAATGACAATCTCAGGAGTATTACAGCCGCGGCTCTCTATCTTCAGGGAAGCGTGAGGGCAGAAATTTCTTACAGCAGCTGGACTGCCATGGGAGGGGGAGTGGGGCTTTACTTAAATACCGCCTCATCGAACGTTCTATCGGGAAATTATGCGTATACAAATGGAAACGATGGAGCCGACCTCTTCGCTGGTTCAAACGGCAATTTAATCAAAAACAGCACGATTACGGCGGCGACGGCTTTCAGCAATTACGGCATTCACATCAACGCTTCCTACTCAAATGAGATATCATTTTCATCCATTACCGCCTACGCCAATACCGCGCTTCAATTAGACGGCGTCTCCTCAAACAACTCCATCCAAAACAGCGTCATCATCAGCTCTTCCGGCGGATACGGAGTTTATCTTTCTCAGTCCTCTTCCGACACTATCGCATATTCCTCCATCACCGCCAACGACACAGCTAATTATTATTCCGGCCTTTTTATTAACTCCGCTTCGTCCAACACGATTATGGGGAGCTCCATTTATTCCGCGACATCCAACGGCGTCGAACTCACCGCTGGTTCCAACGACAACATAATTCAATACAGCACGATGACTAGTGCTTCCGGCGGATACGGAGTTTATCTTTCTCAGTCCTCTTCCGACACTATCGCATATTCCTCCATCACCGCCAACGACACAGCTAATTATTATTCCGGCCTTTTTATTAACTCCGCTTCGTCCAACACGATTATGGGGAGCTCCATTTATTCCGCGACATCCAACGGCGTCGAACTCACCGCTGGTTCCAACGACAACATAATTCAATACAGCACGATGACTAGTGCTTCCGGCGGATATGGAGCTTATATTTACCAATCTTCCTCAAATACCGTTATTGGAAGCGTGATCATCGCGCGGGATAACAGTCATAACTACGCCGGAGTTGAGCTTGCCGGTTCCTCATCAAACACTCTGACGCAAAGCCTTATTGAGGCGCCCCGGGCCGCTGACGGAATTGATACATTGGGAGATTCCCAAGACGCGGTAACGCTCAGCAGCATCGCCGCCGGCGGTTACAACGGCGTTTATCTTGGCGGATCCTCTTCCGACACCTTGGACGGGAATTACATCCGAGCTTTCCCCGGAACGGCCATCGATATCAACGGATCAACCGACACAATTTTAGAAAATAGCGTCGTCACCGCGACAAGCGTTTACGCGTATGGGGCGCAAATATCAGGGGGAAGTTCTAATTCATCGCTTTTGTCAAACATTGTCGTTGGTGGAGCGCAAGGCGTGGGAATCCGAGTGAGTCCAAATAATTTTGGGGCCTTCTTTATTTCGACCAACACCATTTCCGGCGCGGAATATGGAATTTCCATTACCACTCAAAACGCGGGAACTCAAATTTGGATATCTTCAAACACCATCCTCCCCATTCTTGCGACGACCCAAAACACGATAGGAATCCAACTTTCCAACCTCACAACCGGCGCCACGATTTATAATAACGGGATTTATTACCGAAGCTCGGGAACGATGGGAAGCAACACGTCTTACGGCCTCTACGCGCAATCCACCCAAGGACTTAATTTCCATCACAACCGAATCAACGAACCCGGCATGATTACCGGCGGAAGCTATGTCGGGGCTTATTTCACGGGGTCCACCGGCGATACCTTTAAATTTAACGATGTCAATTCGACGGGAACAGGACTGACCAACGCCTATTTGATGCAGCTTGCGGCTTCAACCGTCACGATCCGCGACAATATTTTCTTAAGCTCGGTTACGGCCACTTCATCGGCTACCTTCACCGCCGACGTGACCTCCGGATTTAATTCCGATTACAACGATTGGTTCAGCTCCAACTCCGCGAACAGTTTTGTTTGGGGATCGATTTCAACTAACACCCTTTCCGGCTGGCAGGCCTTGGTCGCGGGCGCGGATGCTCATTCTATCGCCTCAAATCCTCTGTGGTATAACCCGTCTTCAGGCGTTGAGGACTTTCACCCGATGTCGGCGGGAAGCGGGACTAACACTGGAAGATGCACGGGACCCGCAGGCGATTATTTCTCAACTTGTTCTGGATGGACTCAGGACTCTCAGACATCTCCAACGATAGACGCCGCCGATCCCACGGAGACAACCACGGGGCCGGATGGGCTTGGCAAAGAACCCGCGCCGAATGGTTGCGTGCCGAACCAGGGTTCGACAGGACAAACTCGTCAAGCCTCGACCTCGGTTTCCTTCTTGGCCGTTAGCGTCTCGACGAATGACTACAATTTCACGCCCGGCGGGACCTCGATTACGATGGGAGTAGGCGTCTCCACGATTTCCGTCTCATCCATCACCGTCTCTAACATCAGCAATTCCACCGAGACCTACGAGCTCTCGGCCTCAACCGTCACTCCGGGATCCATTTGGACCTTGACCGCAAGCACCCAGCCCTCGGCCGAACACCCTGTTTTAGAAGCCTTGTTTAACGCCGTCCAGCCCCATTCCTCCGACTTTGATGTTGTTACAAGTTCAGTGGACAACACTCCGCAACAATGCGGAGCCTCCGGTGGAAATTATGCCGACGGAGAAAGCGGCGCCGGAACTCTTCCCACGACGAGTCTCGGATTGTGGTTTAAACTCTTATCGCCCACGGCCTCAATTTACGGGGGAACAACGGCGGCGACCAGTACGCCACAGGAAATTCAGGTGACCGTGACCGCCGTTCCGGATGGAGGCGTATGCTCGAATTAAAGGAGAACTTATGAAAAAATTAAACGCTCAGGGCATGAAAATGACGATATTTTTTCTATTACTCTCCGCTCCGGTTTTCGCCACGCGCGGGCTATCGACGAAATTCGCCGAGGTCGAGGTCAAGGGGCTTAAAATCGGGCGGACCTATTCGCTTCAAGATCTCGTCAATTTCCCGCTACGGATTTCCAATACCGGAAACGAGGCCATAGACATCAAGGTCTCGGTTTGGCCGCCTAGACATGGCGAGGGAAAAACTGGATACGAGCCCATCCCGAACATAAATTGGATTCATCTTTCCCAAAGTACCTTTACGATTTATCCCGGCATGGATGGAGTTACCGATGTCGTTATTTCGGTGCCCAATGATCCCAAACTTCTTGGACGGCGCTTCATCGCCTATTTGTGGTCGGAAAGTCAAAACAAGGGCTTTTTGGGCGTGGGCCTCAAAAGCCGGCTTCTCATCTCGATTTCGTCCCAGAAGCCGACGGCCGAAGAACTCAAGAAAAAATTCGTCCAGAAGCGCGTGGCCAATCTCAATTTCAGCTTCGCGCCGATGGAGGCTTTGGCCGACAATGTGCCCGTTGGAAAGAAAATCAAGCTCAAGAATTTTCGTGCGGATATTAAGCTCTCGAACCCGAACGACTCAAGCTATCACTTTCGCGTCATTCCGGTTGGAATTTGGGAAACCTCGATCGACGCTCCCAGCGGTTTTCAAGCCGCTCCGGACCCCAAATGGCTGAGGGTTCCCAAAGAAACCTTTAAGGCCGAGGGCTTTACCTTTACGCCGCTTAACCTTGAACTAAAAATTCCAGATAAACCTGAGTATCGCGGCAAGGCTTTTATGCTATTGGTCCGCGCCGAGATTTTAGAGCAGGACATCCCGGCTTACGCCTACGGAAAAATTTTCGTGAGGACGAAGAAATGACGAAGCGAAGACGTAAGGATTTCACGGGACCTCGGTCCCGGAAAAAGACGGAGGAAAGGAGAAAAAAATGAAAACAAGAAAAAAAATAATCCTAGCAATAGCGGCAACGCTGGCGTTGGGAATTGGAGTTAAATCCGCTCGGGCGGCAAACCCGGCGGACCTGGACCTATGGGTGACCTTCAGTGGTCAACTCTCGGTCGCGGTGGACGGGACTACGCCATCAAGTGTCACGCTGTATGGGTATTCGGGCTCGGCTACGACTGCCGGCAACCCGGGTTCTAATGCCTTCGCGGCGCCAGTCACCTCGGATACCGTCACCAATGATGGCTCCATCGTCGAAAGATGGGAGGTGGATGCCTCAACCCAAAGCGGGAATGGCAATTGGGAATTGACCGATGCCACGGGGACGGCGGCGCCGGCCAACAACGGCCAGGGGCAAATCGCCTGTGTAGGAACATGCCCGGGCGCCAATCAATACGCGATCCAGGCGTTGTTTGTCTCCAGCATGACGGCTGCGGGAGCGTATGGAACGGCGAACGGCTGTCCGTATCTAACCGCCTCGGACTGGAACGGCAATGTCAGCACGGTACCGGCTCATACGGGTTTCCCATCCTTGGCGGCAAACCCAACGGAGGACTTCTCCGTCTACACCTCGACCGAACTCGCGGATCCAACCATAAACGCGTTGGGAGGCAACGGCTATCCTGACTCAAGCATCGCAGGCTTGACGGGACAGTCCAATTACGGAGATATGCTCCCGCTCAACGATCAAATCGCGGGAACCGGAAAACGGGGGCTCTGCGTGCGGGTGACGATGCCATCGGCCGTTACCACCACGGTAGCGCAGGAGATTCAGCTTGAGATAACGGCAATCGGCGGTTAAAAGCCGGCTTTTCCTCCGCCTTAAACGGAGCTTCCCTTCCCTCATCGTTGGGGGAAGGGGGGCTCGTTTGAGGGAGACGAGGAAAGTTCTCGTCTCAACGGAAAAGCCAGAGGCGTACGATGCCGCCAAGCAGGGCGGCTCCGCAAAGCCGGGCTGGACCGCCGAGGGCCGGGCCTATCAGCATTTTAGGCCCGCCCAATAAGGCTGGTCCGCCGAACTTAGCGGGACCGCCGGGCAAAAGAAGGCCGCCAGGCCTTCAAAAACGCGGATTCACAACCGCGACAGGCCGCGCCATGACTTCTTTCCTAAAGATGGCTCGGCCAGCAGGGGCTCTTTGTCTCTTATTGGGGCTCTGGGCGTTTATTTCTCCTCCCTCCGTTCAAGCCGCCTCGCAAGCGGATTTGGATCTCAATGTGACCTTCAACGGACAATTGTCGGTTTCGGTCGATGGATTTAATTCCAGCACTCGAACTTTCCTCGCCGGATCCAACGCCCTAGTCGTGCCGAGTTCGGCCACCGTTCAAAACAATGGGAATCTGGTCGAGACTTGGGAACTTTCGGTCTCAACCGTCTCCGGCGGCGGCGATTGGCAGGCGCTTGCCAGCACCGCGACGCCGCCCGATGTCGATGAATACGCCTTCCAGGCGCTCTTTATTTCCAGCGCAACCTCGCTTTCAAATGAACCTTCCAATTGGTCGAGCGGATGTCCGTCGTCTTCAACGGCATCTGATTGGAATCAATACGCCTCGGTCGTTTCGACTTCCCCCGCAACCTATACTTCGAATCTCTTTAGCGATCCGAATATGGTTGGCGGAGTAACCGGAAATCCGGATTATTCCGCGGGGACTCAAAACGGAGACATGATTCCGTTTGTTTCCCAACCGGGAGGCTTCGGAACCCGAGGGCTTTGCGCCCGCATTTACATGCCGATAGGCACCGCTTTTGTCGGAACGCCGCAAGTGATCAAGCTCACGGTCACCGCGGCTCCGGGAAATTAAAATGAAACGGACACTGACGAGGTTCGCGCTAGTCGCCGCGATGATAAGCCTTGCCATGTCCATTTGGGCCGCAAATCCCGCGCAGATTAATTTTGACGCCACTTTTCAGGGCGTCGGGCTCATCACGAATTTGACCGCGACACCGGGGCCCGGGCCGAGGCAAATTACGCTTACTTGGACCGGGCCGCTTTACAACGGAGTCAATCCGCCGCTGTCTTACACGGTGAAGGCTTCGACCATGGGCGAAATTCTCAACACCGGAGCCTTTATCGCGGCGCAAAATCTTTCCGTCTTTACCTCTTCTTTTACCCTCCCCTCGGTCTCAACCGGAGTTCCTCAAACTATGACGGTTGGAGACCTTCCGACGGGAATTCTTTACTGTTTCGCCCTGCGCGCGCAGGACTCGGCCGTTCCCGTCAATATCGGGGCCTGGCTGGTCAGCTCCGCCAAGGGGTATAATCTCAACAACTGCGCCTATTCCTTGGTTCCTCATTTGCCGATGGAGCCCTTGGGAGTCGCCATTTCCACCTTCTCCAATAAAGCCATTTTCTCCTGGCTTCCGGTCACGGAATTTTCGACCGGAACGCCTTTCGCCGTCAGCACGGCCCCGACGGCTCTCGAACTCACCGGCTACCGCGTCTTTAGCGCGACCGCGGCCGTGGGGGCTCCATGGAACGAGATATCGCCGGGACTTTTATCCACCGCGACCCTTAGTTGGACGGATTTTGGAATCAGTCCCTCAACGCCTGAGTATTACTATGTCGTATCGGAGAATTTAAGCGGAGATTCCATTCCCTCCAATATCCGGGCGTTTCCAAGCGGAGATTTCTGGGTCGTCGCCTATGACTCGATGAGCACCCTCGATATTCCCGCAAGCTCCACCGTTTCTCTTTCCAATTATTATCTTGGGCTTGACAGCGCTCCGCTCAGCGCCTTGGACATCCAGGGCGGAACCTTTAAAAATCTTTCGATTGAGGCTCTTTCAGGCGGTTTAACGCCCAATCCCGCCTTCGTATTGGGCGGACTCTCTGAGTTAAGCCTGCATTATGCGATTTCAACTTCGAGCGGACTCATCACTCCCTCGGGGGTCGGCGTCATGCCGACGCCGCAAAATTCCAGCATTTTCTGGTTTAACGGCCGCGCCTGGATTCAATTTTACGGCAAGGTAGATTTGACGGATCAGACCTTGATCATTCAAACTCCGTATTTGGGCCAGTATCAAATTCGCACCGCCGAGCGAACGAATGGATTTAGTTTCAACGAAGCGGGGATTTCCAATCGCGAGATTACGCCCAACGGCGACGGCAAAAATGACACGGTGGAGTTTTTATTCGACAATCCGAAATATTCCGCCATCAGCGGTCAAGTCTTCGATCTTCAAGGTCATTTGATTTCCGGCATGCAACCTTGCGCCGATCAGCCGGCTTCTCAATGCCTGATGTGGGACGCCAAATCCGGCGGGCGAATCGTTCCCGGCGGCATCTACGTCTATCAACTTAAGGGCGAGGGGAAAACCTACACCGGAACCGTCCTGGTCATCCGCTAAAAAAGGGGACAGTCCCCTTTTCCCAAGAATTCGCACGGATTTCGCACCGTTGAAACAAATATTTCGAGCCGTTTCCCTATACTTTCTTGGTGGACCGAAGACCAGTCGTTATAAGGAAAAGCAAAACCCGCATCCGCGCGTTTTTTTTGCTTTTCGAGTTCATTTTTCTTTTAACGCCCAAGGTTTTTTCGGACAATTTCACTTTCAATGCCTCATCCGGCCGCGTCATTACTCCCAACGGCGACGGGAAAAATGATTTTTTCATCGTCTCTTTTTTTAATCCGCAATTTTCCAGCGTTACGGGAAAAATTTACGATCTCAAGGGTCATCTCGTCGCTGAGATGAGCCCGGCTTCTTCTCCTACTTGCCCTAGTCTTCCGACGCTCCAATGCTTGATGTGGAACGGAACCTCCAACGGGCGAACGGTTCTCGGCGGGATTTATGTTTACGTTCTTTCCTCGGGCGGCGAAGTTTATGATGGAACGGTGGTGGTCATCCGATGAAAGATTTTATTCGTCATTATGTCGTCATTCCGGCGAAAGCCGGAATCCAGTTTGTTGTGAAAGCCTGGACCCCGACTTCCGTTGGGGTGACGGCAAAAGCAGTCGTTTCCGTCCTTCCCATTATCTTCATTCTCTCTATTCCCGCCGACGCTTACTTCGAGGACTTGGGCGCCGGGGCTCGGGCCGCGGGAATGGGCGGGGCCTTTACGGCCATTGCCGATGACGCCTACGCGGCTTATTATAATCCGGCGGGACTGGCCCAACTCAGCCAGGCCCAGGCGTCCGTCGCCTACGCCCAGCTTCTGACCGGTCTTTCCGACGGATCGAATTTGGGGCTTTCTCAAATGACCTATGCCCAACCCTTGGCCGGCGGAAAACAAGGAACGATGGCCTTGGGTTATCAGAGATTTGGCCTCAACCAACTCTATAGCGAGCAAACTTTTTATCTTTCCTACGGCCGAAAAATCATGGATTTTAATTCCGGGGCGGAGCTGATGATAGGGGCCAACGCGAAATATCTCTACCACAGCTTTCAGCCGGGAACGGAGGCCACCAATTCCTGCCAAGGCTTTAACTGTAATTTGGGGGTTGACCCGGTTCTCGCGGGAAGAAACGCTCAGGGAACTCCGGACGCGGATTTTGGTCTTCTCTACCGCGCTCCTGATCACCTCCAGGCGGGGCTCGACGTTCAACACGTGATGATGCCCAACGTCGCTTTCAGCGGAACGGAAAGACTCCCGCTCAATATTCACGCCGGGCTTGCCTATAGCGCCTTGTGGATGAATTTAAGCGCGGAACTTGACAGCGATCAATTGGCGGACGGAACCCAGGGGCAAGACTTTATCCTTGCTGGCGAGCATTTTTTTCCGACATTAGACTGGGGAGAATTCGCTCTGCGCGGTTCCCTGGGCTACGGGAGCGAATACTGGAGGCAAATTACCTTGGGAGCTTCCTACATCATCAATAAGATAGAATTTGATTACGCCTTTGTCATGCCGATAGGCGGAATCGCGACGACGGCCGGAACCCAGCAAGTAGACATTACCTGGCGTTTTGGAAAAAGAGATCCGCAAGACGTTCTCACGGCGGATTTAATGGAAAAGGCTCGCAAAATTCGGGACGGCCTCATCCCGATAGGCCTTAACATCGGAGCGGCGACCAAACCTCATGATTTAAGCGACCCGCGGCTCGTGAAAATTCGGGAACTCGTTAATCAGGGGCGCTTCGGCGCCGCCTATGAAATGATGAAAGATTTGATGCACGCTCTTCCCAAAGGCGACCCTACCTATGCGGTTTTACTCGATCGCCTCGACCTCATCGGCGAGTTTTATCCCGAGCTTCCGCTCAATTCCGAGCGCTGGAATCAAACCCTGTTCGCGGGTCTTAAATATTTTATCGAGGGGAAAGACCGCCCCGCGATGCTCCATGTTTCCTATGCCGAGTCTCTCAATCCCGAGGACATTCGAATCTCCCGCGTTTTAAGCAAACTTGAGACCGTCACCCAGATTAAGGCGCGAAGAGTCAGTCCGGATAACCCCTTGGGATTTATCGGACAGCTTCTCTATCAGGCGGAGGCGGCCAACGACAGCCAAGAATATGGGCGCGTCAAGCAAATTCTCAAGGATATCCTGGAACTCGAGCCCAATGACACGGTCGCGCTGGAAAGGCTGGGTTCGGTTGATTACGTTACCGGGCAGTATCAAGAAGCCGTGTCTGCTTGGGAAAAAGCCATTCAGGGCGAAACTAATCCCGGAGAAATCGAATCCTTGAAAAATTATTTGGAACTTGCCAAGGAAAAAATGGGAGAATCAAAAAATAAGGAGACGGTTTTGCCGGGGGGAGTTCTTTCTCCCACGGAGAAAAGCGTGGTTGCTCCCGCGGTTCAAACGCCTTCCAAAAAAGTTCAAGCGGAGACAAAACCTCTTAATCCTTTCATTCGGCCCATCAATAGCCGCGAGAGAAAGGAAATCATGAGGCTCTACCGACGGGGCGTGGATGATTACGCCTCGGGAGATTATATCCACGCGACGGCGGCGTTTCTGCGTATCCTTCAAATTGATCCCAACAACGCCGAGGCCAAAAAGGCCCTTGAACGCTTAGGGCAAAGGGGAAACGGACAATGAGGCTCGCGCATAAACTGGCCTTGATTCTGGCTACTGCAATCGGCGTGGCGACGATTGTTTCCTCGTTTGTTTTTCTTGAAATTGAATATTCCCTTGTCAAAAAGTCTGAAAGCAAAACAGAACAGGCGATGAAAAGCGGCGTGTCCGGCATTATCCGGGAGGCTCAGTTGGCCGGAGATCCCCTCATTTTGATCGACTACCTACGTCTTCTGGGAAAGGAACACCGCGAAATCGGCCGCGCTCGGATTTGGATGAACGGACGCTGGCGAGACGTCAAGGGGATGGGGTTTGGACTTAAGGAACAGAAAGCGATTATCCTCGATGTTGCCGCTCCGGGAAAAAGCGAGGGAACTCTCGCTTCTCTTAAAGCCCAGATTTGGCTTTCTCGCGCCGTCATCGCGGGTAAAACCGCCCGGATGAGGCGAGATCTTTTGAGCGAAATGGAAAAGACGGCGGGAGTTTTTATACTGGTTGGAATTCTAATCGCCGTACCCATCGGGCGGGGACTCTCGGGGAGAATTAGGGTTATTGAAGCGGCCGTGTTTAAAATCGGGGAAGGAAAAAACCAAATACGCATCCCTCTACTGGGGACTGATGAAATCGGGCGATTGTCCTTGGGCGTCAATAAAATGGCGGAACGACTGGATGAAATCGACCGGCTCAAAAAAGATTTCGTCGCCTCCGTCACGCACGAACTCAGATCTCCCTTGGGCGCTATTGAGAGCCATGTCAGTCGCATATTGTCCGCGAACTGCGTTCAAGACGATGACCGAAAAAGCCTTTCCTTGATTCTCGCCAACGTCCATCGCTTGAGCCATTTCGTCAGCAATCTTCTTCAAATGGCGAAGATAGAAAGAGGCAAACTCGATTTCATGCCAAAAAACCTCCCGCTTGCTCCCATCATCGAGGACGGGGCGCTTTTTTTTGTTTCCGCCGCCCAGAAAGCGGGGATGAGTCTTGAATATCAAGTCGATTCAAAACTTCCGCCAATAAGTCTGGACCCCGATCTCATCACCCACGTTTTGGCCAACTTCATATCAAACGCCCTCAAATTTACCAGGCCCGGAGGGAAAATTTCCGTTGAGCTAGTCCAAAACGGCGCCTGGGCCGAGTGCTCGGTTAAAGACACCGGTATCGGCATCGAGGAAAAAGACCTCAAAAAAATTTTCGCTCCCTTCGAAAGAATCAGAAATCCGCTCAAGGCCACCGGCGTCGGATTGGGGTTGGTGATTTCCAAGTCCATTATCGAAATGCACAAGGGGGAAATTGGGGTTGAGTCAAAGCCCGGAATCGGCAGCCGCTTCTATTTTCGTCTCCCCTTGACCGCAATAGTTTTGTGATGTATATCCTTTATATAAGGAAAGAAATGAAAGGACGGAAAGTCGCGGAAAAGGCGCTTCCACTCCGTTATTCCGGCGAGAGCCGGAATCCAGGGTTTGTATTTCTGGACTCCGGCTTACGGACTGCCGGAGTGACGATGTCTCTTTCCCTTGCTTTCTTTTACTTTTCGCTCTTTCTTTCGCTTTCCGTTCCCTGCCGCGCGGAGATTCCTCAAGAGACCGGGATTGCGGATCATGTCTCCGCCCAGGCCATGGATTTTTTGACGGCCCTTCTTGGTCCTGGAAGAGCGCGGGTCACGGTTTCGGTCTCAGGAGAAATGCGCCGTACGCAAAATTTCACTTCTATCGCCGTTTCTCCCGAAGCGGCGAAAGCGTCCGATTCGACGCCAAAGGCCGCTTATCTGCCGGGATATGGAGAACGCCTGATATCCGGAAGAGTTCCTATCGTTCCTCAAGGATTTACCAATTACGCCCAAGGCCCCGCTCCGCCTTCTTTAGCTCAAACCGCCCAAAAACAATCGCCGCAAGAGGGTGGAATTCATCAATCCCAGGAGGATTCAAACTTCACGGAGGGTTTTATCGTTAAAAAAGTTCTTGTCTCCGTAATCTTAGATTCCCGCGTTTCGGAGGCGAAGGCCAAGGAAGTTCAAAACCTTCTCCCGAAGGTTCTCCATCTGGATACAAGCAGAGGAGATCAACTCACTCTCTTGCGCGCCAACCTTCTTCCGGCTTGGAAATTGGCCCTTCAAAATTTCGCGGCCAGCTCAAAATCAGCCGTGACCGCTTCTTTTCTTTTGGGCGCGCTCATTCTAACTCTTTTGTTCGGGTTTATTTTTTACGCGACGGCGATGCGGGTGGTCAAGACTTTCGTGGCCGAGCTTGCGCGAGCGCGGCAAGCGCAAAATTCCTATTCTCCCTCTCAAAGCGGAAACTTGGGAATAGAAGCCGGCAAAGAACAGATTCCAGAGATTCTTCCAGGCGGTATCCCGGGCCTTTCCGGAGAAGCCGCGCCTTTGGAGGGCGCGGCAACTACGGTTCTCTCCCTCGGGCAGCGTTTTGATTTCCTTTCATCTAAATTACCCTCGGAATTAGCGGATTTATTGAGCGCGGAAACCCCTGATGACATCGCCCTTTTACTGGCCGCCCTCGCCAGTTCGGCTCCGGAAACAGCCGCCACGATTTTTTCAGGGCTTTCCTCGAACAAGCAAAGAGAAGCCTCCCAAGCCTTGATGAACATTACCGTAGCCGATCCCGAAAAGCTAGAGGCCTTGGAAAACAAGCTTAGAAATATCGTTGAGTTTGGCGTTAGAGGCCCGGAAAAATTGGGGAAAATTCTCAGTCGCCTTCCCATCGATGAGCGAGAGGCCTTGGTTGGGGGGCTTTCTCCTCAAAACCCGCAGGCGACCGAAGAACTTGAAAAATTTCTTTTCTCGTTTGAGGATATCGCAGTTCTTAAAGACGCGGATTTAAGACGCGTCATCATGAGTTCCAGTTATCAGGAGTGGGGAATCGCTTTGCGCGGGGCTCCGCAAAACCTTATCGACGCGGTTCTTGGACTTCTTCCAGAGGGCGCTCGATCTCTCGCGCGAGAAGGTATTGAATCTCCACAGCCCAGGGGCAAGGTTTTAGAGGCGAGATCCCGTATTCTTTCCAGGACCCAGGCGCTGGCGAGCAAGGGGGAAATATCCCTCGGAGATAAAAACGCTTCGGAATTTATCTAAAGCATTGTCAAGAAATGAATATGGACGAGGAAACAGAAAATTACTATTTCGATGGAATCTCGACCTTTCTAGCGCAAACAAGCGACTTGAATACCGAAAGATTGGAAATCGAGGAGATGGCATTGCTGTTGGAGGAAAAAGCCGCGAGTTTTAAGGCCTCTGAAATAGAACTTAGGGACAATATCAAAGTAGACTTGGAACGCCGCCTCGCCGCGCGGTTTAAATCCGAGCAATATTCTCTTCAGGACAAAATCTCCTCTCTTGAAGACGAGTTGCGGCGCAAAACGGAAGCCCTGGAGAACGAAAAAAAGAGGTCTTTGGCCGAAATTTCGGCGTTGCGATCGGAGAATGAGTCGCTCAAAGCCGAGGAGAAGCGGCTGGTCGAGCGGAAAGAGGAAGAATTGAACGAGCTCCGCGCTCAAGCGGAGAAATCGAGCGCGGAAATTAAAGAAAAGATTGAAAGCCTTGAACGCCTTGAACGCGAAAAATATGAGCTAGAAGAGAACTTAAAGAAATCACAAGCGGCTCTTTCTCTTGTGGAGAATGAGAAGCTCAAACTCCAAGAGAAAGTTCAGACGCTTTTCCTTAAGGAAGATGATCTAATCGCGCCCAAGATCGCTAACTTGGAAAAAGAACTCGCTGCCCTTAGCGCCGATAATGATTCCCTCAAGCAGGAACTCCTGGAGGCGAAAAAAACGCCGCCGGAGAATGCGGGGCTCAGGATATCAATGGCCAGACCTTTGGAGGAGGATTCTGAAAACACTTCTTTCCCTTCCCTAAGCGAGGTTTCGCAACCTCTTTCGCCCGTACCTCTTTCTCTAGACGCCTCACTTGAGCCGGAATGGATGAAGGCTCTGACCGCAATCAGAAACCCATTGTCCTCGGCGTATTCTCGCATTAAACAGTTAGCTACGCTCAAACTCCCGGAAGGCCCGCGCGCGGTTTTGGGCTTGGCCATGGGATATCTTTCCCAAGGGCTTGACGTTCTTAAAATGATAGAAGAATTCCTTGGAGAAACTAGTCCTGTCGCCCTTTCCGGCCGAATTGACGCCGTTTTAGAATCTTCCTTGGCTGTTTGGGATGCGGCTTTCCGGCGAAAACGCATCTTAATATCACGCCGCGTTCCCGCCCAAATTCCGCCGGTTCTCTTCAATCCTCTTTCCCTGCGCACGGTTATCTATCAAATTCTCCGCAATGCCTATGAAGCCATGCCAAAAGGGGGAAATCTCAAAATAAGCGTTGGTGAGGACTTGGAAAGAAATCAACTCAAACTCTCTTTCGCGGATAATGGGCCGGGTTTTTCAACTGAAGCCTTGTCCCAACTTTTTGTTCCCTTTATCTCGCTTCGCCCTGGACATTTGGGGTTGGGGCTTTCCTTGGCCCGACGAATTGTCAGGCGTTACGGCGGAGAACTGGAAATCTCCACCGGGGATACGAAAGGCGCGATTGTCGAAATTTATCTTCCCAAGGCGGGAGAGCCCGGCATTCCTTCTCTGGAAAACGCGGAGAAAAACCCTTGAGTTTTTTTCAACGTTTTCTTCTTATCTTGGTTTCCTTTGCCCTTATTCCCGCGATTATCTTCGGAATTTGGATGCTCAATTCGACAGCCGGGGTTCGCGAAAACGCCGAAGGGTTTCACAAGCAAATCGTCCAACTTTCGGCCCAGATGGCGGAGAATGCGGCCTTGGAAATGAACCGTTCCTTGGGCTTTGTCGAAGACCTGGAGCGAAACCAAAGCGCCCATGCGTCTTTAGATTATAAAATCCTCCAACAAGCGGCGGCTGGACACAGTGAATTGGAATATCTCGCCATTTTTAAATCTTCCTCGACTGAGTTTCCGCCTTTGTCTGATCCAGATATTTATGGCAATAATACCATTGTCGCCTCTCAATCCTTGATGGAGAAAGCGCGGCAAAGTGGAAAAATCCAGATTGGTCCCGTTGAGTTGAAAGCCCAAATTCCGCTTATTTCCCTGGCCTACCCTCTTTCTAGAAATCGTTGCCTCTATGTGGAATATTCACTCAAGAATCTTTGGAAAAAACTCAAAAAAATACGCGTTGGAAAAACGGGGCGGCTTATCCTTCTCGATTCTCGTGGAGAGAAATTACCGGGAATCGCCAAAGGGTTTCCCGGTTCCGGCTGGAAATGGCCCAAGCCGTTGTCAAGGGATTCCGGTTGGGATACGGACATTCCTAGTCGGTTGGGAACCTTGGTCGCCGCCTACTCCGCGATTCCCGCTCTTAATCTCTGGGCTGTCAGTCTCGAGCCCAGGGCCGAAGCTTTTGCCCGCCCCGAGGGATATTTGGAGAAAGTTCTCTCGTTTCTTTTTCTGCTTCTCGTCTTATCCGCCGCGGGAGCGTGGTGGGTGACTGGACGCCTAGCGCCGCCATTAGAAAGACTTGCCCTCGCTTCCCAGCGCGCGGCTAAAAACGACCTCAATATTCGCCTTCCCGAGGAAGGTTGGGGAGAGCTTAAGACCGTAGCGAAAAGCTTCAATCAAATGGCTCAAGCCCTTCGTTCTTATCATGAAATGCAGGTTGAAAAGATTGTCGAAGAAAGAGCCCGCATTCTAAGCTTGGTCTATAATATCCCGGAAGGCGTCGTCATGGCCGATTTTAATGGGAATGTCCTTCACATCAACGCCGTTGGAAGATTGATTTTAGGTCTGGATATGCTTTCTAATTCTCTTCCCCCGGGCGGTATCCGAGGGCTTTTTAGACAACCGGAAATTCTTTCCTTGATCGCCGAACTGATGGGGCGCAAAAAACGGCAGGCCATGGCGGAACTTGAGTTAAAAACGCTCTCCGGGCAGGCTCGCGGAATTTTTTCGGTTTCTGGGGCGATTGTCAGCGCGGAGAAAAAGGATATCGGCATTCTCATTTTGTTACGAGATATTACTGTTGAAAAACAACTAAGTAAGATGAAGGAGGACTTTTTTCATTCCGTCGCGCATGATATTGGCAATCTCTTGACGCCTTTCGCCGTGTTTTTTAATCTTCTCCGGAAATCCAATCAGTTTGGGGATGCCGAGAAAAAATATCTGGGGTATTCCGAGCAAGCTCGGGATCGCCTCGCGGCCATGATGAAGGATATTTTAGATATAGCGAAGCTGGAGTCAGGAACGTTGGAACTCCAATTGGGCGCCGCTCATATCGGAAAAATATTAGAAAATATGCGGGCCCTTTATGAAATCCAGGGCCAAAATAAGGAAATTTCGATTTCCTTTACGGTCGGCCCTCCGCCGCATGAATTTATCTGTGATCAACAGCTTCTTGAGCGCGTCGTGATGAATCTGATTGGCAATGCGCTTAAATTCACGCCTAAGGGAGGGGCCATTGCCGTCATGGCGGGAAGCGCTGGGCCACGGGAAATAGAATTTTCAGTCAGGGATACCGGCCCTGGTATTCCCAAACACGCCCTTCAAAGCGTATTTGGAAAATTCGAGCAGGTCCCGGGGCAACAATCACGTTCCGGTTACGGGCTGGGGCTCGCCATTTGCAAAAAAATAGTTGAGCTTCACAATGGGAAAATATGGGTCGAATCCGAGGAGGGAAAAGGAAGCAATTTCAAATTTAGGATTCCGCTTAAAACTCCCGCGAGCATTTCCTGATATTCTTAACGGGCTCTTATTTCTCGCGGCGCATGATATTGATTTCGATGCGGCGGTTCATCGCTCGGCCGGCATCGGTGTTATTGGGGGCGACAGGGCGAAATTCTCCATAGCCGATGGCCGAAAGTCGCGCGGAAGAGACTCCCTGCGACTCAAAAAAACGCAAAACGGCGAAAGCCCGCGCCGCCGACAGCTCCCAATTCGAGGCGAAACCGGAATGCGGTCCCAGAGGTTGATTATCGGTATGGCCCTCGATTTGAATGTTGTTGGGAAGCTCCTTAAGCGTCGCCGCCAGTTTTTTGAGATCCCCGGACGAACCGGTTTTTAATCTCGCGGATCCCGAGTCAAAAAGGACGGGCGCCTGAAAGACGATGCGGATTTTATTTTCTCCAACTTCCAGTTTCGCTATTTTCTGTATGCCATTCCTAGAAAAGAGCTCCGAAACGACGGTTCCTTTTTTTCCAAAACGTTCCTCAATAGACTTTGAATTCATTTGCATTTTTAAGCTTCGAGAAGACGTTCCTAAATAGAGAATCATGAAAAAAATCATCAAATAACTCATCATGTCGCCGTAGGTAATCGCCCACAAGGCTCCGCGATTGAGTTGGGACTCGAGTTCCTCGTCTCTTTCTTGCCAGGAACTCATTTTGGGGGAACGTTCTCCGCGGCGGTTGCCGCATTCTCCGTTTGCCGCTTATCCGAATAAGTCGCCAGGTGCATTTCGATGAGATAGGGAGGCTTTCCCGCCGCGATATCCAAAACGCCCTCGAGTATCAGGTCTAAAACCATCGTTTCTTTCATCGCGTTAAGACGAATTTTTCCGGCTATGGGAACGCAAACGGCGTTGGCGATGGCGATGCCGATAAAAGCGGAGGATAGAGCGAGAGCCATTCCAGAGGCCGCCTTGGTCGGATCCGACATGGATTGAAGAACATGCACCATGCCCAGCAGGGTTCCCAAAAGCCCGAACATGGGAGAGAGGACCGCCATTGTCCGAAAAGTATTAGCGTCTTCCTGGCGCTGAACTCTCACGCGGCGAATATGAGTTTCCATGATGCGCCGGGTTTCCGCCGATTCCCCGGTTGAAACCGCGACCAAGACGGCTTTTTTAAGAAATCCGTTCGCGAAATTGGTTTCTTCCGACTGAAGGGCCAAAATTCCGCCTTCTTTTTGGGCTTTCTTGGACAAGGCGATGATTTGCTCAATCGCTTCTTCCGGGCTGGGTACGTTGGACGGCATGAAAAGAGAAAAAAACTGAATGAAGGCGCTTTTTAAATCGCCCAGGGAGCAGTTGACCATCATGCTCGTGATAAGACCGCCGATCACGAGAATAAGGCCGTAAACGTCGGTCGAGGAGCTGGTAAACCCAGCCTTGAATATCGCCCAGGAGACTAGTCCAATGATGGATAAAAATCCAATCCAGATTGAGGCGTCCATTATTTTTTCCTAAAGATATAGCCGATGCCGATCACCGTTTCGATTCTTTTTCCGAAATCTCCAAGTTTTTTTCGCAAGGTCTCGACATGCTTGTCCACCGTGCGGGTATTCATGTCCGCGTGGGCCTTCCATACCGTTTCCAGGATGATGCCGCGCGTCAAAACTCTGTTGGGTTGCCGAACAAAAGCCGTCAAAAGCTCAAATTCTATTTTCGTTAAGGGCAATGTTTTTTTTCCCATCGCCACCAATCGGCTTTCCGGAGAAATCCGCAAATCTCCGATTTGAATATCCTTGGAGGCCAGATTTTTTCCGTCGGTTCCGCGGCGCAAAAGAGCCTCGACGCGAACTTTTAATAGGGGAATGTCGATGGGTTTAGGCAGATACTCATCCGCTCCAGCTTCGAACGCCTTGATGACGTGCGGACTTCCTATATCGTGTCCGGATACGGCGATAATGAGCATTCTTTGGGTTTCCCGGTTTGTGCGCAGGATGCGAATGATTTCTCGGCCGTGCATTCCAGAAAGCTGCATATCCAAAATGAGGAGATCCGGCTTCGCTTTAGAGAGACTATCGAGAAATTGGCCGGCCGTCGAATAATAATCGCCTTGATGGCCGCAATCCCGGATAATCGTTAAAAACAAATCTCCCCATTCTTCATTATCGTCTACGACCGCGATTAGCGCCATTAATTTTTAGATTTCTTCTCAAGGGCTGAGCGAACCCTGGCGAGAAGATCGTCGATTTCAAAGGGTTTGAGAATGTAGTCGTTGGCCCCGGAATCGAGTCCCTCGGCCACGCGCGTCGTTTCCGAGCGCACCGTGCAGAGAAGAATGGGCGTATCTTGGCGGCTTTTATGCTCTCTGATCTTGCGGCAAATCTCAAATCCGCTCATGTCCGGCAAATGAACGTCCAAAATAACTAATTCCGGCTCGAATTCCTCGAAAGCGCGCAGTCCATCTTGCCCGTTTCCAGCGGCCCGGACCGAATAACCCGCGTCTTTAAGGATATGCGCGAGGATTTCCTGAATATCCGGTTCGTCCTCGATCACCAAGATTTTTTGAAGTGGTTTCATATGGAGATAGTGTAGGGGAGAGTTGTGGACTTGTCAATACCAAAGAGAGTCTTGGAGAATTAATCCGGCAACTTCAGGACGGCCTCGAAATCCTCAAGCTTTTCAATGCCGGTTTTAAGGTCCTTGATTCGGATTTGGTTTTGCCGGACTTCATCGGGACCGATAACGAGAGCGTAGCGGGCCTTTTTTTGATCGGCGTATTTGAATTGATTTTTGAGCTTGGCCGGCCCCGGATAAAGGTCGACCGTTTGCCCCAGGGCGCGAAGTTGGGAGGCGAGTTCAAAAGAGCGGGGCAACATCTCTTCCGAAAAAACTGCGATAAAAAATTTAGGTCCCGAGACTTCGCTCATTTGGCCTAGTTCCTCAAGAAGTAAAATTAAGCGTTCAAAGCCAATGGAGCCCCCGCAGGCGGGAATTTGAGGAACTCCAAATTTTTCAAGCAGACGGTCGTATCTTCCACCGCCGCCCAAGGAGCCCGCGAGTTTTGGATGACGAAATTCAAAAACTGGGCCGGTGTAATAATCAAAGCCGCGCATGAGTGACGGCGTAATTTGAACGCGGGCATTTTGGTTTAAGCGGGAAATGCTTGATGAAATTTCTTTTAAACGCGCGTAAGAGGCAGGCGAAACCTCGGCGTAAGAGTTTTCTGATTTTCCCAAAAGGAGAGTTTGAATGGACTCAGAGGTTTGTTTATCCACAAGAGTCGAGAGTTCTTCTTCTATTTTCTCGCGCGGCATTTTATCGAGTTTATCCAGGAGAATGCAGACCGCATTTCTTTTTTCTTCCGGAACTCCGGCTTTTTGAAGCGCTTCTTCAACCAAGGAGCGGTCATTAAGAAAGACAGTGACATCTGAAATCTTAAGTTCGTCAAAAACTTTGAGGATGGCCGAGATAATTTCAACTTCGGCGCTCCAGTGTTCCGCGCCGATAATATCTAAATCGCATTGGATAAATTCCCGGTAGCGGCCTTTTTGCGCTCGTTCCGCCCGCCAAACGGGGGCGATGTGAAAGGCCTTGAAAGGCTTGGGAAGAAGGCTTTGATGGGCGGCGTAAAAGCGCGCCAAGGGAAGAGTGAGATCAAACCGAAGCCCCATGTCCGCGAGTTCTTCTTTTTTTTCAAGGGCCTCGGTCAGTTTTTCTCCGCGCTTAAGGGCCTTAAAAATCAGCTTCTCATTTTCGCCGCCGCCTTTTCCGGTTAGGACTTCAAGGTTCTCAAGAGCCGAGGTCTCAATCGCCTCAAAACCGAAAGAACGGTAAATCGCGGAAATGGTTTGAGAAACTTTTTGGCGGAGTTCGAGATTCTTTGGTAAAAAATCGCGAAACCCGGATGGGGGGGAAGATGAAAGAGTCATGGTTTATTTTATTAAATAGTCTTAATCAAAGTTTATTGGATAATTAAATTCATGGAGGTCTTATGTCCCAATTAACAGAAAAAGAAGAACTCGTTTTCCTTAAAGTATCCGATCAAACAACGATGCAGGCTTATGTCGCGCACCCAAAAAACCCCAACTCCCGGGCGATGATTGTCGTTCAGGAAGCTTTTGGAGTCAACGATTACATTAAAGATGTCACTCGGCGTTTTGCCGCGCTGGGATATCTGGCCATCGCACCGGAGGTCTTTCACCGCTCCGCGCCCGCCGGTTTTACCGGGTCTTATACGGATTTTCCGGCTGTCATGCCGCACATGCAGGCGATGACCCTTGAAGGTCTTGAGGCGGATATGCGCGCCGCTTATGATTTTTTGAAGAAAGATTCATCCGCAAGTTCCGAAGGAATCGGCTGCGTCGGGTTTTGCATGGGGGGGCGAGCCGCCTATGTCGCTAATTCCATTCTTCCTTTAAAATGGGCGATTTCATTTTACGGCGCGGGCATTGGCCCAAGCCCGATGGGGCCGGGGCTTTTAGACCGCGTTCCTAAACTCAGCGCTCCGATGCTCTTTTTATGGGGCGGCAAGGACCAGCACATTTTGCCGGAACAGACCCAGGCCGTGAACCAGGCGTTGCGCAAAGCGGGTAAATCCTTCGTCAATGTGGAATTTTCAGAGGCCGATCACGGGTTTTTCTGCGACGCGAGAGCGAACTATCATGCTAAGTCCGCGCCACAGGCTTGGGCCCTGGTTCAGTCTTTCCTTCAAAACGCGGCTTAAGCGTTCGTTAAAACGAGACAATACTCTTTGACGCGTGATTTAAAATCCCCGAGCCGTTCCAAAATTTTAATGAGGCAAGCAGGCTTGATTTGGGGCGGTTTAGGGGTTAGTATAGTTATTTAGCGGACACTAAAGGGGATTATCCCTTTGGCAAAACCACGATAAGGGCTCATAAATAGATTCTCCGCCATATCGCCACTGTGTTATGAGAGACCCCCAATAATTCGCCTATCTCCCGCGTTGATTTTTCAGCGTCATTAATCAATGGCAGAATAAACTGTTTCCAAACTTTAGTCCCAACCTCCCCGCCAAGCGTTATTTGCGGAGGAACCTTTGCCTTTTTTGTGCGTTTTTTCTTCATACCTTTTTCCTCCGCTTCTTTTTGGGTGGCTTAACCTTGAGTATTGCCGATAATGCTTCCTGAAATGATAACGGGCTAAGCGTGAGCTTCTCGTTATCTTTCCTCTTTCGAGTCTTGACCCTCAAATTGCCCCCTGTGCCTGTAGATTCCCGTAAACCAATCTTTTGCCTTGAGTAGAAGACAGGGCCGCAAAAGCTCTTTCCGTATCCGTGGTGTCTTTATAATTCCAGCGGAAGGCGAACTCAGCGCAATACTGGGATAAATGCTCTTTGCTGATATGATGGAAAGTCCCCATAATCCCGCGCTTAAGAATCGAAAAGTAGGACTCCACTGTATTTGTATGAATATTGCCAGGGCGGACATATTGGTTTTCTGAGTGGTTTACCGTATGATGGCCGCCTTTGAATTGCTTGCCTACACCCGTATAGGCCTACCATCTATCAGTAATGACTTTTGCGCTCTTTTGGATATTCTCAACCATCGCGGATTTTAAAGTCTGAGCATTTGCGCTTTTGATGGGGAATGTCCTAACCCTGCCATTGCGCTGAACTAACGCCATAACAGGAACCTTGCGGGGCATGATACCACGGCGGCGCATATCCAGCGAACGATTAGCCTGCTTGCCACCTACATAGGTTTCATCTACCTCAACAATGCCCCTTAACTTGTTTTTAACAGCTTCTTGGCTCATGGCATAACGGAGCCGATGGGACATAAACCAAGCGGCTTTATAGGTAACTCCCAGCATCCTATGAAGTTGATGGGAGGATATTCCTTTCTTTGAGCTTGTCATTAAATGAATAGCCATAAGCCATTTGGTAAGCGGGATATGGGAACCTTCAAAGATGGTTCCGACTGTTACGGTGAATTGCTTTTTGCAGGAACGGCATCTAAGAAGCCCTACGCGGCCTGGTTTTTTGGACTCTGTTTTTTTAATAGCCATACGGTAGACATTGACGGATTGGCAATGCGGGTAAATGGGGCCATTAGGCCATAGAGTAGCCTCAACGCAAGCCCGCGCCTTATTCTCATCCATTGCGAACTCTGGGATACCTGGCATCTTCTTTATCGTTTTCATGCTTATATTGTAATATAAAATTACATATTTGTCAAGGGGCTATTTGTATCTGTAGTATATTTGATCCAGAGTTGATCGCTGACATCTTTTTCGTTTTTACAATGCCTGATTTCATTAACGCCTTAGCCAATGCTTCCGCAATATCTACTTGCTCTTTATCCTTTAAATTAATTGATAGAGAAATTCCAGAAGGGGGAGGTCCACCGATTTTTTCTCCTGTAATTTCATTAACAATCATCCCCGCGTCTTTAATCGCAGAGATTATTTTTTCTGAATAGATATAAGATTCTTGGGTATAATTAAGAACAAGTGCCTGTATGTGGAATCCACTAAAATTTTTCATAGCATTTGTTAATTCATGAAGTTGCTTTTCTGAGACAACATATTTGGGTTTTGGTAATAGAGTTAATAACCTGATATTTAACATTTTGTTTTCATTTGTCAATTTCATTATTAAATCTAGTCCTTCTTTATTTAATTCTTCATGGGCCGGATGTTCTATTTTTTCGGAAAGAGATTTGTAAACAATACCAAGTGACATGAAAACAACAAGAAATATAGCCCCACATTTATAAAAAAGATTGTATTTCCTTCTGAGCATCTCAACAATAAATCCTACAGTCGAAACAAGAAGTAATAAATACCCTGGTAGCTTATCAGGTATTAGCACAGTAGCTCCCCACAATATTCCTTCGCACACCCCAAAGAGCAAAAGAAGACCTTCTTTTGTAATATTATCTTCCATTCACAAAGTTTATCAAAAATACTCATTTTATCCCCCTTTTGCCAAAGGGATAATCCCCACACTAAACTAGGTCCTTTGCTGGAAGCCGTCTAGGTCTTTGGACCCATATGGATTTGAGGCAATTCATGATTAAATAAAGCGTGAAAGCGTGGTTTAAGTCGCGATCGCGAAGAAATTTAAATGAAAGGACAAACTTTAACGAAGACTTTATCAGTGACTCTATCATTAGCCGTCATTTTGATGAGCCCGGGGCTTAATTGCTACGCGGCCTTGTCCGATGTTTCGGGAAAGCGCGCGGACATGGACATCGTGCCCGCGGGCCTGAACGCGCAAATGCAAAATATTGGCGCTAACTCCGCTGATAATTTCCTTAACATACAATCTCCCGAGAAGCCCGTTAATGATTCTTTGATGCAAGGCAATGAGCCTTTATTGGGCGTTACCCCGACGAAAGCGTTGTTGCGTCATTCCGGCGAAAGCCGGAATCCAGAAACGACGACAATAGACTCCGGCTTACGAATTGCCGGAGTGATGACAACGTCTAATCGCGTTCTCAAAGCCGCACCCGCCAAGCATGCAACGCGAGGCATCCAAACGATCCGGAAAATCCACCAAGCGCTCAAGGATCATATCGCGAACTGGTCGAGTCTTTTCGACGGCTTAAGGCTTCAACCGGCTTACCCCGGATATGGGATGAACTCCATTCCGAAATTTCCGCCATTTCTCCGTGTCTCTCGTGAGGCGAAAAACCTTTATTTAAAGGAAGAGAGCGCCAATAATGCCTCCAATAGTTCCAAAGCCGAGTCCACTGTTCCCGCGCCGTCCTCTAATGGAAGCGCGGCGCTTGAGGCTGCGATTGACACCGCGATAAGTCAAGCTCAAACCATTAACTTCATCATTAGAAACCAGGGCGTCTATCAAACAGCTCAGGATGTTATTAGGGATTTAAAGCTAAAGACGGATTTGAGCGGCATGGACGCGAGGGCGTTGGGGACAACGGCCTACGTTATCAACAGCAGAGCTTGGAACGAATTGATTCCCTCTGTCCAGAATATTACTGATGTCGCGAAGGGTTTACAGGGAAAAAACGTTCAAATAGACGCCGCGAAATGGGCGAAGTTAAAAGAGGCGGGGCAAGCGGCGATTCAAGACTTAAAGGATATGTCATTGGCGAGCGCCCTGATTGCGGACGCCTTGTCGGAAAATAAGGCCTCGGCTCAGGACATCGCGGAATGGAGGACGCTCTCAAGCGATTACCAGAAACAGGCCTTGGGCGTAAACGCGGCCCTTGAAAAGTTAAGTCCCACATCTTCATCGAGCGTGATCTCCTTTCCCAAGGCGGCGCAATCCCAGTCTTTGTCTCTTGACACGGGCCTTATTTTCGGCATCGGCTGGCTAGTCTTGCTCGTCGCGGCTTCTCATATCGCTCCGCTGGCCGCCTTTGGAGTTATTATCGGCGCGGGGGTGGGCGCGGCCATGACGAAAAAAGGCGAAGATGACTCCATCAATATGCTGATGGGGTCTATTCTCGGTTTCTTCATTGGGGCCATGTTCGCGCCAGCCGCCGCTCATGCGGCGACCTTGGGTGTCGGCGGAACATTGGCCGTTCATCACGCGCTTTTTGGAGTCGGAGAGGCAATCGGCGGTTTTGTCCTCGGCGTTTTGAGCGCCGTCCTATGGACTAATCATGTCGCTGGCGATAGCGATAGAAACATGGCGATCGTGCCACTGGCCTTGACCTTCGGCTCCATCGGTCTCATCACCGGCGGCCTTGTGGGGTTTCTTGGATTACCTCTCCTCGCGGGAACCGGCGTTGGCGCGGCGGTTGGAGTCGCTTTGTCCCTGTTTCTTTTGCGACTGGAAAATCTTCATTTTGGAACCGCTAAGGAGATGATTCAATCTATCCTAAAGACAGCGGCTCTTTGCGTGACCGTTGGAACGATGATTGGTATTGTCGGCGCCCTGATCGGACTCTTAATTTGAATCAAAAATAAGAAACGGAGGTCGTGAAATGAAAAAAATCGTGGTGTCGTTGGTCGTGGTCGTGATGTTCGGCTCGCAAGTTTTGAGCGCGGCGCAAATCTCCGGTTTAAGCTTCGAGGCCCAAGTAGGGCAAGGCGTTCAGACAGTCGTCCGTGCGGCAAAGGCTAAGACCGCCGCTTTCGAAAAGAACGCGGCTTACCAAACGGCGGCGTCCTCCGACGAAAAAGCCCTTTTCGGGGACAAGGCGGATAAAAGTCGTTTCGATAGACTAAAGGAGCTATTCGTCCAGGGGCATCGACCGAGTAAAAACGATCTTGTGGGGTCGTTCGGTCGGAGAAGTTTCGATGGACGATGTTACCAGAAGGATTCTCCAAATTTTCCGAATTTTGCCCAACTCGTGGTCAATGTAGCCATGGTTCGGAGTGAAGATAATGGCCCGCTCTTTCCCTCAAAATCGTATTTGGATGGAACTTTTTGGGTCGGCTCTCTTGTCGATGCCAGCGGAGCGGACAGTATATGGCTGCATAGCCGCGTGGATGGGGGTGTTCTCCTTGATAAAAATTATGAAGCTCGGATTCATAAGCATGGAGCCTATTTATTCTCGGAACTTGTCAAATTAAAAGGCGGCGATGTCGTGCGGGAATGTTATTTCTTTCAATAAGATTCAAGGAGGAGGATTATCGGCGTGAGCAGCGTCTCTCTCCATGACTCATCATCTCGGCCTTAAGGGTTCATTAAACTGATCAGCTCATTTCGAGCATTCGTCCATGCAATTCTCAAGCGCTTTGCGGATATTGGTCGCTTGATTTGAGTCGCTGAGGGAATCAAGGTTTATCTTCACGTTTTCAGCGGCGCAGAGAAGACCGGCTTTAAGCAGGTGAAGCGCGCAGTTAAGATCAGATGAGACTGAGCTTTGAACGAGCTCTTTGAGCATTGAGGCCTGTCTCATCGCTTCTTGGGATGTTTGCGCTGTTTTAAGCGGAACCTGTGCCGCTTGGATTAAGGCCGCGTCAATGAGCTCTCGCCGTTTTGGGTTTTCTTTTGGAATTCCAAAAGCCGCCATGACCTGATCGAAAGACTTCGCGTCTTCTTCGGCCAGGTTTTCAAGAAGGACCTTGAGATCAGAAATTTTATTTTTGCTTTTTTCAATGAGCGGACGTTTTTCTGCGGCGAGTTTTTTTGATTTGAGAGTGACGGAAGCGGCCATTAAAGCCAGGGCGCATCCCATGGCGCCAGACAAAGCGGCGGCTGACCCGCCCCCAGGCGTGGGTTCGACGCTTTCAAGGGCTTGAATGAGCGCTTTCCCGCCTTTAAGCCAATTTAATTTTTCGGTCTCGCTTTTAGCTTTAAGCCTTCTTTCCAGAATCTGACCATCGGGATTAAAATTTTCGAGATTTAAGGAATCAATGGCGAAATTCACAAGCGCGTCCTGCGGCAAGAGGCCGACGATCTCGGTTGTCAAGACTTTCGCGTTTTTTTCCGCGGCCAATTTTTGAGCTTCTTTCAGGACGCGCGTCATGCCGGTGGTTTTATAATCGGTAAGAACGGTTGAAATCTGGACCTGATTTCGGGCTTTTAGAAAAATTTCTTTGCCGCGAACCGCGGGAAGGCCGCCGCCGGAAGCCCGAAGTTTTTTCGCGATTTCTTTTCCCGCTTCGAGATTGGTCAAATCGAGGTTGAGGTTAAAGTTGACGATTTGTTCTCTCGCTCCCACGGCCACCGCGCCGGCGGTGGGATGAATGTGGTTGGGGCCGAAATCCGGAACTCTTTCCGGGTCTTTTCCGATGAGCTCTTTAAGGCCCTCGAATTGCCCTTTGCGGACGTTCGCCAAATCTTTGCGGGAGGGGCTCACCGCCGCTTCGCCGTAGAGATACACCGGAATTTGGAGTTCCCGTCCAATTTTTTCGCCCAGCCGTTTGGCCAAGGCCCGGCAATCATCTAAGTTTGAATCTGAAACCGGTATAAAGGGAATGACGTCGACCGCGCCCATGCGCGGGTGTTCGCCTTTGTGATGGTTGAGGTCTATAAGCTCCGCCGATTTTTTTGCGACCTGAAAGCAGGCTTCCAAGGCCGCCTCGGCGGGGGCGATAAAGGAAAGCACAGAACGATTGTGATCCGCGTCGTTTTCAACGTCTAAAATCGTCACTCCGCTAATTGATGAGGCGGCGGAAACGATGGCTTCTATTTTGCTTTTGTCTTTTCCTTCCGAGAAATTCGGCACGCATTCAATGAGTTTCATGGTTTCCTTTCGTACGGAATATGGACCCAACCATTTCCTCGCTTAGGCTCGGTCATGACCTTATTATAGCGATTCGGAAATCCTTTTGCATTCGTCAATCATTAGAATTAAAGGCGTAAAAATTACTGGACCCCAAGCTGTCCAAAGTTGCCCGCCAAAAGCCTGGATTTGATAAAATAAAGCTTGCGATTCTTTTTACTTCAACGATGAATCTTAATCTTCTCAACCCTGAACAGGCGCGCGCGGTCCTTCACAAGGAAGGCCCGCTTTTGGTCTTGGCCGCGGCAGGCACGGGGAAAACGCGGGTCATCACCTATCGTATCGCGCGTTTGATTGAAGAAGGCGTTCCACCGGCAACAATTCTCGCCGTTACCTTTACTAATAAGGCCGCCGAGGAGATGCGTCAGCGCATTGAGTCTTTGGCTCCGGGAAAAGGAAGCGCGGTCTGGGTTTTTACCTTCCACGGTTTTTGCGCGAAACTCTTGCGCCAACATTACGAACTCGCGAAATTAAGCCGTCATTTCACGATTTACGATCAATCCGACCAAAAAAGACTCATCACCGAGGCGATGAAGGAACTTGGCTTTGACAAGGAAACGGCCAAGGCCTCCATGTATGCCGGAATTATCTCTCGCGCCAAAGACGATCTCCTGGACGCGGATTCCTACGCGATCTATGCCGAAACGACTATTGACGCCTCCCGCAAAACCGCCGCGAAAATCTACAAGCTCTATCAACAAAAGCTGGAAAACACAGGCGGGGTTGATTTTGGAGATTTGTTGCTCAAGGTCTGTTCCCTTTTAAAGGAACATCCCTCCATTCGCGAGTACTACCAGGATTATTTCCGGCATATTCTGGTTGATGAATACCAGGACACCAATCACGCGCAATACATCATCACAAAAACGCTGGCTACCAAGCACAAAAATCTTTGCGTGGTGGGAGACGACGATCAAAGCGTTTATTCCTGGCGGGGGGCCGACATCCGGAATATTCTGGAATTTGAGCGCGATTTTAAAGACACCGGCGTCGTCACTCTTGAGCAGAATTACCGCTCGACCAAACCCATCCTTGAGGCTGCTGGGCGCGTGATTCGCAACAACGGAAAGCGTAAGGCCAAAACCCTCTGGACTCAGAAAGAAGGCGGGAACGCCATCCACGTTCAAGAACTGATGGATGAGAGAGAAGAAGCTTCCTGGACCGTCCGCAAAATAGAGGAAGAAAAAAGAGGCGGAAGGTCTCTTTCTGATTTCGCGATTTTTTACCGCACCAACGCGCAAAGCCGTTCTTTTGAGGAAGCTCTCCGCCGCGCCGGAATTAATTACCGCCTCATCGGAGCAATGCGCTTTTATCAACGGCAAGAAATCAAGGACGCCCTGGCTTACGCGCGCGTGATTTTAAACCCCAAGGACGAAGTCAGCCTCATGCGCATCGTCCACGCGCCGCCGCGGGGAATTGGGAAAACCAGTCTTGAAAGAATCAAGGCCTACGCGAATTTAAATAATCTCGGGGCGCTAGACTCTTTTAAAGCCGCCCCCGACATTGACAATCTGACGCCTTCTTGTCGCAGGTCTTTAACGGAACTCAGTTTGTTTCTCGAAAAAATTCAGGCTGATTTGCCGTCTTTATCCGCCGGAACGGCGATGGCGCGCATTCTGGAAGAATCTGGATATTTGTCCTGGCTGGAAAAAGAATGCGAAACCGATCTTGAGGCGGCTTCGCGTCTCGCCAACGTTCAGGAGCTTTTAAATTCGGTTAAGGAATACGAAGAAAGAAGGCAAGCCGCCGGATCAACCCTCACTCTCGGCGAATATCTGGAAGAAATCTCCCTTCAAACCGACCGCGACGAAATCTCGGGGGGAACAGAATCCGTCACCCTCATGACCATTCATCTCGCCAAGGGACTTGAGTTTCCTGTCGTTTTTTTAACCGGGCTTGAAGAAGGTTTATTCCCGATTGGGTCTAACAATTCTTCTCCGGAGGAATTGGAAGAAGAAAGACGCCTCTGCTACGTCGGAATGACGCGCGCCAAAGAAATGCTGTATCTCACTCACGCTTCGACCCGCCGGGTCTTCGGCCAAACCTATTCCAACATTCCTTCCCGCTTTATTATGGAAGCGCGCGTTGAAGGGGCATACTCAAACCCTCAAAAAAGGCCGCAGGTTGCGCCCTCCCATGCGTCCCCGGTCTCAAGCGTTCCTCATCAAAGAATGGGCGCTGCGCTCAGAGTTGGTTCCCGGGTTCGCCATCCGCTTTTTGGAACGGGAGAAGTTCTTGAAAAAACCGGCAGCGGCGAAGCCGCCAAGGCCCTCATTCGCTTTCAAAATGGGCGAGTGGCCAAACTCGTTTTGCGCTACGCGCCGTTGGAGGTTATTTAATGGAAAAAGCATCTTCAATAACGGAAGAAGACGTCCGCAAAATCGCCTCTTTGGCCAAACTGTCCTTGTCTCCGGATGAAATCTCCCGTTACCAATCCCAATTCGTGAAAATCTTAGATTCAATCGCGGAGCTTTCGCGCTTAAACGTCGAGAATGTTCCGCCGACTTCTTCTGTCCTGGGTCTTAAAAACGCCTTTCGGGAAGACCAGGCTATTCCGTTTGAAAAAAATCAAGCCTTGATTGACAACGCTCCGGAAAAAGACGGGCCTTTTTTCAAGGTTCCCAAAATCATCGAATGAAAAATATAATTTCGCTTTCCGCCTCCAAAATTGCAGAAGAGGTTTCTTCTGGAAATCTCAAAGCCGAAGAGGTCGTTCAAGCGCACCTGGAGCGCATCAAAACCGAGGATCCGAAAGTCCGGGCCTTCATCACGGTTTTGGAAGAAAATGCGCTTGCCGCCGCCCGCGAAATTGACTCCAAAAGGTCTCACGGAAAAAAACTCGGGAAACTCGCCGGAGTTCCCGTCGCGGTCAAAGACAATATTTTAGTCGAAGGGGTTGAGACCACCTGCGCCTCTAAAATTCTCAAGGGCTTTAAAGCGCCTTATGACGCGACCATCACCCAAAAACTCAAAAAAGAAGACGCCGTTATCATTGGGAAAACCAATCTTGATGAGTTCGCGATGGGCTCCTCAAACGAAAATTCCGCTTTCTTTAAAACCAAAAATCCCTGGAATTTGGAAACAGTCCCCGGCGGTTCTTCCGGTGGTTCCGCCGCGGCGGTCGCAGCCCGAATGGCGCCTTTATCCCTGGCTTCCGACACGGGGGGATCTATCCGCCAGCCCGCTTCTTTTTGCGGCTTGGTGGGAGTTAAGCCCACCTACGGAGCGGTCTCCAGATACGGGCTTATTGCCTTTGCCTCCTCTTTAGATCAAATCGGCCCCATGGCGAGAAGCGTTGAAGACGCGGCGCTTCTTCTTTCCTCGATTGCGGGACACGACCCCAAGGACTCAACTTCCGCTCCCCAGGCTCAAAACCGTTTTTCGGGCAAGCCGCTTGAAAATGTTCGCGGGCTTAAAATTGGAATTCCGCGAGAATATTTCGCCGAGGGCCTTGACCCCGAGGTTCGGAAATCGGTTTGGAACGCCGTTGATTATCTCAAGACGCTAGGAGCCGAGGTCAAAGACGTCACGCTTCCGCACACCTCCTATGCGGTCGCGACTTATTACATCATCGCGCCGTCTGAAGCTGCTTCCAATCTCGCCCGTTTTGACGGAGTTCGATACGGATACCGCGCGCAGAACATAAAAAGTCTTTCCGAACTCTATGAAAAAAGCCGCGGCGAGGGTTTTGGCCCCGAAGTCAAAAGACGCATTATGTTGGGAACCTATGCCTTGAGCTCCGGCTACTACGACGCTTATTACAACCGGGCGCAAAAAGCGCGAACTCTCATTGCGCGAGATTTTGAAAACGTCTTTAAGGAGGTAGACTTTCTGGCCACTCCCACCGCGCCCTCAGTGGCTTTTAAATTCGGCGAAAAGTCGGCTGATCCAGTGGCGATGTATTTGTCGGACATCTTTACCATTCCGTCCAATTTAGCTGGAAACGCAAGCCTCTCCATCCCCTGCGGGCTTAATAAAGATCATTTGCCGATTGGGCTTCAGTTGATTGCCCCGGCCTTTGAAGATGAAAAATTGCTGGCCCTTGCGGCTACTGTTGAGAAAGCCGTCAACTTCCCACAACTCAATTAAATTTATGACCGCTCAAGAAAAATCATCGGGAGGCATTTTAAGTAGAAACGGAAAGCTAATGCTGGTGCGCGTCAAAAATCTAATGGGCCAAAAAGTTTGGACCTTTCCCAAAGGCCATATCGAAAAAGGTGAGACGCCCAAAAAAGCCGCCTTGCGGGAAGTGTGGGAGGAAACCGGCTGGGAATGTAAAATCATCCGCCCGCTCTTTATCGCCCGCTATAATTTTAAAAGAAATGAAAAGCCGGTGTCTAAGACCGTGCGTTGGTATTTGATGGAACCGCTTTTAAAATCAGGAAAACCCATGGCGGGAGAAATCCTCTCGGCTCAATGGACGAGCCTAAAAAACGCGCGCAAAAGACTTAAATACGAATCGGATTTAAAACTCTTAAAAATTTGGGAGAAGTTATGACTGAGCCTTTTGAAATGGTGGTCGGGCTTGAAGTTCACGCTCAACTAAAGACCGAGACTAAACTTTTCTGCGCCTGCCCGAATGACGGTTTCGGAGCTCCGCCCAACAGTCGGGTTTGCCCGGTCTGCACCGGACAACCGGGGGCTCTTCCGGTCTTAAACAGAAAAGCCGTTGAACTGGCCTTTAAGGCGGCTTTGGCTCTCAACGGGAAACTCGCTCACAAATCTATTTTCGCTCGAAAAAATTATTTCTATCCCGATCTCCCGAAAGCCTATCAAATCTCCCAGTACGACGAACCTTTTTGTCTTGGGGGCGAAGTTCTCCTGCGTCTTAAAGACGGAAAAACAAAAACCGTTCAGCTTGCCCGCATTCACATGGAAGAAGACGCGGGCAAACTTCTCCATGCGGTCGGTTCCCAAACGCTCAATCATTCGCTGGTTGATTTCAACCGCGGAGGCGTGCCCTTAATTGAAATCGTCTCACAACCCGAGATTTTTTCAAGCGAGGAAGCCTACGCTTACTTGACGAGCCTGAAAGAAATTCTCCAGTACGCCCAGGTTTCTTCCTGCGACATGGAAAAAGGCGAGATGCGTTGCGACGCCAATATTTCTTTAAGGCCCAAAGGCCGGGAAAAATTCGGCACGAGAGCGGAAATTAAAAATCTCAACTCCTTTAAAAACGTCAAGGACGCCCTGGAATACGAGTTTCTCCGTCAATCCGATATTCTTTCTTCCGGAGGTAAAATCATTCAAGAAACGCGTCTTTGGAACGGAAAAGAAACCGTCTCCATGCGCTCCAAAGAAGAAGCCCACGATTACCGCTATTTTCCCGATCCCGATCTCGTTCCCATCGATCTTTCGCCGGAGTGGATTAAAAAGCTTAAATCAGAAATTCCCGAGCTTCCTCAAGCCCGAAGAGAAAGGTTTGTTTCCGAATATCATTTGTCTCCTTACGAAGCCGAGGTCTTAACCGCAAGTCAGGCCGTATCGGACTATTTTATCCAAGTCTTGAAATTGCCCGGAGCTCAAAATAATGCCGGGGTATTGGCAAAACTCATCATGAACATCCCTGATTTTTCGCCCATTCCCGAAAAACAAATGGCGTCCTTGACTCATCTCTGCGCTCAAAAGACGATCACCCTTAATCAAGCCAAAGAACTTTATCCTGAAATCCGCGAATCAAAAAAAGACCCCAAAGTTTTAGTTGAAGAAAAAGGCCTGGCCCAGGTTTTGGACGAGAAAATTTTGCGGGATTGGGTCAAAGAGGCCTTGGCCGCAAATCCGCAGGCGATCTCCGACGTTAAGGGCGGAAAAAAGCAGGCCGCCGGGGCGCTCGTGGGAGCGGTCATGAAACTTTCTAAAGGAAAAGCCAATCCGGCCCTGGTCAACAAGCTCATCTTCGAGGGGATTGACAAAGCTTGATTTTAGGGCTATACTCTTTTGGAAGCACTGTCATGGGTGACAGAATTCGCCGATACGGCTATTTTTCCCCGTGATTGATTATAACGGCGAAAAGGGGGTCATACCATGAATGAAAAAAAAGCAGTCAAAGGGGCGCGCGCTTCGGGATTCACGCTCATCGAACTGATGATCGTGGTTGCTATTATTGGTATCTTGGCGGCTATCGCCATACCGAAGTTCGCGAACCTCATCAGGCAGTCTCAGGAAGGAGCGACAAAAGGGAACTTGTCCGGCATCCGCTCGGCCTTGAGTATTTATTACGGAGACAATACCGGGGTTTATCCCTCGGATCTCTATGGGCTGACGGTCAACGGGAAATACCTGGCGGCCATCCCGAATGCGAACGTTCCTCCATACCATGGAGCTGGGTCACTAGATCAAAACATATCAGCCGGCGGCCCTGGAGCGGCGACGGATCCTGGCACAGGCGGCCTTGCTGAATGGCTCTATGACAGCGGTTCGACCGATGGGAACTATGGCGGCGTGTGGGTTGATTGTACGCACACCGATACCCACGGAACGATCTGGACGACCTACTAATTATCTCCGCACACTACAAGGTCAAGGGCCCCTCCGCAAGAGGGGCCCTTCTTCTTAAAAATGTCTAAATTCCAATCTCTTAAGACTCAAAAAAGCCGTCTTCATATCGCCCATTGGGGCGGAAAAGGCCGCCCGGTTCTCTTCGTCCACGGCCTCGCCGGCAGCGTCGCTTGGTGGGACAAAGTCGCGCCTCTTCTTTTGCCCGATTTTGAAGTCGCGGCGCTAGATCTCCTGGGACATGGGGACAGCGCCTGGTCCAAAGACGGAAACTACACAACCCAACAATTATCATCAAACATCGAGGAAGCCCGAAAATCTCTCAATTGGGATAAATTTCTCCTGGTCGGGCATTCCCTGGGAGCCCGAATTAGCGTTGAATACGCCGCGAAACACAGCTCTGTTTTAGAGGGCCTTGTCGCCATTGATTTTATGCCTCACGTTAAAGAATCAAGCCCGCGTTTTTCAAAATTAGCGAATCTTCGCCAACCCGTTTTTTCAGATGAAGAAGCGATGATCCGCCGCTTTCATCTTCAACCGCGAGAAACAACTCTTTCGGAAATAGAGATGCGAGAATTGGCCAAAGAACTAATCAAGCCTTGGAAAAATGGGTTTACCTGGAAATGCGATTGGCGCGCTTTTTTAATTCGTTATGATTCCGTTTGGCCGCTTTTACCCAAGATTCAAGCTCCCAGTCTCATGGTTCGGGGACAATTAAGCCCTATCATGGATCAAAACGACATTCAAGAAGTTTGCCAACAAACTGCCAGAAGCGAAAATCTAGAAATTCCGAACGCCTATCACCACGTGCCCTTGGACGCGCCGCAAAAGACAGCCGAGGCGATTCTCCATTTTACCCGCAAACTCGCTATTTCATGATGCCCGCGCATTTTGTCGCGACCGGATATGTCGTTAAAGGCGGAAAAACGCTTCTTTTACTCCATAAGAAATTAGGCTTCTGGCTTCCTCCGGGCGGACACATCGAAGAAGGCGAAACCCCGGTTGAAGCGCTACTCAGAGAAGTCAGAGAAGAAACCGGACTTAAAGTCAAAATCATCTCGCCCCTTATTTCTCCCGCCCCTAAAGAAAAAGACGTTTTTTTTCTTCACGCGCCCAATCACTTCCAGATGGAAACGCTTCCGGGACACGGGATTCATTTTGATCTCGTTTATTTCTGCAAACCCATTGGAGGCCGGGAAAAGTTCTCAGTTAAGGAAAGTTGCGGCATGAAATGGTTCTCACCCAAAGACCTCGCTTCCCGCGAGATACGCGACGAAGTCAGGCGCGTTGCCCTCAAAGCCCTTAAACACCTCCAGTAACTCCATCAGGGAATAAATCGGCCTCTTCATTTTGAACTCGGAAGCGGCTCTATCTGCGAAGTTGGTCCGGCGGTATTTGATAGAATTTAAAAAATGGCCCTTCATCCCAATTTTCCAAATTCGCCGTATGATCCGCTCATCCCCGAAGAGCGTTGGTTTCCGGCGGATGAGACCTTGCGCGCCACGGCTTACGATAAACTCATTCCGCCCTTGGTCGCCAACATCCGCCGCGAGGTCCACGCTTGGCGAGAATCTGGCTACGCGGGCGCGTCTCTTGCCGCGAGTTTTACCGAGTATCAGTCTCTTTCGTCATGTTAGTTTACGTCGATGAATCCGGCGATGCGGGGCTTAAGTTAGCACAAGGTTCATCGGCTTATTTCGTGGTTGCCTTGGTAGTTTTTGAGGACCAGGAAGACGCGAAAGCGGTAGAACAGCGAATTAGTCTTCTCCGGAGAGAGTTGAATCTCCATCCGCAATTTGAGTTTAAGTTCAATAAATGCCGGCCTGAACATAGGATGGCTTTCTTGCAGGCGATGGCGCCGTATGGCTTCTTTTATTATGGGATCGTGATTAATAAATCAGGGCTCTATGGCCCGGGTTTTAAAGTAAAGGAATCCTTTTATAAATATGCGACTCAGCTAGTGTTTTTGAACGCCCGCGAACACTTAGAGAACGCTCGGGTTTACATTGACGCTAGTGGTGACAGGCAGTTTCGGAGGGAAATTAACACTTACCTCAAAAAGAAAATCAATCATAAAAAGCGGCACATTGAGCAGGTTGCTTTCTTAGACTCTAAGAAACACAATCTCATTCAGTTGGCCGATATGGTGTCGGGTTCCATTCATCGAAGTTACAGCGGAAAAGCGGACGCGAAGGTCTATGTCAGACTGATTCGTATGAGAGAAGCAGGGTTGCAAATATGGCCGGGTCTAAAAAACGATGAACCTGAGTCCTAGCCCTTTCAGGCACGCGCACCAAGGGTGGCAGTTCGGAGTTCAGGTTCTTAAAGACAGTATAGCATATAATATAGACAGGAACGGATAATTTTCCAAGCATGGCTAAAACGCAAAGCGAAGCTTACGAATTTTCCGACGCCGAGAGGCGGGATATCATTAAGTTAATTAATGAAGGCAAGCCGCTGCCCGATAAACACCGCTTTCTTTACGTTGACCAGGAGAGTTTTAAGCGGCATCAACCCCGGACATTCGCGGCTCTTGCCGCGAGTTTTACCGAGTATCAGAGAATGGCTTGAAAAGTCAGGGCATTACGATATATTGAAATTAATTTAAATTTTCGATATACTCTTATTGATATGTCGCTTGACCCGACCCATCCCCACTCTCTGTCTTTTTTGCCGCCGGATACTGCTATTGCGAACGGAGATTATGTCGACCTGCTTTTAAAAGCGCGAACGGCTATGGCTGAACTCAAAGGGTCTTGTCGTTTTCATCCCAATCCGATGTTGCTTCTCTCGCCTGCAATCTTAAAGGAAGCCGTGGCCAGTTCCAACATAGAGAACATCAACACAACGATTGTAGAAGCTCTTCAGGGACAGCTTTTTCCTGAGTCCGAACAACGCAAGCCCGATCAAGAAGTGTTGCGCTATCGGGACGCCATTCTTTGGGGTTTTGAGCGGATGAAACGCGCTCCTATTTCAACGCGGATCATTCTTGGAATCGAGAAAGTTCTTCTTCCGAAAAGAGCCGAAGGCTACCGGCAGCAGCAAAACCGCATCGCCAACGATGCGACGGGAGAAGTTCTCTACACGCCGCCGCTACGAACGGAAATACCGCGTTTGATGGGCAACTGGGAAAAGTTCGTGAACGCGCCGTCTGATCTTGACCCGCTCATTAAGTGCGCCATTGCCCACTACCAATTTGAAGCCATCCACCCGTTTGAAGACGGCAACGGCCGCACGGGTAGAATTCTGATGGTTTGCCAGTTGGTCCAGGAGGGGTTGTTGCCGTTGCCTATTCTCTATATCAGCGGCTATATCAACGAGCGTCGCGCGCGATACTACCGTTTGTTGCGAGAGGTGACGCAATCCAAAAATTGGCGAGGGTTTATTTCCTTCATGCTTGAGGGTTTTGCCCACCAGGCCGAACAAACCACGGCTATTCTGGAGAAAATTGGGCTTCTGTTTGGGGAACTGCGCCAGAAATTAAAACAGGATCACAAGGTCATCTATTCCGCTGACTTGGCGCAAGCCCTTTTCACTTATCCTATCATCATTCCCGCGCGGCTCGCGGAAAAATTAGACATCCACTATATGACCGCCAGCAAATACCTCCAAAATCTCGTGCGAGGCGGAATCCTCAAGGAGCGGCGCGTGGGCAAATATCATCTCTTTATCAATCACAAGTTACTGGAAATCATGCAGGGTTGACCATGGCTAAAACGCAAAGCGAATCTTACGAACTTTCCGATGTCAATTGAGTTCGCGTTCCAATGCTCCAGTCAATTGGGGAACGTCAGTTAGGTGAACGCTATGGATACAGAGATGATGGAAGATTCAACTGAAGACTCGTTGCTCAGCGCATTGCTCAAGGATGGTGGGTTTGAGATTCTGACGAGCACGAGCCAAGCGCTACTCGATCAGACCTTGAAAGATGGTATCCTGCACAACGTCCCGATAGTCAAAAATTTGGTTGCTCTAGGGCAAATGGGTGTTGGCCTCAGCGAACGCTTATTTGTCGTCAAGATAATTCGTTTCCTGACGTCTCTGAAGGAAGTATCCGAGTCTGAGAGAAAAACATTCCTCCAGAAGCTGGATAATGATCGTAGAACCAAAAAGCGTGTCAGTGAGGCATTGCTTTTGTCTCTTTCCCGGATGGATGATTTAGAGAAGCCTATGTTGATGGCGAATGCCTTTGGGGCGTATATTGGCGTATATTAGGGAAAGAATCGACCTAATGATGCTCTTACGCTTCCTCATGGTAATCGATCATGCGTTTCTTCCAGATCTCTTGATCTTGGGACATGATCCAACACCAAAGAATTTCAGTAATGAAACTCGCGCCAGTCTTGAAAATGTCGGTTTGCTGGTGGAGTTCGGAATAGCTTCAACTGTTGAAGGAACTCACGGTGTTACGGAGCTTGGGAATTTTTTCATTCGATATGTCATCGCACGTGATCGTATTTTTGAGTCACCCCAACCTACAGAAGGCACAAGCGGCCAATAGTGCATGGTATGGGAAAATTTAAGCTCTATTTTGGCCCTTCGAAGAGCAAGCGCTTTCAACAAGTCATGGAAGCCGTTGAGGGGCATCGTGGGCTAAGGATCGTCAATGGGAGTGACCCCAAAAAGCTTTATTACGAATTAACCGTTGAGGATACCGATATTGATTTTCTTGCGTTCATCTCCAAGCTGTCCTTCCGGCTGGGCTATGATCGGTTGCCGAGGAAATGGTTCGAATCGGAGTTCCGCAATAACGTCTACGTCGGGCCCGGATTGTTTTACGAGAAACAGCAGGATATTATGCGGCTACTGGCCACGCACGGGTACGCCCAGGTGATAGACGACTACGGAACGCTGGGGTTTTCAGAAAAGCGGCCTCCCGACCCGGTCAGTAACTACGAAGTCATCCGGAAGGCTATCGAAAGACGAGACTACGAGACGGCGCTGACGGTGTACTACAGGAACCTCGGAAATGAGTATTACGGTCCGTTACATCCCGAGTTGGTCTACCTAAAGCGCTTGGCTGGTAAAGAGCTCGCCGGCAGGGATATTCTTTTCTCTCGCCCGAAATCATCCATGGATCGCTTTCTTGTTGAAAACGTCGATGCCTATGTCCGGGAAATTGACGCAGAACTAAGAGAGCGACATTCCTGTGGGAAACCCACTGCGACGGATGTCCTCATGGAAGAAGCTCCCACTATGGAGGGGATCGAAAAGGATATCCGAGAACGAAACCGAAGGGCGGTACGGGTCGATTCACGCGGGCATGTTCACCGATTTAAGCTTCCATTGATTCAGGCGCCCAGATCCTATTGCCAAGAAGGCGAAGTCAAGGAAGGTCGGCTTTTCGGCGAATTCCCTAATCCCTTTCTATGTACGCGGAGATATGTTTTCAAGAGTGAAGTTCCCGAAAGACCGTTCGTGGTCCTCACCCCGGGCGCCCATCAGAAACTCGTTGTTGATCGAAATTATGAAGTATCGAAGCTCGAAGAATGTTGCTTCCGGAAAAACAAGAAGGTGCCGCTCAACGAGCTAAAGGCCGGAGATGTCAAAGAGAGCTTTGCCTGGACGGACGGGATTTCCTACACGGGTAATTTCGTCCAAATTGGTGGAAAGAAACTTTATGAGGTTATACGGGGGCACAGCGGATACCACATCGATACTGCGTACATGATGCTTGATCGCAACCCCTTCCTCGATGTCTGTGATGAAATTTTGAGAGATGCCGAAAATCGACTTCGGGAAAAGCATGGCTTGCCAAAGATCGGCGAGGGCTGGGTGTCAGAGACTCGACTATTTAACTTGGTGAAGGGGCTCTTCCCTGATGCCCTTCAGCACTTTCGTCCGAAATGGCTCAGCCCACAGCACCTCGATATATTTGTTCCTAGCTTGGACATTGCGATTGAATACCAAGGGAGCCAGCACTTTGAAGCCGTGGATTATTTTGGAGGTGAGAGCCAATTTAGAGAAAACCAGGAGCGGGACCAGCGCAAACGCCTGAAGTGTAGGAAGGCGAAAGTGAAATTGATTGAGTGGCACCATGAGGTTGAGATTAACGCTACCGAGTTGAAAAAAATCCTGGAGGGAAACGGCGTAAATATCGATTAGCCCTAGCCCGTTCAAGACCTGGTAGCATCGTTGGGGGAGTCAGTTGGCCTTCGTCGCCAGTGCGAGTTGATCGATCCGCCGAAAGCGGCCGCCCGGTAGCTTTTTGACTTTTCTGCGACGTAGTGTTTGGCCGAACCGACCGGCAATAACCTGGGTTTTAAGGTTAGGGAATCATTCTGCAAATACGCGACCCATTTGGTGTTTTTGAATGTTCGCGAACATTTGGAGGATGCCTAGATTTACATTGACGCCAGCGGCGATAGGCAATTTCTATTGACAACATTCAGTTTGGGCTTTATACTAATTTAATCTGGAAGAGGCATTATAATAATTTCCCTGCGGACACGCGGAAATTGCTCTGACCTTAATTGGCCCTGGGGACAGGCTTGACCTTCGGCACAAATCAGGATATACGGCCTTGGACTGGGCTCGCAACTGGCGGGTTCGGCAGAAGCGGAAGGCGTCTTTGGACTTAGAAAGATCGTAAAAAGACGGTGGCTTAAGATCGTTATCCATCAACATTTGGATAAAATGAGAGGTTTCTTATGACTGACCAATCAATAACTTGTCCCCATTGCGGAAAGAAAATTCTTCTGACCGAGGCGTTGACGCATCCCATCGAGGAAAAGCTTCGCAATGATTTTGAATCCGAGAACAAACGGAAAGAGCGCGAGCATGAAGCCGCCATCGAGGCCATTAAAAAAGAACACGCTCAAGAACTCGCCGGGGAACGCGCCGCTCTGGAAAAAGCCGCGAAAAAGCGGGCCGAAGAGGCTCTCGCCAAGGATATGAAGGACTTGCGGTCCGAATTATCCGAGAAGGCAAAACTTTTAGACGAGGCCCAAAAGCAAGAACTCGCTTTGCGCAAGAAGCAAAGAGAGCTTGAAGACCGCGAACGGAGCTTGGCCTTGGAGCTTGAACGAAAGCTCGATACCGAACGCGCTAAAATCCGCGAGGACGCTCTCGCCAAGGCCGCCGAGGAACATCATCTGCGCGAACGCGAAAAAGACAAGCAGCTTGAGGACATGCGCCGTCAAATTGAGGATTTAAAACGAAAAGCCGAGCAGGGTTCGCAACAGTCTCAGGGGGAAGTTCAAGAGCTGGCGCTGGAAGAAATTCTTAGCTCCAGTTTCCGTTTTGACGAGATCGAGCCGGTTGCCAAGGGCGTGCGCGGCGCGGACGCCTTTCAACGAGTGCGCTCTTCTTCCGGAAAAATTCATGGAAGCATTCTTTGGGAATCCAAGCGCACAAAGGCTTGGTCTGACGCTTGGATTCAAAAGCTCAAGGACGACATGAGAGAGGCCAAGGCTGATTTCGGGGTGATTGTTTCCGCGGTCCTGCCAAAAGGCATTCATCATATCGGACAATATGAAGGCATTTGGGTGACGGATTTCGCGTCTTTAGTCGGACTTGCGACAGCGTTGCGCGCCGGCATCGCCCAACTGGCGCAGGCGCAAAACGCCATGGCCGGCAAAGGCGAGAAGATGGAATTGATTTACCAATACCTTTCAGGGTCGGAGTTTCGGCACCGGATTGAAGCCATCGTGGAAGCCTTCGTGGCGATGAAGGGCGATCTCGATTCCGAAAAACGCGCCATGGAACGGACCTGGGCCAAGCGGGAAAAGCAGATTGAGCGGGTTATTCACAATACCTCGGGAATGTACGGCGATTTGCAGGGGCTTATCGGAACTCAGCTTGCGCCCATTGCGTCTCTTGAGATGTCCGCGCATGACGAAGTTGACAGCGCGGGAAATTCCGAACCTATCCGATGAATGGGGGATTTTTATACTTTTCTCGGAGTTGCGGTAGAATGAACGCTTTGCCCGGCGGTTTTTAACAGAAAGTGAGTCAAATCCTTATATTAATAAGGAAAAAATACTTAGTCTTCTGGCTTCCCATTGGCCTTTGGGGCCTGTAAAAGCTCCACGATTTTTTTATTTCCCCTAAAAATATCCTCTTTTTTGCAAAATTTTAGAGGCAAACGTATATAATCATCGAGTAAGCCAGCTTGCTTCTGGATCATCTAGGCCCTTTTTGGGCCTTGACAAAGTGAAAATAGTATATTACACTATGAAACATTATGAAAACAACTACGATAAAAATAAATGACACCACCATCAACATCGAGTCAGACGACGAAAAAATTCATGAGATGTTCGCGCGGCTTATCGTTGAGAAAGTCGCTTTACCTTCGGCGGCTGCTCCTGAGGCAAAACCTCAAAAAGGGCTGGTCAGCCGGGAAATCATGCAAGAGATTGTCGATCGTTGCGGAAAAGTTCCCACGCAAATCGCGATCCTCAAATTGCTCGCGAAATCCGAAAAAGGAGAAGCCACTCGCAAGGAGATGCGCGAGGCCGCCATGAGGGAAGCGCGGAAAAACCATTGGAACGCTTTTAATAAGGAAGATGGACACGGTTTAAATCAAAGCCTGGCGGGGTGTCGCGGCTCCATGTCTAAGACCATGGACAGCGCCGGAAAAAGGGCGGGAATCAGCCACCGTGATATCTGGCAAGACATCGGCATTCCCGGCGATAATTTAATTACGCGCTTGGATAAAACAGCCCATCAACATCTCCGGGATATTTTAGTGGAGGAGGAATCAAGCCATGAACCAAGAAAATAGAAATTATCTTGACGATTGTTTTTCGTTCGTTCGCCTTTTTCTGGGACCAAGAGAGGATTCTTGTCCCAGAACCTTAAAGAGTTCGGAATGGGAAACCCTCAAAGAAATCCGCGCTGACATCCGAAAACGCGCGCAAGAAGCCGTTCAAAAGGGCGCGGATATCCGAATGGAAAAGCTAATCAAAAAACACAAACTCGACGACGGGGAAGCCATGATTTTGTGGGCGCTCGTTTTCGCGGCGGTTTATGGGCGCGAGGAATTATATCGCGCGGACAACCTCAGAAAATTCATCGCTTATGACAAGGCGGATGAACATATCGCGGCTATGAAATACCTGTACCCTCAATCCAATCTCCTCAAGAAAAAGATTGTTACTCTGAATGAGCACAATTATGTTGGGAAATATTTCGTTCTTGAAGATGAGATTCTGCGATATATTTTGGAAGAAAAGTCTCCCAAGACCCGCTCAAAATCAAGCCGGCTTTCGGCTTCCGCGATTTATGAGAAGCTCAGCCGCTACGCAAGCGGACAAGAAAAAGCTAGACAAGCCCTCTCAATAGCGGCGTTTAAACATTTCCAAGTCTCTAAGCTCAATAAAAAGAAAAAAGGGCTCGATAGGATTCAAAAGACCAATATTCTCATGATTGGGCCGACTGGATCTGGAAAAACCCATCTCTGCAAAGCCTTGGCGGCAGTTTTGGACGTTCCCATTGCGTTTTGCGACGCCACGCAGTACACGAAGACAGGATACGTCGGTTTTAATGTCGACGGCATGCTCCATGATCTCTACGAAAAGGCGAACCATGATATGAACAGGGCGGAGCAAGGCATCATCTATATTGATGAAATAGACAAAATCGCGCATAAGAATTCAAATGGCCGCGATATCGCCGGTCTTTCCGTTCAACAGGAATTGTTGAAGATGCTAGACGGCGAAATCGTGGTCTCGGGGCGAAAAAGCTTTGATGTGAGCGGGATTTTGTTTATCGTCAGCGGGGCTTTTTCGGGCCTTGAAGACATCATCAAGGCTCGAATCCAAAAACGCGGAATTGGATTTTTAAACGAGAGAAACGCCAAAAACGACGCAAATATCTTAAGCCAGGTCTCAACGGAAGACCTTCAGGCCTACGGTTTCATGCCGGAGTTTATCGGCCGCTTCGCCGATTTCATCGTTTTAAACTCCTTGGAGAAAGAAGACCTCGTCAATATCATGACCAAGCCGAAAAATAATTTAATCAGCCAGTATCAAGCCGTGTTTGAGGCCAGCGGAATCAATCTGAGAATTCCTCCCGCCTCGATCGAATGGGTGGCGGAACAAGCCCTCAAAAATAAAACCGGGGCGCGCGGCCTTAAGCGAATTTTAGAGTCTAATCTCTCGCCTTTTTTGTTTAATCGAGAGCCCGGGGAAAGACAAAATGAGCCCGAGGAAATCATCTTTGAGCCCGAAGATGAGAGGTTTGTCTCGAAGTTGGACTTCCTGGAAAATGGAACCAACGCATGAGAGAAAAAAATGAAAAAGACAGGGAAAGGTTTTTTCTTTTTCGTCGCGTGCGCCGTCATTATGCTGGCCACAATTATGGGCGGACCCGTGATCGCGGGGGCTATTTTGCTCGTTCATTGGATGGTCAATGGGAAGCCGCAAAAGAGCCGTTCCAAAACCCCTCCCATTGCGGAGTCTGGGACGCTCGCAAAAAAACTTATTTTGTCCCATTCCGCCGAGGAATTTATCAAAAAGCTTTGAGCCATGAAACAAACATTGACAAACATTAAAAGAGGGAGCACACTAACATGAATATGAAAGTCATCGCGTCTATTGGGGCCGTTTTTTCGACTCTTTGTTTCGGGGCGCTCGTCAATCAGCGCAAAAATCCCGAGAGCATCGCCGTCCACGAAAACAAAACCGCCGCGCGCCCAATCGTCATTCGCCGGGTCGTCGTCAAGAAATATTATTTGCCCGCTTCCTCCGGAGAAAGCCCGTCGCCAGTTTTTGAAAACGAAAGAAGCCCTCTGGTGAGATTTCAAGACGGGCGGGTGGGAGACATGAGCGGTTCCGTTTTATTTCCCAAAATGCGGGAAGTTTCCCCGGGGATTTTTGTCTCATGCGATCTTCATTGCAATAAACGAAAATAAAATAAAGGAGGAGGGAATATGAAAATGGAATTCAAGGACTGGTCTGATCAGTGGAAAGAACTTAGGGAAGATGCCGGCAATTATAAAGATGTTTTGAAAATGTGGAAAACTAGTCCTCGTGATGGACTCAATCGGGAGGAATGGAAAGGTATTTTCGGATATAGAAAAAGCGGGGAAGTGAAAGGGGAAAAATGCATAGAATATAAATTTCTAAACATAGGTAATGAGGAAAGAAAACATCTTCTAGTCAACAATTCCCGGCTCCCCAAGAAGCATTTGGATATATACGGAGTGGCGCATAACATGGCACTGGGAACCCAACGGCGTGGACAAGTGATACCGGATTGTCTCGGGAGGGTGGAAGATAGAAGGTCAGTCAGCCATCCACTCGCGGTTGAGGTTAAAATAACCGCGAATGATGTTTGGTTTGCCGTTGTCGAAAACTTGCAACAGGTCCGTATGCTTCGGGCAAATGTTGGAAATGTTAAACAGTTTTTCAATGATAAAGATTTTAAAGGCGCCTGGGGAATGGTGTTAGCTCCACACAAATACTTTTACCCAACATCAAAGAGAGATAATAGGCTCCAAAAAGCTCTTAAGCTCATTGAATTTATGGCTGAAAAAACCGAAGCTCGAATTATATTGGCCTCTGCTGATCGCCTGAGTGAAAGCAAAATTGATTATGTTGGAGGTTATTGGCCCGAATGAACCTCATTATCCGTCGCGGGACGCATGAGATCGGGGGCTCCTGTGTCGAGATTACTTCGGGGAAATCCCGGATTGTTCTCGACTTGGGGGTCCCGCTGGTAAGCCCCGGAGACAAAAAAGCGCGGTTTGAGATACTCTCTATTCGGGGTAAAACCCCGCGGCAGCTTCTCGATGAAAAAATCCTGCCGCAGGTTCCGGGGCTCTACGCAAACGTTCAAGACGCTCCGCCGCCGCAAGCCGTTCTCATCTCCCACGCGCATCAGGACCACTACGGATTTTTGGAATACCTCAATCCGGAGATTCCCATTTACCTCGGTTCCAAGACCGAGGTCCTGATCGAGGCGTCGAGTATGTTTTCACACTCCAATTTTAATATTCGGAATTTCCAAAGAAAACCGCTGAAAAATAAAAAGCCCGTTCAAATTGGAGATTTTCGCGTGACCCCATACCTCATGGATCACTCGGCTTTTGACGCGATGGCTTTCCTAATCGAAGCCGAAGGCAAAAGCATTTTTTACTCAGGGGATTTCCGCGCCCACGGGAGAAAGAGCAAACTTTTCGAGGATTTGATCTCCCATCCTCCCGCGCCGGTGGACGCGCTGATTATGGAAGGCACCACCCTGGGGCGAAGCGCCGAAAAATTCAAGACCGAACAGGAAATCGAAATAGACATCATTTATCTCGTCAAGAAATATAAGGGCCTTAAGCTCGTTATGGTCTCAGGGCAAAATATCGATAGGATCGTCGGCCTTTACCGCGCGGCATTGCAAACAAAAAGCCATTTGGTCGTTGATCTCTATACCGCCTACGTTCTCGACTCGCTCAAGGTTTCCACCTTGCCGCATCCGGCTTCCAGCTGGAAAAATTTCAGGGTTCTTTACACTAAGCCTCATGCGAGGAAGCTTCTGAATAGCGAGCACAAAGAATTTCTCAAAAAATGTAATCCCTTTGAAATCAACTTTCGAGAAATCGCCCGTTCCCCGGGACGTTTCATCGTGGTTTACCGGGAAACATCGAAATCTAAAATTGAGCTTATCAAGAATTTTAAGGACGCGGTCATGATTTATTCGATGTATGAGGGCTATAAAAAGGACGATTCTTTTAAAAAGGTCCAAGCCTTTCTGGATAAACATGAAATCGCTCTTGAAAATGCGCACACGAGCGGACATGCGTCACCAGCAGATCTCAACCGCCTGGCTTTAGCGCTCAATCCCCGACGTCTCATCCCTATCCACACTTGTGAACCGGAAGGTTATAACGAGTTTGGGAGTTTCGTCGATGTTCTTAAAGATAACGAGGTTTTTGAGATTCCTAAACGGAGTTAAAAGGCTGTTAGAGGGAAAACGCCATGAATATTAACGATAAGAATGAAATGTTGATTAAGACCGCTCGGAATGGCCGCCCTGAGAGGCTCAAAGAATTCATCAAAGCCGGGGAGGATGTGAATGCGAAGGATAAACATGGTCACACTGCGCTTATGCGGGCCGCTGGGGAAGGTCACCTTGAGATAGTTCAAAAACTCATCAAGGTTGGAGCCAATACGAATGTCAAAGGTATATATGGCCACACTGCGCTTATGCGGGCTGCTGGAGAAGGTCATCTTGAGATAGTTCAGGAACTTATCAAGGCCGGAGCGGATGTGGATGCTAAAAGTAGATATGGCTACACAGCGCTCATGTGGACCTCTGAGAAGGGTTACCTTGAGATAGTTCAGGAACTCATTAAATCTGAGGCGGATATCAATGCCAGAGATAAGGATAACGACACAGCGCTCATTTGGGCCGCTGAAAATGGCCGCGTGGAAGCGCTTCGGGAACTCATCAGGGCCGGAGCGGATGTGGATGCTAAAGGTAGATATGGCGACACAGCTCTCATTCGGGCCGCTAAGAATGACCATCTTGGCAGCGTAAGGGAACTCATCGAAAATAGCGCAGATGTCAAAGGGAGAAATAGAGGCATTAAACTCATTGAGGCCACCACGGCAGGGGATGCCAGAAGAATCATCAAATTAGGGATGGGAAATGAATATGGAAATATTGCGCTCATCTTTGCCGCTCGGTATGGCCGCTTTGGGGTTGTCCATGAACTCATCAAAGCCGGAGCGAATGTGAGAGGTATATCTGGAAATGCCGCATTCATCGAGGCTGTTGAGAAAGGATATCTTGAGGTTGTGAGAGAATTTGTTAAGGCTGGAGCGAATGCGAATGCGAAGGATAAGCATGGTCGTACTGCGCTTATGGGGGCTTCTGAGAAGGGTTACCTTGAGATAGTTCAGGAACTCCTCAAGGCAGGGGCAAATGTGAATGCCAAAGATAAGCATGGTCGTACTGCGCTTATGCGGGCTGCTGGGGAGGGTCACCTTGAGATAGTTCAGGAGCTCCTCAAGGTTGGAGTGAATACGAATGTCAAAGGTTCACAGGGCCATACTGCGCTTATGCGGGCCGCTGGGGAGGGTCACCTTGAGATAGTTCAAAAACTCATCAAGGCTGGAGCGGATGTGAATGTGAAGGATAACGATGGCGACACTGCGCTCATGGGGGCGAGAGATTCTGATATTGTGCGAGAACTCATCAGAGCCGGGGCAAATGTAAAGGTTAAAAACAAAGACGGAGATACCGCGCTCATAAAGTTCGCTGAATATGGCAACCTTAAAATGCTTAAAAAATTCCTTCAAGCCGGGGCGGATGTGAATACTCGAGCTAGAGATGGCGACACTGCGCTTATTCGGGCCGCTGAAAATGGCCGCGTGGAAGCGCTTCGGGAACTCATCAGGGCCGGAGCGGATGTGGATGCTAAAGGTAGATATGGCGACACAGCTCTCATTCGGGCCGCTAAGAATGACCATCTTGGCAGCGTAAGGGAACTCATCGAAAATAGCGCAGATGTCAAAGGGAGAAATAGAGGCATTAAACTCATTGAGGCCACCACGGCAGGGGATGCCAGAAGAATCATCAAATTAGGGATGGGAAATGAATATGGAAATATTGCGCTCATCTTTGCCGCTCGGTATGGCCGCTTTGGGGTTGTCCATGAACTCATCAAAGCCGGAGCGAATGTGAGAGGTATATCTGGAAATGCCGCATTCATCGAGGCTGTTGAGAAAGGATATCTTGAGGTTGTGAGAGAATTTGTTAAGGCTGGAGCGAATGCGAATGCGAAGGATAAGCATGGTCGTACTGCGCTTATGGGGGCTTCTGAGAAGGGTTACCTTGAGATAGTTCAGGAACTCCTCAAGGCAGGGGCAAATGTGAATGCCAAAGATAAGCATGGTCGTACTGCGCTTATGCGGGCTGCTGGGGAGGGTCACCTTGAGATAGTTCAGGAACTCCTCAAGGCTGGAGCGGATGTGAATTTGAAGGATAACGATGGCGACACTGCGCTTATTCGGGCCGCTTGGGATGCTCCGGTGGAAGTGGCCCAGGAACTCATCAAGGCCGGAACGGATGTAAATGCCGAGGGCTTGTTTGGCAACACTGCGCTTATGCGGGCTGCTGGGAAGGGTCATCTGGGAACAGTTCAGGAACTTCTCAAGGCGGGCGCGGATGTAAAAAATGAAAATGGTGAGAGGGCGCTTTTGTCGGTTGCTGATTCTGTTGGGAAGGAGCATCTTGAGTTAGTACAAAAACTTATCAAAGCCGGGGTCAATGTGAAAAGTAGATATGGCAAAATCGCGTTCGTAAGGGCCTCTCAGAAAGGACATCTTGGTATTGCGAGAGAACTTCTTAAGGCCGCCGGGACGGATATGAATGTTGGGTATAAAAATGACGCGCTATACATGGCAGCTGCAAACGGCCATCTTAATGTCGTGCGGGAACTTATCAAGACTGGGGCAAATGTGGATGCGAAGAATCAAGATGGGGATACGGCTCTTATTTTGGCCGCTGAAGAAGGTTATCTGGAAATAGTTCAGGAACTCATCAAAGCCGGAGCGAATGTGAATGCCAAAGAAGACTTGTGTGATTACACTGCGCTTGATAGGGCTAATAGACATGGATATAAGAATATCGTTTCCGAGCTCCTCAAAGCCGGGGCAAGGGCATTATGATGGCTTGGATTTCCTGCCTGTCCGGAAGGCAGGCGGCTTCCGGACGCTCCCCAACGAACTTGGAAGCGCGCCGTTTTTCCGCAGATTCTGGAAAGGGCATTTCCTCGGGATATCCTCGGTCACACTTCCTCGCCGACGCTTGGTCGCTGGAATGATGGCCAAAACTATTTGGACGCGCTCTTACGAAATTTTTGTATAATAAACTCATGCTAACTAAAGAAACTAAAACAGAAATCATTAAGAAGTTCTCGGGAGAACATTTAAATCCCGGAAGCGCGCTGGCGCAGTCAGCGCTCATCACCGAAAGAATCAAGCAGATATCGGCCCATCTTAAAACGCACAAAAAAGACCACGCCGGACAGCGCGGTCTTTTGATGCTCGTCGGCCAAAGGCGGAGGCTCATGAACTATCTCAAGCGTAAGGATCCGGAAGGATACGGCAAAATCCTTAAGCAGCTCGACTTGAGAAAATAGTCATGGACTCCATTCAAAAGATTTCGTTAGAAGGAAATTTCGGCGGGAAACAAATCCGCCTTCAAACCGGCACCATCGCCAAGCAGGCGGGGGGAGCCGTCACCGCTCACTTGGGCGAAACCGTGGTTTTGTCTACCGCCACTGCGGCTTGGACGCCCAAGGACGCGGATTTTGTTCCCTTGACTTCCGAATATAGGGAAAGAACCTATGCGGCAGGGCGCATTCCGGGTGGGTTTTTTAAACGCGAAACTCGTCCGCGGGAAAAAGAAATTTTGACCTCCCGCCTCATCGATCGCCCCATTCGTCCGCTCTTTAATGAGAACTGGCGCTATGAGACGATGCTTCACACGATTACAATCTCTTCTGATCTGCAAAACGATGCCGACGTTCTGGCCATTAACGGGGCTTCCGCGGCGCTGATGCTTTCGGATATTCCCTGGGGCGGGCCGGTGGGCGCGGTTCGCATAGGGCGCTTAAACGGCGCGTGGGTTTTATTTCCGACTTTTGAAGAGCGCGAAACCCTGGAATTGGAATTGGTTGTCGCCGGAAAAAAAGGCGCTCTTCTTATGGTTGAGGGAAGCGCGCATGAAGTTTCAGAGGATCTTTTTTCCGAGGCTCTTAAGATTGCCTCCGAAGCCATCGACGGGCTTTGCGATTTGCAAATTTCGCTTGCCGAAAAATCCGCCGCTTCCGGGCGCGTGGTGACCAAGCGCGAAATTGCGAAAGTCTCCCGGCCGCAGAATGTCGTTGAGTGGGTTTCTCAAAAAGCCCTTGAACCGATTAAAAAAGCTCTTCGGTCTCGTTTGGATAAGGCCGGTTTGGATGAGAAAATTGACGCCGTTAAAGACGAAATTAAAAAAGAGATCGAGGAAAAAGCAAAAACCGATGCCGCCTTTGTGGGTGGAATGTCCCATGTCGGGCCGGTGATCGAGGAAATTCTCTACCACGAGAGCCGAGCCTTGACCTTAAACGAGGGGTTGCGTCCGGACGGCCGGAAATTTGATGAGATTCGGCCTATCTCAATTCAACTTCCCATTTTGCCGCGCCTCCACGGTTCGGTTTTATTTACCCGCGGTCAAACCCAGGCCTTGGTGTCTTGCACCTTGGGAAGCCCGGGCGAGATGCAGGTTATGGATGAACTGGAGGGAGAATATAAGGAACGCTTTTTGCTTCATTACAATTTTCCCGGGTTCTCAGTCGGCGAAGTGAAACCCGAACGCGGTCCGGGACGCCGGGAAATCGGCCACGGGGCTTTGGCGCGGCGAAGCTTGGCGGTTTTATTGCCAGCCGAGGAAGATTTTCCATACACGATTCGCCTCGTTTCCGATATTCTCGAATCAAACGGTTCATCTTCCATGGCTTCTGTTTGCGGCGGCTCCTTGGCGCTGTTTGATGCCGGAGTTCCGATGAAAGCTCCCTGCGCCGGAATCGCGATGGGGCTAGTCTTGGAAGGTTCCAAACACGCCATTCTCACCGACATCGCCGGAGTTGAAGACCACAACGGCGACATGGACTTTAAAGTCGCGGGAACTGAAAAAGGAATCACCGGTTTTCAGATGGACATGAAAATCGAGGGCCTTTCGATTGCGATTATGCGGGAAGCTCTTGAACAGGCCAAACGTGGCCGGATGTTCATTCTCGATAAAATGAAAACGGCCATTGCCGCTCCGAGAAAAGAGCTTTCCCCGAACGCGCCCCGCATCATACGTCTTCATATTCCAGTCGATAAAATTGGCGCCTTGATCGGCCCCGGCGGAAAAAATATCCGCCGCTTGATTGAGACCTACGGCGTTCAGGTGGACGTGGAAGACGACGGTTCGGTCTTTATCAGCGGCTTAGACGCTGAGGGTTGCGATCAGGCCAAAGCGGAAGTTGAGGCTCTTTCCATGGAAGCGGAAGTTGGAAAAATCTACAAGGGCCATGTCGTTTCGATTAAAGAGTTCGGCGCTTTTGTCGAAATCTTTCCCGGACGCGAGGGCCTTTTACATATTTCCCAAATTGACGTTAACCGCGTCGCCAAGGTGACGGATGTCCTTAAGGAAGGCGATCCCGTTGAGGTCAAGGTTCTGGAAATTGACGGGGACGGAAAGATTCGCCTGTCTCGTAAGGCGGTTCTCGCTCCGGGCTCGGAAAATGCCGGCGGTTCACAGCCTCCGCGCCGTCATGACTCAAAAAAATCGGATGGTTCATTCTCTAAAACGCGTCATTGATTAAGCTTATGCCTAAAAAGCCGACGGAGAAAAATGGGGAGAAGCCTTCTTCCGAAGGATTTGCTCCCTTGGAAAAGCTGAAATCTTTCTATTCCTTCATGAAAGAAAACGGGCTGGACGCCCTTGAGCTTGAGGAAAAGGATTTTTCTCTCCGAATGGTGCGCCGTAAAAACCCGGCTTTAAGGCCTGTTCCTGTTCCGGTGGCGGCGTTCCAAGGATCAGTTTTGCCTGCGTCTTCCGCTCCCGTAGCCGCTCAAGCCGCGGTGGAAGCTCCGCCTCCCGCCGGAATCAAGATTAAATCTCCCATGATGGGAATTTTTTACCGCGCTCCCACTCCGTCGAGCCCGCCGTTTGCGAAGGAAGGCGATGCGGTGAAACCTGGGCAGGTTCTTTGCATGATCGAGGCGATGAAGGTCTTTAACGAGACGCGCGCCGAGTTTCCCTGCACGATCGTCAAGGCGCTGGTTGAAAATGGGAAATCGGTTAAAGCCGGGCAAGACCTCTTCATTGTTGAAAAGACGTGAGTCTCTCCGGCGGAAAAAAAAGTTCCGTTCGTAAAAAGTCCTCTGGTTACGCCCAGGTTTTTTGGTGGTTCGCGGCTTTGGCGGCTTGTCTTTATGTCGCCTGGCTGACTTACCTTCCCGCCTATTCAGGCCGCGCCGGAATTTGGACTCAATCCAAACTCGATTTTTTGCTCGGCCAGACGGGATATCTTTTTCCCGTTTTTTTCCTTTATTCTCTTCTTGAACTTGCAAAAAAAAATTACCCGCTTCTTCGATGGCTGCGGGCTTTATTTTCTCTCTTAAGTCTTGTCTTTTTGGCGTCTTTATTTTCTCTGACCGCCGGAATTTTTTCAGCGGATTGGGGGCAAAGGGCCGGGGGCATCGTCGGTTTTAAAATCGGCGCGGCCTTGATCACGGCTTTTGGCCGTTTTGGCGGAGTTTTGTTTACCCTGATTTTTTTCCTGGCCGCTCTTCATTTCCTGTTTAGGATTCCGTGGCTTAAGCTGGCGGAATCGGTCTTAAAAAAATTAACGGCGGAATATCGCGCGTGGAAAAAAGAACATCAGACTTTGTCGGCCCAGGTTCTAGCGGCGAAAAAAGAGTCGCCAGTCATTCAAATGGCTCCCGCGGCGGCGGAAAAACCCGTGGATAAACAGCCGCTCAAAATCGAAACTTCGCCAAATCCCGCGCAAAATGAGAAGAAAGAAAAGGTTTCTTCCAGGGTTAAAGAGCGGGACGCGGAAAATTCTTCTTCCACTTATATTTTGCCGTCCCTGGAACTTTTAACGCCGCCGCAGTCGTCTAGGGATCGCGGAAAGCCCTCGGAGGCGGAAATTCAAGCCGCTTCTTCCGTCTTGGAAGCCACGCTCAAAAGTTTTGGCGTTGAGGCAAGAGTGAGCGGAGTTTCTCCGGGACCCGTGATTACCCGCTATGAATTGACGCCGGGGCCTGGGGTCAAGGTCAGCTCCATCGCCGCTTTGGAAAACGATATTGCCTTGGCGCTCAAGGCCAAGGGAATTCGCATCTTGGCCCCGATTCCAGGCAAGGGCGCGGTGGGAGTTGAGATTCCCAATTCAAAACCCGCGATGGTGTATTTGAGGGAAATTTTGGAAAGCCCGGCCTTCATGAATTCCCAAAAGCCTCTTTTATTTGGCTTGGGGCTTTCCGCTGATGGAGAGCCGAAAACGGCGGACCTTCAAACCATGCCGCATTTGCTGGTTGCCGGAGCCACTAACAGCGGAAAATCAATCCTAGTTCATTCCATCATCGCTTCTATTTTGTTTGCGACCAGGCCCGATGAGGTCAAATTTGTCTTGATTGATCCTAAACGTTTGGAGCTGACTTTTTACGAGGGGATTCCGCATCTTTTTGATCCGACGACTTCTCCCGAAAAAGTGAGCGTGATTACGAGTCCCAAGGACGCGGCCAAGGTTTTAAAAGCGGTGGTCCGTCTGATGGAAAAGAGATATGAGAAGTTTCAGCTCTTTGGCGTTCGCAATATTGACGCTTATAATGCTCTCGCAGTTAAAGAAAAACGCCCCCGGGAATTTTTTGTCGTCGTCATCATCGACGAACTGGCTGATTTGATGCTGGTGGCCCAAGACAGCGTGGAAGATTCCATTCAAAGGCTGACGCAGATGGCGCGGGCGGTCGGCATTCACCTGGTTTTGGCGACTCAAAGGCCTTCGGTTGACGTTATCACCGGCGTCATCAAGGCTAATTTGCCTTGCCGCATCGCGCTTCAGGTGATATCCAAGGTTGATTCAAAAGTTATTTTAGACTCTACCGGCGCTGACGCTTTGCAGGGAAAAGGGGATTTGCTTTATCTGGCGGTGGGTTCTCAAAAGCCGGAACGCTGTCAAGGCGCTTATGTCTCGGAATCGGAAATTTCAAAACTAGTCGCCTATCTTAAAACCCAGGCCAAGCCCGATTATCCGGCGCTTGAGACGATGACCAAATCCGCCGAGGCGGATTTAAGTTCCTTGGGAGTCGAACCCTTGGAATTTTCCCAGGCGCTTAAATTAGTGCTAGAACGCCGGCGCGTTTCTCAGGACCTTTTGAAATCCCATTTTGGCTCCTCTGCGCGAGCGACAAATTTATTGAGCGCGCTTGAGGTGAAAGAGTTAATTCATAAGCCGGAGGGCTCGAACCATTGGGATATCCATTTTGACCAAATTGAAGATTACTTGCGCCAACATTTTCCCCAAGTTCCCGTGGAAACTCGTGATTGAAAAATTGACGCTTTTCACGGGAGTGTTGCTTCTTTGTTCGGCTTCCGGCGCTTTGGCTAGCGAGGTTTTGCCTTCCTCATCAACGGTTCCTGTCTCCTCTTCCGCTTTAGATTTTAGTTTTGCGCCTTCCTCGACTCCCTTGACGCTCGCGGATATTGTCAAAAATTTATCCGCGGTTGAAGCGAAAATCAAGACCTTATCCGCTCGCTTTAATCAAACAATCCTCATTCGGGACGCCGGAATCGCCCAAAATGTCCGCGGTTCCTTAAAATACGCGAGAGGCTCGCGCTTTCATATCGATCAAAAACTGCCAGAAAAACAGACGGTGGTTTCCGATGGCGAAACGATTTGGATTTGGCGTCCGTCTAAAAAAGAAGCGCTTGAAATGGAACTCGCTTATTGGGCTAAAACCCAGCCTTTTGCCAGAGGCTTGCTGGACTTCGGTCATTACGCTTCGATGCTTAAGAACTATAACATTAAGATCATTCATAATTCCTTGGCGCCCCGGGGAATGTCCGGCTACCGCAATATTGAGCTTTTGCTCACCCCCAAGTCTTCATCCGAAAAGTTTTCCTTGCGCTTATTTTTTAATACGCGGGATTTCTTCCCGATAGAAAGCGATTTCGCCCAAAAAGGCGTTTTGGTGCGGTCTCACTTTTCTGATATCGTTTATAATATAGCGTTGTCGAGCGCGGAATTTCATTTTGAACCGCCTTCCGGGGCGCAGGTGTTTGACGAACGGACCGGAAAAACAAATTGATCTCTAAGTAAAAAGGTGAATCATGACAGACGAAAAAACTAAATCTATCTCCAAACCCGGCGAGGTTCAGGGCAATGTCCCGTCTATCGGGAATAAACTCAAGGCGGCGCGGCTTAAAAAAGGCCGAACTATTGACGCCGTCAATCAAGAGACCCGGATGTCCAAGAAATTCATTACCGCCATGGAGGAAGATCGCTTCGAGGAAATCCCCAGCGGTTCGTATTTGAGAAGTTTCCTTAAAGGGTATTGCGAATACTTGGATATTGATTTTAACGAGCTGGGTTTTGTCGAAGAATCTCAAACCGTTTTTGCGGATGAGCAAACAAAAAATCTTTCCGAAACCTCGGAAAATTTAAAATCAGTTGCCTCTCATTTTTCATTCGCTTTAGATGAGAACACGCGAAATATCGTCATTGTTTCTGTGATTGCGATATTGGTTGTAGCGGGTCTGTTTCTCAAACACGGAGTGAATGCTCAAAGAAAAAGTTTGGTTCAGAAAGAGGCGGTTAAGGCCGTCAACGCCCAGGTTCCGGCTGAGCCAAAGCCGGTATTGGCGCGAAAGGGAGAATCCTTCCTGGTCATTAATGCGCTTAAGCCGAATCATCTCGTTGTTTCCGTGGATGGAAATATTAAGTTTCGCGGTCTTGTTTCGACTGGAGCCAAACAAACCTGGTGGGCTAAACGAGAGTTCATTCTTTGGACTAGTTCTTCTTCTGCGCTTGGGGTTTCTCTGGATGGAAAACCTTATGCGCTTAACCATCCGGATATCAAGGGAAACTATCATGTTAGACTTAAGAAGCGTCCGGCGTTAAAGCCGCTGGCAAAACATAATTCAACTGGAAAAACCAAAACCGCTATTTCTCCCGCGGCTCTGTCGCCAAAAACTGTTTCGTTTTCTTCCGGAACTGCGCAATAAAGAATCCCTATGAGTTTGGCCAACCGCTTGACGGTTTTTCGCATTCTCCTCGCTTTGGGGACTTTTGCCGCTCTCATTCAAAAAAATGCGTTTTGGGACGCCGCCGCCTTTATTTTTTTTGTCATCGCCCTTTTGACCGATTGGTTTGACGGAAAAATCGCGCGTTCAACCAACACCATCAGCTCCTTTGGGAAAGTTTTAGACCCTATTGCAGATAAGATTCTTGTTATCGGAACCCTGATCGCGCTCATTCGGAGCGGGCTGTGGATTCCGCTGTGGGGAATTTTTCTCATCATCATCCGGGAGCTTTTGATGGGGGGGCTTAGAATTTTAGCGGCGAAAGGCGGGGTGGTTCCATCGGCGGAAAGTTGGGGAAAATGGAAAATGGGCCTTCAATCGGCCTCGATACTGGCGATGTTAGTTTTTCTATTGATCAGGGATTTTTTTCCGGCGGAGGTGATTCATCTTCTTTTAATTCCCTATTTTTTGACGGTTGTTTGCGTCATCTCATCTTGGAGTTCCGCCTACCTTTACTTTAAGCAGTCCAGAAGAATGCTTGAGAAAACCTGGCAATGAACCAAGCGATTCTTTTCTTTGCGACCGGGGCCTATCTGAGCTATCTCCCTGGATGGGCGTTGGCTCGGGTGGGCCGAGTTCAAAAGCGCGGCGGCGAGGGATTTTTGGGCAGTCTTGAAGGCCTTGCCTTGTCCTTAATGGCGCCTAAAAATGCGAGAATATTTCTCATGGCTCTTATTTTGGCTTCTCTCGCGGCCTTTTGGATTTGCGGAAAAGCCGAGAAAATCTTGGGCCATCATGATGATGGACGGATTATTTTAGATGAGATTCTCGGCATGATGCTGGCGGCTTTTCTTTTGCCGCATACGCTTAAGGCCTATCTGCTTTCCTTTGTCTTGTTTCGCGTCTTTGACATGTTTAAGGTTTTTCCCTGCAACTGGTTTGAAAAATTGCCGGGAGGGTTCGGAGTCGTTTGCGATGATCTCTGCGCGGGGGTGATGGCCAATCTTGCGGCGCGTCTTTTCGTTTAGCGTTTTGGGAGCGTTTTTTCTTTCGGGGCCTCTTTGGGCCCAGACGGTTTCTTCTGCGACCGTCAATAATGGGACGGCTGTTTCGACTTCCGCCCTGACGACTGCAGTTTCACCCTCTTCCGCTTCAATCGCCTCTCCATCAGCGCTTTCAGCGCCAAAAGTTCAGCCAGTTGTCGCTTCCTCCGCTCCGGTGGCTACGGGCCTTGGAACTCCCTTGTCCTTGGACACTAAAGGTCCCTGGGTGATTGGAGAAGTCCTTTTTATTCGCGGGGGCAAGTTCACCAATGATTATACCTTGACGGAACTCACTCACGCGACCAAAGGTAGCCTTTACACGGAGCAAGATATTCAAGACGATGTAAAGCGAATAGAGGCGACTGGGCAATTTTCCGCAGTCGTTCCCAAACTCTATGAAATGCCGACTCCGGTTCCTTCCCAGCTTTCCACGATCGCGGTCGTCGGACGTGAAGTCCGCTTGGTTTATAAATTAGCCGAGAAAAATCCCGGGGCTGGACCGGCCTCTTCCGCGCCTAAAAAACCGTTGGCCGCGAAGAACCTGAGAGTTATGCCCCCTGCTCCTTTATCGGGAGTCGTCTTTACCCCGACGGCTTATCGCGGTCATGACCAAGACAACTCTCCCGGCTTGGGGCTCGACATCAACGCCGATTATATCATCGGGCGCCTTTACGGAAAAAACTCATTTAAAAATTCCCCGACAAAAACCAATTATTTAGACCAGGTGGGAGTGTGGATGTTGTCGGCGGATGGGAAAATGCAGCTTCAATCGGAAACTAATATTCGCCCGGCGGTCGCTTTTGGAACTCAAGGGACGCTTCTTTTTCGGGATACTTCCCAACCGACGGCTTCCGGCGCGGGATCGACCAATGTCACGGCGCAAGTCAGCAATAATAATGGCACTCAACTGTTGGGAGACGCTTATTTAGTGATGACAAAGAAAATCTATTTCGCGCGCTTGAGCGCGGGGATGATGTTTGGAGATTGGGGAGACGCGGTCGCCCAGTTTTCTAATTTTTTGAGTCCCACGGCCCTCACGTTTTACGCCCAAGACCCCAATCAGACTGTTATGAGTCATACGGTTCCATTTGTCAACGCGATTTTCATGGCGACCTCGAATCACCCCATCGAGCTTGAGGCCATGCAGTTTAACGGAGCCGCGCTTCACCCGATGCTCATTAACCTTAAGGCCAGTCATTATCTGAAAACAGATTTTAACCTCGGCTTTCTGAAATTTAGCGGCGGTTACGATCTTTTGGGAACTATCGCCGTTCGCTATAATTTCTGGCCTCGGTAATAAAAATATGAGTATTGCGGATAGTTTGAAAGCGCAGGGCGGCTATTTTTTTCATCTGGTTTCCCTTTGGAACGCCGTCTTTTACGGGGTTCTTTTTTTCATGGCGGCTGGCGCGCTCGCTTTTTTTTTTCGTTCGGCGGTTGAGCGGATACTGAAAAAAGATTCCGCCCGTCGCATTGACCGCACCTACGCGATTTTTCTGACCAAATTTGGCGTCCTGTCAATTTATGGGTTTTTCTTTGTCTTATACACCCAGTTGATTCCGTCTCTTCATTCCATTGCCGCCTTTCTTTTGACGGGAGCTAGCATTATTTCTCTGACTGTCGGGCTTGCGGCTCAAAACACTCTCGGGAATATGGTGGCGGGATTGGCAATATTAATTTATCGCCCTTTTCACGTGGGCGACACAATTCGCGTTTCCGTTCCTGGCGGGGCTGATCAGGGCGTGGTTGAGCAGATATCTTTGGGGTACACGACTTTATCCACTGAAGACCAAAGACGCATTTTGGTGCCCAATGGGGTTATGCTCGGACAAACGATTATCAAAATTAACTCCTAAATTTTAAATTCTCTGACTTGATAACATTGACGGCCTATTTCTTCCCATATCCGGCCATGCGATTTTGCAGAACTTGCAGGTATTTCATGGCGGGAGCGTAATGTGGGTCAAGGGCCAGAGCTTCTTCTAATTCTTTTTGCGAATTGCGCGGATTTGAGTTCCAGGTCAAAACGGCAAGATTATAATGGGCTTGGGCGGAGGGATAAAGGGTGATTGATTTTAAATACCAGTCCCGCGCTTTTTCTGGCTTTCCTAATTTTTCTTCGATGGCGCCGACCTGGATCATATTTTCCGCGCAGGATTTCTTAAAGCTTTGAACTGCGTCTTCAAGGGCGCGGTATTTTTGAGCCAGGAAATTGAGTTTTTCTCCCAAGCTGACGGCTATTTGATAGAAGTTAAGCGCATCCGGGTAGTCTTGTTTCAGATAAGCCGCATATCCTAAATAGGCGGGGGGGCCTGGAAATATCCAGTGCATGGCCCAGGCGCGGTTTAAATCCTCGAAAGAAGAGACGGGGTCTTGTTTGAATTTTTCCGTTCCTTCTTTAAAAGACATTTGCGAATAAGCGTCAATTAAATCCGAGGTAAAAAAATCCGGCTGGGCCTCGTAAGAATAATGGCCCCGAAAAGCGAAAAAATGCCACAGGTTTTGAGAGGCATTTAAGTCTTCAGGGACATTTCCCATTAAAAGCCCTCGCGGGCTCAAGGCGTTGGCGACGCTTGAGGGAATATCGGTATCCGGAGTCGCGAAAGCGGGGCTATTGACCGCGAGAAATCTTTTCCAGGCGTTTGCATCGGGAAGCGGGATTAAAAATAAATTGGGAGCCCGTTTGGCGAAAGAGTTCTCATACCAGGGAGAACCGATGAGCCCTTGAGAAACAAGATTAAGATCGGGTCTTAAGCCGGCGGCGGTTTGGTAATACCAAAGGCTGAAAAGCTGAACGTCTTTTTTTGCGATAATGGTTGCGTGCGGAGGGGCGGAGAGAAAAATATTTCGCGCGTAGTCGTAATCGAAGAAGTGCTCCCTTCGGTTTTCTTCTTTAAGGCGTCCGGCAATAAATGGAAATAGAAGCAGGAAGAGAGTAGCCGCTTGGGCTAGAGCTTTCGAGCGTTTCGACCATTCGGCGAGCCCTAGGGCGGCTCCAAAAATCAGCACGGTGTCGGAGAGAAGATAATGAGGGTCGACAATGGCAATCGCGTGGGGGTTGGGCGGCATATTGGCCAAAAGCAGAAAAAATGGGCCGCTCCAAAAGTAAAGGGTCAAGACCCCGATAAAGGATTTTGGTTTTGAGCGGGCGAGAGCGCTTAAGCCCCAAAGAGCCGCTAAAATTCCCAATAGGGAAAAATTATGCAACAAATGCTGGGCGTATAGAATCATGTTGCCCAAAAAAAGCGAACCCTTCGCATAATTTTCGCTGATTAAATCCAGGGTGCCACCGTATTTGGTTCGCAAGATGGACTGGATGAAATTAGCCCAATGGGCGGGATGATTCCAGTCCAGCCAGGGCCCGGCGGAAGAGCGAATCGGCAGATAGAGATAAACTGAAAACCCCAGCAGGGAAAAAAAAGCGGATTTAATGACCCAGCTGTTAAGATTTTGAGTCTTGCGGTCATAGACCGCGGTAAAAAAAGCCAGGGCCGCGATGGGCCAGTGAAGTCCGAAAAAAAACATGAGGGCTGGACAAACGACAAAAGCCCATCCCGCCCAAAAAGAAAGGGGCTTTTCATCGGCTCCTGAAAGAGACAACCAGATCAGTCCCGGCGCCCATAAGACAAAATCAAGCCGGTTTGAGACAATGACGCCAAAGGCAAAGCAAAAGAAAAACCAGAGACGATCGTCATACTTTTCGCTGAGTTTCCAGCTCAAGGATAAAAGGAAAACGGCGCCTAAAATCCATAGACTGTACATCTCCGAAACGACCGCAATGGACCAGAAAGTGGCGTTGAAACCTAGTAGAGCGCATCCGCCCAGCGCGGCTTGAAATCCGAAAGAATCAAAGAGAAAAGAAAATAAAAGCGCGACGGCCCCGGCTGCGGAAATAGCCGATAGAAGGTTGAGGCGATAGGCCGGGTTTCCTAGAGGCAAACAGTCAATGAGGCGTCCGAGAAGAATGTAGAGAGGGTAACTGGTGGGGTGAGACACGCCCAAGGTCCAGGCGCTAGTGGCCATTTCTCCGGCGTCGCGGTAAGGCGCCAAGGAGGGGTGGAGAGTAAAAATGTAGAGCGCAAAAAAAGCGAAAAAAACAAGCGGAACCCTTAATTCAATTATTTTCTTCACGTATACTTATTATAAATTAAGGCAACCCTTTTCTTCTCCTCAATATCCATTCCAAAATGAGGACTAGGCAGGATAAGGCGAGCCAAAACGGAGAAGCGAAAGGACGCATTCGGCGATGAATTTGATAGCGGCGTTTTGGCGGCGGCAGAAGACTTAATAAATCCTTGGCTGAAGCGGTTTTGAGATCGAAAAATTTTCCGCCGCTGGCAAAAGATAAGTTTTTAAGGATGCGGGTTCGGACCGGGGAATAGTTCTTGCCGGGGTTCCAATTAAAGGACAAGGAGTCTGTTCCCAGAAGCCGTGAATGGCGTTTTGCGACGGCTTTAAGGGTGTTGAGCCCGGGCGGAATTCCCGTAAGCGAGATTTTGAAATATCCGGGTCTGAGCATTTGAGGGTTTAAATTTTTAGTTTTCCCATTCGGTTGACCCCACTCGACCGATACGCCTGCTTGGCCTTCTGGAAGCGGAGAGAAATCGCGGTCAAAAACGCTGAAAAAAAAGCGGGCGGGCTCTACCGGTGGAATTTCATCTGGAATCGGAGAAAACCTGACATGGGAAAGATTGAGGGTGCCGGTTAGATATTCAATGACGCGGGACCAAAAACGGTTGTAGAAATTTCGGCCTGGAGATTTTTCGGCGTTTTCCAGTTTCCAGCGCCAAAGAGAATTGCTGCTGATGACCATCACTCGTCCGCGCCCGAATTTATTGACCGCCATAATGGGAAGCGGGTTTCCGGAGGGCATTTTTTCGGAAGGATGAATTAAAACGGGAGTTGAGTCCGGCTTGAGAGCGGAGAAAAGCCCGAAACCTTTAAGCGGCGGAAGAGTTTCCCAGACTGCTTTTGAAATGCCGGGGTCGGAGTAAAGCGAGGTGAGAGGGTGTTTGAAAGAAACCGGGCGCGGGGTAAACAGTTGGGAGACGAAATCCGGAATTTGGGGAGATAAGGCGACTGGAAGAACTTCCTCAAGAGGAGTGTTTTTGTATCCGCCTTCTGAGAATGCGTTGGGGCCTCCAAGGACCAACAGAGCGCCGCCTTTTTTAACGTAATGGACCAAAGACTCAAGATAAACCGGCGGCAAGTTAAATTTTTGAGAAGAAAAATCTTCAAGAATAAAAAGGTCAAACTGGGAAATATCCCGTAAAAAAATATTTTGAGCGGGAAAGGGAATCAGGGATAGCTGATTATCCGGAATAAAGACCGGGTTCTGCGGATTTCTGAGGATGACAAAACTGACGAGTTCCCGCCTAGGGTCTTTTTTGATGAATCTTCTTAAAAATGAGTATTCGTAGCTGGGGCGTCCCGCGAGATACATGATCCGGTATTTTTGCCGGATAACGGGAATTGTAATTTCCCGCTCGACCGAGAAAACTCCCGGCGCTTTCAACTGAAAACGGTAGGTTTCGCTTCTGAGTCTCTCCGCGATCGCCGTAAAGCTGTCTTCAAAAGATTCATAGTTTGATGAGGGAGTCAATTGCGACTGAGAGAGAATTTCCCAGGGAGATTTTTTGGATTCTCTTTTTGACAGGCTGAGAAGACAAGGCGTTTTTTTGAGATTTTGAGTCTCGACTTTCACCCCAAAGGAAAATTTTCCGTGCAAAAACGCGAAATCAGGAGACTGGATGCCGCTGATGAGAAAACCTTTTTTCTCTATATCTCTGCCGACGGCGATGGAATCAATCGGAATCTTGAGAGCCTCGGCGGCGGCCAGTAGTTCCTCTTTCGGGGCGTTTCCATCGGAAAAAAACCAAATTCTTTGGGGCTTTGAGTTTTCTGATTCCGCCAGGACCGCCGTGAGGGCTTCTCGCGGAGAAAAATCGGCTTCGGAGATTTTAAGACCTTGAATTTCTTTCCATGAAGATAAGTTCTTCGCGTCGGAGGCGAGGGCAAAAAGAGAGACCTCAGCGGCGCCTTTGACTTGAGCTTTATTCTTTGACAGCCATTCTTTGACGGTTCCAAGGCGGTTGCGTTTTCCGGCGGGGCCGCCCATGGGGTGAGCGCGATCAACGAGGAGGAAAATACGAGGCTTGACGAAAATGGAATGATTGAAAATAATCTCCGGGTCCAAAGCTGCCGCGAGAAGAAATAAGACGCCGAGTATTCGCAGAAAAATCAACCCCGGGTTTTTTTGCGCTGATAATAAATGCCGGATGAGAGCCAAAATGAGAAAAACCGTTGCAATCTGAATCCACAAATTACCGTTCCAGATGACGGAAAATGAATTCATCAGGGAATTCCAGAGCGCATTTTTTCCATGAGATAAGGCTGATGAACCGCGTCGGCCTTGTAGTCTCCGGTCAAGGCATAAAGAATAATGTTTAAGGTCAGGCGCTTGCCCAGTTCTCTTTGAAGGCTTCCTCCGGGAATGGCGGGATAAAGAGGCTTTCCAAGGGCGTCTTCCTCCCAAACTCCAAGCAAATCGTTGCGGTCATAGATAATGGCGATGCGGCCGTCATAGTCCAAGGTTTCTATGCCCGGATTTCTGGCGTGCAGGCCTCCCGCTTCCTTCATCAGAAAAAAAGTCTTGAAAAGAATATTGTCTGGTTCAACCGGTTTGAGCGAAATCTGGGGGAAAATTTCCTTACTGATTTTTTTTGTCCAATCTTCGAAACTGCCCCCGACAACGCCTGAGTCATTCTCAATCCAGAGAAGTCCGCCCGCTCGAAGGTAATCGGAAAGAATGTGAATTTCTTTTTTGCTTAAAGGGCCGGGAGATTCTTCTCCGGCAAGAATGAGCATGGGAGAGAGAAAGAGTTTGGGATCTTCAAGCGCGATCACCCTTCTTTTTGAAGAGACTGGAACGCTGGTTAATTGCGAGACAAAGGCGAGGATGGAAGAGTAAGCGTCGGGATAAGGGTCCCAATTCGGGCCGAGTTTCAGCTGCGTCCAGATAAAGGCGTCTGAATCCTCGGCCGCAGCTTTAGGCGGGAGGGTCAATAAGATCAGAAACAAAAACGGCAGAATTTTTTTACTTTTATTAGCGGACAAAAGCATTTCCGCGCATAAAAGGGCGAGAACCAAAAAGAGAATGAAAGATTTTTCGTTTTGAGATCGGA
>JAKAQO010000002.1:0-97033 GCA_021822495.1 bacterium | reverse complement strand
ATCTTTGGCCTTTTAAATTTTTCATGAAGTCTGTGACCCAGGAGTGGACGTTTAAGGGGAGCCACGGCGGATTTTTTTGAGGCGTCAAATCGCTTTCTTTAAAATTTCGGTTGACGTTGACGGCATAGAAAAAGCGCTGTTTCCCCGCATCCATTTCATAGAGGCCGGGAACAAGGGTCTCGGGAAAAAAGACGCCGCGGTTTTTAACATGGAGTTTGACTTTTTTCCCGTCGGGGGTCTTTAAAAGGACATTTTCCGGCGCGGCAGAATTTTTATCCCATTTCTTTAAAATGGGGCTTCCAATGCTGAGCTGATAAGAGGCCGGTTTCTTAATTGCTCCCGTCATTTTTTCAAATAGCAGGCGCAAAAAAGCGATGACGGCAGGTTCGACGGCGAGATTTGTGTCCTCAATTCCAAGCGAAAAAGCGGACACGCAGGAGCGGGAATCTTTCGCACAGATGAGAAGCGGGTATCCTCGCGGAGACTTGAGAATGACTTCTCCGTTTTTTTTATTTTCCAAAAGGTGATAGCGAGAAATTTTAATTTGAGATAAATCAACGTCCTTCCATTTCTGCTCCAATACGGAGTTTGGCAGTTTTAACCCGGAAGATTCTCCCTGGACTAAGGGCCCAATCGTGGCAGGAAGAAGAGAGCTTGGAAAGGCAAAATCACCGAAAGAAGCCTGATCTTCCGGAATGATCCATAAGCCTCTTCCTTGTCCTACAAACTCCTTGAGACTCAGAGCTTCGCGTTTGGATAGAGAACCGGGGTGCGCGAGGATGAGGGCTTGATAGGAGTTTAAGTCAGACCAAGCGCCCGGCCCCGCTTCTTGAAACGTAATTTGATAGGGCAAAAGGCCGCGAGTGGAGCTGGCTAGGATTTTTTTGAGAAAGTATCCGCTATGGGGAGGCTCTAAAAACGAAGGCTCGGCATAGAGACATAAAATGGAGAAGGGATGCGGCGGCTTGAAGGAGAAAAAAAACGAGTTGTCGACCGGAAGAGCGTCTTCTTGAAGAGAAACCTTGCCGACGATGACTGTACCGGGATTTTTTGTCGGTAGAAGAAGGGTGTTTGCGTGGATTCCGGCCGCGCCTTGAATGACTCGTTCCGCCTTTTGTCCAGACAATGTGAAAAATGAAAGAGAGGCGGGTTTTAGGTTGTGCGTCAAAACAGTGAGAGCGGGACGCTTAGGGTCAAAGGGTTCGGAAATCTTTACGGACTGAATATAATCATTGCTTGCGCGCGGGCCCCAGTTGACGCCAAAAGCTCTATTGAGTTTTTCCGGGGACGCGTAAAAGCCGTGTTTGGCCCCGTCGGATAGAACTAAAGTGATATGCTTCTCCTGATCGGAATCGGGCCATAGATTACGGAGCGCCTTTAACGGAACGCTAAAATCCGTATTTCCATATCCGACATGAAGGAGCGGCAAATTCTTGAGGGCTGAGCCCGGGGTTTTCCAGACAAGGTCTTTTTCCTGCGCGTCAATAGCGCTTGAAAATGGGAGCAAAAGCACGCGGTCTTCTTGCTTCATTTGTTTGAGAAGGTCGGACAAGGAATTCATCAGCCAGGAAAAGCGCATTTTCCCGCCTTCAAGATATCCCATCGAATAAGATTGATCAACTAATACGGCCAGGTCAATTCGAGTTTTCTGGGTCGCGCTTCCATATTTAATGGGACCCGCGTAGGAAAGAATTAAAAGAAAAATAATCGCGCAGCGCAGAAGCGTCAAAAGCGAATTTTTAAGATTGGAGCTAGACAGCGTTTGAGATTGAATCTTCCGGATTAAGTAGAGGTTGCTAAACTCGATTTTACGCCCTCGCTTTTGAATCCAGAGGTTGACCAGCCACGGAATCAGGGCGGCGGGCAGGGCCCAGAGAATAAGCGGAGATAGAAAACCCATTTTTAGCGGAACCTTAAAGAACGTCCGAGAGATTCTTCAAGCGGCCTGTCGGTTGGGAAGAGATAATGGGAGATTTGATTCTGATGGAGGGCGCTTTGGTAGGTCTTGATTTGTTTTTCAAACTCCTTTGCGTATCTCAGGCGAAATTCCTGATCGCTGACGGCAATTTCAGTTTCCTCTTCAAGGTCATGGAAAATGACGGGGGCTTCGAAATTAAGATCTCGTTCACGGGGATCGAGAACCTGAAAAACGATGACTTCGTTGCGTCCGGTTTTAAGCGAGACGATTCCTTTAATAAATTTTTCCGTCTCGCCCATGAGATCGCTGATGAGAATGATGAGGGAGCGTTTCTTGACGCGGGAGGAGGCCAGCGGCAGGGAAATCTCCGGAGAAGAAAGGCCTTGAGGGCGCGCTTCGGATAAGCGGCCATCGAACACTTCCAGGCGCGGAAAGCCGGAGCGGGGCGGAAGCTCAATTTCGATGCGGTTGGAGGCCGAAATGAGTCCAACGGCGTCTCCCTGGGAAATCGTAAGCCATGAAACGGCCATCGCCAGGCGGCAGGCGTAATCCCATTTGGGAGGGTTTTTATCCGATTGAAAAAGCATGGAACGGGACTGGTCCATGATAATTTGGGTCGTGAATAAATTCTCCGACTCAAACTCCCGAACGTAAAAGCGGTCAAGGCGGGCATAAACCTTCCAGTCGAGAGTTTTTGTGTCGTCTCCTGGAGCGTAGGGACGGTGCTGAAAAAAATCTCTTGAAAAGCCGCGGACCGGGTTTTTGTGCGCGCCCGCCGCTTCGCTGGAGTTGGCTAGATTCTTGGGAAATAGGCGCAAGCCCTTGAGTTGACTCATGGCGACGGCATCCAGGTATCTCATTTGATGAGTAAGGATTTCGAGGGACTTTAAGAAATCAGGCGCGAGATGATATCGTCCGTTTTTGCTCCGTCGGCTTCCGCTTGAAAATTGAGAATCAGGCGATGGCGCAAAACGGGCTTGGAAACGGCTGTGATATCTTCCTCGGTCGCGGCCATGCGCCCGGAGAGAACGGCGCGAGCCTTGGCTCCGAGAACAAGCGCTTGTCCGGCCCTGGGGCCGGCGCCCCACAAAATCCATCTTTTAATGAAATCGGGAGCCGTGGGATCTTCCGGGCGGGTTTGTCGCACGATGCGAACGGCCAAATGAGTCGCGGAATCTGAAATAGGAACTTTGCGCACCAGCGTTTGATAGTCTAAAACCTCCTGGGCCGAAAGAACCTTGTTGAGAGAGATGGGGTGATGCCCGGTGGTTCTCGCGATAATCAAGCGTTCTTCTTCCTCGTTAGGGTATCCCATTTTAATTTGGAGGAAAAAGCGGTCGAGTTGGGCTTCGGGAAGAGGATAGGTGCCTTCCTGCTCGATAGGGTTTTCGGTTGCCATGACAAAAAAAGGAAGCGGCAAGGCCCGGCTTGATCCCGCGACGGTGACCTGAAACTCCTGCATGGCTTCCAAGACCGAGGACTGGGTTTTAGGAGGAGTGCGGTTGATTTCGTCGGCCAGGACCATGTTCGCGAAAATGGGGCCGGAGGCGAAGCGAAAGGACCTCTGCCGAGTTGCGGGGTCCTCTTGTAAAATTTCCGATCCGGTTACGTCTGATGGCATTAAATCCGGGGTAAACTGAATGCGCGAGAATTTGAGATCCAAAACCTGGGAGAGACTGGAAATAAGAAGGGTTTTGGCTAAACCCGGAACGCCCATAATCAGACAATGCCCGCGGGCAAAAAGAGAAATTAAGACTTGCTCGATGGCCTCGTTTTGGCCGATGATGACCTTTGAAATTTCCGATAAAATCGCGGTTTTGGCTTCCTGAATTTTTTTCGCGGCGGCAACGTCGTTTAATTCCGTGGACATGAATCTATCCTATCAAATCGCAATCAGAATTAAATTGGACAAAGGAGTCTCTCTTGAAATAGAATGAAGGGAGATGGGGGGCTATGATGGAAAAACAAAAACATCCGGAAAGCTTGATGATGACGCAGGGGTATCGCCCCGAGTGGTCCGAGGGATCTTTGAAGTGTCCGATTTTCCAGACCTCGACTTTTGTCTTTAAAAACGCGAAATCGGGACAGTCCTTCTTTGAATTGGCTTATGGATTGCGCTCTAAAAAATTAAAAGAAAGTTCGGGGTTGATTTACAGCCGCATCAATAATCCCGATTTGGAAATTCTGGAGTCCAGGCTCTGCTTGTGGGATAAAGCCGATTCCGCCGCGGTTTTTTCGAGCGGCATGGCCGCTATTACGACGACCGTGTTTGAGCTGTGTTCTCCCGGAGACATCATTCTCTACAGCGAACCTCTTTATGGAGGAACGGCCCATTTTTTTGAAAAGATTTTGCCGCGGTTTTCAATTCGAGCCATTCCTTTTCCCGCGGCCCTGGGGCCCGAGAAGGCGATTGAAAAATTAAACCGCGCGGGAGGCCTAAAAAAGCTCAGCCTTATTTTTATCGAGACCCCGGCAAACCCCACCAATGATTTGGTGGACATTTCCGCCTGCGTTCAATTCGCGAAACGGTGTTCCAGTTCAAAGCGGAAAGTGGTGGTTGCGGTCGACAATACGTTCATGGGGCCGTTATGGCAACAACCTCTTTCCTTTGGCGCGGATTTAGTTTTGTATTCCGCGACGAAGTTTTTGGGCGGGCACAGCGATTTGATCGCGGGGGTTTGCCTTGGGAAAAAAGATTTGGTTGAGCGCGTGCGGGGTTTGCGCTCGTTTTTCGGTTGCATGGCGGATGCCTGGACCGGCTGGCTTTTACTCCGAAGTCTCGAGACGCTTAAAATCAGGATGACCGAACAGTCTCAAAACGCTTCCCGCGTGGCGGAACGTCTCCTCAAACGTCCGGAAGTTGAGCGCGTTTATTACCCAAGTTTACTCCCTGCCGACACTCCTCAAGGCCGCCTCTACGCTTCCCAGTGTTTGGGGCCGGGATCTATGATTTCTTTTGATATTAAAGGAGGGAGAAAACAGGCTTTTAAATTCTTGGATCATCTAAAGTTGATTAAGCTGGCCGTGAGCCTTGGGGGAACGGAATCCCTGGCTCAGCACCCCGCGACGATGACCCATGTTGATTTGGGGCCTGCCACTCGAAGACGCTTGGGAATTGGAGAAAACATGATTCGCCTTTCCATCGGCGTTGAAAATTATTCCGATATACTGTCGGATATCGAGGCCGCTTTGCGGGCGGCTGTTCGATAGAATTTTTGTCTCTATATTTCCAATATTTAGCGCAAACTTAAATTGGCGCGGGGCGGAAAAAGTTGGGGGTCCTGGGTTTGGCTGTTTAGACTCGCCTTGTCCTCGACCTTTGGACGGACATATTGGTAGAGAGAGCGCAAACTTACGTGGCCGGATTTCGCCGCCCTTCCGTTGAGCCCTTTAAGGAAATAATAAGTAAAAAGGCCGTGTCCTTTTTTTTCGTAGGTTCCGGATATTTGATTAGATTTTGCGGCCGTTACCCTGATGATGGAGCCTGCTTGCGACCAAAAAGCGCCGGAGATTTGATTAACCAATGGGCGCGCCCCGCGCGCTAAAACCGAACGGCCTCCGGCTCCGGAAAAGCAGGAATCAAGGGCGATAATGACTTGCTTGGTCTTGAGTCTTGCAAGATCGCGGTTCAGCCGGTCAACAGAATAGGCGGTATCTTCAAGGTCGCCCACTTCCGCGTCATAGGTGACAAGATAAGCTGATTTTGAAGCCGGGTTCGGGGCACCGTGTCCGGAATAATAGATGAAAACAGTGGAATTGGCCTTGACGTTTTTAGGAAGCCAATGGTGAAACGCCGCTTTAAGCCGTCCGCGCGTCGCCCCTTCGTTGAGAAGAAACTTAATATGCCTTGGGGGATATCCGAGAGCGATTAAATGGCGTCTCATGGCTTTAGCGTCGCGCGCAGCGAAATCAGCGGAGGGAAGCGAGGGATACTTTTCAATTCCGATGACCACGGCAAATTTTCGGTCATCCTCCGGAAGTTTGTAATTGGGCTTATCCACGGAAGAGTGATAGGTTTTCTCGGCGGGTTTTTGCTGTTTCTCTTTTTCCATATTAGCCAGGGCCTGATTAGCCGCTTGTTGAGCGATTTGTTGGACCTCGCTTTGGGAGAGCTCCGGGCTTGCGGCAGGAGTTTCGGGGTTGGAGGCTTTCCAGTTTTCGATGAGAGAAACAATATTGGAATACCCCCCTTGTTGGGCTATATCTTCAGCGCTCTGTCCATTATTATTCTTGATATTGGTATCCGCTCCAGCCTGAAGAAGAGCTGAAACCACGTTGGCATGGCCAGTGTTAGCGGCGAGCATCAGCGTGGTATTTCCATTTTTATCCTTGGCATTGAGATCAGCGCCGGCTTTGGCGAGGACAGAAATTACATTGGCCTTGCCAGCTTGAGCGGCCCACATCAACGCAGTCGCTCCGTGCTTATTATCCTGGGCATTGAGATCGGCCCCGGCTTTTGCGAGGACAGGAATTACATTAGCGTGGCCATATTGAGCGGTGAGCATCAGCGCGGTATATCCATTGTTATCCTGGGCATTGATATCGGCTCCGGCTTTGATGAGGAGCGGAATCACATTGGCTTTGCCATTTTGAGCGGCAACCATCAGCGCAGTCCTTCCGTACTTATTATCCTTGGTGAGATCGGCTCCGGCTTTGAGAAGGGCGGAAACCACGTTGGCCTTGTCTGTGTTGGCGGCGAACATCAACGCAGTCGCTCCGTACTTATTATCCTTGGCATTGAGATCAGCTCCAGCTTTTGCGAGGACAGGTATTACACTGGCTTTGCCAGCTAAGGCGGCGTCCATCAGCGCGGTATATCCATCATTATCCTTGGCATTAGGGTCGGCCCCGGCTTTGAGAAGGGCGGAAACCACGTTGGCCTTGCCTGTGGCAGTGGCGAACATCAGCGCGGTATATCCATCATTATCCTTGGCATTGGAATTAGCACCAGAACTAAGGGCTTGCTCGACTCCCGTGAGATCTCCATTTTTCGCCGCCTGGATTAATACCGCGTTTTCATCCTCAGCTCTGATTGTCCCAACAAGGAGAAGCGGAAAAACCAGCGCTAAGATGAAAACTTGGGGCAAGAAACCCCTGCTTTTTTTAAGGGTAAATTTTATGTTCATCTCTATTTCTCCGTTGCTTAAAATAGTTTCCCGCGAATTTATCGCCCATCCCTTGTCCATTCGCCATTTGAATTGTAATTTGGACAAGCGTTATAGCCACATGCTTGCCAGATAATGTCAAAAATTGGACGAAAAAGCGCGTCAATTGGCTCTGAAAAATCATTAACCAACATATCCGGTAAGACCAGAATATCACGATCTATTGGGGTCTTAGGTTTTCCTATCTGTTCAAACACAGCGATAATTTTTGTTTTTATGGAGTAACCTTTGATGTTTAGAAGCGTCAATAAGATGATAATAGGTGGAGATATTCCAATGGATTTCTGTAATTTTAAATAACGCTCTGCTGCTTGGTATATCAACTCTTCAAAATTGGGATTGGGAATTATTCTCCCATTTGACGAAAGCAATGTGGTATCGACTGCTTCAATCATCCCATTGCGGAATATTTGTAAATAGCATTCGTGGGCATGGGTCAAGAGTCCATCAAAATTATACCGAGGTCCGAAGTGTTCCTCTGCTGAAATTGGGTTAAGGTTCTTATAATGACTACCATTATTTTGAATCTGGGCTAAATTCACAACGCTTAAGGGACTCATCGAAGAAAAAGGGATCAAATGTAATACGATTCGGTTTTTGCATTCAAGATGGATGGGGGTTTCATCGGATAAAATTTTGGCGATTCGGTCATCTCGAAATCGCCTAATTTTTTCTGAAAGAGTCTCAGACAAAAGAAATGCGGATCGAATTTCACCTAAATCAAGCTGATGTTTTCCAGCATTATTTCTTGCATAGAATTTGGAAGAATTCTTGAACGAAACCATGTGCGGTGAATTCCAGCTTTTTGGGACTCTAATCAAAATAACGGGGCCCTTGGAAAAACCTTCCAGATGTTTCATGAGCACTCCGGTTATTCGGGGCTTCACTCCATCTTGCAACATAGATTCAAGCCGCCGAATTTCCTCATCAGGATTTTTAGTTCCTAGCCCCTCAGCAGTTTCAGGAACTCCCGTTGTCTTTCCATTCTTATCGCGCTTGTCTTTAACGCCGTATATAAGCGAGCCTCCGGAAGAGTTCGCAAAAGAACAAACATCCGCAAGGAACTCCTTTTTCGCCTCATCATTATTGTCCGGTAACGCTTCTTTGTAATCCAACTCGTGACCTTCCATAACTTGATCAGATATCAAGCGCTCGATATCTTCCTTGGAGATTAAATCAAAATCTTTGTTAATCATATCTTAGGTCGCCCTGCCAGAAAACATTTTTTCCTCTATACCTTCCTATTTTACCACTCCGGCGGGGAGGAAACTCGCTTCCGCATCGCCTCATGCTCAATGTTACCGAAGGAGACGGTTAAAGCTCCTGTTTTGGCAACATCTTCCAATGGGGCTTGACTCGATCTCCAAATGAAGTCATATAGACAGTAGGAGGATATTCCATTCCGTTATAATCGTCGAGTCCTTAGCTCAATGATTGAGAACATCCCTATACTCAGCCAAGATCGGTCTCAATACGAGAAGCGTTTCCTTGCGAAAGATTAAGGTGCGAAGCGAGGCCGGTTTTTCTTTAAGCTTTAGAGATGTTTTGCTCTAACCCTCATTGTAGCAAAGAAACAATGCGGCTTAATTTCCGGTGACAAAGCCAATCTTTTTCTTGGGCTTTTCCGGGGGGTCCATCAACTGGTGAATGGCCTCAAAGAGAGACTGTATGTGTTCGTCATGGCCCTCGATGCGGCGTTCCAAATCCGAAAGCTTGGAGGCCAGTTCTTTGTGGGTCGAGACTAACTCCCGAAGCCTAACAAAAGCCCGCATAATGGCAATGTTGACTAAAGCCGCGCGCTTGCTGTGCAAGACGCTGGAGAGCATGGCAACGCCCTGTTCCGTGAATGCGTGGGGAAGGGCACGGCGGTCGCCGCCCCATCTTGAACTGCCAGTTTGGCATTTCAAGTTATCCCACTCAGAAACTTCTAATTGAAACATGAAGTCATCTGGGAAACGGATGGCATTGCGCTTGACTGCTCGATTGAGCGCCCCAGTCTCAACGCCATAGAGATTCGCCAAATCCCGGTCCAACATCACTTTCTGTCCACGAATGAGATAAATACGCCTTTCGATGCGGTCAACGGCAATAAGGTCTTTCATAAATTGAATCGCTGATTATTCTACAAAGCATTTTCGCTCTTTTGCGAATTTAAGAAAACCTGCGCGGTGGCTAATTTAATTTGGTATTATTGCAAACAAAATAACGCGGCTTAATTTCCGGCGACAAAGCCAATTTTCTTCTTGGGTTTTTCCAGCGGGTCCATCAACTGGTGAATGGCCGCAAAAAGGGATAGGTTTTGGGACTTTTTCTTAGGCGCTTAACGCGCCGATTGGAATGACTGCAACCCCGTCCGGACGCGTATAGCCGTAGCCGGATCCAACAATCACCGCGAGAGCGGCCGGTTTCCCGCATTTCGAGAAATCTACGCGCTGTGAGAACTTGAGTAAATTCGCGGCTCCCTCATCTATCGCGCCGGAGCCAAGCTTGATTTCGAAAGCAGCCCAACTAGCATCCTTTCCTTCAATGATGGCATCCACTTCCAGACCCGTGTTATCTCGGTATTGTAGCGCCTGGGCGTCGACAGTCTGGGCATAAACCCGCAGATCGCGAATGACGAGCGTCTCAAATAAGAAGCCCAGCAGATTGAGGTCTTTCAATAACTGATGGGGGTTGGCGCGTAAGGCGGCCACGGCCAGAGACGGATCTACAAAAAGGCGCTTCGGCGTGCTTCTCACCCTTGACTTCGAGCGCAGATGCGGCGACCAAGGAGGCAAATCTTCGATGATCATCAGTCGGCTGAGCGCATCGAGATATTCCTGCGCCGTATGTTCCTTGATAGGGCCTTCTCCTCCGCCTGTGTCGGCTGCGAGAGTCGCCACTGATGCGTAGGTCGCTTGATTTCGGGCCAGCGAACGCAACAAACGGTTCACCCTTTCGGGATCATGTCTTCGTTTGCCGACGCGCCCCACATCGACGCGGCTAATTTCTCCCAGATAATCTCGGACGAATTGGAGAGAGTCGTTCAGCCTCCGATTAAGCAAGCCAGGCCATCCGCCTGTCGCAATGCACTGCGCAAGCGTGGCAATCGTGAGCCCGGGGTCTGGCGTTCGAGAAACCTTTCCTTGAATTACCTTCCTCAGTGAAATCGCGCCAGTGGAATAACCAGTCTCAGCGAGGGTCATGGGCCGCATGCGAAGGCGAGTGAGGCGTCCTGCTCCTCCGTGCCGTGTGATCTCATCAGCGGGAACAGCCGACCCGGTGAGGATGAATTGGCCTGGTTTCCCCCGCTCATCAACTGCTCGACGGATGTGATTCCATATTGCAGGTTCTATTTGCCATTCGTCAATAAGTCTAGGCGTTTTTCCTTCAAGCACCAATTCCGGAGCGACAGAGATCGCTTGAAGCGCAGCGGCGTCTATATCAAGAAGCGTCTCGCTGGCCGCGACTTGTCTTGCCGTTGCGGTCTTTCCGCATGCTTTGGGACCCTCAATGACGACCGCCCCCGAGGAAGCGAGTTTTCGGGCTAATTCGAGTTCGATGAGACGCTTTCTATAGGCCATGCTGATGGACTAAACGATATCTTATTATAGGCATATTTGCAATAGTTTTATAGGCATAAAAGCAACAAATTCGTGGCATGAGAAACACCGCAAGAATTATCCAATACAAGATGAGCCTGAAAGGGAATTGCGGGTGCATGACCGCTATCTCGGAATTTTTTTCGTCACTCCGGCGACCGAGCGTCGGCGAGGAAGTGTGACCGAGGGATATCCCAGGGAGAACCCGGGGTGACGAGATGTTTTTGGCCTCTAAAAATCGAGATCATGGTCATGCACCTTGATGCAAGTAGTATAGAAGACTTATTCAATGAAGACAAGGGGGAGCAAGAGGATCAGTTTTTAGGTGTTTTTGACTTTCGGGCCCGAAACGTCAAATAGGCGGCGAGTAGGGTTAGGAGACCCGCGAGCGCAAGCTCCGTTTTTGAATAAGAGGCGCGGCTTGAATTTTTGAGCCTGGGAGTTTCCTGGAGCAGTTTTTCAATCGTGGAAGGGCCGGGGGTCAGGCTTTTAAAGACGGTGGTCAGGAGTTCTTCGCTTCGAGGCCCCTGGGCCGTGATGAGGTATCCCCAATAGCACCATGGCATATATCCCAGGACCTTGGCGTTGAGCGCGCCCTCGCCCTTAACCCCAGCAGAAAGATAAATCAGTTCGGGCCCGGCTGGAGTCGTTAGGGTTTTTTCCGGAGAAATCAGCCAACGATCAATGGAAGGCAACGATTCAAATTTTTCTTTTAGAATTTTAGAGGCTTTTTCCGGAGGCAGCGTTTCTTGCGGACTCAATTTCTTAATTGAAAGGAGCGAGTCCAGCCCTGAGATGGAAAAAACGATGCCGCTGTTTTTATCGGAGGAAGAGAGCTCCTGGGAGCGGAAATCATCCGGGAGTTGAAATAAGAGTTGTCCATCGAGACTTGTAGTTTGGGGCGCCGGTTGCGTTTCCGAGGGAGAAGTTTTAATAGACCTTAGAATTGAGCGCAGGGTGAGATCGGGAATGGCGCTGTTGATGAGGGCCAGGTAATTTTTATTTCCCGCGGTGATAACGGACAAAATGAGCCGCGGCTTCCCATCGGCCTTGACCTCAAGAGAGAGGGCTTGGACTCCGTTGCCAAAATGCGAGCCGCGTAATCGCGAAGCCGGCTCCAATGGGATTTTCATTTTTTCCTGAAGCGAACTTAAGACATCCATCAGAAAGGAGAGAACGGCGGGGCGGCTGCGCGCGTTCATGGGCTTCAGCTGCGTCATGATAAAGGAACTGTTGGAGGGGCCCGTGAAAAAAGCCACGGCGTCGGGAGCGGCATTTTGAGCGGTTGCGTCTGTCCATGCGGGAGGGGGTGGAACATAAATATGGGCGGAAGCCTCGGCGCGGCCTGAAGCAATCAATGCGGCAGATACAAAAATCTTTGCCAATTTTCTCATGACCAAACCAGTTTACCATGCTTTTAATGGACTTGTAAATTTTTCTCTGCGCCTCTTCTTTATCATTCTTAGGGACGGCGCCGTCCCTACTTTAAGATTGTGAGGGGACTGGACGCATGCGCCGTGATTTTGCTATATTAAAATCAATATGGCTAACTACGAAACGGTATTTGTTCTTGCTCCGACTCTTTCCGAGGCGGAATTGGCTGGTTTTATCGATAAAACGCGGCAGACGATTACGAAAGACGGCGGGGAGATCGTGAGTTTTGAAACGTGGGGGCGAAGAAAACTTTCTCACCCCATCGGCAAAACCCGCGAAGGGGTTTATGCCTGTCTTAAATACAAAGCTCCGCCGCCTTTGTTTAAAAAAATGTCCCAGGATTTCCGCTTGGATGAGAGAATTATCAGGGAAATGACGACTCTGATGCGCGAGAAAAAATTGCGCGAAAAGAAAATTCGCGTTCGCGATTCCCGCGACGCCCATCCGGCGCCCGCGAAAGCCGCTCCTGTTTCATGACCAACCTTCGTTTGCCCGAGCAAAATCAGGTCTTCTTGGTCGGCCGTTTAACCAAGGACCCCGAACTTCGTTATACCCCGAAAGGAATCGCTCATTGCCGTTTTCGCATTGCGGTTTCCCGCCGTTATAAGGATACCGTGAGCGGCGAGTGGAAAGACGACGCTTCATTTATCAATATCGTCACTTGGCGTCAGGCGGCGGAAAGCTGCGGCAAGCGCTTGCATAAAGGCTCTCCCGTTTCCGTTGAGGGCCGCTTGAGAAGTTATGAGTACGAGGATAAAAACAGCGGCGGGGCCAAACGGAGCATGATCGAAGTTGAGGCTCGCCGCGTACAAATTTTAGAAAAAGCGGAAGGCGCGCCTTCCGAGGATGTTTCAGCGAAAGGCGGGGCCGCTGTGCCTGCCGACGCTGTTTCCGAAGACGTGTCCCAAGATGAGGAGGTTCCCTTCTAATGACGCCCAATGAAACCGTAAAACCAGAAGAAGTGTCCGGAGACAAAGTTCTTCCCGTTTCCGAAACCATAGCGGATGCCGCTCCTGCGGCGCGCCGCGATTCTTTTCGCCGCCGCACGCCTTACCCCGCGAAAAAGAAAGTTTGCCGTTTTTGCGCCGAAAACGCGCATGAAATAGATTATAAGCAAATCCAACTCTTGAGAACGTTTATGTCCGATACCGGAAAAATTCTTTCCAGCCGCATTACCGGAACCTGCGCTTCCCATCAGCGGACGCTTTCAAGGATGATTAAACGCGCGAGAAATCTTTCCTTGCTTCCATACGTCGTGAAATAAAAGACGAGAGAATAAACATGAAAGTGATATTAAAAGACGATATTTTGCATCTGGGCCGCGCGGGCGAAGTGAAGCAAGTTTCGGTGGGATATGCCCGCAATTATCTTTTCCCGAGGGATTTGGCGATTGAAGCGACCGAATCCGCTCTGAAGGGCTGGGAAAAAGGCCGCGCGAAGCGCGAGAAAATTTTCGCCGAAAAGCTTGAAGAGTCCAAGTCCTTGGCTCAAAAATTAGCGGAAGTCAGCTTGTCTTTTTCCCAGCCGGCCAGCCCCGAGGGACGCCTGTTCGGTTCCGTCGGGAAGACGGAAATCGTTAAAAGCCTTAAAACTTGCGGTTATTCCGTTAAAAAAGAATCCGTGATGATTGATTCTCCATTCAAGGCGACCGGTTCTTATGAAGTGCCCTTGAGGCTTTTGTCAGACGTGACGGCCAAGATTAAGGTCACCGTCACCGCGCGAGAATAAGACTCACCTCGCGAGACTTTTCTTTGGCGTAGCCGATTTGGCTGGAGTTTTTTTCCATGGTGCAACTCGACGTAAGTCTCCCGCCTCAAAATATCGAAGCCGAAGGGGCGGTATTGGGCTCGATGCTCATCGAGCGCAATGCCGTTGAAAAAGCTCTCGATATTCTTTCGGAAAGGGATTTCTACCAGGAAACTCATCGGCGCATTTTCTCCGCGATGTCGGCGATTTATGACCGCGGGGAAGCGGTGGATTTGGTGACCGTCGCCGCGGAATTAAAAAAGTCTAAGTCCTTGGATGAAATCGGCGGAATGCCGGGGCTGACCGCCTTGGTCCACAAGGTCGCGACCGCCGCTCATGTTGATTATTACGCCCGCATCGTCAAGAATAAATCTATTTTAAGAGAATTAATATCGGTCGCGACCCAAATCGTGGCCGAATGCCATCAAGAAGCCAAGGAACCGTCGGGAATCTTGGATGAGGCGCAAGAGGCGGTCTTGAGAGTGTCGGAGAAACAGGTTTCCCGCGGAATTGCCTCCGTTGAGGAATTGACCCACGAGGTGATTGCGACAATTGAGGCGGCGCACAAAAGAAAAGCGGCGGTGACCGGAATTTCTTCCGGCCTCAGGGATTTTGACCGATTGACGACCGGTTTTCAAAAATCAGATTTGATTCTTATCGCGGCTCGCCCCAGCCAAGGAAAAACTGCTTTGGCCCTTAACATCGCGTCTTCCGTCGTCCTGGCGAAGGAACCGAAGACCGTCCTTTTCTTTTCGATGGAAATGTCCAAGAACGCCATTATGGAGCGCATGATCGCGGCCGAGGCGGGGGTGGATCTTCAAAAAGTGAAAACCGGGTTTTTCCCGAGGGAAAAATGGACGGATTTGACCAACGCCGCCGCGCGATTTTCGGAATCGCCGCTTTATGTCGTGGACACTCCCGGCCTTTCCGTTTTGAACGTGCGCTCGATTTCAAGGCAATTGACGGTTGATTTGCGTAGAAAGGGGAAATCCCTGGATTTGGTTATCCTTGACTACCTTCAACTCATGCGCGGCAGTTCTTCGAGGATGGAGAGCCGCCAGCAGGAAGTATCGGAAATTTCCCGCGGTCTTAAATATTTGGCTCGCGACTTAAATATTCCCGTCATCGCTTTGTCGCAATTATCCCGCCGTCCCGAGGAAAAAGGCCGCTCCGACAGCCGCCCGCAGCTTTCGGATTTAAGGGAAAGCGGCGCCTTGGAACAAGACGCCGACTTAGTCGCCTTTATTTACCGGGAGGCTTATTATAAACAAAACGATCCGTCCGTGGACGATAAAAAAGCGGAAATTATTATTTCAAAGCAGCGCCAAGGTCCCACGGGAATTGTGAACGTGATGTTTTTGCGGCAATACACTCGTTTCGTGGACGTGGATTCTCATCCGGAGATGGAAGAACCCGCGCCTTTTCAGGCCCAATTTGATTGACCCCCTCGGCATTTCTCTCACCCAAACGTTTTTTTAGGCCCGCCTGGGCCGAAGTGAATCTTTCCTTTCTGCGCGAAAATTTTAAAATTTTGCGGGCAAAGCTTCCCGCAGAAGTTAAAATTTTATTCGTGGTGAAAGCCGACGCTTATGGGCATGGCGCGGTTCCTTTGGCGAAAGAGACGGAGCGGTTGCGTTTAAAAGGAAATCCCGTAGCTGATTTTTTCGGAGTTTCTTCGGTTGAGGAAGGGGCGGCGCTTAGGCAAGCCGGAATTAAAACGCCTATCTTGATTTTGGGGAGCTTGTATCCTTTTAATAGTTTTTTGGAAGCGGCGCGCTTGAATTTAATTCCCACGGTTTCAAGTCTTGAGGGAGCGCGTCAATTATATGCCACAGGACTCAAACTTAAAAAGCGCTTGGCGGCCCATCTTAAAATAGACACGGGCATGGGGCGGGTCGGTGTTAGCCCTCAAAACGCCTTTGAGGTCATTGATTTTTTCTCGAAAAGCCGCGGGGCCGTTCTTGCGGGAATTTACACGCATTTTTCTTCCGCTGAGAGCGATTCCGGTTATACCCAGCTTCAAATTGAAAGACTAAACCAGGTTCTTAAAAACAAAGGCCTTAAAAATGGCAAAATATTAGTTCATGCTTCTAATTCCGCCGCGGTTTTAAATCATCCGGAGGCGAATTACGACATGGTTCGTGTGGGCGGCGCCTTGTACGGCTTGTGGCCGGGGTTTAAGCCGCTTCTGAGTTTTAAGGCGAGAATCGTGTTTATTAAAAAAATCGAGAAAGGCGCGTCGGTGGGTTACGGAAGAACTTTTCGCGCCCCAAAGTCTTTAAGGATTGCGACGGTTTGCGCGGGATACGCGGACGGCGTTTTCCGGGCGCAGTCCAACAGAGGAGAGGTTTTGGTTGAAGGCCGCCGTTGTAAAATAGTCGGGACCGTGACGATGGATATGCTGATGATTGACGTAAGCGAGGTCTCTGAAGCGCGCGTGGGGAGCGAAGTCGTTTTGATCGGCGAGCAAGGAAAAGAACGAATCTCGGCCCTGGACGCCGCTCATTTTTCCAATACTATCTCCTATGAAGCCGTTTGCGCCATTTCACGGAGGGTTCCGCGGGTGTATCAAAGATGAACGATGTTTTCGAGCGGATAGGAAAAAAAATTATTTTTTCTTTTGAGTCCTTGGGGCGCTTCGCGGTTTTCGTGCGCTCCCTCATCCACTGGGTTGTCTCGGGTTATTTCGAGTGGAAGCAGATATTAATTCAAATGTTGAGAATCGGGGTTGAATCCATGCCGGTCAGCGTCATGACAGCCTTTTTTACCGGAATGGTCCTGGCCCTTCAATCCGGCGAATCTTCCAAGCATTTCCTTAACGAACCGCTTTTTATCGGGACATTGGTCAGTTTTGCCATGGTGATGGAACTGGCTCCGGTAATGACCGCCTTAGTGGTGAGCGGCCGGGCGGGGGCGGCGATAGCGGCGGAGCTCGGCACGATGAAGGTGACCGAGCAAATCGACGCTTTGTATACCCTGGGAACCGACCCCATTCGCTATCTGGTTATCCCCAGAGTCGCGGCTTTTCTTTTGGTTTTGCCTTTACTCACGGTGATGTCTGATTTTTCGGGCATCGCGGGCGGATATTTGGTCGCGAAACTAAAATTTGGCATCGCCCCGAACGTTTACTGGCACGATATTATCGACAATATGCGTATTCGTCATTTTATCCACGGCTATATTAAAACCTACGTGTTTGCCTTTGCCATCGCCTTGATTTGTTGCTTCAAAGGAATTGAGACCCAGGGCGGCGCGGAGGGGGTCGGTAAATCAACGACGGCGGCGGTTGTGATCAGCATGGTTTCTGTTTTGATTTTAGATTATTTCGTGACGGCGATTTTGGTCGCTTTGGGAATCACATGATTGAGGCCAAGGGCGTTAAAAAAAGCTACGGGCATCGCCATATTTTGAGAGGGATTGATTTGACGGTCGAGACCGGGGAAACCTTGATTATTATCGGCGGTTCCGGAATGGGCAAAAGCACTTTCTTAAAATGCGTCATTGGCCTGACCGCACCCAATGAGGGAACCATCGCGGTTGATGGAATAGAAATCGGGCGTTTGAAAAACGATAGAGATTGGGCGCGTTATCGCCAAAGAATCGGATATTTGTTTCAGGAAGGCGCCTTGTTTGATTCCTTAAGCGTTTGGGAAAACGTTTCTTTCGGGCTCCGCTATTTGACCGATATTCCGTCATATCGCTATCGGAAAATCGCTTCCGAAAAACTGGAACTGGTGGGGCTTAAGGATGTCGAGGATTTAAAGCCTTCGGAATTGTCGGGGGGAATGAAAAAGCGCGTCGCTTTAGCCCGTGCAATCGCCTCGGACCCCTCCTATATTTTGTATGATGAACCAACAACGGGTCTTGACCCGATTATGTCGGATGTAATTAGCGATTTAATGCTGGATTTACAAAAGAAATTGAATGTGACTTCTATCGCGGTGACCCACGACATGAAATTGGCCTATAAGACCGCCAGCCGCATTGCGATGCTTCATGAGGGAAAATTCCTGGCTATGGGAACCCCGGAAGAAATTAAATCAAGCAAGAATCCCTATGTGCGTCAGTTTATTGACGGCAAAAGCGTCGGCCCGATTCACATGAAACTGCGGGATTTCGACCCGGCAGAGGAAGCTGAAGAACAAGGACGATTGCGTGTCTCTTGAGGCAAAAGTCGGGGCCTTTGTCGCTCTGGGGATTTCTCTTATCGCGGCCTCCATTCTTTTGTTGGGAAATTACCACTTTGGAAAACGCTATTTTATCTACGTCACCTTTCATGATGTTTCCAATTTAAATCGGAACGCGGCGGTTAAGCTTTCAGGAGTGGACGTGGGGCAGGTTGAGGCTATGCGTCTTGAAAACGACCATGTCGTTCTTAAGCTCTCAATCAAAGATGGCGTTCCGATTTATCAGGATTCCGTTTTTACGATTGGTTCAACCGGAATTATCGGCTCCAAATATTTGGAAATTGACCAGGGCCACGCGTCCTCAAACCCTGTTGTTCCCAACGCGACGGTCGCTGGAACGGAAGCCGTTGATATTGAGGCTTCCATTTCTCATGCCTTGGGTAGCATTCAGAAGATGCTTGATGACTTAAACGGCCCGGGGCCGAACGGCTCCTTGGTTCAAAACTTGCGTGGTTCGGTCGCGAATATGCGTAAATTGACGGCTAACCTTAACGATTTAATCGCGACCATCAAGCCATCGGCCGAACAGACGATGGCAAAGACTGGAGCTGTGACCGACAAATTGGACAGTTTGCTGTCAAAATCGAACGCGATGATGACAAGCCTTACCACCAGCGAGGGAACGGTGGGAGCTCTTCTTCACGATCCAAAAATGAAACAAAACGTGGAGAATACTTTGGCCAGCGTCAAAGAGGCGGCCTCAACCGCCAATGATATGCTCAGCCGCATCAACCAGTTCCGCGTTTTCTGGAATTTAGACGAACGCTATGAACCGGCTATTTCTGGAGGACTCGCGGACGCGGGGGTCAAAATCGTCCCCCGGGACGGCCGCTATTACTACGGCGGCATCGAGAATATGGGGAACCCGACCAACGCGACGTTTAAGGGCTATAACTATGAAAGGCTTAACACTATTGACGCTTTGCTTGGCTTTACCGGCAAATGGTATGACCTGGGTTTTGGCGTTGTTCGCTCGGCCGGCGGCGGACGCCTGACCCTGACTCCCTTTTATAAAAATCCGATTGGCAAGCATTTTAGCCTGTTTACCCAGGCCTATGATTTTGGGCAGAACAGAATCGTTAATGGAGTGCACTTTAACAAGCCTTCTTACGATGCTGGAATTTTGGCCTGGATTAACAAATATTGGGCTGTCGGAGCACGGGTGGATGATATCGCTCAAGAGCCGGTTTTTCAGGGCTGGGTTCACCTGAACTTCGAGGATAAGGATATTTCGTATCTCTTTGGTCTGATGACTTACGGCGCCGCCGGGACTAAAGGGAGAAGTCCCAATCATGATCCGGGACAGTAGAGCGTTATGCCCCGCTTAAAAACCGTCTATCGCTGTCAAAGTTGCGGTTTTGGGGCGGCCAAGTTTTTGGGGCAATGTCCTTCATGTCAGGCCTGGAATTCCCTGGTTGAGGAAGTGGTTGAGGAAACCGCTTCTTCCTCTAAAAATCATTCGCGCCTTTTGACGGACTTTTCATCCGAAATCGTTTCCTTGTCGGAGCTTAAGCCCGAGCCTTCGGTTCGTCTCCCTACGGGAATTTTAGAGCTCGACCGTTTGCTTGGCGGGGGATTAGTCAAAGGGCAAATCGCTCTCTTAGCGGGACCGCCGGGAATTGGGAAATCAACCTTGGCGCTTCAAGCGGCGGCGCTTTTGTCCGAGGCCGGACGCAAGGTTCTTTACATTTCCGGAGAAGAGTCCTTGGAGCAAATTTCAAGCCGGGCCAAACGTTTAAATTTCGCTCAAAGCCGACTCTCTCTTTTATCGGAAACCGATTTGACCAAAATTATCGCGGCTCTCGATAGTTTTGATCCGGAGGTTTTAGTTCTTGATTCCATTCAGACCGTTTATCATCCCGATCTGGATTCCAGCCCCGGAACCGTTGCCCAAGTGAGGGAGTGTGCCGCTCAAATTTTGCGTTTTTCCAAAAATAAAGGAATTTCAGCTTGCTTGTTGGGTCATGTGACGAAAGATGGAAGCGTCGCGGGGCCTAGGGTTTTGGAGCATTTGGTGGACACCGTCCTTTATTTTGATTCGGAGCGGCAAGACGTCTTTAGAGTTCTTCGCGCGCAGAAAAATCGCTTTGGGCCGACAGATGAGGCCGGGTTTTTTGAGATGAGCGCCTTGGGTCTCAAAGAAGTCAAAAGCGTTTCCTCTTTGTTTTTCGACGGGAATAAAACAAACGAAAAACCAGGCCGGGCGATTTCGGTTGCGATGGAAGGCTCGCGTCCCGTTCTCATCGAGGTTCAAGCCTTGGTCGTCTCAACCAAATATCCGCTTCCACGGCGCATGGCCACGGGGCTTGATCTCAACCGCGTCTTGGTCTTGCTGGCTTCGATGGAGAAACATTTGCGCCTAAGGCTTGAGGATAAAGACGTGTTTTTGAATCTCGCCGGAGGCGTTAAAATCAGCGATCCGGCTTTGGATTTGGCGGTGTGCGCGGCCGTGTTAAGTTCGGCTTATGACGCCCCGGTTCCCAAAGACATGGCCGTTATGGGCGAGGTCAGCTTGCTGGGAGATATCGGCAACGTTTCGCGCGCGGATCAGAGGCTGAAAGAAGCGGGGAAGATGGGGTTTAAAAAAGTATTGGCTCCAGGCGGAAAGGAAAAGGGAGATGGATTAACTCCGGTTCAAACGGTTTCAGTCTTGGATTTGAAGCAAGCGTCTTTAGCGCTTTTTGGAGGAAAATAAAATGATTCTATGGTTATTTAGGGTTTTGATTGTGCTTGCTTGTCCCGCGATTGTGTATTTTGAGATTACGAGGGATTGGCGCGGTCTTTTGGTGGGGTTGGTCGTGGGTCTTTTAATTGTTGGTTTTGAAATGCTGGTCGCCGGAATCAGCTTGCTCACGATGATTTCCGGTATCTTGGGAGCTTCCGGCGGCATTATTGTCGCCAAGCTTGTGGATTATACGGTCTTTCAAATCGGCAATAACGCGCTTTATGCCGCTTGGGCTCATTATGCCGCTCTCCGTTATTTTGCGTTCGCGGTTCTCGGCATGATTTTGGCGATTCGCAAATTGCCTGAGTTCGATGATTTAGACAAAGATATCTTGAAAATGGGAAAAAAACGCGGCGCTGAGCTTAAGATTTTAGACACCAGCGCAATTATTGACGGAAGGCTTATTGACATCGTTGATACGCATTTCATATCGGGAAGTCTCATTGTTCCGCGCTTTGTTTTGGCCGAGCTTAATCTGTTGGCCGATTCCTCGGATTCTATGAAACGCGCGAAAGGCCGCCGGGGTTTGGATATTTTATCGCGCCTTCAGGAAAACTCGGAACTGCCGGTTAAAATCATTGATACTGATTTCGCTGATATCAAATCCGTGGATGGAAAAATTGTACGCTTGGCCAGCGATTTGGGAGCGAAGGTCATCACCACCGATTTTAACCTTAACAAGGTGGCGTCTCTTCAAGGAGTGACTTGTCTTAACGTCAACGATTTAGGGCTTGCGCTTAAGCCCGTGGCTTTGCCGGGCGAAAATATGGCGATTTTTGTGATGAAAGAGGGAAAAGAAAAAGAACAAGGAGTCGGTTATTTGGATGATGGGACCATGGTGGTCGTTGATGACGGCCGCCGGCATATCGGCAAGCGCGTGGAAGCCGTCGTCATGTCCATTCTCCAAACCTCGGCCGGGCGCATGATTTTCACGAAAGCCCGGTCCGTGTCCGCTGAGGAAAAGGCCGTTTAATGCGTTCGTTTGCCGTCATCGTCGCCGCCGGTTCCGGATCCCGGATGGGGCGGCCCAAGCAGTTCTTGCCTTTGGCTGGAAAGACCGTGGTTGAGTGGTCGCTCAAGGCTTTTTTGGACACGCCTGATATTGAAGGCGTCATTTTAGTGACGACGGCGGAAAACATAAAAGAACATTCGAAAAAGCTTTCTTCCGAAAAGGTTCAGATGGTTGAAGGAGGCGCAACCCGGATGGAATCGGTGCGGCGCGGTTTTAAAGCGGTTCCCGAGGACATTGATTTAATCGCCGTCCATGACGGGGCGCGGCCTTTAATTACACCGCAAGTGATTCATGACGTTTTGGAAGAAGCCTACGAATCGGGCGCGGCGGTGGCGGCCGTTCCAGTTAAGGATACCCTCAAGAAAGTGACTAATAAGCAACTCTGGGTTTCGGGGACCCCGGTGCGCAGTTCCTTTTGGCTGGCCCAGACGCCGCAATGCTACCGGCGGGAAATTTTAGATGAGGCTTTGCAAAAATTCGCGGATGAGAAAAATGCGACCGATGAGAGTCAGCTCGTTGAAAAATCCGGACACAGGGTTAAGGTGGTGGCCTCCTCTTATGAAAATATTAAAATTACGACTCCGGAGGATTTGGTGATGGCGGAGAGTTTAATGGAAAAGCGCATGGGGGGGCAAAAGAGAGCTTCCGTGGGAATCGGCTATGACGTCCATAAATTGGTTGCGGGTCGGGATTTATGGCTAGGCGGAATTAAAATCAGCCACTCCAAGGGTCTTTTGGGACATTCAGATGGAGACGTCATTTTGCACGCGGTCGGAGATGCGATTTTAGGCGCCTTGGGGGAAGGGGAAATTGGGATGATGTTTCCGCCGGACAATCCTAAAATTAAAGGGATTGCCAGCAAGGAAATTATTGCATCTGTCATGGAGAAAGTTGCGCAAAAAAAAGCGCAAGTGTTCCATATAGACATCAATATTTTGGCGGAAGAGCCGAAAATTAAACCCCATTATTTAGCGATAAAGACTTCGCTGGCTTCCCTCTTAGGCCTTCCCGAGGGTTCCGTCAACGTCAAAGCCAAAACCCATGAAGGTCTTGATTCCATCGGAGAAGGAAAAGCCATGGCTTGCCAAGCAGTCGCGTCCGTTCTAATACCCTGGCTATGAGCTACGCGCGCAATCGCTTTCCGCTTTTCCCGCTGTTATTATTGACCGTGATAGGGCTTGTTTGTTCCGCTTTCGCGCAAGATGATTCCTCAAAAACCATCCAGTATTTGGTTTCCGTTAAAAATCATCATTATCGTTTCCAGCAAATTGGGACTTTTACTTATTTTGTTTGCGTCAAGAAAGATTCTTCTGATGATTGCCAGAAAATTCAAGCGCTGAATCTCCAGGCCAATGTTGATTGGGACGGGCTGAAAGCCAAGGCGAAAAAACAAAGCCTTAAAAATCCGGACGGAGTCTTGACTCAAGAGACCTTTGTCGATCAATACGGCGGGCCTTGGAAAATTGAATTGCGCATAGCCAATGCCTCGGATACTCCTCAAAAATCGTTAAAGCCTTTTCACGCGAGGGTCTTGGCGCCTTTTTGGGGCTATGAGGTTTCACAATCTCCCTCGGGCGATATTTTGTCCGCCCAGGTGCTTCTCAAAAAATCGGAGTGGGAGACGGCTAAAAAAGACTTGGGGCTTATTCCCACGAAGAAGAAAAAATTCAGCTTCGGCAGCTTGTTTCAATAAGAAAAGGGGACAGTCCCCTTTTTCCCTGCTATAATTTGATAGGTGAAAGCATTTTTTAAGACCTACGGTTGCCGGGTCAATCAATACGAGACGGAAGCGCTTCGGGAAAAGTTGGCCCAAAATCGTTTCGCGGAAACGACGGAAGATTTTTCCGAGGCCGATCTTTGTCTCATCAATACCTGTACGGTGACCGAAGAAGCCGATCAAGACGCTTTAAGACTCATTCGGAAAATTTCCCGCAGAAATCCCACGGCCCGGCTGGTGGTGACCGGATGCCTGGCTTCCCGAAGTCCTGATGAGATTCAAAACGCCGCTCCACAGGCCCTTATTGTCGGAAATAAAGACAAGGAAAATATTCCAGCCTTAATTGGATGCAGTGCCGTTCCCGGGCCGTCTTCCATCAGCGGATTTTGGGGGCATTCCCGCGCTTTTGTCAAAATTCAAGACGGCTGCGATATGGGCTGTTCTTTTTGCATTATTCCCTCCATCCGCCCGCAGTTATCCGCGCGGCCTTTTGAAGAGCTTAAATCCGAAATTGAAGGCTTGATTAAAAACCGCTGTCCGGAAATCGTTTTGTGCGGGGTTCGATTGGGGCGATACTTGTCTCAGGATTTAGGAGGGCGGCGTATTGATTTTGTGGGGCTTCTGGAACGGTTGATTCAAATTCCGGGAGATTTTCGCATTCGGCTTTCTTCTCTTGAAATTACCGACGTGACGGATCGCTTCATCAATTTATTCGCGAGTTCCGGGGGAAAAATCGCGCCGTCTCTTCACCTGCCTCTTCAAGCGGGTTCGGATAAGACTTTAAAAGAAATGAAGCGCTGGTACGCCACGGGTTTTTTTAGGAAGCGTTTAAATGCCTTGCGGGAAAAAGTTCCCCAATGCGCGGTTTTTAGCGACGTGATGGCGGGATTTCCGGGAGAATCCGAAACGGATTTTGAGGAAAGCCTGGCCTTTATCCGGGAAATGAATTTTTCGGGACTCCATCCGTTCAGATATTCCTCCCGTCCCGGGACGGAGGCGGAAAAAAGGCATGATCATCTGCCGGAAAAAATAATCCTCGCTCGATCGCAGTCTCTGCGCTCATTAGACCGCGAGCTGCGGATTAAATTCGCCGCCCGGGCCGTGGGAAGCGTTCGCCGGGTCGTCGTTGAAGGCCGCCCGGGAAAGCCGGAAGGCCTTTGCGAGGATTTTTTAAGCGTGTCCTTAAATCAATACCCAGGTCCTGGCTTTGCCCAGGTTCGGATTCATTCCGTAAATGATGTAAGCGCTTTTGCCGAAGTTTGCCAATGATTGTTTCTTATGGCCCTTTTCATCCGGCCCTTGAAGAAGCGTTTGTTTCCCGCATACGGGAGTTAATCGCTTCCGGCGAAATTCCAGTTTGCGTGGTCGTTCCTTCGAGGCGCATGGCCTCCCGCCTTGAACGCCTCTTGGGGATGGAAGAGAAAATAGCGTTATTGAATATTCATTTCCACACCTTTTACAGCCTGGCGTGGTCTATTGCCCGGGAAGAAGAGCCCTTGAACGGGGTCTTTATTTCAGAACCCCTCTTTTTTAATCGCCTGGTGGACTCTTTGGCGGAAACCCAAATGCCGGATTCTCTCTGGCCCAGGAAATCAAAAAGGCCCAAGTCTTTATCGGAAAGCTTGCGCTCAAGCCTGCGGGATTTAATCGACGCTAACCTTATTTTTGAGGACTTGAATGCTTATTGGGATGAGGCGTGTCAATTTAAAGGGGGAGAGGTCCTTGAGCCTTTGTGCCGTTTTGCCCAGGCTTACCGGGAAAAACTGGCGGAGTTGGGAGTTTTTTCCATGGCGGAGTTGGTGCGTTTTTCTGCCCAGAAATCTAAAGATTCGTCCTTTCTAAAACAGTTTCGGGAAATCATTTATTATGGGTTTTATGATTTGACCGGGCTTCAGCTTGATTTTTTTGAAAATGTGACCAAATCTCACCCCTCCCGTTTGTTTTTTCCATATATTAAATCCCACCCTGCCTTCGCTTTCGCGAAAGATTTTTTCGAGCAAAAGCTGGCCGCTCATGAATTGCGAGAATTGGAGGTTGGATTTGACCGCGAACCTTTGGGGCCTGTTTTAAAAAATCTTTTCTCGCCCGCCGAAAAGAAGGTTTCTTTGAGCCAGGCGATTCGCTTCGTGTCGGCTTCCGGTTTGGAGGATGAGATTTGGTTTTCGGCTAAGGAAATATGGCGGCTGGTTGAAGAAGAAAAAATCGGATTTGATGAAATTGGGCTCGTTTGCCGTTCCTTGGAGGGAGCCCGAAGTTCGATTGAGCGCATTTTTGAAGAAAATAAAATTCCCTTGGACATGAAGGCTCAAGAGCCGCTTTTGCGCCATCCCTTGGCGAAAACGCTTTTTAATTTCTTGAGTTTGGGCCGGCGGGACTTTCCCGCCTATTCCGTCGAGGAAGTTGCTTCTTCGCCTTATTTTAATTCAGAAAGTCTTGAGAGCCTAAATTGGAAATGGAGCGTTCGGCGCATCACTAGAGACCTAAAGTTGAGCGGCGGTTGGCTTCAATGGGAGGGTCGCTTGGGCGAAATAATTTCAAAAAAAGCCGATATCCCCGAGAATTTTCCATTAGAACCGGCGAAAGAACTTTGGAATTTTTTGCTTCTTTGGCGGGAAGTCTTGAATAAAAATCCCGGTTCCTGGTCTGGTTTCGCGAAAGCCTCCTCAGATTTAATTGAGCGCTTCTTTAAATTGCCCGAAAGTCCTTCCGCTCAGGAAAAAGAGGCTTTAGAACTGTTTTTAAACGCTCTCAAAACGCTGTCTTTGCTTGACCGAATTTCTCGTCCTAGAGATTTCGCAGATGGATTAGACGCCCTCGATGAAAAACTAAAGCGTTCCTCTTTTGAGACTTCTTCGGGGATCAAGGGAGTTCGAGCGCTGGACGCGATGGCCGCTCGAGGCGAATCTTTTCGCGTTTTATTCGTCTTGGGGCTTAATGAGGGAGTTTTTCCGCGAACGATATCGGAAGACCCCATCTTAAGAGACGAGGCGCGCGCTTTCTTGCGTCATCCCCTGGGATATTGGATGCGCCCGAAAAAAGAAGGGTATGAAGAGGAAAAACTTTTATTTTACCTTTTGGTTTCCGGAGCGAAGGAAAAAATTTATTGCGTTTATTCTCGTTCCGATGAGGAAGGGCGCGAACAAGTTCCGTCTTTTTATCTTTATGAACTGGCGCGGGCCGCGAATAGGTCATTGGGGGAAGAGGACGTTTTAAGGGTTCCGAGAAATATCGAGGAAAAATTAAATATGTTTGAGCCGCGGTATCTTTCTCCGGATGAAATGAGCCTTTACGCGTCTTTTCGAAATCAAAGCGCCGTTTCCTATCTTAAGGCTCTTGATCTTCCGCAGGCGGAGATTCTGGACGTGGGGCTTAAAGCGGCCTTGGAACTCAATGACTATTCCTCTGGCGGAGAAAGAGACGGAATGGTCAGGACGCCGGAAGATTTTCTTCAAAAATGGAAACACAACGTTTCCGCAAGCGGGCTTGAGCTTTACGCGCAATGCCCGTTTCGTTTTTTTGCCGCCCGGATTCTGCGGCTTTCGGAGGAAGAAAAAAATGCGAAAGACGAGATTCCGCCTAAAATTATAGGACTCATCTACCATGATATTCTAAAGCGTTTCTACTCCTCTTTGCCGGTTTTAGTTTTAGAGGGAAAAAAGTCCTATGAGGATTTCCTGAATCGGGCCATAGAAGACTCTTTTTCGGAATACAACTCAAACAAGCTCGGGGTCTATCCTCTTTTGTGGCTGTCGGTTAAAAATAACATGAGCGTTCATCTGCGGAAATTCGTGGAATGGGATATTCATCGCCTCCAGGAAAGAAATATGCGTCCGTTGGAGTTTGAAAAAGAATTTCGCGCGGATATTGCCCAGCCTTCCGCTTACGGGCTTCGCGGCGTTTTTGATCGAATTGACCAGAGCTTGGATGGAAAAAAGTTCGAGATTATCGATTATAAGACGAGTTGGAGAAAAGGCGATCCCAAAAAATTGGTCCAAGAGGGAAGTTTTTTTCAACTCCCGTTTTATTTTGAGATTCTTTCCCAAAAATATCCCGAAAGCGAAATCGAGGGGGGGCTTCTTTATGAGATCGAAGGAAAATCTAAAGACGCGGTTCCTTCCGTTTACCCTTACTCCTTTTTTGATTGGCAAGCGCAGAGAGAGAGTTTTTTTGAAAACGTATCGCGTCTTTTAAGTTCCATCGCGCGCGGTTATTTTCCGATAAATCCAGACGATCAGGATGAATACGGCCATTGCGGGTATTGCCGATTTCAAAATCTATGCCGAAAGAATCACTCTCCTTCAAAATATCGCGCCAAGATGTTCCTGGAAAATGCGTTTCCGGAGAAACAAAATTGAATTTTTTTGAATATCAAAAAAAAGAGCTTTATATCGAAGGTCTTAAATCTTCGTCCTTGGCCCAAAAATTTAAGACTCCGCTTTACGCTTATTCGCGCTCGAAGATTATCCAGCAATACCAAAAACTGTCTCGAATTTTTTCCCTTCAGCCGACCTTGATCGCTTATGCTCTTAAAGCCAACTCCAACTCTCATCTTTGTCAAATTCTTCAAAAAGAAGGGGCGGGCGCGGAAGTGGTCTCCGGCGGCGAGATGTTTTTAGCCCATCAAACGGGCTTTAAACCATCCCAAATTTTATTTTCCGGAGTCGGGAAAACCCGGGAAGAAATCCGGCTTGGAATCAAACTTGGAATTTTGTCTTTTAACGTCGAGTCTTTTGAAGAATTGAAAGCTATCGCTTCGGAAGCTTCCAAAATGCGGCGGGTTGCTTCAATTTCGGTGCGAATTAATTTTCCTGTCGAGGCAAAAACCCATCCTCACACTGTGACTTCCGGACGCCTTTCCAAATTTGGAGTTGGAGAAAAAGAAGCCTTTCAAATGTACCGATGGGCTCAAAAACAGCGTTTCTTAAAGATTGTCGGCCTTCATTCTCACGGCGGCTCCCAGCTGTTTTCCGCAAAGCCGTATATTCAGGCCGCAAGATTTGCCGGAAACTTTCTTCGCCACTTAAAGGCTCAAAATATCTCTTTGTCTTTTGTGGATATGGGAGGGGGGTTTGGAATAGCCGGGGCGGGGGAAGGTTTATGGCTCTCTCAAATCGCGCGCGCCTACGCCCGGGAATTTAAGGATTTTCCCGCCGTCAAACTTGTCATCGAGCCGGGGCGGTTTCTGGTCGCGGAAAGCGGAATGCTTCTCACCCGGATTATCTATGTTAAAGACGCGGGAAAGCGAAAGTTTCTGATTGTGGACGCGGGGATGAATGATTTTTTAAGGCCCGCTCTTTATGGGGCGCGTCACCCGGTGATTCCAGTCGTGAAAAAAGCGGGTCCAGCCGGCGCTTTCGACGTGACGGGCCCTATTTGCGAATCTGCCGATGTTTTTTCCCGCGGAGAAAAACTTGTTTCTCCCAAGCCGGGGGATTTTCTGATGATTTTAAACGCCGGGGCTTACGGGTTTTCGATGAGCTCTCAATATAACTTTCGTCCCAGGGCGGCTGAGGTCTTAGTGAGCGGAAAAAGCGCGCGCCTCATTCGCCGCCGCGAGAACTTTGAGGATTTGATTCGGGTCGAGCCGAACTAAAAAATGGTGCGCTCGCCGGGAATCGAACCTGGATATCAAGCTTCGCAGGCTTGCACACTATCCGTTGTGTTACGAGCGCATGAAAAACCGCAACGTTTGTATTCTATCTATTTTGGGCCTTTGGGTTCCAGGGAAAGTTTTGCGGGGCGCTTGAGCATTCCATAAACTGCGGCGGTTGTCGCAATCGAGATGACGACGCTGCCCGCGATGTCGATTGGATGATGTACGCCGACATAAACTCTTGAAAAACCGACCAACAGGGTCAGGAGCCAAGCGACGGCCGATAGTTTTTTTGAAAAGGGAAACGCCCAGGACGAGATTGCGGCGCACAGCAGAGCGTGATCGGATGGAAAGCCGTTGTCGGGTTCGTGCCAAATCATGGGCGTGAAATGACCCACGACGAAGGGCCTTGGGTCGTAGTAAAAAATCGCGATGATTCGCGCGATGAGCAAAATAAGCGGACAGGCGATAGCGGCGAGGAGTAACATTCGTTTCCGGACGGAGTTCGGTTGCCTCAAAAAGTAAAAAAACGCGATGATGAGTATCGCGATGAATAAATATTTCGCGCCAAAAATGGCGAGAGCTTTCGCGGGGGTCATTGCGCTGTCACCCGGCGTTCCCAGTAAAGGAGCGCGACAATCGCCGTGTCCAAGAAAAAGAAGCACGCGAGCGCCAGGGAGGGAGTGTAGCTTAGCTGGTAAGCTTCATAGACCATGAAAACGCTAAAGAAGGCCAGCGCCCAGGGGTAGACCCCTTCTCGTCCTCTCAATAAATTAACGGCAAGGGCTATCTTCAAAACTCCATGAATCAAGAGATAGGCGACCGCGAATAACTTGACGTCGCTGGTGAGATGGGAGACGAGCGACCGAAGATGGGTAGCCACAAAGTCCTTTGGATCCTCGGTCAGCTCATGCTGGGTCAAGACGATGACCATGCGGTTGAGAGCCCTTCGATTAAATATTGACAGGAGAATTCCTCCCGCCATCTCAAGAATCCCGTCTATCGCCTTGAGCGCCAAGCTGACGCGAAACAGGCGGCGGGGAAATTTCAACGTGTTTAGGAAAGGCATATGAAATAAGGCGTCTTTTGATTTAACATTTTAATGAGGCAAGGGCGCAACGCCTGGAATTTTTTTGAAACAGAGCGGGATATCCCTCGGTCGCGCTTTATACGGGAAAAAATTCTGATCAGTCTTGGGTTATGGGCGGCCTTGGCCGCCCCGGCCCTCATAGAAGCTTTAAGGATATCGCTTCGCGACTATTTGCGCCGCTTGATCTCCCGTGGTTACTGCGCCGTTCATGTAGCCGATAAGGCGTAGATTGCCGGAGAGATGCTCGCCGGCGAAAACCAGATGCCCCACTTTCATTTGGGCGACGCTCGGCCAGCGATGAGCCCATTGCCCCGGGGCCAAGGCCCCTGAAAAACTTCCTTGGCTGAATTGGTAACTCGGCCAATCAGCTATTTTCATGCCGGTCAACTGTTTGGAAATTCCCGGATAGACTTTTTCCAGGATGCGCAAAACCTTATCACGCAAACGATACTGATGGGAGAAATGTTGCTTGACGTTGAAGTAAACCGTCAGACTGGCCGGGCCCTTACGCTTATTGTCGCCATTGGGCCAGGTCAAAAACCATGCCGTTGAGACCGAGCCCGATTGATGGTAGCGGGACATCCATATCGGCTCGCGAAAATCGAGAATCATTTTCGAGTTCATCCCTTGAAGCGTGGATTTTATGGCTTTCGTAACGGCCGGGGGGAACCGGGCAACCTTAATCTGAACCTTGTTCCTGAGAACCACGAAAGGAATCGTCACGATGACATAATCCGCGTCAACCACTTTTATTCCGTCGGGCGTTTCGAAAGTGAGCGCGAAATGCTTCTGATCGGAACTTGAAATGGTCGTCAAGACCCAATTTTTATGGACGTTATGGAGTCGCTTCTCGATTTTAAGGCAAATTTGCTGCGTGCCGCCTTTAAGGCCCAATGCCTCGTCGTTGTGAACGTCATAATAAAAGTGGAATTTGTTTTTTTCAGGGGAAATGGATATCTCCGTCAAAAACTGAAGAGCGTCAATCTCCTTAAGTCGGCGTCCAAAAAATCCGCCGAAGTAGGCTTGCGTGAAATCGCTGAAAGCCCGCGGCGCATGAATCGAATCGAGATAGCCTTGGATGCTCATACGGTCATATTTTTTTGCCGACGAAGACAATGCGCCGGAGGGCAAGGCGAAATCTTTTATTCCCAAACGATTTTGATCTTTTTTGATTCTTAGAAAAGTTCCCTTGAACGCGCCATAAATTTGGCTGGATCGAAAAACTTCATAGCGTCCGCTTTCATTTCTCAGGATATTCCAGGTATCGTTTAAGTCGGGCAACGATACTTCCTTCAATCCAAGATTCTTGATGAGCCCCCGCAATGCCGTATCCGTCGTATTGATGAAAGAACCTCCGAGGTCTACCGTTCCGGCCGGGCCGTGAATGCTCCAAGTTCTGCCGCCCACGCGTCCCCTTGCCTCGTAAACCTCGCTGTTTATATGGTAACGGGTCTTAAGTTCGTAAGCCGCCGTCATCCCGGAAAGACCCGCCCCCACGATCACCACGCGCGGTCGGGGAGATTTGCCCACGGCGGCCAATAAAGGACAATTCGGGCTGACAACCCCAAAGACAATCAAAAAAACACCAACCATTCGCAACCATGGTTTTGATTTTAAATTCATAATTTTCAGGCTCCTTAAAAGACATTTTAATTCCATATTAACGGTTTTATTGTAGCACAAAGAGCGGATTCTTCATGATATGCTTGCGCCATTGGCTAGAATTCAGGGAATTATCCCTTTGGCAAAATGGGGTTAAAATGAGTCTTTTTGATAGAATCGGTTCGTGGCAAATAAAATTACAACAAAAGAATCTTTACGGGAATTATTTTTTGAATCATTGCCCCATGGAATTGAAGATATTGGGGGAACCTGTATTGCCTTCTATATCATTGCAGAGCTTGGTTTATTCACACATGGAAGGTCTAAAGGAATGAATGGAATTTACGCATGGTTAGAGTTTTTTAGGGAATGGCGATGGGGATTTGCGGGAGCCTTCTTTTTTATGCTTATTAAAGGACATTTATCAATAAGGAACAAATCTCTGGAAAAAATAGCGGAACTGAATAAATCTAAGAATATATTAGAAAATGAGAAAAATGAATATCAGAAAAATATAAATTTATTAATGGAAGAAATAACAAATTTGTTGGTTAGAGGAAATAATCTAAATCCAGATGAGGTTACAAATTGGAGAATTGACTGCATAGCTGTTATTACAAGATTTTTCGGGAAGAACAGTCAGGAATTATTAATTCTTAATAAGACAATACCTGATAGCTCTCTGGAGATTCGACTTACATCTAGGAGACTGGCAAACATGAAGGGAAAGTTATTGCGCCAATTGCCCCCATTGCAGGCAGATAGCGTTGACTTTGATTTAGCTTTCTTGGAATGGATAGCGGATAGAGTATTTCAGTTGAGATTTCCATATAAATTGAGAAATAATTAGCCCCTTGGCAAATATGTAATTTTATATTACAATATAAACATAAACATGAAAACGATAAAGAAGATGCCAGGAATACCAGAGTTCGCAATGGATGAGAACAAAGCGCGGGCTTGCGTTGAGGCTACCCTGTGGCCCAATGGCCCTATTTGTCCGCATTGTAAATCGGCAGATGTTTACCGCATGGCTATCAAAAAAACAGAATCCAAGAAACCAGGCCGCGCGGGGCTTCTTAGATGCCGTTCCTGCAAAAAACAATTTACTGTTACAGTCGGAACCATCTTTGAAGGTTCCCATATCCCGCTTACCAAGTGGCTTATGGCGATTCATCTTATGACCTCAAGCAAGAAGGGTATATCAGCCCATCAGCTTCATAGGATGCTGGGAGTTACCTATAAAGCCGCTTGGTTTATGTCCCATCGGCTCCGTTATGCCATGAGCCAGGAAGAGGTTAAAAGCAAGCTGAGGGGCATTGTTGAAGTGGATGAAACCTATGTGGGAGGCAAGCAGGCTAATCGTTCGTTGGATATGCGACACCGTGGCATTATGCCCCGCAAGGTTCCTGTTATGGCCTTGGTTCAACGCAATGGTAGGGTTGGGACATTCCCCATCAAAAGCGCGAATGCTCAAACTTTAAAATCCGCGATGGTTGAGAATATCCAAAAGAGCGCAAAAGTCATTACTGATAGATGGTGGGCTTATACGGGTGTAGGCAAGCAATTCAAAGGCGGCCATCATACGGTAAACCACTCAGAAAACCAGTATGTCCGCCTTGGCAATATTCATACAAATACAGTGGAGTCCTATTTTTCGATTCTTAAGCGCGGGATTATGGGGACTTTCCATCATATCAGCAAAGAGCATTTAGCCCAGTATTGCGCTGAGTTCGCCTTCCGCTGGAATTATAAAGACGCCACGGATACGGAAAGAGCTTTTGCGGCCCTGTCTTCTACTCAAGGCAAAAGACTGGTTTACGGGAATCTACAGGCGCAGGGGGCAATTTGAGGGTCAAGACTCGAAAGAGGAAAGATAACGAGAAGCTCACGCTTAGCCCGTTATCATTTCAGGAAGCGTTATCAGCGATACTCAAGGTCAAACCGCCAAAAAAGAAGCGGAGGAAAAGGGCATAATGGGTCAAGTTAAAAAGAAAAAAAGAGCAAGAAAGGTTAAAAATCCTCCGCAAATAACGCTTGGCGGGGAGATTGGGGCTAAGGCTTGGGAGATGTTTGTATTACCGCTAATTAAAGATGCCAATAAGTCAACACGGGAGATAGGGGAATTATTGGGTGTATCGCATAATACTGTAGCAATATGGCGCAGGGCTTATCTATAATTTTATGGTGAAATTACCCACCAATTTACTAAAAGACGTTTTTGAAATGGCCTTCAAAGGCTATACGACAAGTCATCATTCTTTTGAAGAATTTCTCTCCAATACTATCAATGGGGATGAAGTAAAAAACTATATTGTTTTTGACGCAAAAAATCAGATTAAAGAAGATGTTATTATCCTTTACATTCTTACAAATCTGAGATTAATTAAGGTAGTCATTAAAGGCCAAGCATACCAATCATACGCCACATTCTTAAACCAAATAATTGGTGGGGTCAATAGAACTGTTAAAAAGGATTCTCCAGAATCTCAGGAAATTGTTTCTTTATTTATTAATTTTAAGGGCGGTAATTTTGGATTAACCTATACGATACAAGATAATAAAGCTATTACTGATTTTTTTCAAGAAGTTGACTCGTCTGTTCATAATTTGGCTACGAAATGACTAAAAAGCCAAGGAATCAAGCAATAGAAGATGTAACGAATTATGATAATTTAAACGATCTTAGGAGAGAATTAGAAGATAAAATTGAAAATGTTCGTAAAGAAGCAGATGAAAAAGTATCTAAATATACTATAAGTCTTGCCTTGAAAATAGGAATTCCTATAGTAGCCACAATTATTATTGCTGTTATTGTATGGGGATTTTGGGTAGAAAGACAGATTGTTCAAATTCAATCACTTATTTCAATTAAAGAGGTTTTGCGAAAGGGATAATCCCCAAAATTCATTAGGCCTTTTTTTACGACTTTTCTGGGCCTTTGGACCCATACGGATTCTTGGGGTATGTGTTACGATAAAAGCTGAGGCGCTGAAGCTAAAGCGCTTATGTTTTAATTAAGAGGTAGCGAAAGATGAAGAAATTCTTGTTTGCTTGCGTGGTCATAATATCCGCCCAAAACGCGTTCTCTCAGCAGGGACAAGCCTTGTCTGCCGTTGCGTCCCAGGCGAAAGCTCTGATTCAAACGGCCAAGACGCATCTTGCCGAGGTGCGCGCGAACGCGAAAAAGCAGACGAACAAAATTCCCGGAGCAGGAGTGGTGTATGAGTTTAGCGACGGCAAAGCCATAGTCAAGGAAGCCGCAAATGGCGATATAGGCATAGTCAAAGCTCTTATCAAAATGGGAGTCAATGTCAATGTGAGAGATGAACATGGCAGTACGGCCCTTATTGAGGCATCCTTACGCGGTTACATTGATATCGTTAAACTCCTCATAAAAGCAGGCGCTGATGTCAACCTTGGAGGCGATGACGGCGGTACGGCCCTCATGTATGCCAACAATATCGATATCTTCAAGTATCTCATCGTGGCGGGCGCCGATATCAACGAGGCGGATGGGTCTGGGAACACGGCCTTGATGGAGGTGGTTAGAGCGAACGATGTTCGCAGGTTTAATCTTCTCATGAAATCGGGAGCCGATATCAATATGACCAATATCTCTGGGCATACCGCTCTAGGGTACGCGGTTCCCAATAGCAAAATATTTCAAACCCTCGTCAAGGCAGGCGCCAAGAGGGGACCAAATGATGATTGAATTGAGGCTCTTCCGAAATTCAAGGCATGGTTATGATGACCCCGAGACTGTCCTCCGGAGATGGCTCCCCTGTAACGACGGAACCAAGAAGGATCAAGTGACCTTCAACGTGGGTCTGATCCAGTCGTTTTAGCCGTAGCGAGTGGGATTCTCACGCGTCGAACTTGTTCCACCACCACTTTTGAAGATGGCGACTGGGGGCTTACAAAGTAGTGGTGGGATTGTCTCAAATCCGGGCCTCCGAATGCCCATATTATTTCGTCAAGAGCCCTGACTGCGCGACAAGCACGGGAGGGAGTCAGATGTTTGATCCTCGCGGTTCCTCACATGGCGATGGGAAAAAATCAAAACAGCCAGGCGGCCCAGACCCTCAAGGGTCTTAAGAACATCAAGGCCTCGGCCAATAAACTTCATTTGGCGAAGGCCCAGGAAAAGAAAGCCGCCGCGAAATGCGACGTCACCGTCCCTGGTTGCCGCGAGTCCATGGCCGTTCCGGAGTATAAGGGAACGTCCGATTCGCGGCATTGGGAGGGACTCAAGGATGGGGTTAAAGTGGGAGCTACCCAAGGGTTCTTTATTGGAGATTTTCCGGCGTCATTGGCGCAGCAAGCCGCTAATCGCGGCGATCGGGGAGTTCAGGATATGTTCACATTCTTCGGCGTGCTTCTTGCTCCCCTCGGTCTTGTTGGCGGATTGATCGGAAGTGTCATTGGAGGAAGCAACGGACTTGTAAATCCCCAAGACTATAACGACTAGGCGCATACATGGGGAATGATATCCCCTGTGGGAATACAGAGGATTCATGCGGGGAAAAAGCGTTCTTCTGGGTCTGGGGCTGTGGGCGGTTTTTACCGCCCCGGCCCTCACGGCGGAGGCTTCCGGAATAAGCCTTGAGTCCTCCTTTCGCGAGGCCTTGATGCCCCCGATCCACGAACAGATTTGGCCGCGCGCAAGGGTTGGATTTTATCCTTCATCTCGAACTGGGCTGCGCGAACTCCGATTTAAACGTCCTCCCGCCCTGGGTCCTTTGCCGCGACTTTTCTAGGTCTTTGGACCCATACGGATTTTTTCCGGAGCGTGATAGGATATCAGAACATGGCGCTGGCGTTGGAACGCCAACGCAGTCAAACCGTGAATTAAGAGGTAAATCAGAAATGAAAAACATGAAAATGAAAGCCGTCGCCTTGGGTCTTCTGTGCTTGGGATTGGCCAACGTGTCCGCCTATGCTACGGACAGTATCGAGACTCAAGCCATTGGCGCGAGTCAGATGTTTGATCTCGCGGTTCCTCACATGGCGATGGGAAAAAACCAAAACAGCCAAGCGGCCCAGACCCTCAAGGGTCTTAAGAACATCAAGACCTCGGCCAATAAACTTCATTTGGCGGTAGCGAAACAGGGGATTCAAATCCAATGTGACGTGACTGTTCCTGGTTGCCGGGAGACATTGGCCGCGTTCAAAAAGATAAAGACCCCGGAGGATGTTTTGGCCCTCAGCGCGGAAGTTCAAACGATGCTGGCCAATAAGGAAGTCACGGCGAAATGCGACGCCAAGATTTCGAGATGCGCGGAAATCATGGCCGCGATCAAAAACATAAAGGATCCGGCCAGCGCCCAAATCCTCTCCGCCGCGTTGCCTACTCTGATGGCTCAAGCGGGAATGAGCGTGAAAAAGTGCGATGTCACCGTTCCTGGGTGTTTCCCCGCGCCGCAATATGAGGGAACAATGGGACGAGGGGAAGCCGCTCTTAATGGCGCCGGCTTGGGAGCTTTTATTGGGGCTGTTGTTATCTCTCCTATTGATATTGGACTCATGCTTGGAGCGATGCAACTTTCTGGACCCATGGGATTTGCGCTTCTTTTCGCCGCCGCTTTAGTCGGAGCTTTGATTGGGGCTATTGTAGGTTTCATTACCCGAGGGAAGATCTAATCTTGGGGAAGATTGCAGCGGATGATTTTCCGGGTTTTCTATCTCGGCGAGTAGCTGATCCAAGACAAATCGTTTGATCATGCTAATACTAATTTAACCTAATAGGTCAAAAGGTTTGGGCCTTCTGCCGGAGCTTTTCTAGGCCTTTAGACCCATACGGATTTTTTCCGGAGCGTGCTAGGATATCAGAACATGGCGCTGGCGTTGGGACGCCAACGCAGTCAAATCGTAAATTAAGAGGTAAATCAGAAATGAAAAACGTGAAAGTTCAAGCCGCCGTCCTCGGGCTTCTGTGCTTGGGATTGGCCAACGTGTCCGCCTATGCTACGGACAGTATCGAGACTCAATCCATTGGCGCGAGTCAGATGTTTGATCTCGCGGTTCCTCACATGGCGATGGGAAAAAACCAAAACAGCCAAGCGGCCCAGACGCTGAAGGGTCTTAAGAACATTAAGACCTCGGCTAACAAACTTCATTTGGCGAAGGCCCAGGAAAAGAAAGCCGCCGCGAAATGCGACGTCACCGTCCCTGGCTGCCGCGAGTCTCTAGCTATTCCGGGATATAAGGGAACGTCTGATGCTCCTTCGCACATAGAAGGGCTTAAAAATGGGGCCAAAACGGGGGTCTATAAAGGGTTCATGATTGCAGATTTCCCTGCCTTTATCGCACAGTCATCCCATGATCTCCATGATAGCAGTGGCGAGACCGTAGCCACGTTTTTTGGAGTTCTTCTGTTTCCTCTTGGAATTGCGGGGGCAATAGTAGGTGGTATCATCGGAAGCGTTGTAGGAACTGCCGATCCCAAGGCTGTCAGCAACGACGATTAATAATAAGAATTCATGCAAGGAAAAAGCGTCCTTCTAGGTCTGGGGCTGTGGGCGGCCTTGGCCGCCCCGGTCCTCGCGGCAGAAGATTCCGCGATAAACCTTGCGTCCTCCTTTCGCGAGGCTTCAAGCGAGATGAGGCAAGCGCGGCGGAATATCCATCCGCCGCGCGCGGTCCTGGCGGGGTATTTTAGCTACGACGACAACCGCGAACCCATCGAGGATTCATCGGAAAGCCCCTATAGTTTAGTCGGACGACTCAGCGGGAGCGAAGGAACCTGCACGGCGTTCATCGTCTCCCGCCGCGCCGCCTTGACCGCCGCCCACTGCGTGGACAAGAAGGGCGGGTACACGTTTCGATATGAGTCAAGAGGCCGGAAAAAGAAAGTCCGGGTTTTCCGGATCGTCTTTCTCCCCGGCTATCAAAAGCCGGTCGGCAATGGCGCTATCGACTCGCGGACGGACATGGCCGTTTTGCTCTTTAAAGAGCCGCTTTTTCTCTCCGGCGAGGGTTTAACCATCGCCGATAAATTCTCGGTCGGCCAAGCCGCCGTCGCGCTCGGCTTTCCCGGCGGGGATGAAGAAATCAGCCCTCACTGCTCAATACGGAACATAAAGAACGGAGCTATTCTCTCCGACTGCGTCACAAGCCCCGGCGAATCCGGTGGTCCGCTTTTAATCCGAAACAACAATCAATGGGAGGTTGCGGGAATTATCTCCTCCCAGCTTAATCCCAACGATACAAGGTCCGGCATGGGCTATAGCGATGAGACCGCCAACCGCTTTTGCGATTTGACCGCGCGCAAGAGTTGGGTTCTGGAAATCATCCGGGATTGGGAGAGCCGCCTAAATTAGACGAACCCTATCTTTTAATTTAGGGTCGCAGCGCCTGAGCAACCTTTTCCTGAAATTTCAGCGCATTTTTAATGGCGGAGTTTTTCCAGCAATGCTATAATAAATATCTAGCGATATGTTGACTTTACTTAGTCTTGAAGATTCGGTCGAGCGGGTTCGGCTCGGCATGGAAAACCGCTCGAAGCGCTTGTCCGGCCGCGTGGGCGAAACCCTGGCCGGATACGTCGGCCGCCCGGGAAAAATGCTGCGGGCGCGTTTTTGTCTGTTACTAGCCAAAGCCTTGGGCGTGGATGAGAAAAAAGCGGAGGCGGCTTCCCGCGCGATGGAGTTTGTCCATAACGCTTCTCTTTTGCATGATGATTGCGTGGATAAGGCTGACACCAGGCGGGGACTCGCGACCCCAAACGCTCTTTTCGGAAACACGGTCGCTCTTCTTCTAGGCGATCTTGCTTTTTCTCAAGGGCTTGAGGAAGCCATTGATATTTCTCCGCGCGCGCCGGAACATTTGGTGACGACGGTTCGGGAAATGGCGGCCGGGGAACTCCAGGAAGAATTTTTAAAGGGGAGCGTTGAAGTTTCGGTTGAGGCTTATTTGGGAATCGCCGCTCGAAAAACTGGGGCTCTCTTTGAATGGTGCGGAAAAGTTCTTTCTGAAATCAGTCCTTTTCCCCATGATGCTTCCGATCCGCCAAGGCTCGCTTTATCCGCCGGAATCTTGCTTCAGATTGTGGATGATATTCACGATTTTTTACTGACCGAAGAAGTTTCAGGCAAGCCCGCGGCCCAGGATATGTTGAACCGCCGTTTGACGCTCCCTTGCATTCTCGCTCTTCAAAACCAAAAAACCCGCGGAGATTTTTTAGATTTGTGGCGCAAAGGCGAAACCGATCTTCAAGCGGTCAAGCAGGCGATTTCATTTGTGAAGGCGGAAGGATTTTTGGATGAGGCCCGCTCTAAAGGGCGGGAGATTGTCGATTCCATGAAAACCCTTTGTCAGGGCTTGCCCTTAAAAAATGAAGCCAAGGATTTGTCTTTCTTTATTGAAGTGATGGCCAAAAGAGAATTTTAATGTCCTATCAATCTCTTTTAAAGAAAGCCTGGAAGTCGGGGGATTTTGTCGTATCGGAAGATGACGCAAATTCAAAGGACGCAAAAAATGTTCAGAACCGCGAGAACGTGCGGCGGGAACTAGAGGAAATCATCGAAAGAGAAGCGGCGGACGCGTCTTCGTGTTTAGCCGCATCAAAGGGAGGAGTCATGAAATTAGCGCCGTTTGTGAAATTTAGAGAAGAGAAATTTGGAGCGGTTTTGTTTGAGACGCGTTCCGAGAAAGTTTATACTTTAAGCCCGACCGGCGCGGCCGTTGTGCGGGAGATCGTCGCCGGAGCTGATTCTTCGTCTTTGATTGGAAAACTTAAGGAAAAATACGAAGACTCATCTGGAAACATGGAAAAAGAGGCCGCCAGCTTTTTAAGCGAGCTCAAAGGCAAGGGCCTCATCATCGAATAATGGCTTCTGTAACCCAAGTTAAAGAAGCGGACGAAACCGTTTCTTCGGAAGATTTAGGCGCGCCCCTGTATGTCGCCTGGCAGATTACCAATGAGTGTAACCTCGCTTGCCTGCATTGTATTGAAGAATCGGGTCCTGGAAAAGCCTTTAAAGACGAGCTGACAAAAGACGAGGCCTTTTCCGTCATCGATCAGTTGATTGCCGGGCAAGTGCCCTACGTCTCATTTTCCGGCGGAGAGCCGATGGTTCATCCGCATTTTTTCGAGATGGTTGAAAGAATCATCAAAGGCGGGGTGGGACTTAAAATTGAGACCAATGGCCATTATTTGACGCCTGAAAATTGCAAGCGGCTTAAAACTTTCGGGGTCAAGGCCGTTCAGGTTTCTTTAGACGGCGCCAACCCGGCGTCCTTTGATAAGATGCGGATTCACGGGCGCTTTGAGTCGGCCATCGAGGGAATTAAAAATTTGCGCGAAGCGGGGGTTCCTATTGAGATTAATTTCGTTCCAGCGAAATTTAATATCAAGGAAATCGCTGATGTGGTCGATTTAGCATACCAGCTTGGAGCTTACAGCTTCTACACCGGAAAAATCATGTACACCGGAAACGCCGTTCGGACCTGGAAGATAACCGCGCCCGATGAAGCCGATTACCCCACCTTTTTTGATACTTTGCGTTTGAAAGCTAAAGAATATGATGGCCGAATGCGGGTGTATTTTCATGAAATGGGGATTTTAGAAGAGCTGAAATATCGCCTGGAAAACCCGGCGGCCCTTTTCATTATCTTGCCCAACGGCAAGGTGAAACTCATCAACGCCCTTCCCTTTGTCTGCGGGAATTTGCGCCAGCAATCCCTGGGCCAAGTCTGGAAGCATTTTCAGGAAGCCTGGAAAAACCCGAAGGTTTACGGCTTTGTCCAGGAACTGGAAAGAGATCCGACGGTGGTTTCAAAGCTCCATAAATGGGTTGAGGTTTGAGCGTGGCTGAAGCGATCGTAAAAGAGCGTCTTGGAGTTTTAGACGCGCCTTTTCGCGTCTTCTCTTTGATTCGCTACCGGTTTTTTCTCTATGCGGGGCTTCTTCCTTATCTTTTAGGTTCGGCCTGGGCCTATGGCGTAGAGAAAACTTTTTCCTTCTACTTGTTCGGGCTTGGGCTGTTTGGAATATTTCTCTCGGTTGTCGGGGTTGAGTCCTTCAATGAATATTTTGATGCCCGCATGGGAACTGATCGCGTCTTTAATCCTTCCGACGATGAATATATCCCGGAGTGGATGCTGTGGCTGGGAATCGCTTCTTTCGCGGTTGCGGCATCTGTCGGCTTTTATTTGGCTAAATTTGGCGGATGGCCCGTTATTCTCTACACTCTTCTGGGCGGCCTTGCCGCTCTTTTTTATGTGGGCCCGCCCATTCGCTGGGTTTACCGGGGAATGGGAGAACTCATGATCGGCCTTTCTTATGGGCCGTGGATGACCTTGGGGAGTTTAGCCCTTTACACCCATCATTTTTCTTGGAACGCTTTGGCGGCGTCTTTGGTTCCCGGGCTTTTGATTATGTCCTTAGCCGTTGTCAATGCCATTCCTGATTTCTATCAGGACCGCTTGGTGGGAAAGAGAAATTTGGTCGTGAGGTTGGGGCGCAAAAACGGCGTTTTTCTGTATTTGGGGCTTTCCGCTTTGGGGCTTCTGGTTTCAATCATCGGATCAGTTCTGGGCGTTTTCCCAAAACTCGCTTTTTTTGCGGCCTTGGCCGGAATTCCCTTTTGGGTTCTCAGCGCGAAGACCGCTTTGAAAACCTGGGACAGCCCGCGCCTCTTTGTTCCAGCCATTAAAAATATCGTTTTGTGCTATTTGGTCGCGACTTCCGTTTTTACTTTAAGCTTGATTATTCACCGGTGAAAATTTCCGAACTATCGGCCCCGAGTTTTATCGCCTGGCAAATGACCCGGGATTGCAATCTGGCGTGTCTCCATTGTTGCACCGATTCCGCGCCCCATAAGCCTTTTCCCAATGAATTAAACCGCGAGGAATCTTTGTCCGTTGCCGATCAAATAATTCAAGCTCAGGTTCCCTATGTCTTGTTAGCGGGGGGAGAACCCTTGACTGTCCCGCATTTCTTTGAAGTCGCGGAGGCTTTGGGGCGCGGCGGCGCGGTCTATCTTAAAATCGAGACCAATGGGCAAATTTTTGGGGAAAAAGAAGCGGAGAGACTCTCTTTCTTGCCGATTCGCTCTCTTCAAATTTCAATAGACGGGGCCACCCAGGCCGTTTATTCTAAAATGCGCCCAGGAGGGGTTCTGGAAAAAACTATTTCCGCCTGTCGCGCGGCGCGAAAATACAATCTCCCGCTTGAAATTACCTTTGCTCCCACTCAAATTAACATCGCCGAGGCCGAGGCCGTCATTGATTTGGCCGCCAGTCTCGGGGCTTTTCGTTTTAACAGCGGGAGCCTCATGAGAATTGGGACCGCGGCAAAACTGTGGGACAGACTTGAACTTTCGCGCGCCGAATACAAAAAATTTTATAATCTGCTTGAGAGAAAGGAGAAAGAATTGGCCGGACAGATGGAACTCTCATTTAGGCCGTTTTCTATCGAAGAAGATTTAAAAATGAAAAAGGGGGCTATGCCCGCGACTCTTTTAATTTTGCCGGATGGGCGCGTGCGCGTTTCAGGTTTTTTGCCTTATATCTGCGCTGATTTGAGAAAAGAAAATTTGATTGAGTCTTGGGAGAAGTGTCAAAAGGCTTATCAAAATCCTAAGATATCTTCAGGCTTTGATGAGATTCTCAAAGATTCTTCGGTTTTAGCGACAGCGAATCACTTGAAGCCTTTGGAAGAATCTGATTTGCCGGCTATGGTCTAGTCGGCACGAAGGAGACAGAATGAACGACCAAAAAAACGTGAGCGAGGGGGCGAAAGCCTCGAAAAAGCTCGTCTGGGAAACTCCCAAAATGGAAGAGGTTTCCGAGCGGGTGATGGCGCAGCCCTACATTCGGTTCACGTGACTCACGAGAGGGGGGCGCGGATCGCAGATTATAGCGCTCCCCTCTTTCTTGCTTGGCAACTGACCAACCGTTTTCAGTTGACTAAATATTATGTCTAACGAAAAAAAAATTCCATGGCGCCGTATTGCTCCTTTGGACATGAGAAAAATATCCACCAATGGGAGCTTGGCGGCCCTTGATTCCCTGCGCGAGGAATGGGCCGAATATTTAAAATCCATGTCGGAAAAAGAGCGGACTTTGGTTCGTCAAAGAAGCCTGCGCAAATTATCAATAGAAACGGGTATTATTGAACGCTTGTATGATATTGATTGGGGATTAACGTTGACTCTTGTCGCCGAAGGCTTTAGCCGAGATGTCGTTGAACGGGAAGGTGGGCGGATTAATGAAGATGTTTTGGAGACGCTTAAAGCCCAAAGAGATAGTCTGCAGATGGTGCTTGAATTTGTCCGCGCGGAGAGAAATCTTAACACGGCATTCATTAAAGAACTGCATAGCGCGCTTACCCGTACCCAGTTGACGCATATCGTTTACGACGTGAATGGCCGAAAAATGGAGGTCCCTCTCGACCATGGCGGGTGGAAGATTCAACCCAATCATGTGGAAAGGCAAGACGGTACGATTTTAGAGTACACTCCTCCGGAGCATGTCGCTTCAGAAATGGATGAGCTTGTCCGTTTGTTTGAAGAAATTGATTCTAAACAAGAAATTCACCCAATTGTGAAGGCCGCTTGGTTTCATCATGGCTTTGTTTGCGTTCATCCGTTCGCTGATGGAAATGGGAGGGTTGCGCGCGCTCTCACTCTTTTGGTTCTTGATAAACATCATTTTGCGCCTTTGGTCGTGGATCGTTTTCATAGAGATGACTATCTTAAAGCATTGGATGTGGCTAATGACGGGGACTTAAATCCCTTGGTCGCTCTTTTTACGCGTTTAGAAAGCAATGCCCTCGCTGGCGAGTTGGAGCGGCCGCAAGAGCTTCTTGTTGGCGGACTATCCGCCGATGTCGCGCACACTCTTGCGGATCAGCTTTCGGCTTTGCGGCGCAGGCAAGAAACGCAGAGGCAAAAAGCCCTTAATAGTAGAGCTAAAGCGGTTCAGGCAGAAATTCAGCATTGGTTTAAAAAGAAAAATGAAGAATTACGCGGCATCTTTAAGGAAAAAGGTATTTCTGATGTAAAAATTGTCTTTGATTGCGCTGGTCCCGGCGATTCAAATGCGCACTGGTATAAAAACGATATTATAAACTCCTCTCGCGTTGCGGGCCATTTGGCTGATTTCACTCTTTTTTCTTCCTGGGCGAGCCTTCGTATTCGCGTTGAAGGCTTGCAGTTAAAATATGTGACGTCTCTACATGGCGCTGGCCGAGACTCGGGCGTTATGGCCGTGACGACATTTGCCGTCATAGAAGACGATCCATCTGGGAGAAAGGATGTCCAATCTCCCTCGCGCGATATTGAAAGCAACAAGGATTCATTTCGGTTTGTGCATGCGGAGAAGGCGGATTCTATTATTGTAGACCGCAAGAAGGAATTGGATGAACTTCTTGACAATGGGTTAACAGCGGCATTAGCGCGTTTGATGAAGCGTTTTTAACGAGATAGCTGAAATTGTGGCGATGCTAAAAGATTCTGAGGGAAGGGGGGCGCGGATCGCAGATTATAGCGCTCCCCTCTTTCTTGCTTGGCAACTGACCAACCGTTGCACTTCTTTTTGCCTTCATTGTTGCGAGGAATCCGGTCCGGATAAGGCTTGGAAAAAAGAACTCTCAAAAGAAGAAGCCTTAAGCTTATCTCGCCAAATCGTCGAACTGGGAATTCCCTATGTCGCCTTTGGAGGCGGAGAACCGCTTTTAATTGAGCACTCTTGGGATGTTTTTGAGATTTTAAGCCGCGGCGGGGCTCAAATTAAAATCGAGACCAACGGGCTTTTTATTGATGATGCGGCCATTGAACGCTTGAAGCATCTGGGAATTTCCTCCATTCAAATTAGCGTGGATGGCTCAAGGGCTGAAATTCATGAACGGGTCAGGCCCAGTGGTTCCTGGAAAAAAGCCGTTGATTCTCTTAAGGCCTTGGCCCAGGCGGGTCTTGAACCGGAGTTCGTTTTCGTGCCGAATAAGTTGAATATAGAAGACGCTGTTTCTGCTTACGAGTTGGCCGCCCAATTGGGAGCGCGTCTTTTTGTGACTGGTCCCATGATGCGTTTGGGGCGAGCCGCTGCGGCTTGGGAGCGTTTATCTATTCCCGATGAACTTTGGGAAAAGACGCTTCAAAAAATTAAAGAGCGGGCCAACGTCTTGGGAAATCCGGTCAAAATTTCGGCTTACCCCTGGGACATTCGCCGCGAAGCCGCAGTCAGGCTTCAAAACCCGCAATCCATGGTCTTGGTCGTTCCCGATGGCAAGGTCAAACTTCTCAACGCCCTTCCTTTTTACGCGGCGGACTTAAAGAAAGAAAAACTGGATGCCGCTTGGAAAAAAGCCGTTCAAGCCTGGAGTTCTCCGATTGTTAAAAAATTTGTCGAACGGATGCAGGAAGACCCCGCCCTGTTACTTCATGCTAATGAGTGTTGGGACTCGTGGGATGAGTTAAAGCAATCTGATCAGCGATGAACTCTCGGACTATTTCCCTTTTATTCTTTATTTCTTTCTTCCCGTCGTCTTGGGCTTTTGCCGGTCTTAATTCCGATTTTTTAAGCGCCGTATCAAATGGGGATTTCTCCCAAGCGCGGATACTCGTTTCTCAAGGCGCTTCCATCAATGCTACGAATTCCTCTGGCGACACAGCCTTAATGGAGATCGCATCCGGTGGGCACACGGATATGCCGCAATTGTGGAGAAATACAAACTTCATTGAACCCACGTTTCGGTTTCCAAAGTTTCGCCCGCTCAGCGTTTCAGTTGCCCCTTCTCAAGAGGGAACGCGCATCGCTCGGTTTTTAATTCGACATGGGGCGGATGTCAATTTGCAAAACAAATATGGGCATACGGCTTTGATGCTTGCCGCGAAATATGGACAAGTGGATTTAGTGAGAATTCTTTTGAAACATGGCGCGAGAGTGGGGGTGCGGGACGACAGCGGCCACACGGCTTTGGATTATGCCTACCAGATGGAGCATCAGCAGGTTGCTGCGCTCATTGAAGACTATCGTCTTCATCCTCCGTCGCCGGGCGCTCGGCGTGAGGTGGAACGCTTGTCGGGCCAGAATTTGTCAAAAGAAGAAATAACCCGCATTGCTTCTCGAGTCGCGCAAGAAGCGCAAAATTCAACCCAGAAAAACATCGCTCATCGCTTGGATGTTCTGGCAAAAGAAATTGAAAGCCTTAAAGAGTCTAAGAAAGCTAAAAAACCTCCCGAAATTAAAAGCGATGTGGACGCTCCCACCTATCATAGTCCCATTAAGCCCGATGATTTTGCGGTTGTGGTCGGCGTTGAAAAATATGCCGGAGGCGTCATGCCCTCTGAATTTTCTGAGCGGGACGCCGTGTCCGTTCAAAAGCATTTTTTAGCCTTGGGGGTTCCTGATGAACATTTGCGCCTTTTGCTTAACGAGACCGCAACCAAAAGCGATTTAGCGGCCTATTTGGAAGATTGGCTTCCTAAAAACGTCAAAAAAGATTCCCGCGTATATTTTTATTTTTCCGGCCACGGCGCTCCCAACCCGGACACAGGCGAGGCTTATTTAGTGCCCTTTGACGGGAATCCAGAATTTTTGACGAAGACCGCCTATCCTTTAAAAAGGCTTTACGGCGATCTTTTAAAAATTCCCGCCCACCGCGTGATTGTTATTTTAGACTCTTGTTTCTCCGGAGCGGGTCCGCGCTCGATTATCCGTCCCGGCCTTCGCCCGCTTGAGACCCATATTAACCCCGGCTTTGTTCCTGGAAACGGTAAAATCGTCGTTTTGACCGCCGCGCGGGACAACCAAACCGCCGAGGTCCTTAAACGGCAAGGCCACGGGCTTTTGACCTATTATTTTTTGCGCGGCCTTAACGGTAAAGCTCTCAATAATCTTAAACATATCAGTATGGGCTCTCTCTACGATTATCTGTCTCCCGAGGTTGAGTCCCAGGCGGATTTAAAAAATCACTCTCAAAATCCCCAGCTTTTACCAAGGTCTGTCCGCGCGAAGATTTTTCCGATTGTTTTGCGATGAGAATCCTTCCACAAAATGAGGCGCGGCGTTACCTAAGATAAGAGTTTCGGTCCATCAAACGGTGAGAGGCGTATCGGTGGAAGATGCTACCCATCAGGGTCTGATAAGGGATGCCCTCTTCCACTGCCGCTTGGACAACCTTTCAGGTTGCCCACTCGCTCCACACGCCGACGATGATATTTCTTTTTAGGAAATCAGAATAAAAAACGGCTTCCCAAAGAGTTCACTTTTCAATTTTAAATGACAGTAATTAGTTTTCCAATTGACAAACCCCTAAATTCGGCGCATAATGGTTTTATGCGTGGGTTTTGCCTAGGCGTGGCGTTTTTAACTCTTACAAGCGCGGTTTTCGTTTTTCCACTCAGGGCTCAGCAGTTTCCAACTCTTGATGGAGGGAGCTCGGGGTACCCGACCGACAATACCCAGGTTGATTTCGCGAGACTGAAAAATAATTTTACCCATAATGACGCCGTTAAATCCGTCCCCGGCGGAGCTTTTGAGGTTTCTCAACCCTCAGTACGCGCGCCGACGGTTCGTTCGGCTTTTCATGGAGGTCCAACCGGAGAATATGTCGTGGGCGCGGGAAATTCTTCCTCGCCCAATCAAATATCTGTTCAAGACTCGGGGGCAAACCCTTCCTGCTCTCTTGATCAATGCGTCGAGTGGAATTCGAAAATTTGCGTGAGAAACGGTGTTACTCACTGCGAGGCTGTCTATGCCGCGAGCGCTGAAGAAGAATTAGAACTCTTGTGTAAACCAAAATGTCGAAGTCGGTGTGAAAAGAAGAGGCTTTTTAGTTTTTCGGGGAAATCCTGTCAAAAAGATTGTTTAAGGCATTGTCTCCAAAAAGACGCTTCTTATCAGAAATCAGTCCGGCTTCAGGGAGAATGCGAGGCCAAGGTTCAAAAAAACCAAGAGCTTCAACAGGAGTGCTTTTATCAGTCCCGTTACGGTTGCAAGGAAGGCACGGATTCGTGTTCCTAAAAAGGGGACTGTGCCGTTTCTTCATAATTCTTAAGGATGGCGCTGTCCCGACCTTAAGATTATGAGGAAAAGGGGACTGTCCCTTTTTTATTCCTTTAAACGGAAAAGATAGAGCGTGTTGCTGTCGTCAAATAAGGGGAAATTCGTTTCTGAAATAAATTGAGGCGGGGCGTCATTGGGTAAAACGGGAACTTTTCCAACAAGAGAATAGCGCGTTTTAAGAAAATTTTGGATTTCGTCCCGAAAATAGATTCCTAAATTAGAGCCGATGACTTGAGAGCCTGCGATGTCGCAATAGACAATTGAGCTAGGAGGCGCGTTCTGAAGTCGAGAGAGTTCCTCGGATATTTGGGCCTTATCCTTGGGAAATAAGGTCAAGGGATAAGAGGTGATGTAGGGCGTCGCGGCCTTTCTTTCGCTATAAATATAAATCTCGGGCTCAGATCCGAATACATAAATTTTTTCCTCGGGGCTGGTTTGTTCTTGAATTTCTTGGGCGATGAGTTTTGATTCAAAGAGCGGATTTGGATAAAGAAGAGTTTTGGAAAGCTCAAGAGGAGATTCCTCGAAATAAGCGCGGCTTTGAATAAAAATAGGGTAGAGACACGCCGTAAGGATTAAGAATCCGAGAGAACGCGAAGACAATTGATATTTTTCCTTGAGGCATTGGACTCCTTGAGCCGCAAGAATTGAGAGCGGCGGATAGACGGTAAAAAAATAATGCGGAAATAAAAAAAGCCCGGTCATGGCGCCCATGAAACTGGTTCCCAGCCACAATGTTGCCAAAACCCCGAAGCGATTTTCTTCATTGATTTGAAGGACGCTCAAGGCATAAAAACAAAGCCCCCAAATCGGCCAGTCGGGGAGAATAACCTTTTTTCCATACCATCCGCCCCACCAGAGGACAACGTGTTGGAAAATTGCTCCCATGCCTAGATGCGAGATAATGCCGATATATCGCCCGTTATTGAGAAAGGCTTCCGCCATAAAGGGCCGCAAGTCTCCCCTGATCCAAAAATAAAAAACGAAGGCCAGTGGGGGCAAAAGAACGCCCGCGCCAAAAAGACCTGTTTGCTTGAGAGCTTTCGGGCGCTGATAGGTCCAAATGAAAAACGGGATGAGCCCTAGGATGAACCAGAAGACGGTTTGCTTGGTCATGAAGGCCAATCCGCAAAAAAGGCCGGAGAGAAACGCCCAAAACAAATGCCGGGGGCTTTTCCAAAACTTCACCAGCGTCCAAATAGAGGCGGCGTTAAAAAGGACTAAAAACATTTCGCAATTAGCGGAAAATAGATCGGCCAAAGGGGTGGAACTTATGACCGCGAAAACAGCCGGAGAGGCTAGCCGAGAAGCCAAACTCCAAGTTTCCGGGGTCAAAAGAAAAAGAAAGACCATCGTCAAACACGCGAAAATGAAATCAAGAACTCGGGGCGCAAGAGGGTTTTGGGAAAACCCATAGGCCAGACGATAGAGAAAAAAAACGAGAGGCGGCTTTTGATTATAGGCGTCTTGATAGGGCAGACCTCCTTGAGTGAGAAGTCGGGCTTCATAGGCGTATTCGCCTTCGTCGCTGATAAGGGGAATGGAAATTTGATTTTTTCTTAGCAGAAATAAGACCGAGGGCAATACCAGCAAAAGAAAAAGGGCGGAGATTTTTTTTGCGGTCACTCTGTTTTTAAATCGTAACGGGGATTAGGCTTTTGATTGTTGAAAAATGCCGGTTTTTCGGGCGGCGCGTATTGCGATAAAGGCGATAATGGAACCCAAAACGGCTCCGCCAATGACGTCAAAAGGATAATGGACGCCGACATAAACGCGGCTATAAGAGACAATGACGGCGGCGGTGTAAAAAAACGGGGTTAAGGTGGGGTAAGCCGCGCTGAGGACCGCGGCGGCGGCAAACATATTAGCCGCGTGATTGGAGGGAAAACTAAGTTTTCCGCCGAAATGCGCTCTCAAAACGACGGGAATTCCGGCTAAGGGGGGGCGCAATCTTCCAACTAGGGGTTTGACGATCCGATAAGCGATCAAATCGGTAAATCCGGCGACGATTCCCAGAACTAAAATGACCCGAAGGGCTTCGCCTCTTCTTTTCCAAATCCAAAAAAGGATGATGGCCGGTAAAAGAACAAAGCGAACAAGAGAGATTTTGTGAAAGTCCGTAATGGTCGGCATCACGTAATTAAGCGGACGACAGACCAAAACGCCGTTGATGATGTGAAATAGGTAGCGATCGAAAGAGACCAGCGTTTCTCTCATATTTTTTGCCCTGCCTTTGGGTTTTGGATTTTAAACGCCCGAGCTGAAAGGAGCAAGCATTGTCGCGTAAATATCCCTAGGACGGTGATGATATGCGTGTCGACTTTGACGTCATAAATCCCGGAAATATCCGGATGGACTTTTAAAATGTTTTTGACCGCTTTATTATATCCGTTTTCTCCATAAGCTCCCGAAACCTTGGAAGCGGTCAAAGCTAGGGCGATAGGGATGCTGAGGGCATAAGCGCAACTTTGCCCGGTCACTTGGCCTATGGTTGTGATGTCTTTAGGCAATTCCCAGCGGGTGGAGGGTTCAAAAGAAAGGGTTCCTTGAACGTCATAGACGATGAAATATCCGCTGGGACTGACGATGGATGGATTGGATGTATAGGTGGCGGAAAAAGCGTTGATGGGTAAAAAGGCGATAATTAAAAATAATTTTTTCACACGTGTCCGGCTCTGCCGGTGACAATGGTGCAAGCCCTGGTCCATAATCCAAGCACATAGGAAGTCACTTTTAGATCCGCTTTGACGTCATAAAGAACACCTTGGGGGTCGTTTTTTAAAGCGCGGTGGGTTGCGATGGCGTATCCTGAATTTCCCCAACTGACCATCCATAAAACAGAATAGGTGCATCCCTGTCCGGAAACGATGGGATCGGAGGCGGCGGCCTTGACGTCAATGGGCGTGGCTGATCGGTAAGAATCGGGCGCGTAAGTATTGGTATAGAGGCATCCCGAAAAGCTGGCGACCAGCGCCGTGAGGAGGATAAAAGAGACGCTATTTTTTATTAGGGATATTTTCATTGGGGGAAATCTCCTTGACCCTGTTATTTTGACCCTTTTAGCGTCTAAAGTCAAATAAAATGCGCGAAAATATGATAGCTGATGGCGGCGACTGCCGCCGCGCAGGGAATGGTGATGAGCCATGCGACGATGATTTCCTTGACCACTCCCCATCTCACGGCGGAAAGCCTTTGAGTCGCGCCCACTCCCATCAAGGTTCCATTGACGAGATGCGTCGTCGAAATCGGAATTCCCACTATTCCGCAAACAAACATGACGGTTCCGGAACCGAGATCGGCGCACATTCCGCTCAAGGGGCGCAGTTTAGTGATCCGTTGCCCGACTGTGTGGACGACCTTCCAGCCTCCAGCCAAGGTTCCAAGAGACATCACGGCGTAACAGCTTAAGATGACCCATTTAGGAATGTAAAAGTGCGGGCCCAACACTCCGTTTGAAAACAGGAGAATGGCGATGACCCCCATGGTTTTTTGAGCGTCGTTAAGGCCGTGGGCAAGACTTAAAAAAGCGGAGGATGCCAATTGCCCAACGCGCGCGAAAATATCCACGTGTCGAGGAGAACTCTTGCGAAAAGCCCAGGAGCTGAGAATCATGAGGGTATAGCCTAAAAGAAGTCCAAAAAGAGGAGAAATAATCATGAAGGCGACGACAAGCCCGATTCCCCAGGGCATGAGACACCCCCAGCCCGCTTTCGCGACCGCGGCCCCAACGAGGCCGCCAATCAAAGAATGGGAAGAACTGACCGGAAGCCCGACGCGGATGGTGAGGTAATTCCAAAGAGATCCTCCAACGAGCGCGCCAAGAATGACGGCGTTATCCATAGTTTTGGGCGAAACAAGACCTTTTCCTATGGTGTCGGCGACATGAACGCCGAACCCAAAGGCCGCGACCATGTGAAAGCAGGCGGCCCATAAAACCGCGTTTCGGGGGGAAAGAACCCGGGTTGAGACGACGGTCGCGATTTCATTGGCGGCGTCATGCATTCCATTTAAGAAATCAAAGAAAAGAGCGAGACCGACGATGCCGTAAACAAGAGTTAAGTGAGGCATTACGAGGATTTAACGAGAATGGACTCAAAAACATTGGCCACGTCCTCGCACTTATCAATGGCCGTTTCGATGCCCTCGTAAATTTCTTTCCACTTGATGACTTCAAGGGGCTCCGGGCGTCCGTCGAAAAGATGGCTGAGCGCTTCTTCAAGGGCCTTATCCCCGGCGTTTTCAAGGCGGTTGATCTCGATGCAATAATCCAAAACGCGCCGTTGTTTTTCAGGGCGCCTGAGTTCAGAGACCGCTTTCTGGATATTTTCGGTGGCGTTGAGCAAAATTTCGGCGAGACTGAGAAGCGGGGCGTCCGAGCGGTCGATGCGATAAATTTTCATGCGAATGGAAACTGATTGAATCAAATCCACGATATCGTCAAGCTCGGAGGCGAGTTCGTGGATGTCCTCGCGGTCAAAAGGGGTAATGAAAGTGCGGTTTAAACGATCGTAAACCTCATGGGTCGTGATATCGGCTTCATGCTCAATATCTTGAAGTTTCTGAAAGAGAGGAGATTCAAGGCTCCACTGAGAAGTAAGGTCTTTAAAAACGCCCGCGGCCTCGACGTTATGCGCGGCCTGAGCCTCAAAGAGGTCGAAAAATTTTTCTTCGCGTGGGATAAATCTAATCATAGAGACAAGGTATCGGTTTCAGGGCCTTGGTGTCAATGACTTGAACGCAACAAACGAGTAACAAACGCGTGACGTTTCGCGACATTAGAGCTTCCGTCATTGATCCATGCACCAGTCGGGATCGCCCACGCAAATCATGCCGTGAATCTTTGCCTGACCCTCTACCCAGGGAAACTTCGTCTCCATATCAAAGATGGCCCCTTTGATATTGGCGGTGATGAGGTTTTTTGCGTCCCTTAAGTCAGCTCCTCTAAGATCGGCCTGGCTTAAATCGGTTCCGTAAAAATTGGAGCCTCTTAAATCTACCCCATTCAAATTCGCCTTCCTCATATAAGCTCCGCTAAAGTTGAAGTTTGCGAGCTCATAGGCGCGCAGATCGGCGCCGGCGAGATTGGCGCATTCGCCCTTTCCGACGTAAAATTCCTCGGGGATATCGTCTAGATCAATCGCGTTGTGGCCTTCAACGCCGTCGCGATCCTCGCATCTCAAACCCACGTTCCGTTCTAAAACCAGATGGTAGCGGACATTGGGAAATTGAGTCTTGATGGTTTGGCTTAGTTCTTGAAAGTTTTGTCCTAAATCAGAAACGCCTGTGGCCCGCGCGGCAGGGACGCTGATAGTAAGGAAAGCCCCGCAGATTAAGTGTTTTGCAATCTTGTCTTTAATTTTTTGCATTTTTGATTTCTCCCAGTTTAAATTTAGCCGTCCTTTTTATGATAGCTTGGCTAAGTCTCCAAAGACCATAGTGAAAGCGCAAATTCCGCGTGACGTTTGGATGACGGAAGTGGCGGACTCCTTTTTGGTAAAATTAATGCGCCCTGGTAAGGAACGATTTTACGCACGCGCCCGTAGCTCAGTTGGTCAGAGCACCCCGCTCATAACGGGAGGGTCGCAGGTTCAAGTCCTGCCGGGCGCAAATTTTTATGACAGACTTAATTCCATTCTTTGAAATAGAGGCCAAATGGCAGGAGAAGTGGGAATCTTCCGGGCTTTTTAAAGCTCCCAAGGTTCCCCAGTCTGGAAAAAAATTCTATTGTCTCGATATGTTTCCCTATCCCTCCGGGGCCGGGCTTCACGTGGGGCATCCGGAAGGATATATCGCTACCGACATTCTTTCCCGCTTTAAGCGTCGTCTCGGCTTTGACGTTTTGCATCCGATGGGGTGGGACGCCTTCGGTCTTCCCGCTGAAAACTTCGCGATTCAGACCGGGCGGCATCCAGAAGACATTACGCGCGAAAATATCGCCAATTTTAAACGCCAGGTCAAATCCCTGGGCTTTTCTTATGATTGGGAGCGCGAGATTAATACGACGGACCCCGAATATTATAAATGCACGCAATGGATTTTTTTGCAGCTCTTTAAAAAAGGCTTGGCCTATGAAAGCACGGCCCCTATTAACTGGTGCCCCTCTTGCAAAACGGGGCTCGCTAATGAAGAGGTTTTTAACGGTTCCTGTGAGCGTTGTCAGTCGCGGGTTGAGAGAAAAAATATTCGGCAGTGGACGCTAAAAATTACCGCTTATGCCGATAGGCTTGAAAAAGATTTGGAGATTCTTGATTGGCCCCATTCGACCTTAGCAATGCAAAAACACTGGATCGGAAAATCCGAGGGGGCCGAGATTTATTTTAAGACCGAATCGGGAGAATCAATTCCCATCTTTACGACTCGCCCCGACACCCTTTATGGAGTTTCTTATTTGGTTTTGTCTCCGGAACACTCCTTGTCTCTTAAGCTGTCTTCAGTAGACAAAGCGTCGGCGGTGTCGGCCTATATTGAGGAGTCCAAAAACAAGGCGGAGCTGGAGCGTTCGGATTTACAGAAAGATAAAACCGGCGTGTTTACCGGGTCTTACGCTGTTCATCCTCTGACGGGAAAAAAAGTTCCCATTTGGATCGCTGATTACGTTCTCGTCAGTTATGGGACGGGGGCCGTCATGGCCGTTCCGGCCCATGACGCGCGGGATTTCGCTTTCGCTAAAAAATTTGGCCTTCCCATTGTTCCTGTGGTGCGGCCTTTGTCCGGTCTTTTGGAAGAAGTCAAGGAATTTGCCTACGTGGAGGACGGCGTTGCGGCCAATTCTCCGGTCATTGACGGTCTTACGACCCAGGAAGCCAAAGAAAAAATGATTCAGGTCTTGGAGGAAAAAGGTTTGGGAAAACGGGCGGTGCAATATCGCCTGCGGGACTGGATTTTTTCAAGACAGCGCTATTGGGGGGAACCTATTCCCATCCTCCATTGCCCGAAATGCGGAAGTCTTCCCGTCCCGGAAAAGGATTTGCCGGTTTTGCTTCCCAAGATAGACAATTATAAGCCGACTGGAACGGGGGAATCTCCGCTCGCTTTGGTTGAAGATTGGGTCAATACTTCTTGCCATCAATGCGGCGGCGCGGCCAAGCGGGAAACCAATACCATGCCCCAGTGGGCCGGGTCCTGTTGGTATTATCTGCGCTTTATTGACCCGCAAAATAAAAATTTGGCGTGGGAGCCAAAACTGGAAAAGGCTTGGATGCCAGTGGATGTTTATGTGGGGGGCAGCGAGCACGCGGTTCTCCATCTTTTGTATGCCCGGTTTTGGCATAAATTTCTTTTTGACCAGGGCGCGGTTTCGACTCCGGAGCCATTTCAAAAACTCCGACACCAAGGGCTTATTCTTTCTTTCTCCTATCGCGATTCTAACGGCGTTTATCATCCTTATGACGAGGTTTCTTTTAACTCTGCGGGCGAACCTATTCTCACTCAAACCGGCGAAAAGCTGGAGAGTCAAGTTGAGAAAATGTCCAAGTCCAAGAAAAATGTGGTCAGCCCCGATGAAATCATTCGCCGCTACGGCGCCGATACTTTTAGGATTTATGAGATGTTCATGGGGCCTTTTGAGCAGTCTAAACCCTGGGACATGCGTTCAATTGAAGGCTCTTACCGCTTCTTAAGAAAAATTTGGACCCTGGTTCACGAAGTTAAATGGACGGAGGGGGAAGGCTTAATCTTTCTCAGAAACCGCACGATTAAGAAAGTGACCGAGGACATCGAGGGATTTGGCTTTAACACGGTGGTCTCAACTCTCATGATTTACGCCAACCAAATTCATGCCGAGGCGAATCCGGCCAAAATAGATATCGAAACTCTTTTGTCATTGATTAACCCTCTGGCTCCTCATATCAGCGAGGAGTTATGGGAAGTTTTGGGGCACCGGGATTTCTTGGCGCGGCAACCATGGCCTTCTTGGGAAGCGAGATATTTAGAAGAAGACCAAATTGAATACGTCATTCAGGTTAATGGTAAAAATAGAGAAGCGTTGACTGTTTCAAAAAATATTTCTCAAGAACATCTGAAATTTACCGCCCTCTCTTTAGATAAAATAAAGGCGATGACCCAGGGAAAAGAAATAGTTAAGACAATCGTTGTTCCGCATCGGCTGGTCAATATCGTAGTCAAGGAGAAATTTGCGCCATGAGAACAAAAAAAATGCCATTGTCTCTGTCTTTCGTCTTTGCGTGTCTTTCGCCTTTGTTTTATGGATGCAGCAATGCCTCCGTTGGCGGAGTTGACGTTCAGTATAATCCGTCCGAGCAGCTTTTGCCGCATAACATTCAAAAGATCGCTCTTCACCCAGTGGTTAATAAGACCCAGCAGTTTGGAATCTCGGACAAACTATCCATTGTCATTCGCGATCATTTTATTAAGAATGGCGATTATATGATTGTTCCAGATAAAGACGCGGAAGGAATTGTTGAGACCTCAATTACCCGCTACATCAACACGCCCCTGACCTTTAATCAAAATTTGACCCCTGAGACCTATCAGCTCTTGATGCTCTTGGATATTCAATTTGTGGATTATAAAACCAATACCGTTTTATGGGATCAACCGAATATTCAAGAAACGGTCAATTATACGGATGCCGCCATTCCCGGCGGAATTACCGAGGAGCAGGCGCGGGAAGAGCTTTATCCGGTATTGGCCAATGATGTCGTGACTCGCGTTGTTCACGGCTTTGGAACAGTGATGGGAGAAGCCTCCCGCGTCATTACCTCAACCGCGCCATCGACCGCGCCCGTGGCTCAGCCGCCTTCAACCTTTACTCCACCGGTGACTCCCTATTAATGGAGATTTCTCCGTCCGAACTGTCCAAGGAATGGAAGTCAGGCGCTTACCGGCCGGTTTATTATTTGTGCGGAGAAGAGGCCTTTTCCAAACAAGCAGCCCTTTCTTTCATTAAAAAAAACGCCGACTCTTTTAATTTGAGAGAATTCTCTAAAACGGCGGCTTTGTCCCAAACTTCTGATATTATTTCCGAACTCTTAAGCCTCCCAGTTTTCTCTCCCCATCGGTTCGTTCTCGTTGAAATGCCCGATTCCGGCGCCGCGCTTAAAAAAGCCCTGGTGGACTATCTGAAAGCGCCCCTCGCTTCATCCATTCTTATTCTTCATTCGGACGAGGCTAAGCCGGACATGAAAGATTCTCTCTTTCATGAAGTTTCGCGTCAAGGGGCGGTTTGCGTTTTCGCCAAGCTTAAGGAAAATGAGGCCATTTCTCAAGTAGTCAAGCTCGTCAAAAAAAATGGCAAGGAAATTTCATCCGAGGTTTGTGAGTTTTTAGTTCGCGAAGTGGGAACGGATTGGGGGCTTTTAAGCCAGGAAATTGAAAAACTGTGCTTGTCCGCGGAGGGAATAGAAATTTCCTTAAAAGAAGTTTCCCTTTCTTTGGGATATCGAAAAGAAAGCGATCCCTTTCTTTTATCGCGCTTGATTGAAAAAAGGGATAAAAAAGCGGTTCTATCTCATCTGTATCTATTTCTTCAAGAGGGGAAAGCTCAGGATCAGGCGTTTAGGGCTTTATCTCAAATGAGCGCGGTTATTCTCAAACAGCTCAAGGCGAGAATGATGCTGGAAGCGGGAGAATCAAAGCCCGCGATAGAAAAAAAACTGCGGCTTCATCCCTATTGGGACAAGGGTTTTTTTGATCATTTCTCGGGCGTGGATGAATCCACATTGAGAAATAATCTAAAATCCTGCCTTGAGGCGGAGATGAGGCTTAAATCCCAGTCTTGGCTTAACCCAGGAATGGAAATAGAACTCTTGGCCGAGGAACTTTGCGGTAATTAGGCTTTAGGCCGCCGCGACTGAAGCTTTGCTTTCAGTTGCCGTTAAGGAACTGGAAACTCGGCGAGCGAGATAGGATTTTTTTCTGGCTACGGCCTTCCAATGGATGAAGCCTTTTCTGGCCGCTTTATCCAAGAGGCTGACGCTTTTAGACAAAGACTCCGTCGCTTTTGGGGAATCTTTTTTTTGGGCGGATTCCAGCGCGTCTTTGAGCGACAAACGAATCGCTTTTTTAGCGAGACGGTTGCGGAGATTTCTTTTCTCCGCTTGGCGAGCGGCTTTGATTGCAGAATGGTGACGGCCAGTTTTTTTCTTTGTTTGAGCCATATATTAGTTATTAAAGCAATTTATAAGCTGTTCGTCAATATTGTGACAAGGGAACTTTATGATCATGAAACTCGCCCGGATGATAATCCGCGGGATTTAAGAGGCATTCCGTGGATTGAAGAATTCTGAGCGGATAGACATGGGCTTCTTTCGCGGCTTTAATTTCGGAATCCGCGCCGCCAAAAAATAAGATAAAGTTTCCGCTGTCTAAATATTGAACTTTCGATGTATTAGATTCAGCGAAAATAAACCGCGCGGGGGCGACTAGGAGCCGCCAGTCTTTCTTGAGACCGCTTGAATCAATATCAGGACGAGAAGTGATAATGGAGACCTTAAACCCAAAAATGCGAAAAGCCCACGCAATTGCCATGGGGACAATTTTTGGATGTTCTAGGTCGTAAGAACGATTGACAATGGACCAAAAAGAGTAAGAATAAGGCGCGACTCCTTCATCCAGAGCTTTTCGATAAGCGGCGGTTGAGCAGACCAAGGTCGTGTCGTAACCGAATCCTACTTCCAGTTTCGCGATGGTCGCTATGCTAAAAACAACTCCCCAGACCGCTAATAGAAAAACCATTTTCTTGGTTCTTGACCAGTAGGTTTCCGCTTTTTCCTTGACTTTTTTATGAAACGCCATGATTTAAGGCTCCTTGATGATAATTTCGCCAAGCGTATAAACTAACTTTTCAATTAAATTGGCCGCTTCGGAAAACCTCAGCGCGATTTCTGAGTTCTTTAGGCCTCGCACGCTCTTTTCATCTTTAAATGCGTCTTGGCGCGCTTTTTTAAATATTTGAAGAGTTTCAAGAGAACGGTTGTTCGCCGCGACGATTGAATCGGTGGAGAATTTATCGGAGAGGGCTTTCACTGCTTCCTTGGTTTTTTGAATCATTAAGATGATTTCCGGAGTCGGAAGGAGGTTGAATTCTTCTGTTTCGATGACCGCCAGCGAAATTTCTTCCGCCAGGCGGTGGGCCAAAGAAGACAATAAAAGAGGCGTTCGGTCTTCATTAGCATCGAGATTGTCTTGCGCTTGTTTCCAAATCTTCAATTCCAGATTTTTTTGAGCTTTAATTTTCTCAACGAAAACATGGTTTGGATTCTTGAAGAACTCCTCAGCGATGGAGGAAATGCCGAAAATAATTTTAACTTGAGATTCAAGGGTCGAGAATCCCGAAAGGGGGTTTTGAAGATGGTTCACAGTCCCTTTTTCCTCATAATTTTAAGGTCGGGACAGCGCCGTCTGCAAGAACTATTATTAAGAAGAGGCACAGGGGAAATTCTACTATTTTAAAGACAATTTATTTAAAGAGATTTATCGCGGTTGCTTTCTTCGGGCGGACGCGCGTTTCCGGAAGGAATTTGGAATAAGCCCGTATTCCCATGGCAAGAAAGACGCAGGCAATTCCGTAAGAAAGCTCAAAACCAGCGTAGCGGATCCATTGGGGAAGGCTGATGAATTGCCAGGGATGCGCCGAATAAAGATTGGCTTCCGGAGTCCCCCAGAAAAGATCGTAGAGGGCCTTGAGCGCAATTAATACTCCCCAGACGGCGAAAATAGAAGCCGTTAAACGAGCCAAGGGCGCAATGTAAACAGTTTCGGTCTCAGCCGAAAAAGACGCTTCTTCTGAAGACACCTCAGCGTTTCGAGTATTGGAAGCGCTTGCGGGCTTTGGGCTGACCGCTTTTCTTGCGCTCCACTTCCCTGGGGTCGCGGGTTAAAAAGCCCTCGGCGCGCATGATGCGGCGGTTTTTTTCTTCGAGTTTGACCAGAGCGCGCGCGATGGCGTGGCGGGCCGCTTCGGCTTGGCCGGTGAGCCCTCCGCCGACGATTTTAAGGACGTAATCATAATTTTTGGCGGCTTCAACAAGTTTGAGGGGGGACAAAACGGAAAATTGCTTGTGTTCGGTTCCGTGGAAATACTGATCGACGGTTTTGGAATTGATCGTGACTTTTCCCGTGCCGTTGGGAATCATTCTTACCTGGGCCACGGCGGTTTTTCTTCTTCCGGTTGCAAGCAACTGTGTTGACATAATATCCCTTTTTTCTTTTAGTTAACGGATTGTTTTGAGGCGACGTTTTCCGCGCCCTTGAAAATTCTAAGCCGAGTCATTTGGCGGTCGCTTAAGCGGTTTTTCGGCAACATTCTCTTGACGGCTAAATAGACGACTTTGCGAGGGTCTTTTTCCATCATGCGCTTAAGAGGAGTCATTTTCGCGCCTCTTGCGTAACCGGAGTGGCTGAAATAGGCTTTCGTTTCCATCTTATTTCCGCTTAAGGCCACTTCCGCGGCGTTGGTGACGATGACAAAATCGCCGCAGTCAACGCTAGGAGCGAAAATTGGTTTATGTTTGCCGCGCAGAAGACCCGCCGCTTGGGTCGCGAGTCGTCCGAGAATTTTGCCCTTGGCGTCCAAGGTGTGCCGCTTCCTGAGACTTGCGGCCGTGTTCGGTTTAATGATGAATGTATCTTGCATATTTGCCTTCCAGTTAAAGATGTAAATTTATCATACATAATCTGTGCGCCGGGGCGCAAGGGAAAAATTTTTACCAATTTTTTACCGAATTTTTACTTGACAAAAAGAAAACGAGGCATTATCCTTCTTAATGAAGGGAGGCTCTATGAAAACATCATATCAGGCTGTCCAGATCGCGGCGCTTGTGACCGTCATGTTTTTGGCGGTTCCAAAAGTTTTCGCGGCCGCGCTGGCCTCAGTTTCGGGGAAAACGCTAGCGGGCAAGGCTTCGGCTTGTCCGCCGGGCTCTGTTCCTCAAAAAACCAATTCCGCGTTTCAGCCGTATATTTGCGTTTCTCAATCTAAGGCCTCATCGTCTGCTGGTTTCGTATCCGGACCTTTGACGATTGCCCAAAGAAATCAAGCCTTGGCCTGTGTGGATAAAAAGGTTCAGGGAAAATATTTGAGCCAAAAAAAACAAAACGCGATTATTAAAGCCTGTTTCGCCCAAGCCGCGAAAAATTCCAAGGCCGGGGGAGATTCTGCTTCAAATGGGCTTAAATCCGCGGCGACCGGCTATAAAAAAAGCGCGAGTTCCATGCCGCAACTTAAAAAAGTCAATCCCATCGAGCAGCCAGTTCCAGGTAAAAATGGAGCGGTTCTCAACTCTTTTCCCGGGCCGACCGTTTTCCAGGGAACTCCAGACAAACTCCCGCCGCCTAATCCTTAAGACCAAATTCTGGGGGCACATCACTTAATTTCCGGAGAGATTCCCTAATTAATTGATGTGTTCTTGAAACTTAAAACTTAGCGTTGTTCTTGCGCGGAGCGCAATAGTTCTTCGCCGAAAGAGCGGACGTTTCCCGCGCCCAAGGTTAGAACGACATCGCCGGGTTTGAGTATTTTTGATAATTCATGAGCGCCGGGATAGGGAGCGCAGGAGATGCCGTTTTTCTTGATCGAGTCAAGAATGAGATGAGATGAGACTCCGGGAATGGGTTTTTCACCCGCGGGGTAGATGTCCGTGACAAAAACCTGGTCCGCTCCCTTAAACGCGGGGCCAAATTCCCGAGCTAAAAGTTTCGTTCGAGAGTATCGGTGCGGCTGAAAGAGGACAATCACGCGCTTGGCCTTCCAGAGATTTGCGAGGGTGGATAAGGTCGCTTTAATTTCAGTGGGGTGATGTCCGTAGTCGTCGATAAACTCAACTCCGCCGGCGCGGCCAAGAAAATCCAGTCTTCGCCCGACTCCCTTAAATTCCGAAAGTCCCTGGGCTAAAAGCGAAAGATCAAAACCAAGAAAATGGCCTGCGGCAAGAGCGGCAAGGCTATTGAGCGCGTTGTGTTTCCCGGGAACCGAGAGATGAATTTTTCGTATCTTCTTTCCTTTAAAGAAAGCGTCAAAGTCGGAACCATCTTTCGATAACTTGATATTTTGGGCCGTCCATTGGCTGGATTTTCCAAATCCATAGGTGATGACCGGTTTTGAAAGAGAATTTGAAATTTCTTGAAGCAGGGGATTGTCCGCGCAGAGAATTGCCGCTCCGTAAAAGGGGAGACGCTTAAGATGCTCAACGAAAGAAGCCTTGAGGGCTTCCATAGTTTTGTGGAAATCGAGATGATCGTTGTCGATATTGGTGACAATGGCGACCAGGGGAGAAAGATGGATAAAAGAACCGTCGGATTCATCCGCTTCGGCCACGAGATAATCGCTTTCTCCCAGCCTCGCGCCGGCGTGGATGTTTTTAAGCCGCCCGCCAATAATGATGGTGGGCTTGGCCTTCGCCGCGCTTAAGGCCATCGCCGTCATCGAGGTAGTGGTTGTTTTTCCGTGAGAGCCCGCGATGGTGATCGTTTTTTTCATACGCCCGATTTCAGCGAGCATCTCGGCGCGAGGGATGACCGGAATTTTAGATTTGTGCGCTGACACAACCTCGGGGTTTTGGGAAGAGACGGCTGAAGTGATGACCACGACTTGGGCGCGCGCGATATGAGAGGCCTTGTGGCCGTAAAAAATTTTCGCGCCGAGATTTTTAAGGTGGCGGGTCGTTTCGCTTTCTTTGATATCTGAGCCTGAAACCTGATAGCCGAGATTTAAAAGCACTTCGGCGATGCCGCTCATCCCGACCCCGCCAATTCCGACGAAATGGACGCGCTGAATGAAGGCGCTCATGAAGTCTCTGTTCATTGTTGAGGTCATTTGTGAGATTGAGCGGATGGTTTGAGTAGCCATTTAAGTCCTTCTTTAGCTGTTATGTTACGGGGATTTAAGGTCAGGGCTTTTCTGAGATATTTAACGGCGTCTTTTTCATTTCCCATGATGATGGAGGCTACCGCGCGCCCAAGCCAGGCGACATCGTTGGTGGGGTCAAGACGACAGGCGCGCTCAAAATCATCCAATGCTTCCGGCCCTTTGCCTAATGTTGCGTGCGCAAGACCTTCTTCAGTCCACCAATCGGTTTGATCGGGATGGTGAACGGTTTGCCCCGGACGCGGTAAAATCTCGGAGACCAAATCCATCCAGCCAGTTCCCATGATCCAAAGCCCGAGATCATTTCCGACCGCATGGGGTTGATAAGAAACGTTGAGAGGATTGTTTGTCGGGCGCGGGCCGCCGGTTGAGACATGTTCCAGGTTTTTATAAGTGAGGTTCATGCCGAAGCGCACATTGGAATTGGGCGGAGCTTTTTTGAGCGTTTGTCTTAAGTTGTGAATGATTTGAGCGATTTCCGCTTTTCTTTCCTGGGATGAGCCCGCGTGAATGGGATACTCGCGCTGAACCGCTTGAGGGGTGGCCTGCGCATCTCCCAATTTCTTTTCCAATTCCCGTTGAAGAGAGGATTTGCTTTCGTTGTCGGCGAGTTTAAGCTTGGGTTTGGGCATGAAGACCACTTCGACTTGTAAAATTGCGCCTTGATTAAGCGGAATGCGCTCAAGGTTCTTTTTAAAGACATTTAAAGGGTCATTTGAAGGAGATTTTGGTTTCGGTGGGGCGGTCGGGCCGTGGTTTTTCTGGGGTTTTTGCGGTTTTTGATTTTTTTGCGGGGTATTTTTTGATTTCCCGCCCGAGTAAGAAAGAGAGAGCCTGAGCCCCGGGCCTCCTTCTTTGGGAGTTAAATCAAAGGCGTTGGCCATGACCGAGCGGGCGTCCTTATATTTGTTTTCAAGCAGATAAAGGTGAGCGAGTAAAAGGCGGGCCACAGAGTCTCTTTCTTTTAAGTCCACGGCATGGCTGAAATCATCCATGGCCTTATGGTATTGATGGTCTCTGACGGCCATCGAACCCATTTCAAGAAGGGCGTCTTCATAATCAGGGAAAAGTTCGAGAGCGGCGGCAAATTCATCGGTGGCTTCGGTGTATCTCCCAAGCCGGCGATACAGCATTCCCAATTGATAATGGTAAAGGGGATATTTAAGGTCCAGGCTTACCGCTTCTCGCAAATGTTCCAGCGCGTCCTGGATTTTCCCGAGACTCTCTTCCACTGATCCCAGATTCATCTGGATGTCGGGCCTTGAGGGGTTGAGTTTGGCTGCGGTCTTAAATTCTTGGTAGGCGCCTTGGTTGTTGCCTTCCCAGGCGAGCGAAATTCCAATGAGCATATAAACCTGGGCGCTTTTGGGGTCAAGCTCCAAACTCGTCTGATATTCCTGAAGCGATTTTTGAACTTGGCCCAGCCAGTAATAAGCGACTCCGAGCATCATGTGAGCTTTGGGATCTTGCGGATTAGCCGCGACCGCGCGGCCAAATTCTTCCGCCGCCATATCGTAGTGTCCGCGCTGCAAATATTCAGAGCCGACGTACTCGTTGCGGCCTGCTTGGGAGGCCATGATTTGATCCCAAATGGTGTTGGAACCGGCTTTATTAGCGTCAATGTCGGCTTTGGCCCATAGAGGGAACAGAAAACTAAGGATTAGCGCCAAGGATAAAATGCGCGGAATAATTTTTTTGAGCGCCAGCGCCCGGTGGCTGAGCGAATTTTTTTCTTCCGGATTCATCTCCGCGAAAGTTTTTTGAAGGGAAGGAACAAAAAAAACGGGATCGTATCCAAACCCCTCTTCTCCTTTGGGCTCATTGGTAATAACGCCTTCGATTCGGCCTTCGACCGTTTCGGTTTTACCTTCAGGGCTTGAAAGGGCCATCACGGTGCGAAAGACGGCTTGCCGTTTTTCAGCGGGCGTTTGAGAAAGTTCGCGGAGAAGTTTTTTGATATTGTCTTTAAAAGAAGCTTTTTCTCCGGCATAGCGGGCGGAAAAAACTCCAGGGGCGCCTTGAAGGGCTTTGACCTCAAGGCCGGTGTCATCAGCCAGCGCCCAAAGTTTTGTTTGAAGCGCCGCTTCCCGCGCTTTTTTAGCCGCATTACCCTCCAATGTGGGCTGATCTTCCGCAGTTTCAGGAAGAGACGAAAAATCCTTGAGGGAAAGAATGGAAATTTCGGGTCCCAATATTTCCGAAATTTCTCTTTCTTTGTGCGGGTTTCTGGTTGCGAGCAAAATTCGCTTCATCGTGTTTGATAATGCGTTGAGAAATTGTAACATTTCTAAGATGAAAAGAGGATTGATTCTGTTATCGGTTCTTGGCTTTTTTGGATGCGCGGCGTTAGGCTTGAGCTCGCCTCCAGGGGATTCTACTCTCAAGGGCTCGATTGTCTCCGCTTTAAAGCAACAAAAGGGTCTTGACCTTTCTCATGTCGAGGTTGATGTTGACGCGGGAATGGTTGTCATCAGCGGAATGGTGGACTCCATCCAACAAGAAAAGCTCATTGAGGACATTGTCTATCATGTTCGCGGAGTCAAAGAACCAACTTTCAACCTTGCCGTCAAAGAATAGTTTGAGGCAACTTCTGGGGTGGTATCGCCGCCACCAAAGGCCGATGCCGTGGCGGGACGACCCTTCTCCTTACCGAACCTGGGTTTCCGAAATCATGCTTCAGCAGACGACGGTGGCCTTCGTCATTCCGTATTTTGAACGTTTTATCAAAAAGTTTCCCAATGTCGAAAGACTGGCTTCGGCCCAGGAAGAAGAAGTTTTGGCTTTATGGGCGGGCCTGGGATATTATTCCCGGGCCAAGAATCTCTTTTTGGCCGCGCAAAAAATAGTTAAGGAACATCGCGGGATATTTCCGAGCGATTTTGATTCCGTCATTTCCTTGCCGGGGGTGGGGCGCTACACCGCAGGCGCGATTTTATCCATCGCCTTTCAAAAGCCCTATCCGGTTTTAGACGGGAATGTCTCTCGTGTTTTTTCTCGCTTGGCGGCTCAAAACAAAACCTCGCAAGAGTTTTGGAAGATGGCGGAAGAATACTTGGACCGCGATCATCCCGGCGATTGGAATCAGGCTTTGATGGAATTGGGGGCGACGGTTTGCGCTCCGGAGAATCCGCGTTGCGAAATTTGTCCTATTTCTCCGGCTTGCCAGGCTTTTAAAACCAAAACCCAAAATCTTTTTCCCGTGCCTAAAATTAAAAAGCCGTTTGTGAGGCTGGACTGGAGTTTTTTGTGGATTGAGCGGGAGGGAAAGGCGCTTCTTTGGAAGCGCGGCGAATCGGAAAAACTTTTAAAAAATCATTGGGGGCTCCCGGAAGTGGGGAAAGTAAAAGCGGAAGTCGGCGCGCTCATTAAATCCGGGGCGCATACGATCACCCATCATCAGATTCGCCTGCGAGTTTATGCGGGAAATCTTAGGGAAAAAAATCCGGCGCAGGCGATTTGGGTTGAGAAAAGAGAATTGCCTAAGCTTCTAGTGTCTTCTCTTTGGAAAAAGTGCTTGCCGGGCGGGAATTAATTCCTGGTTTCGCAACGGGATACCCGTCATTCCGGTGACCAGGGAGGAGCGAATTCCACTTGATTGTATACGTCTTCAATCAGCAAGCATTGCGATACGGATAAAAGTCCATTGGACGCGATGGGGGGAAGGAGCGCATTTTTTCCGCAGACGTTGCTGATATATCTTTTGTTGATGGATTTCCTAAAGACTTCCTCTTGATCGGCCAGTTTTTTGATTTGATCCAATGCGCCTTGATAAGCCTCTCCTTCCCGCCCGCTTGGAATATAAAATCTATGGGGCGCCTCGTGGCGTCCAGGCATTTGGTCGCCAAAAAATATGGCGGAGCTCAAGGATGCAGCTAACTTGACGGCTTGGGTAAAACCTAGAGATGGGTAAATGCCTTGCCATTTTTTATCGCCGAAGACAAAGCGGGTTACTTGATCGAGAGCCTTGATTCGCGTCACATATTTCGCGTAATCATCCTTGAATTGTTCCTCGGAATTTAAGCATTCAAGTCCGGTCTCGCTGGAAAGATTGGGCTGATTGATCGAGCAATTGTTAAGCCCCGCTCCGAGTTCTTGTTCAAGTCGCGGCTCGCTCTTGCGAATGTTTTCTCTTAGCGCGTCGATATGCTGAACCAAGGCGTCGACATCAAAGGTGGCCGTGGGAGTCGGCTTTTGCGTCGCCGTTGCGTGGGCTGGGTCGTGAGCGGCGGTCTTGATATCTTGCCAATTCTTCCAGGCCCCAGAGAGAGCCGCGCATTGCCCTGTCCGAGTCAGCATGAAAATACTCGCGACTATCGCCGAAAGCGCCATTGTTTCTTTTTTCATTTTATTCTCCTTCGCTTAAAAACGGAACGTCTCGTCATACATCGAAGCAACCAACGACAATATAATTTTACGCCTAAATCCGAAAAGAAAACAGGGCCGAAAGGCCTAGACGCCGGGCGGCAAAGGACCTAGTGATGAAATGAGTGGCGAAGCTGGAGTTGTTACGTTTTTTAGTGTCTTCTCTTTGGAAAAAATGTTTGCCGAATGGAAATTAGTAGCCCCTTTCCTCAATAATCTTAAGGTCGGGACAATGCCGCCCCCAAGGACAGTACGGAAGATGCATAGGGTGCATGGCATCGATCTAGGATGGTGAGGGTTGCCTCGCGCGGGCATCTAAGGCATCGGTAAGCCTTCCAGCGTCTGTACACGCGTCGACGGCAACAACCGCGAGCCCCGCAAGAAAGAAAAAATAGGTTTGCTTCCAAAGATCGAGGCGGCAAGCAACGCGTAGAGACTGACATTTCCAATAACCGCTCTTACAATTAGTAAATGCTCGAACGATATAGGGCTTGCGGCTAGATAGGTGTAGACGCTGGCCTTCGCGATGAAATATGATATCCAAACGATTGTCAGCATTCGGAAGTAGTAGATGTGATCCGGCGTCATAGCCTTGCCTTCAGCCTGCATCGCCTTCTCAGCAAAATCCTGTATGATCGAGCGACCATCGCGCAGCGTCGTCGCGAAGAAAACAGCCGTCAGGAGGTTGGTCAGGGACGCCTCGTAACGGAAAAACAACGCTCGCTTGAGATAGAGATCGATGCCGCCGAAGACCACGGTGATTACGGCGGCGTAAATGTAGATCGCGCTTGGCTTTTCTCGGCGATAGACCTTGCGCGTCAAGTCGACCGTCAGGAAAGCCAAGGAACTGAGCACGGCAACCTTTAGGCCCCAGTAATGATTGGCGATGAAAAAAACTAGCCCCGGGGCCAGATCGGGAAGCATTGAACGCGCCACGCTTTTGAATTTATCCATACCTTTCCTTCTCCTTTGCTTGAAGCGGAATGTCTTTCAAATCACGCCGGAATGTCCAGCGTCGATCATAGTTTATACCCAAATCCGAGAAGAAAACAGGGTCGAAAGTCCTAGACGCCGGGCGATAAAGGACCCAGTGATGAAATGAGTGGCGAAGCGGGAATTGTCGCTTTTTATGGTTGCCGAACGGCCATTAACCCGCTTTCAGAAAGAGGGCGGCCAAGGGCGGAAGGGTTAAATTAATCGAATAAGGCTGGTTATGAAACGCGATATTTTCCGACCAGACCCCGCCCAAATTTCCCATTCCGCTTCCGCCATACTCGACGGAGTCGCTGTTTAAAAGCTCTTTCCAATACCCTGATTTAGGGGCGCCAATGCGGTAATTAATTCTCGGAACCGGGGTCAGGTTTAAAACTACGATCATTGTTTCTCCGCTTTTTGACTTTCTTTTCCAGCTTAGAACGCTGGCGGCGGAATCAGCGCAGTCGATCCACTCAAAACCTTCAGGGGAACAGTCGTTTTCATGAAGCGCGGGCTCTTCTCTATAAATTTTATTGAGCATTTGAACCCAGAGTCTAATCCCCTCGTGTTCCTTGTATTGAAGGAGATGCCAGTCAAGACTATGATCGTGATTCCATTCGTTCCATTGCGCGATTTCCCCGCCCATAAACAGAAGTTTTTTTCCCGGCTGCGCGTAAAGATCGGCGAAAAGAAGTCTGAGGTTGGCGAATTTTTGCCAAAAGTCTCCCGACATTTGGCCGATGAGTGAGCCCTTGCCGTGAACGACCTCATCATGTGAGAGAGGCAAAACAAAGTTCTCATGCCAGGCGTAAAGCATCCGAAAGGTAAGGCTGTTGTGATGATATTTCCGGTGAATGGGGTCTTCTCTAAAGTAGTGGAGGCTGTCATGCATCCAACCCATGTCCCATTTGTAGCCAAAACCAAGTCCTCCGCAAGAGGTGGGGCGGGAAACCATGGGCCAGGCGGTGGACTCTTCCGCGAACATTTGAATTCCCGGATGATCGAGGTAAGCCGTTTCGTTGAGCGTCCGCAAAAAAGAAATAGCGTCGAGATTCTCGCAACCACCGTAGCGATTGGGAATCCAACCCCCGTCTTTTCGGGAATAGTCAAGATAAAGCATGGAGGCGACGGCGTCAACCCGAAGCCCGTCGGCATGATAGACGTCCAGCCAAAACATCGCGCTGGATAAAAGAAAGCTGCGGACCTCATGGCGGCTGTAGTTAAAGACGTAGCTACCCCAATCGGGATGGAACCCTTGCCGTGGGTCTGAATGTTCGTAGAGGTGCGTGCCGTCAAAAAGCCCGAGGCCGTGGCCGTCGGTCGCGAAATGGGAGGGGACCCAGTCCAAAATGACGCCGATTCCATGCTGGTGAAGGGAATCAATGAGAAACATGAAATCTTGCGGGGTTCCGTATCGGGAGGTGGGCGCGAAGTATCCCAAGGTCTGGTATCCCCAGGAACCGTAAAAGGGGTGTTCCATGACCGGCAAAATCTCGACATGGGTAAAATTCATCTTGCGGAGATATTCCGGCAAAATTTTAGCCATTTCACGGTAGCTGAGCGACCTTTGGTTCTCTTCCGGCACCTTTCTCCAGGAACCCAGATGGAGCTCGTAAATCGAGATGGGAGAATCAAGCGAGTTTTTGTGGGCGCGAGAATTCATCCAATCGCGGTCCTTCCACTCATAGGATAAATCGAAGACAAGCGAGGCGGATTTTGGGGCGATTTCAAAGTGAAAACCAAAAGGATCGGCTTTCTCCGCTTCAAAATTTAAATCCTTGGAGACAATGCGGTATTTGTAGGCGGAACCTTCTTTTGCTTCCGCGACAAACCCTTCCCAAATTCCAGAATTTCCGCGCGGAAACAAAGGGTGGCTTGTTTTCCGCCAGGAGTTGAAATCTCCCATCACGTAGACCGCGCTGGCGTTGGGCGCCCAAACGGAAAAAGAGACCCCGTCTTTTTTGGGGGAAGAGTGCGCCCCGAGCTTTCGATAAAGACGTCGGTGCGTGCCTTCATTAAAGAAATGAAGGTCTTCCGGAGTGAGCAGGCTACTAAAGAGTCCTAAATTGTTATGCATCATTTCTCCCTCAAATTCATGATATCGTTTTCCAATTCCATTTTAGGATATTCGCCGCGCGGATGCGCTAATCTGTCTGAGCCGTTGGGCGATTTCTAAGTTAAGTTGTTCCGGTTTTATTTTCCAGGCCCAGTTTCCGGAAATAGTTCCGGGAGTGTTCATTCGCGCTTCCGAACCAAGGCCTAAAACATCTTGCATGGGGATTATGGCGGTGTTGGAGGGAGAGTCCAAAAGGACTTGGATCAGTTTCCAGTTGTTTTCAAAGTCAGATTTTGAAGTATGGGCATAATCAAGCGCCCGTTTGACTTCTCCTTGAGGAGCATTCTCAATCCAGCCCTTAAGCGTGTCGTTATCGTGGGTTCCGGTATAAGCGACGGAATTGGGCGCGTAATTTTGAGGCAAGAATTTTTCTTCTCCTCCGAAAGAAAATTGAAGGACGTTCATCCCTGGAAAATGAAACTCATCCCGCAATTGATAGACGTCTTCGCCCGCGACGCCTAAATCTTCCGCGATAATTTGAAGTTGGGGGAGTTTCGGAAGAATCAAGGAAAAAAAATCCGAGCCCGGGCCTTTGACCCATTGACCTTGAACGGCGGTTTTTTCTCCGGCGGGAATGCGCCAGTAGCGGCAAAATCCGATAAAGTGATCCAATCTCACGACGTTAAAACGCAGGGAAGAAATCTCAAGTCTTTTTTCCCACCATTCATAGCCGGATTCTTTGAGGACGTCCCAACGGTAGAGCGGGTTTCCCCAAAGTTGACCGGTTTTTGAAAAATAATCGGGGGGAACTCCGGAAACCGCGACGGAAAAACCTTGTTCGTCTAAATCAAAGATATTTTGATGCGCCCAAACATCCGCGCTGTCATGGGAAACGAAAATCGGGAGGTCTCCAATGAGAGAAACTCCGTTTTTTTGGCAGGCGTTTTTGAGCCGCTTCCATTGGCGATCAAAGATAAATTGTTCAAATTGATAGTAGAACGAAGTTTCGCCTAAAAAATGCAGGAGGTCTCTTTCCCAAAAACGAAAATTGCGTTTACGGATTTTTTCCGGCCAATCCGTCCACGGAGCGTTTCGGAAACGCTCTTTAAGCGCGCAAAACCAGGCGTAATCGTTGATCCAAAAAGATTCCCGGTCTAAAAAGGAATGAAATTCAGCCCACGCGCCTTCTGGGTTTTCTTTTTGAAATCGGGAGGCGGCCAGTCTTAGAACTTTTTCTTTTTCCATCAACGCTTGAGATGCGCTTAGGCCTTTGAAGGCGGGAACTTCCGAGGGCTCTAAAAATCCGTCTTCAACAGCGCCTTCAAGACTAATAAAAACAGGGTTTCCGGCGAAGGCGGAAATAGAGCTGTAGGGAGAATTTCCCGCTCCGGTGGGGTTTACCGGGAGCATCTGCCAATATTTTTGTCCGGCTTCGGATAACCAAGCGGCAAAACGATGCGCTTGAGAACCCATATCCCCTGTCCCGGCTTCTCCGGATAAAGAACTCAAATGGAACAAGATTCCGCAAGAGCGATTAGTAAACAGGTTCAAATTTTCTTTTTTCATAGTTTGCGCGGACGATTGTGACGAGTTGGTTGGTGTTATCTCCCTTGTCGTCAAAACGAATCATCCCGATGATGCCGTCATGCGCAGTTTCCCTGAGGGCTTCGAGCATTCTTGAACGGTCAAGCCCTGCGTTTTGAAAGGCTGCGAGGGAAATTTGAGCCGCTTCATAGGCGTAGATGTCATAGGTTCGGGGATCGGTCTTAAACAAGGAGCGGTATTGTGAAATAAAAGGATTGGCGCTGGGCAAAAAATCAACCGGTACTCCGCTGATCGCGAAATAGGCGCCATTTGAAGCGGGACCCGCGAGCTTAAATAAGGTGTTTTCTTTGGACGCCCCGCCAGATAAAAAAACGAGGTTTAAGCGGGCTTGGCTGAGCATTTTGAGTATGCGCGCCGCCTCCGGATAAAACCCGCCGAAAAAAAGCCCCTGCGGCCTTGAATTTTGAAGGGTTTCTCGAAGTCCTGAAAAATTGGACGTATCCGGAGTGAGATCAATGAACCCGAGAATTTTTCCGCCTTCTTTTTTAAAATCGGCGTCAAAGGCTTGCGCGAATTCCATTCCATAGGAGCTTTGATCGTCAACGACAAAAAAAGAATGAAGACCGAGCCGGGAATAGGCGAAATGGGCGGCGTAGCGGGCTTGGGCTAAATCAGTAGGCGGCATACGGAAAATATTTCTTTTCCATTTCCAATTTGGACTCTTTTGTTGGGATGTAAGGAAGCTATTGGCCGCGGAAGGCGTAATCATCGGAATAGAAGCCGTAGCGTAAATGGGCGCGGCGGCCAGGCATGAGTCCGAGGTAAAGTCCCCAATGACGGCAAAGACCTTGGGATTGGAGGTTATTTCCTTGGCGGCCTTCATCGCTCCCTGGGGAGTTCCTTGATCGTCATAGGTGCGAACGATGATTCTCCAAGGGATATCTGATGAGCGGTTAAACCGAGAAACAGCCAATTTCACCGCGCGGACAATGCCGCCGCCTTCGGCGCCAATAGGGCCTGAGAGCGGAACGGCGACGGCTAAAATGGCCTTGGGCTTGGGGCTGGAACAAGCAAGAAAAATTCCAACGGCAAGAAAGAGGGGGCCTATTCTCCGCATGAGCCTTATTGTATCACTTGAGGGAAAGAGCTTTGACTGGTTTCAATCAAGAGGCCGCTGATCCCAGGGTAGTTTTGGGAGGAGTCGCTGGGAGAGCGGGTTTTTGCTTCTCCCAATTTTTTTTGTCGCTTTTGGGGTTTGGGGGTGAAGATTTCTGCTGAGAAGACTCTTTGTTTTTTGAATAATCGCGCCAAGCGGCAACCGTCGCTCCAATGGCGGCTCCCGTGACCGCTCCTATGGCCGCTCCTGGCCCGGCGCCAAATCCGCCAAAGAATGTGCCTGCGGCTCCGCCGATGGCTGCTCCGGCGGTTGCGCCAATGCTTGCGCCCTTCAGCGCGTCTTTAACATAACTGGTCTGTTGAGGAGCAGGCTTTTTTTGCTTGACAGGCGCTTTTACATGAGGCTTCGAGAGATTCTTGTGCGAGGAAGTTTTCTGCGCTAAAGGGGCAGGCGTGGAATTTTTAGCTTGTCCTTTATTATTAGCGGTGACCGCGGCCGAAGGCGCTCCGGGCGTTACGGCATCATTTTCTTTATTTTGGTTGAGCGCATTGGCTATGGCTTGAGCGTCTCCCATTGTTTTTGCTTTGTTTGCTGAAATGTTATTGGCAGGAGACTTTTCTCCAAACGTATCTTTTGGCGTTGGCTGAGGAGTTGTGGGAGCGCCGTTATTTCCAGAATTAGGAGAAGATGCGACAGGCGCGGGAGGCGGAAGAGATTTTGACGATCCGCCTTGGCTGAGAGGTCCAGCCGCAAGGCCGATCCCTCCGCCAAGAACGGCCGCCGCGATGATGACGCCCGGCGCGGCTCCAAAGCCTGTGACCATGAGAGCGGCGGCTCCGGCTAAAAGAAGCCCGGTGGTTATGCGGGAAGTGGCAAGATAATGGCCGACTTTTTTGATCCCATTCCAAATTTTCGCGAAAAACCCGGGCTTACTTTTTTTAGGTTGAGGTTTTTCCGGCGCGGGTGGAGTCGTGATTGGTTTTTGGACGTCTTGAGTTGTCGGAGTTTGAGGAGTTGCGCTGGGAGATGCGTTAGGAGAAGTTGTGGGCGTTCCCGAGTTTCCTGGGGTTTGGGAAGATGGATTTGTTGGATTGTTTCCTTTTGTTTGCGCAAGACTTCCCATCGCCGTATTGGGCGTCGGCGTTGGGGTTGTTGCGTTGTTGGAGGAATTCAAAGCTCCCTTGGCTTGACTTATCGCTCCCGCTACATTTTGATTCAAGGCTTGTGTTTGCTTGGGGGTCAATCCTGAGTTGTTTGCATTTTTAATGAAATCATCCAGCTTTTTTTTCTCGCTTGGCGAAGGTTTATATTTCGCGAGAGCCCAAAGCGGAGATTTAGAAGAATTAGATTTCTTCCAGTGGTCTATAACTTGAACCCCTTTTAGAACCATTCCGGAATTTTTTCCTTGAAGAAATGCTTGAGCAAAACGAAAACGCGCGCGATTATCGGCGGTGTCCATGGCTAATGACTTATCATCCACGCGGGAGACGGAATCGCAGGCGTAATAGCTATTGCCCTCTTCAATCAAATGTTTAGGAGACTTTATGCACTTCTGCATGAGGTCATCTGTTGGATTGGCTTGAGATTTTATTGGGAATAAACAGAGAGTTAGAATCGGAAAAGCTGATAACATCATTGCTCGCTTTAATTTCATTATAAATGCCTCCTGCTTTCGCTTTATAAATATAACCCCGTCCCTGTATTCTGTCAAGGGCTCATTAGTTTTTTTACCGATTTTTTACTTTTCTTTGCGATTTGCGTGTCATTTCCCAGTCTACGCCAAAATTAATACAATGACACAATGTCGTTCACATCACCACAACCTGCGGCAGTCGCAAGAGCAATCCCTGAGCTCGGGAATGTCGCCTTCATTCAGAAAGGCGGATTCAAGGCGGTCTATTCTGGCACATCCACGACGGCGAAAGAGGCGCTCAAACTCGTTTATATTCCTCCGGTCTCCAACCCGGAGATCGAGGAAGAGGTCTTGCTTCAGCAGGAAGTAAAGAGCCGCGTCATGCGTGAGATTAATATTTTATCGACGCTCAAGTGTCCCGAGGTCGTGAAGCTGGGCTCCTTGCCTCCAAAAGAAGTCCGCATTGATGGCCAGGACTTTATCGCCTACTCGGAGGAATTTTTGGAAGGAAAGACCCTGTGGGATATATTGCGGGAGGGCGGTAAGAAACCGACCGAAGCGGAGTTGAGAACACTTTTCACATCTTTGATCAATGCGATCGAGGAAATGCGGAAAAAAAAGACCGTGCATCGGGACATCAAGCCGCCGAACGTGATGAAGCTGGCCAATCCGAAGCGACCCTTCATCCTGCTCGACCTCGGAATTGCTTTCGTAATCGGCGAGACGGCACTGACTAACGCGGGATTCCCGCGTACAAACCGCTATATGGCTCCCGAGATGATTCAACCCAATTTCCGTGAGAGCCTCGACTACCGGAGCGACCTCTACACCACAGCCTTGACCATTTACGAGTATGGAGCGCAACGTCATCCGATTGCTGGAAACCTCGAAGACTCTATGGTTACGATCAGCCGGGCGGTTCACGAGATTCCCGCACCTCTTTACAAGCATCGTCCTGACCTGCCAACCAATTTCTGCGATACTATCGACCAGCTACTCAAGAAGAAGCCTTCTCTCAGACCCGCGAACCTAAAGGCACTTCTTGCGAAGGCAGGATCACCCCCATGAAACTTTTCGCTCAACACGGCGCCCAATGCGGCCAAAAAATCGACGAAGGCATCGACCGAAAAATTATCGATGGCGTGGTCTACAGTCCAAGAGATATCTCTTACAAAAATTTAGCAACGGAGTTAAAGAAGCTGAAGGATAGCCAGCCAGAGATTGAACGGCTTATCGACCCTCAGTTTTATGCCTGCTTCGCCGCTACTGGAGCCGAATCCCGATTGGGCTTTCTAGGCAAAGATGACTATATCGACTACTTCAAACCTAGGACTAGGCGGGAATTAGAGCGTGAGGCAAGCGTTATCGAAGTTCTGCGGGATTCGCTTTGCTTCCAAAAGAAGCTGGAGGTGAGCGCCCACATCGCTCCAAATATCTTGATCCCCCGTTCTCTCGACTCGATCGAGGCTGTAATCGCAAAGAACTTTATCCGTAACGCCTCGGAGGAGCACGCGAAGCTGAAGACCAAACGCCGACTATTGGTTACCTTAGCCATTGCGAGGGACGCATTGATCGATAAACAGGAATTGACCGAGTTTCTGAACGAGATTACAGTGCTCGATAATCCGCCCACAGGATTTTACCTGCTCATTGGGGCTACCTCATCAGAAGTGCGAGGCGAAATCTGCAACGCTGACACGTTGTCCGCCTGGATGCTCTTAAACCATGCACTCAAAATCAATGGCTTCGAGACAGTCAACGGCTACTCGGACATTTTCACTCCCCTTCTTGGCGCGACCGGCGCCGATGCGGGTTGCACGGGGTGGTTCTCCAACCTGCGGACCTTCTCAATGGGACGCTTCGGTCCTTCGAACGGAGGTAGACTGCCGATACCGCGCTATCTCAGCAAGCGATTGCTCAACCGGATCACGTTTTCTGAACTTGATGCGCTCCGTACGCGCTTCCCACAAGTCCTCAACGAACTTAATACCGACGAACTTTACGATACCAATGCGGGTTCGGAGCCTAAGCGTAACCAGGAAGTTTTCCAGTCATGGGAAGCGATCAAAAATCTCAACGGGGAGTTCGTAAAGGGCAACGTGCGGGATAGCCTTATCGCATTAAGCGGAGCGCTGGATAAAGCGGGTGAAACCTATTCTGCTATTAGCCGTGTAGGCTACGCCCTAGACACCAAATCCGGCGACGACCATCTCGCTCCGATTTCCGAAGCTGTGAGGTTATTTGCGTGCGCGGCCGAGATCAAACTTACTGCGTAGGACCGCAAGCGCCCGCTCTCGCGCGAGCGGGTTCTTTGGACGCTTGGCGCGCGGAGTGAAGACCTTAGTGATCGTGCCCAGTTCCTTCTGGAACATCCAAAGCCCAATACCAAGATCCCTGAATAATGGTAGCGCACCCTTTGCCGATCGTCCAACATCGGCGGGTAGCACCACGATCGTCCTGTCGGAAAAATAAGTGTAACGATAAGCTTGACGGAGAGCGCGGCGCCAGTCGCCCAACTTCATCTCAAACGCAGTCACAGTTACCGGACCATCTATGCTACGCCAATTGCCATTACGAGTTCGAGCCGCAGCCCAAACAAAGTCGGCTATCCCATAGCCGGAAACAACAAACTCATGCCCGCCCAAGCCCCGGTTCCCATCCAACGCTAGGAAAGCGCGTTGAAAAGCCCGTGAAAATATGGATTCCAGGCGCCGACGCGACGATATTACTGGAAGGTTGCGCCGAGGATGAGCAACGCAAAACGTCTTGATCTGTGTCGCCGCTATCGTTGGCATCTAATTTAAATTATATGATGTTAAGACTGGCTCAGCAAATTTTCCGACGAGACCTTTCCTTATCATTTTTCCTGGATTACTTTAAATCGAGCGGGTTAAAACAAGGCCGAGAAAAATTTAGGAGGAATCGTGTCAACTCATTTGAAAATGTTACCGAAAAGTTCATAGGCCGTTTCATCGTTTTGTTGTCCTTATTTTTCTTTTTTGTATCTTTTTTCTTTGTGAAAAGAATGTGGACAGGTGTGGATAACTACCATGTTCCCAGCATTCTTTCCTTTCCGTGAACTTTTTTCAAACGTCCGACCTCCCTGGAATAGCCCCACCCTTTAAACCCCGTTGAAAGACTCCAAGGGCGCAACCGGTTCTTCATGGGACGGGGAGGGGCCGGCGCTTGAAGAGACGTCTTAGAGGCCAAACCATAAATTCTCTTGAGCTTGATGTCTATCACTCTCGATAACTCAAAAGGGTCCAGCCTTTTTCTCAGTTCAACAAGCTCCGCGACCTTGTGAGAATCGCCCTGCTTCGAGGCCACGACCCGGTCCAACGGCGTTTGCGGCTTGTCAAAAACTCGAGTCGTCTTCGAACCTCGCCTCACTGTCTTAATCAGCCTCACCGACGGCATAAACAGATTCTCAAACAGCCTCAACTCGTTTCTGTAGAGATCGTTTAAGGCTTCAACAACTTCCGCAGTGTCATAGCGCAGCCACCCTACCCACTTGCGAACATGGGTCTTGTTCTTCTGCTCAATGTGCGCTTGATCGTCTTTCTTGTAGGCTCGGGAACGGGTAAAAATAATCTTGTGACCCTCGCACCAAGCCCACACCAGCTTATTAATGAACTCATCCCCATTATCCGAGTCAACCCCAAGCAACTTAAAGGGAAACCGCTCCTTCATTCTCCCCATCGCATCCCGCACGTTCACCGCGCTTTTCCCCAACACCGCTTCCTTCTCCACCCACTGCGTCAGAATACTGGTTTGATTGACGGTCTGGGCGAACATTCCTGCGGCCCACGGCCCCGAATGGCTCACCGTGTCAATCTCGCTCAAACCAGCCTCCTTGGGGTTTCTAAACTCGGTCCGTATCGGAATCTTATGCCGAAGTAGATACGAGCTCTTCTTCGTTTTCCCGTAAACCTTCTTCTTAAACTCGTATTTCTTGGCCTTAAGCCTTCGGTCTATCGTCGCGGGGCTGATGCGCTCAAGTCTCAACTATTCCTCTTCACTCAGCTTAAACCGCCTCACCAACGACTCCCTCCACAAAGGTATCGCCGCTTTGAGGTTCCGAGACCATGGATAATTGCTCGCTTTCCACATCTCCTCAATGGCTTCTATCTCACGCCTCCCGTAAACCATTCGCCGCCCTCGCGCCTTAATCACACGCTTCTCCCCAGGAGACGCTCCGTTCATCATCCGTATCGCCGACTTCCGGTGACACCCATACACCTCGCAAAACTCCCCAAGAATCTCGCCTTTCGCTTTCTTCCCTATTGCCTTGTGATACCGAACATACATCTCCTTCATATATTCCCACCTCCCATTTGGACTCATCAAAATGACCTCCCGATCCCCTCTGGAGACCTTCAGGAATGATCATACCATCCCCTTTTTTCGGTAACATTTTGTATGAGGCGACCCTCACTCCTTCGGTAACATTTAGCATGAGTTGATGCGATTTGTTGTTTTTTGCCTGTTATTTTTGTAACTTTACAACACATGGAACAATGGACAATTAAGGAAGACCCTAACGCTAAGGATTCGATGCACAAATCTCTTCTCATTGCGGGAAGGAAATCAGATGTGCAGAAAATAATCAAAAAATTCGGCAAGCTGTGCGGGCGCCCAGCGGCCGCAGACCCTGCGAGTGGATACAATTGGCATTTGCCGCTTCACCATCCGACTGATGAAATCATTAGAGAACTAAATCAGTTTTTGGATTCACTGCTACCTCAAAAACCTGTGACTGCGGTGGCGCCAGAGCCGGCCCTTGAGACTCAAACCGTTCAAGAGCCGCCGAAAGAGGCGTCATTGCCAACTCCTGGAATCGAGCTTGAAGTCTCTCCGGCGCCGCAACCAGGACAAACATTCCAGCCACCCAAGGAAGAGATTCCGGCTCTTGAGACTCCTCCTTCAGCCGTGCCGCTCGTGGAACTTCCACAGCCGGTGGCTCAAACTCAAGCTACGGTTGAGAAAGCGCCAAGGAGGGAAGAACCCGCCGTCGCGGTTCCCGAACAGAAGGAAGCTGTTGTTCCCATGGCCCAACCGCCCTTGGAATCCTTGGCAACTCCGGCCATTTCGCCGGATCCCCTAAAGAGCTTGGAAACTCTTAAAATTGGTTCTTACAATCGTTTCGCTCATGCGTCGGCCATTTCCGTTGCCGGCGCTCCTGGGGCGATGCACAACCCGCTATTTATTTACGGACCTCCTGGGTCTGGAAAAACTCATTTGAGTCATGCCTTGGCTCAGGAATTTTCAAAAAATCTAGGAGAAAAAACTGTTTTGCTGACTTCGGGCTGGAAACTTTCGGCAGCCACGATTTCTACCTCCGCTAAGGCTCAGACTGTCTGGTGGGAGGAAATGTCTGGACATTTTAAGGCAATGATTATTGACGATATCCACTTAATGGCCCTGACCGAACAAAATCAGGCCTTGATTGAAAAGATGATTTCCTGGTTTCTTTCAGGGGGGCGTCAACTCGTGATTACAGCCGTGTATCCTCCTAAGGCGTTGGAACCGATGGCTCAAAGACTTAAGATTTCCTTCACGGGCGCCCAGGCTTTGTCTGTTGAAATGAAAACCGTTCCGCCCTCTATTCATACAGAACAATTCAATGATTTTGCCCGGGGAAAAGACTTCAATGTCTCCGACGATGAATCAGCGGCGCTTGTAGAACGTTTATCCGCATTTCCATTAGAGGCGCATCTTTGGACCCGGCGGTTAATTCGTTTGTTAGATTTGGGTGTTTCGTTGGGACAAAATCCCCAGATCGCGGCTTTGTTGCCGGTGCTTTTTGATCTGGCCTTGCCGGAGCAGGCGAAGGCCTTACCGGATCCTAATGATGTGGCGAAGGTTAATAATTTCCTTTTCCCTAAAGCCAAGGCCGATGCGGCGCCCATCATTTGGTTTTTTCCGAAGGGTTCGGATTCAGTGGTTCCATGGGCGCAGATGATGTTTGTTCAGGCTATGACTGACATGGGAATTCTTCGTTCCTACCGAAACCTTCCGCCGCAGTCTTATGATCCCGCGCAACCCCTGGGCCTGCCGTTTAAAATTGGGGAAATCTGTCGAAAACTGTCGCCAAGAGCGGCGGTTCTTTTGGGGCCTTTGCCTCAAACTCCATTGGGAGAAAGAGAAACCGAGTGGGTTCATGCGACGCGCCATGTTTTAGAATCCATGGGGATTGTCTCGGCCCATATTCCCTTACAAGGGATTAAAGTTTATGCCTATTTCCTGAGAGCTCATTTGGATTTGATTTCATGAACGCTGAAATTTTAAAAGATAGCGCGTGGCTTGGAGCAGGGTTGATTCTCGGAACGGGCGGGACGTTTTTTTTAAGAGAGCTGTTTGTTAAAAATGATCCAGATTCCCAGGACTTAAAAGAAGAATTAACAGAAGCTCAAACTCGTTTGGATGCCAAATCCCGAGAAATCAAAACCCTCCAAGATACTATGAGGTCTGCCGTTTCTCCAATGGATTTGGCGGCGGCCTTGGCGGGAATTGTCTCCATTGTCACCCGCTACATGGAAGTTGATTTGGTCGCCTTTCTACTTTTGGATGAGGCTTCACAGGAACTGGTCACTCAGCCCGGGGCTTACGGCCTTGAAAAGGAAGAACAGATTTACAAGATATCCCTGCTTGAGGAAAATGCCTCGTCGGTTAGGACTTTTAAAACCGGGAAGCCTTTTGTCGCGGGAGACGCCCAAGATGATCCGGGGGTGATTACTCATTACGCCAAATTATGGGAGATTCGCTCTCTTATCGTTGTTTCCGTTTCTAAACAAGGGCATTCTTGGGGCGTGATGAGGGTGGGAAGCCGAAAACCTTACGCCTTTACCCAGGAACATGTGGAGCTGATGAGCGCGATCGCAGAAGACGCGGCGATTATGATTGAAATGTCGGTTCTCAATCAACAATTAGTGCAGGATAGGGAACAATTAAGGGCCCTAAGCCGTATGAAAGATGAGTTCGTTTCAACGGTCAGTCATGAGTTCAAGACGCCGTTGACGACCTTGGCGGGTTTTTTAGGGCTTATGCTGGAAGGAGAAATTGGGCCGGTGAGCGAGGATCAAAAACGATTTATGCTAATGGCGCGAAACGCGGTAGAGAGGCTCTCGAACATGGTTTCCGATCTTTTGGATATTTCTCGTCTTGAATCAGGGATGAAAATGGAGATGAAGGCTTTTTCGCTGATTCCGCTGATTTCTTCCGTGGTCGAATCTCATAAATTGGAAGCGGTTTCAGCCAAGAAGGAAATTCAGCTTAATTCTCCCAAAGATTTGCCGGAGGTTTTTGCCGATCCCAAATGGATTGCGGTGGTCGTTGAAAACTTGATGTCCAATGCCCTTAAATTTAGCAAGTCTGGCGGGCGCGTTGCTATTTCTATTTTTGATAAAGGAGATTGCGTTGAGACCATCGTTGAAGATGACGGCATCGGCATTTCCGAAGAGGGCCTCTCTCATATTTTTGAAAAATTTTACCGGGCCCCGAACGCGCGGGAATTAAATATTTTGGGAACTGGCCTCGGCCTTGCGATATCGAAAAAAGTCCTCGATTTGCATGGCGGCCGTTTATGGCTTGAATCTTCTTTGGAGAAGGGGACAAAAGCTCATTTCGTCATCTATTCAGTCAACCGCTACGGCGGCCCCGGTCAACAGAGAACGGGAAAGATGCAGGAGGCTTGAGATGCTTGCTCATGTCAGTTCAATGGGGCTTTGCGGAATTGAAAGTTATCCTGTCTTAGTCGAACTTGATTTGTCCAACGGGCTTCCGGGATACACGACGGTGGGCCTGCCGGATGACGCGGTTAGAGAGTCTCGGGAAAGAGTGATTGCGGCTCTTAGAAATTGCGGCTTTAATCTCCCGCAAAAGAAAATTACCGTTAATTTAGCGCCGGGCCAGTCGCGCAAGGAAGGCAGCCATTTTGATTTGCCGATTGCCTTGGCTCTTTTAACGGCTTCAGGACAAATTACGTCGGAGAGCTGGGAGGGAAAGTATTGCTGCATTGGGGAACTGGCTTTGGACGGGACCTTGCGCCCGGTTCGGGGTACGCTTTCCATGGCCATGAGGGCGCGGCAGGATGGTTTTAAAGCCATGATTGTCCCCAAGGCCAATGCGGCGGAGGCGAGAGCTGTCGGAATTGAGGTCGTGACGGGTGAAACTCTCAGAGAAATCGTGGATTTTCTCATCAGCCCGCAATCATCCCGAAGAGATTTTATTTTTTCAGATCCATTTGAGGATTTTTTTTCAGCGTCAAAGCCGGGGAAAAGTACGGAAGACATGGCTGAGATTAAGGGGCAAACTCTGGCAAAAAGAGCCGCGGAAATTTCGGCGGCAGGAGCCCACAATTTGATTGTGATGGGGCCGCCGGGAATTGGGAAATCAATGCTGTCCCGCCGTCTTCCCGGCATTTTGCCGCCGATGAGCCGGGGTGAAATTTTGGAGGTGACGCGCATTCATTCGGCCAGATCCAAAGAAGGCTCCGGCCTCATTTTTCAGAGACCGTTTAGGGCCCCCCATCACAGCGCTTCCTTGGTTTCCTTGGTGGGCGGAGGGCCTGCGGCCAAGCCCGGAGAAGTCTCCCTGGCGCACGGGGGAGTTCTGTTTTTAGACGAGGTCCTGGAATTTAATAGGGCTACTTTGGAAGCCTTGCGCCAGCCGTTATCAGATTTTAAAATTACAATTTCGCGGGCCAAGGATTGCGTGGAATATCCCGCGCGCTTTATTTTGGTCGCGGCGCTAAACCCTTGTCCCTGCGGGTTCAGAGGACACCCAACCAAGCCTTGCATCTGCAGTCCCAAGGCCGTTTTGAGCTACTTTTCCCGGGTTTCGGGGCCGCTCCTTGACCGAATTGATCTTCAGGTTGAAATGTTTCCCCTGGACTTTTCCGATTGGGCTGTTCAAACCAACATGGGGAGCGAATCTTCGGCAGAAATCAGAAAGCGGGTCGCTCGCGCCCGCTTTAAACAGCAAGAACGGATGGGGCGGGAAGACTTCGCGGCGAACGCCTATTTGACCCCGCAGGAAATTAAGCGGCATTGCGTTCTTTCTTCCTCCGCCATGGACGCCTTAAGACAAGCCGCTCAAAAATTCGATTTATCGGCTCGCGGACTAGACCGTATTCTTAAGGTTTCCCGTACGATTGCGGATTTGGAGGATTCCAACTCCATTGAAACTAGACATATTGCCGAGGCCATGAATTACCGGGCCTTGGATAAAGCGAGGAATTCGTTATGAATCTATTTTTTATTTTCTGCTTGTGGCCGTATCAAGTTCTTCATGCTCAAACCATTTCCAGCGCTACGACTGCTTCCGTTTCGGTTGAACAGCCTATTCCTAAAGGAGAAGAAAAAAAACCGAGTTCCTTGCTTGAAAGTTTATCGGTTTCCGAACCTCCGGGGCTTGCGGGGCAATTTCCTTCGGCCAGAAGATTTAAGGCACCCTTGAAATGGCGGGCGGATGGCTGGATTTTAGAGAAAAAAGCTTCCAAAATAAAAGAGACTGGTGAATTTCAGCTCATGAGCCCGCCAGGCGCGAAGATCGAGGCGCGTCTTCGAAAAGGGGTTCATGTCTCTGTGAATGATCGCTTGACTGTTTACCGCGTTGCATCCCGCCATGAAAAGGATTTAGACGTTCGCGCGCGTTATTTGTTTAAAATTGGAACGGCCAAAGTCGTAAAGATTATGGGGAAGTCTCTTTGCCAAATTAAAATCGAAACCGCCAACGATGCGGTGGAAGGCGGAGACTTAATTAAAAAGGATTGGTGAATGGATTTCTCAAACGAAATGACCGAGACGGCCTTAAAGCTTAACTCGGCTTTTAATTTTTCTCCCGAGGCAAGAAGAAAACTGCTAAAAGAATTGGGAACTTCCTTGTGGGCGAAACCCGCGGAAATTTGGGCGGAGGTCGCGGGATTGTCTTATGCCTCGGCCGGCAAACTTAAAGAGGAGACGTCTTCTTTTGACGCGGTCAAAGAGCTTGAGCGCGTTCGTTTAATGGGCGCGCGCGTTCTTTTTGATGGAGAAAAAGATTATCCTGAAACGCTTAAAAGTCTGCCTCATGCGCCTTTGGCGATCTATGTTTTAGGCGAAATCCATGAGGCCAATTCCCTGGCTATCGTGGGAACAAGATGTCCCACTCCTTATGGGCGGAGAATGGCTTCTCGGTTTTCCCGGGAAGGGGTTTCCTCGGGACTTACGATTGTCAGCGGCTTGGCCAGGGGAATTGACACCGAAGCCCATCGGGCGGCGGTTGAAAATAAAGGAAAGACCTGGGCGGTTTTAGGATCGGGACTCTTAAACTTATATCCGGCGGAAAACAAAAAGCTGTCGGATCAAATTATAGAAAACGGAGGCTGCTTGATGAGCGAATTTCCGCTTGAAAGTAAGCCCTGGCCCGCTTGTTTTCCGATGCGAAACCGAATCATTTCAGGCCTTTCCTGGGGAGTGTTGGTGGTAGAAGGAAAAGAAAAATCAGGTTCCTTGATTACCGCTCGAATCGCGGCGGAACAAGGGCGTTCGGTCTTTGCGGTTCCCGGCCCGGTTGACTCTCCCTTAAGCGAGGCTCCTCATCTTTTGATTTCGCAAGGGGCGAAATTGGTTACCCGTTTTGACGATGTGTTGGAAGAGATGCCTCCGTCGTGTTTTAAAGAAGAAACCCAGGTTTCCGAACGGAGTCTTTTCGCCTCCGACATTCCCCGCGCTCTTTCCTTAAGCAAGCGTAAAATTCTACAATTCATCGGTTCACAGGCCTTGGGTTTTGAAGAAATTGGTCTTGGGTGCGGCCTTGATTTTTCTACTCTTTCCTCGGACTTGTTTGAACTTGAAATGGACGGATTGATTATCAGCGAACCAGGACAACGTTATGCCATCAAAAAAAGAAACTAAAGAAAAGAAAGTCAAGAAAGAAAGCGTCAAAAAAACAAAAAGCGCTCATGAGGCCTCGCTTCTGATCGTTGAGTCTCCGGCCAAGGAACGAACTATTTCACGCCTGCTAAAAGGGAATATCATCGTCAAAAGCTCTTTCGGACACGTGCGGGATTTGCCGGTTAGAAAAATGGGGGTTGACGTTCATAAGGGTTTTCGCCCTGAATACGTGGTTTTGCCGCGCGCGAAAAAAGTCATCGCGGAACTTAAGAAGCTGGCGGATAAGTCGGCCTATGTTTATCTCGCGACTGACCATGACCGGGAGGGAGAATCCATTGCTTGGCATTTAAGCGATATTCTCCATTTGGATTCTCAAAAGGCTCGCCGGATTACCTTTCATGAAATCACCCTTCCAGCCATCAAGGAAGCGCTGGCCAGCCCCAGGGATATTGACCAGCGCTTGGTGGGCGCCCAGCAGGCGCGTAGAATCATCGACCGCTTGGTCGGTTATGAATTGTCTCCTTTGTTATGGGAGAAAATTAAAAAAGGCTTGTCCGCCGGACGGGTGCAATCGGTGGCGGTCAGGCTTTTATCTGAACGGGAGAGGGAAATTAAATCCTTCGTTCCGGAATCTTTTTGGGTCGCGCAAGTTCTCTTTAAAAAGGAAGGCTTTCCGGCTTTTCTCGCCGATTTAAACTTATGGAAGGGCGAGAAGGTTGAGCAGACCAAGACTTTTGATCTTTTTGCGGAGCCTTATCGCGTCCGCATGAGTTCCCTTAAAAATGAGTCAGATGTTAAAGAAGTGGAAAAAGATGCCGCTCTAAACGCTTTTACCGTCATTTCGGCTGAGAGAAAGGAAACGCGCCGGCGTCCGGCTCCTCCCTTTTCAACGAGCGCTCTTCAGCAGGCGGCTTCGATGAAGCTTGGCTTTACCGCCGAGCGCACGATGCGGACCGCGCAGTCTCTCTACGAAGGAATTGATTTGGGAAACGGAGAAACCGTCGGTTTGATTACCTATATGAGAACCGATTCGTTTTCTGTTTCTAAAATCGCCGCTGGTGAAGCGTCCACTTTCATCAAGGACCGTTTTGGCTCGGATTACGCTCCGGATTCTCCTCCGGTCTACCAAACAAAAACCATGGCCGCCCAGGAAGCGCATGAGGCCATTCGCCCAACCAGCGTCTTAAGAACCCCCGAGGAATTAAAAAGCCGCATTAATTCCGATCAGGCGAAACTCTACGACCTAATCTGGAAACGGTTTGTTTCAAGTCAAATGAGGGAAGCCGTTTACGACACTCTGTCTGTCGATATTAAAGGCAAGGGCGAAGCCGTTTTTCACGCTTCGGGACGGGTTCTTAAATTCGAGGGGTTTCTCAAAGTTTATTCGATAGACAAAGAGGAGTCAGAAGGAACGGAGGAAATTGGAAATTCTCAAGATCGGCCTCTGCCGCCTCTTCAAGAAGGCGACGCTCTCCAGTTGACGCAGTTTAAGCCTGAAATGAAGAAAACCGGCCCGCCTCCGTTTTATAATGAGGCGAGTCTCATTCGCACGATGGAAAAACACGGCATCGGGCGGCCCTCCACTTACGCGCCGACCATTAAGACCATCGTCGATCGCGGATACGTGCGCAGGCAGAAAGATCGGCAACTTTTGGTTACTGAATTAGGGAACTTAGTGACTGCCAAGCTCAAAGAACATTTTCCGGATGTCGTGAGTTTGGGATACACCGCCGAAGTTGAGGAGCGTTTGGATAAAATTGCGGAAGGCGTTGAGGAATGGAACGGGGTCATCGCGGATTTCTATAAGCCCTTTTCTCAATCCGTCAAAAAGGCCGCTTCGGAAATGACGGTGTCCCGCATAGAGCCCAAACAAACCAATGAAATTTGTCCCTTGTGCGGAAGCCCGATGCTTTTGCGCGAAAGCCGTTTTGGACAGTATATTTCGTGCTCGCGTTTTCCTGAGTGTAAGGGAAAAATCGCGCTCAACGCGGAAGGAAAAAAGCTTGAGCCCGAGAAGACTGATGAGATATGCGATGTCTGTGGAAAGCCCATGGTGATTAGAACTGGAAGAAAGGGTCGCTTTATGGCGTGTTCCGGTTATCCCGCCTGCAAGAATACTTTCTCATTGGACGCAGAAGGCAAAAAAATCATGGATTCGCGTCCCTTGCTCACGAGCCGTTTATGCGATAAATGTCAAAAGCCGATGTGGATTAGAAAAGGAAAGCGCGGCTTTTTTCTTGCGTGTTCGGGCTTTCCTAAATGCCGAAACCTAAAGCCTCTGTCGAAAGAAGAAGGGCAGACCTTGCGCGATGAAGCGGAGAAAAATTTCGCTAAAGGCTTGCGGAAAAAATAGTGCGGGAACATATTGTTGACTTTTTATCTTATTTGCGGGGAACAAGGCAGTATTCCGCTCATACCTTAAGAGCTTATGAGTCCGACTTAAAGGAGTTTCTTGCGATTTCAAAGGTAAAGTCTCTTCCTGAGATCGAGCGAGGGTCTATTCGCGCCTATATCGCCGATCTTCAAAAAAGAAAAAACCTTTCTCGCAATAGTTGTTTGAGAAAAATTTCAGCCGTGCGTTCCTTAACGCGGTTTCTCGTTGAGAGAAACTTAATCCCTGATTCTCCTTTTGTGGGCCTTGTTCTTCCTAAAAAAGAGAAATTGCTTCCTAAATTTATGACGGAGAGCGAAGTCTCAAAGCTTTTGGAAGCCCCTTCATCCATTGGTCGTTTCTTTTTGAGAGATAGAGCGCTTTTGGAAATTCTTTATTCCTCGGGCCTTCGCCGCGCGGAATTGTCCTCTCTCAATATAGGGGATGTCGATTTTAACGGAGGTTTTCTCCGCGCGTTTGGAAAAGGCTCGCGGGAACGGGTTGTTCCAGTCGGAAACCAAGCCCTGGGGGTTTTGCGCTCCTATCTCAACTCAAGGCCTTTACGAAATGGGGGAGAGCCCTTGTTTCTCAACGCCAGAGGAGCTCGCCTTTCAGAAGAGGGAATCGCTTTGATCGTTAAAAAGTGGAAAAACAGCCTTAATTGGCCCAAAAGACTCACTCCGCATATGTTTAGGCATAGCTTCGCGACCCATCTTCTCAACGCGGGCTGCGATCTGCGTTCTTTGCAGGAGATGCTAGGACACAAAAATCTCGCCAATACCCAGATTTACACCCATGTTTCCCTGGACCGCCTTAAAGATGTTTACGGGAAATCTCACCCCCGTTCGCGAATTTAAAATGGAAGATAAAGTCGGCATTTTAGTCGAGGAAACCGGATGCGATTCAGCGGAAGCTGAGTTGGCTCTTCAGATGGCGGGTTATGAAGTGCCCAAGGCCCTTCAGGTTTTAGCCAGTCGTTTGCGGAACATCTTAGTCATTAAAATTAAATTTAGAGATTTATCCCATCCGAGATTTGGCTTGGCCTTGGCCGTTGCCAATATCAAGACCGGGGAGGTTTTGCGTTCAAGAGCGGTCGTTTCTTTTAATCCGGTTGTCTATATCAGAACCCTGGAGGGCTATTGGTTTGAATTTGAAAAAGACCTTTACGCTCGAAGGCTTTGGGAAGGGAGTTTGCAGGCAGAAAGCCTTGATTTGGAGGGAATGCTCTCTCAATACGTGAGACAGATTCTTCTTAATAAGCCTTTTGAAATGAACGTCGCTTTCGCGACTCGTTTGGAAACGGAGTTAGGAACGGCTTTTGGCCGAGTGATGAACTCCCCAAAAGTCGAGGTGAAAGTCAGGGGAGAAATTTTAAGCCTTGGGGAATTCAACTCCTTGAGAATTCCGACGGGCGAAAAAAGCATGAGAAGACGGGGAAGCCATCGCGAGGGGCAAGATCACACGGTTATTAAAATCGGGATCGAGGAAGACGCGCTGGGAATTCCCGCCTCCGAGATTAAGTCCGGAGACATGATTTCAGCTGTCATTATGGATTCGCGAGATTTGGCGCATTATTTGTGGAAGATATTCGGGGGCTATCAAGACGGCGTTCCCATTTCCGTATTGGCCCCTGTCGAGGCCGTTGAAGTCGTCTCATCTAAAATATTTTTGAGAGCGCGGTTTTCTTTGGGAGTTTGCGGAGACGCCGCCATTCCGTTAGAAAAAAAGATTAAAGCCGTTCGGGTTTTACTTAAACACCCCGTTTCCTCTTCATGGTGGAAACGAATTTTGAAAAAATAATCAGCTCAGGAGCTCTATGGCTACTCTAGTTGTCGTTGGCGCGCAGTGGGGAGATGAAGGAAAAGGGAAAATTGTCCATTTTTTGGCCAAGAAGGCGCGCTACGTCGCGCGCTATCAAGGCGGAAATAACGCCGGCCATACCGTGGTTGTCGGTGGAAAACGCTACGCTCTTCATCTGATTCCATCCGGAATTTTGATGAAAGAGACCAAAAATATCATCGGCTCCGGAGTCGTCTTAAGTCCGCGCGCGTTTAGGGAAGAGGTTTTGGGACTTCAAAAACAAGGCATTAATTTCCGGCAAAGGCTTTTTGTGAGTTTCGGCGCGCACGTGATTTTGCCTTACCATATTTTGCTGGACGGTCTGAGAGAAGACAGCGGACGCGGAATCGGGACGACAAAAAGAGGCATAGGCCCTTGTTATGAGGACAAGGTGGCCCGTATTGGAATTCGCGTTTGCGATTATCTGGAGCCGGAGACCTTTAAGAAATTGGTCGTTCAGAACTTAAAAATTCGCTCGGCGGAATTATCAAGGCTCAAGCCTTTGTCCGCCATTGAAAAAGAAGTGTTCGCCGATTACGATTTATTGCGGCGCTTTATCAGCCCGTATGCGAAAGACACTTCTCTTCTTCTATCTCAAGCTATCGCGGCAGGAGAAAATATCCTTTTGGAAAGCGCTCAGGGCGCGATGTTGGATTTGGACTTTGGAACCTATCCTTTTGTCACCTCTTCAAGCCCTATTGCGGGGGGAGCCGCGACGGGTTCGGGGATTTCTCCGGCGGCGGTTCAATTTGTTTTAGGCGTGAGTAAGGCCTACACAACAAGAGTGGGTTTAGGCCCATTCCCCAGTGAAATGGAAGCCAAAAGAGGCGATGATTTGAGAGAAAAAGGCCGTGAATATGGAACGACGACCGGGCGCCCCCGGAGAATTGGCAGTTTGGATTTAGTGCAACTGCGCCATGCAATTCGCGTCAGCGGCATCAATGCCTTGGCCGTCACCAAGCTTGATACGCTTTCTAATACGGGTTCTATCGAAGTCACGACTGCTTATCGTTGGAAAGGAAAAACATTGACTCATTTTCCCTGGTCTCGCAAGGCTCAGGAAGAGGCCAAACCCGTCCTCACTCGTTTGCCGGGGTTTAGTGGCAACCTGGAATCGGCGCGTCGGTTTTCTGATTTGCCCAAAGCCGCTCAAGATTATATTCTGTGGATTGAAAAAAATCTAAACATCCCCATTCCCCTCGTCTCAGTGGGACCGGATTTAAGACAGACCATCGTCCGGGACTCTTCCCTAAGCTCTCTGGCCGATTTTATTTAGCGCATGAAAGACGCTCGGCTTTCCATTATTATTCCGGTTTATAATGAAGCGGAAACCTTGCCCGTGATTTTTAAAAAATTAAGGGAAGTCCCTTACGGAATTGAGACGGAATTCGTTTTTATTGACGATTCTTCAAAAGATAATTCCCAAGCGCTTATTAAAGAGTTTTCTGAAAAATTTCCGGATGTCGTCTTCCATTTCCAGGATAGAAACCAAGGAAAAGGAGCGGCCATTCGGCGCGGAATTTCTTTGGCCTCTGGAGATATCATCATCATTCAAGACGCCGATTTGGAATACGAGCCTCGAGATATCCCTGCTTTATTGAGGCCGATTTTGGAAGATGAAGCCGATGTGGTTTACGGCTCCAGGTTTAAAATTTCAGGCTCCCAGGTTCATCGCACCTGGCACCGGTTGGGAAACCGGTTTTTGACGGCTTTTTCCAATCTCTGTTCGGGGCTTTACTTTTCCGATATGGAGACTTGCTACAAAATGTTTAGGGCCGATATCATCAAAAATATCGTTCTTGATTCAGATCGCTTCGGTTTTGAGCCTGAGATTACGGCTAAGATTTCGCGCTTAAATCTCCGGGTTTTAGAAGTTCCCATTCATTATTACCCGCGCTCTTATCAGCAGGGGAAAAAAATAGGCTGGAAAGATGGGTTCGCTGCCTTATGGCATATTGTCAGATATAATTTTTTGCGCAAGGAAGCGGATTTCCTTTTGCCGTCTTTGCCCGCGCGCTATCTTTATCCCCAGAGGAAGTGATTCGTGAGAACCCGCCCGCAAGATAAAGTTGCTTTGGGCTTAATTTTCATAGCTGTCTCTTTGGAGTTTGTTTTTGGTTTGATGGGGCTGACCTGGGGGCTGCCAAACGCTTCTCGTTTTTCCATTTTCTCGCCGACGATGTTATCTGATTCCAAAATGCCGGAAAAGCTTGAACAGAGCTGGAAGAAAATTTATCAAGGAGTTAGACAATCCCGGAAGGAAGATACGGATGAGTCCATGCCAAGCGTCAAAGGGGTTGAGGAATTTAAACCCGGTTGGTCTTGGCCGCCAGGAGAGCTTGTCCATTCTTATCGCTCGATGCTTTTGCGTTCTCAAAATCCGGATGAGCAAAAGACCTTCACTGTTTTGGCGCAAATGAATCCCGCGCGCTTAAATTTTAAGCCGATTTATATCCAATACGGCGGTTTTTTCGTCTATTCCTGCGGAATTTTGCTTGAGATTTGCGCTCATCTTAAATGGATTCATTTAACGCATGGGTTGTCTTATTACTTACTTCATCCGGAAGAAATGGCCCTTTTTTATGTCGTCGGGCGGATGCTGATGTTTTTTTCAACGTTGGCGATGCCCTTGGTTCTTTTCGACATTGGCCGCCGAATTTCAAGCGAACGCATGGGGGCTTTAGCCGCTCTTTTGTTTTCGTTAATACCGGCGGTGATTCCCAATTCCCATGTTCTTAAGCCGCATCCCTACGCCGCCTTTTGGGCGATCCTCAGCGTGGATTGGGCTGTCAGGGCCTTGAAGGCGGAGTCAGGGAACGCTCTGTCTTGGTGCGGGGTTTTTGCGGGGCTGGCGGCCGGAGCCAATCTCTCGTTCTTCTATTTTGGAGCGCTGCCTCTGCTTGTTTGGCTGTGGCGCGGACGCCCACGGGAATTGTTTCGCCGATCATTGGCGGGTTCTTTTCTTTCTTTTTTGACTTTTGCCGCGACCAACCCGTATCTTTTTATAGACCCCGGATATTACGTTTGGGAATTATTGGTCTATCCGCGGCACAAGGCCAGTTTCTCATTGAACTCCGCTTTTTTATTTTTTACCGACTATTTTCCGAGGGCTCTTGGCTGCGGCCTTGCGGTTGCGTCGGTTTTGGGGCTGATAGTGATGTTTAGAGGAAAAAGTAAGAAGCGCTTTTTTGCCGTTGTTTCAATGGGTGGGCTGTTGCTTCTTTGGGTTCTTTTGGCTCTGGTCTGGGGATTTTTAAACAGCTCTGTGAGCGTTCGATTTTTTTATCCATTCCTTGGCCTTTTTTCTCTTTTGGCGGCCGAGTTTTTTGTTTCCGATTTTATTTCTCAAAATTTGCGCTGGCCTTTCTTGGCGATTGTCTTGGCGTTCAACTCTTTGAACTGTTTTGTCTATCTTAAAAATTTATCTCTCAACGATTCGAAAGATTCGACCCGCGCGCAGGCGGCGTTTTGGATTCAAAAAAATATTAAGCCAGGCAGTAGCGTTGGCTTATCCCGCTATCCCCAACCGTATTCCACTCCTCTTTTTCGATATGATCAGTATGACCTCATCGTCTTTGAGCGCCCGGATTTTCTGAAAACTTTTCCTGAATATGTAGTCTTAGATCAGGAAGGCTATTCCGACCCCCAAACGCATTTATTTATAAAAAAGAATTATCGTTTGGCGGCGGCTTTTAAACCGTTTTCTCTAGGCCTATTCTCGGTGGATCCAAATTATTACGTCAATACCGCGATGAGAATCTTTAAGTTGAAGCCTATTGAAGCCGCCAAATTCCGGCAAGAGAAATAGAGTCGCTAGAAAATTTGCGTTCAAGAGTTGCGTGTGTAGATAAAAAAAGGCGCAAGGGCGTTTTTAATCCAATCATCGGGAAATTCATAAGAATGACGGTTCCTTTCGTGCGCGCCATCAGTGGTAATATCCTGTTAATGACGCCTTCGTCATACATAAACGGCTGAACTCTGATGCCATTCATTTCGCATTCCAAAGCGCCATAACCATGCAGATAAACTGGTTCTTTTGGCGGTTCTCGTTTAAGACTCATGAGAAGTTCTTGGCCAACTGCGTTTGGGTTCGGGCTAAATATGGAATAGGCGTATTCGCTGGAGTAAAAAAGTCCGTAGGCCAGTCCCAAGGCGATCATTTGCAGTTTAAGTTTTTTCCAGCGAGGCGGGGCGAACGCAAGAGAAAAAACGGCCAAAAAAGGGAAGACAACGGCGGCGGGGCGAAGGTAAAGCGCAAGAGACGGGCCATAAAACATTCGGATTGGGAAAAAATTCATCCAACTCCATCTCAGCGGATGAACGGATGAAACCGCATGAGGGCCGGTTTGAGTTAAGATGGCCATCAACGCGTAATAGACTGCCATGGACGGGAGTAATGGGAAAATAGAATCGGTTTCTTTATCCTTCACAATGATCGCCGACGTCGCTATACAAAAAAATGGAGTGAGCGGCGACCAGTACCCCATTGTGCGATCTGGATTAACTAAAACCAACACAAGGACTATATAACCCGCGCAAATTGAAAGAGGTAGTCCAATGCGGCGCCTTAAATCTTCGGATAAAAGTGCGCGGGAAAATCCCCATAAAAGAAGCGGTCCGACAAAAATAAACGCCTTGGCCCAGCTTGAAAAATAAAGCCATTCAAGTTTTTTGAATTTGAGGAGAGGGATACTGCCAATGACGGAGAGCTTCTGAGTCGAGAGATGATAGTGATGGGGCAACAAAAGAGGATAAACTGAAAAAACAGCAAGTCCTACAATTCCAATAGTCACAACATCTAAAATCGCGGCTTTCCAGTTGCGCGAGAGAAGCGCGTAAAGCGCGGCTCCGGCGGCGAGAGAAAAAGCGGCGTAACTAGTTAGCCACAAACATCCGAAAGAGAACCCGCAAAGGATCAGAAAAATGCGGTTTTTCTCGGGCTCTCTTAAGAATCGCAGATAAAAATAAACCATCAAAAGGAGGAAAAAAGCCACAAAAGAACCGTCGAAAAGAAGCTGGGGCGATACCGATACGTTGAGAGGGTTGATGGACAAAAGCCAGGTGGACCAAAGCGCCCCCTCAAATCCAATCAGCTCCTTGGATATCAGATTGGTGAGAATAAAGACTCCGACGCTAAACAGAAAAGGGACCCATCGGAGATGATTCCAGTCAAGGAAAAAGAGACCGAGTCGTAGAAAGAAAAGTCCGAGGATGGGGTAACCAGTTTCCGCGGAGTGGCCTAAAAAAATGGCGTCTCGAATGAGCTGATCCTCATCTCCAAAGGGAGGCAGGCGTAGTAGAGGAATTCTCAAAAGGATAAAAACAAGAAACGGGAAAAGAAAAAGCCAAGGAGATTTATCCCGAATTAATTTTTTCAAAGCAATCACGGTTTGGCCTCAATTTTTTTCAAGGGGATCTTTAATGTAATCGCCGCGTGAAAAATGCTTTTCCAGCCAGACATAGAGGCAGATGAAAAGGTAGCGGCTACCCATCTCTTTAATCTTAAATTTAGCCTCGCCCGCTTTTCGGTTTCGCCAAGTGATGGGGACGACGGTCCAAGAATAACCGCGCACAATGGCTTTGAGCGGCAACTCCACCGTTAAGTTAAAATGCGGGGATAAGAACGGACGGCAGCCATCAATGACTTCTCTTCGGTAAGCCTTGAAGGCATTGGTGGTATCGTTGAGCTTAAAGCCAAACAAGACCCGGATAAACAAATTGGCTAGACGATTAAGGATGAGTTTGATGCGCGGATAATCAATCACGCCGCCGCCTTTCATAAACCGGCTTCCAAAAACGCAGTCAAACCCCTCGCCCAGCTTTTGCCAGTAACGCGTTACGTCCCGGCAATCATCGGACTCATCGGCCATCATGATGACGACCGCATTGCCCTGATAATGTTCTAAGCCCAGTTGAACCGCGCGGCCAAAACCGTGTTCGCCCTCGTTTTTAAATGGTTTTATCTCAGGAATGCGCTGAGAAAGTTTTTGTAAGATTTCCCAGGTCCGGTCCTTACTTCCATCATCAATGACGACAATTTCATGTGGAATGTTTTGGAGTCTTAGTTCCACGTGCAGATGTTCGACGGTCGCCGCGATACAGCCTTCTTCATCGCGGGCGGGAATAACAACGGACAAAAATTTTAATGGCGTCGCCGATGGTCCGTTCATTTGTTCAAGAGTGAGAAATCTGCGTCCAATTTGGGTTTTTCTCGGCAAACGCGGCGATCTCAGATAGAATGTCTTGAATCTTGAGTTGAGGCTTCCAATTCCAGGTCTTTTGAGCGAGGGAAGAATCCAAAACGAGCCAGGCAATATCAAAGGGCCGCGTTTGATTTTCCGAACTCACGGCGTGTTTTCCAAATCTTTGCTCGCACCATAAGGATAGCTGCGCCAGAGACATGCTGTTTTCCAAACCGCCGGAAACGTTTAGGATTTTGGGAGCCGAAGATTTCGGAGAGCGAATTTGCTTTTCCAAAAGGGCCGCCAAATCGCGAGGGTGCAGACAGTCTCGAACCTGATAGCCCAGGCCTTTAAAGCCAATGTAGCGAAGCGGCCGCTTTTCCCGCCAGGAATGAATCCAATAGCTAAATATCCCCTGTTCTGCGTGGCCAAATTGCCCGGCTCCGGATAAAACCCCGCAGCGGTTGATAAA
>JAKAQO010000006.1 GCA_021822495.1 bacterium | reverse complement strand
CTCGAACCAGGAATAACGGATTCAAAGTCCGCTGTGATACCATTTCACCACCTGGGAATAAATCGCAATTTTCATAATAATTTCCATCTATTTTAGCAAATGCATCGGCTTCGGCAACGCTCTTTCGCTCAGCGGTTTTGTCCACCTGGGTGTCCATTTGAAAAGCGGGAACGATGGAGTCCAACGCCTTAATGGCCCGCGACTTGTGCGCGGGAGCGAGATGGGAATAGCGTTCAGTCATACGCGAGCATTTATGGCCTAGGATGGCGCCAACGGTCGAAATATCCACGCCCCCCATAACTAAATGGCTCGCCGCTGAATGCCGAAGGGTATGAAACACGACATCCGAAAGTCCCACCTCTTTAACCGCCCGATCAAAAGCATACCTAACCCGCCCATACAAGCGAGTCCGACTTCCGGGACTCGGAAACACGTAGGGCGAACCCGTGACTTTTTGAATGGAGCGAAGAGTTCGCAAAACCGGCAAGCTCATCGGCACAAAACGGGAGCTTCCATTCTTGGAATCGCGAACTCGGAGAACCATGTTTTGAAGATCCACATCATCCCAGGTCAAACCCAAAACCTCGGCCTTTCGCATTCCCGAGCATACGGCCACAATGATTATGGGACGAAGCCACTCCGGACTGGCCGCAAGCAAAGCGGCTATCTCGCCCTTTTCGAGGAAGCGAACGCGAGCGTTGTTTTCAGAGTACAATTTAACCTTGAGGGCGGGGTTTCCGGTCGCCTTGCCCCATTCCATGGCTTTGGAAAACATGGTCTTGATTGCGGCGATATGCCGGTTTAAAGTCGCGGGCTTGAGTTTCGAGCGATGTTCGGCGCGGTAGGCTTCGAGTTTCAGCGGCGTGATCTCCGAGAGGCGGACGCTTCCAAAGTATTTGACGAAGCCCCCGAGAATCCGCTTGTCATCTCTCCATGATTTTTTGGACGGTCGGGCATGGTTCTCAACGTAAAGCTCGGCCATTTCGCCAAGAGTCGTATTCGACTCCTGGCGCTTTTCTAAAAATCTGCCCTCGGCGATTTCAACACGGCGTTTTTGCAAAACCAATCCGGCCTGGGCCCTGTTCGGCCCAATCCGCTCGCGAATCCTCCGGCCCTGGAAGCGGTAATCAATATACCAATCCCAACTGCCGTCCGATTTTTGTTTCCGATACACGCTCATAGGACCTCCGATTCTAGCAATTTTTTAGCTCCAAATTCTTTGATCGGGCGAGATTTTTCCTTTGTCCAAATCTCAATCTCGTCCGGCCGGAATCGAACCAGCGTCCCCCCAATCTTGTAAAATGGAATTCTCCGCTGGCTAACCCACTCATAGATAGTCCGCCTCGAAACATGTAGGCGGCGCGCCACGATGTCCACCGTTATAAAGCCGGAGTCTTCGCCTGTTTTCTCAATACCATCAAAGCGCATGCGCATACCCTCCCCGCAATTCCGCCGCGGCGTTAATGACGATCGGCTCCGGCCGTTTCTCCAAATAAATCTCTCCGCCGCGGTAGCCCACGAAGGGGCATGTTCCCAGCGATTTTTGGAAGTCCTCAATGGAGGAAACATAGATGAAGTCAGCCATTAATTTCCGCGCCCGCGACAGCAGCAGCCGGGGGCCGTTCGGAAAGGAGCTGATGTAAAGAACGACCGCCGTGCGGGGAAGGTTATTGCGATAAAACTCCCAGAGCTTGCGGTAGCGCGCCGCCGATTTCTGGGTTCGCTCTACCTCAATCGCCTTTGGCTGTTCATGATCGGTAATCCAAAGATCTGGCAGCGGAAAAGAGTCTCGAGCGTGGTTTCCCGCCGCGCCTCGGCTCATGACCTGTCGCTCAAAATCGGTAGAAACAGGAAGCCCCAATAGTTCGCTGATCGCTAGGCCGATTCCGTTGGTCAATATCTCATGCTTGACCAATGAATCCGCCACGGAATCCCTGTAATCGTTGAGCCGCGCCAGCCCCGCCTTCATCAAGACCTCATGGCCTTTCCGCGTTAAGGTGTAGACTCGCGGCGCATTGACATAGCGTCGAACCGCCGCTAATCCACGCTTCTCCAGCCTTCTCAAAACCTTATAGCCCGCGCCGCAATACTCACCTTCAAACTTACAGCTAAAAAATAAATCCAGCCTCTTTCTTGCCTCTAATCTTTTATGGAAAATCAATCCATCCAGCTGAGATAAACTCAAAATCCCCCATCTTTCTAATGCCATCATCACGCTCAACCCCGCTCTTCTGATCTCAATACCAACCTCATAGTCCTCTCTCATAATCCTGACCTTGATCACTTTACTTCCCATCCTCTTCTCTCTCTTTGCTGCCCCAAACCCGCCGACCTCCTGACCACACCACCATGCTTAACCACAATTTTTAATGTGGTTGTGGGGGTGTGGTCAGGAGGATTTGTCCCCGTTCGGGACAAAGAGGCGGACCAAGAATGGCAGCGAAAATCAGTCGAATTCATGGATGGACCATTTCTCCTTCGCTTCTGTAACAACAGAAACGACGACAGAAGCGGGGGTTGGTCACCCCCTGAACTCGAATTTGCCATCGGCGACTTCCTTGGCGAAGAGGCGAATCGCCTCCGAAACCAGGCGGCTGCGGCTGATGTCGCGGCCTCATTTGACATTCGCTTTCCCCCCTTTTTATGGCCGGAATTACGACAGGTGGGGAGCATTCTCCCCCGATTTATGCTGACTGGCTGCCAGCCTGCTCGTTTGATATCCCTACACTTATTAATCGTTTGAGCCGGTCATTTCCGCACATTCCAGAAGCGGCTTAGCCCATGCCCGGCGTTTGATATAGAGCCAGCGGGGGTCTTTTTTAGCGGCTTCAACTAGGCGATTTCTGTTGAGAAATGGGGCGATCTGGCGGGGAGTTACTAGCTTGGAGTAACAATTTCTATTTGCCCATTAAAATGGGCACATTCGCTCTTATCGCAATGAGAAGATTGACAAGAAACACGATACGAAAAGCAAGGACTCTTGTAATTGAATATCCCCGTTTCCTGCACCATTCAAAATAGACATACTCTAGGTAGCCAGGGATACCCACAAAAGCAGATATAAGTTTTACACCCCTCTGGCGGAGCCACCACCGAAATACCAAAGTGGTGACAAGCTGGATCATGGCTGATACTACGAACCAGCCAGGGATTAGGAGTTCCTTCATATACATAAGTATTACCCTCATTTTTTGCTCATTTGTGACTCATGCTTTTCTTCTCTCTCTGTCATTTCTGCTTCTAAGGCAACCTGGGCGCGGCGACAGTGTTGGGCTTAGAAGTTTTAACCCGCCCAGAAATTTCCTTCGCTATTTGCTCTATTGGCAGGCAGATATCTTTTGCGCCATGTGGGCATTTATGCTTTGTGTTAGCGATGATGGATTCCAATTTATCTGGCTTGAACATTGCTTGATCCAGCGAGGGAGATGCTTCCTTAATGTAGCGTAAAACGATCTGAAAAAATCGTTTGTCGGTTCGTGCCAAAGAAATAAAACGCACAAAGGAAATCCTGTTGGCCAAAAGCATGACCGCGATGGGCGCGTAGCTGGTACTAAATTCCATTGGGTCTGGGTATTTCTGAATGAAGCGTTTGAAGACTCCACATCCTCGCTTCGGATTTGCAATTATGCTGTCGTACGTTTTTTTGTAATCATCAGCAAACTGATTTATATCTGTCTTGCTTGGGCCTTCGAATTGAGAAGGCGCGTTTTTTCGAGATTTTTCTAGATCTTTAGTGCATATTTGTACCCATGGCTGAAGTGATGGGGCTACTACAGTCTTGAGCGCTTTTTCTCTTTTGTTGATTTCATTGGTATACTGAGCCGGAGTGTCATAAGTAGCGCCCGCTGTTTGTTCTACGTTTATAAATCCACACGTACGATCCACATAACTGGAATCATATTTCCCGGTGGCTGGCGTATAATACCCATACCCAGACATAAGCGCTATAAAATCTAGAACTTGTTTCGGGTTATAGACTACAGCTTGACCTATCGCGGTATCTATATCATTGAGTTGCGGTCCAACTGCAGCAGGTCGCAGCCTTTGTGCAATCTCCAGCCATGCCTGGGTTCCGCTTCCGATGCTGGCCAAGATATTAATCCACGCAGCATACTCTGCCTGAGTCTCTTGTTGAGTATTTGGGCAAAGTTTATTCAAGACAGAGGCCGCGCCTTGTTGGGTGATCCTTAAATTCAGTGTTTTAGGGTCTTTCCACCATTCGTTCTGATTGGCGGCAGTTGCGGTTATTGCCGCGCCGATAAATAAAAAGAATACGGTTTTCATTGATATCTCCTTACAAATTACTCGCCAATTTTCATGGGATTACCTGTAACGTCACAAAGCGTCACCGGAGTACAAATATTCGACGCGGCGCGGCCCCTTGCCTGAGAGCTTTCGCAAGATCGGGCGCGACCTCTAGCCGATTCAAAATGTACGCTACAGGACCAGTGGAAATGGGGACTGTCCCTATTTCACTCATGAAATCATTCCTTAACCCGCTTTTTCGAGAACATTGCATAAATTTTTATGCCCAATGCCAAAAGCATGAGTCCCGCGAGGCAACCCGCTGAAAAAACAAAAGACACCCGTCGAGAAAGTATAAAACCAGGATCGAATGCGCGGAACAACTCAACGCAGGCCGCGAGAAAGATTGGAAGGAATAAAAGCAGGTAAGCGATATTTTGCGCTGATCGGGGACTTTTTTCTATCAGCGTTTTATGGGATTTCTCGGCCGCGTCAATGAATCTTTTTCTGGCCCTCATAAAGAATATAAGTACCGCAAAAGCTATTCCTGCCTTTAAGAAGTGTTCTAAACGTTCCATAATTAACTCTCTCTCCTTTCCTTCGTCAGCGTATTAAGTTGCGGCAAGCGGTCCAGACAAAGCTGAAACCACCTACGACAAAAACAAAACTTATAGAGTAGATAACAAATTTCCCGATGAATTTTTTAAACCACATGCCTGGCTCATTGCCAGTGTACTTGATATTCCAGAACACCTCTTCTGACCTAAGCGCCTTATTAATGAATTCTTCGCGCTTGAGAAATAAGATGATACCCATAGTCAACATGACCAAGCCCTGAACTAGATTATTGAGATTAGTAGCTGTATCTGGCATTTTTTTCTCTCCTTTAAAATCCGAATTTGTTTAATGGGAAATGGGGACGGTCCCTATTTCCCTCATGCCTTCACGCTCCCATTAAAATCGGCCAAAACTGGATACTTTCAAAACGGCGCGCCCAGTTTGATGCGAATAAACGCCTTGAGGCTTTTCATCGCGGTTTCTCGACCACGGATATTAACTTATGCTTTCTCATTTATGCCCAATAGGGAACATAATGAATATAGCGCGGAGACGCTCCCGGATTGGCGATCTTGATTAAATTAGCGTCGATCGCCTTGCGAATCAGCGCGGAAACCAGTTGCGACTGGTTTCCGGAGAGTTTTAGGCGAGCTCTTAATGAAGCATTGGTCACCTTTTGCCCCGCGACATAGTGCAGGCAAACATGCTGGTAAGCGGTCCTCAGTCTCTCCTCGTTGTCCATGGCTTTATAGGGCTTGGGCGCGTAAAGAATAGCGCGAAAATAATCGGGATTGTTGATGAAATGAACGGCCGGAAGGCCGTAGAGCTCAAGGGAAGATGCCGCTTTATCTATTCCGCTGCCACGCTCCTCGCAAAAACCGAGTTCGCGCATGAGGGCGGCCAGGATCTCGTTGCGCGCTCGCGGCTGCTGATCGATGAGTCGGTCAACGGCCATGTCGGGCAACAAAGAGCCGGGATTGGTTATTTCGATTCTGTCATCGAATATTTCCACCTGGACGTAGCTGTCGGTGCGAGAGTAGTCTCGGTGGATGACGGCGTTGGCGATCAATTCGCGCAGGGCGATCTCCGGATAGACGGGGACTTGTCTTCGCGTGGCTTTTTCGATGACTTCGCTCTTGGGAAGAAGGCCCATAATGTCATCAATCAGCTGGTCCAAGGAATGGACGAAACCCTTAAAATAAAATTCATCGCGCTCGGCCTCCAATTTGGAATTCCCCCGGTATCTTGTCAGCCGAATTCCGTAATGTTCCGCTCCGGGCAATTTTCTGAAATCCTTGCCGGTAACGAGAACGCCAAGATAAGTTGGCGCGAGGCCTGTCGCGGTTTTTGCCGCGAATTTGCGATTGACCATGATTTCACCGCGCCGCTCGGGCTCGCCTGAAAATGGGATTTTAAGCCTTTGGCAGACCGCGGAGATCTCAAAGTCCTCTAAAATTGCCGCAGATTCCGCCGAATTGATGGTCAGCTCCTCGAACCGCAATGTCCGTGAGCGCAATAACGCCGCGCGGATTTCGCTTTCGTTCATTTTTCTGGTTTGTCCGGCGCTGCGGATAAATGAAAACTCCAGGCTTTTCCCGCGCAGGCGCACGGGCTTTTGCGTTGAGCCGGGGATGTGAATATAAAGCAGGACCTTGCCCGGCGTTTCGGTTTTCTCTATGAAATGGTCTATCGCGCAGGACGGTTCTAGTCCGTCCCTGGCGGCATTGCCTATCTTCTCAATGATGTTTTTAACGGCCGATGAGTCAATCCCGGCTTTTTTGCCGTCATGCGTCACCCCGAAAACCAAAAAGCCGCCCTGGTCAAGGTTCGCAAAAGCCGACAGGTGCTCGGTAAAGCGCTCCTTGTTGGAACTCAACTCGCGCTTCCAATCCAGCTCATTGAGCTCATGGGGAACCGATAGATCGAGGCTTCGGCGCAGTAAGTCTTGAGCGCGAGCGATCCAAGAATTGGATTCCATAACGATAGGATACTTTAATGACGCTGACATGTCAATATGTAAACTATATTTAAACTATATGTAATAATACGACGGAGAAAGCCCTCTTGGCGGCTAGAACTATATGTAAGACCCACGAGAATTTGCCGTTGAAATGAACTCCGCATTCAACATGTGGGATCCCAATGGAAATGGGGGCTGTCCCCCGCTCTCAAGGCTTGGCAATTCATGTCAGGGACTGTCCCTATTTCCCTCATGCCTTCACGCTCCCACGAGATTTCTGAATTCATTTATTTTTTCTCCACCGAATAACTAAATATATCCCCAATACAGCAATTGCTGTAATCAGTGTAAATACTGCGACTAGAAGTCGTACACTGAGTGAGGATCCGACTCCTATAAACATGGCAAATCCGACAGCCGCTATAACGAAAAATGATAACGCATAGAACCATGTAAAAATTGCCGAAGTAAGAGATCTTTTTGATTCTTGGTAACCACCGATGGAAAGAAAGATTGCTAGGATTAAAAAGCTGATTGAACGATGAGCATCGCCCCAAGTTTCTAAAAGCATTAGATAATGCATAATCTATTTCCCTGCCCAACAATGAGTGATGGAAATGGGGGCTGTCCCTATTTCCCTCGTCAAGCGCAGCTCAAAAGTCCGCGAGTTCATTGAAGTCCCAAAGACCTCCCTGTATTGATCTTCGACATCCTCGGCGCTTTGCGCCTCCAGATTGCGAAGTCCGACTGCGTTAAACCGAATGATCAAGAGCGATTTTTTCCAATAATGGCACCCACAATAAATCCTGCTAGAGCGCTACCCATTGCCCCCCAGGACAACACACCTACCGGCCAATAATAATGCCCAAAAACCTCTACTAAAGTGATACTAATTAGCCCAATAACAAACCCGATAGCTAAGCCTATGACACCCCCAATTTGCATACTATTGGAATTTTCATTTGGCCGCCCAGATTTATTCCATTTCGCCGTTAAAAATGGAAGCATGCTGATATAAATAATAAGGGATGTAATTATCGTAGCCCAAGTTATGATAATTCCAAAATGAAATTTCCGACAAATAGGGATGTCGAGCATAATTAGAATGGGGAGCCCGTACCACCACTCCAATGCTACCATGCCTAAGCCTTTCTTGGAATCGCGGTAAGCGGAAAAAATTAGAGCCACAAATAGCAATAGATAGCTTGCGATTGGGTAGGCAGTAAAAATTTTATGTAACATCATTATCTCCCACCCCAACAATGAGATAAAGCAAGAACGGCGGCAAGTTCGATGACCTCACTGAAAGCAATTGATCCTGCTTTAATCACTTGTAGGGGGAAATGGGTCCCTATTTCCCCCATGCCTTCACGCTCCCACGGAATTTCTGAATTCATTTTTCTCCGCTATTTTTCGCTCCAAGCCCTGAGAAACATATTTTTCAGATTCAACCGGAGCAACCTTTTTTGCTCGCGCTTGGTCATTTTATTTTTCCTGCTTCTTTTGTCTCTGGGGGCAATCAATATTTTGATGAGTTCCCACGCTAATGAGATAATCTCCAGGAATAAATATTTCCCAATTAGTGTCTATGCTTGGATCTTTATTGCCGTTATCGCAAAAAATATGTATTTGCCAACCTTCATTAAAAATTATTTTAAAATCAAAAAAACAGTTCATTAGCTGAATTTTGATGATCCTCAATCCGATCAGTTTTCGTAAGTATTTGCACCACTTATAATGGTTATCACAATCGTCGCTTGTCACGATCAGTTTTTCGTCCTTTGATAATCGCCAACTACACCATACAAGAAAGGCGTATTCGGCAGTATTTTCTCTAAAAGACTTAGGGTGGAATTTATTGCCAAGAGCTTTTTTTCTTCTGATCTTTTCTCCCAAGCAAAGCTGGAAAGAACTGCCAACGTTTCGCCCACAAGAAACATACCAACATTTTTTCTCCTTAAGGAGCTTGAATTGTCGATTAATGATTTTTATTTTTTGAATATTTTTAGTGATCATTTATCCCCTTTACCGCTTTTTGCCTCCCATTATTCACCATCCCAAACCATCAATTCAAAAAGTTTTCCATGCTTAAATTTATAGCTAGAATCATATGCAAGAGAAACTTGAGGGTCTTGCTTGTAATCCGTATGGTATTCAACCTGGACTTCCTCTTTCGTTCTCTTAACTTTATGTGGTTTACCGTAAATCTTCATCAATTTGGAGTAAGATGTTCCAAGGCAAATGCCCTTTTCAGAACAAAACCCTCCTTTTTTATGAGTAACCGCTCTTTTGCATTCAGCGCCTGGACTTTTATATGAAACAAGAATCCCTTCGATTGAATCATCTGGACCAATGAAAAAGTCAAGATATTGATTGAGTTCTTCGTTAAAATAGCAAAGCTGGTCGTTATATTTAGAAAAAAAGCCTTTTCCATATATATTTTTTATTTTTTTTAATTTATGTGGACCTTTACCAATTACAATTTCGCCGAAACGTTTATCTACGAATTTGTGAGAATATTTATTTAGGGGAGCCCCTGCAAGTGTATTTTCAAAGAAAATAATCATGATGGATGCAACTATGTTTTTTATTTGCATGGAAGCTTGATCTCGCCCAGAAATCTCCTCCGCTGTTTGTCAGGGACTGTCCCTATTTCCCGCCTTTTTGCGCGAGCGGCCTTGCGGCTTTTGCGAATACAAAGGCTCCAGGGCAGAGGTTTTCCGCGCCGAAATCGGCGAGTCGTAATAGATGACTTTGTTTTACCGGGTTTCCAATAATTCATCTATTGCCTCTCGTCATTTTTATCTCCGGCTGCATACGCCTTGAGTGCGGCGAACCCTATGAAGGCGGGTGGGATAATAAACAGCAAAACGAATCCCAAAGTTATGGCACAATCCACGAGAAAAAATGGCCCGGGCGAAAAGCTTGAGCCGAAAAAAAGTGATACCAGCAGATAAATCGCCTCCGCGATATAGATTTTGCCGCCAAAGCGCGGAAAAATAATATAAATCGGAAAAAGGAAAAAGGCGATGAAGCCGCAAACGATAAGGGCATCCCTTATCGGCGTCGGATAAGAACTTGTGTTTGACAGCGCCGTCCCAAGACCTAGAACTTGAAGCATTGTGACCATAAGACAATCGAAAATCAAGCGGCGCTGTTTTTCTTGATTGGGAAATGTCAAATTCTTGCCGCGCCAATCTATTTTTTTTGGTTTTTCTAAATCATTTTTTTTTGCTTGCGCCAAATTGGCCACTTGCTCATCTTCCTTTATTCCATATCCCGAAAACATTACATACTGTGAAACTATAAAGCATATACCGCCCCATAGCATTAGAATGACTGCCGCGAATGAATTTTCGCCGATCCTGGAAATACTAGGCGACGTTAATAGGTTCGCAAAATTGGAAATCACCAAAATAATGATGATCTTCCGTGAGTAGGGCATAGATAATGGGATTGCTACGAATGATAGCGGCATGATGAAAAGATCTAGAATGGCAAGAGGACGGGGAATCCATTTGGAAATCTCCATTATTGGGCCCGTCCGGCCACCATAAAAAGATATGGGGTATACAATAAATAATATCAGTAGGGCAATTAGATGGTTCCGTTCCTTTTCGGGCGTGAAAGTTCGGTTCATTTTGAAACCTCAAATGGGCAGAAGGCCGGAGTGGAAATGGGGACTGTCCCTATTTTCCCCATGCCTTCACGCTCCCACGGAATTTCTGAATTCATTTTTCTCCGCTGTTTTTCGCTCCAAGCCTTGAGAAACATATTTTTCAGATTCGACCGGGCCAACCTTTTTTGCGCTTGGCCATTTTATTTTTCCTGCTTCCCTGTGTCATTTCTGCTTCCGGATACACCGTCCTTTTGCCTCTGGCCGAGGCGTGATTGCCATACAGTTCCAAATACGCTATATATTGAACTTATGCAGAGGAAAGCTAGTGTCCACAATCCATAACGATTGTTCAGAGCAATGTGAAGACATGGCATTAGAATCGAGAGAGCCAGCAAGAATAATACCCAAAAAAATCCGGCTATTCTAAAGGGCAGATGTATAACTAATATAGCGCATATACTAACTATTACAATGTCCGCGAATGCAAACCAGACAGGAATATGATTTTCCAGCCAATAGCCGATGGGCTGCGAAGAGGATGTATAATGCCTCAATATAAGGGCTGCCACAAGTACAACGATGACAGACGATGCAATTATATAATCAGTAACTTTTAGATTTGGAGATAACTTTAGGGGACCTTTCTTGAAAATTTCTTTAAAAGAGTCATATTTTTTTCTCATTGGGTTCCTCTTGCCGCGACAACAGTCCAGGCCACGATCAAAACCGCCGAAAATAATATTTCCCTCGTCCTGACACCTTCTCCCGCAAGGGGAGGGAAAAATCCGGCTCGCCCAAATATTTTTTTCATGCCGCCTCCTTCGCGAAAAAGCGTTCCAAGAAGTGTAGCCCCGGTTCGCCCCCCTTGCAAGGGGAAATGGGGACTGTCCCCCACTCCCAAGGCTTGGCAATTCATGTCAGGGGCTGTTCCTATTTCCCTCATGCCCTCACGCTCCCACGGAATTTCTGAATTCATTTTTCCCCGCTACCCTCCCAATGAAAAACATATTTTTTAAATTCAACCGGGCCAAGTTTTTTTGCTCGCGCTTGGTCATTTATTTTCCTTTCATTGTTTCTGGATCGTAGTGGCTTTCTGTCTTGGGAGTATTTTTTTTAGGTATGGATCATCTGTGATAAACAAAACATTTCCTGGTTTCTGTTGCTCGAAAATTTCGCTGATACCATCAACTGTGATTATTGAATAATTTGGGTAAACTGCCCCTGTCTGGTGGGCATCGAATTCTCGTTGAGAAACGGGATGCAATCGCTCCACGCCTGCTTTCTCAAGTAGAAGTTTCTTCTCTGGCGGCGGACCATAAACAAGAAACACTGTACGATACGAATATTGCACAATATCGACGTTCAAATCTGATCTTGCATATCCAGGGGGAATTGATATCCATTGTGGAAGTCTCGAATTCTTCGATAAGCGAAAATTTCCGAGGAGAAATCCGTATCTAAGATCGCAACCATAAAACAAAGAAATAGCCATGGTTGCCAACATCATCAAAATAACCCAATTTTTCACTTTGATCATAGTTTGCACTCCTTTTATTTCTGCTTCCCGCTTCTTTTGTCTCTGGGTACATCATCAAATCTTTTGTTGCTTTTCCTACGGGCTTTTACAAGAAAGGATTTAAAAATAAACCCAATGGATAATGCTTCAATCCCGAAACTGAGAACTGCATTTCGCGGTGGACCAAAATGGGTTAGGAAAACTATGTTAAGCCAGAATAGGAATCCAATGAGGGATGATATGAATAATATCGACAGTGTGGGCGTCAATCCTGGGAGTATCTCCGGAAGATCAAAAAACGCGTCCGGATTCAAAAGAAAAGGATATTTTTTTACCCAAAATTCTAAGCGTAATGGCAAAATTCCGAAGAATCCGACTATCGAAAAGAGGGTTATCGCTAAAAATCCATTGAGATATGATTTTCCGTGAATAAACCATGTGGATGCAAAAATAAGCAACGAGGATGTAAACAAAATTGAAAACGCCATAGAAAGTTCTGTTATGGGCCGCATGTTAGACGGAGAGGTGAAAAATAGATTGCCCGAAAACTTCGTTTCTGGCAGATAGAACATCCACAACATAACTGAAGAAAGGACGAGGACTATAGTCAAGGTCAACAAGACCCAAACAAACTGACCGTCTCTTAAATAGAGTAGAGAAATATCGCTCAAAACACATAAACAATAAATAAAAATCAATTTTTGAAAAATATTAAAAGTGCCGAATTTGAGGCCTCTTAAATCGGGCTTATTTTGAAAGAGTACAACTCCATAAATAGAGGTAAGGGTGAATGTTCCTATGGCGCGAAGAATTCTTATTTTAAATCCGATGGCATGTATAAGCCATAGAGTCAGGCTACAACTGAAAACTATGGATATGCTCTGATAAATTCCAACCACCGGAGACGGAATTTTTTTGTTTGTATTCATTACTGTCCTCTAGGCCCTTATCCTCCCAGTGGAAATAGGGACTGTCCCTATTTCCCGCCTCACGGCTTCTTGGCCATCTTTCGACATCCTTGACTCCTCCAAGGCGCGAATTTGAGCGGCGCAAACGATAATTACGCCGATTCTATTCGTTCTTTTAATTCCTTAACGATCAACGCCATTTCCCTGCGGCCATATTTCTCATGGAACTTTGCAGCGGCCCGCTCCAAGAGTTCCAATTTCTTCCGCTTCGTAAAATGCGAAGAAGCGCTCCAAAAATCCGGAAATTCCTGGGAGAGCTCATATTCTAATTCTTCTTTGACTTTTAAATGCTCGAATTCGTCCGTCCAGGTTTCTTCTCCCTGCATGGGAATATCCTTGACTTCTCTCAAAAAACCTTCCTCTCCACTCACTACAAGCGATACCATCATAGCTGCATACAATACGCATGCAACTAAAAAAATCTCCAATATCATCCCGAGTTTTGGCGTGTCGCCATACATCACTACGAAAGTAGGAGTAAAAGTCGTATAAGCGAGAGCCAGTATGGCTGAAATAGATTTAGGCGACTTGGTGCGCAATGCATGTGCGATGAGGATTAAACAAAAGCCTACTATGGCAGTGTCTGTCACTGCAATCCATATTGGAGCGTGTATCTGAATCCAATAACTAGCTGAGCGCATTTCTGGCTTAAGGGCTGACACGCCCATCCCTATTAAAGATGCAAAGAGCACAATAAGTATATATCCTCGAGGTCTATCCTTTCGGGAGTAATTCAATAGTCGTTTCATAAATGATTTCCTCTCTTCACTTTTAAATTTCTAAATTTATTTCTCTGAGTCCTCCTTTTATTGCTACTACTGTTCCTCTGATTTATGGGAAAGTCGAAAAGACCTGCCTACTTAGTTTTTAATATTCAGAAATTATTTCATTGGGTTCCTCTCGGCGCAATCACTGGTTCGGGCGGAGCTTCGATTACTGTTTGAGGCGGACCGCCTTGAACAAGGGAAATGGGGACTGTCCCTGTTTCACTCATGAGGTCATTCCTTAACCCGCTTTTTCGAGAACATTGCATAAATTTTTATGCCCAATGCCAAAAGCATGAGTCCCGCGAGGCAACCCGCTGAAAAAACAAAAGACACCCGTCGAGAAAGTATAAAACCAGGATCGAATGCGCGGAACAACTCAACGCATATCCCGAGACAAAGTGGAAAGAATAAAAGCAGAGAGGCAATATTTTGCGCCCACCGGGGACTTTTCTTTATCAGCGCTTTATGGGATTTCCCATCGGCGTAAAGAAGTCTCTTTCTCATCCCCATAAAGAATATAAGTCCCGCGAGACCTATTCCTGCCTTTAAAAGATGAGTAGCTGTATCTGCCATTTTCTCCTTTATCAAAAGTATGAGGATAACAATCGTACAGTATCAATACAGGCCGCCAGAAGAGCGCCTATGGTTAGCGTGTATCTCACAACATCAACCATTAATAAAGTGATCTTAGGCGGTTCCCAGCCCTCCTTGTGCATGGATTTAGAAATACTAATCGCTCTTTCGCAGTTTTCTTGCCCCTTAAATAACATAATCAAGAAAAAGCTCCAATCGAGCAACGCTTGCCATATTAGATTCATTTAATTGTCCAAGGTCTAAGAGGAGATGTATCAATCACTCCAGTAAAATAACCACCGCCTATCCCCCATCCGATTCCCAGTGTCGGTATCTGAATTCCAGCATTTGGCGGTCCGCCAAAATTAATATACCCCCCAATTTCTCCAATTCCACCAGACCGGACCAACCTTTTTTGCTCGCGATTGCTCATTTATTTCCCCTATATGTTCGCGTAATTTCTTTTTAGGGAGTAGCATATTTCATTGATTTTTATTGTTTTTGCCTTCAATTATCCAACTAATGATGACTATTAACCCAAAGATTCCGCCGACGATTGTAGCTACTGCTAAACCCAAATGAACACCCCAGCAAGTAATAAATGCGATTAACCCTCCGCCTGCGCCCTTTCCCACAATCAATAACATACGAGGTCTTTTAAGAGATGGTTTTTTAGAGGTCTCTTCGCCACTCTGCTTCTTGCGTCTAAAAATAATAAGTAAAGGGAGACATAAATAAACGATGAGCATCGCGATATGCCAAGGATAGGACGGTTCGCACGGGAAAAAAGGCATAATGGCTCCCATCAAAGCTGATAGAGAAATCAGCCAAGTAAAAATTGCTCCACCCAGATTTTTCTCAGATTCAAAATGTCCGCCAATAATTCCCGCTATTGCCACGAAAGTTAGGAAAAGGCTAGAGTGGGCGTGATACCAGGATTTAATTGTAAATTCGATCCAGTTCATTATTTTCCTCCTTGATGTCGGCAAGTTAGGAGTGCGTTAAGTTCTGCCGCGCTGGCCCAGGATCCTACTCCAACAATTCCTACGCTGAGCGCTCCGGCAACGGGCACTCCAGCAGGAGTGGTAGTGGAAATAGGGACTGTCCCTATTTCCCGCCTCACGGCTTCTTGGCCATCTTCCGACATTCTTGACTCCTCCAAGGCGCGAATTTGAGCGGCGCAAACGATGATTACGCCGATTCTATTCGTTCTTTTAATTCCTTGACGCTCAACGCCATTTTCCCGCGGCCATATTTCTCATGGAACTTCGCTGCGGTCCGCTCCAAGAGTTCCAATTTCTTCCGCTTCGTAAAATGCGAAGAAGCGCTCCAAAAATCCGGAAATTCCTGGGAGAGCTCATATTCTAATTCTTCTTTGACTTTTAAATGCTCGAATTCGTCCGTCCAGGTTTCTCCTTCGCGAGCGTAGTATGTCCCTTTGATTTCAGGAAACGGTTCTTTTTTTCTTGAGTTTAAAAATGGCCGGAGGATTGTCACAATTGCCCAATAGAACGTAGATCCTAATAAGAAAATGACTCCAACCCCACTGACCCAAACAACATGACTGTTTAACAAAACATTAATAGATGGCCTTAGAATCAGTAAAGCTGGAATCAATATGGACAAAACGTATTTATCCTGCTCCAAGGGGCGATTATGCGCCGTAATCATCAGACAGATGCCAACAATACCGATATCAGAAATTGCAAGCCATACTGGTATGTGAATTTGCAACCAATGGCTAATTGGATGCATTTCTGGTTCAAAAGCTGAGAACACTTCCACCAGCAGAAAAGCGATGGTGAATACAAGTAGTACTCTGCGGTTATTATTTTTAAAAAACCAATTAAAGGGTTGTTTCATTGGGTTCCTCTTGGCTCCATCACTGGTTCGGGCGGAGCTTCGATTACCTGCTGAGGCGGCGGTTCAATGACTGGACCGCCTTGAACGAGGGAAATAGGGACTGTCCCTATTTCCCTCATGCCTTCGCGCTCCCACGGAATTTTTGAATTCATTTCTCCGCTATTTTTCGCTCCAAGCCCTGAGAAACATATTTTTCAGATTCGACCGGACCAACCTTTTTTGCTCGCGCTTGGTCATTTATTTTTCCTTCCCGTTTTTTGCCTCCGGGTATATTGCGTCCCTCGGCCAAGGCAAACAGGGCATGCTTGAAAAAAAAGTACACGCTCAGGGTATTTCTTTCCAGATATTTTCTGCGCTTCCCATTTAGAACTAACTGGGATTTCTTTTCCCTTCACATTTATAAATATCCGAGGAGTAAGACGAATCAATCCAATGCATGATTGGACAATTTTCGTTTTCATGTGGATAGTGGACTCGACAGTGAGCGAGTAGTGGTCAATCGGAAGTTGGAGGGATAATAAAGACTGTTCCGCACACCGAAGAATATCATCAAAAACTCCCTCTCCCCGCATTCTGTCTATGGCCTTTGCCATCAGCTTGTGTTGGGCAACTAAGAATGGAGGCAAGCAATTCGCAATATCCATTTTCTGGATTAATTTTCGATGATAGCGATAGGATGAGGGTCCGCTCTCCACTGAAAGGATTCGGCCACACCCAGAACAGGCTTTACATTCAGACTGAGGATTTATTTGAGGCCCTTCTAAGCGTAATCCATGAATATTCTTTGCTGCGGAGATGCGCCAAAGCGGGGTTTTAATTCCCAGCATATTCATGGCCAGAGTGATTTCCCATAGGCGTGGTCGAGCTTTTAAATATTTAGATGCAAGCGTCGAATACATAATCGTAGGCAGGTTTATGTTTCTGGCATCCCTTATAAAAATTAGGCCTAAGAGTTCGGATATTATCTTGTTTAACTCTTGCAAGCTGGACAACGCATTGTTATCAAACGACAGTAGTTTTTCTGGATTAATGCCCTCTTGAGCATTTTTGGCATCTGAGTCTATTATGTATCCCATATTTCTCTCCAATTTTTACTCACATTTGCCAGTAGAAAAGTTTCTATAGCAATGCATTTTACACTCGCCCGTTTTTGGATCTGCGGCGTCTTCAAAAGGGACGATCCAATGAGGCGGCGGTTCAATGACTGGACCGCCTTGAACAAGGGAAATGGGGACTGTCCCTATTTCCCCCATGCCTTCATGCTCCCACGGAATTTCTGAATTCATTTTTTCCGCTGTTTTTCGCTCCAAGCCCGCAAGAATAATTTCTTCCGCTTGCCGCTGTTGTTGCCTCTGTGTACATTTTTCATCGCGGCCCCGTGAAGTTCTTCCTAAGAAGCGGGGGAACGCCACCCATAAAAACGGAAGCAAAAAGTCTCCGCCAGAAAAAAAGTGGAATAAAAATAAGCGCCATGTTTACAACCACAAAACCGAGAAGAATAAAAAATACCTGGCTCCTAGAAAAGCGCGTTCGCAATCTGTCGACCAGAACACCAAGAATGACGAAATACAGTACGCTTGCGGCTTCATAAATCAGATCGGATATATCTGAGCTTATGGGAACCAACCGTAACGTCAGGAACGTAATAACTGCATTTGTAAATGTCAGTATAACCAAAATGTTATCGATAAAATGGACGATTGAAGTCGATAGCCATAGAGGCGGTATTGTGTCAATTTGGGTTGCGATTGCGTAGGCAACGCCGATGATGCTCCCAGTCCACAGCCCGATTCGTTTCTTGTTCATTTGATTATGCTTCTTAAGAATTTGCGAATAGGCAACGGAACAAAGAGATCAAGGCGACAAAAAACATGCCAAACATGATGATATACATTCCACTTGTAGCCATAAAAACACTGAAGCGGGAGTTTATATTTCTCGTCAATTGCTCGATTAGATATTTTCTTCTAAACCATAACATAATAAACCCAAGCCCAAATATTGATACGCTAGTTAAATTGTCTCCTTGTTGGCTGCTAAGTAGCTTGTTAATTTCCATATTAAATTTGGGAGATAGACATCGGATTGAAGAGATTAAGGCGACAAGAAATAGAGCAATTGAAACGAAATACACTAGACTTTTGCCAATAAGGACATCAAAGTTAGAGTTCGCCGATTGTTTTATTAATTGAGCGATTGCATATTTTCTTCTAAACCATAAAAGAAAGAATGATAGCCCATACAGCAATGCAATGCTTAAATTGTTTTTTAGTTGCGCGTTCATTTCCATTCTCCTGTTTTACCTCAATACACGGGTTCCGTATTTGGGCGTAGAACCAAATGAGTTGCTCCCAAAAATTCGGACCAGGGGCTAAGGTGGCAAAATGACCTTAAACTGGGAGCGAAAAGCGGCGCGATCCATTTCATGGCCCTTGCCTCATGTCCCGCAACCGGTCCCAGATCATGCCTCCGGCTCGGATTTTATCGCGCCAAAATGGCGGGATATTTGGCGCGATGGCCCGTGAACGAATCCCGACACTTTGTCGGGATTTTTGTCGGGATTCCGGGCTCCAGAATTTGGCATCCCTTCCCAATCACGATCGAACAACCTCATATCGGGTTGCCGGACCTTTTCCAACACGCCGCAGCAGATTCTTCTCCATTAGCTTGTTGAGGACCCGCTGAGCTTTTCGTTCGTCATGACGGATTGGCGCATGACATTGACGGCCAATTCCATCATTTTCCGCGAATTAAAAATTTTTTTCATCTTCGGATATTCTATCAATCTCTCCCGCGTATTATTTGGTTGCTTGGCGTTAATGGATACCCGTTAAACGGCTTGCCGGTCGTTTCTGTGGGTCCTAGGCGGCGCGTCTTTGCGCGCGGCAGGCAAGAACGACTTTAAGGAGTTCGTGGATTACACAGCGGAACGCTTGCCCGAATAAACGGAAGCGCCTCAGACGCAAGACCCCGGCGCCTCAACAAATAAACCGACTCTAAACCGGTGTCCATCTGGGTGTCCAAACCGCATGTAAAACGGCGGTAAGCGGCGATACGCGGCGCACAAAAGAACAAAGGCTGTTTCTCGTCGGTAGAAATGGGAATTTACGGCTTGTCGTCGGACGGATCGGAAACGGGCGCTGAAAGATTCAAAGTCCGCTGTGATACCATTTCACCACCTGGGAATAAATTAAGCATTCCGCTTATCTCTAAGAGTTTCCATTATAACTTTTTTGACTGACATTTCTGTCGCTAAAGAATATTACGCCGCGGATTTTTTAACTTCCGCCTCGTAGCAGGCCAAAACCTGCTCCTCAAGCATTTTTCTAAATTCCACAGTGATGGGGTGAGCGATGTCTTTATAAGTTCCGTCTTCAAGCCGTCGGGAAGGCATGCAAAGAATAAGGCCCTTATTGCCGGAGATGATTTTCATATTGCGAACGACAAAACAGCCGTCAAAGGTCACCGTCGCGAAAGCCTTAAGCTTGTCCTCATGACAAAGATGAACGCGAATTTCGGTGATATTCATAGTCACTGACAACTAGTCAAAAACGACTTCCATGGATAAATTTTGAGCTTGTTTAAAATTTTCTCGCTTTCGGCATAAGACTCGCAAAAGCCGAAAACTGATGATCCCGATCCCGACATCCGAACCCCTTTAAGGCCCAATTTGCTTAAAATATCCCGCGTCTCGCGAACAATCGGCTCGGCCGCCACTTTTGAATCCTCCAGGCGGTTAAAGAGTAATTGTCCCCATTTTTCGACGGAATTTCCACGCCTGAGCGCCTCCGTCAGTCTATCAAGCTGGGACAATCTTGTCAACACATCCTTGCGCTCAGGCAAAGGCAAGGCTTTGTAAGATTCTGCCGTCGAAATTGAAACTCCGGGAAAAACCAAAATCAGATAGGGCAGAGCCTGCGGTATTTTAACCGCGTTCAAGCGATCCCCGATCCCTTCTCCCAAGGCGAAAGAATGAGGCTGAATAAAAAAAGGAACATCGGCCCCAAGCCCGCGAGCCAGTTCAAGAATTTTTTTCCGATAGGCCGCGCCTCCCGAGTCCAAGCCTAAAAGCTTGCCTAGGCCCAAAAGCGTTCCCGCCGCATCGGAAGAACCGCCGCCCAAACCTGCGCCAATGGGGATTCTCTTTTTAAGGGAAAGACGCACTCCCACCTTAACCCCAAAGGCCTTAAAAAAAAGATTCGCCGCGCGCAAGACTAAATTATCTGGGCCAGCGGATAAGGAAGAGGTGGATTCTGAATCCTCAACCAAGAGTTCCGGACGCTCAAGGCCCGAAGCGAGGCTCAAATCTAAGACATCATAAATATTAATTTTCGCGAACAGAGTTTTAAGCCGGTGATACCCATCGGGGCGCTTGCCCGTGATTTCCAGAAATAAATTGATTTTAGCGGGGCATTGAACGCTCGTTTTCTTGATCATGGGTTAAAATCATCCGGAAACGGACGGTTAAATTGGACCTTGCAATGGGTCAAATCGAGATCAAAAACAAAACCTTTCCCCCGCACCTCGATAAGACTGGGAAACAGATGGCCTCTCAAATTCTGGAAATTAGAAAGCTGAAGAGTAAGATGCGGGTACAAAGAAGACGTAAACTGATAAGCCATAATTCCTTCTTTGTTGAGCTTTAAAACCCAATTCTGGGTCCGCACGCTGGCATGGCCGAAACTTCTCACGTATTTGGCCGATCGGTCTAAAAAGGGAGCTCCGGAAAAATAATCAGCAATCATCCCCAAAGCCTGCCTAGACGCCCGTCTCGCGTTGGAATAGGGAATTCCTTTAATCGTAATCTTTCCCATCGAAAAAGAACCGCTGGAAACTTCCATATCAAACAAAGAAGAAAACATCGGTCCCATCACCTCAATGGAGAAATCCGACGCCGCGTGAAACGAACAGGAAGCCTGAAACGAAACCGGATGGCCAAAAACATTCAGGCCGAAACGGCAAGCCGAGGCAAAACCCGAAATGTCGTCGTTAAGCAGTGAAAAGTAGCTTAAAAAATACTCCCCGATTTCCTGATGGGACAACTTTTTGTCCATTTGATCCAGTTTTTTCTTCGCCGCGTCGCCGTGACTGGTAAAAGCCGCCGACATCTTCATCGCCACCCAGGCCTCTTTGGGTTTTTTAAGAGCCGTTTCGATGTCAGACAAATGCGCCCATATTTCTTTATCCTCGGGGAATTTTTCCAAGGCGGCGAAAGCTTGATTGCGCGCCCGATGAAAAAATCCCTCCCGGTAATAAACCCAGCCCAACGAATCTTGATAGGCGCCATTGTCAGGGTTAAGGCTGATCGCTTTTTTAACCAAAGACTCTGCTTCTTTCAGTTTAATGCCTCTTTGCGCCAATTCATAGCCGAGATAATTGAGGGCATCCGCGTCATTGGGCGATTCTTTCAAAAGAGTTTGAAAAGCCTTTTCAGAACCGGAAACGTCGTTCATTTTGTCCAAGACGGAACCCAATTCGTAAAGCATATCCTTATCAGTTGGATTAGCCTTAAGCCCAGCCTTAAGCACCTCGATGGCAGACTTATACTTCTTAAGGTCTTCAAGACCCAACGCCAATGAGAAAAAAAGCGTGCCGTCCTTAGGCCAGGTTTTCCTGGCTTTTTCCAAAACTGCGACCGCGCCCTTGGTGTCGTTGACGCGCGTATAATCGTAGCTTAATTCCAAGTTGAGATAGAGATCGTTGGGCAAGGCGGAACTGGATTCCAAATAGTGAATCGCGGAAAAAAAATCTTTCTTTTTCTCGGAATGAACGGACATCCAGTAATTGGCCTCGGGATCATGAATATCAACGGCCAAAGACCGGTTGAAGAAATCGCGAGCCGCCGGCCAATTATTTTCCAGAGAATAAATTTCCGCGATATGATCAAGTAGCTTGGCGTTTCTCGGCTCAAAGGGAATGATAGTCTTATACTCGTTAATCGCCGAAGCCGTCGAATATTCTTGTTCGTAGGCCTGGGCTAAAGCGTAGCGGGAAGGGATGGAATCCGAATCCGGATCAGCCCGAATGGAGCGCTTCAGATATTTAATCGCTCGGCGTAGATGGTTTTGCTTGAACTCAATCTCCGCAATCTGGAAATAGGTATCTGAAGCGTCATCCGAATTTAAAAGCGCAAACTGTTTTAAAATTTTTTCCGCCTCATCGAAGGAATGAAGGGCGGTCAAAGCGGCCAAGGCATAGACCGCATCGGAAGACATCGGATCAAGGAAAAGAGACTTTCGAAAAGCCGCCTCGGCTTGAGGTAAATCATTTTGAGCCCACAACACGCGCCCCAAAAGCCGGTAGCTTTCCGCGCTGCTGGAACTGATCGAAATCGCTTTTTCGGCCCAGGCCCGCGCCTGCGCCAAGTTTCCCGCTTCCAGGGCCGCGGAAGTGCCGGCATTAGCCAAAAAGGCGGAAGAGGAATCTTGTTTCAGAGCTAGACCATACTCTTTAAGCGCCCAATGCGGATTATGCCGGTATTGTTCCAAAAGCGCGGCGACGTAATGGCTTTCGCTGGAACGGTTGGGTGTCGCCCCCAAAGGCAAGAAAGTAAGCAAACAAAGCGGAACCAAAAACAGAAAAAATCCGAATTTAGATCGCCAAAACCGGTTCCTCACAAAAGTTTATCCATAAGAAGCGCGCTTGAACCGTCATTATAGAATTTAGCTCTTTTTCCCACGATTTGAAAGCCCAGCTTCCGGTAGAGGCTCAAAGCAGGCAGATTCCGCTCTGAAACTTCAAGGGTTGCGCGCGCGCAACCCTTAAGGCGCGCGCTGGCCAACGCCTCTTCTAAAAGGCTCGCGGCGATGCCTTGCCTCGGATACCGCGGGCTGACGGAAACGCTTAAAATTTGAATCTCTTTTTCAAAAACGCGTCCAATCAAATAACCTCCAATATCGGAAAGAAACTGCGCCGTGAGAAAAATGGAACCCGGCCGCGACAATTCCGCTTCAAGTTGAGGCTTTGACCAATGCGGAGCAAAAGGCCAATAAGACTCGAGGGAGAAAACCGCTTCCATATCCGAAGATCGCGCCAGGCGAATCTCTAAATTATTTTTTTCGCTCATAACCGGCAGCTTTGAGATAGAGCGGCTCAAACTTCGGAATTTGGTTTTTCTCTAAACAAAAAAGAGCGGCTTTGAGAAAATCGTCGGGCGTGGGCTCCCGCTCAATGATCTGAAACGAACGGGATTCAATCTCCAGTTTTTTTTGTTCCCAATCTTCCTTGGAACTCCAAGCGGGTTTGGAAACGGCCCTCGGCGCCTTATGAAGACTCTTGCGCTCAAAACTCTGGTAATATTTTTCCCCGCGGTAACCGGCCAAGACAGGGCATTTTTTTTCCCCCGCTGTTCCAAACGCAAGCGCCTCCAAGCCAGAGATAGCCAATGTGGAAACTCGCAATTGAGAACTCAAGATGGAAGCAAAAGTCATGCCAATGCGAATACCGGTAAATCTTCCAGGCCCGCTGGAAACAACCACGGTCTTAATATCCGTTAAATGAAGCCTTGCCCCAGACAGAAGTCGGTCAACCGCTTTAAACAAAAGATATTCTCCCGAGGTCTCCACACCTTTGAGCCTCAGCGTTTTGAGTTTATCCTGATGGAATAGACCCGCGCTCAAAACTTCTCCGACCGTATCTAAAATAAGAATAGGATATTTCATGGCTCTTATTATAGGAAATGCCGCCCCGAAAGGCTGACACGGCAGGGCTATAAGCCCCGCCAGGGCCAAAAGACCTATTTCTAAAATGGGCCTTTTTTCCCCTTGCGCGAAAAACGTTTGTGTGTTATGCTAATTTTACGATGAAAAGATTCACGCGCATGGGAATTTTAGCCGCGATTGTTTTTTCTTCTTTCACCGGACTTATTTCCGCGCAAGGAATTTCAACCTCCACCATGGTTTTGGCCTCGGTCCACCATAAGTCCAACGCTCAAGCCAATTCTTCGTGGTTATCGGAAGTTAAACATTGGTGGGGCACGCATGATTTTTATCCCAAAACCGCTTCGAAGCCCTTAATGGGGGGCGTTGGGTGCGGAGCAAATCAAGCATGGGATTCACAAGTCAATAAGTGCGTCAATGTATCCCCTGGCAAAAAAATCGAATGCCCCAGCGGACAATTTTGGAAAGGCAACGCCTGCGTCAGCATCAAGAGCGTATTAAAATCAAGACATGCCTCTAAGGCCGACAAGTTGGCGGCGAAAACCGCGAAAGAAAAAGAGGCGGCTGAAAGCCAAAAAGCCTGCATAAAACAATGGGGAAGCGAAGCAGAGAAATCCTGCGTCTCCCTTTCTAAAAAAATTGGAAAAAATCCCAACGTTCCTCTTTACGTCTATATTCCTTGCGCCGTTTTTTTCTCCCAGCAGCATGATCAGCCTAATTTTGCCTGTAAACCAGGAGATGCCTTTAAAGTCGCAAAATCCCTCCGCTTGCCGCCAAGCCTCAACCGAAATGTTAAATTTATTTTTTACGGACACGCGGGATATCACCCCAGCAAGGCAACCAAGGATTATCTTTGTCAGAAAAAAACCCTGACAGAAAATTTAAAAAAATCCTGCCTTCCCTTGGGAAAACAGGTCACCTTGAGCGCCGGGGTCGACAGCGATAACGTTCACGGGCAAAAGAAGCTTCATCTCACCATTTATTCGCAAGCCGGAAGCATTGGATATTCCAACGGTTCTCCTTCAACCGTCAAAATCGGCAATCAATATCTGGGCATACCCACCGGGAAAAATGCCTTTGACGTCGTGGTTACGCAAACCCCTTCGTGGATTGCGCCGAAAAAAAAGTCAAAGGCTCCAGGTTCGGGCACCGTCGCTCAAAAACCATCTCAGAATCCCGGCACGGATATCCCCCCCAAGCCTTCTCAAGGCAATTCCTGCCAAGACTTGAAAGCGCAACTAACGAGGGCGGAAGCTCAGATTCACGCCTGTCTTCAAACCTTGCAACAAAGTCCCGCCATGAAAACCTTAATTCAGGCTTGCGAAAAAGCGGAGCAAAAAGGCGAGGCGGAATGCGCGGCGAACCTCCCCATGACCTCCGCCCCGGTTCTCGTTACGAAAAATCAAGCGGAGGGAAAACCGAATCTCACGCCCAAAATTTCATGCACCCAGGAACTAGGGAAATGGCAAACGAACGCAACTTCTTTGCGCCAGAAAATTGCCGCGAATCCTCAATGCACGCCTCCTTCATCGGACAATAAGCCAAAAAATTGTCCTGCGGGGCAGGTGTTTAGCGCTGCCAGCGGCGGCGGGACCTGTGTTCCCAGCAACGCTCCAAATAATAATTCAAAAAACAGCATTGACACTTCCCCTAGTAGCGCTTGCACTCAAACCGCTTCCGCGCCGCCGGTAAGCTCTAGCGGCCAGAAAGATCAAACCTCCGAAGCCAAGACCGACTCCGGAAAGAAAACGGCTTCCGTTGATTGCGGCGGCCAAGATCAAAAGAAATCTTCCTGGCCGAAACTGCCGTGGAAAGGAATGGGCCTCATCGGCGCTTACGGCGGGCTTCTCGGCGCGCTTCTTTTAGGGCCGATAGGAATGTTCGTCTTTGGGGTTATCGGTGTCGGGGTTGGATACCTTATCTCAAAATAGCCGTCTAATCAAAACCTATCGTTTAGACTTTTGATTCTTAAGAGGTTTGAGGTATTCCGGCAAACGCTCGATTTCCGCCTCTAAATTTTTAATCGCTTCTCCCAAAAATCCCAAATGCTTGCGCACCTTGGGATCCAAGGCGTCGTTGTCTATTTTAGCGCGGATAAAATAAAGAGAATTATTTAAAACCGCGAGGGGATTTCTTAGTTCGTGGGCGATGGTTGAGGCGACAAGCGCGAGAGGATCTTTTTTTTGTTCCATGGTTTACTCTATCTTACGGATTTTTAGGCTTTTTGGGAAAGGGATTGAGAAGACAGCTTCGGCCCTCGCACGCTTCTCTTAAAAAACTGACATAGTTCCAAGTCAAATCTCGGGCCGAAATCATCATTCCCGTTTCCCGGTCCATTTGTTCGGACAAGGAACCGTCAGGATTGGCGTAGCGGCGCACGGTTTCTAAATAACGGCGACCTTCTTCCCGTAGAGCGTTTAATATGGGGTCAAAGAGAGGATTTAAGTTGTCAATTTTTAAGCCTGGGCGGAGATTATCTTTTCCGGGAAAGTTTAAGCCTTTAAAAAAGGCGAGATTACGCGCGGTGATTTCTATAAATCCTTGGGCGGCGTAATCCTGGGCCGCTCGAAGATAGAACTGGCCAAAGGTATTGGTTGAAATCACCCACGGGTTTCCCCCGAAATAGCGGTCCTCGGGATATCTCCCAATCGCAATTCCCGGCGCGTCCGCTTTTTGATTCAAGGGGTAAAGGTTTTTAAAAGTTTCCGCCATTTGAACCACGGTGGAAAGAACCCGATCATCGGTCGCCTGGAAAAAACCGTCTTTAAAAGCTCCCTGTAAAATCGCCAGAATAACGCCCGCGTCCATCCCGCTTTTTTTATAATTTAAGCCCGCGTCCTGATCCAGGGTTTGGACAATGAGCCCTTTCTCCTCATCCCAATGGCGTTCGATTTCCGGCTTTAAAAGAGCCGCCTCTTGTTCATAAAAATCAGCCGCGCCCGGATCATTCATCATACGGGCCAGTTCCGCGCCCGACAAGAGGGCCTTTCTCTGGAGCATCTGGGTATAGAAATGATGTCCGCGCACCTCTTCCCAAAGATCATAGCTGGTTTGCTTCCAAAAATGAGACACGTATTCCAAATCCGTCTTAATCACGGATGAAGTGGGGAGTTTGGCGTCATAAAGCTGACGCGCCAATTTCCAATTTCCCTCGGAAATAAGCGCTTTGGCAAAGCGAATCAAGGCGATAGCGCGAATCGCCGGACCGTCGTCTTGCGGGCGCCCCCAAGCCCCGTTAAAAGCCGTCCCGTCCATATTGAACTTAGGCTCGCCCAACCCTGATAAAGTGGGAGTAGTCTGATTATTCCGAGAAAAGCGCGCATAATCTTTCATCATCTTTAAATAGACGCGCTTTTTTGCATGATTGGTTTCGTTCTGATAAAGGGTCGCAACCGCATTCATAGTCAGTCCCGCGTCTCGAACCCAGTGATACCAATAATCGGGGTTTTCTCTTGAAGGCGAAGCCGCGACCGCCCCCTTGGCTTCCCCTGGGGGCGAGATGTTTTTACTCATTCTTGATAAAGCCACGCGCTCTTCTTGAGAAATCCAGGCGTCCAAATCTGAGTCTTGAGAATTATCCGCGTGAGCGCCGTCAAAATTGACCGAAAAGGGGACTGTCCCCTTTTTCTCGCTTAGAAGACGTTTGGGAATTAGAGAGCGTGCGGCGTTTCCCAATTCCGGACTTGTCTTGAGGGCGACAATCTCTTGTGCAACAGGAAGCGCGGAAACGCGAGAAACAGGAGTAATCGTCAACTTAGAAAAAGGGGAAAAGGGGACTGTCCCCTTTTCTTCCGGTAAGGACGGCAAGGTCTCTTGAAAAGAAACGTCTTGAAGAGCCGGAGAGAGCGGCGTAAATTCAACGGAAGCCGGATTGAGACTTTCAGGAGCCAGCCTTTCTTCTCCTGAGAAAGCGGAGAGAGGGCCTAAAGCGAGCGCTAAAGCCGCAAGAAGACATTCTCGTCTCATATCCTCCTAGATATAACATTCCGGCGAACAAAGAGGATGGGTCCAAAGGCCTAGAAGGTTTCCGGCAAAAGACCCAAAAGGGGACTGTGACTCTTCTTGATAATTCTTGCGGACAGCGCTGTCCCGACCTTGAGATTATTGAGGAAAGGGGACTGTCCCCTTTTATTGCCGGGTACGGTCCTGGGACAAAAACCCGGCGTAATTCCAGGTGAGATTGGGAGCGGAAACCATGCGGCCGGTTTTGCGGTCAATCTGTTCGGACATCGTCCCATTGGGATTAATAAAGCGGCGCACTACCGCCATGAAGCTGTCCCCCTTTTTCCGAAGAGCCGAAATCAAGGATTGAAACAGCGGATTTGAACTTTGAATCGTCTCCCCGGCTTTTAAGGACGCGAGATACTTTTTCTTGAGCGGCAAGGCCTTAAAGAAAGAAAGATTAAGAGGCGTTAAAGCAATCGCGTTTTTTTTGGAGTAGTCGGCGGCCAGAGTCCAGTAAAACTGGCTAAAGGCCTCCGTATTTAAAACCCAGGGATTTCCATTATCAGGCTTAAAGACGTTCGTTCCATTATAGCGATCTTCAGGGTATCTCCCAATGGCGATGCCGGGAGCTTTATTTGCGTGATCAATGGGATAGATTTTCCAAAACGCTTTCTCAAGCGCCAGGGCGGTCGCTAAAACGCGGTCATCTGTGGGCGCGAAAAAACCATCATGGGTGTTTCCCATAAGAACTCCCAAAATGACGGAAGAATCTAGCCCGCTATTTTTATAGCGCATATTGGTTTGGTCCACCGTCGGCATGATGTAACCGCGCCCAGAGTTCCAATGTTTTTCAATTTCGGCCTCAAGGGATTTCGCTTCGCTTCTATAAAAAAGAGCACGCGGAGAATCGCCTAATTCTTCAGCCAAATCAGACCCCTCAAGCAAGGCCTTTCGCTCAGCCATCTGGGTAAAAAAGTGAAAGCCGAATGATTCCTCCCACAAATCATAGCAGGGTTGTTTCCAATGAGTGGAAACATAATCCAGATCAGCGCCAATCACGGAATTTTGCGGAAATTTAGGATCATAGAGTTTCACCACCTCTTTTTTTCTTCCCGAGGATTTAAGCAAACGCGCCCAATGAAGGAAAGTAATCGCCCGCAAAGCGGGACCATCGTTTTGAGGCCGGGCCCAGGGCCCGTTAAAGGGAGTTCCATCCATATTGAACTTGGGCTCCCCAAGACCGGTTTTTGCTTTCGAAGTTTGATTGAGGCGAGAAAAAGAGACGTAGTTTTTGAGCATTTGAGTTTCGATTTGCCTTTCTTCCGGCGTCTCAAAACCCTCCAGGCGGTAAACGATCTCATTCATGGTAATTGCGGCGTCCCGAACCCAATGATACCAGTAATCCGGATTTTTTTTAGACGGAGAAGCCGCGACCGCGCCCACCGCCCCGCCCTTGGGCGAAATATTGGCAAACATTCTTTTGACGGCAACTGTTTTCTCATCCTTAAGCCAAAAAGACAAGGGCTCGCGCTTTTTGGCGAAAGCGGGAACGGAAATAAAAAGAGAAAACGCGAAGAGAAGCGTTCTTTTTCGATTTATTTTTTTGAGATGAGAAAACGTAGCGAGCGCCATAGAGAAGACTCCTTGAAATATTTTTGATTACGCTTAAGCGCGTAATAGAGAAAAGAAAAAGTGGCGGCCGTCAGAACCCCCAAATACGGCCAGGCCGCAAAAACTCCATGAGCGGCCAGACTCAAAAAAACCCCAAGTCCACCGACCACAACCGCCCAGGCGCTTCCCACAAACCAAATTCTATTTTGGGTCAGAATCGCTCGCGGGAGCATCAACAAATTTCCCACCGCCCCCATCAAAAAACTGGGAAGGGCGAGCCCCTTCATCCCAACCGCGTTACTGAACACGCTGTGAATTTGAGCGAGAGGCATGAACATAAATAAGAAAGTCGCCAGCCACGCGCCCAAGGAAGCCCAATGGCCCTGCCATTTTGGGGAAAGTTTTCCGCGCTTTTGGGCGATCATAAATCCTAGTCCTGTTAAAGCCGCTACGCCGCCTAAAATTAAAGGAATAACTCCGGAGGAACCCACAAACATCACGCTGATGCCCATCGGCAAAAGAAAAAGCCCGAGTAAAGACAACCCCTTTTGCCACGCGCTCCAAACGGAAAGCCCCGCCATTTTTTCCGGAAGACGACCTTTCCACTTGAGGAAATTAAGAGCTAAATGCGTCAGGATTAAAGGCAAGGCCGCGAAATAGACCGCTAAAGGAACAAAACCGGCCCAAGCGACCTGGCTGAGCATCAAACTCGCCATCACCACCCCGATAGTCTGAACCACAGCCGGAGTATATTCCTTGCTTCCAATAAAATAAGACATTAAAATGGAGTCAGCTAGAATGCCAGATAAAACTCCAATAAAGGGAATGCCTGAAATGGCCGCCACATGACCGGCGGAAACGCCCAAGAAAGAAAGCGCGCTTTGAAGCCACGGGTGAACCTGGGCAAGATTGACGGCATTGGTCCAAAGTTGAGGAAACTGAAGAAGAGCAAAAACGCCCCAAGAACCTTCCACAAAGCGCTGGGTTTTTTCGTCCCACGACAAAGGCGCTTTTGTCTTTGCTCCGGAAGAACCCTTCTGAAATTCTTCAACCTCAAAGAGCTGCGTTCCCCCTCCGTCAAGACCGATATAAAGGCCGTTTCTAAGCAGGTCCGATCCGCTTCTGGTATATACCGTCGGAGTTCCGTCTTTTTTAAGATGCAAAACATCCCGCAACAGATAAACGCGGTCCGCTTTCGGCTTAAACGCCCCAAAGGCCTCCAAGGTCGGAGAATCCATATTAAAAAATGCGCCGGACCTGTCTCCAAAGTTTGAAGCCCCTATCAACGCCTTTTGAACTCCGTTTTCAGAATAACCGGAAGACCAGGCAACGATGGAAGTCTGCGTCTTTGGAGACAAAACCTCCAAGGCTTTCCCCATCACCCCTTTATATTTTTCCCCCATGCTCCAAAGATTTTCCAGATATTTTTGATTGTCGGGGTTTGAATTTTTCCAATTAATGAGGACGGGAATATCAAAGGGAATGGCTTTTTGAGTGTCAACTGATTTTGAGAGTTCTCCAATCAGGTTTTCCGCCTGACCCACGCCCTGCTCAAGTCCGTTATAGGTGAGAAGCGGGCGAAATAAAAGCGCGGTCAAAGCCGCGGCTTTAAAATAGCGCCCGAATTTATCCACCGGGTTTCCCTCGCCGCCGTCATGGGTGCCGATAAAATTGAGTTCGCCGGCGCCGCCTGCCTGCCACATACGGAAAGAAACATTCTTTAAAGCTTCTCTTAAAAAATCAACGGAACCGCCGGAGGCGGCGGAAACCAGCGCGTCATAAAGTCCGTATTGTCCTCGGCTTCCGTCATGAGTATTTTTGTTATAAACTGCGCTCGACCCCGCCCGCGACAGATCGCTAAAGTTGCTATAGGCTTCGTCAAATAAAGCGGCCGCGGGATTTTCTTTTCTGGCTGTTTGGGCCATTTGAGCCATGAACTCTTCCCCGTTTAGATTTTTCCAGCGCGTTTTAAAATCCTCGATGAATTGATTCAGGGCGTCCTTCATCCAGCCTTGGGAAGAGTCTCTTTCATGCTCTAAAATAAAAAGCCAGCGGGGGAAATAGCGCGCGTTTAAAATCTCATAGGCCATGTCCCGACGGACAAAGTTCAAGCTCCAAGGGCCGAACATCTTGGATGTTTGATCCAACTCCCACTGGCGCGTTTCCGGACGGCTGTAATCCATCTGGGCAAGGTCTGTCCACATATCCCCGCCGTAATCGGTGATCGGATATTGAACGAGGATTTTTTTGGACGCGAATTTTCCGTTCTCCGGGTAATGATCGGTATGCAAAAGATAAAAAGCCGGCTTACCGTTATGAAGAGGAACCTGGGCCATAATTTCTTCATCGCTTAGATTCTGCGGAGGAACAACGTGCATCACTCCTTCTGGAAATTCCTTGATGAAATCGCTATCGAGCGAGACATGATTGGGGATAAAATCAACCCCGACCTTAATTCCCATTTTCTGCGCTCGCTCAATTAGCTTTTTGAGCCCCTCATCTCCGCCTAATTCCGGTTTAACATGATAGCCCTTGATTGAATAAGCCGAACCTCCGCCGGTTCCCCAGCGATGAATTTCTCCAATCTCGAAAATATCCATCAGCCATAAGGAATTGGCCTTGATTTCGTCTCGGATACGGGCAAGTTCCGTCTCATCGAGAGAATCCATGAAATTCTGTCCGGGGTTCAAGCGATTATAGGCGCGAGCAAAAATCAGATAAATGGAGGCTTGTTTCGCCCACAAGGAAGGGTCTAAAAGCTCTAATTGGGCTTGATACTTGGAAACGACAGACACCAGCCAGTCGTTTAACTGCGCATTTTTCTGTTGAGACGAAATAGAAGCAGAATGAATTTTCTCAAGAGATTCTAAATCCGAAGCCGCCCAGCCCATGGGAGACAAAAGAGAATCGAGATAATGAAAATAATCCTCCAGCTGTTCCAAATTTCCCTGGCCCTGTTTTTCCAGTTCCAGTTTTGAGTAGAGAAAACCCTCCAGTCCCTCATCCCGAGCCGAGGCCCATTGTCCGGAAGGCAGATGAAATGAAAATGGGGTCAGGCTTTGCCCGGATAATTTGGGGCCATCGGACAAAACGCCTTTAAGCTCGGAAACGCTCGGGCCGCTTTCGACCCCATCCAAGGCGGCGTATTTTTTCGCGCCGTCTCCATCAAAATCTACCGGAGAAAAATGATCAGCCGCTCTTAATTCTCTAATTGGCGCAAATGAGACAATATTCCCAGTTCCGTGGGAGAGTAACCTCGAACCGGAAGACGAGGATGTGGAAAAAGGGGACTGTCCCCTTTTTTCCGGGTTGAGCGCTTTTTCCTTTTCTCGAACGTTTTTTAGCTTCTTTTTCGTCGTCTCTAAGGACTTTAACCCGGAATCCAGGTTTATGAAATTATTCGGGATTTCCGTTCCCGAGGGAAGAAGCGAACTTGCCGGCGCGAGAAGCGGAATATCTACTTGAACAGGAGAAAGGGGATCAAAACTATTTTTAATCTCAGCGGCCCAAGCGGAAGAATAAAAGCCGTTTCCAAAGAGAACAAGGCACGCGCACAAAAAAGCGGTCCCTTTCCTCATAATCTCAAGGTTGGGAGAGCGCCGTCCGCAAGAATGATGAAGAAAAGGCGCGGTCGTCTTTTTAAACATAATGAGTCCTACTGCAACAAAATCACTCCTCCCGGTTCGAGAGACAAGGGCGGATTTTTCCGGCCCGTTTGATCTTGGCCCGCGTTTTTTCCGCTTCTTCCAATATAGAACGGAAGAGAAAAGCCCGTTTGCGCAATCCAAGCTTGTCCCTTATCCGGACCGACGACTTCTATTTCTCCGTTAAAAAACCAATTCGCCCAAGAGCGGTTGAGCTGCGCGCCAAAAATAGCGCTCGCATTATCCGCCGCCGGCCCACTGGTCGCCGCTCCTTGAATGGGGCCCAAATTACCGCTGGAATCAATGGCCGTCATCCCCGCATTCACAAGCCCCGTCACGTAGTTGTATCCCAACCCCATGAAAGGAATCCAATCCCCGAATTTCTGACTGACTATAGCATTGAGGCCAAAACTGTTGACGTTCCAACCCAAATTGCCCGACACGCTTTCGTTGACCGGAGTGTTTGAGCCGCCCACGGTGGGAAGATTTCCGGAAAACGAAGTCGCGTATCCGAAACGCCCAAAGACATGGTTATAATTGGCCGCGAAAGTCAGCAAGGGCTCTCCGTCTTCTCCAAAGCAATGCTTGCGCAAGGTGGCTCCGATGGAATTAGACTGGCCGTTTCCTGTCAAGGAATTAGAGAGGCGATAAGACGGCGGAGTCGTCATATCGGCAAAGCGAAAGGCAAAATCCGATCTCCAGGGAAGCCCGGCCCTTAAATGCATCGTGAGATTTGGAAACAAAACCGAATCAGGAAAGAAATTTTCAACCCCAACCGCTTGGAGAGAAGGATCCAGTTGAGGAAACTGCGCCTTGTTGAACGGCATATTTCCGATACCCAGGGATAAATCGGTCTCGATGCGGCGATCCGTCACTTCTCGGGGAGGATCAAAGGTTTCTCCGGCGTTAAAACCAAGCCCGTTGGCCAATTGTCCGCTCATCCAGCCCATCATGTTGGTAAAATCGCTATCCAGATTTGGATTGGCAACCGTGCCCGCTTGGACAAATTCCAAAGTCATAAACAATAACCCAAATAAAAAAGCCGCCGCCTTGAGGCGGAAAAATTCTATTTCTCGATTAAGCAAGTTCCGCGTTTGACGACCCAGTGATAGCTCTCCTTCAAAGTGTCGAAAGAACCGAGAGTCATTTGATGACTAATGAGCGCCACGGACTTTCGCCTGTTTGATAAATCAAGACGAGACTCGGATGGATGTTTTCGCCCTCTTCGATTTTGGTTCAAGGGATTCATAGTCTGTTCCCTCCTCAATCTACATATAACATTCAATGAGGAAGAAAAGATGGGCCAAAGGGCCTAGTCAAGGCTCGGCAAAAGACCTAATTCTTGCTGGCAACCAAACGAGAAATTCTCGGTTTTATGCCGCGACAGGGGTTTCGCTCGACGCCGGCTCTTGAGATGAAAGCGGAGATGTCTGGATATCGGCGCGCTCCCGACTCTTGAAATCCACGCTGATGAGCTGGCTGACACCCAATTCTTCCATCGTGACGCCGTAAATCGCGTCGGCCGCCTCCATCGTTCGCTTGTTGTGACTGGCAATTAAGAACTGCGTCCGGGACTCAAATTCTTTGAGGAGTCCCACGAAACGCTCGACATTGGCGTCATCCAAAGCCGCGTCGGCCTCATCCAACATGCAGAAAGGAGACGGACGGACCATGAAAAAGGCAAACAAGAGAGCGACCGCAGTCAAAGCTTTTTCTCCGCCGGACAAAAGAGACATACTCTGGAGTTTTTTGCCCGGAGGCTGGGCCATGATTTCAATGCCGGTCTCTAAAATATTCTCCGGATCGCTCAAAACGAGATCCGCCTCGCCCCCTTCAAAAAGAGTCCCGTAAAGTTTCTTGAAATGGTCCCTAATTTCATTAAAGGTGTTGCGGAAATTTTCTCTCGTCGAATCGTTGATGGTTTGAATCGCGCGCTTTAAGTCTTCCCGGGCGCGGGAAATGTCCTCAATCTGGGAATTGAGGAAGGTTTGCTTCTGGGTCAGTTCCTGATATTCCTCGGGCGCCGCCATATTGACGTGGCCGAGACTGTTAATGCGCTTTCTCAAAAATTCCAGACGCTCGGGGTTCACTTCCTCCTGCGACTCGTATTTAGATTTCGCCTCGTCATAGGTCAACTGCCATTGATCCCACAAGCGAGATTTGTGGCTTTCCTGGGCGCTTTTAGAAGCGCTGGCTTCGACATCCAAAGCGTGAAGCTCTTCTTGAACGGCTTCGGCGTTCGCCTTGAGAATTTTCAAGGACTCTCCTTTTTGATGGATGTCCAATTCCAATTGCTGAAGTCTCTCCATCACCGTTTTCAACTCCGATTCGGAAACGGCCAAGTCTCGGTAGAAAACGTCCAATTCTTGGCGGCCTTGGGCAATACTTAAAGCGCATTCTTCCTGTTTGGAGGACAGGGAAGAAATCGCTTCCACCGCGCGCGCGATGGATTCACGATGGGATTCTTTTTCCTTTTCAAGACGATCGCAAGAACGCTTAAGCTGGAAGGCTTGTCCCTCCAAAGCCTCAAGCCGGGCTTTCACAACGCCTTGTTTAGCCTTTTCCTCAACCAGTTTTTCCTTTAGAACGGAAAGGGCTTTCAGAGATTCTTCCTGGGACAAACGAGCCGCTTCTTCCGCGCTCCGCAAAGCTTGAAGATCGTTTTTTAACTCTTTGATTTTATCAGCGGAGATAGACCACTCTTTTAAGCCTTCCACCGCCTCCGTCTCCACAATCAAACTATTTTTTTGCCGCGCGGCTAGAACCGCTTCTTTTTCCACCACCTGGGCGGCCAAAGATTCCCTGCGCCCTAAATCTTCCGTCATTTTTTGGGACGCGACGCGAGATTTATTTTCCCAATCGCCAATCGAGGCGGAAACGGTTTGCTTTTGAGCGGCGACATCCGCCAAGCTCGTTTTTAGGGATTCCAAATCTCTCCGAAGACGTTCGATGTCCGCCAAGGACAATCCTTCTTGAGGAGAAAGAATTGCGCCGCCAAACACCCAATGATCGCCAAAGACCACGGGTCCCAAAGCGTAACTTTCGGCGAAAAGAAAGCGCATCAAAGGCTCATAGCGCGAGTCAAACTTGATTTTAGATAAAAGCGGCGTCGCTTCTCCCGGATAATTTCTCTCGGAAGCGCCGGAAGGAATGGAACTAAGAACTAAAAACCGGCAACGTCCGCGGTTGGAGGCCTTCAAGAAATCAATCGCGTTCCGCGCGGAAGCGGAATCCTCGCACACCACCGCATGAAGTCTTTCTCCCAAGATATCCTGAATTTTAACTCGAAGAGAATCTTCCGCCTCAAAAAGAGATTGCAAGGTTCCCACGATTCCCGGAAGCCCGGCGCGCGCCACCGTCTGAGCGCCCACCCAATACGCGTCCTGTTCGCCGCGAGCTTCCAAAGCTTTGAGCTGGGCCTGCGTTTCCGCTATTTGAGAATGGAGACGCAAATTTTCCGCGTCCAATTCTTTTTCCTTAAGACGCGCTTTCTCTAACTCCGCCCGCGTCGTTTCCAAATCCCCTTTCGAGGCTTCTAAAACGTTTTCGCACTGTTTAAGCTCCGCGCGCGCAACGTCTAGCGCCGCTAGTAAAGAAGCCGCTGCTTCCACATCCTTCCCGTATTCCCTCAGGGAAGAACGTATTCTAGCCTCTATCCGGGTCAAATCCGACTCACCTTCGGAGACTTTGCGGGTTTCAACTAAAAGCCGCTCAGAAGCCTCAAGCGTCTTTCGCCCCTTTTCCTCCCAGTCTGACTGAGCCTGAGAGACTTGGAAAGACAAACCCTCCATCCTTTCCGTCTCGCCTTCCACTTCCTGACGAACAGCCTCAAGTTGCGCTTCCAATTTCTCCAAGTCCACGCGCGCCCGATCTAAATCTTCATCTGTTGAGGCTATTTTTTCTTTCAGAGTCATTTCTTCGGTCTGAAGAGATTTAACCCTTTCCGCGGCAGAGGCGGCTTCCCGCTCCCAAGACCCAATTCTCTCTTCCAAACGCGCCACCTGAGACTTTATATCCGAGGATTTTTTACCCGCTTCCATCGCTTGAGCCTGCCCTTGAGCCTGCTCTAAATTCAAGGCGGAAGTTTCCGCGCCAGCGACATCGATTTCAACTTTTTTCTGACCCAGGGATTCTTCCAATGGTTGGCGCTTGAGGCGGCCTTCTTCCAGCAGAGATTCAAGTCGGGAAATCTCTTTTAAAATTTGCGCGGCCTCCGCCGCTGATAATTCTTCCTTATATTTCTGGAAGAGATTGGCCTTCTTGGCGTCCGAATCAAGTTTTTTGACCTGTTCATCCACCAGGGCGCGGGCGTCCATTACGCGAGCCATATCCGCTTCGACGCGCTCAAGTTTCTTAAGGGCTTCTTCTCTTCGCGCATTATATTTGGCGACTCCCGCCGCTTCTTCAAAGAACGCGCGACGCTCATCGGGTTTGGCCGAAATCATCATTTCCACGCGGCCTTGATCAATGACGGCATAGCCGCCGCTGCCAAGACCGGTATCCAAAAAGAGATCGCGCACGTCTTTAAGGCGGCATTGGCTTTTATTTAAGAAATAAAGAGATTCTCCCGATCTAAAAAGGCGGCGGGTCACCGTCACTTCCGAGAACGGAATCGGAAGTCCTTGGGAGGAATTGTCAAAAGTTAAAGTCACTTCGCAAAAAGACAAGGCGGGCTTTCGGGCGGTGCCGGCAAAAATGACATCGGTCATGGCGTCGGCCCGCAAGGACTTCCAGGAGCTTTCTCCCAAACACCAGCGAATGGATTCCATGATATTGGATTTTCCGCAGCCATTAGGACCAATGATTCCATTAATTCCCTGCTGAAGATCCAAATGAGTTTTTTGCGCGAAAGATTTATACCCGAAAATGTCCACCGTTTTTAAGTGCATATTCGTTCCCTCTATTCCCTGTTTATTCAGAATTCGCAATATTCTAGCTTTTTTGACAAGAGGAAAACTAATTTATTGAAGTCCTTGACATTTTTTAAATTTCTATTGAAAAAACCCATTTCCTCTGTTATACTCTTTTTGACTTAAACAATGGTTTAGAGCGCTTAAAAAATTGATATGCTCATTTTATCATGAAAATAAAAACCATTCTTACTTGCGCGCTGGCATTTTTACCCATGACCTCCTGGAGTTACGATACGGTGCATTTTTTGCCGTCTTTTTCCATTGCAGAAGCAAAAAAGCCGATCGCCGTCCGCGCCGGACTCGGTCGATATTACATCTTGGATGAAAAAGGCCGCCTCCTCGTTTACAAAAAAAATGGAACTCTAACCGCTCTCTCGACCCCTAAGACTCCACGACTCAGCGATCCGGAAGGATTGGCCATTGCCTCAAATAAGATTTACATCGCAGATACCGGAAATTCTCTCCTCAGGGCTTATGACCGCGATGGAAAATTTCTATTTTCCTTGGGTGTTCCCGGTTCTCGCGCGGGACAATTTGACGATCCCTCTTCAATCGCCATCGGAGCCGATGGCCGAATTTATGTCGCCGACAGAGGAACTAGAAAAATTGAAGTCTTTACTCCCGATGGCCTCTTTCTCTTTTGGTTTGGGAAAAAAGGCGATCTCCCCGGGGAATGGTCGAGACCCGACAAGATCGCCGTGGACGCCTCCGATACTATCTATGTTTTGGACCATTCCAACGAGCGCATCGAAGAATTTGATCCTTCCGCTCATTTTTTACGCGCTATCCCTTTTAAAGGAACAGACTTCGCGGTTGATCGCTACGGATTCATCTATGGGATATCCCCAGCCACTGGAAGGATCACAGAATGGGGCCCGGATGGGGCCGAGCTGGGGCATTTTGGAAGTCGCGGGAACAGCGCCGGGCAATTTCAAAGACTAAATTCTATTGCCATCGATCAGAAAGGTAATCTGGTTCTTCTTGACAGCGGGAAAAAGACCGTTGATTTAGTTTCTGTCATCAACAAGTTTAAAGTTCGTCCCATTCACCCCAGCGCGACCACGAAACTATTCCCTTCCGGACCTGATTCGGTTTGGAACTATTCCGCTAATCCCCTCCTGCTCAGCCAACCCCAAACCTATCTCTACTTGCCAAAGAAAGGCGCGTTCAATGTCTTGGATTCTTCCGGAAACGTTTTGTCCCAATTTGGGAACAAGGGCAAAAAAGAAGACCAAACTTGGAAAGCAACTGGCTTGGCCGTCGATCCCTCTCTTGGGCTTTATGTTGCGGATGCCCCAAGGCACCGCATTGAGCATTTCGTTCAAGCCTCCACAAATTCATGGAAATGGGACAAAAACATCGCGGAACCAAGCGGCTGGTTTGACGGCCTTTCCAAAGAAGGTCGCGTTCGATACCCAGAGGGACTTGCCATCAACGGAGCCGGAACTCTTTATATCGCAGATCCAGGAAATCACAGGGTTGACGCCTATACGCCGGATGGGGTTTATCTCTTTTCTATCGGCCCTAAACTAGGCAATTTTCAACTTCAAAAGCCGGTCTCCGTCGCCTGGGACAGCGCGGGATTTGTGTATTTTCTGGACAAAGAACTTAAAAAAGTCTTCAAATGCGGCCCTTCCGGAGAACTCATTAGCTCTTGGGGAGAAATTGGAGAAAAACCGGGGAAATTTGAAAACCCCACGGCCTTGGCGTTTGACGGGGAAAATTACCTCTACGTTTTGGACCATGAACTTAAACGCGTCTCCGTTTTTTCAACCAATGGACGCTGGATCATGGATTTCTTTTCCGGAAGCCTTATTGGAGACCCGGTTTCTCTATCCGTTGACAAACAGCTTCTCATGATATCCGATCGCTCAAAGAATCATATTCTCTCTTTCCATATTCATCCCTACTTATCGGCCCCGCTTTCAATCTCCAGCGCCCCTAAGGAAGGAACAGTTGAAATCTCCTGGAATCCAGTCAAAAATTCCTGGACTAAGGACTACCTGATTTACCGCTCCGACAAACGCTACGGAGACTTTCTCAAAATTGGAGCGACCGATAAAACCCGCTTTACCGATTCAAGCGTTCAAACCGGCCAAATCTATTACTATCGACTGGCGACCGAGGCCAAAACCGGAGATATCGGCTCTCAAAGTTGGGCGATTAAAGCAATCGCAGGCGGAACCGCCAACCGCCCAGAAATTTCCATTTCCTCAGTCACATTGTCTCCCATCTTTCCAGCCAACTATAAGTGGTATTTAAAACATCCCGTTGGTTCGGCCACCATCACCAATAATTCCGAGGTTCCATTTCGAGACCTCAAGCTGAGCTTCCAAATTAAAAATTATATGGATTTCGGCTATGATATGCGGATTAAAAAGCTGGACCCGGCAAGCTCTGTCGCGATTCCTCTCATTGCCACCCTCAACAACACCATCCTAAATGTCACACAGGAAACGCCCGTCCAAGCGAAACTGACCCTCACTTATTTTGAAAAAAATAAAAAGAAGACCATTTCGCTTTCAGAGCCCTTGACAGTTTATTCCCGAAACGCCATCACCTGGCAAGACCCGCGCCGAATCGCCAACTTTATCACCCCCAACGATACGCCTGTCTTTGATTTTGAAAGAGCAGTTCTCCACCATCAGGAAGATTTCCCCATTGAGTCCTCCCTTAATTCGAATGTGTTAAAGGCCATGCGTTTGTGGGAAACCCTGGGAGTTTACGGAATGCAGTACCTAGAAAACCCGACAAACTCCTTTGAAAAAACTTCAACCAATCCCAATTTTCCCGTGGACTACGCGCAGTTTCCCCGGGAAACCCTCAAGCACAAAAGCGGGCAATGCGATGATCTGACGACGCTATTTATCTCAATGCTGGACGCGGCAAACGTCCGCACGGCTATTATTGATTACCCGGGGCACATGGCTTTTATGTTCGACACACACGCCTCTTCCTGGACCGACGCCGGATTTCCCAAGGACAGCTTAGTCAATTATCAAGGCACTTATTGGGTTCCGGTTGAATCTACCCTCATCGGAAAGCCTTTTCTCGACGCAGTGAGAAACGCCGCCTACGCCTATAGCGCCGAAGTGAAAAAAGGCGACGTCCATATCATAAATGTTCGTAAAGCCTGGGAAACCTATGAGCCTGTCACCATGCCACCCACCCAATGGAAAGCGGAAATCCCAAATATGGAAACGGTTGATAAGTTTGTCAAAGAAAGCTCGAAGGCTCTTTTCCATGCCGCCTATCATTCAATCCGGAAAAGGCTGAAAGAAAAGATTTCAAAAAACCCTTCTCTCATTGATCCTCGTCTGGCCTTGGGCATCTGGGATTACGAAGCTGGAAACATCAGCGCAGCCAAGAAGAGTTTTAAATCCGTTCTGGCAATAAGCTCAACCAGCGCGGCCGCCTACAATGATCTGGGAAATATCGATTTTCTAAAACGCCACTACAGCAAAGCCGAGCGCTGGTACAAAAAGGCCGCAAAAAACGATCCCGGAAATCCTGATATCTGGATGAATTTCTTAAAGACGGAAATCCATCTTAAAAATGCGCGTAAAGTCTCCGAAGCCGCCAGGCAAATCAAGGAAATTGATCCTTCTTACGGACCGGAAGTAGAAATTCTAGTGAAGAACTTTCAGGAGGGAAACCCATGAAAAAAATAATTATCGCAATGGCATGCGGCATTCTTGCCGCCGGTTCGCTTAAAGCGGATGAACCAAAGAAGCCGGAATCAACCACAACCATGTTGATGAATTGGTTCTCTCAATTGGAACAAAGCCTCTCCGAATCCTCGGTCAGCCAAAATTACGAGAACAGAGACAACCTGGTTGCGGTCGCCGCGGTCAGGGGAAGCAAACAAAATCTCGCCGATATCAACCAGCCAACCTGGGCAAAATCAAATATCTCCCAAAAAGAAGAGATTCTTAACGAAAAAAAAGAATTCGCTGCCGCCGTCAAGGAAGTCGTTTCCGGAAAACTCAAGGAAGCCCAAGCCGACTTAAGTTCGTTTGAAAAATCTCATCCCTCAAGCCCGCTCCTAAAGGACGTTAAGAAGGCGGAAGGAAAAATCGCGGAGCTCCAAAAATTAAATCTCAAGGAGAAGTCCAAGGCCGAAAAAACCGCGAAGAAAACCAAAAAGATTAAGAAATCAAAAAACAAAGAAACGGAAGCGAGTCAAACTCAGGCCAATCCCTGAATTTTCTTGACGAGGGCCGTGGTCGAGTAACCCTTTTTAAGCGAGATTCGAGCGACTTTTCCGCTAAAGAGAGCCCCGGCGATCTGGCTTTTTTTATAATCGGCGCCTTTAACCAGGATATCGGGTCTAAGGGCTTGAATCAGTTTTTCGGGGGTTTGTTCTTTAAAGCCGACGACATAATCAACAGAAGACAAAGCCGCTAAAACTATTGCGCGATCTCGAAAGGGGTTGAGAGGCCGCCCCGGACCTTTTCCAAGCAAGCGAACTGACTCATCTTGATTAAGGCCTAAAATCAAGATATCTCCCATTTTTTTGGCACGGGATAGAACCTGAATATGCCCGGAGTGCAAGATATCAAAAACCCCGTTGGTAAAAACGACCACCTTGCGTTTTTTCTTGAGAGCTTCACGGATTTTAACCGCTCTCTTTAAAGAGACAATTTCCCCCATTTCAGTGAGCTTTCGGGGCGTTTGGGAAAAGAGAATCTTCGATAATCCCGCACCAAATTTGGATAATGGCGATATGCGCCTCTTGGATGCGCGCGACCGTTTTGGAGGGAACGCAAACGCAAAAATCCGCAAGGTTTTTAAGTTTCCCCCCGCTTTCTCCGGAAAGGCCAATCACCAAAAGCCCCAATTTTTTGGCCGCTTCCGCCGCCAAGAGAACATTTTTGGAATTTCCTGATGTTGATATCGCGACCGCGATATCGCCGGGTTTTGCGTGGGCTTCAAGCTGCCGGGCAAAAACAACATCATAGCCGAAATCATTCGAGATTGAAGTCAAATCTGAGGTATTGGTCGTCAAAGCTAAGGCCGGAAGCGGCGGACGATTTCTTTCAAAGCGGCCGACCAGTTCATCGGCGAAATTTTGGGCGTCACAAGCAGAACCGCCGTTTCCGAAAGTCAGAATCTTATTTCCTCGGCGGTAGCACGACACCAACTCTTCCGCTATTTTTTCAAGCAAGGAAGCCATTTGAGCGGACTCGGAAATGACGCGCCCGCTTTCTTTTAGTTCTTCGGCAATACGGCTATCGGTTTTATTCATGGCTTTTATTATATCACAGTCCCCTTCTTCATAATCTTACGGTCGGGAGAATGGATTTTAAATTATAGAGTCCCACACTCTTTCACCCAAAATCAGGTAGAATTTACGAATGGGAAATAAGTCCGCGCGCGATTTAATCGGAATCGGAGATTTAAACGGGTTTTTTGGTCTCGCTTTCGACAATCTGACGGTCCTTTCTTTTCTGGCCGGAATCTTGATTTTTGGATTTCATTTCCCCGAGAACATCGTCTATGGAAAAATGTTTCCGGGAACGGCCCTGGGCGTTCTTTTTGGCGATTTGGTCTATACCTGGATGGCTTATCGGCTGGCGAAAAAAACCGGAAGAGACTCCGTCACGGCCATGCCGCTGGGGCTGGATACGCCCTCAACCATTGGAATTGCCTTGACGGTCTTGGGGCCGTCTTTTATCGCGCTTAAAAATCAAGGCTTGTCTCCCCAAGACGCGGCGACCCAAGCCTGGCAAATCGGCATGGCGACCATGATTTCAATTGGAGTTTTAAAACTGATTCTTTCTTTTTTCGGCGATTGGATTAGAAAAGCGGTGCCGCAGGCGGGGCTTTTGGGATCCTTGGCCGGAATTGGACTGGCCCTCATTGGATTTGTTCCCTTGGCCGAGGTTTTTGGAATGCCCCTGGTCGGCGTTTTGTCCCTGGGCCTCATTCTCTACTCCCTGGTCGCCCATAAAAAACTGCCATGGAATTTTCCCGGAGTTTTGACCGCAATCGGACTTGGAACTTTTCTCTATTATCTCTTAGCTCCCCACGGATTTATCGGCGGGCATTACGCTTCTCCCAACATCAGCTTTCATTTCGGTTTTCCGCTCCCCACTTTGGGATTTGTCCACGGCTTCATTCCTTCTCTCAAATATCTCCCCATCGCTCTTCCCTTTGGAATTTTAACCGTCGTCGGCGGAATCAACGTCACTGAAAGCGCCAGGGTCGCGGGAGATGATTTTAGCACGCGGGATATTCTTTTAACCGAGGCCGTCGCGACCTTAATTGCCGGAATTTTTGGCGGCGTCGCGCAATCAACGCCCTATATCGGCCAACCCGCCTATAAACACATGGGAAGTAAAACCGGCTACACCCTTCTCACCGGGCTTTTTATCGGCCTTGGGGGAATTTTGGGATACTTAGGCGCGATTGTTCAACTCATCCCTCGCGCGGTCATCGCGCCGATTTTGATTTTCGTGGCGCTAGACATTATCTGCCAGGCCTTTCTCGCTTGTCCGGCCAAACACGCCCCCGCCGTCGCTTTCTCTTATTTTCCCACCGTCGCGAGACTTATCCAAATTAAAATTTCCAATCCCGACTGGATTAGCCCTGAGAAGCTCCAGACTCTCATGTCTTCCGTCGGCAAGGGATTGCCGGAGGTTCTTGTCATCACGGCTCTGGGAAACGGATTTATTTTGACCGCCATGCTCTGGGGCGCTTTTGTGGCCGAGATGATCGACGGGAAACTTAAGCGCTCGTCTTTCTACTTGGCTCTTTTGTCTTTCTTATCATTTTTCGGAGTCATTCATTCCGCCTCTTTAGACGGGGCGATGGTTTGGCCCTGGACACTGCCTTATCCCGCCAATCAAATTCCCTATCAGTTTTCCGAGGCCTATGCCCTTTTGGCCGTCATTTTCTTCGCGCTTTCCTTTTCCAAACATTCCAAAACTTCAGAGGATTTTCGCCATGCCTAGGGTCATGAGTTTTTTGGGAATTATCGCGATGCTTGTCCTTGCGCGCCTCATTGGCCGCCGCGGCAAAAAGATAAACTGGCCCGTGGTTGGATGGGGGCTTCTGCTTCAGTTTGTTTTCGCCCTTTTTATTCTCAAAACTTCAAGCGGACATTGGGTCTTTGCCAAGATTAATACCCTCGTGACAGATCTTTTAAACTTCCAGGAAGAAGGCGGGAAATTTGTCTTTGGCGCTTTGTCCATTCCGCCGGGACAAACAAACTCCCTGGGATTTTTCTTCGCTTTTCAAGTTCTCCCCAGCGTCATTTTTCTTTCATCTCTGATGTCGGTCTTTTATTATTTGGGGATCATGCAATGGGTCATTTCCCTCCTTGCGCGACTCATGCAGCGCGCCATGAAAACTTCCGGGGCCGAAACCTTAAACGCGGCTGCCAACATCTTCATGGGTCAAACCGAGGCCCCGCTTCTGGTCAAACCCTATTTGGAAAAAATGACGGAATCAGAACTTTTCTGCGTGATGGTCGCGGGAATGGCGACTATTTCCGGCGGGGTCATGATTGCCTACGTGGGTCTTCTCAAAGCCTATATCCCCGACATCGCGGGGCATCTTTTAGCGGCGAGCGTCTTGTCGGCTATTGGGTCGCTCGTGATTTCAAAACTCGTTTTTCCGGAAACTCAAACTCCGGAAACCAGCGGATTTGTTCCTAAAACCAGCGCGGGAAGCGACTCAAACGTTTTGGAGGCGGCGGCATCGGGAGCCGAAACGGGGCTAAAACTCGCTCTGAATGTGGCCGCGATGCTGATTGCCTTCATGGCGATGCTTGCGATGATTAACGCCAGTCTTCACATAATCTTCGGATATTTTGGACGTCCGGACATCGGGCTTGAATTTATTTTGGGACGCCTCTTGTCTCCGGTTGCGTGGATACTCGGCGTTTCATGGAAGGACTGTAAAACCGTCGGATATCTGATGGGCGAAAAAACCATTCTTAATGAATTTGTCGCCTACACCGATATGTCGAAAATTTTAGCCGCAAACGCCCAGGCTTTAAGCATGAGATCCCGCATCATTGCCGCCTATGCCCTCTGCGGCTTTTCCAATCTTTTGTCCATCGGAATTCAAATCGGAGGAATCGGAGTCCTGGCGCCGGGACGGAGAAAAGATCTCGCACGCCTGGGCGTTTACGCCTTGATTGCGGGATCCATCACCTGCTTTTTAAGCGCCGCCATCGCGGGACTTCTCATCTAAAATATGTTCCATCAAATTATCGCGTTCATTCGCCAAATCTACGACGTCAAAGCCTTGATTAGTTGGGGTGGGCTCTCTTTGATTTCCTTTATTATCTTCGCCGAGACCGGGCTTTTTTTCGGTTTTTTTCTTCCCGGAGATTCCCTTCTGGTCACCGCCGGAATTTTCGCAAAAACTGGAGAATTGTCTATTTCCTGGCTTTTACTGGCCTCATCCATCGCCGCGATTCTAGGAGACCAAGTCGGCTACGCTCTCGGCTTTAAGGCCGGACACGCCCTTTTTCAAAGAGAAGACTCTCTTTTCTTTAAGAAAAAACATCTCAAAAAAGCCCATGACTTTTATGAAAAATACGGGGCTAAAACGATTGTCCTGGCCCGTTTTGTTCCCATAGTCCGAACCTTCGCCCCGGCGGTCGCGGGAATCGCGGAAATGTCTTATTTTCGGTTTATCGCCTACAATATGCTCGGCGGATTTCTCTGGATATTAGCCATGGCCGGCGGCGGCTACGCCCTGGCCGGACTCATCCCCGATATCGGAAAGCGCATTCATCTCGTCATTTTGGCCGTCATTTTTATTTCGCTTCTTCCCGGACTCTTTGAATTCTGGCGCTCCAAGCAACCAGCGCGAAGTTGAACGGTTTTTAAGGGCGCGTTTGAGATTGAACGGAAATCGTAAGCGTTCCATCGGCCCCCGCGTCTTGACGCCTCCAGGTCTTTTGAATGAACGTCGGCGCAATAATGAGTCTTTTTGCGATTTTATCCGCGCACAGGGAAACGGCTTCTTTTAGTTCCAAGGGATTGAGCCTCTCCGTCAACAAGGAAACCTTGACGCTAAAACCGGGGTAATACCTTTGCAAGAGTTGGGAAGCGTCCTTGATAAGCTCTGCGCCGAAAGAAGAGAGCCGCAAAGTCGCCGAAGATGTGGAAAAAAGAACCCCGGCATCCAAATCAATGACAAAACTGGAGGGATTTTTAAGGCTTAAACCCGCAATTTTAAAAGGACGCCCGTAAGCCGTGTGGATGCGGCCTTTAGAATCGGTATTTTTAAGGACTCCCATATAGGTCTCTCCCACCTCCACCCATTTCCCATCTTTTCCTTTTCCATCGAAGGGAAGTCTTTTGGGCACAAGCCCGGAGCCTGAAAAATGCTGGATGGATTTTCCCGCGCCGTCAACCACATCCAGCTCCCAAACCGCCTTCTTGCGTTCATTGCGATCATCTTTAAAGGCGTGGATGCCGGTGAGAATCTCCTGCGGATGGAAGACGTGAATAGGCTCTCCCGTCCAAGGACGGATAATCCACGGATACAACGGCGTCACCGCTTTGGAGCTAATCGAGATTTCAGGCTTAAAGACATTGGATTTCAATATCTGGGAAGGCAGACGGTTCATTAAAGAACGGTCCGTCTTTTTAAGAATTGTCTCAATGGGTGGATCTTCCTTTACCTCAAAATTCAAAGGCGGTTTGGTCAAGGGCAAGGGCTTATTGTGTTCGGCCTGGATGAGAACCTCGGGCAAAACCCCTTGTCCATTTTCTCCTTGCGCCCCATTTTGAGAATCGGCAAAAGAAAAAAGAACTCCCGTCAAAAGAAAAAAGGCCAATAAAAGGGTTTTCTTTTTCATTATTTCGTGTTCACCCAGCGCTCCAGCTTCTCTTTAAAAATCGCAACCTCAAAAGGTTTTGACAAGAAATCGTTAGCGCCAACTTTAAAAGCGTCTTGAATCGTCTCTTCTTCTTTTAAAGCGCTGGTTACGATAATTGAAACATTTTTGAGTTCCTCTTGCGAGCGCATCCATTGACAAAATTCAATTCCGTTTCCGTCTGGCATCATGATATCGAGAAGAATTAAACGGGGAATTTTCTCTTCAAGATATTTCCGGGCGGAGATGGTATCCGCAGAAGAAACGGTCTTAAACCCCATTTGTTTGCACATCATTTCGGCCAGTTCCCGCATTCCATCATCATCGTCGACAATCAAAACGGACTCATCTCTGGTTTTCATGGTTTATCCCCTCGATGACGCGCGAAATGGAGATTGACAATACTTAGGCGGCTTTTAGCCTGAGACAGAAGTTTTTGAAACTCTTTTTTGGCTTCTTCGGGCAAGCCGCTCTCAGCTATTTTATCCCGGCACTGATTTAAAATCTCGACGGTTTCCTGAACATATTGATAGTCCCGGTAAATAAGGCGCTTTAAAGTCTTAAGCACCGCGTTGACGTCCTCCAAATAATGGCGGAGAAAATCGCCTTCCCGAGGAATAATCTCGCACTCAAGGTTTCCATCCACGATGGAAGAAAGCGCTTTCCTAGCGCGGGAAAGCGGCCCAATCATCCGATGAGTAAACCAGGCGCTCAGCCAAAAATTGATGACGACCATCGGCAAGAATGTCGCGATAAGAAAAGCGAAGAACTCCGCGATTTGCCTGCCGCTTTGCCAATCAAACGCAAAGTGGATTATTCGGCTGAGGCCCCATCCGACAAAAACGCCCTCCACCGTCGCGATTAAAATCAGCCCCAAGGTTAAGGGGAGTTGAATTTCCGTGTCTATAAAATAATGGCGCCGCCGGTTTGAGGGCAAAGCCTGTTTTTCCTCATCCATGATTTCACTCATTTGAGCTTAAAATGAAACGTAATAAAACCCCATTCCACTTGATCGCCCGATTCAAGCGGGGCAAAAAGCATTTTCTTAAGCGTCTTTTTGCACAGTTCATCAAGTCTCCGGTAACCGGAAGTTCTCTCGATAATCATGCGGTCGAGAACCTGGCCGTCGGCGGAAACGTAGAAACGAACGACCACATCCGCCTCAACCCCCTGATTTTTAGCCCACACGGGATATTTGGGCGCCGCCGCCTTTAAAATTTTTCGATCCGCCAAGGGACCGCTAATTTCCATGCCCTTATGCTTCACGCTTTTAAGTTTTCCGGTTTTGACTTGAACAGAGGCTGCGGAAACCTGGGGCAAATTCGCCCCCGCCGGATGGACAGCGCCCTCTTTGAGCGAGATTCCTTTTTCATATCCGATGGGAAGTTCCCCTCCTGTCGGCAAAGCCGCGTTTTTGGATCCGTGATAACTCGCGTTTAAGCGAATGGGGGGAGATTGCGCGTCCTCTAAAGACGTCGGTCCCGTAGCCGCTAAATTTTCTTGGGGCAAATCCCGCATTTGACCGGAAGCCTTAAAATGGGCCGCCGAATTAAAATGAATCCGGGCCGAAGCCTTGACGCGCCCAACAGCCTCGAGCGTAATGGGCTTGACGTTTGGCATATCCTGGGGAGACTGCGGCGCGATTTGAGGATTGGACACATCGGAGAGTCTTGTCGAATCCGCCGCGTTGAGATGAGTCGGCCTAAAGCGGAAATTTTTATTCAAGGGATGAGCGCTGGTTTTCAGCTGAATCTGGGGAGACGCCGACCTCATTTGCGGCGCATTGGGAGTCGGCTCGTTTTGCATTTCCGCGAGTTTCGGCTGGGAAGGACTCGGCCTATGAAAAGAAGGAAGCGCCATGTGAAGGAAATCCTTGAAACTTTTCGGCGCGCGCTCAAGCCGTCCGGGGCTGGAAATAGCGGAAGCCGCGGCTTTGGGAATTTCATCGATAAAATCAACGCGGGTCAGTTTCACCGTTTCCTGGGCCGGCTCGGTTACTTTAAGCAAAAGATAAAGGCCAAAAAGAGAAGCGTGAATGGCGGCGGCCACACCAGCCGAGGTTTCAATCCGAGTCGCGTCCCGAGTCATGGAGCGCCTCTCTTTTTTTCAACCGTCGCCACGGCATAATCTCTGGCTCCCGCCGCTTTCGCGATTTTAAGAGCTTCCAAGGTATAAGAATAAGGGGAATCGGCGTCCGCCCTGATAATCACATATTTATCCCGGCTTTTGGACAAAAGCGCGGGCAAAACTGAAGGCAAGGTTTCCGGAGTCGTCGGATCGGCGTTTAAAGCCCACTGTCCGTCTCTTGAAATCGTAATCGTAACGTTTTCTCTTTCTTTTCCCTCATCCGTCACGGCTTTGGGGAGTTTAACCGGTAAAATGGACTGAGTCAAAAGCGGGGCGGCCACCATAAAGATAATGACTAAAACAAGACTCACATCCACCAAGGGCGTGATATTGATTGAGGTGATGGGTTCCCCGGATTTTCCCTGCCCTATTGCCATTAACTTTTCCCTTCTTTTGGATTAATGAGAGCCACTTTTTTAGCTCCGTTTTGTTTGGAATCATCTAAAATTTCAACTACCCGTCCTAAGGGAGCATTCGGAGAAGCCTTAAGGCCCACCATGCGGTCTTGACTGCGCGAAATCGCTTTTTTAAGGGCCTGGGGCAGATTCGCCCAAGCGACCGGATTTCCATTCACTGTCACCTTCCCCTGGGCGTCTAAAACAACATCGACATTTTTGGTCAGAGCCGCTTGCGCCTTGGGAGCTCCGACCCGGGTTGAGGCCACTTCAATTGAAGCCTGCATCGCCAGCGGGGAAACCACCATGAAAATAATCACCAAAACCAGGCAAACATCCACCAAAGGCGTCACGTTGATATCGGTGATAATCGAGTTGTTCGAGGACCCCGTTTGCATTAGCTAAGCCCCAAATAAACCAAAATCCGGATGGAAGAAGCTTCCATATCCGACGACAAATCCTTGACCTTTTTGACGAAATAGTTGTAGAGCATCGCCGCTGGAATGGCGACCGCAAGACCGCTGGCGGTGGCCACCAGGGCTTCCGCGATTCCCGCTGCCACGACCGACGGCCCGCCGGAACCGGAAAGAGCTAAATCATGGAAAGCCTTGATAATGCCGACCACCGTTCCAAAAAGACCGATAAAGGGCGCCGTATTTCCCATCGTTCCTAAAATTCCAAGATAGCGTTCAAGTTTCCCCCTCTCGTCAATCTGCGCGGCAGACAGCAGAGCGGCGACTTCGCTTTTGGGGCGGCTGCGGTTAAGAAGAGCGACGCGGACAATCGCGGCTATCGGTCCCGGAGAACCGGAGGCGAGGTTTAAGGCTTCCGCGTGTTTATGGGCTTCCAAAAATTCTCTGATCGCCGTCATGAATTTTTCGACGTCAATCCGGACCGAACGGTAATACCACCATCTCTCAATGGCAAAGGTCATGGTCACTAAAGAGCAGAAAAGGAGTATGACCAAGGTAAAACTTGTCTTTAAAATTTCTAAAAAATTAATATGAATCATGGATTGTCTCCCTTCGCGGCATTGGACTGATTACTGGTCAAAACAATTTCCACCCGACGATTTTTTTGCCGGCCTTCCGCATCGTCATTGGAGGCGATGGGGTTCTTGGCCCCAAACCCCTGGGCCTTCATGCGGGAAGCGGGAATATTCGCCTTAAAAGTCAAAAACTTCATCACAGCTTTGGCCCGCGCTTTTGAAAGATCGCGATTGTCTTTGAACGCGGCGTCATGAATCGGCACGTTGTCGGTGTAGCCATTAATTAAAACAGCGCGATGGGGATAGCGTTTGATTAAATAGGCCGCCCTCAAAAGCGTATTGCTGGCCTCTGTTTTTAAGGTCGATTTTCCGCTGTCAAATAAAACCTCGCTGGCTAACGAGATGACGATATCTTTTTCCGCGTCCTTGGTCACTGTCAGAGGCACGCTTAAATCTTCCAGTTGATCGGTTTGGGCGACGACGGTCGCAACCGGTTTAGAAGTGTCGATGGTGATTTGAGCGACGGGACTTTGTCCTATATTTCCCACCTCATCGATCAATTTTAAAAATGCGTCATAGGTTCCATCGGGAAGAATGCGCCCATAAGCGTTTTTCCCGTCCCAGGGAAGGTTTTGAGGCGGACGCCCCAGCCCTGAAAAAACGCGCGCGGCCTCGCCCTTTTTTAAGTCAATGGACAGTTTCCATTTAGAGATATCGGCCTTGGCTTTGTAACCCAGAAGCAAGGTGGTCTCGTTTTTCTCGGAACCGGTTCCAGGAGAAAACAGCTTGGGGTTCGCGCTTAGACTCACTTGAGGGGAAGAGGCATCCAAGCGCAAGATCTGTTCCGAGGTCGTTGATTTGTTGCCCACATCGTCTTCCGCAAAAAGAGTGTAGGTGTAGGGCCCATCGGGCAAAATTTTTCCGGATTTGGATCGCCCGTACCAGGAAATCGACATGGGCAAGGGAGACGTCCCCGAAAAAACTCGGACGCTATTTTTCATTGGGTCCTGGATGATCACCTTCCAAGTCATGATGGGACTGACGTCTTGATAACTTAAGACCAGCATCGTCGAGGAGCTAAAATGCGGCGCCGTGGGTTTGGGCGAAAAAAGCGCCGGGTCCGCCGTAATTTTAATTTCCGGCGGCGTCGTATTAATCAAAATCGGCTTAAGACGGGTTTTACTGGTATTTCCGGCGGCGTCGACAACCTTGAGTTGATAGAAATATTTTCCGTCCGGAAGAATCTTTTGATCGTCTCCCTCCCCTCCCCACTGAATAGTTCCCGGAACGTCTCCCTGGCCTTCAAAGGTCCGGCGAGCGACCTTGTTGTCGTCAAAAATTTGAAGCGACCATTTCTTAACCGGGTTGAAAGACTTGACGCTGAGGTGAAAGTCCGTCGTATCTTTAAACCCGTCGGCATTGGGCGAAATAGCGTTTAAAGCAGAGACAACTTTAGGAATGGGTTTAGTCGCTCCTATGACGATGTCCTGGGGAGAAGTCTCGGAAGAATTTCCCGCAACGTCTTTCGCCTTCAAGACATAGGAATAAGTTCCGTCTGGAAGAGGTTGGCGATCTTGATTTTTTCCGTTCCAGGTTACGCTGGCTGGAATGTTGAGGGGAGAGCCGGTAAACTGCCGCACGAGTTTTTGATCGGAATTGTAAATTAAAAGAGCCCAATTCGCGAAGGGGCTGGCGTCTTGCGCGCTCAAACTAAAAACGACATGGCTCAAAGCCGGATCGCCATTGGGGGAGAAAAGAGAATGATCGGTCGAAACCGATAAAGCCGGCGGAGTCGTATTCACCACGAATTTTTGGCGCGGGGTTTCTCCCTCATTTCCGGCGATATCGGAAGCCCAAAGAGAATAGGAATAGGTTCCATCCGTGATGATTTGTCCCGAATCGTTGTTTCCATGCCATAAAATTTGCGGCGGAACCTTCGACCCCATTTTTCCGCTCCAAGTCCGAACGGGTTCGCCGACGTCAGTATAAATTCTAAGGGCCCACTTAAACGGATAACGGCTCTCGGCCCTCAGCTTAAAAAGTCCTTGGGAATTCGCGCGATGTTTTCCGGGACTCAGCAAATCCGGCTCTAAACGCGCTACAAGTAACGGCGCCTTGGTGTCCACATAGAGGGGCTCTGGCGCGGAGGCTGCGGTATTTCCGGCGTTATCGGTTTCATACAAAATGACTTGATATTCCCCATCAGGCGCGATCTTATCCTTGGAAATATCTCCGTCCCAATCAAGCCGCGCGGGCGGCGCCCCGTTTCCTTTAAATGAGAAGATGGGTCTTCCGCCTTGATTGATAATTTTCAGGTCCCAGCGTTCGATAGAAGAAGGATCTCCGCCCGTGATATCAAAACTCGCAATCGGCTTTTCTTTATGCGGAGAAAAAACATCCGGCGTGACCCCCACGGTTGAAACTACGCCTTGTCTTTTAATCGTGACCGTTTGGGGAGGCGTCACCGTGCGGTTTGAGGCTAGGTTTTCGACGGTGAGCTGAAACGTGTAAGCTCCATTTGGAACGTCTTCGTTAAAATCTCCCCTTCCATCCCAACGCAAAGCCGAGGGCGGCATTCCCTTCCCCATCCAGGACTTGACCGGAACCCCGTCGGAACCCTTAATCTCAAGCAGCCATTCATAAATTCCGTATTGATCGGAAGCCTTTAGTGTGAAAACCGTTTCCGGCTTAAGGCCGTTAGGAGAAAAAATCTTCGGATCGACTTTAGCTGAAATAGTCGGGGGAATTCGGTCGACGACCACGGGGGATGGTCGTATCGCGGCTTGGTTACCAGCAGGAGTTTGAAGACTCAAAGAATAATAATACGTTCCATCCTCAACCACGCGATTTTGGGTGTCTTTTCCGTCCCAGACAATCTTTCGCGGCGGACGCCCATCCCCGGAAAACGCTTTAACCAAGGCTCCAGGCGCGTCCTTAAGCCCTTTTTCTCGAATCTCAAAACGCCAACTCGACACCTCAGCCGTTTCCGGAAGGTTGACGACAAAGGAAAGCGTTTTGCGGGTTCCGTTTCCCGCCGGAGAAAAAATGAGGCTTGGCGGGGCAGATGGAGAAGCCGCCCTGGAAATATTCCCGCTCAAAAAAGCCGTCAAAAAAAGAAAAGCGGACAAGACTTTTTTCCCGCAAATAAAATTCCGTTCCTTCATCATTGCGCCCCTCCTCCCGCCGGCGCGGAAGAATTCTGAACTTCATTTTGAGTGGAATTGGCCGAAGCGGTCTTGGAAATCTTTTCACGATCCGCTTCCGCCCGGGCCCGAGCGGGATCCCGCCAGCTTGGGTCGGAAGCGCTTGAAGCCAACTCGTCATAGGTTTTTGCCGCAAGAGCCCAATTCTTTTGATCTTCATAATAGCGGCCCAAATCCGCCAAGGCGTTCAGGCGATAAGAATTATCTTTCAAGGGACTAGCCTCAATCGCCTGATATTCCTTTAAAGAATCCGCCTCATCTCCCATCGCCTTGTCATCTTTCGCGATCTCAAGACTGGTCGCTAAAAACGCGGGGTCATCGCTTTTCATCGAACTTCTGACCGATTTCAAATCCTTAATCGCCTTCGCATAGTCTCTTTCCTGTTCATAGACGGAGGCCAGTTCCGAGGCCGCGCTCGACTTTTGAGCCTGGGCAGGATAAAGGTTGATGTAATTTTTCAGCGCCAAGGCCGCCGCTTCCCAGTCCCCCAATTTTCGATAAGCCAAGGAGGAATTATAAAGGGCCAAAGCGGCGTAGTGAGACTTGGGATATTGCGCCGCCAGCTGATGAAAAGCCGAAGCGGCTTTTTCAAAATTCTTGAGATTAAAAGCCGAAGTCCCCATCCGAAATAAAGCCGCCCTAAAGCGCGGGTCGTCTGGATAATTTTCCGTAAAGCGTTCATAAGCCCGCTGGGCGTCCTCATAGCGTTTAAGCGAGTAATAGGACTGGGCAAGATCGTACTGGGCGTTGCGAATGTCTTTATCCTGCGAAAGATTTGGAATGGCTTCCTCCAGATTTTGAACCGCGCTCGTGTAATCGCCAGTCTCGAAAAAATAAAGCCCCAGACCCAGTTCCGCCTTCGCTCCTATGGGGTTTGAGACTTGAGAAGCCGCCAAAGATTCAAGAGCCTTTAAGGCCGCGTCTTTAGACTCCGGCTGATAAAGCATCTGGGTCAAGTAATCCAAAACCTCTTTTTCTTCTTTTTCGCCGGGAGAATTATTCAAAACATCCGTAAAGGCGGCAATCGCCTGCGGGATATTTTTTGCGTTGTAGTAGCTTTGGGCGATGCGAAGCCGCGCATAGGAAGAGGCGGCATCATCCGGATAAGCCTCAAGAATATGCTGATAGGCCAGAACGGCTTTGTCATATTGAGCGGCTCTAAAATAAGTGTCGGCTGTCGCCCACGCGGCGGATTTAGCGGCCTCAGACGAAGCATAGCTTGACTCGACCTTCTCCCAGGTCTTGACGGCATCCCCGTAATAGTTGAGGCGGTAATAGCACCAACCTTCTTCCAAAGCGGCGTCCGCCGCTCTGGGGTCTTGAGCATAATCTTTTTCAAATCGCTGAAAAGCGTCCAAGGCGTCGGCGTATTTTTTCTGATTAAAAAGCGTTACGGCTTCGGCGTATTGATTGTTGACAAATAAATCCGCTCCCGGATTTTCATCCACAACGACCGTCTTTGAAGGGGCAATCGCGGAAGCGTTTTTTAAGGCTTCCAGTTTTACGCGCTCTTGGTAGGACTCCTCAAAATGCCCTTGTTTAAATAGACACCACGCGATCCCGTCCTTGGCGACGATGGATTCCGGAGTTGCGGGATAAGAGTGAATAATTTCATGATCAATCGCCAAGGCCTGATCGTAAAGACCCTGCCGATAATATCCCTCCGCGATATAAAGGAGAGCGGCCGCATGCCAAGGGTCCTGGGTCGGCGCGTTTTCTTTCAAGATATACTGGTATCCCGAAATCAAATGTCCATATTCACCGGCTACTAAATACGAGCGGCTGAGCATCGCCAAGGCTGGGTTCCAAATTAAATTTCGATAGGGATTAGCGCTAGAACTCGCCAAATCCAGGGTTTCTTGATAGGCGTGGGCCGCTTGACGGTATTTGCTCTCGCTTAAAAGGACGTTTCCATCTAAATAAGCCGCCGCCGGCACCAGCGGATGGGAAGAATATTGAACGATAAATGAATTCAAGGTCACCCCCGCTTCCGGATATTCCTGACGTTTGTATTGGGTCCATCCGAGTTTGAATTTAGCGGTTCCGGCCAAGGTATTGGCGTAAGCCGAGGACAAATCGGAATAGTCAAAGCCGGCTTTTGTATAGTTTCCTTCCTTTAAGAAAGATTCCCCCATCATGTAGAGACTGGGCTCGGCAAATTCTCCGGGAGGGTTCATCTGCTCGACCGACTCGAAATCTCCTCGCGCCGCCATATAATCCTTAAGTTCGTAGCTGCACAGCCCCATTTTATAGGTCGCCGCCCCGCGAAGGGAACTATGCGGGAAATCCATCAAGAACTGATTAAAAACTTGCAGGGCCGAGGTGTAATCCTTCGCTTCAAAAAAAGCTTCTCCCACAAGATATCGGCTGGTTTCGACGGAAGGGTCATCGGGATATTTTTCTATCAGCGTTTTGAGATTCTCAACCGCGATCAAGGGCTTTCCCAAATCCATATTGGCCCGAGCGGAATATAAAAGAGCCAAGGAAGAATCAAGGCCGCTCAAAGACGAGAGAGCGGCGGAGGGATTTCCAATTTCAAAGAGAGTAATGCCGCGCGCCAACTTAAGCCGAGGATCATGGGCATAGGCCGGCTGTTCTTTTAAAGCTTCCTCAAGCAGGGTTTCCGCCTTGGAAAATTGTTTTTGAGACATCAAAGCCTCGGCCTCAAGCAAACGAGCTTCTCCCCGAAGAGTTCCTGAGGGATAATCGGAAACCAAACGCTCCATATCCGAAATAGCCTCGTCATATTCTCCGAGATTAAACGCCATTTCTCCGAGTCTAAAGCGAGCGCTTTCCGCCAGATAGTCTCCGCTGGGGGCGTCGCGCGCGACTTTTTTGTACGCCTGTTTGGCTTGTTTGAGAATTTTAGCCGCGCGCTTGGGAGATAAGGACAACTGCGCGACGCCTTCGCGGTAAAGGCTTTCCGCAAGCATCATTTGGGCCTCAAGCTCTCCCGGCTGATTGCGATCGCGTTTTAAGAATTCCTGGTATTGATCGGCCGAATGGGCGTAATCCTGGGTTTGAAAAAAATGCCCGGCTGAGAGATAAAGCTCCTGGGCTTGCGTATGGGGAGCCATTTCGGCTGGAACCCCCGCGGCATAAGCGCAATGTCCCCAAAAAACAACTGACAAGAACAGATTCAACGTTCCCCCCTTTTACAAATAGTCTAGCCCCGCCCCCCAACATTGTCAAGGGCTATAATTATCACGTCGAAGAAATCTGGAAAAACCAGCGCAACAACGGGTTTTATTGTCGGATTTTCTGGCGAAAGAGATCGGTCAAAGGGCTTTTCGGGAGGGCGCTTAATGCCTTTTGGCGATATTCCATGGCTTCTTCATTTATCCCGCGAGCAAGATAATACTTCCCATAGACATAATCAACCTGGCTTTTAAAAAATGAATCCAGTTCTTTTTCATTTAAGGCGAGGCTATAGGCGGGCGGCTGGGCGTAAAGCCTCGCAAGGGCGATGGAAAAATCGGAAGCGAACAAGAGGAAAACCATTCCTCCCAAAATCAAGGGAATCTTATTTTTTTCAAGAAAATTCCTAAACCCCAATAAAATCGACAATACTATCGCCTCAACGAACAGCAAAATTAAGAATAGAGAAGAAAAAGGCTGGGAGAATCCCGCTCCTTTTGCGCGAAGCCCTTCAAACAGATTTCCCCATTTCCAGGACAAGGCGGCCAAGGAAGCGGGAGAAACATAAAAAAGAAGCTGCAAATTTCCCACTACCACATTGAGAGAGAGTAACAATGTCCATAAAACGCATAACGCAATTCCCAGGCGTGCCAATAGACGCGGAAGATTTCCCTTAAACCTTTCATCAGCCATTTTTAGAAAAAAACCTATCCCCAGAGAGACAACGACGGCGGTCCCCGTCATCTGTCTCAGCCCAAAAGAAAATCCCTCCCACCAGGCCAAGCTAAAGCTGTTGAGAAATATCTGGGCGGAAAGAAAAGCCAAAAGCGGACCGCCGTCACCCGCTATATCCCAAACAAGCCCCATCGCGGAGAGAAGAAAAATCGGCGTCCAAGTAAGCAATCCGTGAAAGGACGAAAACAAAACCTCCGGCAAGGCGAAATAACTCCATCTCAGATTAAAAGCGCTGGGCGCGTGAAAAAAAGATCCATATATTATTTTCCAAATCAAGGCTTGGGGGAAAAACCCGAAGGTGAAACCAAGAAAAACGCCGCCAACCGCCTTAAACGCAAGGCCAGAGATTTCTTCTTCCCTCCTCCGCGCGATATCCCACAAGGGAAGAATCAAAACCAAACCCTCCTGAGGGCGAACCATCGCCGCAATTCCGCAAAGAACTCCCAAACAAAGCCAGCGAAGAAAGCCTCTCTCTTCGCGGGTTGAGATCCAAAACCAAACCACTCCGCCCGTCATAAAAGCGCTGGCGGCATGAGAAGTCGTTCCCGCCATGAAAGCGTAAAAGAAAAGCGGAGTTCCCAAAAAGGCCGCTAAGGAGGCTATTTTCCTTCCAGGCAAATTCAATCTCCGTGAACTGTCCACCATAAACCAAAACGCCCCAAGCCCCAAGAGCATACTGGAAAAATTAACCAGGGCCATATCCATCGCATTAAAAGGAATCATTCTTTGCCCGGCGATGATTTGACCAAGTTTCCCCGTCCAATAAATCGGCGACCATAAAAACGCGGCGCCAAAAGACCAAATATTGGCCGGCCATCCTAAAGCGGTAATGGAATCTGGAACCTGTAAATGAAAAAAATGATAGAACGGAAAAAAGTTAAACGTCCTTCCCATCAGGAGCGTCGGGAGATAAGAAACGTATCCAATTCCATCCGGATTGACAAAATTCGAGCTTAAAAAAAAGTAAACCCCGAGGTTAAACGCAATCAATAAAAAAATCAGGTTGATATATTTCATTTCTCGGAGAAGCCCGACACCGAATATCTTACATTAACGCTGTCAACAAAATTGCTGAAAAAATTAAAAACACATTGACACATTCCCCCCTAATTTTTCTTTAATTTAAGGAGACCATGATTGAAGCGATCCATTTAAAAAAGAAATTCGGCGAAAGAGTCGCTGTAGACGATTTAAGTTTCAAAGTCGAGCAGGGCCGTATTGTCGGCTTTCTCGGCCCCAACGGCGCGGGGAAAACCACCACCATGCGCCTCTTGACATCCTTTTTCCCCTTTGACGGCGGAAGCGCAAGGATTTTGGATTTAGATGTCGCGGAAAACCCGATGGAGGCCCGGCGCCATTTGGGATATCTGCCTGAAAATAATCCTCTTTATGAAGATTTGGAAGTCGCGGAAACTTTAGAGCTTGCCGCTCATCTTCGGGGTATTTCCGGCGAGAAAAAGCGCGAGCGCATCGCCTACGCCGTCAAGGCCTGCGGGCTCAAGACCGCCGTGGGAAGAAAAATTGGGGAACTATCCAAGGGCTTTCGCCAGCGCGTGGGGCTCGCGCAAGCGATTCTCCACGATCCGGAAGTTTTAATTCTCGATGAACCCACCTCGGGCCTGGACCCCAATCAAGTCCATGAAGTGCGAGATCTAATCCGCGAATTGGGACGGGAAAAAACCGTTCTTTTTTCAACCCACATTCTTTCCGAAGCGAAAGTTCTTTGCGACAAGCTCGTTATTATTAATAACGGGCGCCTGGTCGCGGAAGGGAGTTCCGAAGAAATCAGCTCCGGCGGACACGCTTCCCAAATTAGATTTTTTGTTTCCCTTAAAGGACCTGTTGGCGAGATTTTATCTTCCTTAAGAAAACTGCCGGGAATTTTATCAGCCGAGGAAGCAAGCAGAAACCCAAAAGAACCGGGATTTTATTTTGACGCCTCGGCCAAAACCGACGTAAGAGAAGACCTCTTTAACTTGGCCGTCGAAAAGCGCTGGCCGATTCTGGAACTAAGAAAAGACCGTCAAGATTTGGAAGAGGTATTCAGGAACTTGACCCAAAACTAATCGCCATGAAAACCAAAGAAGAACCGCTGTTTCAAGCTCATGCCGTTAAGGCCCTCGCGCACAAAGGCCTTCGCGTCGCTCTGGAATCGCCGTCCACCTACGTCGCTCTTTTTGTCTTTTATCTTTTAACCGGATATTTATTCATGGCGCCCCTGTTTCTGGTTGGACAAGCGACCATTAAAACTCTCATTGATTTTGAGCCCATCATCCTTTCTTTTTTCGTTCCGGCGCTGACCATGGGCCTCATGTCGGAAGAACTTAAATCCGGAACCTTTGAGACCCTGGCGACATTTCCCCTGGAAGACTGGGACATCGTTTTGGGAAAATATCTCGGCTTTGCCGCCCTTTACGCGTTGGTCATCGCAGCGCTTTTGTTTTTCGCCATTTGTCTGGCATTTTTGGTCGCCCCTCCAGCTCATTTAGATTGGGGCGAATCCATGGGAACATTGCTGGCCCTCATTTTTGAAGGCCTTTTGATCGGGGCGGCGGGGCTCTACACTTCTTCTTTCAGCAAAAACCAAATTGTGTCTTTTATCACGGCGTTTTTGATCGGGTTTAGCTTTGTCGTCATTGGCAAGTTCGCCATCTTTCTTCCCGCAGGGCTTTCGGGAATTCTCGATTTCATCGGTCTTGATTCTCACATGCAGACGCTCGGCAAAGGCGTCTTGGATACGCGGGACCTGCTTTATTTCGCCTCGTTTATCTTCATCTTCCTTTATTTAACGGCCCAGAAACTCAGCCATAGGAGAATCAGCTAATGGCCGAAGAACTAAAGGCTAAAGTTCGGCGGCTTTTGTTTTCCGGCTTAGGCACTTTGCTTCTCATTGGAACCTTGGCCGCCGTGAACGGAATTTCTTACTATGTCTATTCCCGAATGGATTTCTCCGCCGGACATGTTTATTCGATTTCCAAGGGAACCAAGCACATCCTTTCCAAATTGACCGACAACCTGATCGTCAAGGTTTACTTCACGCCCAATCTTCCGCCCCCCTACGGGCTTAACGAGAATTATCTCCGCGATTTATTGGGCGAGTATAAATCCGCCGCGCACGGACATATCACGGTCGAATTTCTCGACCCCAACATGTCGCAAAAAAGAAAAGACGACGCCCAGGCTTTGGGGATTTCCCCAATCCAGGTCAACGTCATGGCCAAGGACAAGTTCGAGGTTAAGACCGCTTATATGGGCCTAGCCCTCCTTTATAAGGGCCGTAGCCAAGTCATTCCTTTTCTTCAAGACACCTCGGACTTGGAGTATCAAATCACAAGCCGCATTAAGAAACTTGCCGATCCCGTTTTACCCACCGTCGGCTTTGTCGTTGGGCACGGCGAAAAAAATCCGGGAGATCCTTCGGCCTCGAGCCTCTTCGCCCCAATGAGAGAAGACCTCAATTTAAAAACCGTCAACCTAAGTTCCGCCGTTCCGTCGGACGTCTCGGCTCTTTGGATTTTGGGGCCTACGCAAAAATTTAAGGACCAGGATATTCAAGCCTTGCGAAGCTGGCTCTTCTCAGGGAAGCCCCTTGGCATCCTTTTTAACCGGCGTTCGGTCAATTTCCAGGCCTTTTACAGCGCGCCGATGAGTCTAGGCTTAAGCCCGCTTTTCAAAGATTGGGGACTTGATATCCCGAATGGATTTGTGGTGGACGCGCAATCAGAAAACGTCGAGTTTCAACAGAACATCGGCCAATTTGTCGCGATGAGAATTCAGCAATATCCCTATCTTCCCGTCGCCACTCACTTTAACCAATCGAACCCTGCGGTCGAACATCTTCAGGGCGTAACCCTCCCTTTTGTTCATCCTATTTTCGCTTCGACTTCCACGGAGTCAGGCCTCAAATATGAGTCCCTGGCCGATTCCACACCCAACAGCTGGCTTAAAAATTCCTATAGCATTGGAATCACCCAAAGTTCCGCCAATCTAGCCAAAGACAAGCGCGGCCCCTTTTCTCTGGCGGGTCTTGTCTCTGGAGAATTTCCGGCGCCCGAAGGAACCCCGTCCTTGACTCCGCACAAAAGCTCAAGAGCGATTATCGTGCCCACCGCCTACGTTTTAGATTCGCATTTCGCCAATAGACAAACGAGTTCAGTCTTTTTAGAAAACCTGCTTGAGTGGTCTTGCGAGGACAGCGATTTATTGTCCATTCGCGGCAAGGGCATGACCTATCGCCCGCTTCGCCCCTTGTCGGATAAAATGCGCCTTTTGGTCAAATACGGCATGATTCTTTTCCTGCCCTTCATGCTTTTGGCGTATGGAGGACTCAGCTACTGGAGACAAATGAGGCGAAGACGCAAAATGATTGCGCTTTACGGCGGGGAATCCGCGCAAGAAACTCAAGATGCGCCGAGCCCAGAAGAACCAACGCCCATCTCATCTTAAAAGGTCTTAACGAATATGAAGAAAATCTTAATTCTTTCCGCTCTTTTCGTTGCGACTTTCGGCGCCTTGATTTGGATCGCCATTGACAACGCGCGCATCACCCGCGCGCCGATTCTTGAGGGAGTTAAGCCTAATCAAATTGAGCGTCTCGAAATTTCCTATCAGGGGAAATCAGTTGAGCTCGTCAAGAATCAAAAAATTTGGGAAGTTAAAAAACCGGTGCAAGATGTCGCGGACCAAGATTCCACGTCCCAAATCGTCCAAGCCCTGCCCAGCATTATTTTAGAAGATGTCGCGACTAAAGACCCCGCCTCTTATTCCGATTACGGAATTTCAACTTCCGCCGCGCACCTCATCGCCTATGCCGCCATCAGCCCTAAGCCCATTTTAGACGGCTATTTTGGCCGCCAAGCCTTCGGCTGGAACTCCGCCTATTTCCGCTATTCCAATCGCCCGGAAGTTTACATCACCTCCGGCCTCAATTCTTCGCGCTTGACCCAGGACCCCGATAACTTTAGAGAACGCGCTTTTTTCCCCAGAACCTATGGCATGCCGAAATCCATCGAAGTCGCGCCGCGACATGGAAAAAGTTACACCTTATTTCCCTCAAGCCCCACCTGGCCTACGGTCTTTGGGCTCAGGATTACCGAATTTGTCAATCAAGACCTTCCGAAAAAAAATCCTTTTAAAAAACCGCTTTTTATTTTTAAAGCCACGGCTGGAAAACAAAATATTGAGTGGATCATTGGAAATCCACAACCTGTTAAATCTGGAAAGCCGGTTTATTACTACGCGAAATCACAAGACCGCAATATCATTGTCCTGGTTTCAGCCTATGAAATCACGAGTCTTCTTCCGCAAAAGCCGCAACGGCCGCTTCGCGCAAAGCTGGGAACCCGTGCAATGATGTCAAGCCCGCTTCGGAAAATTATCCCCAAAGTCAGGACTTCAGCGGTTAAGAAGCCTTAAAAGAACTGGCCAGACCTCTTCCACGGTGGCCAGCCGCCCGGGAGTCTCAATGATTTGATGAGGCGGCCAATGAGAATAGCCATACCGCCAGGGTTCGGAACGGCTAAACATTTGAACCGTCGGGATATTGAGAGCCACGCATAAGTGCATCGGCCCCGTGTCCGCCGTTAAGACGGCTCTTGCGTTCGACAAGGCCGCGGCAAATTTTCTCAAAGGCATTTCAGGAAGTAAGACCACGCCTTCTGGCAATGATAAATCTTGAATGATACGCCTCTCCGCTGGTCCCCCCAGAAGAGCCGTTTTTCTGCCCTGTGCGCGCAAAAGGGAAGCCATTTCCAAAAACCAGGAAACCGGCAAGCGTTTTTGATCCCGCGCGCCAATAAAAAGAGCGACCGTTTCTTGATCCAGGCCGCGCTCTCGCCAAAATTTTTCTCCCTCTTCTTTTTCGCCCGGGCCGAAATGCCACTCAAGCCTCAAATTTTCATCCGATGTCAAAGCCGCCCCCGCCGCCGCGTGACGAACCAAGCGCGCCAGATTAACGGTCTCATGTAATTTTTCTACCGGACAATCGACAAGATCGTTAAGAAATTTTTCCGCTTCTCCCCGCCGGTAACCAATTCTCCTCCGCGCCTCGGACCAGGCGCTCCAAAACGCTCCGGATAAAGAAAATGCGTGATAGGAAGAAAAATCAAAGACAATATCATAGCCGTAAAACCGAGTCAGCGGCCACTCCCGAACAGTCAAAACTTGGGACACGCAAGGGTTAAATTTAAGAGCCTCGGCATAGGCTCCCGGCATCAAAACCTCTGTCTTTGCGAAAGGAAAAGCCTCTTTGATTAAGCGCAAAGCCGGGGTTAAAAGAAGAATATTTCCCAATCTCGCGTCGGGGCGAACGGCCAGGATTCGGGAAACGGATTTTACATCTAACGCCCCCTCAACTGGATGGGGATTTGGCAAAAGGCTTATCAAATGAGAGCGCAGATAAGCCTTACTTCTTTCTTCCAGGTGTTTCGCGGATTGTTTTAAATTCCACACGCTGAAATTTTATCACTTTCCTGCCGGGGAGGAATTGGGAACCGCCCCCCAATTCCTCCCCGTAAACCTTAAGAGGTTTTTTTCGACTTTAATTGCGCGCGCTTTTTCTGATATCTCAAGGAACGCGAGACAATGAGTTTGGCTCGTTGAAGGGGTGTTAAGACCGCGTTCTCCCCTTCGATAAACTCTTCGTTGGCTTTTCTCATGCGCTCCTTGACTTGGTCAAAGGCTTGGAGGGTCGCCTCAATTTGACTTTCGGGGGCTTTAGCCTTAAGTTCCTGGGATAATTGCGCGAGAATTTGCCGTCTCCGCGAAAAAAGCGGAGACAATTTCTCGCGATGGGTTCCCAAAACCTCCAAGAGTTTGGGAACCTGGGTCGAGCTCAGCCCCAATTCCTCCATCCAACGCCCTCGTCCTCCCGTCTTCTTCGAGTTTGCCCCCCACGCGCCGAAGGGTAAAAGCGCGGCCAACAAGGCCGCCCCGACTTGAGCCGTCACGATTCTGCGATGCTTATCCATAATTACTCCTCCTTTTATTTCCTGAAGTCTCCGGAATTTATTCCGGTCACTACTCTTACGGCTTACCCCCAAAAAAAGTTCCCCTTGACAGAGAGAAATAAAGGCCCTAAACTATATTCGCGGCCAAAAAATGGATAAAAAAATTACGATCTCCCGAAATTTAGTTGCCGGGGTTTTTTTGCTTCTCTTAAGTTTGTTCTCAGCCCCTCGCGCGCGCGCAACCCCGAACGACGATCTCATCGAAGCTGCCATGCTAGGGCGCCTAGGAGCCCTTAAGCGCGCTTTATCCCGCGGGGCCGACGTCAATTTAAGAGACGACATCGGACGTACTCCTCTTATGTGGACCGCTATGACCGGGCATCCCCGCATCGCCCGATACCTGATTAAGATGGGGGCAAAGGTTGACACCCATGATGACGGCAAATGGACCGCCTTAATGCAGGCCGCCGATTATGGCCATGACAACGTGGTTCGAGTTCTTTTGCGCGCCGGCGCCAAGGTCAACGCGGAAAATAACGCCGGATGGACCTCTCTCATGATCGCGGCGGAAGGCGGCTATCCTGGAATGGCGGAAGATTTAATCCAGCACAAAGGCAATGTCAACGCCAAGAATAAATCCGGGAAGACGGCTCTCATGGTCGCGGCCCAAAACGACAATATCGGGGTCATCAAACCATTGATGGAGGCGGGCGCCAATATCAACGCGCGTGACAATAACGGCTGGACGGCTTTAATGTATGCGGCTCGCAGCGGATACGCCGACGCAGTTAAAACTCTCCTTAAAGACGGCGCCGACCCGAATCTTGAAAACGCCCAAAACGAAACAGCCGCCGACATCGCCAATATTGCCGGCCATGAGGATATCTCTTCTTTGATTAGCTCTGCCTCAAGCGAAATGCCGTCCGCGCCCCCACCGCCAAAGAAAATCTATTTCTCGGATGTTGATTCTCCGCTTTACCGTCTGCCGGAGCGTCCGCACGACATCGCGCTGGTTATCGGCATCAACCGCTATATTCATGATTTACCCCACGCCAAATTCGCCAACCGGGACGCCGAGGCGGTCAAGGCGCATCTCATCGCTCTGGGCTTTCCCGAATGGCAAATCAAAACCCTCATTAACGACCAGGCCACTAAAAGCGATATTCTAGGCTACGTCGAGGACTGGCTTCCCAAACACGCAAAATCAGATGGAAGAGTCTTTATCTACTTTTCAGGACACGGGGCGCCGGATGTTAAATCGGGAGCGGCCTATCTGGTTCCTGTAGACGGGGATCCTAATTTCCTCGCTCAAACCGCCCTTTCCATTTCCGAGCTTTACAAGGACTTAAATTCCTTAAACGCCAAACGGGTTATCGTCGTCCTAGACAGCTGTTTTTCCGGAAGCGGAGAAAGATCCGTCATCGCCGACAATGTCAAGCCCTTAGTCTCTAAAGTCGAATCGCTCACCCCTCCGGCCGGGAAACTCCTGGTCTTTGCGGCGGCCAAGGGCGATGAGACGGCGGGCATCTTGGAAAGCCAGGGCCACGGGCTTTTCACGTATTATTATCTTCGGGGAATTGACCGCGCAGATCAAAAGCATCGGAATTTAACCCCGAGGTCCTTATTTGATTATCTTAAAATCCGCGTACGGGAAAAAGCCGCCGCCCAAGGTCGAGACCAAGTTCCAGTTTTGGCTGGAAACACCTCCGGCACCCTGTTTACCTTCCGGTAAGAAAAGGGGACAGTCCCCTTTCTTTATAACCTTAGCCAAAAAGGGGACTGTCCCCTTTTTTGCTATTTCATCAAATAAGACGTGAGATGAAAACCCACCCAGGACAAGGAATAGGCCACCACAAAGAAACTTGAGAACTGAATGAGCGGCCATTTCCAACCGCCGGTTTCCCGACCAACGACGATAAAAGTAGACAAACACTGTAGCGCGATCGCAAAGAAAATGAGCAAACTCACCGCCGTCGCCAAGGTGTAAGCCGGCCCTCCCGCGGCATTACGCGCATTTCTCAAACTATCAATCAAGCCCCGGGAAGGCTCCGCCTCTCCGCTGACGGAAAAAAGAGTGCCCAAGGTCCCGACAAAAACCTCCCGGGCGCTTAAAGACGCGATGACCGCAACGCTGATGCGCCAATCATAGCCAATGGGTTTAAAGACAGGTTCGATGAATTTTCCGATATGGCTTAAGAGGCTGGACTCTAAATCCAAGGACTGCGCCTGAAACTGAAGGTCCGCCAATTTCGCCTTGGAAGCCTCGGATAGAACCTGGGAGGAACGAATGTTCGCGATCTCCGCCTTAATCGGCACGCTTTGGGGATTTTTAGGGAAAGAGGCCACAACCCAAAGAATAAGGCTAATGGTAAAAATAATCTTTCCCGCCTTAATTAAAAAATGAGAGGAACGCACCCAGACGTAGATGGCCATTTCCCGCAGATGCGGAAAGCGGTAGGGCGGCAAAACGGTCAAAGGGATGGTGAAATGGTCCTCGGCCCGACCCAATTTTAAGGCCAAAGCGAAAAGAAGGGCCGCGACAATGCCAAAAACGTAGAGACCCGCCATCACAAGAGCCTGAGCGCTCAATCCAAAAATCCTAAGAGACGCCGGAACAAAAGCCGCGATAATGAGCGTATAGACGGGAATGCGGGCTGAACAGGTCATGAGAGGACAAAGAAAAATCGCGGCCAAACGCTTTTTTTCATCGGCGATAGTTCTTGCGGCCATAACCCCGGGAATAGCGCAGGCAAAAGAAGACAGAAATGGAACAAAGACCTTTCCATCCAACCCAAAGGGCCTGAAAGCGCGGTCAAGCATCACTCCCGCGCGCGGCAAATATCCGCTCTGTTCCAAAAAGCCGATCAGCGTAAATAAAATCGCAATCTGCGGAATAAAAGTCGCCACAGCCGAAATTCCGGCCAAAATTCCATCGCACACAAGACTGGAAAGAAAACTGCCGGGAATTTGCCCCCGCAACCATTCCGTTCCGGCGCTAAACCAGAGACCCAAGGCATCCGAGAGAGGACGCCCCAAGGTGAAAAGAGATTCAAAGACAAAAAAAAGCGTCGCGGCTAAAATCAAGGGTCCTAAAACCGGATGAAAGAGTTTGCGATCAATTTGAATCGAACGCTCGACCGTGGAAAGGATTTCTCCGTCAGGCAGGAACACCATTTTCAACAGAGCCTCTTCCACCCGCGCGTGGGATTTTTTTTCTTCCTCGTCAATAGAGGCAAAAGACTTGTCTACGCTCAAGCTCAAATTAGATTTTTCCGGCAAAGAGGCAATGAAAGAACGAATCTCAGGCACTCCTTCTCCATAACGCGCCGAAGCTGGAAACACGGGAAAGCCCAACTCTTGGGAAAGGCCGCTGAAATTAATTTCAATTCCGTTATGGCGCGCCTCATCCATCATATTGATCACGACCCCAACGGAATAGCCGCGCTCTTTTAAAGCCTCGGCCAGGGTGAGGTCCCTGGCTAAATTGGAAGCTTCGGCCACGCAAAGAACAAAGAAATGACCTTTTAAATTTTCATCTCGGGAAGAATCTTCCAAAAATTGGAAGGCGATTTTCTCGTCTTGCGAAATGGCCCGCAAGGAATAAGTTCCCGGTAAATCAACAATCTCAAGAGAATCGTCTCCGTCTTTTAAATTGCCGACGGCGCTGTCAACCGTGCAGCCCGCGAAATTAGCCACCCGCTGGCTGAGGCCAGTCAAGGAATTAAAAAGCGTGGTTTTGCCGGTGTTAGGACGCCCAGCAATAGCGACAACCGTTTTCACGAAACCGGCGAGACTTCTTTGACCCGAATATGCTTAAAAAGCCTCTTTTCAACGGCCAACAACTGGGAACCGACCAAACATTCAACCGGGTCTTTAAGCGGGGTCGTAATCACCTTGGTCACGGAGACGCCAGAACGAATTCCCATCCCCAAAAGACAGGCGAGGTCTTTTTCGCCAAGGCCCTGAATTTCTTCGACTCGAACCGCCTGATTCAGCGCGACTTCCTCTAAGGTCATAAATTCCTCTCTTTGGCCGGCAAAGCCGACCTCCATCACTTTTATTATAACCTTATTGAGACTCAATTTCAATAAGAAAATTGGAAATAAAAAAACCGAGAGAGAATTTTCCTCTCCCGGTTCGAATCTTTCCCTTGAAGACGTTGCGGGGGCTGGATTTGAACCAGCGACCTCAAGGTTATGAGCCTTGCGAGCTACCAGGCTGCTCTACCCCGCAACTCTATTATACTAAATTAAAGATGAGATGATTTCTTCAGCGGCGCGAAGACCGCTTGAAAAAGCGCCGGCCACGGTCGAGGCCTCACCGGAATCATCGGTTGCTTCTCCGGCAAAAAACAAGGTCTTATCAACGGGACGCGCAAGCTCTTTTCGAGCCGGCATTCCACCCACTCCACAGTAACTGTAAGCCCCGCGGGAAAAAGGGTCGGAACTCCAGTCGTGAAAATAAGTCCGGAGGAGTTTTGATTTCAAGAATTTTTGATCAAAATAAAAAAGACCGCTTAAACTCTCAAGCCCTCGGCGAGTAAAAAGCTTCGGGGCCCCCAGTTTTTGAACCTCCGGCCCACCCAGCCAACCAGTTAAGACCGGAGAATCCTTAAAGAGTCCGGTCCACCAAACCGGAATTGCCGTCTTCTCTAATTGAAAAAAGCCGGAAAGATTTTTTCTCCCCCCTTTTTGCCAGAAAGGCTCCCGAAAAAAGAAAGAAACTCTAGCCGCCAGTCCCATCTCCAGTTTTTTCAAGGCCGCTTCTTTTGCTTTCAAGGCGGGATAGAAAACAAAGGCCCCGGGATATTTTAGAACCCCTAGCGGCACGGTCACCAAGACGCGCTCGGCCTTGAAGCGCGATTTTTGAGTGACAACCTCCACCTTATTTCGAGACCAGCGAATTTCCCGCACGGCTTGATTCAACTGAATTGAACCGGGAGGCAAGGCTGCCGCCAAATTTTTGATCAAAGACCCGTAACCTTGCGGAATGCGGTACCCCTGCATACCCGATTCTCCGGATACTTCCTGTTGAAATACGAGATCGTTGACGCTGATTTTACGAGTGTCCGCGGCGTGATAACTTCTCACAAAACGCTCGGCCATCTCTTTGGATGCGGGAGAAAGTTTCATTTTCTCCAAAGCATCGAGAAAAGAACGGTCTTTCCTCGTGGATTTAAGCCGCGAGAAAACTTTGGAAAGACTTCCCCAAGAGTTGGAATCTCGTTTCAAACCCTCTTCGCCCTTGCGCCAGCGAACCCCCGAGACCGGAATAGCCTTGATCCTGAAACGCTTGAGGATATCCCAAGTCACGCGGGGACGACCGTGGATAAACTCCGCGCCCAATTCAATCGGAGACTGATCCGGACCCTTCACAGTCCAAATTCGCCCGCCAATGCGATTTCGCGCTTCAAGAATCACGCATCTCTTTCCCGCCCGCGTTAAGGCCTCTGCCGCCGCAAGCCCCGCCGCTCCGGCGCCGATAATAAGCGCCTTGCAATCTTTTTTTTGTGTCATGTCTTTAGGACTCGTGACGAAATAATATGGACATTTGGGAGGCCCAGGTTCGAGCCCAATTCGAGGCGCGAGAAGCGAGCATAACGAGTTATGTAAGCGCCGAGCAACGAAGAAATGGGCCGAAGATGGGCCTCCCCCGAAGGGGCTGAGCCGCTTTTGGGCTGCAACCGCGTCGTTCGTCGCTTACATGGCTTAAGCCATGCGCGCTCCTCTCTCCTTGTTTCGCTCCAAAATCGGCTTAGCCAAATGTCCATATTATTTTGTCAAGAGTCCTTAGCTCTTAGAATCTTGGGCTTTTAGCGTCAAAAGGGTGATTTCAGCGGGAACAGCCAAGCGCTGGGCCGGCCCCCAATAGCCGGTTCCAGGGCTGACGTAAATCCATAAATTTTTGTAGCAGTTGAGCCCCCGGTAAAAGCGATGAAAAAAGCCAATCATGAGACTCCAGGGAAAAAATTGGCCGCCATGCGTATGGCCCGACAACTGAAGATGAAACCCCGCAGCCGCGGCCTCGGCATAAACCCCGGGGCGATGGGCCAGCAATATTTTAAACAGTTCCCCGTCTTGTGTTTTGGCGGCCTTGGCGCAATCGGGATTATTGTCCTTATCAAAAAAACGGCTCATTTCATCAGGGATTCCCGCAATGAGAAATTTTTCGCCTTTAAAAGTCAGGACGCGATTTTCATTGTTTAAAGGCGTCAGACCATATTCAACGGCTTTTTGAGTCCACATCCGAGCGCCCCAAAAATATTCATGGTTTCCCGTCACATAAAAAAGGCCCAAGGGGGCTTTTAAACGGCGCAGGGGTTCCAGGTGAGGCGCCAAAACCTCGAAAGTCCCGTCAAAAATATCGCCGGTCAGGGCGATTAAGTCAGGATTGAGACTTAGAGCCCGTTCAACGGTTTTTTCCACATAGAGTTTTCGAATGGTTGGACCGATATGCAAGTCGCTAATTTGCAAAATTTTAAGCCCTTCTAAAGATTTGGGCAAACCTTGAATGGGAACTGACACGCGCCGAATGAAAGGCCCCGCCAAGGCCTGCCAAAGGCCGATGGCGGCAAAGACAACCGAAATGAGAAGCATCCCTAAAATAACGCTCGGCCAAGGAATGAGGGGTAAAAATCTTCTCGGAAGCGCCAAAATAACCGCGTCTTTAAGCGCGGCAAAAAAAAGAAAGGTCACCCAAACCCCGATACCAATATTGGCCGTCCACGCAAGAGCCAAGGACCAGGGGCCCTGGGAAAAAGAAGACAAGCGGTAGCTCCATTGCCAACCGATAAACAAAAAAACGATGAAAAATGAAATTCCCATCATCTCCCACAGATGAGCCGGAGAGATTTCCGCCAAATTAACGCCGATATAGAAAGCGATCAAGAAGGCGATAGCAAGGATTAGAAAGAGTCGTTTTTTCACGGAACCGAATGAGGTGGTCTATTTTTTACGCAAAAGCGCGACATAGATTTTGGCTTGCCGAGGACCGGCCAAAACCCCGTCCCGAAAATCAAGAAACTCAAATTTTTTAGAGAATACGCTCTCAATTTCTTCCCGGGTAAAGCGATGCGGCCCCGGCCCGGGCGGCTCTTTTTCCGAAAAGGTTCTCAAGAAAAGATGCCCTCCGGGAATAAGCACCTCTGAAATTTTCCGGACGTAGTCCTCGCGGTCTTCTTTATCCAAAACCTCGAAACAAACCCGGTCGTTGACAAAGGTCGCGGTTCCCGCGGGAGAAGAAAGTTCCAAAACGCTTTCAACCCGGTAATCAATGGCGACCTCAAAGCCCGCTTTTTTGGCGTTGAGTTTTGCCAACTCGATCGCGGAAGAAGCGATATCCAAAGCCAAAACCTTAAACCCTTTTTGGGCTAAAAAAATCGCGTCGTGCCCGGGGCCGGTTCCAACATCAATGGCGCGCCCCACGGGAATGACTTGAGATTCAATGAGCCTTACCAGTTCCGGGTCTGGGTTTCCCGCGTTCCATGGGAGTTCCGCAGGCGAGGTCTTTCGGTAAACCTCATTCCAGGTTCCGTATTTATCAATGAGGCGAGGAGTTTCTTTCTTTTGGCGAGTCATATAACTCTATTTTAGCGAATTTCCACTGTCCCGGGAGAAGTCCCGTCAGAGAATAATTGCCGATGCGAACGCGCATAAGCCGCAAAGTGGGGTGCCCTACGCTCGCGGTCATCCGCCGAACTTGATGGTTTCGCCCTTCCTTGAGCACGATTTCAATCCAAGACGTGGGAATATTGCGGCGAAAGCGAATGGGCGGATTTCTTGGCGGCAAAGCGGGATCGGAAATAGCTCGAACAACGGCCGGTTTAGTCATTCCGTCTTGAAGTAAAACTCCACTGGCCAAGCGCTTAAGACTCTCTTCCGAAGGAATATTTTCGACTTGAACCCAATAGGCGCGAGGATGCTCAAAGCGAGGGTCGGTCAGACGGCGCTGAAATTGGCCATCATCGGTCAAAAGCAACAGCCCCTCGCTGTCTAAATCAAGCCTTCCCGCTGGATACACCCCTTTGGGGAGTCCAAAACCGGATAGAGCAGGATGACCGTCCGAAGAAGTAAATTGGGAAAGAACTCCGTAGGGTTTGTAAAACAAAACGACTCGTCCGCCCGAAGGACGTTTTCCTTCTTTTTTCATTCCAAGGCCTTGAGTATCTCGACTCTTAAAGGCGCGACGCTCTTATGATCTTCGGAGTTCATCCAAAAAAGCTCTTCCGGGGATAGTTCAAAAAACTCCGCGACCTTTTTTCTTTGCGCGAAAGATTCAGAAGGTTTGACCTTGTCGGTCTTGGACGCCGCAACGCAAAAATCAATCCGATGGTCGCTCAGCCAAAGAGCCATTTGAGCGTCTAAAGGGGTCGGGCCCACCTTGGCATCAACTACTAAAACCGTCAGCCGAAGGCTTGGCCTTGAGAGAAGATAAGTCTCAATCATCGGTCCCCAGTTGAGGACTTCTTGAATCGGGCCTTTGGCAAAACCGTATCCTGGCAAATCAACGAGAAACCTCCCCGGCGCCGCCTCAAAAACATTAATCGCCCGCGTCCGCCCCGGGGTTCCGGAAACGTGCGCAAGCGCGCGCCCGCACAGGGCGTTAATCAAACTGCTTTTCCCCACATTCGAGCGCCCGACAAAGGCCACTTCTGAAACCGCTTCTTTGACGCGCTCGGGCTTGGTCTCGCTGGCCAGATAACGGCATTTCGCTAAAGATATCACCTATCCATTATAGTCTCTTTCCGCATAAGTTTAAAAGGTAGAGACAATGCCATCTAAGAATCATGAGGAAAAGGCATAGCAAGCCTTGCTCAAATTTCCCAAGCCTGATTGTTACAGATTGTTATAATGGAGGAGTGAATCGGCGACTGAAAGTAATATTAGCTCTGGCGACCCTGGCCGCGACCGGTTTTTTGGCCGCGTCTCTTCTCATCGCCTATTTCTTTCCTTACGCGAAATTTCGCGCGGCCTTGATTAACGAAGCCCAGACTCAATTTCACCGGCAAATTAAAATTGGAAAAATTTCCTGGTCCCTGGTCAAGGGTTTGACCATTAATGATTTTGCGGTTTCCGAATATCCCGATTTTTCCCATGGAACCTTCGCCCAAATTCGATCTTCCAACCTGCAACTGTCATGGCGAGAACTTCTCCAAAAAAAAATCGTGGTCTCCGGAATCACGGTTGAGGGTCTCTCCTTATCCATCAAAAAAACCAGCCCTTCTTCTTATAATTTTTCCGATTTGTTAGCCGTTTCCAACCTCCCTTCCCAATCCACCTCCACGCCAAAAATCCCCTATCCCTCGCAAAAATGGGGAAGTCAATTCCAAATTCGCCGAATCGATATTTTAAACGGAAGCCTCGCCTATGCCGATCCGCTTAATCACACCCAAATCAGCTTTTCTAAAATCAAGCTCAAATCTTCCAACATCGAAATTGGCCGACCCTTTTCCTTGTCCCTTGTATCTGATTTCTCGGCCAATATCTCGAGTCAAACCCAAGAGCTTAAAGGAAATTTTCAATACGCTGGGAACGTTGATTTAAAAGCCGCGCGTCAAGGCCTTATCGCGCTTCATTTCACCCGTTTTACTCTCCAAAGCAAGCCCTACGCCGCGTCTTTCTCCGGTCAAATACAAGCCGGAAAAAACCAGGTCATTTCCAATGTTAAAGGTCGAATATCTTATTCCGGCCACTCTCTTATTTCCGCCGCGTGGAAAGGGGTTCTCACCCCCCCTTGGACTCTCAATCAAATTGGCGCAAACGGAATGATTTCACTTAAGACTCCGACTCTTACTCCCGCCCAAACGCCTTGGCCTAAAATTCCTCTTTCCACAATCCCGCCGCTGGCCATTGATGGCAAGTTTCTCCTCAAACATGGGCAAATTTCAACCCCAAGAACTTCAATCGCTTTTTCTTCCTCAACCCTCAATATTTCAGGAAGTATTCAGAACTTTTTAGACAAAAACCCTAAGCCCGATCTGAAACTAAACTGTTTCATTCAAATGCCCGCGCTCAAAGGCAAGGACGTTTCTTTCGCCGCCTTGCCGCCTACTCTTCCCATCCCGGCGATTCAACTTGCCGGACAAGCCTCTTTAAAAGATCAGACCTTCAGTATCGCATCCGCGACGTTGACGTCCTCTCCTGGAACTTTGTCTATTCAAGGGAAGGTCAAGAATATTCTTTCCAAAGCCCCGACGCCGAACCTGGATATCGAAGCGAATCTTAAATTTCCGCGTCTTTCTTCCCATGATATGCCCTGGGCACATTTATCTAAGGAACTGGTGATTCCCTCAACCCATATTCAAGCCAAGCTTAATCTCAAAAAAGACTTATTGACTTTTTACCAGGCCAGCGCCTTGACCCATTTTGGAGCTTTAAGTTTCTCCGGCCCCATCGAAGGTTATGCCTCGCATCATCCAAAGCCTCATCTGATGATTAGCGCGGCCATCAACCTTCCGGCCTTTGAGTCCTCAGATATCCCTTTTCATCAACTGCCGCCGGGAATTAAATTCCCACCTTCCCGATGGGACGGAAGCTTCTATCTCGGCCCCAAAAACATCCGCGTCAAACAGCTTAAATTATCTTTTAAAAGAAATACCATTGAACTTTCCAACAGCGAATTTGTGGACATCGCCGGGAAAAACCCTGCCTTAAAGGTTTTGGTCAAATGCCCGTCGTTTGACCTGCCAGAATTAACGCCTATTTTTCCCAATACCAGGAAATTAAAAATCGTCGGACACGGGTTTTTTGCTCTGGCCGCCTCAGGTCCCCTGGAACGCCCGATACTTGAAGGAAAAATAAAATTCGAGGATTTGGGCATTAAAGAATTGGGGGTTGACGTATCCCATTTTACCGGGGTTGCGTCCTTTAACGAACAGAGAATTGACGCGCCGGACATCTATGGGAAATTTGACGGTTCCCAAACCCATATTGATCTGACTGTCAAAAATTATGTCCAGCGTCCCTATATCGACATGGAAATAGACTTGTCAAAATTTAATCTCGATCATTTTTTCGCGGCAAGAGACCAATTCGTCCAAATCCTGTCTTCCCTCAAGGAAGGAACGGAAAAATCGCAGGTCTCATCCGGCAAACAGGAAAAGAAAGAAAAACCCGAGCCCCCAATAGATTCCAAGGGTATCCTCAATATTGATCATCTCATTCACCCGAAATTTCGCGCCGACGGCGTCCATGTCACTTGGAACGTCCAGGGAATTACCCCTGATTTAAAGACGCTGACGGGACACGCGCATATTCTCGCGAGTCACGGAAAACTCAAGGATTTGGGAAATTTGGTGGACAAATCAATTTTGGTTAAGATTTTGGCTTCACCCTTAATCGCAATCCAAAAAATCACGAGTTTCGGTGGAATTCGGCTTTTTCCTAATTTCAACAACATCACCTTTAAAGAACTCGCGGGCGATTACAATTTCGCCGATGGGATCATGGCGGTCAACGAAAGCCACGTTTATAGCGACGCAGCCAATGTCAGCGCGAAAGGAAAAATTGACATCCCCAAAGAAAACCTGGATATGCACGTCATCGCCCAAGTCGCCAACATCGCGCCAATGAAAATCACGGTCCAGGGGAAATTCGACAAGCCAAAAGTCCATGTGGATTTGGCTTCCCTGTTGCTCGGGCCGACCAAAAATCTGATTAACGGCCTGTTTGGGAAATAACTAAATATTCTCGAAATAAGACGCAATCGCGTCGTGAATTTTCCGTGAAATTTTATTGCCCAAGGCTGTTTCGGAACGAGAGACGGCGTCGGAATGGCTGATAGAAGAAGCCTGGCGGGATTCGGCGCCAAATTGGGAAAAAATCTCTTTAGAACGCGCGTTTTCAATTGAAATTGTCGCCTGAGACTTTCCCCATTTCCAGGGCGGAGGCAGCTGGGTCAGTTTTTCGGATGAAACATGGCCTTCGATGAGAATATCCGGGTTTTTGGTCGAAGAGTCAACAGCCGCCGAAATTCCCAAGCTGTTAAGGCCTTCAACGACCCCGGTTTCAATGGAACCGGCGTTTTCTCCCGTGATATGGACGGAAACAAGCAAGGCCGAAAGGGCTCGGGAAATCATGAATTTCGCTTTTGACTCGTCAATCGGAAGAGGAGGAACTTGCCCCATGGCCGAGATGACCTCAAGCTCCTGGGCTAAATGATCCCTGGCCTTAAGAAGAGCCAAGACCTTCATCGCCGCGCGAGCGCGCTCAAATTTTTCTTTCGAACCGCTGAGTTGGTCATCCCAATCCTTCAGTTCCTTGTCAATTCTTGAAATTTTGTCGTTAAGGCCGATCGAGGCTTTTTGTCGGTCCATGACCGCAAAAGCGTAATAATTTTTTGTCACCGGATTTTCCCAATATTTGACAATTCTGACTCCCCGCAAAACTTTCTGGGACGCAACCTCGACCGCCTGAGCCACGGATTGAGAAAAAGTATTTTTTGAGCGGCCATTTTTCATCTGAGTTCCCTGGGACTCAGAAACGGTATCATGCACCGTCACGCGACTAGAAATAACCTTCGCGATTTCCGCCCGCGCTGAATTTCCCGCAGAAGCCTGGCTGCCTCCAGTGCCAACTCCAGTCAGGTAAAAACTATTGGGATACTGCGCATCGCTTCCGTTCACCCAATCGGGCTTTTGAACAGTAAAAGAATTATTGGCTCTTGGAAACGAAGCGCAAGCGCTGGCTAAAAACCCAAAAAGCGCTAAGGGGTAGATTTTACGAATCATAAGATTTCTCCTCCTCTTTTTTTACAAAGCCGTGCGAAAAGCAAGATACGTGCGCGTGGATTTTTTAATCCTCACGTTGGAAAAAACGTGGGATTCAACGACAAAACCCGCTTGATCCTTAAAATCAACCCGAACCTGATGAACGCCCGGCGGGACCTTAATGCGCGCCATGCGAATCTGAGACGGCAGGGTCGTCCAACTCCGGGTATCGGCGACTTCGGTCGCGGCGGCCAGGATATTGGACCCCACCTGGGTCAAAAGCCCCCATCCTTGGCCAAATTGCTTGGCGACGGCTTGGCTGGCCGCGTGCGCCAAAATATATTTAATCGCGGCGCGGGCGATGGCGCGGGTCATAATCATGTCCATGCGATTTTTTAAATTCTTGAAGGCAATCGCGCTCACATCCTCCATTAAAAGCGTCTGGCCGGCGAGTTTTGAATCAACAAAAACTTCCGAAGATACAATCCGGTAAGGTGGCTGGATGTATTGAGGGTAGGCCACCGTAATCGCGTTTCCGACAAAACCCGCGACCAGCGCATTTTTGGCGCGCTGAGCGTCTTGGCTGGTGTCATTACTTTCCTGAACGGCTAAAACGGCCTGGTTCCAAGCGATCTGGATCGTCTTTGAAATTTTAATCGGAGAGACGCCGTTGTAATGGATGAAAACAAGTTCTCCGTCTCCCTCCTTGCGCGCGTCTTTAGGAAACTGAAATTCTGGTTGCGGAGTATTGTAATAAGAAGCGTACCAAAGGTAGGCGCGCTTGGCCGCCTCCAAGGAGATGCGGGCGTCATTGTAATCTCCAATGTCGGCATAAAGCATCGCGTCTAAATAGCGGACAAAGGCGTCGTCTTTGTATCCCAACTTATCGCCAAAGTGATCATGTAATTGTTGAAGGAAAAATTCGGCCTTATTGGCCTCAACCGCGGCGCCATGGGGATGGCCCATGAAAATCCAGTTCATCGCGCGGAAAACGTGGAGAAGCACTCGTTCAAAAGGCTCTCCGGCATAATCCATAGTCGTGTCGTTGAGAAGAAGCATCCCCCCCGCCTGAAGGATACTCTTAGTGTAGAGGTCCTGCATCGTGTGTTCGGCATCTGCGAATTTTTGATCGCTTTCTTTGTATTGATCGCCGTTGTTGAGAATCGTTCCTTCGTCTAAATGATAGAGAACGACGCTTTTGGGGCCGTAATCGCTATTTTTGTGATCTTGAACGTCTTTAAGAGCGGCGGGATATTCTTGAAGGGCAATAAGGTGATTAAGCTGATCGCGATAGGCGGTGGTCGGCTCGGTCGCGCAGGCGGAAAAGAGGACAATTCCACCCACAAACGCCGCTGGGACAAAAGACCGAAAAGACTCCCACCAATTATCCCTTAAAAAAAAATCCATTTAGCTGGGAAGAGCCCCTACCGTCTTAAAGAGTCCAACCGGGCCGAGAAATATACTTCTTGATTTTCTTCTGCCCAATCCAGGCGATATTATTGGTCTCGATATTGATGAGCTGAAGGTTGACTTGATAATACATGACCTCGCGCCCGCCCTCTTGGGTCTTAATCGCGTCCAAGGTGCCTTCAAGCATATAATCGGCGCCCAATTCTTTTCCCATCGCCTTTCGAGTGGCCGCGGAAGCGTTGACGTCCTGGTCTAGGCGCTCTTGGCGCAACTGCGCGCGCTGCTTGTCATCGGCGACAAATTTCACCTTGCCGGAATTAATCAGCTCGCTTTCAATATCCTGGATAAAGATATCGGTGTTGATGTGCTCGAAGCTCTTGTTATAAATGTCTCCGACGATGACCACGGGCTCGCGATTATCTTTCTGCTGGAAGTTGGACAACCAAGGACGAGCCAGACAGTCCGAGATCATTTTTTTCGCGGTCAAGCGCGCATCGGTCGAATCCCAACGGCCGTTCAAATCAACAACGGCATTGGTATTTAGACGTTGAACGCTCATCCCGCACCCGGAGAGAGACACAAGAGCCGCCACCCACAACACACTCTTTCGCATAGGCTATCCTTTTATCTTTCCAGATTAAAGGCCGCCGGAAATGGTGCCGTTCGAGTGTTCTTTTTCGTTCTTGCTCAAGTCGCTAAAGGCTTTTTGGGCATCCTTACGAACAAAATCTCGGACCTGGCTGCTGAGTTGATTGGCCTGGTCAAGATTTTTAAGGAAACCATTCAAGTCCATTTTGCAAAGAGCGTAGATCGTGCCGCCAGAACTTTTCCAGTAATCCACCACATGGGCCCCAGTCAAGGTGAATTGGGTGAAGGTCTTCTGGGTTTGACTGACAAACTGCTCATCGGCGGTTTTTGATTGATTTCCAGCGGTAGTCGCCGACATATAGTCTTTATCCAAGATGGCGACGTAGCGGTTCATGGTCTGAGCAATTTGAGCGCAAGCCCGATCGCCGGCGGCTTGGCGCGCTAAGATGGGGTTTTGGCTTCCTTTAAAGCCGCTGACTCCGTAGAAAACGCCTTGGCCTTGAGAATCCTTAAAGGCCCCACTCCCTTTATTGACCCACGCTGGGGCATTGGAAGAAACCAACGGCGCGTAATGAGCGCAACCGGCAATGCCAATCAGCGCTCCCAAAACGACTGTAGGAACCACAAACTTAAAACTCTCGAAGCTTTTCATAAACATTCTCCTTTATTAACGAAGCCTTATACCCTCTCCCGCAAGTCTAGCAGAGAAAGATTTCGTTGTCAAGTCCTAAAACTTTAGCTATGATAACTCTTATGCAAAAAGAGAACCATCTCGCCTGGCTCGATTTAGAAATGACCGGCTTGGATCCGGAAAAAGACGCGATCCTGGAAATCGCGACCATTGTCACCGACAGCGAACTCAACCTCATCGCGGAAGGCCCAGTCATCGCCATCCGCCAAAGCGAACACGCCTTGGCTTTGATGGACGCTTGGTGCCGGGAAACTCACGCTAAATCCGGCCTTATCGAACGCGTGCGCAGTTCAACCGTTGAAGTTCTCGAAGCCCAGGCGCGCACGATTGAATTTGTCGCCAAATACTGCCCGCAGAGAAAGGTTCCTCTTTGCGGAAACACCATCGGGCAAGACCGCCGATTTCTGGCCAAATATATGCCCCTTCTCAATGAGTTTTTCCATTACCGTTCGGTGGACGTCAGCACGGTTAAAGAGCTGGTCGCGCGCTGGTACCCGGATAAAAAATACGAGCACCAGAAAAACAAAAAGCACCAAGCCCTGGAAGATATCCGCGAGTCCATCGCGGAACTCACCTATTACCGAAAGACGGTTTTCCGGTAATAAAAGGGGACTGTCCCCTTTTATTTCTTGGCGAGGGAAGCGGATTTGACGATTTGATCGAGCTCGTAGGGAAGAGAGAAGTGCATATTTTCTTCCACCGTCTCAAATTCTTCAACCTGGCTGACGCCAAAATGATCTCTCACGTATTTAACCACTTCCTGGACTAAAACCTCAGGGGCGGAAGCCCCGGCGGTGAGCCCCAAAATCCGAACGCCTTTCAACCATTCTTTCTTAATGTCCGCCGCGCGCTCAATTAAGTACGAGCGCAGGCCCTTGGCCTTGGCCACCTCGCAAAGACGAATGGAGTTGGAACTATTCGGCGCGCCCAAAACGAGTAAAAGGTCCATGTGCGGGACCATCGCCTTAACCGCGTTTTGACGGTTTTGAGTCGCATAACAAATATCGTCTTTAGAAGGAGCATGAAGATTCGGAAATCGTCTTTTTAAAACTGCGACGATTTCTCGCGTATCATCCAGGGAAAGAGTCGTCTGCGTCAAATAAGCGACGCGATTGGGATCAGGAACGGAAACTTTTTCGGCTTCCATCGCGCTACCGATGACTCGGATATGCTCCGGAGCTTCACCCAAGGTTCCAATCGTTTCTACGTGATCGGCATGGCCAATGAGTAAAATGGAATAACCCTTTTTAGCCAAGGCCTTGGCTTCCAAATGAACCTTGGTCACCAAAGGGCAAGTCGCGTCAATAGCTTTGAGATTCCGGTCTTTCGCTTCCTGAACCACCGCCGGAGAAACCCCGTGCGCGGAAAAAATCAGCCAGGACCCGGGCGGAACTTCGGATAAGTCTTCGACAAAGATGGCGCCTTTCGCTCTTAAGCCGTCCACCACATAGCGGTTGTGGATGATCTCATGACGAACATAGACCGGGCGCCCGCACACTTCCAGAGCTTTTTCAACGACGTCAATGGCGCGGACAACCCCGGCGCAAAACCCACGCAAACGGGCTAAAATGAGTTTTTCAATTTTAATCTCGTCGTTTTCTTTTCCCATTTTACGCTCCTTGTCCCGCCCCGACTTTGAGACCGCTGGCAGCTTTTCCTTTCATCCACTCTCCCACGCGTTCGGCAATCTTGGGCGCCGAAAGGCCGATATGATCATAAAGGAGAGCCGACGCTCCATGCTCGACAAAACGATCGGGAATTCCAATTCGCAAAACCGAAGCGGGAGCGTCTCCCAACGCTTCTAACACCGCGCTTCCAAAGCCGCCCTGAAGAACGTTGTCTTCCACCGTCACTAAATGAGGGCTGATGCGCAGGCATTCCTTGATCATTTCGACGTCCAAGGGTTTCACAAAGCGCATATTGACGACGCCGGCGGAAATTCCGCGCTCGTCCAGCATCTTTGCGGCCTCAAGAGACGGATGTACCCGGTTTCCAATCGCTAGAATTGTTACGTCTCGGCCGTCCCGCAGACGCACAGCTTTTCCAATGGGAAGGAGCTTCGCTTCCGGCTCCATCTCGACTCCTTGCCCCGCGCCTCTCGGATAGCGAATGCTCACCGGCGCATTGAGATGCAAGGCGGTTTTGAGCATGTGCTGCAATTCGTTTTCATCCGCCGGAGCCATGACCGTCATCCCCGGAATGATCCGGAGATAACTGTAGTCGAAAACCCCATGATGGGTCGGCCCGTCTTCGCCCACCAGTCCCGCGCGGTCAAGACAGAAAACCACCGGCAGATTTTGCAGACAGATATCATGCTCGATTTGATCAAAGCCTCTTTGAAGAAAAGTCGAATAAATCGCGACGACGGGTTTTTGCCCCGAAGCGGCAAGGCCGCCCGCGAAAGTGACCGCATGTTCTTCGGCCAGCCCTACGTCGAAATAACGCTTTGGAAATTTATCCCTAAAAGCGTCCATTCCGGTTCCCTCCGGCATCGCGGCCGTAATTCCAACGATTTTGGGATCCGCTTCGGCCTCTTTGAGAATCGCCTTTGAAAAAACCGCTGTGTAAGACGGCGGCGCTTTCGCAGTTGATTTGAGCATCGTTCCGGTTTTCGCGTCGAATTTGCCCGGGCCGTGCCAGGTAATCGCGTCCGCTTCCGCGGGAGCGTAGCCTTTTCCCTTTTTAGTCACGCAATGAACAAGAATCGGGCCCTTGAGTTCCTTGACATGCCGAAAAACCTCGACCAAGCCCTTCACGTCGTGGCCGTCCACCGGCCCAAAATAGGAAAATCCCATTTCTTCAAAAAGCATTCCGGGAAAGAGGAGCACCCGCGCGCGCTTGGCCACCCGCATGACAACCCCGCCCCAAAACTTAAAGCGCGCCAAAAATTTTTCGACTTGTTTATGCGCGCCTTGAACCGCGCCCAAGGTCAAAAGCCGGGTCAAAAAGACTCCCCAGGCTCCGACCCGGTGGGAAATAAACATTTGATTATCGTTTAAAACGACAATCATGTCGCTTTGAATTTGACCGGCGTTTTGAAGGCCCTCGTAGGATTCTCCTCCGGTCATGCAGCCGTCTGAAACAATCGCCACGACCTTATTACTCTCACCTTGAATATCGCGGGCCGCGGCCATTCCCAAGGCCGCGGAAATCGCAGTCGAAGCGTGCCCCGCGCCGAAAGAGTCATAAGGCGATTCCGCGCGCTTTAAAAATCCGGAGATTTCGCTAAAATGGCGAATTTTTTTCAAGGCGTCCCGGCGGCCGGTCAAAACCTTATGTCCATAGGTTTGATGTCCGGTATCCCAAACCAATTTATCCTTGGGAGTATTGAAAACGTAGTGCAAAGCGACCGCGATATCGGCCGCGCCGAGGCTTGAGCCGAAATGACCGCCGATTTGAGACACTGTATTGATAAGATAATCACGCAACTCAGAGGAAACCTGCGGTAATTTTTCAACCGGAAGTTTTCTTAAATCCGCCGGATCGTTAATCGTCGTTAAAAGCGGCCATTCATTTCCTAAAGACGCGCGCGAATTTTCTTGTGACATTATTTATCCCTCTCGATAGTATAATCTGCGATCCGTTTAAGCCATTGATTTTGCTGCGCCGAAAAAACGCCCAAGGCCGCTTTGGCCTTTTCCGCTTCTGTCCGGGCCATTTGCCGCGCCTTTTCCACTCCGTAAAGAGAAACATAGGTGAGCTTGTGATTGGCGGCATCCGAACCCATTTTACCCATTTTCTTTTTGTCCCCGACCGCGTCCAAAACATCGTCGGCGATTTGAAAGGCAAGTCCCAAAGAACGGCCATAATCGGACAAGGCCTTAAGACGACTCTCGGACGCGCGGGCCAAAATCCCACCCGCTTCCAAACTCGCCATAATCAAAGAAGCGGTCTTGTGAAGGTGAATGTATTCCAAATGGCGCTTGGGGTTAAAGCCGTGATTCTTATTTTGCCAATCCTCCGCTTCCAAATCCGCGACCTGCCCTCCCACCATCCCGGAAGACCCGGCGCCGCAAGCAATCGCTTGAATGAGGGCCGACGCGCGCTTTCCATCAAGCCCCATCTCCGCGCTGTTTTGGGCCGCGACTTCAAAGGCATAGGTCAAAAGCCCGTCTCCCGCCAAAATCGCCAGCGCCTCTCCAAAAACCTTGTGGTTGGTCAGGCGTCCGCGCCTTAAATCGTCGTCATCCATCGCCGGCAAATCGTCATGAATGAGGGAGTAGGTGTGAATCATTTCCAAAGCCGCTGCGGTTTTAAGCGCGTCTTTTGCTTTTCCCCCGCAGCACTCATGAGCGGCCAAAACCAAAATCGGGCGCAGGCGCTTGCCGCCGGCGAAAATGGAATAACTCATCGCCTTAAGAATAGAAGCCGGCTCTTCCGCATGTCGGACAAACAGTTTTTTCAATTCAGCATCCACCATTTTTGAATAAGCGGAAAGATAGGACTCCAAGGAAATCTCCGCTTCCCGGATGAGGGTCTTTCTCATTTAAAATCTCCCGAATTTTCTAAAAGATGTCCTAAAAATTGAACCAAGGCCTTTGCGGCTTTTTTCTGTTTAAAGTAAAGTTTCCCAAAACTCGCCCAGGAAAGGGGATGAGAAAGAAAATACCAAATAAAAGAGATAAAATTCTCGCTTTGAGGTAAATCAGCGGGAAGAGAATCATCTAGGCAATCCAAAACCGCGCGAATGGAGATAAATTCGCAGTCGGGGTTTGTTTTCTTGGCCCAAGATTTTAAAGGCGCGGTCTCCATATCAACAGCCGCGGCCCCGGTTTTTTCCGCGAAAGACTTCTTAAGTTTTGGAGAATAAAGAACTTCACCCGTATGGGCTATCGAAGAAAGATACGCTTTAAGTCTAAGGGCGTCTCCTGTTTTTTTTATCTTCTCGGACAAAGAATCGAGATCACCGTCACAGACAATATCCCCGGTCAAAAGTTCCGGTTTTAAAGCGCCACAAAAGCCCGTGGAAATAACGCGGGAGAACACGCTTTTCTCGGGCAAATCTGAAAGTCTTTTGTTCAAAGCCGCTTCGCCCATTCCCGTTTTCACGAGAAGAATCGAACGCCCCCCCCATTTTCCGAAGAAGGAATCAGAAACCGTCTCCTTCAGATTGAGGGCTTGAGCGATAGGGCGAGCTTCCCAGGCGGTCGCCGCGCAAATGAGAGTCGGAAACATCTGGGAAACGGTTTCTTTTTGAAAGGCGCGGGGCGAATCAGTCATGAAGGGCATACTTTCATCCGTTCCTCAATTTTTTTGGAAACATATCCGTTCTTGACAAACCAGTCCACCGCGCTTTTGAGGGCTTCACGCGCAGAAACAGGACGATATCCCCATTCTTTTTCAGCCTTGGAAGAATCAAACCACATATAATATTTAGCCATTTTAACGGCATCTAATGGCGCCAAGGGTTCCGAGCCCATCAGGCGCGCGCGCGCGGAATCAAGGGCCGCGAAAACATAAGCCACGGAATAAGGCGTTTTAAATTGAGGTCCGGGCAAACCGCTGATGTCGGCTAAAATTTCAAGCATGGCTTTAAAGGTAATGTTTTCTCCGCCCAAAATGTAACGTTCGCCGATGCGTCCTTTCTCCGCGGCTAAAAAATGCCCCAAGGCCACATCTCGGGAAAAAACCACATTGAGCCCGGTCTCGATATAAGAAGGAATGCGCCCGTTTAAAAAATCAACGACGATTTTTCCAGTCGGCGTCGGTTTAATGTCATAAGGACCGATGGGCGCGGCGGGATTGACGACCACGACTGGAGCGCCTTTTTGAGCCAGTTTCAAAGCTTCTTTTTCAGCTAAAAACTTTGATTTTTTATAGTGACTGACAATTTCAGTCTCGGATGAGTATTCGGAAGTTTCATCCGCCGGACGATGGTCATGCCTGGGCTTAACCACGGCCACTGACGAACAATGGACAATTTTTTCGCATCCCGCTTTTGCCGCCGCTTCTATCACGGAGACGGCGCCTTGAACGTTGGATTTATACATCTCTCCGGGATTTCGGACCCACAGCCGGTAATCCGCCGCGCAGTGAAAAGCGTATTTTGCGCCATTGCACCCCGCTTTTAGAGCCGCCTCATCCGACAAACCGCCTTCGATAATCTCAATCGGAACACCTTCAAGATTCTTACGGTTCGAACCTTTTCGGGCCAAGGCGCGGACATGAAAACCTTTCTCAATTAAAAGCCTCGCGAGATTGGCGCCGACAAAGCCCGTCCCTCCGGTGAGAAAACAGGTTTCCATTAATTAATGCGCGGAAGAATCCTTGCTCCCGACAGAAACTAATTTCTCATCCGTCTCGATTCTTCTCGGATAAGCGCTTTGAGCTTTTTTAGGCCCCTTGATGGTCGCGAAATCAAGAACCATTTCCATAAAGCGCGGCAAGCTCGAAAAGCCTTCCACAACCGCCGAAGGCTCAAAGCCGACATGGACCATGCAGTTGGCGCATTTTGGATTTTTGGAGGCATGGCCGTACTGAGACCAGTCCGTCGTCTCCAAAAGTTCTTTATAGGTTTTCGCGTAGCCGCCGTCAGCCATTAGGTAACAGGGCTTTTGCCAGCCGAAAATGTTACGAAGCGGAGTTCCCCAGGGCGTGCAATCATAATCGCGTAGACCAGCCAGGAAGTCAAGATAGAAGGGGCTGTGATTGAAGTCCCACCCCATCTTTCTCCAGTCCTTAAGCGTCTCTTTAAACCAGGATTTGGTCTGTTCGTTTTTGAGAAAAAGAGCCTGCTCCGGGGCTTTCTCATAGGCGTATCCGGGAGAAATCATCATCCCGTCAACCCCCAAGGCCATCGTTTCGTCAAAGAAGCGGCGGAATTCCTCGGAGGATTCTCCCTGGAAAATCGTCGAATTGGTCATCACGTTAAAGCCTTTTGATTTGGCGAGCTTAATCGCGGAAACGGCGGTCTTATAAACTCCGTCCCGGCAAACCATCCGGTCGTGGGTCTTTTCAACGCCGTCTAAGTGAATTGAAAAAATGAGCTTGGGCGAAGGTTTGAAGCGATGAATGTTTTTCTCAAGCAAAATGGCGTTTGAACAAAGATAGATATACTTGCCGCGCGCAATAAGCCCCTCCACGATTGTGTCAATTTGGGGGTGAACCAAGGGCTCCCCGCCCGCAATAGAGACAACCGGCGCCCCACATTCTTCAGCAGACTCCCAGCACTCTTCCGGGCTTAGGCGCTTTCGCAAAATATCGGTCGGATATTGAATTTTCCCGCATCCCGCGCATTCCAGGTTGCAGGCAAATAAGGGTTCGAGCATCATGACAAGTGGATACTTTTTGTTTCCCTTAATTTTCTGTTTGAGGATGTGTTTAAGAACGGACAACTGCATCGACATTGGTGATGGCATAGTGTGTTTCCTCGATTTATGCGACTTGAACGACCGACGACTTTTTTGTTTTCGACGATAAAATTTTTAAATAACTCCCCAAGGCTTGAAGCGGGAAATATTGGCGATACATCGTGTATTCCAAATAATAAACTTTCGGAAACCCGGTTCCCGTGCATTCGTTTTCATCCCAGGTTCCGTCGATTTTTTGGGTCCGAATCAAATAATCCACGGCGCGGCGAACGGGTTCACTCTCCACGCTTTCACCTGCCGCTAAAAGGCCCATGAGAGCCCAGGCCGTCTGAGAAGGAGTCGAAGGCCCTTGACCCTTAAGCGAGGGATCATTATACGTGTCGCAACGCTCCCCCCAGCCGCCGTCATCTAACTGAACGGATTTCAGCCAATCAACGGCCTTACGAACATAGGGAAGACTCATCTCTTCTCCAATCGCCGACAAGCCTCTCAAGACCTGCCAGGTTCCGTAAATGTAATTGACGCCCCAACGCCCAAACCAAGAACCGTCTTTTTCCTGACATTGGCGCAAAAATTGAACCGCTTTTTCAATTCGTGGATAGCTCAAATCATAACCGACATAACCCATAAATTCCAAAACCCGGGCCGTGACGTCCGCCGTGGGCGGGTCAATCATCGCGTTATGATCGGCAAAAGGGATTTTCGTCAGAATCGCCCTTGTATTATCTTTATCAAACGCCGCCCAGCCCCCGGAACGGGACTGCATGCCCCAAAGCCAGTTGATGCCGCGCAAACACGACCGTTCTCGGGCTTGCCCTAATGACTCATCCATCTCAACATGCCGAAGGGCCAACATCACCATCGCCGTATCATCAATATCGGGATAATGGGTGTTGTTAAATTCAAAATACCAGCCGCCGATGGGAGCTAAGGGGTTGGTCGCCCGCCAATCGCCCGCGACGCGAATTTCCTTGGAAATCAGCCAACGAGCGCCCGCAATGAGATCCGGATGGTTTCTCTCAAGCCCTGATTCGGCCAGGGCAATAATGGAAATCGCCGTATCCCAAATCGGAGATTGGCAAGGCTGATACTGCAAGGCCTCGCCGTCATCTAATTCCCAGCGCTCCAACACCCGCATTTGTTCGATGAAACGCGGATCGGTATCTGGATATCCCAAACACTTCATGGCCATGATGGTGTTGATGACGCCGGGATAAATAGCGCCAAGACCATCAGAACCTTCTAAACGATGCAAAATCCAATCCTCGGCCAAGCGCAGAGCCCATTGGCGAATCCAATGTCCGCCGTGGCCTTCTAGTTTTTTCAGGCCCTGGTCCCACAACAAAAAGAAATTCGTCCAGGAAAAAAATCCATGCGGCGGCATCGTGTCCTTGAGCGGCACATAGCGGCGAGAATCCGGAAACAACTCATCTAAAGCGGCATGAGGAGGACAGGAAATTTTCGGAGGCTTGGCCCAAACAATGGAAAGCGGAATGACGATGGCCCGCGTCCAGGAGCTCATCGCATAAATGCTGAAATAAAACCATTTCGGAAACAGCATCAATTCCGGCAAAATCGTTGGAACGCCCTTCCAGTCATACTGTCCGAAAACGGCCATGTAAAATTTTGTATAGGTGTTGACCTTGTGGATGCCGCCGAGATCCTGAATTTTCTTTCGCGCCGCCTGCATCCGCGCGTCTTGAGGAGAGTATCCGGCGAATTTTAAAGCCCAATACGCTTTGACCGTCGCGGAAACATCTGAGGGACCGTTTTTATAAATCGGCCAACCGCCGTCCGGAGCCTGCTCTCGAATAATATGGGCGGCCATTTTTTGAACCTTGGCATCTTGGCCCCGGCCCAGAAAGTTAAACAGCATGACGGAATCGGAAACGATTGTCGTATCGGATTTAAGCGGGCCGCACCAAAATCCTTCTTTATGGTTCTGCATTCTCAGCAAGGCTTCTTGGGCTTTGAGAACGGTATTTTTCAGCAAATGAGGCACATGCCCAGTGTCGGAGAATTCGGAATCCGGGCGCAGATTATTGGCCCAGTCCTTGGGCTTATGATAATAGCGTTCGGGAAACGGCATCCATTTAGAGACAATGTCGCCGATCATTAAACCGCCTCTTCTCGCGAAAAGAGAATGAGGGACAGTCCCCAATTCCGGCAAAAGACGATGGACTTGCGCTCAGGCATATAATAATTTATTATTATACCTTAAAATGGGTCAAACTCCATGAGCTTTCACATCTCAATCAAAGAAATTTTAGTTTCGGGGGGATTCCCTTTGGGGTTTCTCATTCTCTTGTCGGTCTATTCGCTGGCCTTGGTCTGGGAGCGCTGGAAATTCTTTAAGGAATCTCTTGCCGACATGGACTTGTTTTTGGAAAAAATTCGAAAAAATATCGAGGATGAAAATCTCTCCCAAGCCTTGACGGCGAGCAAAAATTATAAAGGTATCGCCGCCTCCATCGTGACCGCAAGCCTGGTCGGTTCCTCCAACCGTCAGGAGAGAAAACGCCAAGCCGATCGCGCCACTTCAAGAGCGACAGCCCTTCTTGAAAGAAGGCTTAATTTTCTCGCTACGATTGCCTCAACCGCGCCCTTTATCGGACTTTTCGGAACCGTCGTCGGAGTCATTCGCGCTTTTCAAGATTTGGCCGGCGCCGCCGGAGCGGGGCCGGGAATTGTCGCGGTCGGAATATCGGAGGCCTTGGTCTCAACCGCCGCCGGGCTTTTAGTCGCCATTCCCGCCGTCTGGGCTTATAATTATTTCACCAACAAGGCGGGACAATTTTCAAACGAGATGGACTGGATCGCGGAAGAAATCATTGATCATCTCTCCGGAAAAGCCTCCCCATGAAGGCCCGGCGAAGAAACCCTCGAGGTTTATTCGCGGAACCCAACATGATTCCGCTCATCGACGTATCCTTGATTTTAGTCATCATCTTCATGGTCTTAACCCCCATGCTCGTCCGTTCGGAACTGACTGTCAAGCTTCCGAAGTCGAAATCGGCCAACCCCGTTTCCAGTTCAAACGCGCTCACGGTCCAAATCACCTCTTCCGGGGCTCTTCTTGTAGGCGGGAACGCCATCCCTTGGGGAAACCTCAAACAAGAACTCATTCTTAAGCTGGCCCATGCCGCCCAAAAAACGGTTTTGGTCGAAGCCGATCATTCGGTGCCGATTGAAAAAGTCGTCTATGTCATGGACACCGCTAAACGACTGGGAGTTGGAAAGCTAGGGGTGGGCGTCTCACAAACCCCGCATTGACTAGAGAAATGCCCATTGATCATCCGTTAAAACTCTGGAGTTCCGACTTATCTCCCTACATTGTCGGCTCTTTTCTCGCGCATTTCGTTCTCCTCATTTCTTTCATTCTGATTGCCCGCCATTACGCTTCCACAACCCCTCATTTTTACGCCATCGATTTTGTCGGTCCCAGCGCGGTTAAAATTCAAGGCGCGGAAGCGGAAAAATCCCCGCAAAACTCTTCCAAAAAAAACGCAAAAATCCAAACCGCCAGCAAAGAAATTTCTTTCCCAAAAAAATCCAGACATTTCGTTTTACCCAAACCCAGCCTTCTTTCTTCAGACTCTTCGCTCGCCACTCCTGAAAAGTCCAAGGTTCATTCAAATGTCGTTCCGGTCAAACAAAACAGCGCCAACGGCCCCGCAGCGAGCGCGAACGTCTCGGCGGACTTGCCAAACTTCCCCTACCCTTGGTATATTAGCGAGTTGCGCGCGGCCCTATGGGACCAATGGTCGAAAAATCTCCCTTCCGTTTCGGGGAAATGCGAGGTCGTTTTTGAGATTATGCCGGATGGAAGGATTGTAGATTTGAAAACGGAATCAAGCTCGGGCAGTTCGGATTTTGATTTGACGGCCCTCTCTTCGGTTCAAGACGCCTCTCCCTTTCCGCCTTTACCGCAAGATTTTCATCAACCGTTTTTAAAAATCCATCTGACCCTCACTTCCAACTAAAACTTTATGCTGACACTTTTGCGCCTCATCATCTATGCCGTCGCTGGATATTTATTTTTCCTGTTTCACTTCCCGCAATGGCACGCGCACGGATATCACCTGGCTCAATTTTTCTTGATTTTAGTCTCGGCTATCGGGGTTTTTATCGCCATTAAACTCATTGACATTGGCTCTAAGCTGGTTAAGCTGGCCATCGAAGCGGGCTTTGCGATCTTGGTTTTTTTCTATTTAGGGGCGACGCTTCCTAAAATTCCACAGGGAAACCCCACTCAAGAAGCCCACAGCTGGCTTAAGGATCATGCCCCCACCCGCAAGGATGTCGCTGATTATCTCGACAAAGCGGGAATCAAGCCCGATTCCGAAGCCGGAAAAGAAATTCTGTCTCACTGGCCGGATGAATAAAAAAGGGGACAGTCCCCTTTTTTAGTGAAACCACATCCACGCGCCCATCACAACACAGAGAAGGGCCGCGGTTTTCTTAAGCAGAGTTTCTGGAAGGTAATGACCCGCGATATCAGCGAAAATAACCGCAAGTAAAAGCGCCAAGGCTAATCCCGCCAAGGCTCCCAGGAAAACAGACCAGGGCTTGTGGGTTGACGCCGCCAAGGCCAAAGCGGCAAATTGAGTCCGGTCTCCCATCTCAGCGAGAAATAAGGTGATAAAAGCGCCCCACATGAGTTTAAGGTCCATATTATTTCTGAAATTTCAGTATCATTTCCACAATCCCAGCCAGATGCTGCCGCCGGTCACAATCGCCGTAAGAATTGCAGCCGCAAGCCCAGTCAACCAGAAAGATTTTCTTTCAGACATTCCGTCCTGGCGCAAATTTTCTTTCCACACCACCATCGCAAGATAAAAGGCAAGCCCGATTAAAAGCCAGACAAAAAAACGAACCCAGGTGACTCTGGGCAAGTAAACCATGAGGAGAAAGCAGGAAATGATTCCCGCCGGGGCCGTCAGCCAAACCCAGGACGCGCGAAAAGGACGCGGCCTCTCAGGATCAGTCACGCGCAAAATCATGACCCCGCCGCACACCAAGATAAAGGCAAAGAGGGTTCCAATATTGGTCAAATCCACGATTTCATCAATCGGGAAAAAAGCGGCGCAAACCGCGACGGCGACGCCCGTAAGAACGGTGGTCACGACCGGCGTTTTATATTTGGGATGAATCTTCGCGCACCAGGACGGCAAAAGCCCGTCCCGCGACATCGAGAAAAAAATTCTCGGCTGACCAATCTGATAAACCAAGAGGGCCGCCGTATTGGCGACAACCGACCCGACTGAAACCAAAAAGGCGCAAAAGGTAATCCAGAGCCCGCTTGAAACAGCCGCATGGCGCTCAATAGCCGAGGCCAAGGGTTCGGCATTGTTTAAACTCGCATAAGGCGCCATTCCGGTCAAAGCCGCGGCGACCACGATGTAAATCACGGTGCAGGCGATGAGAGAACCGATAATCCCAATCGGAATATCGCGCTTGGGGTTTTTGCTTTCTTCTGAAGCCGTTGAGACCGCGTCAAAACCGATGTAGGCAAAAAAGACGATCGCCGCTCCGGAGAAAATTCCGCCCCAACCGTTGGGCGCGAAACCTTTCCATGCCGAAACCGAACCCGCCGGAACCCAATGTCTCATCTTAAAAAGACTGATCCCCACGGCGGTAAAAAACAAAAGAATCACTAATTTGATGAGGACCATGATGGCGTTAAAACGGCTGGACTCCTTGATGCCAACGACCGTAATCCAGGTAATGCCGGCCATGATGAGAACGGCGAACAGATTAAAGACAATGGGAATTCCAAAAAAATGCGGAGCCGCCGTAAAAACCTCGGCCGGGGCTCCTCGTGGGCAAGTGCTCAGCCAAACCGGCACGCCCCAATTTAAGCCCGGATGTCCCAAGAAAGAGCCCATTAAAAGCCCGGCATTATGGACCAGTTCATTGAAATATCCCGCCCAGGAAATGGCGACAGCCACGTTTGAAGCGGCATATTCTAAGAGAAGATCCCAACCGATAATCCACCCGACCAGTTCTCCCATCGTCGCGTAAGCATAAGTATAGGCCGAACCTGAAATAGGAATCATGGAGGCCATTTCAGCGTAACAGATGGCGGCAAACCCGCAGACTACGGCGGTCACGACAAAGGAGAGAATAATCGCAGGCCCCGCGCCCAAGCGAACGACGTGACCGGCGGCGTCAGTCTGGCCGGCGGCGGCAGTCCCTATCGTAGAAAAGATTCCCGCGCCGATAATGGCGCCAATGCCCAGAAAAATAAGATCGGTAGGACCTAGAGAGCGCGAAAGACCATGAGTAGTCTCCGCTTCGGAGGATAATTCACTCAGCCCTTTTCGTTTCCAAAGCCTGGATAAATCCATCGGCAAACTTACGCGGGATCCGGGCGCGCGGCAATTCGCCGCCTTTCTTCGGCTAGAACGCTATTGTGGCGGCTGTAGAAAAAGTAAATGACAAGACCAATAGAAAGCCAGATAAAAAGGCTCCACCAATTTTCCACCGGCAAGGAGAACATAAGCAGAAGGCATGTCACAATTCCCCCAGCAGGAATCCAAGGAACCATGGGACACGCAAACGGACGCTCCGTATGCGGATGGGTTTTTCGCATAATGAGAACCGCGGCGCAAACAATGAGGAAAGCCAGCAAGGTTCCGATATTGCCCAACTCCGCCAAGACGCGAAGTGGAATCAAACTCGACATCGTGGCCACGACAATGCCCGTTAAAATCGTCGATTTATAAGGAGTCTTAAACTTATCATGAATGGCCCCAAAAAATTTCCGGGGCAAAAGCCCGTCCCGGGCCATCGCCAAAAATACGCGCGGCTGGCTGAGCATCATGACCAGTAAAACGGAGGTGATTCCAGCCAAAGCGCCAATGGAAATCAAGCCCTGAGCCCAGGGAAGCCCTACTTGCTTAAAGGCTTCGGCAATAGGAGCGTCCACGTTGATTTGCTTATATGGGATCATCCCGGTCAAAACCGCAGTCACGGCTATATAGAGAATGGTGCAGACAATCAAGGATGTGATGATTCCAAAGGGAACGCTTTTCTGGGGTTCAATCGCTTCTTCCGCCTGGGTGGACACCGCATCAAAACCGATATAGGCGAAAAAAATGATCGCCGCGCCCGCGAAAACCCCCAACGGATTTCCGGCAGAATCAGTTCTTCCCAACAGCGTCTTCCCGAAAAAACCGATGCCCGTATAGCCATAAGGCGCGAAGGGAACCCAGTTCTTGGGATGAATATAGAACGCGCCAACCACAATCACAAATAGAACCACAGATAACTTGATAAACACCATCACCGTGTTAAATGAAGCGCTTTCCTGAACCCCCACGACCAAAATACCCATGATAAGAAATGTGATAACAATCGCAGGAAAATCACAAACTGTTCCGGTCAAAAAGAATTTCCCTAGAATAGGATTAAAGTCAAAAGGAGCATTGGTCAAAATATGCGGGATGGAAATTCCAAACATACCGATAAAATCCTGGAAATAATGCGACCAACCATGGGCGACCGCGGCGGAAGCGACGGTGTATTCCAAAACCAGATCCCAGCCGATGATCCAGGCAAAAAGCTCTCCCAATGTGGCGTAGGCATAAGTGTAGGCGGAACCAGCCACGGGAACCATCGCGGCAAATTCCGCGTAACACAAAGCGGCAAAAATACAGGCAATTCCAGCCACGACAAAAGACAGAATCAAGGCCGGCCCCGCCTTATCATGGGCGGCGACCCCCGTCAAAACAAAAATCCCTGTTCCAATAATTCCGCCAATTCCAACGCCCGCCAACTGCCAGGGGCCCAGCACGCGATTTAAACGCTTGCCGGTTTTCATTTCCTCCATTATCAAGGAAAGGGGTTTAGCCGCGAAAAGATTTTTCCACATAATGAAATAATTATATCAATTCTGCGGCGCGCTCCCGCGCGCGATGTGCTAAAATGAAGGAAAGCGCATCATCAAATGGCGCCGTAAAAAATTTTTGGAGGCTTTATGGGCGGACACTCTCACTGGGCGGGAATCAAACATAAAAAAGCGCTCTTGGATGCAAAGCGCGGAAAAGTTTGGACGAAAATCAGCCGCGAAATCACTATCGCGGCCAAAATGGGCGGCGGCGACCCCGCCGGAAACCCACGGTTGCGCCGCGCGATTGACGACGGACGGGCAGCCAATATGCCCCTAGACACCATCAAACGCGCCATACAAAAAGGAACCGGCGAAATTCCCGGCGCGACCTACGAAGAATTGACTTATGAGGGCTATGGCCCCGGCGGAGTCGCGATTTTAGTTGAGGTCACGACCGACAGCCGCAACCGCACGGGTTCCGAGATCGCAACCATTTTCACTAAAAACGGCGGAAACAAAGGGGAAGCGGGTTGCGTGGCGTGGATGTTCAAACCCCAGGGCCTTATTCGCGTCAAAAAATCTTCCGTTAAAGATGAAGACTCTTTAATCTCCCACGCGCTTGAAGCGGGAGCCGACGACATTTCGATGGAGGACGCCGAATTTTGCGAGGTGATCACTTCTCCCCTCAACCTCGACAAAGCGAAAGAGGCCTTAACCAAGGCGGGATATGAAATTGAATCGGCTTCTTCGATTATGAAGCCGGACACCACCATCACTTTGGACCAGGCGACCGCTGAAAAAGTCTTGGCGCTGGTGGACGCTCTCGAAGAACATGATGACGTTAAAAATGTCCACGCCAATTTCGATATTCCCGATGAAATTCTAGCCAAGCTTGAGGCTTAGCTTCAGGTGATCATTCTAGGAATTGATCCGGGCGTCTCTGAAACCGGATGGGCCGTTTTAAACGGAGAAAATGCCGCTACCCCAAAACTGATTGCCTCAGGTCTTATTCGCACGTTTCCCTCCCAATCCTTGACCGAACGCTTGGTCCAAATTCACAACGAGGTCAAGCGCGTGATTAAACAACACGCGCCTAACGCCGTCGCGATAGAAGAAATGTTTTTTTTAAAAGCCGCTCCCACCGTGCGGGCGACCCTTCAAGCGCGCGGGGTTATTGTACTCGCCGCCGCCTTGGCTAACCAAGAGATTAAAGAATACAATCCGCGCACCGTAAAATTAACCTTGACCGGCAGTGGAACGGCCATGAAATCTCAAATGCAGTGGGCCGTCCAACGCGCGCTCAACCTTAAAGAAATTCTTCATCCCGCCGACGTCGCCGACGCCGCCGCCATCGCCCTTTGTCATCACAAATCGAGCCGAAGCTCGCGCCTTAAAGTGCTTGAACAATTTGGAAATTCTAAAAAACCCAAAAAGAATATTAAGGAGAATCTAAATGCCGCTTCACTTTGACACGCCGCTGCTTGAATCGCTGGCCATTTCCCGCATCGTTAAAAAACCGGTTTATCTGAAGATGGACGCGCTTCAGCCGTCTGGCTCATTTAAAATCCGGGGGATTGGACACCTCTGCGAACAACTCGCGAAAGCGGGAAAAACTCATTTTATTTCTTCTTCCGGCGGAAACGCGGGCCTTGCCGCCGCTTATGCTGGACGAAAATTAGGAATCAAAACAACCGTGATTGTTCCTGAGACAACCCCAACCATCATGAGAGAACGCATCGCTCTTGAAGGCGCAGAAGTACGGGTTTTCGGCAAGGTTTGGGACGACGCCCATCAAGAGGCTTCTCGCCTGGCCCGAGACCCCAAGGTCGGCTATGTTCATCCCTTCGACAATCCGCTCATTTGGGACGGACACGCAAGCTTGATTGATGAAATCGTCAAAGCCGGCCTTAAACCCGGCGCGATTGCGGTCGCGGTCGGTGGAGGCGGGCTTCTCTGCGGCATTTTACAAGGTCTTCACGCGCACGGGCTCAAAGACATTCCTGTCATCGCCTGCGAAGTTAAAGGCGCGGCCAAGCTCAACGCTTCTCTAAAAGAAGGAAAACTGGTTTCCGTCAATAAAGTCGAGACCATCGCGACCAGCCTCGGCACAAAGGTCATCACCCCGGCCCTTTGGGAGTGGACTCAAAAGCACCGAATCATTGATGAGACAGTTTCTGACGCTGACGCGGTAGATGCCTGCGTTAAATTCGCCGACGATCACAAGGTTTTAGTCGAGCCCGCCTGTGGCGCGGCCTTGGCTCCTCTTTATAAAAATGCTTCCATCTTAAGAGAGTTCTCATCCATTCTTGCGATTGTCTGCGGCGGAGTCGGAGTGGGCCTTAAGCAACTCCACGACTGGCAGGAGCAATTTCAAAAAGTTTCCGCATAAGGGCGCGTTAATTTGGAGAGGTGGCCGAGCGGTTTAAGGCGCCGGTCTTGAAAACCGGTAGGGGTTCACGCCTCTCGTGGGTTCGAATCCCACCCTCTCCGTTTTCAGGCTTGGAATTCGAAGCTGACGGAAAAAAGCCAACGATTTGGCTTTTTGTCCGCAGCGGGCTCCGAAGGAGGCCGAAGCGACACTGAGGCCGGGCGAGGAGGAATCCCACCCTCTCCGCAGAATTGGACGCTTTTCTTGCATTACTCCCGTAATTTGAAATAAAAAAAACGAAACGGCGGGAAAAATGTTAGAATACCTCCAGTTGGGGTCGTGGTGTAGTTGGCTAACACGCCGCCCTGTCAAGGCGGAGATCGCGGGTTCAAGTCCCGTCGGCCCCGCCAGTCTTTTCCCAACCCGTGAGCGCCGAAAAAATTAATTCGCCCCAAAAACCATTTCGGCCAACCAAGAAAGACCTTGAGGCCGCGAGACACAAGACCGTTAAGGATATCATCGGCCCAAATCTTGACGTTCTTTTTGTCGGCATCAACCCCGGGCTTTATACCGCCGCCATTGGCCACCATTTCGGGCGGCCCGGAAACCGCTTCTGGCCGGCCCTCAACGCCTCGGGCCTTTTAAAAAGCCCCTTGACGCCGCATGATTCAGAGCGTCTTCTGGATTCTAATCTCGGCATCACCAACATCGTCCAACGCGCCACCGCCAGAGCCGATGAACTCACGCTTGATGAATTGCGTGAAGGCGCAAAAAAACTCACTCTTAAAATTCTCCGCACTCAACCCCGCGAAGTCGCTTTTCTGGGGCTTGGGCTTTACCGGGACGCCTTTGACCGCCCTAAGGCCCAAGTCGGCCTCCAAGAGGAAAGAATCGGACAAAGCCGCCTCTGGGTTTTTCCCAACCCCAGCGGTCTCAACGCCCATTTCCAGGTTCGCGATTACGCCCGGCTTTTTCGGAAACTGAAAAACAAGGGAAACGGCGCTCGAAATTTGAATTCATAAAGTAGTGATATGGCAGAATAGCCATATCTAATGTATACTAAAGGATAGATGTTGAGTTTTGAATGGGACAGCGCAAAGGATGATCTTAATCAGCTGAAACACGGGGTATCCTTTGAGAAGGCTCAAGAAGCGTTCTTAGATTTACGGCGCGTCATCGCGAGAGATTTGGAACACAGCGAGGCAGAAAAAAGATTCTTCTGCTTCGGGAAAGTCGGAGATGGAATTTTAACCGTTCGCTTTACAATAAGACGAGACGCGATTAGAATTATCGGGGCGGGATATTGGAGAAAGGGAAAATCGATTTATGAAAAAGAAAATAAAATATACCGATGAACCGCTGGGAAAGATTCAAGTCGTGCGGGATTTCTTACCGCCGGCGAGACAATTGGCCCTCAAAAAGGAAGAAAATGTCAAAGTCACCATCCGCCTGAGCAAGTCAAGCGTCGCTTTCTTTAAAAAAGCGGCGCGCAAATACCACGCTCCCTATCAAGGAATGATTCGAACCCTGCTGGACGCCTACGCCAGCCATCACCCAATGGCCTAGGGTCAGGATGCCTGTTATTTTGTGCGGACTTAAGAATTCTAAAATAAAGAATGACCCTATGGAATAAGAGAGGTATATCAACGATGAAGACTTTTATTTTTTTGAGTTCTGAAGGCAGCACTTATCAGCCAGGTAGCACCAGCATTGACCCGGATACTGAAAACCTTCAAGTCATTGGTTTTAGTGAAGGAAATACCGCGCGAGACGCCCTTAAGTATCTTGTCACCCAAAATGATTACCTCTCAGAAACAAACTTCGATGAGGTTTAGGCCCTAGAGGTTTCAAGCGGGGCCGGAGAACATTTATCGTTGCGCGAACAATATTAATCTAATCCTCGCTTCTCTTAACCTTCTCAGTTTGACTCTCGCGAGTTCTTATCATCCAGCTTCACCGTTCATACGTGCCATCTCCCAAGAATCGAATATAGCCTCTATCTCTAAGAACTTGAAGTTGCTGCCGGATTTTCTCTTTAACATGACTGTTCCCGGGATGCAACGCGCGCAAATGATCGGCGAACTCATACATCTGCTTAAGAGAAAATCGTTTATCTAATCTTTCAATACAAGACATGGTATCGAGTATCCAACTTTTTTGAGGCAAACAATCCTTATCGCGCAAAAATAGAGTTTTCTCCCAGTTGTTGCGAACCTCCGAAGGAGGTAGAATATTTCGGTCTTTCACATACGCGATTCTGCCGGATTGCGGAATTCGGCTCAACAAGATATTACATCCAACCCAGCCATGTCTTCGCGCAGAAGAAGGTAAAGGTTTACGTTTTTCGATTATATCAACAGCCATGAAATGTTTCGGGATCACAAAAAAATCGATAACAGAATTTTCAATCGCGGAATATCGAAGCAAGAAAAAATTAGGCTGATCTTTAGATTGAAGCCTCTCAATCATCGTGGCATAGGCTCCGTCAACAATTTTCGCGCCTAAAGCGCTTTTTTTACTCTTTAGCTCATAACCTTCTCCGCAAGAAGAACAAAAGAAATCTAAAACAGGCTGATTATTCGGCGCTTGATCTATTTTATGGAAGCAAGCTGGACAATAGACCTCTGCCCGAACCCAGGACTCCGTTAACACCCGCGCTTTCTGGGACGGGCTTCGGTATTCGTTCGCATAAGAGTTGCCGTGTTCACGAATAACTTTATCATCTGAAAGCTTATCGGTGAAGTCACGACTTCGAACGATTGATTGAATACTTCCCATCTGCAATTGCATAGTTTTCTAGTTGAGTTTTTTGGCGATGAATTTTAGGATAACAGAAATTTCCCATTAATCAATAGCATTCCCAATAACGCGGATCAAAAGAATCGGAGATCACGCGCTATTTCGATTTCACAATCCTTGTATATCTCTTTCGTTTAAGTCTCCTTTTTCATCTTCTCCGCGTAGAGTTTTTTCTCAAGTCCCTCGCGATAGCGGCAAGTCCCTGAACTGTTTTGTCGTCAAGAATTCCAAAGAACGTATCCGAGTCTTCTGAATTTCTACACAATAGTTTTTCAACTACTTCTAGTTTTTGCTCTCTAGTCATTTCCCCTCCCCAGACACTTGCGTATCAATTGACATATGCCGCACTTCTCTTTCTCTTTTCGATGATATTAAAAAGGGGACAGTCCCTTTTTTATTTCTTATCCTTCCACCGCTTTTAAATTTTCAGTTTGAGCGCGTCGCCAAGTCCGAGACATTCAATTTTTTGATCCAAGGGATAACGTTCTTTTCCTGGATAGATCACCCAAAGACGATTCAGGCGCAGGTCCGAAAGTGCGACGCGCATTGATTTCGTTGCCGTCGGGGCCTCGCCCGCTTTAAACTCAAATCCCCATCGCTTTTCACCGCGGACAAGTAATAAATCCAGTTCTGCGCCCGCATGAGTCGCCCAAAAATAGGCGTCTGAATCTCCCCAACGGCTTAAAATCTGCTCCAAGGCAAAGCCTTCCCAGGAGAATCCATATTGAGGATATCCCTCAAGATCGTCTCGACTCCAGAGCCCCAAAAGGGCATGCAGGATTCCGGAATCGCGGAGATAAATTTTTGGAGCCTTGACGATTCTTTTTCCCGCATTTTCATGCCAAGGGGGAAGTTGCCGGATCATGAAAGCCCCCGTTAGAATATCCAGATAATGTCGGCTGGTTGGATGGCTGACTCCTAAAGATCCGGCGATTTGCGCGCCGTTCCAGAATTGTCCGTGCAGGTGAGCCGTCATGCGCCAAAAGCGCAATAAATGGGCGGATGGAATTCGAATACCCATTTGCGGAAAATCGCGCTGGAGAAAAGTCTTGATAAAATTCTCCCGCCAAGCGCGGCTGTCTGTTGCCCGCGCGGCCAAAAAAGAACGCGGGAAACCTCCCCGGAGCCAAAGAAAATCCTGAGCGCGTTCGCCAATTTCATCAAGCGAGAAGCCTCCCATCTCGACGAACTCAACGCGCCCCGCCAATGTTTCCGATGATTTTTGCGCCAATTCCGGAGAGGCGCTTCCCAAAATCAAGAATCGACAAGGATTCGGACGGCGATCAGCCAGAACGCGCAGAATCGGCATCAAGCGCGGAGCCCGTTGAATTTCATCCAAAACAACCAAGCCACGCAATTTCTCCAGGGCGCGTTGTGGGCTGGACAAACGAGCTTGATCGCGCTCGCTTTCCAAGTCGAAGAAATGAACGCGAGAAATCCGCGACGACGCCGCCCGAGCCAGCGTCGTCTTGCCGCACTGCCTAGGCCCTAAAAGGGCTGTGACAGGCGAGCGCGAAAGCGACTTCATTAGGCGGCTAATAAGGGTGGGACGTTTAATAATCTTCATCCTTGAATTATGAAATATAATGTTTCATTTTTCAAGGAATAATTTTAGCGCAAAAGAAAGGCAGGCCTTATTTTCGCGCGAAAGCGTGGATTTAAAAAGGTACCCTCTCTTTTAATTGACACGTCGGCGAATCTTTTTTAGAGTTTATGAATCTAAAGGATAGCGATTACTTGGAGGCTTAACATGAACCAGAAAAAAAATTCTTATTTCTACTTGTGCTCGGCACTGTTTGCCTGTTCTCTTCTTATTTTTCCGCGCGTTTCTGCCGCCAAGACCTGGATGGTTCCCGTCGCGCCCGAGGGGCCTTTTGCCCGGGTTTACTACCCGCAAAACTCGCCTATCGGCCCCGACATGAATGTCGGCCCGACGGAATGGACGCAAATGAATTTGGGCGCCGATCACAATGCGGATGTTTCTCTTTCAGAACAAGCTCCGCTTTGGGCTAAAAATGGAGTTTCCTGGAGATTTGCCGAGGCGAGGGCCTGGCCCTTGGGAAATAAAGACCCATTCGGCGTTCATATCTATGGAGAAGTTGAAGCAGGCGCGGTTCAAACTCAGTTTTATGGAAATGCCCTCGGAGTCTCCGTTGTCGATGGGATTTTATACGCCGAAAGCGATGATATGTTCGCCTATGCCTTAAACATGAAAACCGGGCAGTTGATCTGGCGCACAAGTCCCGTGGGAAACCACCTCATGGGAAACCCCATCGTAAAAGGCCGTTTTGTCTATTTATCAGCGGGAGGAGTGGGATTTAATTTCGCCAATGTCGTCCAATACGCAAAAAACCCCTACAAATCCGTCCGGGGAATGGATTTTAGCTACAACGGAATCTACGCTTTGGATCGTTTGACCGGGCGTCTCATTTGGCGCCATTCAAGCGTAGGCGAAGCCATGCCAACGCCAGCCGTCTCTGGGGACGTCCTTTATTTCGCGACTGGCAGCGGCTCTGTTCATGCTCTCAATCGCCGCACGGGCCAAACGATATGGACGACTCATTTACTGGGCGGAGATAATATGTCCAGCCCCGCCTACTATCAAGGTAAAATTTATCTTGCTATGGCCATCAAGCCGCGCATTTATTGTCTCGACGCCAAGACTGGAAAAGTTCTATGGAAAAACTCAATACCGGGCGCGGCCAACACCGGAATGGGGGACGTCTCTCCCGCTGTTTCAAACGGCATCGTTGTCATGGATGCGGTGACCAGTCCCAAGATCGTGAAAGGCAAAGAGACTCTTAATCCCGTCATTCGGGCTTTTGATGCCAATTCCGGCGCCGCGCTTTGGACCGCTTCCATGGGACGCGGCCCTAAACCGCCCGCTTTTAAAGGCGGAGTCCCCATGATTTACGGGAAAACAGTTTATGTCGGTTCGCCTGTAAATGGATACTATGAAGCTCGTGATTTAAAAACCGGAAAACTAATCTGGAAGTGGAATAAAATTTCTTCGGCAAGAAGCGCCCCCACGATGGACAATAATATCCTTTATATCGCGGGCGCGAAAAGCGTTTATGCGCTGGACCCACGCACTGGAAAAGAAATGGGACACATAGATATTGGTGGAAGCATGGGAATTATCAGTCCCACCATTGTCGGCGGAACGGTTTATCTGTCAAATACTTGGGATTGGATTGTCGCTATTCCAAAACAAGATATTCTATCCGGCCGGTAATTCTTTCAAAGTCAAACCCGTCTCTTAAAAAGGTAAAATATCCCCATGAGCTCCGTTCAAGGCGCGACCATGGAGAAAGAGGAGAAAAAACTCGACTTAAGGGAAAAGGGCGGCGTTAAAGACGGCCAAGCGCAGTTTCTGGATCAAAGGCTGTTTATTCAAATTCAGGCCTTTACCAGATGCGAGGACTTAAAGGCCCTAATCTCTTCTTTTGAAAAATCAAACATTACAGGCGTCATTTATGAAAGCCTGCACGACCCCAAAGGAGTCGGGCTTTTGACCCTGAGCAAAAACCCCGATCATTTTTTTACCCGCGCACGCGAGCTTTTTGCCTCAAGTCCCTGGAAAGAACTTTCTCTTAAACCCGGATATTCTTTTTTTGGCCGCACGTATTCCCTTGGATATGAACCGAATCTGGAAGACTGGCTTCTCAAGCGGCCGCAGCGCGTGATTTTAGACGCTCAATTTCCCTGGGCAGTGTGGTATCCACTCAGGCGAACCGGGGCCTTCGCGAAATTAAGCCATCAGGAACAGATGCAAATTTTAAAAGAACACGGGCAAATTGGCCGCCTTTTTGGAGATTCAGGCCTTGCCCAGGACATACGCCTTTCCTGCACTGGTCTTGACGAAAATGACAATGATTTTGTGATCGGCCTCATTGGAAAAGAGCTTTTCCCTCTTTCCGCTTTAGTAGAAAAAATGCGGCCAACGCAACAGACCTCGACCTATATTCAAAATATGGGTCCTTTTTTCATAGGACGCGCCATCTGGAAAAGTTCAAAACTGGAGGATTAGCCATGACCCAACCGACCGCCGAAAAACGTGTTTTTAAAATCAAGATGTCCAAACGCTGTTTTCGTTTTAAGCCGGAAGCGCTCATGAATCACGCGCCCCATGCCCCGGGAATTTATGAGTTCGTGGTTTTTGATGAACAGGGAAATGGAACTGTTCTCTATGTCGGCTTGGCTCTTCCGCCCATGACCATTCATGAAGCCCTGAGACAGCATCTGGAAAACGAAATGTCCCCCAAGGCCGATGTCCTCTTCCAAAAAACTCACGATGTCTATTTTGATTTCATCGCCGGCGGAGATATTGAATCCGCGGAAGACCTCAAAGACATCGCGGCTTCTCTCTTTCAAAAACACAAACCCGTTCTCAATGAAAAACCGTGGGAGGCTTCCGGCCGCTACGCTTCCGTTGAAACCGAAGAAATGGAACAAGGCCCCGGCGGCTCTTGCAGACCTTAATCCGAGGAGAAAAACATGGCTTCTTATCAAAAAGTTCAAATTCCAAAAGAAGGAAAAAAAATTGAATTAAAAAATGGAAAGCTTTCCGTTCCCGATTTTCCCATCATTCCTTTTTTTGCCGGCGACGGAACGGGCCCCGATATCTGGAAAGCCACGCGCCATGTTTTAGATGAAGCCGTCAAAACCGCCTATTCCGGCAAGAAAAAAATCGCCTGGATGGAAATTTACGCCGGCCTTTCGGCCCTCCAACATTACGACAAGGACACCGTTTTGCCGCAAGAGACCTTGGACGCCATCAATGAGTTTCGCGTCGCCATCAAAGGCCCTTTGACCACGCCTGTGGGCGGACACAAATTCGTGTGTCTGGTTTGTTCGGCTGAGCAAAATGAAGAAAACGGCCGTCGCCCTGAAAAATGCGTCAAATGCGGATCAGAATGGGTCACTCCGCGCTTTCGTTCAGTCAACGTTCAACTCCGGCAAAAACTGGATCTTTACGCTTGCGTCAGGCCCGTCCGTTGGTTTAAGGGCGTTCCCTGCCCCGTTAAAGAGCCGGAAAAATTTAACATCGTCATCTTCCGCGAAAACACCGAAGACGTTTACGCGGGCATTGAGTTTGAAAATGGAACGCCGGAACAAAAAAAAGTCTATGAGTTTTTAACCAAGGAAATGGGGAAAAAATTTAACGCTGACAGCGGGATCGGCATTAAACCCATCTCCAAGACTGGAAGCCAGCGTCTGGTCCGCATGGCCATTCAATACGCCGTTGATCACCAAAAACCGTCGGTCACTTTGGTTCATAAAGGAAATATCCAAAAATTTACCGAAGGCGCTTTCCGCGATTGGGGATACGAAGTCGCTAAAACTGAATTCCGCGACAAAATCGTCACCGAAGCGGAACTGTGGGATAAACACAATGGAAAAATGCCCGCGGGAAAAATCCTCATCAAAGACCGCATTGCCGATCAAACTTTCCAACAACTTCTTTTGAGGCCGGATGAATACAGCGTTTTAGCGACTCCGAATCTCAACGGCGATTATATTTCGGATGCCGCCGCGGCCCAGGTAGGAGGGCTCGGAATCGCCCCCGGCGCAAACATTGGAGACCAAGCGGCTCTCTTTGAAGCCACCCACGGCACCGCGCCAAAATATACCGACAAGGACATGGTCAACCCTGGTTCCTTGATTTTGTCGGGAGTTATGATGCTCGAACATCTCGGCTGGCAGGAAGCGGCAAATTTAATTGTCTCCTCCCTTGAAAAAACAATTCAAGAAAAAACGGTGACCTATGATCTTGAGAGGCAAATGGCGGGAGCCAAAAAACTCAAGACCTCGGAATTTGGAAAAGCCATCGTCTCTCACATGGACAAAGCGGCTTCTGTTGCGGCGTGAACGAGCTCAATCGAAAACTCAGCGTCATTATCCCTATCTACAACGAAGAGGAAAGTCTCCCTGCGTTTGCTGAGGAATTATTGGATGCGGTCTCCAAAATTCCCATGCCGTCAGAAATCATCTTTGTTGATGACGGCTCCTCAGACAAATCGCGCGAAGTGATTAGAAAAATCGCCGCCAAGGATTCCCGCGTTCGGGGAGTGTTTTTAGGGCGCAACTCGGGGCAAACCGCAGCCCTATCAGCGGGAATTCAAAAATCATCAGGAAGTCTCATCGCTTTTCTTGACGGCGATGGCCAAAACGACCCCAAGGACTTAATTCGCCTCATCGAAAAGTTAGATGAGGGCTTTGATGTCGTCAGCGGCTGGAGAAAAGACCGGAAAGACCCCTGGCTTAACCGAAGACTTCCCTCTCAAATCGCAAACTCCCTGATTTCTCGCGTCACCGGCGTTCATCTTCACGATTACGGATGCAGCCTTAAACTCTACAAAGCCGAATACTTAAAGCCCATTCGCCTTTACGGAGAAATGCACCGCTTTGTCGTCGCCTTTGCCGGATTTTTGGGGGCTAAAATCGCGGAGATGGAAGTCAATCATCGCCCGCGACTCAAAGGCAAATCCAAATACGGCATTTCGCGGACGCTCAAAGTCATTTTGGATTTGGCCACCGTCAAATTCATGGATTCCTACATGGGAAAACCCATTTACCTTTTCGGCGGAGGCGGAATTCTCATGATGTTTTTGGGAATGGCGGCCGCGGCGCTCACTCTCTACAAAAAATTTGCTTTGGGGATTTTCGTCAAGGATCAGCCTCTTTTCCAAGTGGCCATTTTCTTTTCTTTAATCGGTTTTCAGCTTCTTCTCTTGGGGCTGTTGGCTGAAATATTAGTCCGCACCTATTTTGACATCAAGGATAAAAACCCTTATTTCATTCGCGAAACGGTCGGTTTTTAAGTAAAATATCTTCTCAGGAGATTATTGCCATGCCAAATCCAAAAAGAAAACATACCCGTTCCAGAAGAGACAGCCGCCGCTCTCAAAACTGGAAGCTTGAGCGCCCGTCTTTAAGCCCGTGCCCGAACCCGGACTGTAAAAAGATGCGGCCCGCTCACGTTGTCTGCCCTCACTGCGGGTTCTATAAAGGGCGCATCGCCGTCATGCCCAAAATGGAGAAAACAAAACCCCAGAGCGAAGGCGAATCAGGATCTTAAACTTAAAGAATGACGGGCGGGGGTTTTAACCTCGCCCGTTTTTTTCACCGGCCATGTCTTTTCTTTTTTCTCCGCTTAAAATCCGCGAGATCACTTTTAAGAATCGCATTTTTGTCTCGCCCATGTGCCAATATTCAAGCGAAAACGGTAAAGCGACCGATTGGCATTTAGTTCATTTGGGTAGCCGCGCCGTTGGAGGCGCGGCCTTGGTCATCATGGAGGCGACTGCGGTTTCTCCCGAAGGTCGGATTTCTCCCCAGGACATGGGGCTTTGGTCTAAAGCGCAAGTCGCGCCTCTTAAAAAAATCACCTCTTTCATTAAAAGCCAAAACTCAATTCCCGGAATTCAAATCGCCCATGCGGGAAGAAAAGCCTCTACTCCAAGGCCTTGGGACACAAAGCACAAGATTTTTGTTCCCCTCTCGAATGGCGGCTGGACCACTTTGGCGCCTTCAGAAATTCCCTTTAGCGAAGGCTACCCCATCCCTCACGCCCTGAGTCTCAAAGAAATTGACAAGCTGATAGTGCAATGGGAAAAAAGCGCGGAACTTGCCGTTCAAGCTGGTTTTGAAACTCTGGAACTTCATTTCGCGCATGGATATCTGATTCATTCCTTTTTGTCGTCTCTTTCTAATCACCGAACCGATGAGTTCGGAGGAAGTCTCGAAAACCGAATGAGACTGGCCGTTCAAATCGCCACACGCGTCCGAAAGGTCTGGCCCGCAGACTATCCCCTCTTTGCCCGCCTCTCTTCAACCGACTGGGTTGAAGGCGGATGGGACGTTCCCAGTTCCATTGAACTCTCAAAAAAACTAAAATCCATCGGCGTTGATCTCATTGATTGTTCAAGCGGCGGCCTTGTCCCCCACGCTAAAATTCCCGTGGCCGCGGGATATCAAGTTCCCTTCGCGGAAGAAATCCGAAAAAAGGCCGCAGTCATGACCGGAGCAGTGGGAATGATTACGGACCCTCATCAAGCCGAAGAAATTATCGCCTCGGGCAAAGCCGACGCCGTTTTAATGGCGCGAGAGTTTTTGCGAACACCTTACTGGCCTATGAACGCGGCCAAGGTCTTAAACGAAGAAATCTCTTACCCGCCGCAATACTTGAGGGCGCGTTAATTAGGGACAGTCCCCATCTTTCCGAGCAATTCCTGGACGTGCCCAGGAACTTTAACCTTGCGAAAAACTTCCTCAATGCGCCCATCGGGGCCAATGACAAAGGTTGAGCGTTCAATGCCCATGTATTTCCGCCCGTACATTGATTTTTCCTTCCAAACCCCGTAGGCCTTGCAAAGAGTTTTATCTTCATCCACCAAAAGCGGAAAAGAAAGAGAATATTTGTCTTTAAAGTTCTGATGCGATTTTGCCGAGTCCGGACTCACTCCTAAGACGACGGCGCCTTTTTTTGAAAATTGACTGGAGAAATCGCGAAAATCACAGGCCTCTTTGGTGCAGCCAGACGTCTGATCTTTGGGATAAAAATACAAAATGACAGTTTTTCCCCGATAGTTTTTAAGAGAGTGTGTTTTTCCAGTTTCATCCATCGCTTGAAACTGAACCGCCATATCTCCCACGCTCAATTCCTTGTTTAAAGTTTTCATTTTTAATTTTCTCCCTCAAGTTTAAGAAATCGCCCCAGGCCGGCCAAAACGTCGCGCAAGTTCTATGCGGTTTAAAGCAAGCATCGTAGGCCTTCCATGCGGACAATTTCGAGCCTGCCTGGCCTTGGATAAATCCAGAAGAAGGGCCTTGGCCTCCTCTTCTCCTAGAAAGTCATGCGCTTTGACCGCCGCCTTGCACGCCATGGTCGCCAAACTCTTGCGGCGAACTTCGGCCAGGCTTGTCTTTAAATCCGAGAAGTCTTCCGCGATTTTATGAAGAGCTTCTTCGACGTCTTTCTCTTTCTTGAGCATCGGAGGGGTCGCCGTCACCTGAATCATCCCTTTCCCAAAAGATTCGACTTCAAACCCTAAATCAAAAAGATTTTTCTTCTGATCCATAATGAGAGAAACCAGGGAAGCCGGCAAAGATACCGCGACAGGTAAAATCAAGCGTTCAGAAAGCACCCGCCCTTGAAGCAAAAGGTCTCCGTATCTCTCAAAGAGAACGCATTCAGCCGCCGCATGCTGATCAAGAACAAAGATTCCGCCCGCAGCCTCGAAGACGAGATAGCTTCGCTCAATTTGTCCTAAATAGCGGTAGGGCGGAGTAAACCAATCGGGAGTGCGACGATCTTCTTCTTGAGAAAGAGCCGGTTCTCCCAGCGGCAGGGAAACGGCCGCGGCCGTCCGAAGCGGAGCGGAATAAGAAGAAGCGGGTTCTAAAGCCAGGCTTTCTAGATGAGACCCCGGGCGAAGGGGCGGCAAATAAGAGTCTTTGACTAAAACCTGAGGCCGCAAAGACTGAGCCAAGGCTCTTGAGACGGCGCGCATGATGAGATTGAAAACATCTCCTTCATTTTTAAATCGAATTTCTCGTTTAGCGGGATGCACATTGACGTCAAAATCGGCGGGGCTAATTTCCAAATATCCAACGCAGACTGGATGCCGGCCTTGAAGTATGTGCGGACCAAAGGCCCGGTAGAGAGCCTGTTGTAAAAGACGCGAATCAATAGGACGGCGATTAACAAACCAATGCTGATATTTGCGGTTGCTCACCAGCCCAGCTTCCGTGGAAACAAAAAGACGCAGGTTGATGCTTTTTTCCGATTCTTCTCCGAAAGCAAGGTACTGCCCAACGGCTTCGCCCAGGACCATGGCAATCCGGCTTTTTTCTCCCTCTTTTCCTTCTTGAGCCGCTTCAAAACCCAGTCGTTTTTTTCCTTCCGCTTGGAGAAAAAAGGCGACCTCATGGTTTGCGAGAGCCGCTTCTTCAATAACGGAGATTATTCTCCCGCGCTCAAACTCATCTGACTTTAAAAATTTAAGCCGGGCCGGAGTGTTGAAAAATAAATTTCGCACTTCAACCGTCGTTCCGCCCGTTCCCGCCGCCGGAGATTCTTCTTTAATTTTTCCCGCCTGGGCTTTAACCCTCCAGCCTTGAGATTCGCCCTGTAAAGAACTTAGGATCGTCACCTCGGAGACAGCGCAAACGGCCGCCAAGGCTTCTCCTCGAAAGCCAAAGGTCGAGAGAGAGTCCAAGTCCTCAATGGATTTGATTTTGCTGGTCGCATGAGGTTCAAGACAAAGCCTTAAATCCTCGCGGTCCATGCCTGTTCCGTTGTCCGATACCCGCAAAAGTATTTTCCCAGCTCCCTGGATTTCAATCTCGATGCGAGTAGCCCCGGCATCTATCGAGTTTTCAATAAGTTCCTTAAGGACGGAAGCCGGCCGCTCAACGACTTCCCCTGCCGCGATTTTTGAGAAAACCGCCTCATCCATCTTGAGTATTTTAGGCATCGCTCACCTTTTTCTTAAGCTCAATCAAGGCCGACAAGGCTTCGAGAGGCGTCATGCGTTCGGGGTTTAAAAGCCTGAGCGTCTGAACAACAGGAAGAGACCCGGAGAAATCCAATTCCATCTGCCGGGAAGCGTTTGAATTTGTGACGGAGGCGCCGTCATGAGACTCTTTCTCGAGCCGGTCTAAGATTTCCTGGGAGCGGGCTAACACCTGAGCCGGAAGACCGGCCAAAGCCGCGACATGGATTCCGTAAGATTTATCCGCGGGGCCCTGGGAAATTTTGTGAAGAAAAATGAGTTCCATCTGACCTTCAGGGTTCATCCATTCTTTCGCGGAAACGTTCGCGTTAAAAACGCCTGAAAGATTTTCAGAGAGTTCCGTCAATTCAAAATAGTGAGTCGCAAAAAGAACCTTGGGGCCGCGAATGTCCTCGGGTTTTTGAGATCGGTAATGGGAATTGAGATATTCAAGGATGGCCCAGGCAATGGAAATTCCGTCAAAAGTCGAAGTCCCGCGCCCGACCTCATCAAGAATAATCAGGCTCCGGGAAGTCGCATTCTTAAGAATATTGGCAGTCTCTTTCATCTCGACCATGAAAGTGGAAGAACCCTCGGCCAAGGCGTCCGAAGCCCCCACTCGGGTGAGAATTCGGTCCACCACTCCCACGCGGGCGGATTTGGCGGGCACAAAAGAGCCTATCTGACTCATCAAGGCAATCAAGGCGTTTTGCCTCAGATAAGTTGATTTCCCGGACATATTGGGCCCGGTGAGAATCATAATCTGCAAATCTCGTCCATTTAAGGTCAGGGAATTGGAGACAAATGACCCCGGCGGCAAAACCGCGGCGATGATGGGATGCTTTCCATCTACGATTTCCAAATCGCAGCTTAAGTCCACTTGAGGCTTGACCCAGCCGTTAAGCCCCCCGTTTTTAGCCAAAGCCAAAAATACGTCTAGTTCGGCCAGGATTTTTGACAAAAGGGAAAGAGAATCACGGTAAGACAGAATTTGATTTTTCACTTCTTCAAATATTTTTTTCTCAAGCCGAGCGATTTTTTCTTCCGCGCCCAAAATCTTATTTTCCAGTTCTTTTAATTCGCTGGTGATATAGCGCTCGGCATTGGCCAAGGTTTGCTTACGCGTATAGCGAGCGGGAACCTTGGAGATTTGGGATTTTGTCACCTCGAAATAATAACCGAAAATACCGTTAAACCCGGCTTTAAGATTTGAAATTCCGCTGAGCTCGCGCTCCCGCGCCTCCAAATCCTCCAAATGCTTCCGGCTGTCTGATTTTAAAGAGCGCAATTCATCCAACTCCGCGTTAAAACCGGTTTTAATAACTTCTCCTTCAGAAATTCTAATCGGCGGAGTCTCCGCCAGGGCTTTGGACAAAAGCTCAGAAGCGGGATTTAAGGCCTTCATCAAGCCTTGAAGGGACTGGTAAACCTCGGACAAATTTTCCGTTGGGCTTAACCCCGCGCTTTCCGCTTCCGCAACTGGCGCCAGGGCGTAAAGAAGTTCTGGAAGATATTTCAAAGAATCGCGAATGCCTCCCAAGTCCCGCGGAAGGAGTTGAAAGCTTTGAAGGCGCGTTAAAATTCTCGGAATATCGGAAAATTTCTTAAGGACTGAGGATAGGGAATTTCTCAATTCCATACGAAGCACAAGCTCTTCAACGCAGTCAAGGCGTCGGCGAATTTCCTGAACATCCAAAAGGGGACGCAAAATCCAATCCTTGAGCAAACGGCTTCCCATGGCGGTATCGCAAAGATCCAAAAACCCCCAAAGGCTGTGCTGGGGTTTTCCGGAAGAAGACTCGATAAGCTCCAAGGTTTTAATGGCGGTCGCATCAATGAGCATTTCCGTTTTCCCCTCCCGAAAAGAAGGAACGGGAAGAGATTCAATAAGTTTTGAGCGCACGGCATAGGAAAGGCAGTCCAAAGCCGCGCGCCTGGCTAAGGGATGATTCTGCCACTGAGACTGAGTAGCCCAATCGGGAATGGTCTTGTTTTCGGCGGAAATCGCCGTCAGGCAAACGCCGGGAATCCGCCAATTTCTCAAACTAAGAGAGCGAATTGTTTCTTCGGGGGCGATAATCTCAGATGGCTTAATCTGGGCAATCCAGGTTTCCAGAGAACGGGTCGTTTCATTTAAAGATTCGGCGGCCCAAAATTCTCCGGTTGAAATATCCAGCCAGGAAAGCCCCCAGCCCACGATGTCTGATGAAATCGAGAGGAGAAAATTGACGTTCTTGGGATTCAAAAGCTCGTCTTCAATGACCGTTCCCGGGGTAATGACTCGAATAACCTCGCGACGAACGAGTTTCTTCCCGGCGGAAGCCTCTTCCATTTGTTCGGCAATAGCGATTTTATATCCCGCCTTAAGCAATTTGGCGATATGCTGAGAGCTGCTGTGAAAAGGGATTCCGCACATCGGTATTTCTTGTCTAGCCGTCAAAACCAAGCCCAAAATCGGCGAGGCTATTTTCGCGTCTTCCCCAAACATCTCATAGAAATCTCCCAAACGAAAAAAAACAATTGCATCGGGATAAGATTTCTTAATTTCCTGATACTGACGCATCAAGGGAGTATCGACGGAAGATTCAACGCCGGAGGCTATCGCCATATCACTATGATTTTACCAGATTCGCCGCTGTTATAAGTCGAAGGCCAGGGCGACATTGGCGTAATGTTCGCGCTCGAAATAAAACTGGCCGTAAGGCGAATGCCCGTCAAAATAGCCTAATTGAAGGCGCACCACGCGGCCCGTTCTTCGGCTGATGAGCCCAATACCGGCCACCGCATTTGAGTTAATGTTCCACTGATTATATTGGTGAGATTGAATATCCTCGGCTAAATAAGCAAAGAGAGGCCGCTTGATTTTAGGCGCGTGAAATTCAGGGCTTTTGAGTTCAAACCCGCCCTGAACCGATCCTCGACCAAGAGAGGCTGGGGCTACATCCAACAAGTAATAGCCTCCACCGTAGACTCTCAAAATTTTCCAGAAGTTGCGGGAAAAAACCGCCCGAAGCCCGTTGACGCTAAAATTAAATCCCAGGTTTCCAGTCTGACGAATATAGCCGTCTCCCAGATGCGAACTCTGGTGAAAAAGCATGATTTCTCCCGAATAAGGACCGTGACGAATTTCCAACGGAAGATTGGCGATGTAGTCAATGGTTTCCAAGTAGTTAAGGTCCAAGCCAACCTGGAAACGAGAATACGCCATTCCCTCCAAATCCCATTGATATTGGTTTCCAAAACGATCGCTCCAACGGTCCATGCCCCAACGGTGTCCCAGGGCCACATCCCCCATGTTTTCTCCATGGAGGCGATAATAAGACATCATGAGCTGAACCTGCCGAGGATCGGCCAAAAGTTTATGAAAAAGGTGTCCGTCTGGATAAAGGCCCGGGCTATTTTCAGGCTGACAAACGACCGCCGAGCTCGAAGAGGACACCGCCGCAACCGCGGCAAAAGAAGAGGCGGAGAAAATGTCGAGAAAAAAAAGGACTAACGCCCCTAAAAAGGCAATTTTACAGAAGCGAGTTGATATCTTTAACCACATCCTCGTAGGAAACAGTTCCAATATACTCATGCCGAACGATGCCGTTCTTGTCAATGAGGAACGCGGTCGGAAGGCCAGAAATATCATACCCCGCCGGGACATGGTCTCCGGCAATGACAACGGGATAAGGAATTTGAGCATCCTTAACGAAAGGCTGAACCACCGATTGCCCCAAGGCGTCAACGGATACGCCCAGAACCACAAGCCCTTTCGAATGCTTATCGTTGTAGAGACGGATTAAATCAGGAATTTCTTCCCGGCAAGCGTCGCACCAGGTCGCCCAAAAATCCAAGAACACAACTTTCCCTTTATATTGAGACAGGGAGATATTATCCCCGGAAACGCCAGGAAGAGTGAAATTGGGGGCCGGAAAACTTCCGTCCCGGGATTCTCCGCCTCCGCTACCAATGAAAAACCAAAAAATAAATCCAGCTAAAATCAATGCGGCAACAGCTCCCAACCATTTTTTAATCATCACAGACCTCCTAGAAGATACCGCCGCTTTTTTTGAATCATCCTCATCCCGCCAAATCTGAACCATAAAGTTAAGTCCAACAATCTATTTTAAATTATTCTAATGCCTCTCCTCAAATAACTATAAGGTCGGCATTGTCCCACCCCTCAGATTATCGAAGAAAGGGACTAAATATGCCCTTCAAACCATGACAAGAGAATCGGCAAGCGGTTAAAGAAAATCAAAAGCCCCATCAACACCAAGAAAAGTCCCGAAATACGCTCCACCCAAGGCAGAAATTTCTTATAGCGCTTGAAAAGCTGTAAAAATGAACCGAGACCGAAAGCCGACAAAATAAAGGGAATTCCCAGTCCCAAGGAATAAACCGCTAAAAGCCCCATCCCCTCAATCAATGTCTTTTGAGTCGCGGCCAAGGCCAAAATAGCGCCTAAAATCGGCCCGATACAAGGAGTCCAGCCGAAAGCAAAGGCAAGCCCCATAACGAACGCGCCCCAAAAACCGGGAGCGATGCGAGCTTGGGCCCGTTTTTCATAATAGAGAAGCCGAATCGGAAGAAGCCCGCTCATGTGCAGGCCAAAAAGAATAATCACGCTCCCGGCCAATCGGTCGAGAAAAAGGCGATGCTGGAAAAGCTCTCGCCCAAGCGCCGAAGCGGACGCGCCCAAAGCGATAAACACGACGGAAAACCCAAGAACAAAAAAAATAGACCCAAGACCCGCGCTTCTTAAAATTCCAGGCGCAGCCTCTTGAGATAAGTCATCAAGAGATAAGCCGGAAATAAAAGACAAATAACCGGGAATCAGAGGTAGAACGCAAGGAGATAAGAATGAAGCTAAACCCGCCAGGAAAGCGGTTCCAAGCCCCAAGGAAGAACTCATCCTTATATTTTAGCATCTTTGCGAACAAGGTCATTTACCTATGAGCCGAATAAATACTACGCTTTCTCAAGGTTACTTGAAATTCTATGGGACGCAGGCAAGAACTGGAGAAAAAACAATCGCTATTGTCGCGCTTTGGCGCCGCTATCGCCTCTGAAAACAGGCTGGAAAGCCTTTTAAGCCGCATCGCCCAGCAGGTCTGTCAGGTTCTCAACGCCGATCGTTGCTCGGTTTTCCTAATCGATCAAACGAAAGGAGAATTGTGGACCACCGTCGCTTTGGGCATGGAAGAAAAAATTTTTAGAATGCCCATCGGTCAAGGCGTAGCGGGCCAGGTTGCAAAAACCGGAAAGACCATCAATTTAAAAGACGCATATAAAGATCCCAGGTTCAAGGAAGATTTGGATCGCATCATCAATTATAAAACGCGCGCGGTGCTCGCGGTCCCTCTTAAAAACCGAGATGGAAAAGTCAGAGGGGTCTTCGAAGTCGTTAATAAAGTCCGCGGAACATTCACCGAGGAAGACGAAGGACTTCTATCCATTCTCTCGACCATGGCGGCGTCCTTTATTGAGAACGCCACTCTTTATGAGGAATTAAGAAAATCCCATTTAGAAACCATCTACCGAATGGCCTTGGTTGCCGAGTTTCGCGATCAAAAAGACACGGCCAAGCACCTCCGACGAATGAGCCGCTTTTCCGAAATTCTAGCCCTGACCATGGGGTTTTCTCCTCAGGAAGCGGAGGATCTTCGCTATGCCGCTCCCTTGCACGATATCGGCAAAGTCGCCATTCCCGATTCTATTCTAAGGAAACCGGGACAACTGACCCCCGAAGAATACGAGGAAATGAAAAAGCACACAATCTATGGGAGCAAGATGTTGGCCAACGCCGAGAGCAAACTCCTGCGCATCGCCTCTAAGATCGCCGTCGCTCATCATGAACGTTACGATGGTTCGGGATACCCCTACGGACTCAAGGGAGAAGAAATCCCATTGGAAGCCCGAATTGTTTCGGTCGCGGATGTTTTCGACGCCCTGGTTTCGGAAAGAGTTTATAAAGGAGCCTGGACCATTGAGGACGCAAAACAATACATCAAAGCCCACGAGCGAAAACTTTTTGATCCCGAGGTCGTCGCCGCCCTCCTAAAATCATTCGACTCGCTCGTCATCGCCATGGAAGAAGAAAATCACCGCATGGGCCTTGAAGGCGAGATGAGCGCCGTCCTCGTTTCTCCCCCGCCCGCTCCTGACCGCCGGAATAGGTCCAAAGGCCTAGACCACAAATAGGACTTTAGACCCTTTTTTCGCGCCGACGCTTGGCGGTAGAATCTGTTTGTCCAAGATTTTTTAATCCAGGACGGGAGATAAACGAAATGAAAAAAGAAGCGGTGATGAAAACAATTTCCTGGATGTTGTCTTTAGCGATTGTGTTGATGAGTCCGGGGCTTAATTGCTGGGCCGAGATGTCCGAGACCTTCCACCAAATCCCCACAGGCGTGGAGATTGTTCCCACCGGCCTAAACGCGCAAATGCAAAGTATCGGCGAAGGCTCCATGCAGAATTTCCTGAGTAAGGACCTCCTCAGTGTTTCCGCGAACGATGTCTTGGAAAAAACTGAGGGGCCGTCATTCCGGCGTAAGCCGGAATCCAGCAAATCCAAGATTCTGGACTTGGGCGTCCAAATTGCCGCCGTGACGAAGGCGGAGCAGGCCGCAGGCGCCGGCGTGACGAATAACAAAATCTCCGGTTTCAAGGCGATCTTGGCTCATCATGCGGCGCGGGGCATCCAGGCGATCCAAAAATTTCACCAAGCGGTGTTGAATCATATCGCGAACTGGTCGAGTCTTTTCGACGGATTGAGTCTCCATCCGGCCCTGGCTGGAACCTCTTTCTCCGTCATTCCTGCGAAAGCAGGAATCCAGAATTTATATTCTGGACTCCGGCTTATGAACCGCCGGAGTGACGAACCAAACGATTCGG
>JAKAQO010000012.1 GCA_021822495.1 bacterium | reverse complement strand
CGAAAAACACCGCGCGCTGATTATTGTCAAGCCCTTCGACTTTAAAACCCCGCTTTCCAAAATAAATGCAAACCTCGGAACCAATCAGCCCCGATGACCCCGTCACGAATATTTTCTTTGTTTTCATGATTTATCCCTTTTTTAATTTTTGGCAAAGCAACTCATAATCTAATGCGTAAGGAACAAGATAGCGGTGCATATGATGCCAGTTCACTCTAGTCCTACTGCAAGCCCAAGCTAGTATCTCGGGAGTAATAGAATTTGTCCGAGAGGTTCGCATGATATCTGGGGTCATAGTGTAGACGAACCACAATTGTTCGAGAGCTTTTTTTTGTTGAGGATTCTGATTTTCAAGCAAAACATAAGAGCTAGGAGGATTAATAAGTTCTCTATAATATCTTGGCATTTCAGAAAGCAAATTAATCCGATAAACATTAAGGTTATGAGAACGTAAGAAGCGCGCTTGTACTTTTAGAAAATCTGGGTTAGGGAAAATCGTACGTTCCATATTAAATTGAGGAATGTCTAAATAATGAGTCAATATGAGAACATTGCCCCATTGCTTTCTGCTCCATGAGCGTCCGCGAGCAATGCCTAAAGAATTATTGACCAAAATGAAAGTTAGCAAAAAGCTGCCAAATAAAGCCTTCACACTTAAAAAAGAATATGGCAATTTCTCGGATGGATAGTCTTTCAAGAAGCTTAATAGACCAAGATAGAGCCCTACAACCAAAATTAAGGTGTTTGTGGAGTAGCGGGAGCTGCGCGCTTCATCTATTCCCCACCCACAACGACCTATAACCAACATGAAACCAAATAGTAGACCAAATAGAACAAGCGAAGACGGAAGCGCATATAAATATTTGTGTTTTGAACGATATAAATTCATTAAAAAAATGGCAAGAAAAATAGCGAGGAGAACGCCCATGAATGGAAATTGGCTCGCACGAGTCAATAAGACCCCTTCCCAAGAAGCAAGAAGAAAACGAAAACTATGGCGCCAATGGGCGAGAGAATACAAGAGTAAACCTCCCAGTCCACGTCCATGGGTAGCAATGTCAGAAGATATACCGTACCCGCCAAAGCGAGAAACCATAAAGAAAACAAGAATAGTCGTTGCCCCGCAAACAGTCCATGTAGCAAAAAAAGCGTCTCTCAAAATCTCTAAATTAGTTTTTAAAACTGGTCTTCGTTTTAACGCTATATAGGCTGCTACAGCGGGCCAGACCGCCAATCCCTGAAGAGAAGAAAAAGAGGCTAGTGTAGCGCAGGCGATGCCGAACGAAAAACATGGAAATCTCGCAATGCCATAAAGGGCTAGATCAACCAAATACAATGCAGATATAAGAAACAATACGATCATAAACCAAGCTAACTGAAAATCCCAGAGAATATTTTCGTACTGGCAAAAAGAAAATAAAAAACAAGCGATAGGAACTAAATACCAAAAACGAGATTTTCCTTTTGGCAATATCGGCTCAGCCAGAAAAGAGAGAAGGACAAATGATGCGCATTGAAAAAAAGCGCCTGTATACATTATAACTTTACTGTTGAGGTGCGTTAAATAGCCTTCAATAATCATAAACCCAAACGGGATCACCATCAAATTTCCATTATGGCTTGTTTTTAGTAAAGCGAGTAAAGTATTCCATTTGAAACCTGAATTAAAAATAAAATCCCGATAAATCGGGAGGAAACCGTCCCAATCATCCCAAAAGAGAACATTAACGCCCAAAAAATGAATATAAAGAAAATATGAGGCGATAATTGCGACAATAAGAAACACGGGCACATAAAAAGACCATAGGGCGATTTGAAAACCGCGTCCATTCCTGGTGTAATCCAACTTGTCACTCATGGTTTTTCTTGTAGTTGATAATACTCCGCCAAGTCGTCCCACGCCTTGGATTTATTCCATCCGGGAATTCTGGCGAACATGATTGCATTATTACGATATTTTTCCTTTAATTCGTTTGTTGTAGTCTCCCCTTGAGAAATATTTTTCGAGCCAAACATAGAGGCAGATGAAAAGGTAGCGGCTACCCATCTCTTTAATCTTAAATTTAGCCTCGCCCGCTTTTCGGTTTCGCCAAGTGATGGGAACGACGGTCCAGGAATATCTGCGCACAATGGCTTTGAGCGGCAACTCCACCGTTAAGTTAAAATGCGGGGATAAGAACGGACGGCAGCCATCAATGACTTCTCTTCGGTAAGCCTTGAAGGCATTGGTGGTATCGTTGAGCTTAAAGCCAAACAAGACACGGATAAACAAATTAGCTAGGCGGTTGAAAATAAGCTTAATGCGCGGATAATCAATCACGCCGCCGCCTTTCATAAACCGGCTCCCAAAAACGCAGTCAAACCCCTCGCCCAGCTTTTGCCAGTAACGCGTCACATCCCGGCAATCATCGGACTCATCGGCCATCATGATGACGACCGCATTGCCCTGATAATGTTCTAAGCCCAGTTGAACCGCGCGGCCAAAACCGTGTTCACCCTCGTTTTTAAATGGTTTTATCTCAGGAATGCGCTGAGAAAGTTTTTGTAAGATTTCCCAGGTCCGGTCCTTACTTCCATCATCAATGACGACAATCTCATGCGGAATATTTTGGAGTCTTAGTTCCACGTGCAGATGTTCAACGGTTGCCGCGATACAGCCTTCTTCATTGCGAGCGGGAATAACAACGGACAAAAGTTTTAATGGCGTCGCCGATGGTTCGTTCATTCAGGAATTAGATATTTGCGTCCAATTTGAATTTTTCGCGGCAAACTCGTGCGGATAAAGGCAAGGGAATGACGGCTATGCGTTGGTTGTTGTCTAAGCCCTCAACTTTAAAACCCCGCTTTCCAAAATAAATGCAAACCTCGGAACCAATCAGCCCCGATGACCCCGTCACGAATATTTTCTTTGTTTTCATACCTCTTTACGATATCTAACGATATTTGCTCGCGTTTTTGCTAGGATTTCTTGATGCCGCCCGTAATTAAAGACAAAATCGCTTCGCTTAAGAAGTCTTTGGAACTTCAATCTTTTCTCCATAAATCCATCGTTTGGTGGCTTCCGCTTCTCTATTTTTTAATTTCTTCCCTGTTTTATCTGAGAACCTACGATTCCGCCCAGGTCAAAATATCCGTCATGCAAATGGGGGGATTAGCGCTTTTGACCCTATGGCTCAGTCGTCTGATTGAATCCGGCGGCGCGGCGCTTAGCCGAGAAGATTTGGTGTGCTTGTCTCCGTTCTTGGCTTATCTTTTGGTTGGAATTCTATCCTTTATCCATGCGCCCTATCACATGGCCAGCGTTGATTTTTTTCTCCGTCATTTTTTCTTTATGTCGGCGGCGCTCATCATTATTTATGAATTTGACGCCGAAGCCTCTGAACGGTTGACAAAAATCTTAATTTGGACGGCCTGGGTGGCGGTGGGATATGGGTTTCTCCAAGTTATTGATACTCATTTCTTCCCGCCGGGAATTGGTCATGGAATTGATCCATTTATCTGGCGCATGGCTTTTGGCGACCGCGTATTCTCGACTTATGGCAATCCCAATTTTTTCGCGGATTTTCTCGTTATTATTTTTCCCATTTTACTCTTGCGTTACCTTAAAGGCCGCCGAATGTCTTTGATCCCGCTCATGCTGATGCTTCTAGTTGATCTCTATTTTACGGGAACCAAGGGGGCTTGGGTCGGATTTGGAATTGTGATCGTCGTTTTCTGCGTCATTGCCTTTATCTATTTTAAGGAACTCATTGCTCCCTATCGAAAATATTTGATTGGAGGGGCGCTCGCGGTCTTATTGCCGTTTTCATATATCTTCACGAAAGACTTAACCGGTCGCCTTGCTTCGGTCAATTTTCGCTTATTTACCTGGGAAGCCACTTGGGAAATGATTATGACTCAACCATTTATTGGAACGGGCATCGGAAGTTTTCCGCCGGTTTATCCCGCTTTTCGGCGTCCTCCAATTTTTCATATCGAGGCCAAGCATAATACGGAAACCGATCACGCGGAAGACGAATACTTAGAAGAGTTGTTTGACAACGGAATCCTGGGTTTTGGCGTGTTTTTATGGCTTATTCTTAGTACCTTGGTCGTTGGTTTTAAGTCTTTAGGCCAGATGTTAGACGCTTCTTACGCATCGAAAGACAAAAAAATTCCGCCTAGAGTTTTTGATCTTTTGGGCTATATGATTGCGTTTATCGGCATGTTGTGCCACAATTTTTTCGATGTCAGTCTTCGTTTTGTCTCCTCCGGAGTTTATTTGGGTCTTTTGCCAGGGATGATTGTAAACCTTTCCCGAGGAAAAGGGTTGTATGAATCTCATCTTGTTGATGAGAAAAACGCTAAACCAGATGGCGCGGCGCCGGATTCATTTTGGAAAACGCTGTCTGAATTTTTAATCTGGCCGGTTCGGCTGGCTGCTTGGGGCGGGCTTTTCTACGTCATTTTTCTGATCTTGACTCAATTTAACGTTTTGCAAGGTCCGATTGATCGCCTGACCATGGGAGGGGAAATCCTCCAGTGGTGGTTGTCGTGGGGAACCCTGCTAGCCTGCGTCTTTGGTTTGGGATATGTTTTTTTCCGCCTTATTCTTTTGTCTGAGAATCCTGCCATTGGCGCGCTTGTCTTGTCAACGCTTCCTATTCTTTATACCTTCTGGGGCTATTTTAAAGCCGATATTCATCATAATATCGCCATTTATTTTTCAAAGGAACATGATTGGGACAAGGCTTTGTCTGAATATCAAACGGTGCATCGGCTTGATCCAAATTTTGCGATGGCGCTTTACTTTATGGGAAATGTTTTCAACGACCGGTTTAATATGCAGAAAACTTATAATCCCACCTGGGGCGATAAAAACAATGTTCCTCGCGATGATTATGAGCGGGCCTTGGACGCCTATAATGAAGTCCGAAAACTTTCGCCTAATTACGTTCAGATGCACTATCAGGTAGGAGTCCTTCATCTCAAGCGCGCTCAATGGGCCATTGATCACGGGCATCCCGAGGATGCGCAGATGTATTTAAACCGCGCCCTCACCCGCTTTAAGCTTTACAAGACCATCGATCCTGTTTTTGAACCGAACTTCTTGAGGATGGGTCAGATTTACATGATGGAACATCGCTATGCCGATGCCGTCAAAGCGTATCAGGAATATATTTTGGCGGATAAATGCGCGGTAGACCCGTCTCTTATCGTCAAGCCTTTCCTTAGAAAAACGATTCTCAGTTATCAAACCTACGTTCATGTTCCTGGAATTCCTTATCCAGTTCATCGGCACCCTTCGCCGGATAAACACGCGGAAGGGGGAGAGATTTACACAAGTTTAGGAAACGCTTATTTCATGATGAATAATTTTGAACTCGCCAAGGCCGCCTACCAAGAGGCTCTTCAGTTTGACCCAAATTTCGCCCAGGCCCAGCATAACCTCGCAGCCGTTGAACAGAGGCTCAAAAATCCAAAAGGCAAACCCTTGATTCAAAACCCTTCTGAAGTTCCATCGCATTCTTCCGGCTATGAGATTATTCAAAAGAAGTAGTCGTCAACTCACTCTTTTCATCCTCAGTGTTGTTTCTTTGGCTGTTTCTGTCAGAGCCGTTACTTTCCCAGCGGTGGATGAGGCCGTTTTTTCTCCCCTGCAGGAAGAAATGACACGTTCGCTCAAAGATTTAAAAGAAGGCGCTTTTGGACCGCCTTATTTTATCGCCTATCGCATGGTCTCTCGGCAAGGGATGTATATTTCCGCTTCTTTTGGCGGGATTGTGTCTGAAAGCGCGGAGCATTCCCAAACTCTTTTTGCGGAAGTTCGCTACGGAAATAAAAAGATGGATAACACCTCCATTCAGTATCGGGGCCTAAGCGTGGAATCTCCTCTGACGGGAAAAGAATTGCGCGAAAATTTGTGGATATTGACCGATAAAGCCTATAAAGACGCGGTGGCGGGATATTTGGACAAAAAAGCCAAGCGCGTAACGGAATATCGGACGGAGAATTTGCCGGATTTTACCGATGAACCCTCAACCCGTTCTTATCAACCCCAAGCCGCTCCTGATTTCGATAAATCTAAGGCGGAGTCCTTGGTTAAAAGCTTGAGCAAGCTTTTGCGCTCTTATCCTTATATTTATCACGGAACCGTCGTTTTGCATTTAGGATGGGCGCGGCGCTATCTTTTGACCAGCGAAGGAACCAAGGTCGCGGGGCCTTATGAGAATTTGCCCAATTCTCTCAGTATTGAGGTTAATTCCCGGGCAAAAGACGGGCTTAAGGTCAATAATTACCGCGAGTGGGTTTTCAAAGATATGAGCCGACTTCCTTCTCAAAAACAGTTGGCGAAGGCCGTGGAAAGATTGGCTCTTGAGCTTAAAGAGTTGCGAAAGGCTCCCCTTCAAGTTCCGGTTGCCGCGCCCGCAATTTTAGATCCAGAAATGACGGGGGTTTTATTTCACGAGGCCTTGGGGCATAAACTGGAGGGGGAAAGGCAAAGAGACCCTTTGCAGGGACAAATATTTAAAGGAATGGTCGGCAAAAAAATTATTCCGAGTTTTCTGTCTGTGATTGATGACCCCATGATGGATTTTTTTAAGGGGGTCCCGCTTCATGGGCATTACCAGATTGACGATGAGGGCGTGCCTGCCCAAAGAGTCATTTTAGTTAAAAACGGCGTCTTGAAAAATTTTTTAATGTCTCGCTGGCCGCTTAAAAATTTCCCGCATTCCAATGGGCATGGGCGTTCCTCTCCAAGCTTACGTCCCTTGGGGCGCATGGCCAACTTAATGATTGAGGCTCAAAACCCTGTGACACCCAAAGCGCTGAAAAAGAAATTAATCAAACTCCTGCGCCAAGAAAACAAGCCTTACGGATTTAGGGTTGTCGGCGCTTACGGCGGGGACAATCCCAGCGAGAGAACCCAGGCCCAGACCTTGCAGTTGCGCCCGCGTTTGGTTTACCGAATTTCAGCTAAGGACGGAAAAGAGACCCTGGTCCGAGGCGTTAAAATTGTCGTCACGCCCTTGGTCGTTTTAAATCGTATTCTCGCGGCTTCTAACGATGAAACTCTTTCCAATCCCTATTTTTGCGGGGCGGAATCGGGCTGGGTTCCGGTGGATCAAATAGCGCCGAGCGTTTTAGTTTCAGAAATTGAATTTGAGCGTTTGCCTGAAAACCGCCTCAAGCCTCCGATTTTGCCCTCTCCGCTGGCGCATTTACTAAAACGCGACGGGGACGCTCGGCCTTCGGTCTTGACCGCGCCGCCCAGCGGCAAAGTATTTCTCAAGACGGCTGGGGACGCTCGGCCTCCGGTCTTGACCGCGCCCTCGTCCATGTCCTCGGGGAAAAATTAAAATGGCAGAAGACTCTTCTTTACTTTTAGAAGAAGCGCCCTGCAATTTGTGCGGTTCCAGAGAAAGCGCCGTTCTTTACCAGCGTCCGTATCTGACTCCGCATGATCAAGAGTCTGGAGCTTTTGCCGCCACGACCGATGAGTTTCGTAACTATGGCCGCATTGTCCGCTGTTTAAAATGCGGTTTATGTTATACCAACCCTCGCCCCACGGCCGAAGCTATTCTTTCCGGCTACGGAAATTACGTTGATGAAAGCTATCTTTTAGAAAGCTCAAGCCGTTCCATTAACGCGCATTTAAGCCTCAATACTATTCGGCGGTTTGTTTCGGCGGGCTCTTTGCTTGAGTTTGGTTCTTCCGTTGGTTATTTCCTTAACGCTGCGAGAACCGACTTTGAAGTCACGGGTCTTGAGCCTTCCCGTTGGGCAACCCAAGAGGCCCAGAAAAGATTTAAAGTTGAGTGCTACGCAGAATCAATTGAAAATCCAAAGAGCATCCAGGGAAGAAGTTTTGATGTCGTTGCGATGTCAGATGTCATCGAGCATCTTCTCGATCCCAAAGCGGCAATTCTCTCATCCCGCAATTTTTTAAAACCCGGCGGGATTCTCTACCTTTTGACTCCCGACATCGGAAGTCTTTCGGCCAAAATTATGCGCAGTTACTGGTGGGGGCTTCGCCCGGCGCACATTTATTATTTTTCAAGACAGACATTGACGCGAATGCTGATTGAAAATGGGTTTGAAATATTGACCATTAAATCTTTTGGGCGAATTTTTTCCTATTCGTATTGGCTGAGTCGATTGAAAAACTATCCGAAATCCGTTTTTTTGACGGTTGGCGGAGTCATTAAGGCTCTTGGTCTTGAAAACAAGCTCGCCTACATCGATACTCGAGATTCAATGGAAATATGCGCGAGAAAAAGATAACTCAGGCGCCTTTAAAAATTACTCTTATTCTTTTCTCGGCGTTTATCCTAAGAACGGCCTACGCTTTTTACGCTTACACTCATACTTTCAAGGAATATAAAACCGAAAGCCAACAGATTACGGCGCTTGATCCCGATGGATACAATCGCCTTGGACTTGCCTTGCTTGAGCGCGGCGAGCTTTCTCTGACGCCGGGTCATCTAGAGACCTCTCGCGAACCTTTTTATCCCCTTGTGTTGGCGGGGGCTCATTTCCTTTTTGGGCTTTCGCCTCTTGTGGGAATGGGGCTTAATATCGTCATCGGCGTCTTGTGCTGTTGGATGACGTATTGGGTGACTCTTTCTGTTTTCCAAAGCGGGCGGGCAGCCCTCATAGCTCTTTTGTTTGCGGCTTTTTTCCCTGAATGGATTTATTTTTCCGCAACGATGTTTCGAGAACCTCTCATCACCTTTTTGAGTTTGATTTGGATTTTTCTTTGGCAAAAATACTCGGATTCACAAAGTTTATGGCCTTATGCCGCAATGGGAACGGTTTTTGGGATTCTGTGTTTAACCCGGTCTCCTTTTATCCCAATGGGGGGCGCTTTTGCCATTTTAGCCGCTTCAAAAATTAAACCCAAATATTGGGCGCAAACGATTGGAGTTTTTCTTCTATGCGCTTTTATCCTAGAGGGTATCTGGATGTATCGCAATGAAAGAATCTTAAATCGTTGGGTGGCTGGGGCAAGCATGGGGGGCTCGGTCATGTATTTATCCCTTCTCTATAACTATTCGCGTCCGGATATTCCGCTCGAATATCCCCTTGGGGCGGGAAAAGACGCGGTTATTTCCTCAGTCAACTCTCAACATTTGACCTTATCCCAGGCCGAACCGATTTTTTATCGTGCTTGTCTCGAAATTTTCATCCATCATCCGGCGCTCTTTTTGGGCGCCTTCATTCATAAGCTCCTAAAACTTTGGCGGCCTTATCCTAATCCTGGATGGAAATATCCGCACTCGATTTTTTCACACTCAATTCTTTCTTGGATTGGGATTCTGACAGGCGGCGGGGTCATGGCTTTTGGACTTTGGGGCAATATTTTAGCTTGGAAAAATGGTTATCCAATTGGGTTTTTAATCCTATTTCCAATAGTGATGTCGGTGGTTTACGGACTTTTTTGGGCGGTCATGCGCTATCATACGACTTTGATGGTAGGAGTTATTCCACAAGCGGCCTACGCTTTCGATACTTTATTTTTAAAGAAAGAATCATGACCGAGCCTAAGAGAGGGAATGGTTGGCTCCAAATTCTGTACGAAAGGAAACCATGAAAAAAATGTTATGCCTTGGACTTTTATTTCTTCCTTATTCTGCTTTCGCCCTGGATTCGACGGTCGGGGTGGTCGTATCTTCTGAAATTACAAATGCCATGGCTCATTTGCAGGAGCCGGGATATCCGCTTCCCTATTTTATTTCCATGAACGTGTCGGACGTGGAAAACTGGGATTCGGAATGCGATATGGGGGCGCTCAATTGGGCGGATAATTGGCGCGGGCGTTCGCTTTTTACGGATGTTCGGGTCGGCAGTTACGCTTTGGATAATCATTTAAACCCCGCGCCCCTGGGCGCTCTCGGGTCATGGATTTCGCTGGATGACAATGCCTTCGCTCTCAAACACGATCTTTGGCTCAGTTTGGATGAGGCTTATAAATCCGCCGCGGCCGGGTTTTTGAGAAAAGAAGCCCAACGGGTTCGCAATGGAAAAAGGGAATATGATACGGATGACCTTTCCCACGAAAAACCAGTGGTCAGCGCCGCCCCGTTTGACGTATTAGACGATGGCATTTCTTTCTTTCACCAGATGAATCGCATTTGTCGAGAAGTGAGCTCTGTTTTCGCCCAAAAGCCTTCGCTGATTCAAGGAAACGTCTCTGTGGAAAGAAGGCGCGTTCTTTCCCGTTTGTATAATTCAGAAGGAACTCGCGTTCATTCCGCGCAGGATATTTTTCATTTCGAACTTGAAATCGCCGCTGTTTCCAAAGACGGGATGAGGCTTTATGCCGGGCGCAATTTTATTTCCTTATCGAGCGCGACTCTTCCCTCTTCTGTTTTGATGAAAACTCAAGCCAAACAGATGATATCGGAAATTAATCAGCTTCTGCTTGCGTCCTCGACCTCGCCCTTTAACGCTCCGGCGTTGATTGATCCTTCAGTCGCCTCGGCTATCGTCTCATCCTTGGGTCTCAATTTCTCCGGGGAATCCGTGCGCAATCCGAATGGCGCGCAAATTCTGAGAGGCAAAGTGGGAAAGATTGTGTTTTCAAGAGACCTAACTTTAATTGACGACCCCTTGGCCCATTTTTTCAAGAAAAAACCCTTGGTGGGTTTTTATTCCTATGATGCTGAAGGCGTTAAAGCCCAAAAAGTTCTTCTCGTTAAAAACGGGCGCCTTAAAAATTTTCTTTTGTCCCGCTATCCCGTGATCGGTTTCCCGCATTCCAATGGACATGCCAGGTCTGATGCGGGGGCTTATCCGCGCGCGATGCCGAGCAATCTTTTTTTAGAAACTAAACATCGCTATTCGCAAGCGCAACTCATGAAGATACTGCTTAAGGAGCTAAGAAAAGAAAAAAAGCCGTATGGGCTTTGGATTCAAAAGACAAGGGCTTTTACCCGGGAAAATAGCGCCGCAGGAGAAGAATCCTTGCGGATTATGCCGGAACTTATTTACTTGGTCAACGCTCAGACGGGAAAATTAACCTTGGTGCGAGGCTTGGATTTAGTAGGAACTCCTCTTGGGTTTCTTAGCCATGTTTTGGGCGAAGGAAAAGATATGACGGTCATCAATCATCGGATTGGCTGGGTTCCGATGTCGGTTATTGCGCCGAGTTTGGTTTTGTCCCAGGTTGAACTCCAGCGCTCAAAAGAGCCGCCGGTTAATCCGCCTATTTTGCCGCCTCCCCCGAGTCCAACGCATCTTTCAATAAGGTTTCGGGGACCGCTCGTCCCTTGGACTGGACCGCCGCCCGCTAAGAATTAGGGAGTATCCTTAATTTAAAAATGCAACATTATTGCATTTTTTAGCTAAATATTGCACCATGATTATAATGTATAAGCGACGATTGAATTTAGAGTCCTTGCTTCAAAAAAAATCTCTTTTGCTTTTGGGGCCTCGTCAGACCGGAAAAAGCACCTTGGCCGCGAGCCTCTCGGGAGCGCAGTATTTCGACCTTTCCGAAACCAATGTTTTTAGGGAGCTCAGCGCCAGACCCGAACTTTTGCGTCAGCGCGTTAGGGAAAGAACTCGGATTGTCGTCATAGATGAGGCTCAAAAACTTCCAGAGATTTTTGACGAGGTCCAAGTCATGCTCGATCGCAATAAAGATTTGCGCGTTTTGATGACGGGATCTAGCGCGCGAAAACTTCGCCGCTCCGGGGTTAATCTCCTCCCGGGGCGTATTTGGAGAAAAAATTTGTTCCCGCTGGTCTCCTCCGAATTAGGGGAGGCGAGAATCGACTTGCGTGTGCGGAGAGGCTCGTTGCCAGGCATCATTGACAGCGATGATTTTAAAGCGGAACTTAAAAATTACGCGGGGCTGTATCTCGAGGAAGAAATTCGCGCGGAAGGCCTCACCAGAAACGTCGGCGCTTTCAACCGCTTTCTAACGACCGCGGCCCTTTCTAATGCCGAGCAGATTAATTATTCCAATATCGCCAGCGACGTGGGGCTTTCGCTCAATACGGTTAAGGGATATTTTCAGATTCTCTATGATACATTGATAGCCTATGAACTCCCGCCTTACCGGAAAACAATCACTAGAAAAGCCGTCGCGACGCCGAAGTTTTATTTTTTTGACGTGGGAGTCGTCAATGAACTTCTTGGAAGATTTGAAATCGCGCGCCACGGCGATTTGTTCGGCAAGGCCTTTGAACACTTGATTTTTGCCGAAATAAAGGCGGCCCTTGAGTATTTTAATTTAGATTATCCCCTGTCTTATTGGCGGAGCCTCTCGAGATTCGAAGTGGATTTCTTGATTGGAGACGCGGTCGCAATCGAGGTCAAGGGGAAAGCCGTCGTGACTTCTCGAGATGAGCGTTCTCTTCTCGCCTTAGCCGAGGAAATTTCGCTAAAGAAAAAAATCATCGTGTGCCTGGAAGAGCGCCCGCGCGTCAGTGATTCTGGAATTGAGATTTTACCAGCGGAGGAATTTTTGGCGCGCTTGTGGAGAAAATCAAGCCATGACGCTATCATTTAACTTCTAATGCCGCCCTTTTTTTCCATCATCCTTCCCACCTACAATCGCGCCAAGATGTTGAGAACCGCGCTTAAAAGCGTAGTTGCTCAAACTTATAAGGATTATGAGTGTTTTGTGCTGGATGATGGTTCAACGGATGAAACCCCCGCGGTTTTTCGCGAGTTTGAAGCGGAAAAAAAGATTCGTCTTATTCGTTTTGAGGATAATCGCCGCCAGCATGTTCGGAGAAACGAGGCTCTTCGCCGCGCTCAAGGCAATTTCGTCGCTTTTTTGGACTCCGACGATATTTGGCTGCCTCATCGCTTGGAGACGTTTAAGCGTTTTATTGACGCTCGCCCGGAGAGGGGATTCTGGTTTTCCAATGCCTATCTTTTGCGCGGGAAGAAAATTACCGGAACCGTTTTCGATCCTTCGCGTTTTCTTGAAGAAGGCGTTGTTCCCGGCTGGCACGCAGTGGGGGATGAATACATCCCTTATTTAACGACAAATCTAGCCATTCGCCTAGAGGCTTTTCATCAGGCGGGTTTTTTTCGCGAAGATATGAAAATTCTGGAAGACACCGAACTCTACGCCCGAATGTTGGCTTCAGGAATTCAAGTGGGCGCTATTCGAGAGCCGCTGGCTGTTCGCCGTCTTCATTCCGCGCAGATTACCATGGATCATGTGACTAATTATAAGGAATCTCTGATGGCTCTTGATGCGGGAAAAATAGCCCCGCAACAAAGAGACATTGAAAGACTCAAACTCGCTCGAAAAACCGCCGAATATTTATTAAAGAGTTTGCGGCCTTTGGAGGCCAGGCAATTTATTTTGCGGGAATTGGGGAAAAAGAGGAAACTCAACTGGATTTATCAAGCGACCTTTGCGCCCCGCTCATTTCTGGCCTTGGCGAAAAAAATAAGAGAATACTATCTAGGGATTCGTTCTCTCTTTTTAAGGCGGGACGATCGCTTTAGAGAAGTGGAGCGCTTTGTTTTCGGTCTTCTTAAAGAGGAAAAACTTTGAAATTAAAAAACCGCGCTGTTTTTGTAGACCGGGACGGAGTCTTAAACGAAGAAGTGGACTATTTATCCAAAGTCGAGGATTTGAAACTGATTTCAGGCTCTGGAGAAGCCGTTGCCCGTTTACGCGCCAAAGGTTTTAAAGTCATCGTCATCAGCAATCAGTCGGCCGTTGCTCGCGGACGCCTGAGTTTATCAGGACTTGAGATAATTACGCGCGCCTTGCGCCGGGAGCTTAAAAGAGAAAATCCCAAGTCTCGTCTTGACGCCGTTTATTACTGCCCCCATCATCCGGATTTTGGCAAGCCTTGCTCATGCCGCAAGCCTGAAATTGGGCTCATCAAGAAGGCGCAAAAAAAATTTAATCTTGATCTGAGATCCTCTTATTTTGTCGGGGACTCAAGCGCTGATATTTTGGCGGCTCATCGCGCGGGATGCGCGCCTTTGCTCGTTAAGACTGGAAAAGGGGGAAAAGACGGGATATACAAGGCAAAGCCCAAAAAAATATTCAAAAATCTTTTAGAGGCTTCCCGGTGGATTTTAAAACAATGAAGGTTTTGATTGTCGCGGGCGGGTTTGGAACCCGGATGAGCGCTTTTGCTAAGGATATCCCCAAGCCCATGCTCAAGGTTTTAGGAAAACCGATTTTAGAGCATTTGATTGTGTGGCTTAAGTCTTCGGGATTTCGCGAAATTTCTCTTTGCCTGGGGCACAGAGCTAATATTGTGCGCGATTATTTCCAAAAAGGCGAGACATGGGGGGTCTATCTTGAGTATTATATTGAGACTGAGCCGCGAGGCACGGCGGGATGCGTGCGGGACGCGTGTCAAAACTCTCAGGAGGATATTTTGGTCGTTTATGGAGATTTGTTTGTTGAGATGAACTTAAAACCATTTTTGGACTTTCACGCTGGACATTCTTCCGCTGCCAGCCTAGTTCTTTTTAAAACCGATCATCCTCATGACTCGGATTTGGTTCGCCTTGAGGGAGATAAAATTTTAGGCTTTTACCGGGATGCTCACGCGCAGCCTTTCAAACATTTATCCTGCGCGGCCGTTTGGGCGATTAGAAGACCTCTTTTAGACTTAATTCCCAAAGACCGGCCCTCGGATTTTGGGCGGGATATTTTCCCTCAGGCGCTCAAAAATGGCCTTAGCCTCTCGGGATACGTGACCGATGAAGCCCTGGTGGATTTAGGAACCCCGGAGCGCTTTTCTGCCTTTGAAAAAGGATTGTCTCAATGATTATTTCCCGCACGCCTTTTAGAATTAGTCTCGCCGGCGGCGGCACGGACTTAAGAGAATTTTATCGCCACGAACACGGCGCAGTCTTGTCTTTCGCGATTGACAAGTATATGTATATCACGGTTAACCGCTATTTTGACGAGGCGGTGTTTCTCAAATACTCAAAAAGCGAACTGGTTGATTCGGCCGCTCAAATTCGCCATCCTCTGTGGCGGGAATGCTTGATTCAAAGCGGTCTTCATCGCGGAATCGAGATGACTTCCATGGCCGATATCCCAGGCGGAACCGGCTTGGGTTCTTCGTCCAGCTTTACTGTCGGAACCTTGCACGCTTTGTCAGCCTTTAAGGGCGAATTTCGCACGGCGGAAGAATTGGCCCGAGGCGCGTGTGAAATTGAAATTGAGCGGCTCAAAGATCCTATCGGGAAGCAAGATCAATACATCGCGGCTTACGGCGGTTTTCAATTTATCGAATTTTTGCCGGATGAGAGCGTGAAAGTAAATCCCGTAATTCTAAGCGAGAAAACGCGGGAAGCTCTTTTTAGCCGAATGATTTTGTTTTATACTGGAATGCGTCGCAAGGCCGGTTCCATCCTCAAGAAAGCCCGCAATAATTTCTCTCAGAATATGGAGAGTCTGAGACGTCTAAGAGAACTCGCTTATTGGTCTAAAGACAGAATCCAAAAAGGAGATGTGGACGCCATCGGACCAGTTCTGCGGGAGAGTTGGGAGATCAAAAAATCCCTGACCGGAGAGGTGACCAACCACGAAATCGATCAGGTTTACCGCAGAGCTCTCAAAGCGGGCGCGGTAGGCGGGAAAATTCTGGGAGCTGGGGGCGGCGGGTTTTTGCTTCTTTTTTGCCCGCCGTCCAAGCGTTCTTCCGTAATTCATAGCCTTAAAGCTTGGCGCCAGATTCCGTTTAAATTCGAGCCCGAGGGATCGAAAATAATCCATGTCAGTCGCTAATGCCTTTCCTCATAACCGTAAGGTCGGCATTGTCCCGACCATTAGGTTGTGTTCTGAAGAGAGGGACTAAAAAAACGATGAAAAAAATAAATTCAACCCGTCCGGGGGCTTTCCATCTCGTCGGTCCCGGGAAATTGTCCGCTCAAGATTTCGCCGCTTGGTATCGGGCGGAATCTCTTCAGCATTGGGAGAATTTGGACATTGGCGCCATTGACGCGCTTGCGAAAAAAATCGAGCGGGCGGAAAAAGAAGGCCGCGAGATTTTTGTCATGGGAAACGGGGGGTCTGCGGCGACCGCGTCTCATTGGGCGACGGATTTATCCAAAACCGCTTATATAGCGGGAAGACCTCAGATTCGCTGCCGGTCCTTGTCGGAGAACATCCCTTATCTGACGGCGATTGGAAACGATCTTTCTTTTGATGAGATTTTTAGCCGGCAACTGGAGAATATTTTAAATCCTGGAGATTTGGTGATTTTAATTTCGGGAAGCGGAAATTCACAAAATCTCATCAAGGCTTGTCGCTTGGCAAAAAAGAAGAAAGCCCAGACCGTCGGCATTCTCGGTTTTGACGGCGGGGAGTTAAAGAAAATGGTTGATTTATCCATTCTCGTTCCTTCCAGCCAGTACGGCGTCATTGAGGATATGCACATGGCCATTGGCCATATCCTCACTTTTTATTTGAAACAGAGATAAGACCAAAGATTATGCGCGTTTTATTAACCGGAGGGGCGGGACTGGTGGGAAATGCCTTGACGAGGCTTTTCCTGAAAAAAGGCGCGCAGGTTTTTTGCGTGGATAATTTTGCTTTGGGGACGCCTCGCCATTTGGAAGAGTTTCATAATCATTCCGATTTTGAGTTTGAAGAGTTAGACGCAAGCGTTTCTGGCTGGCACAAAAAAATTCAAGGCCGCAAGTTCGATTTATTGGTACATTTAGCGGCTAATTCCGACATCTCTTTGGGAAATGCGCGTCCGGAGATGGATAAGAACCGTACTTTCGACACGAGTTTTGAGGCGCTTCAAGCGGCCCGGGAGATGAAGATTCCTAAATTTATTTTTAGTTCAACTTCCGCCGTTTATGGGGCAAACCCTCCAATGCCCACTTCAGAGTCTTCTCCCAATCTTCATCCCGTTTCCATTTACGGCGCCGGAAAACTGGCTTCCGAGGCTTTTATCAGCGCCTTTGTCGAAAATTATGGCTTAGAAGCGTGGATTTTTAGATTTGGGAACGTGGTGGGAGAGAAATTAACTCATGGGGTCATTTACGATTTTATCGGACGCTTGAGAAAAAATCCAAAAGAGCTGAATGTTTTAGGAAACGGGTTTCAAACCAAAACCTATATTGACGTAGAAGATTGCGTTTCCGGTATTGGTCTGGCCTTTGAGAAAAGCCCGCCCGGGGCCTCGCACGCCGAAAAATTTAAAATTTTTAACTTAAGCACGGAAGGAACCACCTCGGTAAGACAAATCGCTGAAGAGACGTGCCGGGCCTTAAATCTTAAAAATTGCAAGGTCAACTACCAGGATTCTCCCATTGGTTGGGTGGGAGATGTGCCTAAAACAAGTTTAGATGTCTCAAAAATCAAACGCTATGGCTGGGAGCCTGCCCTTGATTCTACCTCGGCAGTTTTCAAATCCATCCGTGATTATGCGCGGTGGTCGTCTAAGGTTGAGTCATGATCCTGGGTCAAAAAGTGAGCCTGATTTTGCCGACCATGAATGAGGCGGATGGTCTTAATTATTTGCGGGACAAGATTTCATCTTCCGTTGATGAAGTTTTAATTATTGATGGCGACAGTCACGACCGAACCCGGGAAATCGCCGAGAGTTTCGGCTGGAAAGTAATCGTTGAAAAAAGGCGCGGTTATGGCCGGGCCTACAAAACTGGGTTTGAACAGGCCCAAGGAGATATTATCGCGACCGCCGATGCGGATGGAACTTATCCTGTCGAGAATCTTGAGTCTCTTATCCAAGAACTTCTGAGTTCCAATCTGGATTTTATTTCTTGCTCGCGCTTTCCTCTGTTGGATTCTCAAAGCATGGATAGGCTCAATCAGTTTGGAAATCGTGTGATCACGGCAGCGGCTTCGGTTTTATGGCTTCACTCTTTTAGCGATATTTTGTCCGGGATGTGGGTTTTCAAACGAAGTGTTCTTAAAGAATTTTTTTTGGAAAGCGATAACTGGAATTTTTCCGAGGAGATTAAATTGCAGGCCTATCAATCTCTCAAAGATAAGTTTAAAGAAATTCCGATTCCCTATCGAAGCCGCTTGGGAGAGACCAAACTCATGCCTTGGCGGGTGGGGCTGGAAAACATCCTCTATATGTTGGGGATGAGACTGGCCATAAAATAGCTAGTCCCTAAAATCAGGAACGGCATCACCGGCAAGCGGTAGCGCATTTGGCTGACGCTGATCATGTGAAGGAAAAATGTCGCCAAAACAAAAAGGACGACTGGATAAATAGTCTGGTTCGTTTTCAAAAGTTTGACCAGGCCCCAAAGGCCAAAAATAATAAGAAAGGGTTCCGTTAAAAGGCTAATCAAGATAAGGCCGCTTCTTTTGAGCCCGATATCCGGGCGGCTTTGAGAGCTTTCCGTGTAAAATTTTTCGCCCCGGGGATAAAATCTCCAGAAATTGACGGTTTTGCGTCCCCATTGCCGGATGACTTGAGTTGGATGCTCTCGCATGAATTGAAACGCCGCTTTCCAATAAATTTGATCTTGTTTGTTGAGGGGTAAGTTTTTGATATTTGCGAAGGCGGGCATTTGTTCGATGATACGATTGGCCACGAAGGTGTCTTGTTCATTGACGTCAAAGAGAAGCGTTCCGTAAAGCAAATTCACTCCGCCATGGCTGTCCAAGGCAAAAGAACCCGTTTCAATGCGGTTTCTAACAGACCATGATCCTAAAATACACAACCAACAAAAAAAAGAAATCAGAAGCCCTTTTAAAAGGCGCAAGCTCTTGCGCGAAACAATAAACACAATGAACCATATTCCAAGCATAATCACCGCGCCTTCAGGCCTTGAGAGGCCGGCCAAGGCTAATGAGATTCCCGAACCCATCGCGCGCGCGCGGTTTTTTCCGTCTTCGGCCAAACTCTGGCATAATTGCCAAATTCCAAAAGTCATGAAAACAAGATACGGAGTTTCAGAAAGCATCATGCCCCCGTAGTAAATGAAAAAAGGATAAACAGAAGAAATCATGAGCGCGATTTTACCCGCGAGTTGGGATTGACAAAGTTTTTCCGCCATTTTCCACATAATCCAGACAAGCATTAGGTCGGGAATGAGTAGACCTAATCTTGCCGCCAAGGGATGGTCTCCAAAAAAGCGAAGAAAAATGGAGAAATAAAATGCGGGAATGGGCGCTCCCGCCGAAGCGTGAGTTTGGCTTCCAAAGACGTTAAATTTTACCAGATTGAGAGCGGAGGCGTGGTATCCTGATTCATCTATTTGATATAAACCATTTCCCAGTTTTAAGGCGAAAATAAGGCGGAGGATAAAGGCCAGGAAAAACCAAAAGAATGGAGAGGATTGATTGAGGCGTTTAATGAGGCTTCTCATCGCATCTGGCATATTAGTCCCTTTCCTCATAAATAATCTTAATGTCAGGACAGCGTCGTCCGCAAGAATTATGAAGAAGAGGCATAGCATTATAATAGAATAATACTGCTTGAATTTATGAACGAGAATCGCCCAGTTGATCTGAAAAAAGTTTTTTTTGCCGCCGCTTTAGTTCTAGCGACAGGGTTACGAATTTTGGGCGTTAAATGGGGGCTTCCCAATACCTTTAATGGAGACGAGCCACATTTTTTGAATCTTGCGGTTTCCTTTGGGCGCGGCTCTTTAAGGCCTTTCGCTTTTAAATATCCGACTTTGTGGCCCTATTTTTTATTTATGTGTTTTGGGTTTTACTTTCTTTTGTGGTCTGGTTTTGGGCTTTGGCACGGCATTTCGGCTTTTGCGGGGATGTATGGCTGGCATCCGACGGAGTTTTATCTCATCGCTCGCTTGGCGGCCGGAGTTTTTTCAATGGCGGCTATTTTTGTTCTTTATCAAACGGGAAAAGAAATGGCGGAGTTTTCCTGGGCCTGGGTTTTTGCCGCTTTTTCTCCGCTTCTTATTTATTCCGCTCATGAGGCGAAAGCCGACAGCCTCATGTTTTTCTTGGTTTGCCTTGGATGGCATTATGCCGTCAAGTTTTTTAAGTCAGGCAGTCGAAAAGAACATTTTCTTTCCGCCTTTTTTTGGGGGCTCGCCTTTTCCAGCCAATACACGGCCCTTCCGGCTTTAAGCGCTCTTATAGCTTTGGATTTCATTTCTCCTAAAAATACGCCTAGAATTTGGGCGTTGGAAGCTCTCGCTATTTTTTCCCTAGCTTTTGTCTTGGGCTCTCCTTACGCGGTTCTTGATTTTCATAATTTCTGGTTTTGGATTCATATGCACAATCCCGAGGCGATGAATTCTCTTCGGTTTTGGACCAGGCTCGGGGTGGCCCGCCATATCGGGATTAATTTATTGGGCTTTGAAGGATTTGATTGGGGGGCCGGGCTTTTGGCCATTGGCGGACTTGTTTCTCTTTTCTATTTTGATTTTAAGAAGGCTTTGTTTTTGACTTTTCCCGTTTTAATTTCTTTTTTAATTTTGGTCAACAACCCAGACGGCGGGGTGCCAAGATATTTAACTTCTGTTTTCCCGGCGCTTAATTTTATGGCTTCGTCTGGTATTTTTTTCTTGGTTGAGAAAAAAAATAGAATTCGGAAGCTCGTTATGGGGGGGCTCATCGCTTCTTTGGTCTTTTTTCCGGCTATCCTCAAGACTTGCAGACGGGATAGTTTCATGCGGCTTCCAGACACCCGAATGGAAGCGGAAACTTGGATATCCCAAAATATCCCTCAAGGCTCGGTTATTTTAGTCGATGAGCCGGACACCGAACCCAGGCTTTTAATGACTCAAAAAGAATTAGCGGCTTTAGCCGAACGCGCGCAAAAAAACGCTTCGCCCCGAAGTCGCCTTTACTTTGCGATGGCTAAAACCCATCCTGGAGGCGGGTATTGGGTTTACCGCATCAAGCGCTCTTCCTGGGATCTGGATGTTTTTTTTACGAAAGAGGTTCAGCTTTCGCAAAAAGATTCTCCGACATTGGACGTATCTCAAGGAATTGGCGCCGCTCAAAGGGCGGGAGTTCAGTATGTGATTACTTCCAGTCAAGGCGTTAATCTCGAACGGGCCGTTGAGTTGAGAAAATTTTTTGATCAGTTAAACTCAAAGACTATTTTGCTCAAAGAATTTGATCCTATCCCAGGAAAAATAGCTGGCCCTGTCCTCAAAATTTACCGTTTACCGAACCCCCCAAAGGGGATGCCATTGCGGGACGAGCCGCGCCTCTTTTAAAAGGGCTTGAGCTTGTTTTAGAAATTTCACCGCCAAGGCGGGCTTAATTGTTCGGACATTCCGAATGGGAGTCGCGGGCTGAAGAATGAGGGGAATGTCGGGAGAACTTTCTTGTAAAATGCGAATCACTTGTCGCCATTCCGCTTCCGTTGTTTTATCCGTTAAAATAACCTTGACATAGGATTTCTTGGGAAGGAGGCGCAAAAATTCCAAGTGCTCCGACCAAAATTCTTTGCCAGTCGAAGAAGGCAGTTTGATATCCATCGCGACGATATCGCAAAGGTCTCTGATTTTTTTAAAGGCCTCAACCCGGGTTCCATTGGTTTCCAGATAATTAAGAAGACCTTCTTTTCTCGCCCAGGGCATGGCGCTTAAAAGAAAAGGAACGTGAAGGAGGGGTTCTCCGCCTGTCCAGGAAAGAGATTTGTGTTTTCTTTCACTGTTAAGTCTCAAAATTTCCGATTGAAATTGAGCCATCTCCATGATTATTCCCGAGGGAATGGGAATGGTCTCTAGTTCATCGCAGTAGTCGCAATGGAGATTGCAACCTCCTAGACGCACGAAAATTTGTCTTTCCCCCAGATAAATTCCCTCGCCTTGAAGGGATGAAAAAATCTCGACAATTCGCGCTGAATGGGAATCGGAAAGTTTAATCTCCGCGCTCATTTTAAATCTTAAGGGCCGGATCGCTGGCCTTGGCAAGCAAAAATCCCTTGGCCCTGAGTTTACAAGAATCGCATTTTCCACAGGGATTTTTTTCTCCCGCGTAACAAGACCAGGTAAGCTCTAATGGAACCTTGAGCTTAAAAGCTAGACGCACGATTTGCTCTTTATCTAAATGAAGAAGAGGGGATAGAATTTTGATTGGGCGTCCCATGGATCCATTTTTAGTTCCAAGATTGGCCATTCGCTCAAAAGCATTGAGATAATTGGGACGGCAGTCGGGGTATCCGCTATAATCGAGGGCGTTGGCTCCAATGACGATGGCTTGGGCTTGAGTGGCATCGGCTAAAGAAAGAGCGAGGGATAAAAAAACCGTGTTTCGCCCTGGAACGTAAGTACTGGGAATTTCTCCGCGACCAATTTGAGTCAAAGGCAAATTCGGCAACTTTTTAGTTCTATCATTGAGCGAACTTATCTTAAGCCAGGGTAAATCTAATTTAATTTGATGGATTTTAACTTTCGCTTTTTTCGCCAGGGCTTGGGCGGAGAGGAGTTCTCGGGCATGTCTTTGTCCGTAAAAAATGGAAAGCCCCTCGCAATGATAGCCTTTTGCCTTTGCCCAATAAAGAGCGGTGGAGGAGTCAAGGCCGCCGGATAGCAAGACGACAGCTTTTTTTTTCATTATGTTCCAGATGAGTTCTTAAACTCTCGGCAGAACTGGTCAAGTTCGCCGAGGTCTTTGGAGAGGCTGTCGTAACGCTTTATTTGCGCCCAGAAGACTTCCCAGGCCGCGCGAACGTCATCTTCCGCGCGATGAGCGCCCTCCAAATTTTTTCCGCAATAAAACTGATAGGCGGCCGATAAATTTCGGCGTTCCATTCTCCGGAAGATGATCAGGGCGTCAATGACATTTCTTCCGTCCATAAAAAAAGGAATTCCCGCGCGGTTAAATTCCGTTTGAAGAATGGGAACATCAAATTGAATGATGCCGTAGCCTCCAACATCCGCCATTCCGATGAAATCGCGGATTTGAGGGCCAATTTCTTTAAAAGTCGGGGCATTTTTGACCATGTCATTAGAGATATGATGGATGCGGAAAGACGGCTCCGGAATAAAGGTTTCCGGATTGATAAAAGAAGAGAAGGTTTTTTCAACGCCGTTGGGCTCCATTTTAATCAAGGATATTTCAATAATCCGGTCCGTGGCGGTTGAAAGTCCGGTGCTTTCGATATCCATAAAAACTAAGGGCCTTTTCTGGTTTTTTAGCACAAGTTTCCTTTTAACTTCTCCGCACATTTTTTTCCATCCATAATCGCCTCTTCCATAAAAGAATATTTCCAGGCGCCGTAGCGTCCGATTGATTCTACCCCATTTTGAGCAAGGTAAGGAAGCAAGGCGTTTAAAACTTTCGTCCTTTTAAAGTCATAAACGACATACCCACATTTAATCGGGAGCCATTCTTTAATGAGTATCTGATTGTCAGGCTTTAGTATTTTACAATCCTTGAGAGCCTTTAAAGCGAGAGATTCCATGTCGGACAGGCGAACTTTGGATTTTGAGTTCCTTGAAAATTCAACGTAGAGAGAACTTGCGCCCGCGGGCGCGTTAGAAGAAGCGAACTGATGGTAAAAACCGACGCGGTAAAAGGGATATTTTTTTTCAGGGAAATATATCCAGTGCTTTTCCGGCATGACGCGTCCGGAAACGCCGAGATTAAGGCAATAGACGGAATTGGAAGACAAATCCTCGGCGGCGTTTAGAACGCGCGCGGGAGTTTTCTTTACTAGAGAAATAAAATCATTTAAGGGAATGGTGTTCACCAAGCGCTTAAAAGAAATAAGCCCGATCTTTTTAATAAACGCCTCTTTTGTCTTTAAATCGATCCAAAGGGCCTCATGGCCCAAGAGGAGTTGCTTCTTTTTGAGACGCGAGGAGAGGGCGTTTGGTAAAGATTGAATACCGCCTTTTGTTGGGTAAAGAAAAGAGGCGTTGTATCCAAAGGCTTTGGTTTGGTCCATAACGGCTCCATAAAGGACTTCGGAAACCTTGGGCGCGGGCACAAAACGGCCTTGCCATTCAGTCGTCATGGTCGAGAGTTTTCTCTGCCAGAGTTTCTCGTTGTAGGGAAACAAAAAATGCCGGCAGATTCCCTCGCCAAAAGTTTCAAACGCCCAATCTTTAAAGGAGGTTGGAGTCTTTTTTTTCTTCGCTGAGGGCGGGCGATGAATGGTTTTTAAAAATCCAAAAAGGCATTCATTAATCACAGAGTCAGGAAGGCCGTAGGTGTTGGCTTGAAAAGGGTATCGCGTCAAAGTCTCATGCGAATAGATCCAGGCGCTACGATTAATCTCGCGGAGATTTCCTTTCAATAAATCCTGAATTAGCTTTTTTCCGTAAGGATCGTGAAGGTGAAGAAGGTGTCCGGTAAAATCAAAGGTAAAACCTTGCTTAGATATGGAAGCGGCGGTTCCGCCGGGATATTTTTCTTTTTCAACGATTAAGGCCGAAAGTCCGGAAATTTTGTTGAGATGATAGGCCGTTGAAAGCCCGGCAAGGCCGCCGCCTAAAATCAAGACATCGGTTTTAATCATCGTAGATAACCACGCGCGCGAGTGCTCGGCTCAGGATAAAAAGAGGGATGATCAACAGTCCATAAAGGATGATCGCTCCCAAAAGATGGAATTGGGTCGCGAGAAAACCGCAGAACCCAAGAAACCCCGCGATCGCCGCCGCGATGAGAACGATTTGCGGGCGAGAATATCCCATTTTTTCAAGACGGAGGGCGAAATGGTCCTTGGAACCCATAAAAGGCGATTTTCCTTTCATGAGGCGAAGAATCATGACAAAAAGCGTGTCATACATGGGGACGAGTAAAATTAAAAGCGGGGCATAAACCCCGGCCGGGTTGATGTCGGAATAACGGGTTCCCAAGGAAACGCAGGCGAGCAAAAAACCGAGCAAGAGGCTGCCCGAATCCCCCATGAAAATTTTTCTTTTCTTTGAAAAATTCCAAGGCAAAAAACCTAAAGCGGCTCCGGCCAAGGCGGCGGAGGCAAAATTAACGTAGAGTTCTTCCGAAGGAAGGGAAATCAGAAGAAAGCCCAGAGCGGCGATAGCCGCTTGGCTTGCGCAAAGACCATCCATGATGTCGATGATATTTAAGGCGTTGGTAATTCCCACAATCCAAAGAAGAGTCAAAAATGCGGCGACGTAGTTGGGAGAAATGAAGCGAATGCGAATGCCATTGAGTAGGACAATGGCGGCGGCCGCGAACTCAATGAAGAATTTAACTCGGTAATTAAGGCCCTTGGGCTTATTGATGTCGTCAAAAATCCCGCCCGCAAAAATCAAACTTCCGCCGATGAGAAGGGCTCTGAGACTATGGAGAGTTCCGGTCGGAAATCGCGTCCAGAGACGAAGAAAAATCAAGGTTAAAGCATAGGCGAGATAAAGCGCGATTCCTCCTAATACGGGAGTCGCAATTTTATGGGTTTTAATGGGAGAGGATGGAGAATCAATCCAACCGAAAATTAAGGCGATTTTACGAATCAACGGAGTCAAGGAAAAAGACAAAGTGAAGGAGAAAATAATAGCGATGGCGTAAAGAATCCAATTTTCAACGTTGATCATTGAAGAGAAAAAAGAATGCAACCGTCGGAATGATAAAGAACGGGAGACTTCTCAAAAAGTTCTTGAAGATGAACTTTCCCTTGAGGCGATAACTTTCCCAATGAATCTCCTAATCTTGCCATTTCGCGTGGAACCCACGCAATTTCCGTGATTCCTTGTTGTTTGAGTTGAGAGGCTAGTTCTGTTTCGTTCTGCGCTAGGTTTGAGTCTTGGATGAAAGAGTTTGGCGAGAAAATGGAAGAGGCTATTGACCCAGCCGGAGCGTAATAACTGCGCTGATCTCCCATAATCAGAATCTTATCATTTCGCTTTGTCCGCATAGCGGCGTAATGAGCGCAGGGATAATAAAGAAGCTTTTGAGATAAGTATTCCGTTCTGCTCTCAACCCCTAGCAAGACTTTTCCGGCTTCAAAAACCCCAAAATTGACGAAAAGAAAGAGAAGGAAATGGGTCAAAATAATGATGAGGATGGCGGAGGTTAAAACCATTTTAGTCAGGGGGCTGAGGCGTTCCTTGAGTTTTTCAAACGCATTTCCGGCTAACAGGCAAAGAAGAGGGCAAAGAACGATTAGAAATCTCAAAACCACGCCGGTCAAAAACCAAATTAAAAGATAGAGCAAGGAAAACGCCGTGAGGCGTTTTAAAAATTGGTTTTTTCTGGAAAACCAAATGGCCAGGGGCAAGGACCAAAATAAAATTTCCCAACCCAGTCCTCCTAATACGTCCATCCCGCGCCCAAAATGAAGGCTGTTGGTTAGAAGCATGACGGGGAAATCTACCCAGTGATGATAATTAAGCCCGCTTCGATATTCAGCAAGAGCGTTAAAATAGTTGTGGGCGATTTCAAGGTTCCATCCACTGCCCGAATTCTTAAAGAGCGCGTTAAAAAAAGGGAAAAAAGGGTTTCCACCCCAAAAATAGTTTTTAATCATCCAAGGAGAAAAAAGAATCGTAACAATGGCGGTAAAAAGGGTCGCGTCTTTGAGCGCTTTTTTGTGGGAAGGAGAAAAAAAGACTCGAATCCAGAGCGCGCTTCCCAGTATCCCAGAGGTAATCCCCGCGTAATATTTAGTTCCCAAGGCGAGACCTGAGAAGATGGCCGATAAAATGAGCCAGGACTTAGAATCGGAAGAAGAGGAGCGTATTTCCTCCCATCTAAGGAAAGAGAGAACGGAGGCGGTTGTCCACAACATCACCAGGGGCTCGACGTAAGAAGAAGTCGATAAAAGCATGACCGAGGTTTGGGTGACCAGCAAAAGAATCGAAAGTATGACCGCTTCCATGGGGATTTCAAGACGGGCGATTTCAAAAATCCACCAAACGCTCAAGAAAAAGGAAACCCACATGAACATTTGAGCCAAAATGTCCGATTTGAATAAAAGAGACAAGGCAAACAGCATTTCTCCATTTTGCGGGAAATGACTGTAGAGTAGCCAGGGGATATTGACCAGTCCATGCGCCTTTACATAAGCGGCGGCGAGCGGCAAATGATAAACCAGGGAATCATATTGATGCGGCGGAGTGAAGCAACACCAAAGAGTCAAGAGAAGGGAGGAAAAAATAAGAAAAGATTCAAAAGGGCGGTTGAGAAACATTTTTTTCGCGGAATTAAGAGACGATATCATCGTTTTTAATTCCGTAAATCCCAGAATCCAAAGAAGGGAGAGAAATAAAGTCAGCGTCAGAAAATTGAGATAATGAACGGCGGCAATAAAAAAGACGCTGAGGCTTAATATCCCCAGCCCCAAGGTCGCCCCAATCAGGGTTTTTTGGGAGGGGCTGATATCCGAAAAACCAAGCCAGGCCACCGCCAGGCGTCCGACTCCAGACGCGGCCGACATTACGAGTAAGAGTTCAGCAAAAGACAATAAGCCAGACAAAAAGGCCGGTAAAAAATAAGAACTGAAGGTGTAGAGCGCAAAAAAGAGGGTTAGAAAAGCCGCGCCTAAAAAAAGAGATTTACCATCTTCAATCATCTCACGGTCGTTTCCGGTCTGGTCTGGGGGGAGAGCCGCTGAAAGTGGATAATTCCTAAGCGATGGGGAAGGTATTGAGCGAGAATTTTAAGCGTGGAAAGACCGTAAACGACGCTTCTTTTAAAATTAATTGAGGAAGCTTCGGGAAAATACCGCGCGGCCACGGGAATGTCTCCAATTTTAAGGTGGCAGGCCGCGGCCTCAAGCAAAAATTCCTGATCGAATACAAAATCATCTGAATTATCCTGCCAGCGGATGGTTTCAAGGCATTTGCGGGAATAGGCCCTTAAGCCTGAATGCCATTCGCCCAGATTTTGACCCGTACAGGTATTTTCAATGATGGTGAGAAAGCGGTTGAATATGTATTTATACAAAGGCATTCCGCCTTCCAAGGCTTCCCAGCGGGTTCGGATGCGGTTTCCTAAAACCACGTCGCAGATTCCGTTTTTAATCAGAGAAATCATGATGGGGGCAAGCCTTGCGTCATATTGATAATCAGGATGAATCATAATGACGACATCAGCCCCGCGAGCGAGAGCTTCTTTATAACAAGTTTTTTGATTGCCGCCATAGCCCGTATTTTTTTCGTGGACAATCGTGATGAGGCCTAGTTTTCTGGAAAGAGCAACGGTTCCATCTTTAGAGCAGTCATCAACCAGAATAATTTCATCTACGCTGCCTGGCGGGATATCGCCCACGGTCTTTTCCAGGGTCTTTTCCGCGTTATAAGCGGGTAAAACCGCGATTGTTTTCATAGTCCCTCCCTCATAAACTTAAGGTCGGGACAATGCCGCCCATGATAATTATGAGAAAGAGGCATCATTTTCGTAAGAAATTAGAAATATCCATCTGCGACGATTAAGTATAGGATAGCATAAGCCCCTATGCCTTCTCCTCATAACTTTTGGACGGCATTGTCCCGACCTTAAGATTGTGAGGAAAGGGACTATGTAAGGAAGTCTTGAAAAAAGCGGGGGCTTCTGTTATAACTCTACTGACATTATGGGACACTCGCAAGATTGGGAGAAGATGGGAGTTGGCGGAGTCGAATCCATTAACAATCTGGATACCGCTCGCATGACCTTGCGTTGGGCTCTTGAACGCCTGAGAGTTTTTGAAGAGAAAAACAATGCTCTTGAAAAGAAAATTAAAGAATTTGGAGACGCCAAGGAAAAACTGGATGAAGAGAGAAGCGCTCTCAAACGCGCTTTGTCTGTTCGCGAGGAAGAAGAAAAATGGCGGGATGACTATTATCAGAGACTTAGACAAAGAATTCAGAGCTTAGTCTCCGATAGGCTTTCTGGGAACTCCGAGGCAGTTTCCCTTGCTTCCCGAGAACTGGAACTCGCCCGCCTTGAGGAAGAAAACCACCAAAGGCGTCTCGCTTTAGAGAAAGAATATTCAGCTAAGATGCGGGCCAGTCAAGCGGAATACGAACGCCTTAAATCTTCTCTGGATGCGCAAGTCAAAAACCAGGCCGAACAATGGGAAAAGGCGGAAGCGGAACGCCAGATTCGTTTTAATGAATTCATGACGCAACAAAGAAACCTTTTAGAAATGCAAAGCCGGCAAGTGGAAACGGAATCGGCGCGCGTGGCGTCTTGGAGAATGGAACAGGCCTCCTCTTCATGGACTATTGAAAAAGAAAGTTTGCTCAAAGAAATCTCGCAGCTTAAGGAGAGGGAAGGAGATTTGCGCCGCAAATTGCATGAGACCGCGCTTTCTTTGGATAAAGCGAGAGAAGAATCTCTCAACATTTCACGCTCTGCAGAAATCCGGCTTCGGCATATAGAAGAAGAACAGAGAGTTTTTGAAAAAGAAAAAGAGACGATCAAGGCCGAGGCCAATTTGTGGCGCCTTAAATCCGGAGAGGGCTGGTCCTTGGTCACGGAGCTTAAGAAAAAATCAGTTGAGATTGAAAATCAGCTCAAAGAGTCCCAGGCCCTTTTGTCGGAAGAAGCGGCTAAAAGAAAGGCCGCCGAAGAACGCTTTCAGACTTACGAACGAGGTTGGTCAAAAAGACAAACGGATTTAGATATGATTGAAGAATCTCTTCTTAAGAAATTTAAAGATCTGGAAGATGAGGTTTCCCGCAGAGACCGCGTTTGGAAAGACCGAGAAGATTTCATGCGCCGTAGAGATCAAAATTGGCATAATCGCATAGAAGAATGGCAGTCGATGATGCAGGAAAAATCCGAAGGCGTTGAAAAACTCCGGGCTGAACTGCTTGAAGCCGTTCGCGGCTACATCAAGAGAAAAAAAGGGGAAAAACATGGAAATGGAGAATATGACGAATTCAGAGGGATTTCAGAATCCTCACCAGAGGCTTGATGAAATTTGGGCTCGGCTCAACGACGTTTGTCGAAAGCTCTGGCAGGAAGATTCTCCAGCCGCGGTAGGCCTTGAGGCCATTACCGAGGAATTTAAAGGTGAGGTTCGCCGTTTGGGGCAAGCTTTGGCCGCGTCCCAGAAAACTCTTTCAGAGCAAAAATATATGCTCTCAAAAGAGTTTAACGAATTTTTCTCCGATCAAATTTTGGAGCTAAAATCCCAGATTAGCCGCGGTTCGGTTCGTATCGCGGCTCTTGAAAAAACCCTGGCCAGCCGGGAGGCGGAAATTGACAATATTCTAAAGGCCTTGGCCGATAAAGAGGCGGAGAACGTCAAGTTTCATGACGAATATCTCAAAGCCGCTTCCCAGTCCGATGAACTGCAAGCCCGGAAAATGGAAGTTTTTTACCAGGAACTTAAAAACAAAGAAGCCGAACTTGAAAAGACCTGGGAAAGCCGAAAGAAAGCTCTTGAAGACGATCATCGCCAACACATCGAATCTCTCCAGAAGAAAGAAAAAACCCTTGAAGAAAAGTTTGCTCAGCGCGAAAAAGAGCTTCGCGATTTTCAGGAACGCTTTATGCAAGAGCGCATGACCTGGGAATCCCAGACTCTCCAGCAACGGGAGATATTCAACAAGAGAGAAGAGGATCTCAAGAAACAGAGCCAAGATTTGCTCAGCGAGTATAAAATCAAACAGGATGAACTCCAACGTATTAAAGACGGCATGAAATCTGAAATTGCGGAACTGGTTCATCAGTATCAGGCTAAACTTAAGGCGCAGTCCCATTCCTCATAATCTTAAGGTTGGGACAGCACCATCTGTAAGAATTATGAAGAAGAGGCGCAGGCCCATTCTTCATGACGGCGAGTTAAACGTAAAAACGTAAAATGGAAAAAAAATCTGCCGAAGAAGTCGCTTTGGCCAGGATTGAGGAGATAAAAAAAGAATATTACTTGCGTTTGGATTCCATTGACTTGAGTTTTGCAAGCCTTCAGGAGCATAAGCCCATCGTCCGCGACTATTTTCCAGATTTCCCCGAACAAAATGCCGTTTCTCAGCAATCGACAACAGCAGTATCGACTTTGGAATCTCCAGATTCTTTTAAAACTCAACGGGAAAAACCTATTGAGTCTTTAGAACCAAAGGAAGATCACTCTGAATTGTCTCTAGGTCATGGGATGATTGAAAAACTTCTATCTGAACCCAATCCTCAAGAGAAGAAAAAAGTTGAGAAGGATTTCTTTGCTGAGATAAATCCCGAGTCTTTGAGGAGGAAGGCTGAGTTAGAAGCGACAGCGCCCAGCAAGGAGATAAAAGAAGAGAAAGAGAATTATCTGCCTTCAAGAGAGCCTGTCTTACCTTCCTCAAAACCGAAAGTTGATTTTTTCCCTGATTCTGCGGATGAGTCGCCCAAAACCGAGGCTGAGAGCAAAGACAAAGAAATCTCTCCGTCTTTGCTTGATGTGGAATCAGTCGAGGAAGAAAAACTACTTATTGAGAAAACTGCACCTCCTGCCGTATCAGCTTCTTTAAAAAGAGCGGTTTCCTCTCGCTTAAAGAAGTTTCCTTTAGGAGAGCGTTTGTTTTCTTTTTACCCTTTACTAGTTTTAGGCGTTATTGTTGCGGGCGGAGTTTCTTTGGGAATATGGGAAGAATATTCTTCTTGGGAAAAAGCCCTTCCATTTTCTGATCCTGTGGGCCTGGTCGCTACAGGAGATCATCTCTTGTCTCTGGATGCGCCGGAAAAACTCCTCTATACCCTTAAAGGGTCTTCCGGTCATGTGATTAAAAAAGAATCTTTCGTTTGCGACAATGCTTCTGGGTTTGCCGGTTTTCAAAATGAGTTTTGGTGTTCGGAAGCGGATAAAGGAGACGTGCGGCGTTATTTCGTGGTCAATGGAAGTGAGTATGAACTCCAAAGGGTTTATCAAACCTTTGGCGCAAAAATCGGGGCGCTTTATTCCGATGGAAGTTACTTGTGGGGGGCGGACGCCGCAAGCGGGCAAATTTTCCAATATTTAATCGTAAAGGCTTTGACGGGAATCCTTTTAACTCCCATTGATCGTTTTACGGTTTCAGATATTTCTCCCTCAGGGCTTTACGCGTCTCATGGAATTTTATGGATTTTAGACTCAAAAAATTGGCAAATTAAGCGGTTTAAAATCTCGGTTTCCAAGGCCGATCCCATTGATTTTTACGATCTCAAGTCCAAAATGAAGCCGGTTGGGGAACTCGCGGGGTTTTCCGTCAATGATGGAAGAGTCTATGTCTTAACCCGCCATCCCTCCAAGATTTTTAGCTTTAATCTTAAGGATTTGCCTCATCATTTATTGGTTACTTCCGCCGCGGCGCAAAACGGCGCGAACGCGCGCTAGAAATTCTTCTTTTTTGTAGGGTTTGGCGATAAAGTCATCCACACCAAAATGAAGGGCTTCGAGCTCGGACTCTGTTTGAGAGTTCACCGTCAGCATGATGACTGGTGTTTTCTTTAGAGACGCATCTTCCCTCAGCTTTCGGCAAAAGGTTTCGCCGTCCATCCTTGGCATCTTCCAATCCAAGAGAATGAGATCGGGCTTGAATTTTTTTGCCGAGAGAAGACCCTCCGCTCCATCTTTAGAGCAAAGAACATCAAAACCCGAAGATTTTAGAATCTCTTGGGCGATCAGCCGGTAATCTTCCTCATCGTCGACGACCAAGGCTTTAGGGGTCATATATTCCTCCTATTCTACGGCTTTAAGAGTAAAGGCAAAGACGCTTCCCTGACCAGGAGTTGAGCGAACCATGACTTTCCCTCCATGCGCCTCCACAATAGATTTAACAATATAAAGCCCGAGTCCCGTGCCGCGTTCGGAGCCGGAAAGTCCTTGGGCGTTGCCGTTGTCGGCTTGGGAAAAGGCTTGGAAGAGTTTTTTTAGGTCTTCTTCCGTCATTCCTTTTCCCGTGTCTTGAACGGAAAATTCAAAAAACCGCTTATCGCCTTCCCGAAATTTTTCGGCTTTAATTTTAATCTCGCCGTTGGCCGGCGTGAATTTAAGGGCATTGGAAATGAGATTTGAAAACACCTGCCTAATCCGGTCGGGATCGGCCATCGCCAACGAATTGATTGGAATTTCATTGGAGAGTCGAATTTCGCGTTCTTTAGCTTTGGGTCCAAAAAGGTTGACCAGGTCGGCCATAATGGGGGAAATATCGGTGGGGACAGGCGAACAGGTAAATTTGCCTTGTTCAATTTTGGCCGCGTCTAAAAGCTGATTGATGAATTGCTCGAGGCGTTTCGCGTTTTTTTCAATGCGATCAAGATAGTCCAGGGATTGTTTGGCAAAAGGCGCGTCTTCGGGCGCGATCTTATCCTTGACGAGAGAAACCAGGCTAATCATCGCGCCCAGGGGAGAACGCAGTTCATGAGTCACGGAGGAAACAAAGTTTTTCTTTAGGGTATCGAGTTCTTTAAGCTTTTCGGACATTTGGTTAAAAGAATGAACGAGAGCCCCGATCTCATCTTTTGAATTCCATTCAAGCCTTGCGCCCAAGTGGCCGCTTCCCACTTGAGAAGCCACCTGGGCCAAGGACTTAAGCGGCAAGGTAAGGACCCAGCCCAAGGTCCAGGCCAGAAGAGTTCCTAAGATAATGGAGAAGAACCAAACTCTCAGAATTACTTCTTCCAGTTTAGCCTTGGATTTGGCCAATGTTTGACGAAGAACCGAACGGTCAATATAGAACTGCATGACGACATTATGATTGGGGTTTTCCGGCGATTCGATATCAAAACGCCTTTCCTCAATATCGGCGGATTTGGAGAGTTTGCCGAGTTCTATATTTTGACTCATGGGAGGGTAATTCCAGGCGATCTTGGCATAAGAAAGAGCCGGATACTGGGCTTTGAGAAAGTTGATATAGCTGACTAGTTGAAGCTCGTCTTTTTGAAGAAGCGCGTCCAAGGCCACTCTTTGGGCCGAGTTTTCAACGACGCGGGCCTGGTTTTCAAGGTCCTCTTTTTGAATGGCGCTGACGGAGACGACGATTCCATAGCTGAGAATGGTCATCGTCCCCGTCAGAAGAAGAGTCGTCGTCAGAATGAATTTTCCTCCAATTTTCATTGAAGTCCTCCGGCTTGAGACTCTTCGGCGCGCACTCTTTGAAGTGCCCTTTGCGCCGGCACGTAATCAGGAGCCACGTCCAAGAGCTTCTGGAATACATTCTCGGCTTCCTTCAAGCGGCCTTCGGCATAGAAGGTGACTCCGGCTTGATAGAGATTCTCAATCTCTTGAGGCGATGCACTGGATTTCCTGGCCTTTTTGAGAGGACTCTTTTTTTGCGTCTTGACCAGATTTCTCAACGCATCCAAGGCGGCCTCGATTTTCTTTAGCGATTCGGGATCCGTTTCATACTCATGGGATTTCTTGAAGGCCCATTGCGCTTTTGAATACTTTTTGAGCGCATAATAGGCCGCGCCCATTCGGAGATAGGCCAAGGCATTGGTTGGATCAATCTTGACAACGCCTTCTCCCATGGCAATTACTTTATCATATTGCTTGAGATCGAGATTGACCTCCATTAGAGATAAAGCCCCTTGGATATATTGCTCCTCGGGAGTTTGGGTTGAGGTTTGCTTTGGCGTAGCGGGAGCCTGGGTTGGCGCGGGAGCGGGAGTAGCGGCCGGAGTTTGAACGGGCGTCGGGATTTGCGGCAGTTGCCCGCTTAAAGCTTCCATCGCTTTGAGCAAATCCTTAAGCTTTTGATCATTGGGGGAGAGCTTGATGACATAGTTCATGTGCTCCAAGGCTTTCTTATCGTTAGCGGATAGGAAGTGGATGATTCCAACATAGAGAGAAGCTTTGACATCGCTTGAGGCGAAGTCTTTAAGCTCGGGATAAACATTGGCAACCACCGCAAGCCGCGCTTGGGTTTCCGAGAGAACCATGTCTTTGGGACTCAGAGAAATGGCTTGATTGATTCGGTCCAAGGCCAGGGTAAATTCGCCTTTTTCCGCGTCGTCATGAGCCTGCTTGACGAAGTTGGCCACCGCGTCTTGCTCAAACCTGAGGAGCCGTCCCTCTTGGAATTTAAATTCCGGAGTTCCCACTTGAGCGAGTTTGCCGGTATTTTCAAGCAAGGCTTCTCCGTAAGCCGCGTGTTCTTCCGGAGATTCGCCAAACCGGAAACTCATTCCGAATCTCTGGGTGCCGTAAGCGCTCATCGAGATTCCAGAGAGGGGAAGTTCAAAACCGTAATCAAACTGCATTTTAAATATCCGGTATGAAAGTCCCATGGAGATTTGTCTGAAGTTCAGGCTGCCCTCGCTTAAACCTCCGCGGATTCCGAACGTTCCGTGGGCGAGCGTCGGGAACCATTTTTCGGCTCCCAACGAAATAATTTCACCCATTGTCATCGTTGGCTCCTGGATGATGTCGTATTCACCCGTGATAGTCGTAAACGGAGTTCGATAAGCCGCGCCGAATTTATAGTCGCGGGCCAAGGTTTCTCCCTGGGCCGGATCAAAGGCGATATTGGGCTCAAAGATATGTTGGCTGGCAAACCCAAAATCCCAGTTGGCCAGCGGGCGGTAGAGAAGACCCCCATCCATGTCGAAATTCGTCCTCGTCGTTTGATTGAGGACGGGGTCAACTGAGCCAGGGTTAGCGATTCCGGTCGGCCCCAGCGGCGAACTCGCCAGAGTTCCTAGTCCGCTGAGAGAGCGGTCCAGATATTTGAATGTCACCCCGCCGTAAAGATGGCCCGGCAAAAGCCCTTCCGTATTGATTTCTCGTCCATAGGATGCGTAGACGCTACTCTCTTGATAGAACCCATTGAGAGAGAAGCGGTTATATCCAAGGCCGAGGGTTCCTTGTCTCCCCTCGTCAATCGGCTGTGCATAGCCGAAGAAGGAATTAGAGAGATTTGAACTGTCGGTTAGACCCGGATAGAATTGGGCATAGGTCGTGACGAGTTCCGCGCGGTCGAGAGTCGCAAGACCCGCGGGGTTGTAATAGATGTCGTAGGCGTCGTCGGCCACCGCCGTAAAGGCGTTTCCCATTCCGACCGCGCGCGCGCTGACCCCCAGGTCGTCATAGGCGGCCTTGAGCGGCCGAGAGAGAAAAATCTCGGCGGCCAGCAGCAAGATTAAAATTTTTATTTTATTTTCCATGGGATTACCTCACCACCACGATGGTCCCGCTGTAGATGCGACTTTCGACCTCGATTTGGTAAATATAAACTCCGCTGGCGACCACCCCGCCGCTGATTCCTCGTCCATTCCAGGAGACGTACTGAGGCAGAAATCCGGTCTGAGGACAACCGGTTCCCGCCGCCGGTTGATTGGAGCTCATTTGAGCGATTTTTGAGCCTCTTAAATCGTAAATGGTTCCGACGATTCCGGAATCGCTGGGATTATCGAAGCAAAAGAGAATCGTGGAATTAGGCCCGCCGGAAGTGGGCGTGATATAGCGGCTCAAAGGACCGTAGAATTTGGCGGTTCCATTTTGGGCTTTGGGGTTGGCCATCATCAGAACGACCAAGACCATCGCTAGAACTAATTTTTTAATTTTCATATTCGTCTCCTTTTTCACCGGGCCACCACCACGGTTCCGTTAAATATTTTTTTGCCGCCCTGGATCTGGTAAATGTAGACCCCGCTGGCGACGACGGCTCCGTTGGAAGCATGCCCGTTCCACTGCAGCTGATTTCCTCCGGGGCCGTTTTGCATATCGGCGATAAAGTCGCCTCTGACGTCAAAAATCTTTCCGCTGACGGAAACATTGTTGGGACCTGGGTCGTAGGTAAAAATAAGAACCGAGTTAAGCCCTCCGGAAGTCGGAGTGATAATCCGGCCGGAAATATTTGAGATATCAAAAACAGGAGAAGAAGTCGTCCGGTAGAGGCTTCTAATTTCAAAGGTCCCTAAATTTGGAGTTTGGACATTCACGGTGTGATTGAGGAAGTTAATCGTTCCGTAGAGCTTGTTGAATTGAATGCCGTTATCCCAATACATGCCCATGTCTTGAGCGTTGGTATTGGAAAGGGCGCTCATATCCGCTGGAGTGGGTTGTCCGCCGGAGTTAAGAATATAGGCCAATGTGACCGTAACCGGGGATGAGAAATAAAAATCAGGAATGACTTTATTGTTGACCATCGGCGTAAAGACTACCGATCGTAAAACGCCTTCCGCTGAACTTTCCGGTAGGAAAGAGCGGGCGATTTGAACGTTTCCGCCATAAGAATTATGAGCGTGGTTAAGGGCGGAGATTTGACTGGCGCTCAGTGTCACTCCGCTAAAACAGTCGTCAAGATAATAAGTCTGGTCTCCGGCGTAAGAAATAGTCGTCGTCGTCGTCGAAGTCCCCAACGAGTTAAAGGATTTGACTTGGTAGTAGTAGAGATTTCCACCCATATCATCTGAGAAAGAGTTACTGGTATAGACCTGGCTTGAAAGTAAAACGACATTGGGATCGCAGGGAATGGTTGAACGGAAAATTTGATATCCTTCCAGTTCTCCCGCGCTAGGGGTCGTTGTGCTGATGAAAGAAACGCCGTCTCCAAACTGGGTCGTTTGAGACCAGGTAATTGTGATGCTCGATCCGCTAATGTCGGCGAGAACGCCCAAAGGTTCCATTGGAACGACGGTGTAGGGAACGGTTGAGACGACCGCAGATGGCGCGCTTTGCGCTCCACTCTTGATGACTGAGGTCACTTCGTAGTAATAGGTGTTGAAGGGAAGTAGCGGATAATCGGTATAGGAAACTGCGGTCGTGGTCGCGATGGACACAAATCCAGTCCCGCTTTGGGTGGAACGGTAGAGATCGTAATAGGCCAAGAGAGAGGCGCCCGTTGCCGTGCTTGGCAGAGGATTCCAGCTGATGAAATCCTCATCCCGTCCGGCCTGGGCGGCGAGATTCGTAGGAGCCGCGATGGGAGTGGTCGCAACCGCGCAGTTGTTCACGTTCCAGTTCTTCGTGGTGTTGCGCTCCCAGGTTCCGAAATACGGGGGAACGCTTGAGTCTTTTTCTTCAATGGCGAAACAATAAGTCAATCCCGGAGTAAGCCCTGTAATGGTGACGCCGACATTTCCTCCGCCCGGCCCTGGGGAAGGAATGGGAGTATTCGAGAAAACAGACAGCGGGGGGCTTGCGGCAAAACTCGTGGGATCGGAAATCTCTCCGGTGGTTGAAGCATGAACGACGTAAGAGTAAGGCGCGGTCGTGCCTTGTCGGTCGGGTTCCGTCCAGGAGATGTTAATCGTTCCTGAACTCGAACCGCTGGAGGCGGACAAGTCCTTGATCATCGCGATGCCGTTGACTTGAACATCGATATCGAGCGCGGCGGAATTGGCGTAGGACAAAGAAGAACCTTGCGGGGCCGTAATCAGCCCGCAAATGACAAGAAGGGCCACAGCCTTTTGTTTCAAGGCTTTGCCAATCTTCATTCTTCTTTTACGCTCGATATTCATGAGCAAAAGTTAACGCTTTACTTTTTTGCCTCCTTTGTCGTTTGAACGTAGACAATCCAGTTTTTTGTCTTGAACTTTCGTTTTCTCATCATCCTCACTGAAACAATGAAAAACCACTTTCTGTTTCGGTAGCGGCTTTCATCGGGAATCTCAATTGTCAGTTTCTCGATTCCAATTTCCCCTCCTCTCACCGCGAGGCGCGGGTTATTGAATTCCAAGAAATACGGATCGGGAGCCAAGGTAAACCCAGACTTTATCCGTCTCCGCAATTTCTTTGGAACGTGTTTTCGCCTCCTCAAGGCAAAGACCGCCTTGAAGTCATTGGGATTAATGAGCTTGAGAGTCGCGAGGTCCGCTCGTTTACCCAATGGAACATCTCTTGCCCTGGCTTCCGGCGGAGCCAAGATAAACAAGAGACTGGGGTCTCTTGTTCGGCCCGGAGGGGCTTGTGCCTCATCATTTCCGTCAATGTTGAGGAGTAAATGACTGGCAAATTGAAGACGCGAACCTTTTCGGTTGTCGGCTTCTCCCGCCCAGTCAATTTGATACTGGCCGTCTTTAAGGCCCGGCTTATCCGGAATGACGATAATTCCGTTTAAGTTCTTCGTCTTTCCAGGATTGAGCCCTATTTTTGTTTCTTTAAGCCGAATCCAAAGACCGGGAGGAGGAGATTCGTATCCATCCTCAAGTTTTGGCGGCATCGGCTTTTCAAGCCACAGACGAACTTTGATGGGTTCGGTCCCGGTGTTGGCGATGGCCGGATCTCTCGTTTTTTTCGCGAGAGAATACTTTCGCCCGATCTTAAGCTCGTCAATGACGATTTTTTTGCCTGGACTTCTAATCGACAGCGCCCATAAAGGCGGCGCGAGGATTAAGATCGTCCAAGCCCATGCGACAGCTTTTAGCTTTTTCATGTCTTTTCCGTTTACGATGATTCGTTCATTTATCTCCTCAAGAGTCTTCTTAGCTTTACGGGGCTGCGGCGGTGACGACGACCTGAACGATTTGATTGTCGGTAGAACTCACCGAGCTTGGGCCGAGGATTCTCCAGCAGAGAGCTCTGTAGTCGTTGGCGAACATGTCACCGTTAGCGACGCAAGAACCGCCCGCGGACGTGCAGTCAGGGTTTGCAGACGCTCCGCTGATGTCCAGGCTTGAGTCGGCGAACGTC
>JAKAQO010000015.1 GCA_021822495.1 bacterium | reverse complement strand
TTTTCCTGGTTTTGGCGTTTGCCGTCTTGCCCCCGCTTTACGGCTGTAAACGACATCGCTTAAATTCCGGCGGCGTTTCAACTTGGTCGGTTTATAATAAGGCGGGAAAAGAGGTCTTGCGGGTCAAGAACGTCCCAGGCCCCTTGATCAGCACGGCTGTTTTGCCTCCCAATACGCCGCCGGTATTGAATCCGTTTCTGAGCGCAACGGCTCTTGATCCTTTTGAGGAAGACGCATTGCGGGACATCCTTGAAAAGTCGCGGAATTTCGACGAATTCATCGAGAACCTAAAGAAAAGCGGGGTTATAAACTAATCGGGGAAGTGGAGAATCTTGTGATTGAGCGCGGGGAGAAATGACTCATGCGGAATATCTTTCTGTTTGTTTTTTCGGTTTTGAGCGGAGCTCCCTGGGTTTTCGCCGCTCAAGAAATTCAAGACACGAATGTTGCCTTCATACGCGTAGCGAATCAAAATAATCAAGCCCGGCTTGAAGCATTGGTTGAGAAAACCCCCCGCTATTGGAATTCCGATGTTCTCGAAACGGCCATTGCCCGCCATGAGACGGGCGTTGTCCGAATTCTCATCGCCCATGGAGTGGACGCCAACGCGCGTCCCACGCTCGAAAAATCCGGGCCTTCATCAAGGCCCATCAAAATGATGAGCCCTCTTGGAGAAGCGTCTCTCCATGCTTACGCGGATATTGTTAAAATTCTTCTCGCACATGGAGCGAAATTGAAAAACTCCTTGGCGGATGAGGCAAGCGACCCTAGTCCGTTCATTAAGGAAAAGAATCGGGAAGAAGTCGTCAATCTTCTTTTGCGCCGCGGCGCGGGCGTAAATTCGGAAAGCGGGGGCCTCACGGCTTTGGATTGGGCTGCGGCTAACGGAGAGACCTCCATCGTCCGAATTCTCTTAGCTCATGGGGCGGATATCAACGCGACTCAAGGGAAAAAGACCAACGCCCTTCGTGCCGCCGTGGCGAACGGACATGAGGATATCGTCAAGATTCTCAAACGGGCGCTCAAAAGTAAAAACTCGGTAAAAAATCGCGTGGGCCCTTGACAGATTTCAAAAGCGGGGTTATAAACTAATCGGGGGAAATGGAGAATCTTGTGAGTGAGCGCGGCGAGATGAAAAAAAACGCGGCGGCGGTTTTGGCGGTTTCTTTTATCTTCTGTTCCCTGGGGGCATGGGCGCGCCCTTGGTATCCCGATGAAAAGTCGGGAGAGGCGGTCGTCGGGCAGGGAAAAGCGGGGAACTCGGCTCCCGCCGCGGCGACGGGGAAAACGGCGTGCCGCCTTTTATCCAGCGCGGATTTAAAGCAAAGTCTTAAAACCCTGGTTTTGGAAAGCGCGGCCCAGGCGCGGGGAAGTTTGACTCTCCCGGCGAACCAAGTCTCATCCGGCGTCAGGGCCTGGCTAAAAAGCCGCGCCGGGGCTCAAGGCCCTTCCGGCGGAATTTTGAATTGCTTTTTCCCTGATTCCGGCCGAAGTCCGCAGAAAAGCCTGATGGAATTGTCATTGGCCAGGGACATGAGCCGTTGGGTCTCTCGGAACCCTCCGGCTGACGGGGGCGCCAAGCTCTCTCCCAAATGGGTTTCCCGGTTTTTGGACGCGGCAAATTCAGACGCTTCGAGAATTCTGGGCAAGTCCATTTTTAAGAACAAAAAGAGAAAAGGGCGGGAAATGAAGCGGTCTTCGGGCGCGCTTGCGTCATTGGCGAATTCAGGCGTTCAACAACAATCCATCAACAAGGCCCGGGCGGGTCAAATTCAGACGAATGTTCAAAATAAAGCCTTTCAGTTTGCCGTAGGGCGGGCATTGCCGCCGCCCTCGCCGACCCGAGAGCGCTATCTTTCAAAGATTTTAAGCCGATTGCATTCTGACGGAGCTAGTTCAGAAGCCACTAATTATGCCAGAAAGATACAGAATGGGATGCTTGCTCACGCTCCTCGTGAAGTTCTGCGTCATTTGTCTGATAACACCTCTTTATACATTATCCCCATTGGTAAGAAGCTGACGCAAATCCCTCCATTTACCAAACTCGCCGGAAAAAAGACTTTTGATGGCCGTCTTTGGGATAATGTTGATGGTGTTGGTAGCCCTAGACATGTTGCGGTGGCGGAGACCAACTTGATTGGGTCAGATCCTTTGGCTATGAACAGCGGATATGACAAAGGATTTCTGATTCTCCATGAATACGGCCACGCGGTACGCTTTAATTTAACTTCTTCCAGTGATTGGAAATGGAAAGGCGGCGGAAAAGCCGCAACGCTTACCTGGCGGGACATGGCTTCAAAATTGGGTGGAAGTTTGTCCGGAATTCTCGCGGCTTTCAAAAGTCCAAGATATGTCCCGACCTTTGAAGATTCCAGAGCCGTCTATCAGAACGCGATGAGAAATTATGGCACGATCGGCTTGGGCCGCTATGCCGATTCAAACGCGGATGAGGCTTTTGCCCAGGCGACCGCGGCTTACTTCGGAGTAGGATTTAATGGAGAAACAGCGGCAATACTTCGGCGCAGGGATCCGCCAATGTATCGTTTGATGAGGGAAGTCTATGGCCGTGCGTCGGCGGACCGGTTCCATAAAGAAGGAGAACGATCCGCTATCGCACGGATTAGATTCGCACAATGGATTAAAAAGGTTAAAGCTACCAAAGGTAATTTAGAAAGTCGTCGTAGGCTCTTAGTAAAAGCCGTTATCTATGCCAGACTTTCTCACGATAAGAACTTAATCAAGGAGATGTGCGATAAGGTCGGCCCCGTGAGGTGTAAAAAATATTTCCATGGACCTCTTCCGAATGGGATGTGAGTATGAAAAACTATCTTGCCGTTTTCCTGGTTTTGGCGTTTGCCGTCTTGCCCCCGCTTTACGGCTGTAAACGACATCGCTTAAATTCCGGCGGCGTTTCAACTTGGTCGGTTTATAATAAGGCGGGAAAAGAGGTCTTGCGGGTCAAGAACGTCCCAGGCCCCTTGATCAGCACGGCTGTTTTGCCTCCCAATACGCCGCCGGTATTGAATCCGTTTCTCAGCGCGACGGCTCTTGATCCTTTTGAGGAAGACGCATTGCGGGACATCCTTGAAAAGTCGCGGAATTTCGACGAATTCATCGGGAACCTAAAGAAAAGCGGATATACCGTAGTTCGGAGAAAAGCGGGGTTATAAATTGAGAGCGGAGGCTATTAAACCATGAATAAATTAAAATTCGCTTGTATCGTTGGCCTTTCGGTTTTGACTCTCTCTTTATTTTCCTCGCGAGCCTTCGCGTCTTTTGGGGGGGATCTTTGTCAGGGATTAACTGACCAACAATGTAAAACTCTGTTTGAAAACGCCAGTTATTATCCGAATTCTTCGCCCATTAATTATATCTCTGCGTCCGCAAGTATTGGTTCATCCGCGAACGTCGATTCCGGCAGCGATCAGTTGGGATCGAGTTCTGCTGGACTGATGATGACTGGGTTTCCCGACGCTCAACCAGCCAAGGCCGCCGACTCTTGGGCGACATTGGCCAAAACCTTTCAGACGACAGCGGACCAAAAAGACAAGGCCTTTCAGAATTGGATGTCGAGCCCCAAGGCCCAGCAAATGGCCGCGACCAACCCCGAGGCGTTTAACCGCTATGTCGAAAATCAGGAAAGACAGATTTCAGACGACGAGCGCTTTGCCGCGAAATATAAAAAAATGGCGGATGCGGATTTGCTTAAAGCCAATCAGTCTAAGCCCGTGGCGCAGCAAATGACGGTGAGCCGTTGCGAAAATATCGGCGCGGGAGAGTTGAGCCCCACCTGTACAGCCCTTCTTCAAAACATTAAATACTCCCCCGCATCTCAGCCCACTTCAAAACCAAAGGTCGCATCCGTTGTGAAGCCGGCCTCTCAAACTATGAATCCACAAGGCCGGAACTACTTAGATCAAAGTTTGGCGGCAGGCCTGGGACTTCCGGGAAAAGACCTTTTCCTGGATTCAAAAACCATGAGCGAAGCCGCGCAACGTATCAAGAGTGAGGCCTCTAATCTCAAGAACAATGTGACCCGGCATAACAAAAAAGCCAAAAAGATCGCTTTCAAAACAAGAAAGCTTAAGCGCGCGCGAAAAGCGGCGAAGAATAAACCCGTCAAATCTAATGATCTCGTTTGTTTTAGATACGAGTCCCAGTTATCCCAGCAGCCGCTTCCCTTTGCGGGAGGTTTGCAGCAACTCTTTGACCGCGATTGCCGCGGGAAAAATATTGATGATTCCAAAACCAATCAAAACGAGGTGGCGGCTCCGCAACAGAAAAAAATCGTCGCCGCTTATCAAAACTGCGTCAAAGAGGCCGAGGGAGTTGTTTCGGATAATTCTCCCTATGCGTCTGTTCGTAGACGCGATCGGGATATAGCCGAGGAGAAGGCCAGCATGCTCAACAGCGCCGCCGCCATTCGCGCCTGCGCCGCGGCTCAATTTGCGGGAAAAAAGTGACGGCGAAACGCGCGCGTGACATAGCCCGGAATCCAAAAGAGATGAATCATCGCGCTATAGTGGCCGAAAGGGACCCACATCTGGCGGCTGTCGGGAAACGCCTTTTTTAGAGCCAGCGCGTTTTGTCTCGGGATAATCTGGTCCCAACGGGCGTTGATGAGAAGGACGGGCTTGTGCGCGTTTTCTTTCGCGTAATCCAGAGCGTCCATTCCTGCCCAGGCCGCGCGCAGTTGATTTTCAGTGACGCCGATCTTTTTAACGAAAGGGGCGGTCATCGCGCTGTGAAAGAGAAGATCGGGCAAATCGGCGCCTCCCAGGAGAAAAACCCCGTAGCGCGGAATGGGGCTAACGGAATAAGTCGCGCTCCCGACCAGGGAGCCCAGGCTGATTCCAAATATCCCGATTTTTCGCGGGTTGATTTCCGGGCGTTTTTGTAACCAAGAGAGAGCCTGGCAGGAATCGGAAACCGCTTGGCGAAAGTTTTGCGCGAGAACCTTTGGGTTTCTAGCCAAGAAAACTTCCCCGCTGGGAATGGAGGGATTGGGCCGGCGGTGAAATTGATACGGCGTTTCAAGAAATAAAACCGCGAACCCCGCCGCCATGAATTTGCGGATGAATTGTTTTTCAATCCAGGTGTTCGGCGCGGCCATGACCGGCAAAACCAAAATGGCCGGGAAAGGCCCGTGACCCGTGGGACGGGAGTAGTGGGCCCAGACCGTGTTGTTGGCCTTAAACAGGCTGTGAACTTGGGACGGAAAGGTCAGCGTCTCAAAATGAAGACCTTTGGGATTTGGTCTTGAGAGATGAAAATGCGCGGGAGCCGCGGGGCAATTAAGGCCCAGACCCCAGGAATAAATCGTCAAAAGTAAAAGCAAGGATTGAAGCACGGTCATTTTATAATAGAATAAATCGCGGTTTTAAAAAATGAAGATAAAAGAGAAACTTTCTTTTCTCAAAATTCTAAGCGGCGGCTTTTTGTTGGGGGCGCTTTCCCTTGCGCTTTTTTCCTGCTCTTTTGTGAGCGATCTTAACCATGAATTTGGCTTTAGCTTCAGCAAGCCCATGACGCCCAACGAGTTCGCTCTCCAGCAAAAAATAGAAAATTTTTATTATGAGGATGTGGACAGCGCTTTTTTTTCGGGCAACGTCGAGGGCTTTTCTAATTTGTATTCGCCCGCCATCGTCAAGCCCATGGATTGGAACCATATCCACGCCTGGGCTGAAAAATTTTTCAAGACGCACCCAAGTTCTCATTTCGTGGTCAAAAATCTTTTCATTGATGAAATGTCCTATGTCCGGGCGGTGGTTCGCGTGAAGTATGTGGTGATTACGGCCCAGGGGGAAGGCAGTTTCTCGGGCTACGAAAGAGACGTCCTGGTCCATCAGAAAAACGCCTGGTTTATCGCCTCTTGGGAAAAATTAAACACTGATTCAAAGGTCTCCGGCGATTCCAGCTCTTCCTATAGTTTGCCATTGCCGTTTGATTCGGCTGAAACTCCGGCCGCTCGTGGGCAATGACGCTTTTTTAAGTTTCAGTCAATAGTAAAAAATCGGTAAAAAAAGCCTTCCCCCATTGACAAGATTTAAGATGCCTATTACACTTTGGTTATGAAGGAAATCAAGGCCCAATTCTGGGAAAAGAAAAAGAAAAAAAAGGGCTCCGGGTTTTTTCTGTGGGTTTCCGCGGTTATTTTGGGAGTCCTTTTTTTGGCCCCGCAGGGATGGTGGGGGTCTCTTTGGTTTTCCCACGGCTTTAATTATCATGGCTCATTTGATGAACACGGCCGCTACCGTCTTGGCGTTAAACCTGTTTCCATTTCTGCTCAAGGGTCTTCGTTTCGCCTGGCCGGTTCCTTGGAAAATTTAAGAGGAGTTTCCTGGGATCAAAAATTGGGCCGCCCCACGAGCGTTTTAGGCTTGGTGAACCCGGCGGACGCAAGCGAGAGGCCTGACTCCGTCTATGTTTCCAAAGACCCTTTTCCGCAGAATTCAGATTTATCTTCGGATGAGGGAGATCTTTTGACCTGGGCTTTAAGCCGTGATCCGCAAGTGGGGAAGGTTTCTTCCTCCATGGTGCGCCGGGGGCCGCGCGTATCCCGCCGGACACAGACGTCTGATTTCGCGCAAACCTTTAACAGCCGTTCCAAGGGATGCCTGGACGGCCCCAGTTGCGCCATGATGCAACTTGCCCGGGCCAAGGCCGAATCTTCTTTTCTGTGTAAAAACAATGGTTGTTCTTCTTCTGTGGAATATGATTCCGCCCAACTCTCATCTATTTTCGACGGTTCCGACGGGACATATCGAAGCATCGTGTTGCTCAGAGGAACGGGTTCTTCATCCGCGCCGGAAATTCACAAATTAGGAGTGCCGCTTTTTTAGGAGACCTTTATGGCCGATTCCATGGAAACGCCAAAACCGACAAATCAAAACAAAAAAGAAGATAAAAAAAGCGGGGTTCCGGTTCCGACTTTAAAAGACTCCACTCAAACCTTGCGCAACCCCGCCTTTAAGGTCAAGGACTTGAGCGCGCGGACCTTGGTGGACCGCTTTAAGCAGTTTCGCAAAAAAGATTTGGCCTTTATTTTGGCCGGTCTTGGCGTTCTTTTTACCGCGCCAATGGCCGAAAAATATTTGATGTCTCCCACGCACGGCTCTTCGGACGTTTTTAAAGAAGGTTGGGGTTTTCGGCCCGGTCAAGGAGGATTGGGCGCGGGCGGTTCTCCTTTTGACACTGGCGAGAACGGTTTTGCAACCGGAAATCAGGTGGGGGAAAACGGAGACATTATCACTCCCGCTAATTTTCGCGATCCGGCAAGCCTGATTTTAGGCCCTGAGGCCGAGGCCCAGCCTCCGGCTACAACGAGCGAAGCTCCGGCATCTGGTTCAAGTTCTGGATCCAATTGGAAAAATGCCTTGGCTGAAGCGGGGGGAAATGCCGCGAAATCGGCTTTGGGCCGGGCCGGGCTTCCCATGCCGCCTCTCACCTTAAGCAAGAATATGTTGAGCGGTATCGGGGGCTTGAGCCCTCAAGGCGGAAGCGAACATTACAGCCTTCCACCTATTGGAGGGGGGCATGTGCCCAATAGTCCGAACGTCAGCAATTCCTTGGGCGCGGTGAAGGCCAACCCGAATTTGAAGGGCGTGGGACCTTGGAGCGAAAACGGAAACGGAACTGGTTCTATTGAAGCCTTAAAAACCGCCGGGGGAAACGCCGCCAGCAATTTTTCTAACCCCAGCGCGGCCAAGGGCCTTCAAAACGCGGCGGCGGTTCAGATGCCGAGCGCCAACCCCAATCACTTTGGGGGCAATGGAGCTGATAAGGGCATGGGAAACAATTCCCTAAAAAATTCTAAAAGTCTCGGGCAATCTCTCGCTTTCATGGCGGCCAAGATGAATATGCAAAAGGCCATTGATCTTCAGTGGAAGCTGGCCGAAAAAAAAGCCATGATGTGGCCCAATATCGAGGAAAAGATGCTGACGGGTATGGTAACTAAGCCCTTGGCGGGGGTTGAGGATGCGTTGAGCAGTGGCTTAGCGGGTTTTTTAGGTGGTCCGAGCGCGGATACGTACGTGTGTGACTCTGGAACGATGGCGCATCAGCCAGTACCAGGCATGCCTTGTGATGCCGGCACCCACATAGCGAAAGGATCTCAGTATTGTATTGATAGTTTGAATAGCCTTTGGGCGGTTTCCGGAAAAGATGGGATGGCGGTTCAAGAGGGTAGCCAGTGTCATACGGCTAAGGATTCCGGCGTCAACACCTCAACCACGACTTCGTCGGATAGCAGTTCGAAGCCGGGGGTGCCTAATATAAATAACGATAACGCACAGGTGGCGGCCCAGGTCACTACTTGCAGTCAAATCCAAAATTCTTCGAGTAAAATGGTGGCAGTGTCCGGGACATCCGCACCCCAACTCAAGCAGGATTGCGGCAATGTTGACTCCGCGTGTTCAAATGTCCAGGATGCGGAGCAGAAGCTTGGAGGCATGAGTACTATTAATTGCGGAACCGCAAATTAATAATATAGGGAGAGAATTATGGTTTCTTTTGAGAAAAAGGGTTTGCGGTTGATGGCGGTTGTTTTTTTCTGCGCTCTGGGAATAAGAATCTCGAATGCGGCCTCCCTGGGGTCTACTGCATCGGGAAGTCTGGACACGATTACAAAAAACTTGAACCAGGCTTATCAGTCTCTTGGCGGAAGTTCAAGTTCAAATGCCCAGGATGGTTCTAGCGCTCAAGGCGCGTTCCCTGAATTGACATCTGCTATTAATAACATCATTGACTCTCCTAATGGGTCCTCTGGTTCCGGAGGGCTTAAAGATGTCGAGTCTTGGGTAAACAATATGATTTTTACCGCAAAAAATTTAAAAGAAGTCGGAAACTCTCAGGATCCGTCTTCCCTTTTGCAGACAACTCAAGAGGACTGGAAATACGTTAAAGGGGATTGGAACAAAATTCAATCGGATTGGCAAAAAAGCAGCAAGGCCATTCAGGTTAGTCTTGATTCCTCAAATACGAATCTGGATAGCGCTAAAAATTTGTTTGTGCCAGTGGGAACTGATTTGGGCGCTATTAATCGGGCGCTCGAAGCTTTTAAAAGTCAGTCTTCGGATGCTTTTGCCAGCGCTTCCAGGGACGCTCTCAAAAGAAGTCGAGATGATATTGCGGCGCGCCGAAACAACCTCTTAAGCCGGCAGTCAAAGTATGGTCAGGCTTCCGGCTCTTTTTCGTCTGTTCAGCAAGGGTTGGACAAAATGATTAAAGAAGGATATCATCATACTTTCGCGGGAATCCTTTCCGGTAGAATTGAGAGCGAGTGTCTCAAGGCGTCTCAATCAGGCGGAAATTCTGCTTCCAAGCAGTTTGAAAAATGCGTCCAAGATTTGAAGTCCTATAAAAAAAGCGTCAAAACGGCGATTAACAATTTAGGGAAGATGAGAAAAGACTTGAATAGCTCACGGGAACAACTCTTGACTAAACCGTAATAGGCTTATTTTCGCGCTCGTCCATTGTCTGCTTCGATGATTCTCTTTCAGGCGGAGATATCGACCTTCTTGTTATTTCCGAAACGCTGGGTTTCTCTGACAAGTTGGATATTCTCGGCGAAATCAAACAGGCTTTAGGGGATCAAAAATTTGAGATTTGATTTAAATTGCGGACGCATGTTCCGGCTTTTACCGGAATGACCAAAGAAGAAAAGCCGCGAAAAACCGCGCGCGGAAAAACGCTGTCAAGCGTTTTGAAAAAAAATTTTTACGCGATTTTATCGACGAGAAAAAAATAAAAAAATTTTTTGCTTGACATTGAAACAAATTTCGTGCTACACTATTTAAGTGCGCTGAAAGAAGTTAGATCGGCGCGCGGGGCAGGTCCTATCATCCCCTGAAAGATGGACAAAAGGGGAGAGGGGGTTTGTTTTTGTTCTTTGACAATTTCTTTGCGAGCGAATGAGCGCTCCGCAAAGAGCCTAAAGGAAATTATGGTGTGTTCTTGTCGCTGTGAGATGAGCTGTCCCTATGGGACGGCGCTGAAGTCGCGAAAGCGATGAATGGCGGCGACAGGAGAAGTATTGAGAGGAATCAATTCCTCCATGAATAGATTTAGAGCGAAAGCTCTGCTGTTTTATGGAGAGTTTGATCCTGGCTCAGAATTAACGCTGGCAGAGTGCATAACACATGCAAGTCGAGCGAGGTGGCGGCGTATCGCGCCTAGCGGCAGACGAGTGAGTAACACGTAAGCAATCTGCCCCCAAATGGGGAATAACCCGCCGAAAGGCGGGCTAATACCCCGTAGAATCCTAGGAAGGCATCTTCCGGGGATGAGAGGCCCGCAAGGGTCGTTTGGGGAGGAGCTTGCGGCCCATCAGCTAGTTGGCGGGATAACAGCCCACCAAGGCTACGACGGGTATCCGGACTGAAAGGTCGCACGGACACGGAGGCACTGAGACACGGGCCTCACTCCTACGGGAGGCAGCAGTGGGGAATTTTGGACAATGGGCGAAAGCCTGATCCAGCAACTCTGCGTGAGGGATGAAGTCTTTCGGGATGTAAACCTCTTTTATTAGGGACGAATCAAATGACGGTACCTGATGAAT
>JAKAQO010000005.1 GCA_021822495.1 bacterium | reverse complement strand
CCAAACCCTTCTTCGATAAATAGTGGGTAATCGCCGCCGTCAAGGTCGTCTTACCATGGTCCACGTGGCCAATCGTCCCGATGTTCACGTGAGGCTTCGTCCGATCAAATTTCGCTTTTGACATTTTTACTTTCTCCTTTTTTTAAGCGTCATTATATTCTAGCAAAGTGTGCTTTATATTTTGCGCTTGATTTTAAGTCTTCTACTGTATCCGTCCCGTTTGCGCCTTCAAGGCGTATTCTCTCAGTTCTGGACGCATCTCGGGATTGCGCGCAAGAAAGTCATCAATTATTTTTTTGACGCGCTCGGGGTAAGATATTTGCCAATGCCCCAGTCCATGCAACGCGGATTCCTGACAGGCGGTATGATCCAACTCCAAGGTTTTTTCCATTATGTTCACAATCTCTCTATCTCTATCAATAAACTCTTCATTCTCCGGCTCGCCTACGCAAGGGAAGACATCCCACCACATATAACAAATCTGGTTCAATGGATTTATATTTTTTCATCAATATGATGGCTGAGATACGGGGAACAACGGGCCGAGAAACATTGAATGTAAAGAGATTGAATGGAGCGTAACGCCTGTCGGCGCAGTGGCCAAGGCGCCTCGGAGTCTTCTGATTTATAACTCCTTACGACAACGTCCATATATCCCCATGATATTTCATTATTCAAATACCACAGTCCTTGACTAACCTGAGCGTTGGAAAAGGGCTTTAAAAAATTTCCCGAGCGCTCAAACAAAGTCGCAAGATAATTTACGGCTAAATCACGCGAAGGTTTCCAAAGATTTTTTTCATTAAAATACCACTGAGGATCGGATACGGGGCGGTCAAAAACATACCGAACCCAATCCGAAAAATTTTGAGGACCTTGTGCCATCAATAAATTTGTCCAAGGGACAATTTGGGAAGGATTATTTTTTGGGTTTTGACGACAGGCAAAAACTGGACGCGAATGGGACGCAAATTATTTTTCTTGACTCGGCCCAACGTCTTATGAAACTCATCCGATATCTTTTGCCCCCAATCATCGGATAAGGCAAGAGCGGGACGCGAAACAACCAAAATGGCCGCGCCTAGAAAAATGATCGGAACCATGCGGGCAATCGTCTTAACGACGCGCGGCCTCCCCTGATCAAATTTCGCTTTTGACATTTTTACTTTCTCTTTTTTTAAGCGTCGTTATATTCTACTGAAAATTTAGGCCGCTTTGTGACTCATTTTCTCGCCTGCCCGCTTATACCAATAATTTTCAAGGGCTTCTTTAACTCGCGGCTTATCGGGGCTATCTCCATTCTCCATCTTGAACTCAAGATAAGCGACGATGGCCTGGCATTCCTCTTGGTTAAAAATAGAGAAGCGATAGACCGCGCTGTCCCACCAGGTGCGCTCACCCGGGCCAATGACCTTATTTTTTGATTCTTCGGTTAATCCATGGGTGAGGCTAAAGACCGGATAAGCTTTTTCCATTCTGAAATCAATGTCCGCGATCAGGTAAGCTGGCAAAAAAAAATGGAAAGCCTCATCAGAAAAAAAATGCAGCGGGGAAGCTTCAGTGCCTTCCGGGGCTTTGCTTAAAAACTCGGGGGACAGACTCGTCCAATCCCGTTTATCCTTGAATGCTTTTTCCACAAGTTCAGGCTCATCTCCCTGATCGCTGTTAACTAAACATGCAGTCGCCGGATACTTGACATGGACAAAGGCAGACCGAATAAGAGCCTTAACCGCCTCTTTATCTGTCACTGGAAGTTCAATCCTGAGCGCATTCATTCTTGGCGATAAAGTCTCTGCAGTTATTAATCGTTATTTGAATCTGCTCTCGTTGCCGTCGATGGCCAGCATCCCCACCACCCTCGTCATTATCAAAGCAAGTCTTGTCTAACTCTTCCCATTTTAAGTGTAACTATATTCTAGCAAAGTGTGGTTTATATTTGCGCTTGATTTTAAGTCTTCTACTGTATCCGTCCCGTTCGCGCCCTCAAGGCGTATTCTCTTAGTTCTGGGAGCATTTCGGGATTGCGCGCAAGAAAGTCATCAATTATTTTTTTAACGCGCTCGGGGTAAGATATTTGCCAATGCCCCAGTCCATGCAACGCGGATTCCTGACAGGCGGTATGCGAAATGAATAAAATCTTTTCCATGACTGATAAAATGAGGCCATCGATCTCGGCGTATTTTGGTTCCTTGGGGCGCCCATGCCATGGAAAGACATCCCACCACATAAAGCAAACATTATTGAGCGGCTTTCTTTTTTCATCACGCGCAAGAACATTCGCGCAATACTTGACAAAATAACGTTCAAAAAGAGCATAAATAGCTAATAGAGCTTCTTTCCTTTTTTCCCAGCTCACGGACTCGTTTAAAAGCGCGAACATCTGACTCGAACAGGAGGGACTGACAAGATATTGAAGGCCTTGATTGACTTGGGCGTTTGAAAAGGGCTCCAAAAAGGCCGCTGGATTCGCAAAAAGGCGCGTCATATATTCCACAACCGCGTCTTCCGAGAGGACCCAGTTGTCCTTTTCGATATCCTTGAAATACCATGCGGGCTCCGTAACGGGATGATTGAAAACATAGTCAATCCAATCCTCAAAAGACTTGACTCTACCGCTTATATTATTCTTAGCGCTGACCATCATTGTCATTGTGAGGAAACACCGTAATGCCGACTTCGCATGTCTTGGCGATCCAACCTTGACATGTATCGATAGCATTTTGCACTTCTTGAAGCTGTCCCTGATGATCTTTTCCGGAATTATCCGGACAGACATCCATAATTTTTTTCCGAACATTGTAACAATCTAAATTTTTTTGCAAATTATCTCTTAACTCATCACAAGATTGATCGCCCCGGCACTTGCGATCCACATCGCAAATTTCATGAACGGAACTCTTCAGTTCGTCCGTGCATTCCCCGGTGTCGGTTTGGGCGAGCGCGGCTTTGACGTCATTCATCCTTGGCGTTATGCTGGGAAATATCATTTTGTATTTGCGCGACACGGGATTCCAGATTCTGACGTTCCGACTCGCATTCCTCGTACGGCCCCGGCGGCAAGGTTTTCCCCCCCGCAGGATTCGTTGTAGGAATCAATGTCATTCTGAAGTTCATTTTTGCGGTTTTCTATGTCGGCCTCCCCTGATCAAATTTCGCTCTTGACATTTTTACTTTCTCCTTTTTTTAAGCGTCATTATGTTCTAGCAAAATTAGTTCTCCGATTAGCTTTAGAAATGAAAATAGGCGGTTTGAGTTGGAGAGATTAGCTGGGGATGGGGATTGAACCCACGACCTTCTCCTTACCATGGAGATGCTCTACCACTGAGCTACCCCAGCGTTTATATTGAAATTATAAGCATTTATTGCCATTTTTGCGCAAGGCGCCAAGGACCTTGGTGTCCATATAGTGTCCATCTTGCGATAAATCCAATGATTCAACGGACATGGACGCGTCGAACTTTTCCATTTTAGCGAACAGATGTTCCTGGGCCAAATGCGCATAGCGCTGGGTCATTTGAGGCGAGGCATGACCCAGAAGTTTCCGCAAGGCTGGCAAATTTCTCATTCTCATAATAAAATGACTGGCAAAGGTAAAATCATGAAACCTGAACCCTTGTATATTAACATTTTTTAGAGCTCTGGAAAAAAAGAAGTCGCGCGAGAGGAATTTAATGCAAGATTAAAAAAGAGCGCTAGGGATGGTTTAGCTCACTTAGTTTTTGTGACATAGCGCCGCTGTTTGCTTCTCGGCTTATCCGGAAGGGTATAGGCGATCTTTCCGGAGCGCATCAGCCTTGGAAGAATGTCTTTGCGCACATATTCGGAACTGAGCCCCAATGCCTTGGCAATTTCTTCTCTTTGGTTCGCGGATAAATGGTCACGATGCGATGACCTTATGCAATTCCCTTTTGCGGCAAACTCAGGGGTTCAACGGGCATGGACGCGTCGAACTTTTCCATTTTTGCGAATAGATGTTCCTGGGCCAAATGAGCGTAACGCTGGGTCATTTGAGGCGAGGCATGACCCAGAAGTTTCTGCAAGGCCGGCAAATCTCCCGTTCTCATAACGAAATGGCTGGCGAAGGTATGCCGCAGGTCATGGAAACGAAATCCCATGATATTCGCATCTTCCAGAGCGCGGGCGAATTTTCTTCTCATCGTTATTTCCGGAATCTCAAAGACCGCGCCATTCGCCTTAGGCACCAAAGACGATAAAATCTCCAGCAGCCGCTTGCCAATGGGAATTTCCCTCGCCTTTCCTGATTTTGATTTAAGAATAAATATCATGTGACGTTCCAAATCCACGTTTTCCCAGCGCAGTCCCAGAATTTCTCCTTTTCGCATCCCCGTCATGATGGCGCACGCTAAAAGAGGATGAAGCCGCGCATCGGCGGCATTAAGAAGGTTTTTGATTTCCTCCTCGCTTAAGAAGCGCAGTCTTTTATTTTCTTCCCTTCTTCGCCGCGCCTTGGCGACTGGATTGTCTCCGTGGAAATCCCCCCACTCCTTGGCCCGGTTAAACAAGGGCGACAGGAAATTGATTTGCCGGTTTGCGGTTGCCGCGCTGGTTCTGTCCGCCGTCATGTTGTAAAAATTCTGGACATCAGCGGATGTTATCTCGGAAAGGGTTTTATTCCCGAACTGGATTTTGAACGTATTGAGAACCCCCTTGATTCCTTTAGCCTTCAGGTGGCGCCCCTCTAAATTCCAGTATTTATCCGCGAAAACGCGGAAGAGGATATTTTTGCTTCGTTCCGGGAAATACTTTCCTTCAGAGACCTCGTTTTGGCGTTTAAGTAAGACCTCCCTGGCCAAGCTTTTGGAGGGGCCGATTTTCTCGCGCTTGCGGCGGCCTCCTTGGTAATAGTCGATATACCAGTTCTCGCCTTTTTTAAGGAGTCCCATACTATGTCTTACCTTCAAAACCAGAAAATGTTCCCTGTCGATTCATTTTTTGTCGCCCCGATCCATGATTTAGGCAAACGGGGAGACCGCGACCCGTCTTTTTTTAATCCACTCCTCTATTTCCCGAAGATCGAAGCGAACCGAGCGTCCCATCTTAAGATGCGGAATTTTTTTCTGATGGGTCCAGGTGTAGAGGGTGGCGACGGGGGTTCCCATGTATTCCGAGAGCTCCTCGATTTTAAGGAAGCGTCGTTCCACGTTTCCCTCTGGTTCCTTTTCGATTACGGCAAGGCCACGCGTGGCGGGGGTTGTCTCGTTTTGTGAGTTCATTTGATTCTCCTTTTAATACTCGACTCTTCTGGGCAAGAAAATCTAAAGTCCGGTCAAGGCGATCTCATCTCCCAAGGGGAAGACCTATGCCCGAAACCAACAGCTCATGCCGGATCATGTTGTCGGAAACCGTGTCCCTGTAGTCCTCAAGACCCGCCAGTCCAGACTCAACCAAAGCCGCATGTCCCTTCCTAGTTAATGAGTAAACCCGCGTCAAATTGACATAGCTTTGCCCCATCACCAAGCCTCTTTTAACCAGCCTTTCCAGAACTTTATAGGCCGCTCCCCGATACTCATCCTTGAACCTTCCATTGAAAAACAGCTCCCATCTTTTCCTTTCCGATGCCTTGCCAAGCGCCAGTCCCTCTATCTGTGACAGACTCAAAAATCCCCCACCCCCCAACCCTTCGGCCTCAAACTCCCGCCCCGACTCTCCCATTTTCAACCATTCACTGACCCATCCTGATGACATTTTCCAGTTCATCTTAACCCTTGTTTCCCATACCTTCCACCCCAAACCTGCCACTCTTTCCTTCCACTCTTAAGCTCAGCGCTAACCATTTTCATCCCAACTCCCCGCCTTCTGTTCCTTAATTTCCTGCCCCAACCCCCGCCGTCCTCCTGACCACAGCACCACTAAAACCATCATTTTTTAATATGGTTGTGGGGGTGTGGTCAGGAGGCTTAAGCGGCTTTTCGCGCCAAGAGGCGGGGCAAAAAGGGCAGGAAAATAATGGATTTTTCATTAATTCCCTCTTTTTCCCATCCTTCCGGCATGCCGGAAGGATTGCCGGAAGGAATTTGAGAGCGTCCCGCTGTGGTTTAAGCATGAGTCCTCATCCCTTGATCTCGAGTTTCCCGGTTGAAACTTCCTTGACGAGCAGGCGGATGGCCTCGGACAAAAGCCGTCCGCGGCTGATGTCTTGTCCCTGCCGCATGAACTTAAGCCGAATCTCGTCCAGGCTCACGATGTCCTTAAGCAGGATGAAACTTTGCATCTTGATGCAGCGGGAAGCCTTCGGGTTTCGGGCCAGTCCGGCCCGCGACTCCTCCGAAAGTTCCGCAATTTCCGCGACCATCCCCCCTTCTTCCTCCGGCTGAACTGACTGCGTCTCCATGGTTTCTGTCTCCTTGTTTTGTGTTTAGCTTCCGGTTTTTGCGGACCGGTGTCGGGTCCGGAAATCGGCCCGTCGCCCTCTTGGTATGGATTTTTATGCCAAGGTTGATGGGGCGGAGGCGGGATGCGGTTTTAAGAGGAGAATCGGGGGAAGGTCGCGGTTTTCGTGATTTCTAAATAGAAATAATTATTTCTATTTAGAAATGTGCTCTACTGCCTGACCGTCGTGGCGGAGAGGTTGCCGATTGGGACCGCGATGCAGGAACCGACACTATCCCCGTTTAAGACGATGCCCCCGGCCTCCAACGCCACTCGCGCTTTTGCTTCCGCGCTATGCTCCCTTCCCAACCTTCTCGACGTTAATCTCTCCCAGCGCTCCGTCGCGCAATACAGAAGCGAACTGGGGGTTTAATGCTTGGCAGGTGGAACTACGATGGCTTCTAGCAAAGAGGGAAGGTGCGCGCGTTATTTTTTAAGGCGGGACAGAATTCTGCGCTCAACGGCGTTGAGGCGTTCCTTGGTTAAATTCTCTTTCCAACTGGTCCGCAATCCCTCGGAAATAATCCGCATTTGCCGGGCAAAGCGGTGGCAATCGCGGCACATGAACAGATGAATGCGAACAAACGTCTTTGTCTTCCAGGAAGCCTCCTTAAACTCCCCAAAGGCCAGCCTTGACGACACTTCTTGGCAGGACGGAATGAATGAGGGCATCATTGGGATTGGTTCCAATTGCGTTCCAGGCACTCGCGAAGTTTCACTCGCGCCCGGAATAATAGCACCCGTAAATGAGTAGGGGAAATTCCCAAAATGTTACACACGGATTCCGAACTTTCTCCCTCTGCTTCCTTGAGGAAAAAAGCCGTGCGCTGTTGGGCCGGCAAATTCTCGGCGCATTTTTCGATCACCCTCTTGATTTCCCGCGTGAGGGCGGCATCTTCCGGACCCTGGGGCGGTGCGGACCATAGCCCGTTTGAGTTAAACCTCTGATCGAAAACTTTTTCGATGTCCTCCGCTCCTTCCTCTCGCCAACGCTTTTGACGCAGGGTCGAGGCCTTGTTGTAGAGAATGCCGAAAAGATAGGTCTTGAGTTGTGAGCGTCCCTCGAAACGGTCCACGGCCTCAAGGAAAGAGACGAAGCTGTCCTGGGCGAGTTCCTCGGCGTCGGTCTCCGAAAACCCCATGGCGAAAGCTGCGGCCATGAGCGGTCGCGTATAGGTTTTCACAAGCTCTTCGAGCGCGCCCGCGCGGCGCTCTTTGATTCCTTTGACCTGATCTTCGATGGATGCGGCGGCCATAATTTTGGGGTCGAAGATCATTCTATAAAATCGCTGTCCGCCGGGGGAGCGCGATTGCTTGATGTTGCCTAAAAAATAATTTAGCATATAGTTGCGAAATAGAGAAACTATGTCGAGGGATAAAAGCCTGCCGCCAGCGAGAGCCGTGGAAAATAAAGAGTTGTTTGAGCTTCACGCTCACGTGTGCAAGGTGCTGGCCAATGCCAAGCGCCTGGAGGTCATCCACCTTTTGCGCGGCGGCGAGAAGGCCGCAGGAGATCTCGCCCGTGACATGGGCATCCCGAAGGCGAATGTCTCCCAGCAGCTCGCCGTCATGCGGGAGAAGGGAATCCTCGCGTCCAGGCGCGAGGGGCGGAGAATTTATTACCGGCTGGCCTATCCGGGGATGCTCAAGGCCTACGATCTGCTGCGCCGGGTGCTTCTCGACCAGCTTGAGGATAGGGGCGCGCTGGCGAAACGATTGCGCCAAACAAGAATGATTCGGCGATAGGAGGAGGGAATTATGTGTTTATATGGACCGGGAGCGGGAATGTGGATATTTCCGCTGATTGGGCTCAGCGTGATGTTGTTGATGGTTTATCTGATGTCTGGGAGGCGCGGATTCCGTCCCCCTTGCGGGAGATGGGATGGACGCGATGATGAGGCCGCGAACAGGGATACAGACAGTCCGCTGGATATCCTCAAGCGGCGCTACGCAAAAGGCGAGATAAACAAAGATGAGTTCGAACGCATGAAGCGAGACATCCTCGCGTGAGAGGCTCCTCATGCGAGGGGCTGGTTCGTTGCGTGAGCAATTACGTTGGAGGAGGAAATATGGAAAACACTTCTGGAAAAGAATCTGCTGACGTCGAATCGGAGTCCCGGCAAGCGCCGCACGCGGAGCCCGGAGCCGGCAAGAAAGCCGCCTGCCAGTGCCGCGGCCGCTGTCCGTGCGAGTGTTGCGGGGGCGGCAACGGCGGTCATGGAGAACCAGGCGGCGAAAAAAGCGCGCGCGAGGTCCTCGATCTGCGCTACGCCGAAGGGAAGATCAGCCGCGACGAATACCGGCAGATGAAAGAGGACCTGGAATAGCGGCACGCGCGTTTTCACAGCGAGCTCGTTTGGTGTCGATCGACTGGCGAAACGATTGCGTGAAAAAGGAGGCAAGGCATGAAAGTTCTTTTCATTCTCAACGACGGGCCCTACGGGAGCGAGCGGTCTTATAACGGACTCCGGCTGGCGGGCTCCATGGCCAAAAAAGACGGCGTGGAGGTCAAGGTGTTTTTCATCGGGGACGCCGCGGCCTGCGCCAAGAAGGGCCAAAAGGTGCCGCAGGGCTACTACAACATCGAGGTGATGGGCTCGGGAATCGCCAAGCGCGGCGGCAAGATCGGCGTCTGCGGAACCTGCATGGACGCCCGGGGTCTGGACGAGCCGGACCTTTTTGACGGCGCTCATAGAAGCACGCTCGATGAGTTGACGATCTGGACGATGGAAGCGGACAAAGTCCTGGTTTTTTGAGGTAAAGTCATGGCCGATAAAAAGACGGTCCTAATACTGGGCGGCGGCATCGGCGGTCAGACGGCGGCAAACGCCCTGGCGCGGCGTTTCAACGGCCGACACCGCGTCGTCCTGGTCGAAAAGGAAGCCGCCTTCGCCTTTTCACCTTCGTTTTTGTGGATTCTGACCGGCGAGAGGACGCCCGAACAGGTTCAGAAACCGTTGGCGGCGATGCTCAGGCCCGGCGTGGAAATTGTCCGGGCGGAAGCGACCGCCATCCGTCCGGCTGAAAGAATCGTGGAAACATCTTCCGGCCCCCTGAAATTCGACGCCCTCCTCATCAGCCTGGGCGCGGAACTCGCTCCCGAGAAAATTCCGGGGTTTAAGGAAGCCGCGCTCAATCTCTACGCCCTGGAAGGATCTCTCAAGATCGCCGAGCGGTTGCGAGAGTTTTCCGGCGGGCGCGTGGCCGTTTTGATCTCATCCTCGCCGTTTAAATGTCCCGCCGCGCCGTATGAGGCGGCGTTTCTCGTTGGCGACTTCCTGAAAAAACGGAGCGTCTCGGCCGAGCTCGCCGTGTTCACGCCGGAGCCCTATCCCATGCCGACAGCCGGACCCGAGGTTGGAGCCGCATTGAGGGGAATGCTTGAGGCGAAGGGCATCGCTTTCAATCCCGGGCATAAAGTTTCTGGGATTGACGTTCAAGCGAAAACGATCTCTTTCGACAACGGCAAGACCGCTTCTTTCGACCTTTTGATCGGCGTCCCTCCGCATCAATCTCCGCGCGTGGTCAGGGAATCCGGGCTCGCCAACGAGGCGGGCTGGATTCCGGTCGACCGGGAGACATTGGCAACCAAACATGACGGCATCTTCGCCGTTGGCGACGTCTCCTTCACCCCGCTTGCGCAGGGCAAGGCCCTGCCGAAGGCCGGCGTATTCGCCCACGCGCAGGCGGAAATCGCGGCCGAAAACATCGCGGATTTTTTCGACGGACGCGCGCCAACCAAGCGGTTTGACGGCCAGGGGTGGTGCGCCATAGAGCTTGGAGGCGGTACCGCGGCCTTCGGGAGCGGAAATTTCTTCGGCGAAACCCCCCGGATGCGTTTATACGAGCCGTCGAAATCGTGGCACGCGGGCAAGGTCCTTTTTGAAAAATGGTGGCTGACTTCCTTCGGCCTCAAGCGTGAGTTGCTGGATATGATTCTTAAATGGGGAGCCAGGACCAAGGGCGTCGTCCTCGGCGCGAGTCTAGCTGTTCTCTTCTCGCTTTCGGGTTCCGCCAGATGTTCCGCCGCCGCGCCAGACGCGCGGAATTCGTCCGAGACAGCCGCGGCGGAGACTTCCTCCACAATCATTCAAACCATAAAACCGGAGGTTCTGATTAAACAGCTCAAAGCGCCGCGCGGCCGCCGGCCTTTGATCCTGCAAGTAGGCTTCCGCGTTCTTTATGATCAAGCGCATATCCCCGGTTCTGAATATGTCGGAGCGGTTTCCAAGGAAGAAGGGCGGCTTGCCCTGCGGCAGCGCGTGAAAAATCTTCCACGCGGCGCCGCGATAGTGATCTACTGCGGTTGCTGTCCATGGGAGCATTGCCCCAACATCCGGCCCGCTTGGCTGGAATTGCGCGCCATGGGTTTTAAGAACGTCAAAGCCCTCATCCTGCCGAAAAACTTCGGCGCGGATTGGGTCGAGAAAGGCTACCCCGTCAGCCGCTGATCCATGTCGAGAAAATACGCGATGATCCTGGCGCTGGCCGTTGTCGCGGCATGGGGGTTCTTGTCCTTGAGGCGGCGGAACGTCGATGTCGCGCCGCCAGCCCATTCTCTGCGGCCAGCGCCCAACATCGACATGGCGGAACTCGATGGCCGGCGGCTGAACCTGGCGCAATGGCGCGGAAAAGTGATCCTGGTCAATTTCTGGGCCACATGGTGCGCTGCCTGCCGAGACGAGATTCCTTTCTTAAACCGGCTTTCGACGAAATATCGCCGGCGCGGGCTGCGCGTCGTTGGGATATCTCTTGATGATAGGCCGCAAGACGTAAGCAGCTTTGACCGCAAGTTCCACATGAATTACCCCGTTGTCCTGGGAACGGCGGAGATTGCGGAGAAATTCGGCGGCGTTCTAGGATTGCCGATGAGCTTTCTCATTGGCCGCGATGGCCGCGTTAAGGCCAAGTTTCCCGGCGAACTTGAACCGGAAACGTTCACGCCGAGGCTGCGGTGGTTGCTTCGCTGATCCACTTTTCCTCAAACTGTAACGTTTGAGCGTTTTCCCATACCTATGGATGCCGGAAAAAATAAAACCACAAAGGAGAAGAATTATGTCACTGATGTGTCGAATGGGAGCTTGTAAGGCCAAGGGCGGGATGTGCGCGCACGAAATCATCATGGGTCTCATGGTCGTGGCGGCCATCGCTTATTTTTTATTCCGCCATTTCGCATGATCGCGCGAGGCCTGGCGATGAACGCGGCGCTCAAAGCCGTCTTAGGCGCGGTCATTGGGGGAGCGGCTGGGTTTATCTGGTATCGCCTCGTCGGCTGCCAGACCGGGACCTGTCCGCTTTCGTCTAATCCTTATGTTAGCACAGCGATTGGCGTTGTAATGGGCCTCGCGTGGGCCTTGAATTGAAATTGTCGGAGCGCGCATAAGGCTTTAAGGACATCATTTTTGCCTGGCGCGCTCCGGCGTTTTACTTGGCCTGCGCTTGCGAGGACGGCATCGGACATACGCCCCCACATTTTGAAATGGCCCAAATGCCGGCCCCCACGATGGCCGCCACGATCGCGATGACGATTCCCTTTCGCATGATTTTCTCCTTTTTCTTTATTTTTTTATCGCCGCGTGAACAGATGCCCGAAACAGCACAGGGCAATAAGCGCAATCGCGGCTAAGATTGTCCAAATTTTTTCTTGTCCCATTTTACGCCCCCCTATATTTTCACTCCAAGGATGAGACCGTAAGCCATCTTTTGGATTTCATCATAGGCATATTGAGAGGGACAAACCGCGAACTGAAGGCCCCCGTATTGTTCGAGCTTCTTGATATTTCTCTTGAAGTCTTGTCCCAGCAAAGAGTAGTCAAGGAACGGCAAAAGCGGAACGCCAATCGCCGCGCCGAAACTCGCCTTTGCGCTCTCAAAGTCCCAGTCCTCAAACGGCGTTACCGTGAGTCTGGGGCGACAGCCTTCGGAGTAGCATTGATCAAGTTCCCAGATCGTTTTCGAAATTCCGGAGAGCCAATGACCATGGTTGAAGTCTCTCATGGTGATAGCACTCAGCGAGAAATCTTGGATATCGAATCGGGTCTCCCAACCGGCGAAACATTCGCGGCGGGCAATCAAGATCAGCGCCGCTAATGCGACACCGACGATCATTAGTCGAACGATTCCTCGCAAAGTAGCCGCTCCCATTTCAAACTTTCGCTAACCCGCGGGCTTCCCTCAAGGCGCGAGGGAAGCCCGCCAAGGCTTTGCCAGCTTATTTACGACCGATCGGCTTGGCGTGCGCGATCAAGGCGTTATATTCCTCGACGCTCATTACCATCCACCCCTTCTCGGGCTTGGCCGGGTCATGGATGACGACCTGGCCTTTTTCAGGAGCGTAGTCGATCACCGGACATTTACCGCCACAACACCACAAAGAACCGTCATAAACGCGAATGTTCTTCATGTTCCGCCTCCATGTTTTCCTTTTTTACTTTGAACAACAGCATTTCTCGCTGGAGCAACACGAACAGCCGCAACCGCAGGTTTTGGCATTTTCCTCGTTCATGGTTTTATTCCTCCTCTTTGTTATTCCGCGCAGCAGGAAAGTTTGGTTGCATCCTTAAAGAATCCCTGCGCGCAAATTTTGAGAGCCTCCGACAGCGTCGGATAGACATGGAGGGTCTCCGCCAAATCTTTCGCCGTCGCCCCGTATTTAAGCGCCAGCATCGCCTCATGGATAAGTTCGCCAGCCTGTGGCGCGAGAATATGGACGCCCAAAAGTTTAAGCGTTCCTTCCTCGGCTATGAGTTTGACCCGGCCGCGCTCATTAAGCATGACTTCCGCGCGGGGAACCCAATGAAGGTCCAGCACGCTTGTGCGGACCTTCAGCCCCCGTTTCTTGGCCTCCTCTTCTTTGAGACCTACGGAGGCCAATTCGGGATCCGTAAAAATGGCGTAGGGCACAAGACCTTGATCGACCTTTCGAGCGCAGCATCCGTCCAAGGCGTTTTGAGCCGCCACCGTCCCTTGGTGAGCGGCGGTGTAGACAAATTGCCAGGGGCCGACGCAGTCCCCGGCCGCGAAAATTCCCTCGATCGAGGTCTTCATCGTCTCGTCGGTCTTGACGTATCCCCTTGGGTCCAGAGCCACCCCGATCTCTTCAATCCCCAAGCCGCGCGTATGGGGTCTTCGGCCGGTCGCGACTAAAAGCGATTCGGACTGGAACTCCTTGGTCACGCCTTGAGGCATCTCGGTGGTGATGATGATTTTGTTGCGCTTCTCGCGGGTCTTGATGACCTTGGAGCAAGTGCAGACCTCGATGCCTTCTTCTTTAAGATAGGTCTCCAAGGCCTCCGACAGCTCGGGTTCTTCCAGAGGAGCCAATCGGCCCATGATCTCGTGAATGGTCACCTTGACCCCAAAGCGGGAAAACATTTGAGCCAGTTCGAGCCCCACCGCGTTGGCCCCCAAAACAATCATGGATTTGGGCAATTTTTTAAGTTCTAAGGCTTCCGTGCTGGTCAGGTAGGAAACCTGGTCCAAACCCTCAATGGGCGGAATAAAGGCCGAAGAGCCTGTTGCCACGATGATTTTGGGAGCGCGCAGTTCTTGATCGCCGATTTGAATACGGTTGGCCGCGAGAAAGCGCGCCCGGCGATGAATGAAGCTGATATTTTTGTGGTGTTTGAGGATGTCCCAATACTTGGCGTTTCTGGCCCAGCCGATGAGGCCGTCTTTTTTCTCAATCAGCTTGGCAAAATCAAGTGAAGATCGCTTAAGAGAAAATCCGGGGAAGGGATTGGCCTCGGCCAAGTGGTAAATCTCGGCAGCGCGGATCAAGTGCTTGGTCGGCACGCAGCCGCGATTAAGACAGGTTCCGCCAATAACGTTTTCCTCCACCACGGCGACCCGCGCGCCCAACTCTGAACCCTTAATTGCCGCCGCGAAGGCCGCGGAACCTCCGCCCACGACAATAAGGTCAAAGTCCGTCCGGCCATCCCAGAAATTTTCCGTCTCCTGTTCGTGGTTTTGATTCATGGTTTTTCTCCTGGATTTTTGATTTGAGCCGCTTTGTAGCCCGCGGCCTTGACGCCCGCGATAAGCTTTTTTACGTCCAGCTTTATCCCCCGCACTACGGCTGTTTGTTTTTTGAAATCAACATGGGCGAAGGAAATGCCCGGAACCTTCCTGAGATTCCTTTCAATCGGCGGGATGCACATGGCGCAGTCCATTCCCGTCACCTTCAAGAACACGGTTTCGAGGTTTTTGTCCTTAACGGAAACGGGGTTCGCCTTGCCTTTCATTTGCGCCGGCAACCAGCGGGGAGAGGACAGAATGCCGATGGCGGCAACCGCCGTTATCCACAAAAGGACCTTAGGGCCGGAGGAAGAAACGCGGCAACTCCCATTTTCGCATTTCTCCTCGTGTTGCCAGTAAACGCGGTAAAACGCAACCGCCAGAAGAATCAGCGTTGCGGTCACAAAGATTGGGCGGTATTTTTCAAAACCTGAGAAGGCGCCCAGGCTTCCTAGTCCTAAAGCCGCCAAAATGAGCGGGCCCAGACAGCAGGCCGAAGCGGCTATAGCCGCTAAAAACGCTCCCACAAGACTCCATTTCTTGTTTTCCATCGTGTTATCCCTGCTTTATATAGCGATTTCTGGTCTTTCCCAGTGGAGTGGCGTCGGCCACGGCTTCCAGGATGGGGCAGGAATCCGTCGTTCCCTTGGACTCACAGGTTTTAATCAACCGCCGAAGGGTCTTTTCGAGGACATTGAGTTGTAAGATTTTCTGGCGCACGAGATTAAGTTTCATCTGGGCCTGACGCCGGACCTTCAGGCATTGAACCGTGCGCCCAACCCTTAGGCGCAAAAGCCGCGCGATCTCATCAAGCGAAAAACCGAGGCCTTGCGCATTTTTGATAAAGCGAATCTTTCTGATAGATTCATCGCCATACAACCGGTATCCCGATTCAAGACGGCTTTCCGGACGCAATAGTCCGCGCCGTTCGTAGTAATGCAGGGTCTGGGTGTTCACCTTGGCGAGTCTAGCCGCCCGGCCGATAGTTAATGTTTCGCTCATACATTATCCTCCTATCCATAGTATAAACCCTATACCAAGGTATAGAGTCAAGGGGCTTTGAGCGCCCCATCTCCATTAATCTTGATGAAAGTGTTAAAAAAACATCTTGTTTTTTTAACACTTTCATAGTATACTTTCACTATGACTGTAAGGAAACAAATCCTGCTTCGCGTCAATCATCTACAGCCGGGTGCTGTCTTCTCACCGGCGGACTTCGCCGATCTGGGAACGCCCCACGCTGTCGGCATGGCGCTGGCGCGGCTGGTGCGCGCCGGGGCTATCCGCCGCGTCAGCCGCGGCCTTTACGATGTGCCGCGACAACATTCCTTGTTGGGAGCTCTTTCGCCGGACGCGGAGGCCGTCGCCCGAGCTTTGGCCGCCCGTGACCACATCAATTTACAGCCGACCGGCGCCTACGCGGCGAATCTTCTTGGCCTTTCCGATCATGTCCCGATGAAGCTCGTCTATCTAACCGACGGCACGCCGCGCATCCTGCGCGTGGGTGATCGGCGCATCATCCTTCGTCACACCACGCCCAAGCGCATGGCGGCGGCTGGGCGGGTTAGCGGGCTCGTTATCAACGCCTTGCGTTGGCTGGGCCAGAAGCACGTTTCCGCGGACAGGCTCGCCCCGCTCAGGCGGCGTTTGAACGCCAAGGACAAGAAGCGGCTTCTCGCCGACGCGCGTCTCGCGCCGGCCTGGGTCGCCAAGTGGATGCGCTGGATCGCGAGCGGGGACCGATAAGATGGACTCTTTCATCCGCAAACCGGGCGAGGAAAAAACGCTGGCCTTCAAGGAAGCCGAGGCTCGTCTCAATATTCCGGCCAGGATCATTGAGAAGGATTTCTGGGTTTGCTGGACGCTGCGAGAACTCTTCGCTCTACCGGGTTTCGGGGCGCATCTAACGTTCAAGGGCGGAACCTCTCTTTCCAAGGGCTGGAAGTTAATCGAGCGGTTTTCCGAGGACATTGACATCGTGATTGACCGTGAATCCCTCGGGTTTTCTGGCGAACGCCTGAGCAATAAACAACTCGAGAAGCTCAAGGAAGCTTGTAGCGCGCGCGTGGTCAAGGAGCTGTTGCCCGAGCTCCAAAAGCGTTTCACCGCGCGATTGCCGAGGAATGCGAAATGGGTTCTGGAGGCCGCCGGAGCTGATGAGGACATGGACATGCAGACACTCCTCTTTCACTATCCGACCGAGTTCCCGAAGGCGGAGAGCTATGTGCGGCAAGCGGTCAAGATCGAATTGGGCGCGCGCTCGGAAACCGAACCCGCTGAGTCTCCCAATATAGAGCCCATGCTCGCCGGCGTCTTTGACAATCTAATTATGAACGGCTCGTTTTCGGTGCGAAGCGTCGCGCCGCGTCGAACGTTCTGGGAAAAGGCGATGTTGCTCCATGAGGAGACTTATCGTCCGGAGGGCAAGCGGCGCAAGGCACGCCTTTCGCGCCACTATTACGATCTATGGTGCCTCATCACGAAGGGCATCGCCGCCGAGGCGGTCAAGGATATGGCGTTGTTTGAGCGCGTCGCCACTCACCGCCGCAACTTCTTCCGCTACGGCTGGATGGATTACGACACTCTTAAAAAAGGGCGCTTGCGTATCGCACCGCTACCCCAGCAGGAAGCTGAATGGCGGAGCGATTACGCCGCCATGCGCAAGGAAATGTTCTTTCGCACTCCGCCGGTCTTCGATGAAATACTCCGGATCATAGTTCAGTTCGAAAAAGAGTTCAATCAGTCCTAAAGAAAGTCGAGTTGGGTTAGATATTTCGATTTAACAGCCCCAAAAACTGGTGTCCATATAGTGTCCATCTTGGGTCAAAAACGGGAAAAAACCCGCAAAGCCGAAAAAATGGATTTTGGGCGTTTCTCGTCGAGAAACCGAATCAAACAAGGCCGGGCAAAAAACCGCGAAAACGGGTTTTTCCCATTACCATGGAGATGCTCTACCACTGAGCTACCCCAGCGTTTAAACCAGCGGGCGATGGGAATCGAACCCACGTGATCAGCTTGGAAGGCTGACGTTCTACCATTGAACTACGCCCGCAACAAAACTTATTCTAGCAAGAATGAGGGCGAAATGAAAAATTTTTAATGCCTAAAATGCCTGCTTCCGGTAAAGAGAATCGCGATATTTTTTTCGTTGGCCGCCTCGATCGCCTCTTTGTCTTCGCTCGACCCCCCAGGCTCGATAATGGCGCTGACCCCCCCCTGAGCCGCTTCGCGAATATGTTCCCCCGACAGAACGCCGTCTGAGGCCATTAGGAGAGAGGTGTGGGCCGGTAAAATGGGATGTCTTTCTTGACTTTTGACAAGAGAAAGTCTCACGCTGTCAAGGCGAGAGGTTTGTCCGCTTCCGATTCCAACGGTTGAGGTTCCTTGAACAATAACGGCGGCATGCGTTCGGGCGTGCTTGGCCACATGCCAGGCCAGTTGCAGAGATTTTGTTTCCACTTCATTGGGAGCCCTGCGGGTTACGCAAGTAAAAGGCCCGGTCATTTTTGAGTGATCTTGGTCTTGAATCAAGGCTCCGCCGGCGACGGTTTTGATGTCCATCTCTCCGGGAGAAACCAAGGTGGAGGGAAGGGTGACAAGCCGTATATCTTTTTTTGCGCGCAAAATGGAAAGGGCGCCCGGTGAAAATTGCGGAGCGGCGATAAGAGCAATATGGGCCTCGGCAAAAAAAGCGGCGGCTTCTTCACTAATTTCTCTATTGACCGCGCAACTGCCCTGAAAACATCCTCTCAAATCAGAACGGTAGGCCAAGCGCGCGGCCTCGGTCAAATTTTCAGAGGACGCGACTCCGGCGGGAGTCGCGTGCCGGACAATGACGCAGGCGGGATCCTCAATTTCAATGGCGAGTTCCCAGGCGACATCGAGATCAAGGTAGTGGTTGTAAGACAAAGGTTTTCCGTGAATGATTTGGGCGGCGTTGAGCCCCCAGGGTCGGGCCCCGCTTAGAGCATAAAGGGCTCCTTGTTGCTGTGGGTTTTCGCCGTAGCGCAAATCCGCGCTTTTTTTGAGACCGATGACGAGTTCGTCGGGGAGACGTTCCCATTTTCCGCCCAGATACTGAGCGACGGTCGAATCGTAATAGGCGCTGTAATGAAACGCTTTTGCCGCGAGGCTTTGTCGTTTATCCGGATGGACGCGTCCGTACTGCTTGAGGGAATCTATGGTGGGCAAGTAGTCTTCGGGATCGCAAAGACAGAGGACATTTTGATGATTTCTCGCCGCGGCGCGAATGAGAGTTGGACCGGCGAGATCGATATAATCGAGGATTTCCCTGGGAGACAAGTTTTTATCCGAGACAATTTCAGAGACCGGATAGAAATTGACGGCGATTAAATCAATCGGGCGCCCGCCTTGGCGTTCCAGTTCCGCCGCCGCTCCAGGTTTGTCCGGACTCAAGGTTAATGCAGAAAGAATTTGAGGATGGAGTAAATTTAAGGGACCTTGCGGAATGTTTTTTGCGCCGATGAGTTCGGCGATTTCGATGATTTCAATTTCAGCTTGCTTCAAGGCTTTGGCGGTGGCGCCGGAAGAAATAATCTGAAAGTTCAAGGCGCGGAGTTCGTAGGCTAGTTCAATAATACCCGTTCGATCCGCGACGTTTAAGAGCGCGTATTTTTCGATTTTATTGGGCATTGTGTTGATTGAGAAGTTCTAAAAATTTTTCCTCATTGAGAATTTGAACGCCGAGTTCTTGGGCTTTTTTGAGCTTAGAGCCTGGCGCTTCGCCGACAACCACATAAGAAGTTTTAGGTGAAACAGAGGAGGAGACTTTTCCGCCCAGGCTCTTAATTTTGGATTCGGCTTCTTCCCGCGGCATGGATTTAAGTTCGCCCGTAAAGACAAAACTTTTACCCTCTAGCGGCCTTTGGGAAAAACTCCGCTCTTCTTTTTTCATATTGAGGCCAGCTTCTTTTAAGCGCGTGATGAGGTTTTTAATTTCGGAACGGGAGAAAAAATCAACGATGCCTTCCGAAACCACGGGGCCAATCTCCTGAATTTTCTGAAGCTCTTCCCCGGAGGCCGACAAGAGTTCTTCAAGAGAAAATCTTTCCGCGATAATTTCCGCGGTTTTTTCCCCCACCTGAGGAATTCCCAGTCCATGGATAAGCCGGGAAAGAGGCTTTTGTTTGGAGGCGCTGATTTGATCTAGGAGATTTTGAGCGCGTTTTGAGGCGAAAAGATCCAGCGCGGTTAATTCTTCTATTTTCAAATGATAGAGATCGGAAAAATCCTTAACCAGTTTTTTTTCAAGTAGCTGATCAATGACAGATTCTCCAAGTCCTTGAATATCCATGGCCTTTCGGGAGGCAAAATGCAAAAGCCGCGCGCGAATTTGAGCCGGACAAGAAGGATTAGGGCATCGGTAGGCGACTTGTTCTTCCTTAATGACTTTAGATTGACAGGCCGGGCACAGGACAGGCGGCGTGATCTCTAAGGAATGCGAGGCTTTTTGAGACACCCGGACAATTTTCGGAATCACTTCTCCAGCGCGTTCTATGAGCACTCCATCCCCTACTCCCAGGCCGAGTCTTTCGATCTCATCAAAATTGTGGAGGGTCACAGAGCTAATGGTGACCCCTGCGCAAAAGACAGGCTCGACTTTGGCGACGGGGGTAATGACGCCGGTGCGGCCGACTGAAAACTCGACGGCTTTGACTCGGGATGAGGCCTGAGAGCCGGGATATTTAAAGGCCACGGCCCAGCGGGGACTTTTGTTTGTGGAACCCAGAATTTTTTGTTGAGCAAAGGAATTAACTTTAACGACGAGCCCGTCTACCGCATAAGGGAGAGTCGGCATAATCTCGTCTTTAAATTTTTTGTAGAACTTAATCACTTCTTCGATGGATTCAAAAATTTCGTAAGGCTCGACTTGAAACCCAAATTTTTTGCAGAGTTCCAAAAAATCAGATTGAGTATCTGGGGGCAAGGCATATATGTCTTGATAGGTGAGCGCTCTTTCCCCAGAATGTTCCCAGGCTCCAAAGGAATGGGCGTAAAAGCGCAGTCGCCGTCTGGCGGTGACAGACGGGTCTTTTTGCCGAAGAGATCCGGAAGCGCAGTTTCGCGGGTTGACGAAAGGTTCTTCCCCGTTTTTTTTCATTTCAGCGTTGACTCTCTCAAAATCGGCTTGAGTCATCAAGACTTCCCCCCGAATTTCAAGACGCTCAAGATATTCGGCGTGCCGCAGAGGGAGATTTAATTTGAGGGGAATTGTGCGCAGGGTTTTGGCATTGGGAGTAATGTCTTCTCCGGTTTCCCCATCTCCGCGCGTGGCCGCCCGATTGAGAAGCCCTTTTTCGTAAGTCAAAGCGCAGGAAAGGCCGTCTAGTTTGCGCTCAACCAGATATTGGGGCTTTGTTCCAGAAGGAAGAATTTTAGCGATGCGACTGTGCCAGTCCAAAATTTCTTCTTCGTTGTAGGTGTTGTCAAGTGAAATCATTCGTGAGGCGTGTCGGACGGGCGCGAAACTTGGGGAAACTTCTCCCGAGACGCGGCGCGTGGGAGAATCGGGCGTAATGAGTTCGGGATGCAGGTTTTCCAGCTCTTTTAGGCGGCGCATCAAAGCGTCATATTCAAAATCCGATATTTCAGGCTTTTGTTCAAGATAATATAATCGGTCGTGCTTAATAATTTCATTTCTCAGGCGATTGATTTCCGCTTGAACTGACATGAAATTATTTTTCAGACTTGGAGATTTTATCGAGAATCCCATTTACAAATCGGGCGGATTCTTCCGTTGAAAACTCGCGGGCGATTTCAATGGCTTCATTGATGGCGACTTTGGGCGGAGTATCCGGGACGTAGGATAATTCGTAAGTTGAAAGCCGCAGGATATTTCTGTCCACCGAGGTCATGCGGTCCAGCCGCCAATGCGCCGCCGCTTCAGCAATTTTATGGTCGATTTCGTTTAAAAATTTTCGCGTCCCCGAAACCAAATCTCTTGAAAAAGAAGAATCGCTTTCCTTTAGATAGTCCAGAGCTTCCTGCTGGGTTGAGAGCGCGACTTCTTCCGAAATTCCTGAGACATCAATGAGATAGAGGGCTTGTAAGGCTGTTGCTCGCGCGAGTCTTCTTCCCTTCATTTAGAGGTTCCTTTTCCCAGCGTTGATTTAATCCACAGCATCTCTAGGGCCGCCAGGGCCGCTTCTTTTCCGCGGTCCATTTCCCCTCGCGTTCGTGCCAGGGCTTGTTTTTCAGTGTTGGGGGTAATGACTCCCAACAAGCAGGGGACGCGGGTCTCAAGAGAAATTTTTTGGATGCTTTCCACGACGGCTTTAGCCATGTAGTCGTTTTGAGGGGTTTCGCCCTTGAGAATGCAGCCGAGAGTAATCAAAACAGAATATTTTCCGCTTAGCGCCATTTCCTGAAGCGTCCAGGGAATTTCATAAGCGCCGGGAACGCGAATAACCAAAATATCTGATTTCGCGATTTTTGCGGCTTCCAAGGTCTTAAGGCAGTTGGCGAGCAACCGCTCCGTTACGTTTTCATTAAAACGCGAGGCGACAATTCCAATTTTCGATTTTTTCATGGAAGAAGAGATTCCTCTGTCAGCCAATGTCCGAGTTTTCGTTTTTTAGTCTGCAAATAGCGGGCGTTATGCGGAGTCGCCGGAGTTTCAAGAGGCACGCGTTCAACAACTTTGAGCCCGTAACCTTCGATGCCGACGATTTTTCGCGGGTTATTGGTCAAAATGCGAATAGTCGAAAGCCCGAGATCGGCCAAGATTTGGGCTCCGATTCCGTATTCCCGCAAATCCGGCTTAAACCCCAAGGCGAGATTGGCTTCCACTGTATCAAGGCCTTGATCTTGAAGATTGTAGGATTTGAGCTTGTTGAGAAGCCCGATCCCGCGCCCTTCTTGGGAGAGATAAATGAGAGTTCCCATTTTTTCGTGGCCGATGCGCTCAAGCGCTGCGGCCAGTTGCTTTCCGCAATCGCATCGTTCGGAAAACAAAACGTCTCCAGTAACGCAGGAGCTGTGAACGCGCACAAGAACTTTTTTTGAGCCCTCGACCACGCCCTTAGTGAGAGCCAGGTGTTGTTTTCCGGTTAGCGTTTCTTCGTAGAGATGAATTAAAAAATCTCCAAACTTCGTCGGAAGATGAGCAGTGGCCATGCGCTTGACTAGCCTTTCTCGGGATCTGCGATACTCGATTAAATCTTGAATGGTGACGATGCTGAACTTGTGTTTTTTCGCAAAGCGCATGAGTTGAGGCGTGCGCGCCATGGAGCCGTCCTGGTTTAAAATTTCGCAGATAACTCCGGCGGGTTTAAGACCGGCCAATCGCGCTAAATCGACAGCGGCCTCGGTATGACCGGCTCTCACCAAGACCCCGCCGTCTTTAGAGCGCAGGGGAAAGATATGTCCTGGGCGAATTAAATCGTCAGGTTTTGTTTTTGGCGAGATGAGGGCTTGAATTGTTTTAGTGCGGTCTGAAGCGGAAATGCCGGTCGTCGTTCCTTGGCGAACATCCACTGAAACTGAAAACGCGGTGTCCCGTCCCGGTTCTCGGGTCCAGGAAGAGGCGTGGACCATCGGGTGCAGATTGAGTTCGTCAAGCCGTTCGTTGGTCATTGGAACGCAGATAAGACCCCGCCCGTGTTTGGCCATAAAATTAACGGCGGCTTCAGTGCATTTTTCCGCTGCGATGATGAGATCGCCTTCGTTTTCCCGTTTGGGATCATCAATGACGATGATCATTTTCCCTTTGCGGATGTCTTTGATCGCATCCTCAATGGTATTGAATTTCAAATAGAGGTCCTCCCAAATTTTACGCTGGATAAGTAATGAGCGGCGTATCGGGCCAGGAGATCGGCTTCGAGGTTGACGAAATCGCCTTCTTTTAATTTTCCAAGATTGGTGTGTTTAAGCGTATACGGAATCAGCGCCGCCTCAAAATATCTTTTTCCAATAGTCGCGACAGTCAAGCTGACTCCGTCAACGGTGACGGATCCTTTTTTGGCTATGAGGCCGATGAGGGCTTTAGGAATTTCAACGCGGATGTTGGCGAAGCCCTTGGGCAAATTTATTTTTTCCAAAACGCGGGCCGTCACGTCAACATGGCCTGAGACAAGGTGCCCGCCGATAACATCTGAGAGTTTAAGGGCGCGCTCAAGATTAACGGTTTGGCCGGGTTTGAGCCGCCCCAAGGTCGTAAGTTTCAATGTTTCCGTACTTAAATCGAATGCGAGGAGGTTTTTTTTGAGGGATTTTAACGCAGTGAGGCAGGTCCCGTTGACCGCGACGCTGTCTCCGGGTTTAATTCCGGTCAAAGACGCGGAAATGCAGAGAGAGCTTCCGCTCGCTTTTTTAACTCGGCCTTCTTTTTCAATGATCCCGGAAAACATCCTATGCCTTTTCCTCGTGATTTTAGACGGCATTGTCCCCACCTTAAGATTATGAGAGAAGGGACTATGAGATTCTACCATGGATGAGAAAGTCTTTTCCAATTTTTTCAAATTCCGGGTGTTTGAGGAGCGGCGCAAGGTTTGGGTTGCGGGTTCCAGACAAAAATTTCGGCGCGAGAAAGACATAAGCCTCATCGGCCAGATTTTCCTTAAGAAAAGAAGCAATGACCGTGGGGCCTCCCTCAACCAACAAACTTCCGACTCCCAGTTCGGCCAATTTCCTCAAGGCGCGCCTTAAATTAATTTTTCCGTCCTTTTTGGGGACGCGAAGAATTTTCCCATTGGGAATTTTTTGATTGGATGAGGTGAGGATCAAGGTTCGCGCTTGGCCGTCCAAAACCTTGGAATTTCGCGGAATTCTGAGGCGGGTGTCTAAAATAACGCGAGTGGGGTTTTCGCCGCGTCCGTGAGAAGTTAAACTGGGATTATCTTTGAGGACCGTTTCGATTCCCACTAAGATGGCGTCAAAGCGGGCTCTGAGACGATGAACATTTTTTCGCGCGGCTATTCCGGTAATCCATTTTGATCTTCCCCCAAGCGCGAAGGCTTTCCCATCAAGGCCTAAAGCGAGTTTTAAAACCACATAAGGGCGCTTGTGCTGATGTCTCCAGAAAAAACTGCGGTTTATCTCCTGATTTTCTTCCTTCAAAAGTCCAGTTTGAACCTTGATTCCATTGGCCTTAAGGAGTCCAATTCCGCGGTTTGATATTTTAGGGTTTGGATCAGGGCTTGAGATGAAGACCTTTTTTACTTTGGCGGCGATAAGAGCCTCGGCGCAGGAAGGAGTTTTTTTTCCGCGAAATAAAACGCAAGGTTCAAGGGTGACATAGGCGGTGGCCCCGTGCGCTTGAGAACCGGCTTTTTCAAGAGCTAAGAGTTCCGCGTGCGGGCCGCCAAATTTCTGATGCCAGGCTTGAGAGATGATTTTTCCGTCTTTCACTAAAACGCAGCCGACTTTGGGATTGGGGCGAGTCTTTTCGCCTCCGCGTTGGGCCAGTTCCAAAGCCTTGCGCATAAAGAAGACGTCTGTTTCTCTGGGTCCTTTCATAAGTGGGATAGGATATTATAGTGTTTCTATAATAGATGAAACGCTTTCAAATTTCGCTGGGCTGTATCGCGTTGACATTAGCGTTTGTTTTTCAGTTCCGGACATTTTTGTGGAGCGGTTTTCCACCGTCTTGGAATTCGATGTTGGCCACAGGGGCCAGCCTTGATTATCTCCATCTCATTCCGATTCAAATTCACACCCTGAACCCGTCTCTTTATGCGCGCGATTATATGGTGACTCGCGTCGCGCCTCTTTATCCTTGGTTTTGGCGCGAGATGACGGCTCGTTTGAGTTTGCGTCTCTTTCACGACGCGATTGTGGGTAATTGGTTTATCTCTTGTTTGACTTTTTTTGTGGCGGCTTTAGGGATGGGCCTTCTGTCTTATGAGATTTCAGAAAACTTTCTTTCAATGGCGCTGGCGGTTTTATTTCTTCTAGCCGGCGGAACCGATCCGGCGGGTCAATATTTTCTCGCGCTTGGAAATTTTGCGGTCCCTCATGAGCAGGCCTTGTCTCTTTTTCCATGGATTCTCTATTTTCTCGCGCGGAGAATAAAAAATCCCGCCGCGCCCCCTTGGGAAATGGGGCTTTTAGCCTTGGCGGCCAATATTCACGCTCCCACGGCTATTGAGATGAGTTTGGCCCTTGTTTCCGTTTATTTTTTTGTTCCCGCTGTTCGTCCCCCAAAAAATAAAATGTCGTTTCTGGCGGTTTTCCTTTCTCTCATTTTTATGTTTATGGGGGTCTTGCCGTCTTTATTGTTTTTGAGAAGGTGGAGCCCTCCCAGCGCGAATTTTTTCGGCTGGGCTTTTCCGGGCATTTATCCAGCCAATGGCTGGCCCATTTTCCGTTTCCGGGCGATCATTATCTTCTTTTTTCTTTTACGTTATCCCGCGATTGTTTTCGCCTTTTGGGTCATGGCTCGGCCCTGGCGGAGTATTCAAGATAAAAAAAGCCAGGTTCTCTTAAGCGCGAGTTTGCCGTTGAGTTTTCTGATTCTCGGACGGTTTTTTATTTTAACGCTCCCGTTTTCTCCGACTTTAATCATGGCCGAATTTAGATCCTTCATGCCGGCCATTCTCCCGCTAATTCCTCTTGCGTCCGAATTTTGGCGCCCCCTGGAAGAGAGAAAGAAAAATATTTTAATTCTTGTCTTAGGGGTTTTTATTCTCCTCCATTCTTTCCCTCATTCAGCCTGGAGCGCCCCTTTGGAACCGGAGCGATTGTGGAAAGATGAAACGGACCTGTCGCGAAAAACCAGAGAGATGACTCCTCGCGACGCCTTGATTCTCGTTCCTGACGGGCTTTTCTTTTTTCGTTTAAAATCCGTCCGCTCCGTTTTTGGGGATTCCCGCGCTCTTGAAATGCTTATCGCCTTTAATGATAAAGTTGAAAAATTCTATTGGCCGCTTCACGAAGACCTTAATGCCGCTTATCTCCATAAGGATTTAAAAACCTTGCTTGGCATTTCTCATGTCTTGAACGCCAACTACGCGGTTTTTCCGTCTAATTGGGATCCCTGCTCTTCCACTGCGGCGTCCTGCAAAATTCTCTATCACAATCCGGAGCTTTCCCTTGTTCAATTCTTTCCAAAAAAATGATTTCTCAATCTGAGCGGGTCAGGAGCGGCTTTTTAGTTTCAATGGACCAATGGCTGGAATCTTTCCCGTGGGCGCCCATCGCGGCGATTTTTCTCCTTCCGTTTTTGATTCATCTGCCCCTGCTTCTTTTAGGGCTTAGCCCTAACCCCCTATGGTTTAACTCGGGCCTGGCGATTGGGCATACTTTCCACCCGCTTCCGGGCGCGCCCTATTTGGATCCGCATGCTGGCTATACCACGCAAGCGCTGGGGAAGCTTGCGGCCCTGGATTGGTTGCGCGGGACCGTTCCCTGGTGGAATTCCTATTCCGGCGTGGGAATGCCTTTGGCTGGAGGTCCGGCTTCCGCCGCTTTTTTTTGGCCGTTTTTGTTTCTGCTCTTATTGAGAAACGGCGTTTTGTGGCTGAAGATATCCCTTCAAATTGTTTCCGGACTCGCTTCCTATGGATTGTTGCGAAAATTGCGTCTTGGCCCATTCGCGGCCCTTGCCGGAGCGATGGCTTATTCATTGAACGGAACTTTTTCCTGGTTCTCCTATGTGGCCATCCACCCCATTCCGTTTTTGCCTCTTTTCCTCTATGGAATAGAGACCGCTTTTTCGGAAGAGGGAAAAAACGCGGGAGTTTTTTGGATTGGGTTTGCCCTGGCTTGGTCTCTCCTTGCTGGTTTCCCGGAAACCGCTTATATTGACGGCCTATTGGCTCTTTTGTGGGCGCTTCTTCGCCTAAGAATGTCGGAGCGTCCTTTGGTTTTTGCCGGACGTGTTATTGGCGGCGGGGTTTTGGGACTCTTACTTGCTGCTCCACTTTTAATCTCTTTTGGCGATTATCTTCAAAATTCCGACGTGTTCCGTCTTCATGTTTTTGGACGCGTCTCTCTCCCTTTTGCCGGATCTGCGACCCTTTTTTTGCCTTATGTGTTCGGCCCCACGGCGTTTAGCTTTGGAAATAGAACCCTCGCGCGAGTATGGGATAACGTGGGAGGCTATGCCGGGGTTTCGCTGGTCTTTTTAGCCCTGTTTGCGATTCCCTATTCGGGAGGCAAGCGAGAAAAAGGGCTGAGGATTTTGCTCGTTTCGTGGGCGCTCCTTTGTTGGGCTCGAAGTTTTGGGTTCTCGCCGATTCTATCTTTGATGTCTCATATTCCTTTTCTCTCGCAATCGGAATTTTACCGCTATTCGCCGCCGTCCTGGGAATTGTCTCTCTCCATTCTCGCGGCGTTGGCTATTGATGATTTAAAAAATGATCAGTCGAATATTTTTTTACCGCTTGCCGCTTCATTGGCGCTGATTTTTTTTGCCGCCGCGGTGGCTTGGCCTTGGCATAATTTTGGAAGCTGGGGAGGGTTTTTTAAAAGTTTCTTTTTTTTATCCAATGCCTGGGCGATAGGCGAACTTGGTGTTTTTGCGGCGTCCTGGATATTTCTTAGCGGGGAATACCGCAGAATCGTTTTCTTTTGCCTCCTAATACTAGAGTCTTGCGTGTTTTTCATCGTTCCCCAGCTAAGCGCGGTTCATCCTCGGCGCCTTGATTGGCCCGCGATTCATTTTTTAAAAACTCATCTCGGGCTTTCTCGTTTCTATACCTTTTATCCGATTCACCCCAACTATGGATCCTATTTTAAAATAGCCGAACTTAATTACAATGGCGTTCCCGCTCCGGGAAATTGGGATGAATTCATAAATAAAAACCTCTTTCCGCTTCTATTTAAATCCCGTAACGCCGTTTATCTTCCGGATTGGCCTCCCTATGGGAGAAGCGCGGGGAGAGACTCTCTGCTTAAATTCTTGAAGAATTACGAAAAAGTCGGAGTTCGTTATGTCGTCACGCGTCCGGAAGGGCTTTCTCTCTTTTCCTTTGCCTTTGCGGTTGGGAAGGTGACCGAGCCGTTGACTCTTTTTACGGGGCAGTCGGCAAGGGTCGTATTGACCGCTCCGTCTTACCCTGGCGGGAAAAATCAAATATCCTCCGTCGGCGTTTTTGAGGGAAATTATAGAAATAGCGCGGATGGAAAAATGAAAGCGCGTCTTTGCGCTCAGGGAGCTTGTGCCTCGGGGGAGGTCTCGCTTATTGGGACCAAGGACGACTCTTTTCTTTACGTGCCGCTGTCGCCCCCTCTCCGGGTGCATCCGGGGGTTTTGATGTCTTTGGATATTTCCAATGAGGGCGGTAAAAAACCCTTTGCTCTCTGGACGGGTCTATTGCCCCCAGGCCAAAACCAAGTTCTCTTTGGGCCTCAAGGAAAAATTCCCGGAAGAGGCGCGCGCTTAATTTTGCGTTATGTCGGAAGTCTTAAGGGAATTCGCGAGGTTTATTCTGATTCTCTCGTTAAGATTTGGGAATTGCCCAACCCGCGGCCTTATTATTCGCTCGTTGGGGGTCCCTGCCAGTTGAGCCGTTTGCGCCGGGATTTCGCGTTAGCTGACTGCGCCGCTCCCGCGAAATTAATTCGCCGGGAACTTTTTATGCCCGGATGGAAGGCTCAAATCAACGGCTTTCCATCCAAGATTGGTTCCTATGATGAAATTTTTCAATCCATTGATCTTGAAACGGGTAGTAATTCCGTGCGCTGGAGTTTTTCCCCCCCTTATTCCGATTGGGGCTGGGTTCTCTTTCTTTTGGGGTTTGTGGGCCTTCTCTACGCCTCGGTAATAAAATCGCCATGAGCGCGGAGCGGCGCACCTTAGGAGTTCTTCTCATTCTCCTTGTTTCAGCCTTTTGGTCATGGATTTCCCTTCAAAATCCGAGAGAGGATTTCATCTATTTATACGCGGGAAGCAGTCTTTACGCTCGTGGCCAAAACCCTTATGACCCCTTAACGTTTCAAAACGCGCTCTCTTCTTTTTTGGGACGCAGAAACCCCTATCCGTCGCGTTTTTACGCGGCGGCCCTTCCACCTTGGGATTTCACTCTCCTCCAATTCTTGCCAAGGTTCTCTTATAAAACGGCTTTCTATCTTTGGTCTTTTATTATTTTTCTCTCCCTGGCGTTTGCGATTTATGCCTCGCTTTATTTGGCGGAATTTTCTCTTGGAGAATTGCGATCTTACCTTGCCATTTTCTTTATCGCTTCTTTCCCCGGTCTCATTCACGGCGTTTTCTATCATCGTTTGGCGGTCGTGGTTTTCGCCGCGTTTGTCCTGGGACTCATTTTATGGCAAAAAGGATATGAAACCTTGGCTACTTTTGCGTGGGGGTTTCTCTCTCTTTTGCCGCAATGGTTTTTGTGCGTATTTCTTTTTCTTTTAATGAACCGAAAATGGCGCGCGGCCGCTCTCAGTCTTTGGCCGATGGCTTTGGGGATTTTTTCGATTCTTATTGGAAACGCTTCTTGGGTTCTGTGGCAAGATTTCGCCTTAAGCCTTTTTCATTACGGGAGTCGCTTTGTTTTTTTTGACGATCAAAGCCTGGTCGTCCAAATTTATAAAAGCCTTCACTTTTTTTCTTTTCTCAAAGCGGCCTCTTTCGCCTCTCTCTTTGAACCCTCGCCCTGGCTTCAATTTTTTAGAAAAATAGGCGGAGTTTTTAGCGGGTTTTTTATTCTATGGATTTCCCTGCGTCCGGGTTCTGCCCAAAAGCGCTTGGCTCTGATTTTTTCCATCGCGCTTTTAGGTTCTCTCTATTCCCATTGCGGAGATCAAGTTTGGATTCTGCCGCTTTTCTTAGCGGTTTTGCGGGATATTGGCAATCGAAAAATATCGCTTTGGTTCCTGCTTATCCTCATATCAGTGAATCTTTTGCTTATTCCCAATTACCGGGCGTTACCGTCTTACTTTTGGTTTTGGTCCGGATATTGGAGCGTGGGTTATTTAACGGTTTTAGGAGTTTTTTGGATTTGGAATACGAGAAATTTATCCAGCGGCCCTGAACTCAAGGCGTAAGGTAAAAAACCAAAGACGCTGGAGTAAAAGCCCGCTCCATTGGGGATGTCGGAAGAACCCATCAAACGGAATGGGAAGGGGTTTTGGATCGTGATTTCATGAACCTCTTTGAACTTTGTAGTTAGATAAGATGGCAATATTAAATTGGTATTGATGGCCGGAACGGCGAAAATATCTCCCGTCTTCATTTCTTGCGGCGGCCAGTTTTCTTCCACGGCTCCGGCTTTCTCCATGTAATATTGAAAGCCCCAGTGGCCGGTAAACCATACTTTTTCCCCAGCGTCCAGATAGCGGGTTTTGACCCACTCCGCGAATTTTTTTTGCGAGGAAGCGTAGGCAAAATCAACCTCTCTTAAAACAAGAGTCAAGGAAAGCGTTAAGAGAAAAGAGATAATCATGATTTTTTTGAAGTTATTCTCAAAGAGAATTTCCATTTTTTCCGCCAGTCCAAAAATAAGGGGCGGCAGGATGAAGATAAAAAGCCGGGCGGCGATACTCCAATAAAGAAAAAATTGGAGAAGGCTGGCCGAAAAAAGCCAGCTCATCCAAAAAGGCCAGCCTTTGAGCGCTCGGGCTGAAAATAATTCCCAAAAAGACGTCAGGGCTAGATAAGAAAAAGTGATTCCCATCCCGCGCTGAAAAAGAGGAGTCAAGGCATGGGGCGTGTCGAAAAACGGCAGGAAGAGAAGGATTGCGCCCGCCCAACACAGAATTTGCGCTTTAAGATTTTTTTTAAGAAAGAGGGATGGCCAGAGAGTCGCCGCGACTCCCAAACCACCGGCGAAAGAGAAAAAAGAGCGAGTCCTATATAAAGGAAGTAGCGCGATGCTGGGAGCGGCAAAAACGCTGCTTAGGGCCGTAAGCGCGGCGCGGTTGGTAAGCCGGTCGTAGATAAAATAAAGGAGAAGCCCGAAAATGGAAATGAAAAAATAGCGGAGCATTTTCCGAAGGGGCACTTGATGTTCTAGGGAGTAGGCGAGCGCCGGAAAAAAGAGAAAAAGGGCGGCGTATTTTGAGAGAAGGGCCAGGTTTAAGGCGAAGGCCGAAATCCAATACCAGGTCTCGTTTTTTTCATCGAAAGAGCGAATCAATGCGTAGAGGGATAAAAAGGAAAAGACCGCCATTACCTTTTCCGGCATTAAATGCGGAAGATTGATGAGATAGGCGGGCGAGGCGAGAACGATTAAAGTCGGCCAAAGAGGGCGTTTGAGAAAACGAGCGGCGATTAAATAAAGAAAAAACGCGCTCAGTAAATCAAAGGGAATAAGTAATGCGCGCAGAAGCCAGATTTTTCCCTTGGAGAAGTAAAGCCCGAGGGCCAGAAGATAGTGAAAGAGAGGAGGGGTGTTGTTAAGTTTCGCGTATGAAACGGTTTGTCCATACCAGTTAAATGAAAAGTTAAACGGATGCAAGGGGGCCTTGAGAATATGAAAACCCACGGCCAGGAAAAAGGGCTCGTCTATTTGAAGGGCTTCTTTGAGACCGGATAAGGAGATGAGAAGAGAAAAAAACAGAACGGCAGCTATTTCGATTTTAACGTTTCGCTGTTCTTCCACTCTAGAATTTAACCATATTGCCTATTTAAGTTGACAAATGAAAACAGTTAATGGTTAAATAGTTCTATATTAAACTATGCCAAGCCATTATAAGGGAGATTTAAATCGCCTCCGGTCTTTAAACGCCTTTATTAATCTGATGCGAGCGTCAGAATCGGTGATTTCGAGGCTTCAAAAACGTTTGAGCGCTGAAGGCTTGACCGCGAGCCAGTTTGGGGCTCTTGAGACCCTTTTCCATTTGGGGCCTTTGTGTCAAACGGAGTTAGGTAAAAAACTTCTTAAGACTGACGGGAATGTGACGATGGTGGTTGATCACCTTGAAAAACGCGGTTTGGCGAGGCGAGTTCGGGCGGGAGAAGATCGCCGATATGTCAGCGTTCAATTGACGTCCAAAGGGCGAGCTTTAATCCAAAAGATCTTTCCCCGCCATGCCGCGGCCATTCAAGAAGAAATGTCGGCATTATCGGCGTCTGAACAGGAAACCTTGAGAAGATTGTGTCGGAAGCTAGGCCGTAAAAATGAAATAACTAAAAAGGAGATAAAAAAATGAAAAAGTACTTGGCGTTGGCTTTAGTCAGCGCTTTGGCGTATCCCGCGGGGGCGGCGACGTATCAAATTGATCCTGTGCACACAACGATTAGTTTTAGCGTTAAGCACATGGTCATTAGCCGGGTTCAAGGACGTTTCGATAAGTTCTCGGGGACAGTTGATTATGTTCCAGGGAAACCGAAGCTGTGGAAGGCGGAGGCGCATATTGACGCGGCTTCCATTGATACCCGCATTCAGATGCGCGATAATGACGTCCGGTCGCCCAATTTCCTGGATGTCAAGAAATATCCGGAGATTGTCTTTAAAAGCGTGAAAGTTGAGCGCGTGAAAGGCAAGACCGCTGACTTATTGGGAACCCTCACCATTCACGGAGTGACCAAACCCGTGGTTTTAAAAATGAAAATCGGAGGAGTGGTTAAAGACCCGTGGGGCAATCAGCGTTTGGGAGCCGTTGCGACGACGACGATCAACCGCAAGGACTTTGGCCTTATGTATAACAAGGTCTTGGAAAGCGGCGGCCTTTTAGTCGGAAATAGAATCAAAATCAAGCTGGATGTCGAGGCGATTATTCCGCCTAAAGCGAAAAAATAAAAAGGAGACTTCTCATGAGCGAACCTAAAGTGGCGCAAAAAGCTCCGTATGTTAAAGACGAGAAGCCAGGCAAATATGCCTGGTGCGCGTGCGGACATTCAAAGAATCAGCCCTACTGCGACGGAAGTCATTCTAAAATGAATACGGGAATGACTCCGATCATTGTTGAGTTGACCGAGGCTAAGAAGGTGGCGTGGTGCGGATGTAAACACTCGAAAACCAAGCCTTACTGCGATGGAAGCCATAAAAATCTTCCTTAAACAAAATTAATACAAGCAATGATCAGACGGGAATTGGGAATTTTTCCCAATTCCCGTTCTTGTTAAGCGCGAACGTGATATAATAAAATTAATCAATGAACAACCGCCCTTGGACTGTTGACGACTCCGCCTCCATTTACAATGTCAAGGGATGGGGCCTTAAATATTTTGGGATTAATCCGGAAGGGCGCCTAGCCGTCTCCCCGCGTTTTGACGCCGAACATGCGATTGAAATTCGCGGGCTCATTGACGACGTTTTAAGCCGCGGCCTGCGCCTGCCGGTTCTTTTTCGCTTTCAGGACATCCTCCGCCATCGCGTCGAGCTTTTAAACGAAACTTTTAAAAAGGCGGTTTCGGATTTTAAATATAAAGGTCGCTATTACGGCGTCTATCCGATTAAAGTCAATCAGTTGCGGGAAGTGGTGGAAGAAATTTTGGACGCGGGAGCGCCCTATCAGTTCGGCCTTGAAGCCGGAAGCCTCGGAGAATTAGTCGCGGTTTTAGCGATGAATCATTCGGAAGGTTTGACGATTCTTAACGGTTATAAAGACGAGACGATGATGCGCCTGGCCATGATCGGGACCAAGATAGGCAAGAAAGTCATCGTGGTCATTGAAAAGCCCGGGGAGCTTGCGCTTCTGATTAAAGCGGCCAAAGATCTCAATGTCGTTCCGACGATTGGAATTCGCGTTCGCCTTCAGACCGAGGGAAGCGGAAAGTGGAAATATTCCAGCGGACACTCGGCTAAATTTGGGCTCACGACCTCTGAAATTTTAGAGGCCGTTTCCGAACTGAGAGCCGCGGGCCTCAGTTCTTCCGCGAAGCTTCTTCATTTTCATATCGGCTCTCAAATTACCAACATCCAGACGATTAAAGACGCGGTTAAAGAGGCCTCGCGGGTTTACGCCAAGCTTCGCAAGATGGGCGTTGAGATGGAATATATCGACTGCGGCGGCGGCTTGGGAGTGGACTATGACGGCTCTCACTCCTCGGTGGACAGTTCCGTCAACTATAATTTAAGGGAATACGCGCGTGCTTTAGTCATGACCATTCAGGAAGTTTGCCGGCAAGAAAAAGTGCCGGAGCCGAATATCGTCACCGAATCGGGGCGTTCACTGGTCGCTCATCATTCGATGTTGGCGGTAAACGTCTTTGGTTTAATCGAGGGCGGGGCTCGCCCCACTGAGTTTCCTCCCACTGAAGATGAACACGATATCGTCAAGTCCTTGCGTTCTCTTTTTACGGACTTAAATCCCAAGACTCTGGTCGAAAGCTATCACCAGGCCGTTCAAGGGCGGGATGAGGCGTTCTCCTTGTTTAATTTGGGATATTTAAGCCTTGAGGATCGGGCGAAAGCGGAAACGCTTTTCTGGAGTCTTTGCCGGGAAATTGGGGGAGTCCTTTCTAAAATCAAAGACGTTCCAGAAGATATTTTAGAAATGTCAAAGGCCTTGCGCGATCAGTATTTATGCAATTTTTCTATTTTTCAATCTCTTCCGGACAGCTGGGCCATTGGACAACTTTTCCCGATCATGCCGCTTGAGCGCTTAAACGAAGAGCCGACCCACCGCGCGGCTCTGGTGGATATTACTTGTGATTCAGACGGAAAAATTTCGCAATTTGCCTGTCACCGAAAAGCGGGCGGAACGCTTCCCCTCCATCCGATTAAACCCGGAGAGCCCTATTATCTGGGCGTTTTTCTGATGGGGGCTTATCAGGCGACGATGGGAGATATTCACAATTTGTTCGGAAGGGTCAGCGAGGTCCACGTTTTTGAAGATCCCACAGAGCCGTCCGGGTATTACATCGAGGAAATGATTCAAGGTCAAAATGTTCGCGATGTTCTTCAGAGTATTCAATACAGCGACTTTGAACTCATTAAAATGCTCAAATCCGCCATTGACTCCTGCGTTCGCTCGGGCGCGATTAAGCCTCGCGAAGGCGTTGACTTGCTGGATGAATACGAAGCGGCGATGAAAAAATACACCTATATTGATTATGGGAATGCGCCAAAGACATGGGCTCGACGGGCTACCGATCTCGCTTCAAAATCTAATTTTGTTGAGACTTAAGATTTGAAACTGTCGCGCGGGCTTTATCTGCATATTCCGTTCTGTTCCATTAAGTGCTTTTATTGCGATTTCACGGCGTTTTCCGGGCAAAAGAAAACGATTTCTCGTTATTTGGCGGCCTTGGACCAAGAAGCCTCTTTTTTTCCTGAGTTTAATCCGGAGACTCTTTACATCGGCGGCGGAACCCCGTCTGAACTTTCAGCGGAGGAATTAAAAACGCTTTTTAAAATTATTCATGCTCGCTTTCCTTTGGCCAATTTTAAAGAAGCGACGTTTGAGGCTAATCCCGAAAGCCTTGACGCGGATAAAATTAAAATTCTAAAAGAATCGGGAATCAATCGGCTCAGTCTTGGGCTTCAAACCCTCGATGACCATCTGCTTAAATTAATTGGGCGCCAACATTCCTCCAAAGATTTTTTCGATGTTTTTTCAAATGTAAAAGAAGCGGGCGGGTTTTCAGTTTCCGTGGATTTAATGTACGGCCTTCCCGGGCAAAATCTTGAAACTCATCTTCAAACTTTAAAGCGGGTTCTTGATTTGTCTCCGGACCATATTTCCCTTTACGGGCTTCAGGTGGAGGATTGGACTTTGTTCTCGAAAAGAGAAGTCAAGATTGATGAGAATTTGGCTCGAGAGATGTTTGAACGTTCTATTGAGATGTTAAAAGAAGCGGGTTTTATCCATTATGAAATATCGAATTTCGCGCGCCGGGGGGCAGAATCTTTGCATAATAAGATTTACTGGGGAAACGGCGAGTATCTGGGGCTTGGGTGCGGAGCGGCTTCTCATCTAAACGGAGTTCGCTCGACCAATGAGGACCGATTGATTCCGTACTGCGTGAAAGTTGAGTCGGGCCAAATCTCCGCGTCTTCTTCGGAGAAGCTTAAAGGAGTCGAGCGCTTGGGTGAAATGGCTTTTTTAGGGTTGCGGATGATTAAAGGATATGTTCCGCCCGAGGAATCTCTCCGGGTTTTTGACGCTCAGTGGAATTCCTTGATTTCTCGCGGCCTTATTGAAAGACGCGGGGATGTTTTTAGATTGACGAAAGAAGGCGTGTTTGTGGCCAATCAGGTATTTATGGAATTTGTGCCCCCTTTTGATGGAATAGAACTAAGGAGTCCAAGCGAGGCCCTTTTATGAAAACATTTGTTTTAGACACCAACGTCATTTTGCATGATCCGCTCGCTCCGTTTTCGTTTGCGGGTTCAAGGGTCGTGATTCCGCTTGGCGTTATCGAGGAGCTTGACTCTTTTAAACGCTCTAACGATGAGCGCGGCCGTTCCGCGCGGCTGGTGGCTAGAAAACTCGACGAACTTCGCCGGCGCGGGCGGCTTTCCGATTGGGTCGATCTGGAAAATGGTGGTAAGCTCAAAGTCGAACTTAAAACTGTAGCCAACCTCCCCAAAGAGCTCCCCATTCAGCATAAAGATAACGCTATTTTAGGCTCCGCTCTTTATCTCAGCAAGATAGAAGAGCATGTCGTTTTTATATCTAAGGATATCAATCTTCGCATTAAGGCGGACGCCTTGGGCCTTGAGACGGAAGACTATGAGAAGCAAAAAGTGGATGTCTCCGAGCTTTATTCCGGTTGGCGGGAAGAGGCGGTTGAACCTTCGGTCATCGACCGGTTTTATAAAGAAAAGAAAATACCGGCTTCCGATTTGAAAATCGAAGCGGCGCCCAATGAATTTATTCTTTTGAGAGCTTCCCCATCGCAAACAGCTTTGACAAGATTTGATAAAAAAACAGGAAGTCTCTTACCTCTTTCTCACGCCGATTCGGTTCCTTGGGGAATTAAGCCTTTGAATGTCGAACAGCGCTTCGCCTTGGAGCTTTTGCTGAGTAAGGAGATTCAACTCGTGACCTTGGTGGGACTGGCGGGATCGGGAAAAACCTTGATGGCCTTGGCGACCGCTTTGCAACAAACTCTCGAGGAAAAATATTATCGGCGGATATTCGTGGGGCGCCCGGTCGTGGCGGTTGGGCATGACATCGGCTTTTTGCCGGGGACCAAGGAAGAGAAACTGACCAATTGGATGGGCGCTATTTATGACAATTTAAGCTATCTTTTGGAGCGTCCGCACGGGTCTTTAGAGACTTCCGATATGGACATTCAAATGCTGATGGAAGAAGGGATGCTTGAAATTGAGGCTGTGACGTATCTAAGGGGCCGTACGCTTCCAAACCTTTTCATCATTATTGACGACGCCCAGAACTTGACTCCGCATGAAGTAAAAACAATTATCTCGCGCGCGGGGCAAGGCGCAAAAATCGTTTTGACGGGAGATCCCTACCAAATAGATAATTATTATTTGGATTCCGCCTCCAACGGTTTGACTTACTTAGTCGAGCGTTTTAAAGGGCAAGGGCTTTACGGGCATGTGACTTTTACCAAAAGCGAAAGAAGCCTTTTAGCGGCTCTCGCTTCCGATTTATTGTGAGGTGAAATATGGAAAAGAAAGCCAAAATTCTTTTGGTGGACGATGACGAGCTTTTACGCGAAGCGGTTGGAGCCGCGATTGGCTGGGCCGGGATGGAGGTTGAGGCTTTTGAGGTTCCCGGAGAGGATTTCGTTCAAAAAGCCGAAGCGGCCAAACCCGACGTGATTTTGCTGGACCTCTATATCCGGGATTTTAACGGTCTGGACATTTGCCGAAAACTCAAGCAAAATCCAAAGACCAAGGATATTCCCGTTATTTTATTTACTTCTTCGACAGAAAAAATTGATCGTTTGGCCGGAATTGACGCGGGCGCGGTCGAATACGTGCTCAAACCTATTGATATCAACCGTTTAATCGCTAAGATTAAATCTCATCTAAAACCATGAATGAAACGACCGAAATAAAAACCTGGGACAAAGCCTATATCCCCAAGGATGTCGAAGCTCGTTGGGTTCTCAACTGGGCTAAATCCGGGATTTTTAACTCTCATTCCGATTTAAATCGAGAGCCGTATTCCCTGGTCATCCCCCCTCCGAACGTAACGGGAGCGCTTCATATCGGGCACGCGCTTAATAACACAATTCAGGATTTTTTGGCTCGCTCAAAGAGAATGTCGGGGAAAGACCTCTGCTGGGTTCCCGGAACCGATCACGGCGGCATTGCGACTCAAACCGTGATGGAAAAAATTTTAAAGACGGAAAACACCTCCCGGATTCGGCTTGGCCGCGAGGCTTTTACCAGTCGCATGGAAGATTGGACGGTTCATTGCAAAGAAACAATTTTAGGCCAGCTGAAAAAACTGGGGTGTTCGCTTGATTTTAGCCGCGAGGCTTTTACCATGGATGAAAAACGGAAAACGTCCGTTTTTCATGCGTTTAAAAAATTGTGGGACGATGGACTTCTTTACCGCGGAGAGCGTTTGGTCAATTGGTGCGTGAGATGCGGAACGGCTTTATCCGATATTGAAGTAGAACATGAGGAAAGAAAGGGAAATCTCTGGCATATCCGCTACCCGGAGGTTTTAGGCGGCGCGGGGTTAGTCGTGGCCACGACTCGGCCCGAAACCATGCTGGGAGACGTGGCTGTTGCCGTTCATCCAGACGATCGGCGCTATCAAGCCTTAATTGGAAAAAAACTGCGCTTGCCTCTCGTCAACCGGGAAATTCCGGTCATTGCTGATGGTTTTGTGGATTCCTCTTTTGGAACAGGCGCAGTTAAAGTCACTCCGGCCCATGATCCCAATGACTTTGAAATGGGGCTTCGCCACAAGCTTCCCCGCCTTAAAGTCATTTCTCCCGCGGGAAAGATGACGGAAGAATGCGGTGTTTATGCCGGTTTATCCAGAGAAGAGGCGCGCAAAAAAATTCTTCAGGACTTGGAATCCCAAGGTCTTTTGGAAAAAACCGAACCCCACCCCCACGCGGTCGGGGTTTGCTACCGTTGTCAGGAAATTATAGAGCCGTTACTCTCTCAGCAGTGGTTTGTCAAAACCAAGGACTTGGCCGCAGAGGCTTTAAAGGCGCTGGACGCCGGGCAATTTAAAATTTATCCTGTGTCCTGGGAAAAGCCTTATCGGGATTGGTTGCTTGATATTCGCGATTGGTGCGTATCCCGCCAGATTTGGTGGGGGCATGAAATTCCCGTCTGGTATTGCCTCAAATGTAACGCTATTTCGAAAGATACTCCTTTCCATCAAATTCCTAATCTCAAGGGAGTGGTCGCGAGCGAAAAACCAAAAACCTGTTCTGCTTGCGGAGGCTCTGAGTTTATCCAGGACCCCGATGTTTTAGACACCTGGTTTTCTTCCGCCCTCTGGCCTTTTTCAGTTTTTGGCTGGCCGGATAAGACTGATGATCTCGCGCGCTATTATCCGACTCAAATTCTCGTCACGGGCTATGAAATTATCTATTTGTGGGTTGCCCGGATGCAGATGATGGGCCTCTATTTTACCGGGAAGGTTCCCTTTTCGGAAGCCTTTATTCACGGCATTGTCCGTGATAAAAAGGGAAAAAAAATGTCTAAATCCCTGGGGAATGTGGTGGATCCCCTCCAAATGATGGAGAAATACGGAACCGATGCTCTTCGTTTCTCCTTGATTTCCCAGGCCCGTCCCGGGAAAGACATCATTTTCTCGGAAGATTCGCTGATTGCTGGGCGTAATTTCACCAACAAATTGTGGAATACGGCGCGCTTTGCCTTGATGAACGCGGTGAGCCCGGAAGAATTGGGCGATCTCCAGGATTTTCCGTTGGAGGCGGCGGATCTTTGGATTTTATCGGAGTATCAAAAGATGATTGCCTCTGTTCGAGAAGAGGTGGGAGCTTACAATCTCGCCGGCGCGGCGGAGCAAATGTATGAATTTTTGTGGGATAAATTCTGCGATTGGTATGTGGAGCTTGCCAAACTCAGGCTTCAAGGTTCTGATTTAAACGCTCGAAAAACGGCCTTTCGCGTTTTAGTGACAATTTTGATTGGCGTGGTCAAAATGCTTCATCCCTTGATGCCTTTTGTGACGGAAGAAATTTATTCGGTCTTAAAGAGATGGGATATTCAACCGGCGGATTTTTTGATGAATTCCCGTTTCCCGAGCGTTCCGGAAACTAAAATTACGGAAGAAACTCAAAAAGGAATGAGCGCTTTAATTGAAGCGGTTGCCTCTTTAAGATCTTTGCGCTCTCAACTTGGGATTTCGCCGGGGCTTAAGATTCCAATCATCTGTCAAGGCGAACATTCCTTGGAGCTGAAATTCCTAAAACAGAACCTCTCTTATTTGGTCGCGTTAACCGGTGGGAAAGAGGTTTCTTTTCTTAACTCCACAAATGGTGGGTTGTCCGCCAAGGTCGCTTCCGCGGTTTCCTCAAGCTTTAGCTTTTATGTCCCGCTTGAGGGTTTGATTGATTTTAAAAAAGAAGCCGAACGCCTGGGAAAAGAGCTTCAAAAAGTTGAAAGCGACTTGAGTAAATTGTCTCAAAAGCTTTCCGATTCCAATTACCTTTCAAAGGCGGCGCCGGAAGACGTCTCTGAAACTCGTTTGCTTTATGATACGGCGCGGTCTAAAAAAGCGCGTCTTGAGGATTTGATTAAGGTTCTTGTATGAAAAAACTTTTTTCGCTTTTGACGCTTGGGCTTTTTTTATCGGCTGCGTTTTCCATGAATTTGCCGGCTCAAAACTCTCAAAACGCTCCGCTGCAATCAAAACCCCATCATAAGGCCTTGCCGAAGAGCTCAAACAAAAAAAATAAAAAAAAATTAAAGAAAAAGGCGAAAAAACACAAAGCGTCTTCAGGTGTTTTTATTCCAAAAGATTCAGCGCATTGGAAGCCTATTTCGGTTTTTAAAGAAAAAAAGAAAAAGTTTAAATCCGCGCTATTTATTCGCCAGATTCAAAATGTGGTTGAGAAAATTAAAAATAAAAAGACTAAGAAAGTGACGCTTAAAAAGGTTCTCAAGGGTGAGGAGTCTTCCGCCAAGGTTCTTGCCGCGCTTTACGGAAATCCAGTCAAGGGAGAACTCATTATTTCGCTGTTTCCCAAATCATTGAAAGAATTGCGCAAACATCTGGAATTGAGATTTTTTATTTCCCAAAAGCGCTTAATCAAGGTTCAGCCGGTCATTGTTTCTATTCTCGATAAAAACCAAGCGGAAAAGTTCCTGGATTCTCATCAACTAGATAGGCAAAAAATAAGCTTTGGCGAAAATTATGCGAGTTCTGGAAAAATTTATATCGCTGGTCTTGATATCCGTCCAGGGAAAAAAACTTTTAATTCGGCCAGGCTTGAAATGGCCGCCTTTGGAGAAGACGCTATTTTAGGCGATGTGAGCGCTGAGTTCTCTTTGCGCGGCCTACTCTCTCCGCGGAAATAAACGACGGTTTTCTTAGGAATGGGCAAGCAGGGCGCGCGCGTAGTTTTTCATTTTTTCTTCAACCACGCGAAAATCTTTTTCGCCCAATTCCCAGATGGGTTTTCCCGCCAGCGATTTCTCGATTTCAAAGAAAAGTTCGTCGTCAATGAAAGGACGGACTTTTTTGCTTTGATATTCAGCTTCTTTTTCTTGATAAAGTCCCAAAAATGTTTTATCGCGGAAAAAGGCCTCGCGGTTGGAAGAAATCTTTTCAAGAAGTTCTTTTGAAGGGTTTCTTTGCACGAACTCAAAAAAGATGCCGCTCGGCGGCATTCCGGGGAGCTTCCACTCTCCGCTAAAAACCTGAATTAAATCTTCTTCCGCGTCCTTGAGAATGGGCGTGATGAAATTGACCCCCCGCTCAAGCGCGTATTTGTGAAAGGCCATCAAATCCGGCGTTCTGAGCGCGATATGCTGCCAATGGGCCGAGCCTCCCCGAGTTTTGAGCATTTCCCGGACATGAGAAGGTTGGGAATCAGGCTCGGAAGGCTGAACGACGGCGACGATGGATTGATCGAGTCCGGGCTTTCCCTCGTATTTCCCCAGGCGCGCGGCAAAGGTCATGGATTTTTCCTGATTTTCCCCTGGCCATTTGCGGCGTTTGTTGTAGATGATATCCTCATCTCCAAGCCCAAAGATAATTCTAAAGAGGGCGTAGGTTACGGGATAAAACCGAGGTTCAACCAGAAAAGTCATGTGGTCCACGACAAAATTCATGAATGGTTTTTTCATTAAAGTTTCTCCTCTTTATTTGGGCCTTATCAGCTCAAAAGCGTCTCGGGTTCTCGCATACCAATTTCCCGCCATGCGGCCCACGGCTTTTAAATCTTGATGCCGAATATCCCCATTATTCCATATTTTTTCATCGGCGTGAAACATAACGACTTTGCCGATAACGAGATTCCCGCCCAAGGGGCCTTCGCTTAAAGTGACAATTTGGAGCAGTTCGCATTCCATCTGGACGGGCGATTCCAAAACACGCGGCGGCTTAACCTTTAAAGATGGAAGCGGGGTGAGTCCCGCCTTTTCAAATTCGCTGACTCCGTAGGGATAGGTTTCGGAAGTCGCGTTCATCTTTTCCGCATTATCTTCATTGGCGATATTGACGACGAATTGTCTGGTTTCCTTGATATTGAGAAGCGTATCCTTGGGCTTTCCGTTCCGATCGTTGACGGGAGCAAAACAGACGCTCATGGGGTTGGCCGCGATGGCATTAAAAAAACTAAACGGCGCGAGGTTGGTTTGCCCCTTTTGATTAACGCTTGAAACCCAGGCGATGGGGCGCGGAATAACGGTTGAAACCAGAAGATGGTAGCGCTCCCGGACGCTTAAGTTGTCCACATCCACGGGAAAAAAAGGGGACAGTCCCCTTTTTTTGCTAAAAAGGGGACTGTCCCCTTTTTCTGTTTTCATATTTGCGCCCTAGCCCAACTGAGCGGATATTGGGGGTCGTGGTATTTGAGGGCTTCTTTGGTAGGCTGAAGAGATTCAAAAAAAGTATCCAACATGACGGCTAAATAATTCGAAAGCTTTCCGCGGGAGCTAAACGATTTTTTGGCGGCGTCTCCATGCGGGCTGTGCGGAAGCCCGGCCGGATGAAAGGTAATGGATCCCGGTTCAACAATTCCTTTTCTGGCTTCGTAAGTCGTGTTTGAAAAAAACATCATTTCATCGGAATCGACGTTATAATGCGCGTAGGGCGCAGGCACGTCCTTGGGATTCCAACCCTCAATTTGAGCTCGGAAGGTGCAGATGGAAAAACCGCTATGCGGCGCGTTTCCAGCCTGAAAGGTTTGCCGAACTGGAGGCGCGGTGTGAATTTCCCGGGCGATGGAATGATGATCGGATGAGTCAAAGCTAAAGGGGTAAAGCGCCCCTTCCCAGCCGATGAGATCAAAGGGATGATGGCCCAAGACGATTTTTGTGACTTGCCCATCGTTGTGTTTGGAAAGAATGTTAAATTTCCCCGAGATATCTAAAGGCTCTTTAAAATCGGGAATTCCGATTTCAGTTTCAATGACCGGAGACATCAAGGTCGCCTGACCGTCGGAATTGAGGTAGTGCGGCGCGAACCGAATGGGGTAAAGAGATTCGATGATGAGAAAAAAAGCGCGCTTTGTTGAAAGGCGGAATTGATAGGTCGTTCCCTTGGGAATCACGAGATATTGTCTTTCTTTAAATTTAAGTTCTCCGTATTCGCTGGCTAAAATCCCGTTTCCCTCCTGGACGAAAAGACATTCATGTCTTTCCGCGTTCCTAAAAAACTCGTTTTCTGGGGATGAAAGGAGGGGTTTGGAAACTGAAATTGATGCGGTGAGACCTTTGAGAAGACAATGCCTTGAACACTCGAAAGTTTCTTGATAGGGAATTTTACCGGTCAGGAGATGATAAGGGCTGAGCGGGGCGTTTTGAAGAAGCGGACTTGTGAGACTTAAAGGCAAAAGTTTTGGGCTTTCCGTTTGAACCGTAGGATAGCGGCGCAAGTGCATTTTTCTTGAAAAGGCCCCGGAAAAACCATAGGTTCCATGAATCTCTTCAAGGGATAAAATATTTTTCCGCCCGTAAAATTCGGTGTGCGGGGTTTTGGGAACTTCTCCGCGCTTAACGATCAAGGGCATGTTCTTTTCTCGGGTATTTTAGCTGTTTTTGCTCTTTGGGCGTTCCAACGGTGTTGATGAGTTTTCCAAGGCCTTCGACTTCAAGTTCGATGATGTCGCCAGCTTTGACCCAACGGTCTAAATCCAGCCCGCAACCGCGGTAATAGGTGCCCGATCCCAGAATGTCTCCGGGATAAATCGTTTCTTCCTGGGAGATGTGGGAAATCATGGTCTCAAAACTCCAATACCGGCCGCCGGAATTTCCCTCGCTCCATTTTTCCCCGTTGATGGAAACAGACATCGGGAGATTATTTTGGTTTTTGATTTCATCAGGCGTCACCAGATAAGGCCCGAGGCCGGTCGCGAAATCTTTGCCCTTGGCGGGGCCCATGCGGCAAACCATCTCGTTTTTTTGAATATCGCGGGCGGAAAAATCGTTTAAAATCGAATATCCGGCGATATAGTCGCCCGCTTTTTCAACCGGAATGTCGCGGCCCTTCTTTTTAATGATGCAGGCGATTTCAAGTTCAAAATCAAAACGCCGGGTATAACTAGGCCAGGGAATCATCGCCCTATGCCCATAAATTTCCCGGTGATTTCCTTTATAATAAATGGGTTGATCATACCAAGATTGGCTCAGGGGCTCGTTGCGGCGCTCGGAGGCCTTAAGGGCGTGATCTTCAAAAGCGAAAAAATCTCTTAGCGCGCCGGGATGAGGAACGGGCGGAAGATAACGGATTTCCGTCTCTAAATAAAATATCTTTTCGCCTTTCGTCCCCAAAGGCGTTTTTTGGGAAAATTGAGTCTCCAAAAATTTAAGCGTTTCCTTTGCGGCCAAGAAAGATTCATTTCCCATCTCTAAAAAAGCGATGATTTCCGGCGGAACGAAGGCATTGGCCAGTCTTTCAGGATTGGATTTCTCTTCCGCTTTAAATCTAAGACGGGCGGCGAGGTTGAGATCGACGATATGAACGCCCCATAAAACCCCGAGGCGCTCCTGAGGTCCTAATGGCGTTGAAATTTCAAAACTTAAAAGCTTCATAATGAGAATTAGGGACTGTCCCTAACTATCTAAATTTTGTAAAATTAGAAAATCGGGCCGTTAGCTCAGCGGTAGAGCGCTGTCCTCACACGACAGATGTCAGAGGTTCAAATCCTCTACGGCCCAATCTTTTAACCTTTTGATTTCTTGACAAAATCGCGGATTAAATCAGCCGCCGCTTCTTTTCCGCCCAAACCAAAAGCGATGGCCGCAGCCAGGCCTACCGAGGCAAAAATAATTTCGATTGCGACTGTTAAGAGTTCCATTTTAAATCCCAACTGTTGAAGAGCGGTCATCGCCGTGAATACAAGAACGAAGGTATAGGCAATCTCAGCGATAAAAGCGCTTCCGGCTATGCCGTTTGACTTTGCCGCGTTCTCAACGACGGTCGAGAGAAAACGCGCGAAAAAAAGTCCTCCAAACAGAATGAGAAGGGCTGCGACCAGTGTGGGCAGGAAAAGCGCGAATTTCTCAAGGAGATTTGAAACCACCGTCATGTTCACCGCATTGGCCGCGGAAATAATGAAGATAAACAAAATAAACCAGTAGATCAGAAACGAGGCCACATAAGCGGGAGATTTCCCAAAGCCCAAATGCGAGAAAACCTCGTTGAGCCCGATTCTGCTGGTATACTCGTCAAGATGAGCGCGCTCAAAGAGCTTGTCAACGACCGTGCGCAAAGCTCTGGCCACGAACATTCCGATAATCAATAAGACAATCGCCGCCGCGAGCTGCGGCAGATGCGACGCAAAACGTGTTAAGGCGTCGCTTAACGGATCAAGGATCAAGCTTGTATAGGCGTTCATGGTTTTATCTTAGAGAAGTTTGAGTCTTTTGTCAATCGAAATATCCATCTAAAATTAAAAGATGGGCTTTTTCAATTTCAGGAGATAAAGGGCGCTCTCTGGGCGAGGTGTCTATTTGAGCGTTCAGTTTCTTGATAAAATCGCGAATTCCTTTTCCGGGCTTGAGGGGTTTATGCGATTCCATCGCGCAGGCCGCGCAAAGCATTTCAATAGCGACGATGCGGGAAACGTTTTGGAGAATTCGCTTAAGTTTGAGCGCCGCGTTCATTCCCATGCTGACAAAGTCTTCCTGATTGGCCGAGGTCGGTATTGAATCGGAGGAGGCGGGGTGGGCGAGGGTTTTGTTTTCAGAGGCCAGGGCCGCCGCCGCGACTTGGGCAATCATCCAACCAGACTCAAGTCCGGGTCTTTGGGCCAAAAAAGGCTTAAGCCGCGGAGCTTGACCTAAAATTAGTTGGAAAGTTCTTCGTTCGGAGATGTTTCCCAGGGAGGTCAGGGCCATGGCCGCGAAATCAAAAGCGAAGCTCAAGGCTTGCCCATGAAAGTTTCCGGCGGAAATAATTTTGCCGTCAGGAAAGACGAGAGGATTATCGGTCACGCTCTCCATTTCGCGCTCGACGGTTTTTCTGGAAAACTCAAGCGCGTCTAAGACCGCGCCGTGGACTTGAGGAAGACAACGAAGACTGTAAGGGTCCTGAACGCGCAGATCGTTGAGCAGGTGAGATTTCCGGAGAGGGCTGTCTTTCAAAAGTTGTGTGAGTGTTCGTCCCGTTTCAATTTGACCCGGGTGGGGTTTGAGTTTTTGAATTTTCTCTTCAAAGGGAACCGGGCTTCCGGTGAGAGCCTCAAGGCTGAGCGCGGCGGTTTTTTGCGCGGTCTCAAAAATTCGATAGGCGGAGGATAGGGCCAGTCCCCCCACGGCTTGCATGGCCTGCGTTCCGTTAATCAAAGAAAGGCCTTCTTTTGCTTCCAGTTGGAGCGGCGATAGTTTGAGCGCGCGCAAAATTTCCCTACTGGGCATGAGTTTCCCATTGAAAAATGCGTCTCCCTCTCCAAGAAGAAGAATCGCCATGTGCGCCTGAGGAGCCAAATCTCCGCTTGCCCCGACGGAACCTTGAGAGGGAATTCGCGGAGAAGCCGGGGAATTGAAAATTCGAAGCATATGTTCGACAAGATTCATTCTGACGCCGGAATAACCCCGGCAAAGCTCGTTAAGCCGTAAAAACAGAATGGCCTTAGCTTCTTTTTCGCTTAAAATTTCCCCAACCCCGCAGGCGTGGCTGAGAACGAGATTTTTTTGAAGTTCGAGGAGGTTTTCTTTGGGGATTTTTTGGGAGGCGAGACTGCCAAAACCAGTGTTTATTCCATAGACCGGGTTTTGGCCAGCGGCAATTTTTTCGACGATGGCGCGCGATTTTTTGATTTTTTTTGCGCTTAAAGGGTCTAAGGCGGCCCGAACCGAACCGTCCAAAAGCCTCAAATCGAAAAGCGAAAGTTTTTTTGGAAGCTTAAATTCTTTCGATGGCGACGGCAACGGATTCTCCCCCTCCCAGACAAATGGCCGCAATTCCGCGTTTTCCTTGCCGCGCTTTCAAAGCGTATAAGAGCGTGACTAAAATTCGCGCTCCGCTGGCTCCCAGGGGATGTCCTAAAGCGACCGCCCCGCCGTTGACATTGATTTTTTCTGGTTGAAGGCCCGCGAGCTTTTGAACGGCTAAAGCGACCACGCTAAAGGCTTCGTTCACCTCTAAAAGATCAACTGATTCCTTGGGCCAGCCCGTCTTTTTGAGAAGTTTTTCGATGGCTCCGGCTGGCGCGGTCGTAAACCATTTGGGCTCTTGCGAAAAAGTGGCCCATCCCGCGATGCGGGCTAAAGGTTTTTTCCCGGCGGCGCCTTTGACGCTGGCCAAAACGAGAGCCGCGGCGCCGTCGTTGAGTTTTGAGGCGTTAGCCGCGGTAATGGTTCCGCCGGATTTAAAGGCGGGTTTAAGACGCGCTATTTTTTCCGGCTTTCCCCGGCCCGGCTCCTCATCCAAGGCGATTCCGTCAATGGCGAAAATTTCCTCTGAAAAAGCGCCGCTTTGCTGAGCCTTAAGAGCCCGCGCGTAACTTTCGGCGGCGTGAGCGTCCTGCATTTCACGGCTGATGGAGTGGGTTTCCGCGCACAATTCTCCGCATTCCCCCATGTGCCAATTGGAATAGGGATCGATGAGACCGTCTTTTAAAATGGAATCGATCAAAACCCCGTTTCCATAACGGTATCCGCTTCGAGCTTTTTCAAGCAGGAAGGGAGATTGGGACATGGATTCCATTCCTCCCGCGGCGGCATAATCTTCTTCGCCCAAGGCGATGGATTGGGCAGCCATCATGACCGCCTTAAGTCCGGAACCGCAAACCTTATTGACAGTTGTCGCCCCCACCGAAACGGGAAATTGGGCCGCCATCATCGCTTGCCTGGCCGGGGCTTGACCGACTCCTCCGGATAATACGTTTCCCATGACGACTTCGCTTAAAACTTCCGGCGAAATTCCGGCTCGTTTGACCGCCTCAGCTAAAATTTTTCCTCCTAGTTGCGGCGCGCTGTAGGCGGCGAGAGAACCGTTTAATGAGCCAATCGGTGTTCTTGCGGCTGAGAGAATAAAAATATCTTCCATAAATGCCTCCTTGAAAAAGGGGACTGTCCCCTTTTTCCTACTAATGATAATACAAGATTCTGGAGAGAAAACCGCAAATCCCGGCGAGAGGAGCGCCAATCAAGAAGCTGGTCCATGAGAATTGATCGCGTTTTTTTATGCGGAGAAAAGCCATGCTTCCGATCCAAGCCGAGGCTAATACAGGCCAGAGATCATGAGGCGCGAAAAAACAAAGGACAAGCCCCAGGCGTTCGGCCATCTGGGAATATTTTTTGAAAGTTCCTGGAAAGGGCGTCCCGAAAAAATCTTGTTCGATGAAATAAATCAGAATGGCGCTGAAATGAGTCGCGATAACAAACAGGCATCCTAGGATAGGCCATTTCTCGGGGATAAACCCTTGGGAAGGGTTGGAAAAGGCCAAAAGAGGCGCTACCGCGAAAATCAGCGCGACGTGGATGACTTGATCCCAGAGAAAGTAAAGCGTATTGTCCGGAGTGCGGTATTTAAAGATAGTGAAAACCCGCCATTCATCCTCAAGCCAATGAACTAAAAAAAGAATGATTACGCAAGCCCATCCGTTTAGACTGAAACTTTTCCATTCAATCCAGGGACGGGAAAGATAGGGATAGGTTAAAAGCGCGTAGAGAACGGGGTGCATGGCGCAGTGAAACAGCATCCCAAAAATATTTTTTCTTTTCCAGCGATTGACGGCATTGGTTTGGAGCGTAAAATCCGCCAATAAATGCCCAAATAAGAGGCGCCAAAATATAATCATGTTATTTGGCGGTCAAATGAATAATTCCGTCCCAGGGAGTGCTCTCTTGAGCTTTTTTACATGCGGAGAGATAAAACGAAGCGGTCCCATCATTGGGAATAATTTTAAGGAAAGTCTCAAAGAGGGCGATGGCATTGACGTATTCTTTATTGCGGACATCCTGAAGCGCTTGATTGTAGATAGGAAGAGCTGTTTTCCAGGCGCGAGACAACGCCCCTTTTCGAGCTAAAATCTGATAAGTCTTGATGGGAGTTTCCTTACCCAGAACGCGGATAATTCCGATTTCCCGGACTTCAATTTCTGCTTTGGCTTCGGCGTAAACGGCTTCGCTGATCATCGTCTGTGATTTGAAGAACTTATTGGCTCCTTCAAGGCGAGAGGCTAAATTAACCTCGTCTCCGATAACGGTATATTGAAGTTTGTGTTCGCTTCCAGTGAGGCCCACGGTGACAAAGCCGGAGTTTATTCCAATTCTGACTTGAGGCGGATGAGGGATGCTTGAAGGAAGGTTCTTATTGAGTTCCAAAACGGCGTCTTGAAGAGACAGGGCCGCAAGACAGGCCTTGACGCGATGGGATTTGACCTCAAGGGGCGCGTTCCAAAAAGCCATGATGGAATCTCCAATGTATTTGTCAACGACACCGCCGTGATCGTGAATGACCTGGCTTAAACGCGAAAGATAGCGGTTGAGAAATTTGATGAGCTCTTCCGGCGACATCTTTTCCGAGATGCTGGTAAAATGGGCGATATCGAGAAAAAGAACCGTCATGTCTTTTTTCTCTCCCCCTAGCTTGATTTTATCCGGATTCTTTGCGAGATCCTCGACTACTTCGGGAGAAACAAATTGAGCGAATAAGTTCTTGATGAATTTTTTCTCGCGCCCCTCGGTCAAGGCCTGATGGATAGTTTCGCCGATAAAAGAGGTTAGAAGAGCTGTGGAGGGAAGGACGAATTCCACGCGAACGCCTTTCAGAAATTGCCATTCGCAAAAACCAGTCCAGGCCAGAAAAACTCCGAAAACCGAGAGCGTTTCCCACTGCGTTGGCGCGCGTCTTAGGAAAAAGGGAATCCAGATAAATAAGAGGATGATGAGAATCTGATAGAAAGGAGAAAAGAAGCGCATCCAGTCGCGATGAAGAAGATTATCCAGAATGTTAGCGTGATATTCCACTCCGGGGCTGACGTCGCTAAAGGGAGATGGATAATGATCGAAAGCGGAAAGAGCGGTTGAACCGACTAAAACCAAAGAGCCTTTCAAGGCGTCTTTCTCTTTTTGCGGAAGCTTATTGTTTAAAATCTTAGCGATGGAAAAAACGGGATAAGAAAAAAACACGTTCTGATCATTGGCATAAGTTGGAGGCCTGACATTAAGATAGAAATGCGCATCCGTTGGGGCGATGCCGGTCGTCTTTTGAAAGAGTTGCCCGGTAAAATAGGCGAGCGTCGGAACCGAGAGAGCTTCTCCCATGGAATTTTTTTTCGGGTTTTTAAAAGAAGATTGAAAAATCTGAAACTGTCGGATATGCCCATCAGGGTCTATGGAATCTCCTACATTGACATACCCAAGACTTTTTGCGGCTTGATAAAGCGGAGGCGCGGGCAAAACGAAATGTTGGGAACTATTTTTATCATAAGCATAAGCGAGAACGTTTTCTTTAAATTTTCCTAGAGCTTGAGCGAATTCAAAATCTCCCTTTCTGTGCTCGGGAAAAAGAACGTCAAAGGCCACGGTTTTGACTTTAAGTTCGCGAAGACGATCTAGGAGTTTCGCGTACACTATTCGAGGGAGAGGATATCCGTACTGATGGAGGGTCGGGTCATCAATAGCGGCAATGATAATGCGGGGGTCTCCGCGTCTTAAATGATCCTTGTTAAGGCGAAAAAGAAAATCCTGCCAGGAATTCTCCAAATTATTGAAGACATCGTTGGCCTGGATTCTAAATAAGGGCGGCCGATAAAGAAAAATAAAAAGGAAACTCAGGGCCAACGAAAAGAAAAGGCCAAAGAGGCGTCTCATTTCTTACGCGATTGCGGTGCGGGTTTGATTCCGAGGCGTCCCTTAATCTGGGCTTCGGCAAAGCCAATCAGGCTAATCGTCGCGGGATCCTTTTCTTTTTTAGAGAGCTTTTCAATAGCCCGGAGAGATTTTTTCCCTCCGGTCATTCCTAAAATTGTAACGGCTTCTTGCCTAAGAAAGGGATCTTTTTGGCTAAGTCCTTTGAGAGCGACGCTTTTTCCCTTAAAATTTCCCAGTTTTGAAAGAGAACGCGCTGCGTCAAGGCTGACGGAAAAATTCGCGTCTTTAAGCGCCTTGAGAAGTGGAGAAATAGCGGCCTTGCCTCCGGTCGAGCCCAGCGCGATGACGGCGGCTTCCCGGACCTGGATGTTGGGATTGGTCGTCAAACCGGCAAGAGCGGAGGAGGCTTGAGGAGATTGAATTTGCCCCAAGGCCGCGGCGGCAGTCTCTCGAATATTAGCGTTGGAACTTTTGAGCGTGTTGATGAGGGCGGGTACCGCGGCCTGGGCGTGGAGACTGCCCAAAGTTTTGATTGCCGCATAGCGAACGCTTTGATGCGAATCGGATATGGCGGAAATTAAAGTGGGGATGGCCGCCGGGTCAGCCAGATAAGCCAAGGCGACGGCCGCATTTTGCCTCACTTGGGAAGACGGGGAAGTGGCGAGCAGTTGCGCGATTTTTGGAGCCACGGCTTTAACCCTCAAAAGGCCCAAGGCGTGAATCGCGGCGGCGCAGACAGCCGGACTTTTATCGGAAAGGGCTTTTGTCAAAGGCGCGATAGAGGCGGGATTGCGGTTTTGGGACAAGACTTGAACGGCTGCTAAGCGAACCGAGGGAATGGGACTTTTGATATCGTCAAGAGCTGTCAGATAAGGATCCTGAGGAATTTTTGGATGTGGGACCGTGGCCCCTTGGGCGGGAGAGCTTGTTGAATTATTCGCTTGCGATGAGACTGCTGAAAAAGCGAGCGTCGACAAAACTAGGCTCAAAGATAGAACCGCAAATGACTTTTTCATATTTAATTTCTCCTCATTCTGTCCGTAATAAATCTATCTCGATTCTACGATTTTTAGCGCGTCCTTCCGCGGTGTTGTTGTCGGCAATGGGATGATACTTGCCGTAGCCAATCGCGGATAAGCGCTGAGGCGCGATGCCCTGCTTTTCCAAAAAGACCAGCACGGAATAAGCCCGCGCCATCGAAAGTTCCCAGTTGGACTTATAACGTCCGCCGCGAACTGGCACGTTGTCGGTATGGCCTTCAATTTGAATGGGGTTGTCCAAAGTCTTAAGCTGTTGGGCGACGGCGGCCAGAATTTTTTCCGAGCGCGGGGCCAAGGTCGCTCGCCCTGAATCGAAAAGAACCGCGCTAGCGAGAATTAATCGAATTTTTTTATCCCAGGTTTCTATTTTCGCGTATTTGGACAAGTCTTTCTTGTCCAGAGCCTGTTTGAGTTGGGTCACCATGGACTCTTCTTTTTCGCGCTTAATGAGGCGATCGTAATCCAGGGAGCTTCCTTTTCCCCCAAAGACTTTCTGGATTTTAATCAAGGATTCCTGATATTTAACGTTTTCCGTGGTTTTCCCTCCGGATTTGGAGAGCGTAAAAGAGAACATGATGAGAAAGAAAATCATGAGATAGCTCATGAAATCGCCGTAGGTAATAGCCCATTGGGCGGATTTCGCGAGTTGATTTTCGAGGTCTTCGTGCCGTGATCGTCTCATAATCAAGAAAAAGGGGACTGTCCCTTTTTTATCATAAATAAGATTTTAGTTTCCTGGAGATGATGACGGTGGGCGTTCGTTGAAGAATTTCATAGACGCCTTCTAAAACCATGGTTTTAGCCTGCGTTTCTCTCCAATACCTGATTCTCAATTTCCCAGCTATTGGCACGCAAAAAACGTTAGCCGTCGCAATACCATAAAAAGCGGTAGTAATGGCGACTGCCATGGCGGAGCCTACTTGAGCGGGGTTGGCGATTTGGCGCAGAACTTCGACAATTCCGATCAAGGTCCCTAAAAGCCCAAACATCGGCGCCAAAATTCCTGCGGTTCTAAAAACGTTGACCGCTTCATTTTGTAAATCGGAGTTTTGAATAATCTCATTTTCCAGGACCTGCCGGAGGGTTTCAGGATTATTGTATTCGACGGCAATTTGAGCGGCATAAGCGAGATACCCAGCGGCAACCGTTTTGTTGACGTTGTTAAAGGCGCTGATTCCTCGGGATTGAACCTCTTGAGCCAAGGCCATGATCGCGTCCACAAGGGCGATGCGATCGACGTAAGGATCGGCTGAAACTAAATCTGTTATAGCCGCTCCAGTTCTGAGCAAGATATCCAGGGGAGTGTTAATCATCAAGGCGCAAAAAGTGCCGCCCAGGACGATGCCGATTCCGTGCCAGTTGATGAAAACCGCCGGGAGCCCTCCCGTGGCGAGCCCAATTGCGGTTAGAGTTAAAATTGCTCCAAGGCCGATAATCGATGTCAGTTCCATGATGCCTATTATATAAGGAAAGAAAAGAGAATTCCAAATCAATCAGGGGCTATTCCTGTTTGTTTGGGAGAGTTGGAAATATTGGCGTTGAGAATAGAGTGTATTTTTTGAAACTCTTTATCGAGAATGATTAATTCTTCTGTTGCCTTATCTTTGTGGAGTTTAAGCGACAATAGGCTTAATGCCGCGGTTATTTTATCGAGCTTTTCCGATGTTTCCAAATTAATTTTTTCCACGGACTGTTTTAAATGGAGGAAGTCTTCGCGCAGAGCGTCAACTTGGCTTTTATTAGCGGTTTTGGTTTCAAGATGGCCTATCCTTTTTTCCATATTGAGACTCTCTTTTTCGCGGTTTTGATTCTCTTTCTTGAGTTCAAGGAGAGACGTTAAAATCGGGGCTGTTTTAAGGTCGATTTGTTCCATAAAATTTTTTAAGAGCGATTTAAACTCATGCTCCGACTGTTGCGTATCTGAAATTTTGAGAGAGGCTTGCCGCTCTTCTAATTCCTCGATGCGGTGCCGGCAGTAGGACAGGTTCTCCTTCATTTGCCTGTCGGATTCTTCGAGTCGTCTTTGGGATGCTAGATTTTGAAGAAGAGATTCTGTCTCACGTCTTGCGGCTTCTTGGGATTTTTCTCGTTCTCTGAGCGCAACTTCTGCCTGGATGGCCCGCTCCTGCATCTGTTGTAGGTTTTTCTCAAGAGCTTCAATGCGATCAAGATTTGGCGAGATTGGGAGATTTCCTAATTCCTGAATTTTTTGATCGATTTTTTCAATCTTTGCTTCCACGGATTTGAGAGCTTCGCTTGAAGAATCAACGGGCGGCGTTGAACTCATGGGCGTGGGAGTGGGTGGCGGTGGTGCGGCTTGAACAGGAGCGGGAGAAACGTTTTGCGGAGTAGGTATTGCAGTGGGAGTTTCTTCCAGAACTTCCTCTAATGCCCTTAATGAGGAAAAGATAGAACCTTTTGGACTTTCACTCATAGTTATAGGGTAGAACAAAAGCGGCATTTAATCATGAAGAAATGACGAAGAAAAAAAGGGGACTGTGCCTCTTCTTCATAATTCTTAGGGACGGCACTGTCCCCGACCTTAAGTTTATGAGGAAAAGGGGACTGTCCCCTTTTTTTTCTTCTTTTACTTTTTGTTGCTTTCTGCGCCTTTTTCTTCCTCAATTGGAGATTCATGAACCTGAAGTCCCAATTGTGGTGCGATGGTCTTGATTCTCTGTTCCTTGATGAGTTCCGAGACGCTTTGACCGATTTTGTCTTGCGCTATTTCCGCTTGTTCTATGCTGGGAGAAGCCGTTTCAATCATTTCGCTAAGAACCCCCCAGGCTTTTTCCGATAGATTTTGCTTAATGGCTTCGACGACCACTTGGGGTCCCTCATGAAGGGCCGCACTCCATTCTTGATAGGTGACCAAGGATAAGAGGTATGACCATTCCTGTTGGCTCAGCTTTGAAAGATCCTCGATGAAAAAGACTCTTTTTCTAAGTTCTTCCGCGAGGTTCGGGTTTTGCGCGCGAACGGCTTCGAGCATCTCATGGCGCCTCTTTTGGCTGGCGGCCGACATGAGTTCCGAGAGATAATGAACGCCTCCCACCGCGCCGGAAAGACGCCGTTCCAGCTCTTCCTTTAAGTTGACGATAATTTCCGGATCGATAAAGCGCGGACGAGCGAGTTGGCTGATGACTTGCGTCGCCAGTTCCGGGGGAAGGGCCTCAATGAGTCTTTTCGAAACATCCGGGGTTAGGCGGGACGCGACAATGGCAATGTTATTGGCCGGTTCGGGGAGAAGCATTTGAGCCAGGGTTTCTACCTGATCCATCCCTACGTCGAACATGACGGGTTCATTTTTATTCTCAGGGACGTTTTCTCCTGATTTTTGATCCCCAATCATGAGCGTATTGTGTCCTAAAAGCCCTCCTGGTCCGCTTCCCCCCTCGCCATCGAGTCCCTTCATTTCCATGGAAATTTGCTGAGCTTGGGCGTTAGCCATCATGCGCATGGCGTTGGCGATTTTTATGAATCCGATAGCGATGACGATCAAGGCCATGAAAAAGAGAAACCCGGTCAAAATATATTTAAGAAGCATGCCCGCAGTGGCCGGAGAATACCAGACGGTTTTCCAAATAGGAGAAAACTCGGTGTGGACCACGGTTAAAGAATCCCCCCGTTTGGGATTGAGATTGAGAAGGTCGGATGTAATTTTGCCGATTTCGGCGCTGCGATTTCCCTTAACGGAATTGTCCAAAATGAGAGTGACATCCAACCTCTTGATAAATTCGGCGGGAAAGGAATCTTCTTTTTTATATCCCTTAATTGACGGCGGTGGCATGGGAAGAGCAGGGCCTCCGGAATCAAGCGGCACTCCAGGAAGAAGTTCTTCGGGCTGCGCCGTTTTGCTGGGCTCTTGCCAGAGATAAGGTAGCCCCGAGGTTTTTGTGGTTGTGACGCTTGCGCCTTCGGTTTGAAAACTTTCCGTCTTGGTAAAGTTTAAGGTCGCGTTGATGATGACCTTGGCCCGATTGGGCCCCAGGATATTGAGGAGAACCCCGTCCACCTTGGTTTCTAGGGATTTCTCGAACTTGGATTTTTCAAGAAAGGGAACAGTTTGAGCCCCAGTTTTTTTCGGAATAAAAGAAAGAGCTAAAAACCCGATTAAAGCAAGAGAAAGGCGCATGGGGCTAGAGCGAATGGGGCGCCGAGCTTTAAGAGGAATGCGAACCCAAAAAGTGGATCCATGCCCGAGACCGCGGCTGTCAACCCCAATTTCCCCTCCGTGAGCTTGAACAATTTCTTGGGCGATGGCGAGTCCCAGCCCCCAGCCGCCCTTGCGGGCCTTTTCATCCTTGATGTGCTTTGACTGGTAGAATTTTTCAAAAATTTTTCGGCGTTCGGTGGGATGAATTCCGGGACCATTATCTTGAACGGAAATCATGGCCATTCCCGCCGCGACTTCGGCTCTCAGTTCAACGCGGCCGCCCGAGGGAGTAAATTTGACGGCGTTGCCTAAAAGATTCGTCAAAACGCGCCAAATGCGGTAGCGGTCGGCGGTGATGATGATTCCCGACGGAGGTTCCAGAACAGAAAGAATGACGCCTTTGTTAGAGGCTCCAGGAGCCAGCGTCGCGCCGACTTCTTGGATGAGTCCGGCCAGATCAAAGGGCGCCATTTCCATCTTGAATTTTCCCGCTTCGATGACGGCCAGATCGGTCAAGTCGCCCATGAGGTGGTTGATTTGCCGCGTCGCGGTCAAGATCATTTTCGAGAGGACTTGTTCTTTCGGACCAATATTTTTGTTGCGAGACAGGATATCGCTATAGCCGGTAATGGCGGTCAAGGGGTTTCGAATATCATGAACCGCCATGGAAAGAAATTTCATCTTGAGATTGTTGAGCCTCGCGAGCTCTTCATTGTTCATTTGAAGACGCATGGAGAGGGCTTCCAGTTCCTGGGCCCTTTTTCCCAGTTGGCTTTTCGCTATGGCGATTTGAGTCATGAAACGTGTAAACATAAGACTGTTTCCTCGTTGTTTTGCGAAATAACGGTTGGATTGTGAAAACTCCATGACCCGGCTGACGATAAACATCAGGGCTCCCAACACAAGAAAAAGACTTGGGATAAAAATAATCATTAATATGTCCATGACAACCTCCAAAGAAAAAAGGGGACTGTCCCCTTTTTTAAAGAAATGTCCCCAAAAGGGGACTGTCCCCTTTTTTTCATTTGATATAGATCTCCATGAATTTCTTAAGATTTTCATCCTTGGGATCGAGCTCCAGGGCTTTTTGATAAGCCTTTTTGGCTTCTTGTTTGTGTCCCCAGGCAAAATAAGCGCTGCCAAGACGAGTCCAGGCGGAAGATTCTTTCGGGTTGACCACAATGGCCTGTTGGCAATCTCTGACTGAATTCGCGAAGCGTTTTTGATAAATGTCCTGAAGAGCAGTCTCCATTTTTTTGGAAACATATTCGGCCGGCGGCAACAAATCTCCTTCCGAAACCTTCATACTCGTAAGATAAGCCATTGTCTTGATAAAGTCAATATAGGGCATGGATTTATGAGCCGTTCCAGCGGCCACGGAGGCCCAAATCATCGCATCGCCGTCACGCCCCTCTAAATAAGAAAAAATCGATTTTTGGGCGAGTATCGCCGCCGGATCATTAGCGAGAAGAGTCTTAACCTCATCCGGTCGATTCTTGAGATCTAAATATTGATTGAACGCTTGAAGAAGTTTGAGTTTTTCCTTCCATATTTGGGGAATCTGGGTTGGATCAATCCCCATCGCTTCTTCAAGAGCCAGTTGCGCGCTGAGGTAATTGCGAATATTAAGTTCTTTTTTCGCGGCGTCAAGATAACTGTTGGTATAAGTCTGGAGAGGCTTTTCTTTTTTCTTCCCCGCGAATCGGTAGTTGATCGAAAACCGCTCCCCCATTCCAAAAATCGGATCATTGACCATCGCGACATCGGCTTCCATTGATTTATAATAGATTCCAGCGCCAAAGGTGAGGCCTTCCGGCATATATCCGGCTCGCAGGGCGAACATCCATATTCTATATTCCGCGCCTATTCCATAATCTCCGTCGTTTCCATAGTCCGCGGAGATAAGAAGATTGTCGATGGGAGTGACGGCCAGGCCCGCGCGTAGAACCGTAGGCAACCGGTCAAAGGTGTTTTGCGCTCCGTTAAAGCCGTTTTGGAGAACGAGTCCGGCGGTCACCATATTATCAAAAAAAGGGCCGTATTGGGCGCCGAGATTGGCTCCATAGAGCATGTCGGAAGAACTTCCACCTAAGCTTCGGCTGAGCCCTTGGAAAGATCCTCCCAATGATAAACCTGGAATGACGACATTTCGCAATCCAAATCCCGCTCCATATCCGGTTTCTTGAAAGCCAAAACTTCCGGTCAAATTATTTTGAGAGTCCCTTTGCTCGGCCCCTCCAACGCCCATGTTGAGGGCTTCAACTCCCCAAGCTCCAGGCATCTTTGAAAAATTCTGGGCATAGGATAAATTTTCATAAGCCGCGCCGCCAATGAGACTGGCCTGCATGGCGCTGATATCGGGACCATTGAGAAGGCCGAGTCCTGCGGGGTTGTAGTAAAGAGAAGACGCGCCGCCAGCGATTGCGGTATAAGCGTTTCCCATTCCCATGGCCCTGGCGTCAGCTCCGAACTGGAAAATTTCGTTAGGAGAACCGGCATAGAAGCTGCTGGCTGCGGAAGCCGATATGGAAGAGAGAAGTAGAAATAAGAAAAAAGGGACAGTCCCTTTTTTTAGGAATTTTAACCGAGAAAGGGACTGTCCCTTTTTTTGAGGGAACTTTTTTTGTGTTTCTGCCGTATGAAATATAGCAGAGAATCTAGGCGGAAAGGAGGGGTGATATGCCAAGACAGAGGAGAAATGTGCTTGAGGGAATGTTTTATCATCTGATGGCTCGTGGGAATAACCGACAGAAGATATTTCAGGAAGATTTAGATTATGAAAAATTCTTAGCTCTTCTGAAATGGGCGAAGAAAAAAAATCCTTTTCACCTGTATCATTATGTCCTAATGCCAAATCATGTTCATTTCTTAGCTCAAGTTCAAAAAGCGGAAGACCTGGGTAAGGCGATGCAAAGACTTTTGCAGGGATATTCCGATTATTTCCGAGGAAAAAATTCTCTGGTGGGTCATCTCTGGCAGGGGCGTTATAAAAGCGTCTTGTTGCCAACGGAGAGAAGCCTGCTTTTCTGTGGCCGTTATATTGAGTTAAACCCCGTTCGCGCAGCCATCGTGAAAAAACCGGAAGATTACTCTTGGTCCAGCTATGGATTCTATACAGGAAAAAGGGGACAGTCCCCTTTTCTGGAGGAAAGCCCAGGTTATTTATCTCTTGGAAATTCTGCCCAGGAGAGGGCTTATTTTTATAAAGAAATAGTGTATGGTGGTGAGCGTGAGCAAGAGATAAGAGAGGAAATGGGGCTTGAGCGCCGCATCGGGCGGCCAAAAAAGGGGACAGTCCCCTTTTTCGAGATTTCCCCCAAAAAGGGGACTGTCCCCTTTTTTTCATATCAGTGATTGACCCCGATTTTGTATTGGACGCTCATACCATTGGCTTTGAGGACGGCGATGTAGATGCCCTTGGAGACTTTGCGTCCGCCTGAGTCGGTTCCGTCCCAGGTCACGGTATTGACGCCGGCTTGCCCCCCCACGCTTCCACCAGAATAAGAGAGGCTTTTGACGAGACTCCCAAAGACGCTGTAGATTTGAATGGAGACATTCCCCGGAGTATCCAAGGTGTAGACGATAGTCGCGACTCCGGAATTTGAGTTAAAGGGATTGGGATAGGATGAGACGTTCGATATTCCAGCGTTTGACTGCGTTCCAAAGAGAACCCTGATCGAATTGGACGGGGCGCTTTGAACCCCCGCGCCGTTGACTAAACTAACGCGGAAAAGAAGGGTTCCTTGCGGCGGATTGTTGAACAAAAACGGCGAAGAGGGAATGAAATTGGCCGAAAGAGTTCCATGGGGGCCGGCGGCCAGGGCGGTGACCGCTCCGGTCTTGGCGTTATACCAGGTCGGATGTTCGACGTCTGAATATTCGAGAAGATATCCCGAAGCGCCTGAGGGCCCGACTGTTCCCGGATCCCAGGTCAGATAAATCGAGCTTACGCCGACATTGGCGCTGAGATTGGTCGGCGACCCTGGGGTGATTAAATCAACCAAAAACCCGGGGCTGATTCCCGGCGGGCTGGTAAAGCCGTAGTTAGAGGTGGCTTCCACCGAGACATAATAAGTGGCCCCGTTAGAGAGGAGAAGATTGGTCGCGGTGAAACTAGACGCCGCAAAAGGAATGGCGGTATACGGCGCGATATCGGTTCCCCCGGGAGTCGTTCCCACGGCATAGGCCGCGCTGGAAATGGAACCGACGGCGACCGTTGAATACCAGATAAAGCCGACCGAATCAAAGGAGCTGGAATAATCTCCGTTCGGGAAAGTGACGATGGGTTGAGTGGGAGTTTTAATATTGAGAACCGGCCCTAAGGCCGAGTTAAACGGAAGGCTTGAACCCGAGACGGTGTCCGGGGGCAACACGGTAAAGTTGGACACGCCGGACAAGGAAATTCCAATGGTGTCTCCCGGAGTAGCGTTAGGGTCAATTTGAAGCGTAATGAGATAATCCGCTCCTGCGGGGCTGACCAGTTGCGCGGTGGAGAAAGAAATATTGGCTGTTCCGGAAACAAAGGGCGCGCTTCCCACTAGGACATCCGAAGAGTCAAGAACACCATTTTGATCTACGTCGTCATAAATATTGACGGAATCAACTCCCGAATCCGGCAGGGTGCCGCTTCTTTGAACGGAAATCGTCGTCCAGGTCACGGAACTGTGCTGGGTGACTAAACTCAGTTTCGCCGCCGGCGCGTTTTGGCCTTGAACGACGCCGTTGACATCCATCAAGGAAGTCGGGAAAACGCTCATGACATCCGGGGCTTTCGTAATGGGAATAATACTTGAATCGGCCGGGAATGTGGTGGTTGAGGGAACGACAAAATTGGGCGCGTTGATTGAGATATTGGCGGGAGTTGAAATTCCGATTCCAAAATCATTGTTGAGATAATTGGCTCCGGTTGAAACGTCTACCGCGACCAGAAGCCGGATGGGAATAGTGCTGATGGTGATTCCCGGCGAAAAGGGAATGATGCCGGTTCCCGAGATAAAGGGGTATGAAACCGCGCTTAAAAGCGGGTCGGTCGATGTATTTAAAATTCCGTTTCCCACGAGGTCTTGGTAGACTTCCACCCGCGAAATATCGGAAGAAGAAGCCGTTCCCAAGGAATTAAAGGTCAAAGCTCCCAAAAGAACTGAGTATTGAGTGGTATCCATCGTCAAATTGAGCATTTGTTGATTGGTCGCGCCTTGCAAGAGATCACTCGGGGCGACATTTTGAGCGCTGACAAAAAGCCCTGCGGTTGTTGGAACCACGGGGGAAGTGGCCGAATTAATCGAGAAATTGCCGACAATCGTCGTTCCGGGATTGGTGTCTGAGATATCGAGATTACTGGTAATTCTTCCGCCCAAGGTGTCTCCCTGAAGGGCGGTGGGACTAATGTTATAGGTCACGTAATAGACGTAGGTGGTTCCGGCGGACAAGGTTTGAAGCGGGAAGTTTAGCTGCGCGTTTCCGTTCACAAAGGTTCCTGAACTCAACTGCAAAAAGGTCGCGGGGTTAAAGGTCTCGGGTGGAGCGGGGTCCTGCCACACCCTGACGGCCGAAACATCCGAATCATGGCCGAGTCCTATGCGCGTGATAGTGATTCCGTTAAACGAAGTTTCCCCAGTCGAAACCGTAAAACTCGCTTTTAAAATGGCGTATTGCTGACCCTGTAAAAGGGAGGACGGGATTTGGTTGACTCCCTGAACGTTCAAGGTATTGATGTATTCAATGGTCAAAAGAGAGGAGGCCGCGGGGCTGGTCGTAAAAGTAGTCGTATCTAAGACGTCTATCAGCTCGACGTCCGAGGTAGTGGAAATAGATATTCCTAAGGTATCTCCTAATGGCGCGTTCGGAGACAAGCTGATGAGGACGAAATAATAAATGGGAGAGGTGGTCACGGTTTCGGAGGCGATGGTGGTCGTGAAAGCGACGGTTGAGACTCCGTTAAAAAAGGAGTCCGAGCCGCTGGTCACCAAACTGTCATTGGGGGCATAAACCCCAGTGCCGTTTGAGTCTCTGTAGATGGAGATGGAGCTGATGTCATTAGAAGCCCCGGTTCCTAGGAGATGAAATACAATTTTGGAAAGAGTGCTTGTTCCAGTATTCGTATAGGCTTTTAAAGAAAGCATCTCGATGTTGGCTGTTCCGGGCGGGGCATCGTTGGGGGCTTGGCTCGCCGGAGTGATGTAGAGATAATTGGGACCGTCGACCACGGTGGCGGTGCTGGAGATCAAGGGATAAATCGTCGTCTGGGCCGAACTCATCTGGTATCCGTTGCTGAAGGTAAAAGAGGCGGTTGATGTAATTTCCGCCGCGAGCCCATCTCCGACCAGCGCCCCCGGGGCCGCGGTATAGACAAGGAAATAGGTCTTGGTCGAGGTCGTAATACTCTCGGGATTGGTCATTGTTAAATTGACGATTCCCCCCGAAAAGACCGCATTTTGGGTGATTTGAGTATCCGAGGGAGAAAATATTCCGGTTCCCGCGTTATCACGGTAGATGGCGACGTTTTGAACATCCGCGTCCGTTCCACTGCCGAGCCTTTGAACCGTGAGCCCGGTCCAGGGTGCGGTTCCAGTGAGACTGTTCAAGGTCAGGCGGATAAAGGCAACCGAGGTGTTTTGGGGGATTCCCAAAGGCGCGACATTGGCCGTGGAGACCAAAACATCGGTTGAATGAGTATCTACAATGACGGCAAAAGGGCCGGCCGTGCTGAAATTGAGGGCCTGATCGGAAAAAGTAAATTCAACTTGGTTGGTTGCGCCGCAAGGAGAAATTCCCCCGCAGACATAAGAATTGGTTGAGGCGGCGAGATTAAGACCGTAGGCCGTGAAGGTTTGAGTCGAGGTTTGGCCGATAGAGCCCGTAAAAGCGAGCGCGGAAAAGGGTTCTGAAATCCAGGAGAGGCCGGCGTTGGTGGAATACCTGACGGAATAATTTGAGGAATTAAAGGCGGAGAACCCGCTACCGATATCGGTAATATTAATCTGAGCAGTGACGCCTGACTGGAGAACCGTGACCTGATTTTCTGGAACAAGCCCCCCGAGACTGTTGAGCGTCGCGAAACTTCCGCCGACGGCCGTTGGACTTGAGAAATCAGTGGTAAAACTAAAGGTTGTGGACCAGGGGCTGGTTCCGCCGAACCCATCAATAGTTCTTACGCGCCAATAATAAGTGGTCAGATTGGCAAACGTATAAGTAGAAATATAGGCGCCGTTATCGGTGGAAAGACCGGTATTGACCGGCGGAATGGGCGTGGAAATATTGACGAAGACCGTCGCGAAGGTGGGATCATTGCTTGAAACCTCAAGTTGATAATAGGAAGGGGCCAAAAGCCCGGAGACGATGCTGGTTGAGGGTCCGGTCCAGTTAAAATTAGGGTTGAAATTGAGGTAAGCTCCGTTTAAAGGATAGGAAGGCGTCGAAATCGCCGGCGCCACGGTGGTGTCTACCAAAATCGCGTACGGCCCGCTTTCGACGACATTTCCTGCTAAATCAGAGGCGGTAAATATGATTTGATCGGTCGCGCTGCAAGGCGAAGTCCCGCCACAGGTCGCGGTTGTGGTGGATTGAACGAGATTGAGGTTGTTTGCCGACAAGGTTTGGCTGGCCGTTGTCCCGTCGGACCCGGAAAGCGTCGCGGCAAGAGGGATGGCTCTGTAGACGGCGCCGTAATAGTCGCCAACATAGAGGTTTCCATTAAATCCAGCTAATCCCGTTCCTTGCGTAGCGACCTTGATTGAGTTCCAATGAACTCCGTCTGCGCTGATATGAACATAACCAAGAGCGTCTACAGCGTAAAGTTGGCCGTTAAAGACAGTTAAAGCGGTAATTCCAGATCCAACAGCGCTTCCATTATTACTGGTGGTCCATGACGCTCCATTAGCGCTAAAATGAATAAACCCATTACTGTCTCCAGCGTAAAGCTTTCCATTGAAAACAGCCATGGTCTCAATTAGAGAGCCGGAGTTGCCGATAGTTCCAAGACTGTTCCAAGAGCTTCCGTTTGTGCTGGCATAGATATTTCCATAATAATCTCCGGCATAGAGTTGGCCGTTGAACGCGGCCAAGGATTCAATGGAACTCGTTCCAACAGTTCCGCCGTCTACGTTATGCCAATTTCCACTTGCATCCATGACAAAAACGCGGGCAAAATTATCTCCGGCATAAAGTTGTCCGTTAAAGACGGTCATTGCGAGTATGCCTGCCCCAACGGCAGAGCCGCCATTAGTTGTACTCCAAGTGCTGCCGTTTGAACTTGAGTAAATATATCCTCCGCCGTCTCCGGCGTATAAGATTCCATTGAAGACGCTTAAAGATTGAATGGGGTTTGTCCCGGGAGTTCCCGCGCTCCAGGTGTTGCCGTCGGCGCTGTAATAGACATGACCGCTGTAATCCCCAGCGTAGATATCCCCATTAAATACAGCTAATGAGCGAATTCCCGTTCCCACCGCGCTGCCGTTGTTGGCTTCAGCGGAGGTGGACTGCACTATCCATGAGAACCCGGCATTTGTGGAATAGATAATTCCAAACCCCGAGGTTATTGGAGGGTCATCATGTCCATCCCCCGCGAAAGAAAGCGCGCTGGTCGAAACGGCAAGGCCTGAATTAGTATCTTGGACCGTAATTTGGGCGGTGACGCCCGAAGCGAGATCGTTAAACTGATTTTCCGGTAAGAGCGAGCTTTGGGCATTGATGCTCTGAAAGCTGGAGGTGGACACTGCGGGTTGAGCAAAATCCGTGATAAATTTATAGGTTGGGGATGTGGGGCTGGTTCCGCCCAGATTATCCTTTATATAGATGCGCCAATAGTAAGTGGTGTTATTTCCCAGCACGTAAGGCGAAAGGTAGGCTCCGTTGGCGGTGGGGACATTGGTGGAATAAACGACGACCGGAGTCGAGGTGCTAATCACAATATTAGAAGGCGAAAAAGTTGGATCGTTGGATGAGACCTCAAGAAAAAAATTGGCGGGCTGCTGCAAAGCCGAAGCGACCCCGGTTGAAGGCCCAATCCAGTCGAAATTGGGCTGAACGTTCACGTAAGGGACTGTCCCCGGAGGAGACTGTCCCACTGTCGGCGTTCCCGGATAGCTGGGCGTTGAAATGGCGACCCCGACCTCGGTGTCAACTAAAATAGCATAAGGACCAGACATGAGGGTGTTTCCTGCCATATCGCTTGCGGTAAATATGACTTGGTTGGTTGCGTTGCAAGGAGACACTCCGCCGCAAGTAGTTGTCGTGGTTGAAGCGGCAAGTTGCGGACTGACGGCAGAAAGCGTTCCAGAAGGCTCTCCATTAGAACCAGGTAGAGAGGCGCTAAAGGGCGAGATGGTGATGATATCGGGACCAGCGGCGGCATAAAAATTCCCATTAAAATAAACGGGCGCTCCTGCTCCTGTTTGTCCTGTGCCGCCTGAAATTGATGGAAACCAGTTGTTTCCATCCTCGGTCACATATATTCTGGCAGTGGTCGTGGAAATACCGGCGTAAAGCTTGCCATTGACCACATTAAGATCGTTGACACTGCCCCCCAAGGAAGGTTGGGTCAGTGTTCCATTGTCCGCTGACCAGCTTTGCCCATTAGTGGATGAATAGAGGAGCGGGTTTGAGCCTCCATTGTTTACTCCAATATAAAGTTTTCCATTAAAAACTGTGGCGGTATTAACAGTTCCTGGAACGCTTTGATTGTCAATTGTTGTCCAATTGACCCCATCTGGGCTTACGAATAACCCGCTGCATCCAAAACCCCCTGATTGTACATTTGCATAAAGCTCTCCATTAAATGTAAAAAGCTGGTCAAAGTTGTCGCTACATACGCCAACACCGGACGTTTGAACCCAATGGATGCCGTCTTGTGACGCAAAAATTCCGCCTCCAGCGTTGCCAGCTCCAGGATCTCCTGCGGGGATTCCAGTATAAGAAGCTTCGACGAAAAGAGTATTATTAAGAACGACTGGTTTACTCACACCCGCTCCAGAGTTGAATACAGTGGCTCGGTTGACCGTTCCAGCGTTGGTAATTGAGACCATATACGCATTACTACCGTCGTGGTTTGAGGCGTAAAGAGTGTTTTTATATATGGTAAAACCACCAATTCCATAATTTGAACCAGTATAATCCGTATTCCAACTCGTTCCATTATTTGTGTGAATGATAGAACCGTTGCTTAGACCAGCGTAGAGAAAACCGTTAAAAACAGCTAAATTCCAGATCGTAGCTCCACCGCCAGCTGCTGGAACATTTATGCCTAATGAGGAGTAATCCTCCCAGGTCGTGCCGGAATTGGTCGAATAGAGGACACCGTAGCCGCTGGTTCCTTGTGTAAAACTAGCGCTATCCCCGGTTAACGGTACGGCGGAGCTTGAAACCGCAATCCCACTGAATGAAGCCGAAACGGATAATTGAGATGTCGCGCCATTGGATAAAGAAACAAACTGGTTTTCTGGAGTAGTCTGTCCTAAAGAGTTCAACGTTCCCGAGTAAGATGCTGAAAGGTTAGAATCAGGGGCAAAATCAGTCACAAAGCTAAATGTGCTCCAAGACATACTTTCGCCTCCGGAGCTATCTGTCGCATAGACGCGCCAATAATAAGTGGTGTTATTGGTTAGAGAAGTTCCAGACAGGTAGGAGCCATAAGCGTTTGGGAGGCCGGTGCTTGGGATCACGGCGGCAATTTGCACGTTAATAACAAGGCCGGCGGCAAAGGTGGGGTCAGTGCCGACCTGAAGATTGTAAACAGGAGAAGTCGCTAATTGAATTGTCGTTGTGGAAGGGCCGAACCAGTTAAAGTTCGGCGTTTGGTTTTGCAGATTAAAATAAGAGCCGTTGGCTGGATAGGTCGGCGTCGAGATAATATTTTGCACCTGTGCTTTTGCTTGGGCGGCGAGAAAAATGAGGAGAGTTAGGGAGAGTCCCCATCTTCCTAATTTTTGGGAACGTTTTTGTTGGGCGCCTTCGGAGACGAGTTCACAAATGTTCTTTTTTCGCATCCTTAAGAGTGTAGTCTAAATGCCGGGATCAATCACGAAGAAATAACGAAGAAAAAAGGGGACTGTGCCTCTTCTTCATAATTCTTAGGGACGGCACTGTCCCCGACCTTAAGTTTATGAGGAAAAGGGGACTGTCCCCTTTTTTTTCTTCCGCAATTTGCTAGATTAATTTAAATAAATGGAAATCCTAATCGCGGGGCCGGAATTGCTGGGAAAAAACTGGGAGGAGGCATTTTTACTCCGGGGCTGGAAAGTTTTAAGAAGCACGGATTTTAAAAGCGCTTTGGCCCTTTTGCCGAAGCCCCCGGGAACCGTCATTATCTTCGAATCAATTTTGCCCGATGCCCAAAGCTTAAACCTTATTCGGGAGAAAGAAACACGGCTTTCTCTTTTAGTTTCTTCCCGTCTTCAAAATGCGGCGCGCCTCATCGAACTTTTAAACGCCGGGGCCGATGACGTGGTTTCTCCGGATATGCCGGGAGAGCTTTTGTCGGCTAAGCTTGAGGCGGTGTTTCGACGCTTCGTTAAACCGGAAGCTGTTGGAACGCTGAAATCTCAAGACGGAAAAATCGAAATCGACCGCCTGGGGCGAATTGCGGTTTTAAATCAAAAACCCCTCGATTTGACGAAAACGGAGTTTGATCTCCTCGCGTTTATCCTGGAACGCCCCGGGGTTGCCTTGGAAAGAAGAACTCTCCTTCAGATGATTCGTTCTGACTCCGATAGCGTTCAAGCCTCGACCGTTGACAAACATATCGAGGCCCTGCGTAAAAAGCTGGGGGAATCAGGCTTCTATATCAAGACCGTTCACGGCATTGGTTATGTCTGGGAGTTGGACAGCGCCAATGTCATCCAGCGGAGGAAAAAATAGCGATGGCTAAAAAAATTCTAATCGCGGATGACGATGCGAGCGTGCGGGACATCCTTCGCATGATGCTTGAAGAAGACGGCTATGAGGTGGTCGAGGCCGTGGACGGCCAGGAAGGCTGGGAAAAGCTGGAAAAAAATAAAATTGACATGGGAATATTTGACCTTAATATGCCGAGGCTTGACGGACTTCAACTCACCGAGCGCATTCGCACAGATCCTCGTTTTGCCCAATTGCCGATTCTCATGCTGACCGTCCGGGCTTTGCTTGTCGAGCAAATTCGCGGATACAACCGGGGCGCGGATGAATACGTGACCAAGCCCTTTGAACGAGAAGTTCTTCTGGCGCGGGTCAAGGCGCTGGAACGCCGTTTGAACGCTTGACTTTCGCGGGGTTTTGCATAGAATAAGGCGTTCAGAGAGGAAATCAAAAAGAAAAAGTCATGGGAAAAAATATTTTCGTCGTCGAAGACTTGCCGATGATGCGAGACCTATTAACTACGACTCTTGAAGGCTTGGGGCACACGGTGGTCGGCTTTGCCGAAAATGGCAAAGACGCCATCGCCAATTACGCCAAGCACAACCCGGATTTAATGACCCTGGATATTTCCCTTCCAGATATGGACGGTCTTTTCGTTCTAAAAGAATTGCGGCTCAAACATCCCCAAGCAAAAATTTTGATCGTGACCGCCAATGATCAAAAAATGCTCCAAAAGCAGGCCTTGTTAATGGGAGCTTCAGGAATTTTGCTCAAACCCTTTGTGGTTGATGATATTAAGGCCGCTTTGGCGCAAGTTTTCCCTTAAGTCATGGACGCTCTCTCGGCAAGAGAACAGAAGTTGCTTTTAAGCGCCTTGGATATGGGCGCGCAAAAAACAGCGGATTACCTTTCTAAATTAAGCCAAGAACCCTGGAAATGTACGGCTTCCTCCATTTATCACAATTTCGCGACCCCGCTTTTTTCAACTTTTCCGGAATCTGACAAGCCGTATTGGTCGGCGTATCTTCCCCTTCAAGATGGGATTCCCCTGGGCGTCCATATGATTATGTCTCCTGACAGCGTCGCTTTGCTAGGGCAGGCTTGGAGCAAAAATTACCGGCAGGTGGGCGCAAGCGCTCAGTTTCCCCCCCAGGACGTGGTCAAGGAGATATCGAACATCGTCGCGCACGGCTTTTGCGGGGAGTTGGGGGAATTATTTTCGACTCTTCTAATCTTGTCCGTGCCGGAGATATCGGAGGGAAATCGCCGAAACCTTATTGAACAGGGATTCAAGAAAGTCGACGGCGCTAATTTGCTGGTGGTCTCCAATGTCGTAATGTCTAAATCTGATTTTACCATTCGCTGCGAGCTTTATTTTTACGCGGGAGCGGAGATGATCAAGCTTTTTCTCCGCGGCAACTAAAAAAGGGGACAGTCCCCTTTTTTACGACTGGCTTAACTCCGAGTGAAGATAAAAAACCAAAGCCGGAGCCAAAACCATTCCGGCGACTCCCAAAATCGCTTCTCCTAAAATTAGACCCACGAGAATTTCCCAAGCGGGAACCTTCATTTGTTCGCCGAGAACTTGGCCTTGGATGGGATACTGCGCGTGATGTAAAACCAAGAGAGAGATCAAGGCTAAAATCGCGGTTCGGGTTGAAACAGTCAAGGCTGCCGCTAAAATCGCGGCGTTGGTGATCGCGCCTCCAATGACGGGTAAAAGCCCCAAAACGAAAGTTGCCGTCATTAAAAAACGGATGTAAGGAATTTGGAGAATTAAAAGTAAAAAAGAAACCAGCCCGGTGTTGATGAGGGAAATCGTAAATTGCGCTCCGAAGGCTCTTTTAAAACCGTCCATGAAGAGTTCCATTCGCTTGGACATTTCCGCGCGGAGCTTGTCGTTAAACGTGGCGTGGGACGATTCTTTATTTGGATTTCTCCAAAAGGCCGCGATGGCGGCGAAAATTGAAAGAGCGATTTGGAGAAAACCTTTCGTAAGAAGAGAACTGGCATGGGTAATCTGCCTGAGATTGTCTTTCGCGGAATTGGCGATCAAGGCGCGAATGTCGTCAAGGTTGTCAAACGGGAGAGAAATCCCCCAGTAATCCGCCAAGGCTTTAATCTTTGGAATAAAGAGGGACGCAATCATGGGAGCGCGAATGGCGGCCAGGCGCACGAAAGCGGCCAGCACCCAGAAAAAGGCCAGGGAAATGACGATAAAAATAAATAAAGCCAGGGTTTTAGAAGAGGTCTCTCCCAACTTTTTTGACCAAGGTTTCTTGGCGGCTTCCAAAATCATCAGGGAAATGAGACCCGCCAGCAATGCCGCTCCCAGTTGAAGCCAAACAATCAGCGCGGCCCACAGTCCAAAAAGGATATAAGAGGTCTTCTGTTCTTTCGTCATGCTAGGTAATTCTATCAATAATCAGGGACAGTCCCCAATTATTTTGCTAAGCTAATGAGCGATGAATTCATTGGAAATAAGCGAAAGTTCCCAAATGTTAAATGCGGAACAAGAGGCTCTTCCACATTATCCATCGCTTGCGGAGGCGGCCTCTCTTCCGGCGCCTGAGTTTTTAAACCAAATTAATTCCAGCGAACAAGGTCTGACGGAAGAAGAGGCGCAAAAACGTCTCGAATTTTTTGGACCCAATCTCGCGCAAGACCCCCGGAAAAAAAATTTAGTTCTTGATTTTCTCGCGCGTTTTAAAAATCCTCTCATTATCCAGCTAACGGTTATTGCCGCCATTTCTCTTTTCATGGGAGACTTGAGGTCCGCCGTAGTCGTTTTTGGAATGCTTTTTTTGAGCGTCATTTTGTCCTATGTCCAGGAAACTCGTTCCAATAACGCGGTCGAAAAACTGATCGCGATGGTGAAGACCACTTGCCTTATTTTGAGAAACGGGCAGGAACATTCCATTCCCCCAGAAAACCTGGTCCCCGGAGACGTTGTCGTTTTGGCCGCGGGTTCGATTATCCCGGCCGATTTGAGGCTCGTCTCCGCCAAGGATTTTTTCGTCAGCCAGGCGGCCTTGACCGGCGAATCGATGCCGGTTGAAAAAAATACCTTGCCTTGTGATTCGGCGGGCAAGACCAGCCTTGAGTTGGGAAACCTTTGCTTTCAGGGCTCGAATGTTCTTAGCGGCAGCGCCAAGGGCGTTGTGGTCGTGACCGGAGGAAAAACTTATTTTGGCGAAATATCCAAAAAATTGGGCGCGCAAAAAGTTTTGACCAGCTTTGACCGCGGCATATCGGATTTTACCTGGCTGATGATTCGCTTCATGATCGTGATGGTCGCGGTCGTTTTTTTCCTGGTTGGAATTACCCGCGGCGGATGGTTGGACGCCTTGATGTTTGGGCTGGCCGTCGCCGTGGGACTTACTCCTGAAATGCTTCCGATGATTGTCACCGTCAATTTGTCCAAGGGCGCTTTAATGATGTCCTCAAAAAAAGTCATCGTCAAACGCTTAAGCTCCATCCAAAATCTGGGCGCGATGGATGTTCTCTGCACCGACAAGACGGGGACTTTAACTCAAGACCGCATTATTCTTGAAAAACATGTGGATGTTACTAATCGCGAATCAGACGACGTCTTAAGATACGCCTACATGAACAGCTTTTATCAGACCGGGCTTCGCAATCTGCTCGACAAGGCGATTTTGGCCCACTCGGATTTAGATGTTGAGCGTAGCTGCCGAAAAGTAGATGAAATTCCCTTTGATTTCGTGCGCCGGAGAATGTCGGTGGTTATCGATTACGAGGGAGATCACGTTCTTATCTGCAAGGGCGCGGTCGAAGAAATTTTTAGCGTTTGCAACCGCTATCAAGTCGATGACGCCGTTTATCCTCTAATCGATATGCTCAAGCGCGATTTGTTGGAGGAGTATGAAAGCCTCAGCGCGGACGGCTACCGCGTTTTGGCCGTCGCCTACCGAGATTTTTCCACCGCCAAGGAAAATTTCTCATCCGCTGACGAGAAAGATTTGATTCTCTTGGGATATATCGCCTTCTTTGATCCGCCGAAAGATTCGGCCGCGGTCGCCATTGAGGCTCTCAACCGGGCCGGGGTCGCGGTTAAGGTTCTGACCGGAGACAATTCTCTCGTGACCAAAAAAGTCTGCAAGGACGTCGGGCTTGAGGTTTCTGAAATTATGACGGGAGACGTTCTTCAAAAAATGGAACCCCAGGAATTTAAGGAGATGGTTTTAAAACATTCAGTTTTCGCCCGCTTGTCTCCGACTCAAAAAGAAGAAATCATCACGACCTTAAGAGAGAATGGACATGTAGTCGGCTTTTTAGGCGACGGAATTAACGACGCTTCCGCCCTTAAAAGCGCGGACGTGGGAATTTCGGTCGACACCGCTTCAGACGTCGCCAAGGAATCGGCCCACATCGTTTTGCTTGAAAAAAGCCTCATGGTCTTGGACGATGGGATCATTGAAGGCCGGAAGGTTTTTGGAAACATCATCAAATACATCCGCATGGGGGCAAGCTCTAACTTTGGGAATATGTTTAGCATGCTGGGAGCGATTTATCTTCTCCCCTTTCTTCCCATGGAACCCATTCAAATCCTTGTCAACAATCTTCTTTATGATTTTTCCCAGGTCGGAATTCCTTTTGACCGCGTGGATGAGGATTATTTGAAAAAACCCCGAAAATGGGATATTTCGCTCATTAAAAAATTCATGCTGTGGTTAGGACCGGTGAGTTCTCTTTTTGATTACACGACTTTTGCCTTGATGATGTGGTTTTTTGGTTGTCACCTTTTTTCCGTTCCCGGAACCCCGCAGGCGACTAAGGAATATTTAGAACGCCTGTTTCATACGGGATGGTTTGTGGAATCCTTGATTACTCAGACCTTGGTGGTTCATATTATTCGAACTCGCCATATTCCCTTTATTCAAAGTTGGGCCAGTCCCGGGCTCTTTTTGACGACCGGCGGCATTGCCGCCATCGCGGCCCTTCTTCCGTATTCCCCCATCGCTTCCTACATCGGCCTTGTGCCGCTTCCCTGGGCTTTTTGGCCCTGGCTTCTTTTGACTCTTTTGGCGTATGCGATGCTGGCTCATCAGGTCAAGATGCGTTTTCTCAACCTTCATCAAGCCGACGCTTAAAAAAGGGGACAGTCCCCTTTTTTTTGTAGAATGGAAGAAAAGGGGACTGTCCCCTTTTTTTATCAATCATGAATACGAAAGGAAAGTTCGCAACCCGCGCCGTTCATGCCGGTCAAAAGCCGGATCCCTCAACCGGGGCCGTCATGACCCCGGTTTATCTGACCTCGACTTATGTCCAGGAAGCCCCGGGGGTTCACAAGGGCTTTGAATATTCCAGGACTCAAAACCCGACCCGAAAGGCTCTTGAAGAAAATCTCGCGGCCTTGGAAGGCGGAGATTACGGTCTTTGCTTTGCCAGCGGCATGGCCGCCATCAGCGCCGTTATTTCCACGCTCAACTCCGGCGATCACGTCGTGAGTGGAAACGATCTCTACGGCGGGACCTACCGGGTTTTTACAAAAGTGTTTGAGCGTTTTGGGATTTCTTTTGATTTTGTGGATACGACGGATGCCGAGGCCGTCTCTCAAGCGCTTACGCCCAAGACCAAGCTTTTATGGCTGGAAACTCCGACTAACCCTCTTTTAAATATCACTGATATCGCTGAAATTTCAAAACTAGCCCACGAAAAAAATGTCGCGGTCGCGGTGGACAACACCTTCGCAACGCCTTATCTTCAAGAACCCTTGAGCCTCGGGGCTGATTTGGTGGTTCATTCGAGCACTAAATATATCGGCGGGCATTCCGATGTCGTGGGAGGCGCGGTCATTACATCGGATAAATCCTGGCATGAACGGCTTAAATTCATTCAAAATTCGGTGGGAGCCGTTCCGGGGCCGATGGATTGTTTCCTTCTTTTGCGCGGAACCAAAACCCTCGCTTTAAGAATGGAGAGGCATTCGGAGAATGCCCTTAAAATCGCGCGCTTTCTTTCGAATCATTCCCAGGTTTCCAAGGTTTATTATCCGGGGCTTGAATCTCACCCGGGCCATGCGCTGGCCAAAAAACAGATGCGCGCTTTTGGCGGGATGATTTCTTTTGAACTCAAAGCCGGCTTTGAGGCGGCTAAGAAAATGGCCTCTCAAATGAAAGTATTTTCCTTAGCCGAAAGTCTCGGCGGCGTCGAGTCCCTGATCGGGCATCCCGCCACCATGACCCATGCGGCCATCCCCAGGGAAGAAAGGCTCAAGCGCGGCCTCACCGATGGTCTCATTCGCCTCTCCATCGGCATTGAAGACGCCGAAGATTTAACTGCGGATTTGGAGCAGGCGATTTTAAATAGTTAGGGCTTGTGACTGCCCTCAATTATTGAGGTTTCTTGGTCTTGTCCTTCAAAAGGGAAGGCGTTTTCCCCTCCAAATAGACGCCCTTGTCTTCTTTCTTGAGCCAAGGCGGGAGCGAATCATTTTGGGAATTTTTTTCATTAGGGCTGACGATATCTTGGATTCCCATTTTGACGGTCTGTTTTTGGAGATTGTGGTAAAGTTCTTCGTTGGTGTAATTGCGCTCATTTTTATTTGGCGGGGCGGGCATTTTTAGCGGAGAAAAAATGGGGATTCCGGGGGCTTTGGAAAGCGGGCGAGGAACCGCGCTTGAAAGTTTAGGCGTTGAGAGAAAAACTAAATCAAACAAATAGGCGAAAAGGGCTGCTGATCCAATAACAAACATCCAAAAAGAGGCTCTTCTCATTGAAAAAAGGAAGCGTCCAGTTGAGGCGCGATTTTAAAACTCGCGTCCGTCAAATTCTGAATTTGAGAAATCGTCGTCTCCGGATGATGGGCTTTTAAGAGAAGTCCTTCGGGCGTAATCTCAAAAACGGCAAGATCGGTCACGATTGCGGAAACCACCCCTTTTCCAGTGAGAGGCAGCTGGCAATTTTTTAAAATCTTGGGCGCGCCTTCTTTGCTCACATGTTCCATCGCGACAATGACTTTTTTGGCGCCGGCTACCATGTCCATGGCGCCGCCCATTCCCTTGACCTTTTTTCCCGGAATCATCCAGTTGGCGATATCCCCTTTTTCAGAGACTTCCATCGCGCCAAGGACGCTGGCGTCAATGTGTCCGCCGCGGACCATGGCGAAAGACTCGTGAGATCCGAAATAAGAACAACCCTCCATTTCGGTTACCGTTTCTTTTCCTGCGTTAATGATATCGGGGTCTTCCGTGCCGCGAATGGGGTAAGGGCCGTAGCCGAGCATTCCATTCTCAGTATGTAAAACGATATGAACCTTTTGCGGCAGAAAATTGGGAATGAGAGTCGGAATTCCGATGCCGAGATTGACGTAATCTCCATCCTTAAGAAGTTTGGCCGCGGCTTTGGCGATGACGATTCGTTTATCCATTTATAGAAAAGGGGACAGTCCCCTTTTTCCTCCATTTTCATGAAAAAGGGGACTGTCCCCTTTTTCGGAGGGCTCTTGGACGGTTAGTTTCTCAATGGGTTTTAAGTAGCTTGCGCCTTGGAAAATCTTATCAACATAAATTCCCGGCGTGTGAACGGCGTCGGGTTCAAGATCGCCGGGTTTGACCAAGGTCTCAACTTCCGCGATGACCGTTTTCGCGGCGGTGGCCATGGCCTGATTAAAGTTGCGCGCGGTTTTACGGTAAATGAGATTTCCGAGCGTATCCCCCTTCCAGGCTTTAATCAAGGCGAAATCAGCAAAGAGCGGTTTTTCAAAGACATAATTTTTTCCGTCAATGTTGCGGGTCTCTTTTCTTTCGGCGACGACCGTGCCGTATCCCGTAGGCGTAAAAAAACCGCCGATTCCGGCCCCCGCCGCGCGGATTCTCTCGGCCAAGGTCCCTTGCGGCGTCCACTCAACTTCAATTAAGCCCTTGAGAGCCGCTTCCTCAAAAGCCTTGCATTCTCCGCCGTAAGACATGATCATTTTTTTGACCCGGCCTTTTTTGATGAGAAGCCCAATTCCGTAGTTGTCGGTTCCCGCGTTGTTGGAAATGATGGTGAGATTTTTAGCGCTGATGTTTTGAATTTCTTCCAGCATTTTTTCTGGAAGCCCGCATAAACCAAACCCGCCGATCATGATCGTGGCCCCATCAAAAAGGCCGGATAAGGCTTCTGGGGCATTCTTGATTGTTTTGTTCACAATCTCTTAAGCCAAAACAGCCGAGCGTTTGGGCCTTGCGCTTGAACGCCCAACGACCTCGGCCTTGAGGTTTTCCGCCCGGTCGGTTTTTTCCCAATCAAAGCCTTCTTCCTCGCGTCCAAAATGCCCGTAGGCCGCCGTTTTTTGATAAATGGGGCGCCGAAGTTTCAGGGTTTGGATAATCCCCTTCGGAGTCAAGGAGAAATGTTTGCGAACCGCCGCTTCGATTTTTGACTCCTCGCAAACCCCGGTTCCATGAGTGTCAAAATAAACACCCACCGGTTCAGCGACCCCGATCGCGTAAGCCAACTGCACCGTGCATCTTTCGGCAAGACCCGCCGCGACCACGTTTTTGGCGATATAGCGGGCCATGTAGCAAGCCGAGCGGTCCACTTTCGTCGGATCTTTTCCGGAGAAGGCCCCCCCGCCGTGCGGAGCGTATCCACCGTAGGTGTCAACGATAATTTTCCGCCCCGTCACTCCGGTGTCCGAGGCCGGGCCGCCGACCACAAATTTTCCGGTGGGGTTGACGAAAAAGCGCGTCTTTTCATCCAAAAGGCGTTTTCCCAAAACCGGGCGAATGACGGCGTTAATGATTTCTTCCTTGGCTTTCGCCGTAATTTGTTTTCCGGTTTTGTCTAAAATTTCTTCCGTGTGTTGAGTGGACAAAACGACCGTGTCGACACGCAAGGGGCGTCCGTCCAGATACTCAACCGTGACCTGGCTTTTGCCGTCGGGCCCGAGATAGGGCAAAATATTTTCCCGGCGGGCCATGGAAAGGCGGCGAATGAGTTTGTGGGCGAGCATGATGGGAAGCGGCATCAGTTCCGGCGTTTCCCGGCAGGCATATCCAAACATGAGGCCCTGGTCTCCGGCGCCGCCGGTGTCCACTCCTTGGGCGATGTCGGGGGATTGCCTTCCGATGGCGTTTAAGACCGCGCAGGAAGTGGCGTCAAAGCCGTATTTGGGATGATCGTAGCCAATTCCGCGAATAACCTTGCGGGCCAGTTCATCAATGTCAATATAGCTTTTAGTCGTGATTTCTCCGCCGACAATCACCATTCCCCTCGTCACAAAGGTCTCGCAGGCGACGCGCCCCATGGGATCTTCTTTAAGGACGGCGTCTAAAACGGCGTCGGAAATCTGATCGCAAACTTTGTCCGGATGGCCTTCGGTGACTGATTCCGAGGTGAAAAAATGTCTTCCCTTTCGTTCCATGATTTTCTCCTATTGTTGCGGCATATTGAGAACAGCGGCTTCATAAGCGGTAATGCTTTCCTTGACCACGCTTTTAGGGCCTAGAATGCAGTTGGATAAATGAGCTTCTTTTTCCACGATCACGTTATCAAAAAGCATACAATTTTTAAGCACGGCGCGCGAGGATATTTTTGAGTCGGCTCCAATCACGCTGTAGGGGCCGATTTCCGCGAAGGCGGCAATTTGGACGTTTTTGCCGATAAGGCAAGGCGCTTTTAAAACCGCGTCGTGAGAAATAGAGACCGGTTCCTCAATCCAGATTCCCTTGGAAATTTGCCGTCCGGGAAGAGCGATATTGACTTTTCCGTCCAAACAGTCAATTTGGCTTTTGCGGTATTCCGCGAGATTTCCGACGTCGGTCCAATAGGATTTGAGGGGATAGGCGAAGATGGGCTTTTTAAGTTTCAAAAGTTTGGGCCAAAGCTCATGCCCGAAATCATAAGGTTTTCCCTTAGGGATATATTTCAAAACCTCCGGCTCAAAGAGATAAATTCCGGTATTGGCGGTATTGGAGAAAATTTCCCCCCAGGAAGGTTTTTCGACGAACTGCGTGATGCGCCCGGAAGGTTTAAGAAGCGTGATTCCGTATTCAAAACGGGAGTCGACCTTTTTGACCGCAATCGTTCCCATCGCGCGCTTTTTTTTATGAAAAGCGATCATGGCGGATAAATCAATATCGGAAAGGCCGTCCCCCGACATGATTAAAAAGGGCGCGCCTTTGAAAAAGGATTCCACTCTTTTAACTCCGCCGGCGGTTCCCAGAAGAGTCGGCTCTTGCGAGTATTGAAGTTTAAGCCCCCACTTGGATCCGTCTCCGCAATAAGAGCGAATTTGATCGGCGTGGGCGAACAGGTTAATCATGATTTCTTTAATCCCATGGCGGGCTAAATTGTCCAGAACAAAATGAATGACCGGGCGGTTGACGACGGGAATAAGGGGCTTGGGGATTTGATAGGTGAGCGGCCGAAGCCGCGTTCCCGCGCCCGCGGCCAGAAGCATGGCTTTCATAAAAACAAAAGGGGACAGTCCCCTTTTCCCTCAAAAAAAGGGACTGTCCCCTTTTTTAGTTCAGATTGGGGGCGACCCATTTTTTGGCCAATTCCAAGAGAGATTGCGTGCGCTCGGCAGAATCTGATTCCGCGTAAACCCGCATTAAGGATTCCGTCCCAGAAGGGCGCATGAGAAGCCAGTGCCCCCCATCCAGGGAAATCTTAAGCCCGTCAATCTGGATTAAGTTCTTAATTTCAGACCCTAATATCTTTTTTGGCAATTTTTTAATTAAGCGGGAAACAAAAAGATTTTTGTCCGCCACGGGTTTGTGAAGGTGAAAATCAACCCGTTTAAAGAAAGATTTTCCGTGTTTCGCCGAAATTTCATTCCACATTTGAGAAATGGATTTGTTTTCGGTTGCGATCATCTCAAGAAAAAGGAGAGCGGTCAAAAGTCCGTCTCTTTCCGCGATGGTCTTGGTCCAGGAATATCCCCCGGATTCCTCGCCTCCGATCGCGGCGCCGCCGACGGCTAGAGCTTCCGCGACATGCTTAAAGCCGACCGGCAATTCCTCAAACTCAACGCCGTAATCTTTGGCCATGCGCTCGGCCAAATATCCCATGGAGACCGATTGAACGATTTTTCCCTTAATCTTTTTTTTCTCCACTAAATAGCGAATGATCAGCGGAAATATCTGACACGGAGTCAAATATTTTCCCTTGTCGTCAACGAGAGCGAAGCGGTCCGCGTCTCCGTCCACGGCGATCCCTAAAACAGCTTTTTGGGAAACGACAGTTTCCGACAATTCTTTGAGATGGCTTTCAACCGGTTCCGGGGCTTGCCCGCCAAAAAGCGGGTCTCTTTGGCTGCGGAGGGATATGATTTTGTTTCCAGATAAAATCTCTTCCAGAAGCCCCCCTGCCGCTCCGTGCATATAATCAATGACGATGGGCTTTTTAATTTTTTTTATCTTGGCTAAATTAACGCGGGATTTAAGATAGGCCAAATATTCTTTTTTAAAAGATTTCTCTTCAAAGTCAGTTCCATAAGCTGGAGAATCCTTGTCGATGTATTCTTCGACCGACCGGGTAATGGTTTCCATCGCCCCGCGGCCGTCATGCTTGATTTTAATTCCGTTGTAATTCGGCGGGTTATGGCTGGCGGTAATGACCATGCCCCAAGATTTGAGCTTGTGAGTCAAGAAACTCACGGCCGGAGTCGTCAGAACCTCGGAAGAGAGAATGGTTTTAATTTTATTGCCAGCAAAGACTTTCGCCGCTTCCTTGGCGAAAATTTCCGACTGGAACCTGCGGTCGTACCCAATGATAATGGGCGGCACGGATTTTTTGTCCTTTTGGGCTTCTTCCTTCATATATTGCGCCATCGCCTGGGAAACGCGGCGCACATTCTGAAAGGTGAATTCTCTTGCGATAACGCCTCTCCAACCATCGGTGCCAAATCTAATCTCAAAGACTTTTTCCATGATTTAAACCCCTTAATTTATGATCCACTGGGTTCATTCTACAAAAATTTTTAAAAAAAGATTGGTATACTTTTATCCATGTCCAACTCAATAGCCGGGTATGAGGAAGACTTAGTCGCCCTTAAGAAAGCCCGCAACAAAAAAATTCTAATGCTGGGCCTGAGCCTTGCCGGGCTTTTCGCCTTTATTTTTTGGGAGGGCCTTCTTCTTAAGTCTTTTATCGCCGAAGACTCGCTTCCCCCCTCTTGGACTGAATCGCGGCAGCTGGACTTTGCCTGGAACTACTGGCGGGACTATCAGAACGGAAATCTCAGCCTTAAAAAAGTTATTTCCTTGTCTCCATCTGCGGGCGGCGAAACTCCCCCGCTTTATCCTCTCAGCTTGATTTTCGCTTGTTCTGGCGCCCATCCCGCGCAGGCGGCCTTGTGGGTCAATTACGCTTACTTTATCCTCTTGTGCCTTTCAATTTTTGCTTCCTCCTATTTTTTTAGGCCAGATTATACCGCGGTTTTGGCCGTCGTTTCTTTTTGCGCTTCTCCTGTTATTTGGAGAATGATGACAACCCGGGTTTGGGACTTGCCGGTGTCGGCTTTGGCCGCGGCGGCGTTATGGGCGTTTCTGGTTTCGGAGGGTTTTTCAAAATGGGTTGGAAGCCTTCTTTTCGGCGTTCTCTTTGCCGCCGGGATGTTGATGAAGGAAAGCTTTTTTTCTTATTTCATCCCCATTCTTGTGGCGGCTGCGGGGAATCTTAAATTCCCAAATAAGCGCTGGAAAATTACCTCCGCCATGGCGCTGTCTCTTCTCTTTTTTTCGCCTTGGTATCTCTACCATTTTCCGTTTGTCATATCTGGCTTTTTTGAAGCCGCTCATTCTTTAGCGATTCCTTTTCTAAACGGCGGGGTCATCGCTTATCTTTTTAAAATGATGGACGGCTTGGGCCCTCTGGTTTGGGCCTTGGGACTGGCAGGAATTTTAACGGCGCAATATAAGCGCCACCGGGATTGGGGCTGGGTGATTTTAGCGATGGTCGTTTCTTCCTATATTTTCTGGACGCTCGTTCCTGATAAAGAATTGGGGTTTTTGCTTCCAGGGCTTTCAGGCCTTGTGGTTGCCGCGGTATCCGCTTGGCCCAATACGGTTTTATGGCTTGCCGCCGGGTTTCAAATTCTGACCATCGCCAATTTTAATACGCATTGGGTCTCGCCCTTGGATATTCCGACCCCAATCCACGAAATTTCTCTTTTTCCCCAGAACCCGCCGCTTAATCAGCGCTGGTATCTCAAAAGCGTCTTGGAAACCGCCGCCCAGCTTTCAGATTCAAAACGAATTATCAACCCCATAACCCTCGTTTCCAATGCCGCTTATTTTAACGAGTTTAATCTGAAATGGATGAAAGACGTTTTGGGGCTTAAACAGATGAGCGTCGTTCTCCCTCAAAAAAGATTATGCGAATTCTCGGAATTTCTTTTGCTTAAGAATGGACATTTAGGGCCTGCGTCTGGCGGGCTTAAAGACGCGCGAAAAACTGTTTTTGATCCGGACGGCTGGTTTCTCTTAAATTATGAACAGGCCGCTCAGTGGCGGCTTCCAGATGACAGCCTGGCTATTTTGTTTAAGCAAAAGCAGCTCAAAGCGCCGCCTTTTCGCGAAAAAAAGATTCACTTTCAACTTTATTCCACCAAGAACGCGGAAGCTGAAGATGTGACGCTGAACTTAGGAGATTGGGACTTTCAAAGCGCTTCTTATCCTCATGCGGAACTTTCGGCCGCGCTCATTCGCGTCAAGGGGGTTGCTGTTTCGAATTTGAGAATCGAGATGAAAGACCTTTCTCTCATTCCAGTCCTCAATGAGAAAGAAAAATGGAACGGGGATTTTCGTTTTCTGAAGATGAATGAGGCAGACATTTCCTCGGCCCAAATCTCATCCGCTGATTTATCCGGCTTTATCCAAGGCCTCCTCCCGAATATGGCTGTGAAGAGTTTGTCCATTGACAAAAATTTAAATTTAAGCGCTCAGTGGGGAAAAATTCCAATCCAGGCCAAAGTGAGCGCAAGGATTTCAGGAGATTCGGCGCAAGGCGGGCAAGATTTAATTGTTTCGTTGGAGTCGTTGCGCTTGTGGCGGGCGCCGATACCCCATTTTTTGCTTGAGATGTGGGCGAAAGAGAAATTCCCCTTGGAAGCTGATTCCGTTCATCCCTTTAAAATTATTCCAGCTGGATTAACCCTTTCTGGCGGCCGGATTTCCATTCCGTAACTCACCCCTTGTTTTTTTTAAAAGGATATGGCATCCTGTTAGGGTTATGGCAAATGAAAATCAGACTGGAAAAAGAGTCCGGGTTCTTATCGCGGATGATCAAACCCTCTTTAGGGAAGGCATCGAGGACGTTTTGGCCAATGACAAAACCCTTCAAGTCGTTGGAACGGCTTCTGATGGGCATGAAGCGGTGCGTCTGGCTAAAAAACTCAACCCCGATATTATTTTGATGGACATCAAGCTTCCGCTTCTGGACGGAATCGCCGCCACCCGGGAAGTGCGAAAGTCTTGTCCGCAGGCGCTGGTCATGATGCTTTCAAGCTACGAAGATGAAGAGCATGTTTTGGAAGCGGTTCAGGCCGGGGCGAACGGATATCTTTCAAAGATGCTTCCCGCATCCGAACTATTGGCGGCTCTGAGAATTTTCGCCAAAGACGGAGTTTTCATTCCCCATTCAATTGTTAAAATTATTTTGCAAGGCCTTCGTCAACTTTCCGAGGGGCTTAAGCGTCCCTCCTCCGCGGCCCTGACCCAATCAGAAATCAAGGCTCTTCTTTATTTAAGTCAGGGGCTTTCTAACAAAGAGATGGCCGCGAACATGGGCTGCGCGGTTAAAACGATTAAAAATCATCTCAATAATATGTTTCAGAAATTGCGCGTGACCAACCGCACGGAAGCCGTAGTCAAGGGCATTGAACTCGGCCTCTTGGCTCCGGCGCCGCAAGCGGATGCTTCTCTTGGGAAGTCTCCGCGCGGAATATGAGATGCAAAAAGACGGCGTGAAAAACAAGCTCGGTTATTTGAGCTTTTGGCGACGCAAGGAGATTTTATCAGGCAATGTTCCGCGTTTTCCCACGCGCCGTTGGTGGGCAACAGAGGGGCTCAGCGAAATCGAAAATATATATTTTGACGCAATACGCAAATCGGAATCTTTGCTTGATTTTGGCGCTGGAAATTTTCGGATGTTCTATAAGTTAAAGAAAGCGGGTTATGCCGGCGTTTATCACACTTTAGACATCGGTAAAGAGCATGAATACGATTATACCGAGCTATCGGAAGTTAGGCGCCCTTATGGCGCCGTTTTGTGTCTTGACGTTATTGAACACTTGCCTCTCGAAGAAGGACTCAATCTCATGACTCGCCTCAGAGATATCTTGTTGCCTGGCGGCATCCTTGTCATTCAAACCCCGAATGCGCGGTGCGTACGAAATCCATTATCGTGGGATATGACGCATGTGCACTGCTATAATATTTCTGATTTATGGGCTTATTTGACGACGCTCAATATGAAGGTTGAAGGCTACCGCGTTGTTTTTGGGGATTCGCCCAGAAACCCGATTTCCTTGTTTGGATATATCTTCAGGGCTTTTTTTATTACGCGCGTTCTGGGTTGTGATTTCGCTGACAATATTGCGCTCATCGCAAGAAAGGAATAAATAGACCTCCTTTAAAGATCGAGTCTAATTGATTATGACAAGCGGACATGCCGCCGTTGAAGAGTGGTTGCGCGAGAATGTCATCTGCATCCCTGGAGGTTGGAAAAATCATTCCGAGAATTCCGGCTATGATGTTTTGGCGGAACGATTAAGATTTCTTGGCGCGCGCATCGTGGAACCTCAACCTCATTCCGTGCTTGCGCGCCTTATGGGCCGCTTCTGGCTGCAATCTACTGGTCTCTGGAGGAAAAGACTTTCATCTTACTACGGAGCGAGCATGTTTTTAGACGAAAGAAGATTATCCTCGATTGTTAAGAAAAATTCAATCGTTCATTTTCTAAGCGCGGAAAATTCTTTTTCCTTTTTTCGGCATCCAAACATCGTCTGCACATTTCATGCTACCCTGCGGGATCGCGAAAAATACCTTTTGAACAAGGAAGCCATGAAACACGTGCGCGCCGCGATCGCTTTAACCCCTGATGAAGCGGCTTATTTACGTCTAGAAATTAAGGATGTTGCGCTTATTCCATCAGGAATTAATACGGAGGCCTTTTTTCCGGCGAAAAATTCTCGATTAAAAAATCCGGGGATCCTAAGGTTGGCCGTTGTAGGTTCCTATTTGCGCGATTTTGCCGCATTAGAAAGGGCGGTCAAGGCGAATGAGGATAAAAAAAAGGTCATGGAGTTTTTAATCTTGGGACCAAAAGATGAGACGCGCCGGTTTTCAGCGTATCCTCATTGCCGAATCCTGCCGAGACTTTCTTATGAGGAATATCTTGATCTTCTTCAGGGTTCAGACGCCCTCTTTCTCCCTCTCCTGGATGGAGCGGCGAACACCGCTGTTTTAGAAGCGATGGCCTGCGGTCTTCCAGTCGTCACAAATGGCGGAGAGGGGCCTTCATTTTATGTTGGAGACGCTGGTTGGCTTTATGAAAATATCGAGGAAGCCATAGACATATTAAGAGATCGGAATTTCAAGGAACAATGCGTTGTTCGAGGATATAAAGCGCGCGCCCGCGCCATGGAAATGTTTTCTTGGGACAAAGTCGTTCCTCAAGTTGTCGAACTCTATCGTCGTTTGAGCTAAGCGTTGTTTTTTTTCGCGCCGACAATTTCTATTTTAGGGAAGGGGAAGATGAACTTGATTCCCCGTTCCAACGATTCGCGCTCTCTTTGAACGAATTCGCTTTTAAAATGCCAGGGCAATACCAAGTAGTAATCCGGTTGCATGGCCCTTGATTCTGTTTCGCTAATGATGGAGATATCGATTCCCAACGTTCGAGCGCCGTATTTATCGGGGTTTCGGTCGGCTGCATAAGGGATGAGCGTTTTATCGATGCCGCAAAACTGAAGGATCGTGTTTCCTTTGGTTGAAGCTCCGTAGATGTGAATCTTCTTGCCCTGTCGTTTTATCTTCTTAATGAGCGCTACCAGCTCGCGCTTGTGAGTATTGATGCGGTCCTGGAAGTTTCGGTAGGGCTTATCTGTGTCAAACGCCGCATCGAACTCCTCCTGCCGTAGGCGCCTGAGGGTGTTTTCAATGACCGCGAGGCTGTAATATTCAAGGTGTTCATGACAAATTGTGTCATAGGAGTTCATTCGCAACATGGAGGGCATATAAGACATCTCAAAGACCCAAAGCCCGTCTTGGGCGAGTACGCGCTTAATTTCGCGCACAAAGCGCACAGGGTCCTCTAGATCGTAAAACATGGCAATTGCCGTGACAATGTCGAATTTCCCCCCCTTCATTTCCTTCAACAATTCTTCCGATGGGAATAGATCATGGATGATGGCAATATCGCCGCTGATATTTTGCGCGGCGTCGGATGGATCGATGCCGTATTTGACGAAATCTGGTGGATAACTCTGAAGCAGCGTGCCGTCGTTAGCCCCAATGTCGAGAACCCGCGCTCGGGGTTTATTGACCATTGCCGTGGCTTCGCTGGCGATGTTTCGCAGGTGATCGCGCATGGTCTGATTAGTTCCAGAGCGGTACCAATAGGCGGAATAGAGTATCTCCGGCGGAAGCGTAAGAGACATTTGCAACAGGCCGCATGCCTTCTCGTCTTTTGTCGGATCGCAACGCACAAGAGTCGTCGCAATTTTTCGGGTAGGCGGTTGCTCGATGCCGGGCTTTACAAAGGAGCCTTGGAGACATTGATTGCCAAGGTCTAACACCTTGCTTAAGGCCAAAGAGCCGCAGACGCGGCATATTTTACGGTAGACGACATTTATGTTTAGATATTATCAAAAGTTTTGCATTTTCCAACTCATGAAGGCGCTAAAGTTTAGAGTCATAGAGCCTATGAGGCGCAGATGCGCATTTGATCGATGAGTTCTTTCGCGCTTTGGAGCCAATCAGGCCAGCTAAAACCAGAAGTGGGTTGAGTGCTTGGAAAGCGCCCCGATAACTCGAAATTCTCAAGTAGTTTGAAAAGGGGTTCTCTCGCCTTTGGATCAAAAAAGGCGCAATAATCTTGCCCGATTTCTCGATGAGACGGAATGTCGCTTGCAAATACCGGTAATCCTAAGCTAAGACCTTCAACCACCGGAAGACCGAAGCCCTCGGCCAGGGACGCGGATATCAAGGCTTTGGCGTTTTGGTAGCAGAAAACGATTTCATCATCCGACAAATCATTAAACATAAATAAATTTTTCTGCCATTGCGGGTGATGGAGGATTCGATTTAAAAGAGCATCGGCTCTCCACCATACTCCTCCAACAAGGCAAAGCCTGGCATGGATATCCCTACTCCATAATTCCTCAAAAACATCCAGCAGAAGCGATTGGTTTTTGCGAGGCTCCAGAGTTGATACGCAAAGATAAGGCTTTGGTTTCGATGCGGTTGAGAAAACATCTTTAAGGCTGGAACGAATCTTGGAATATTTCTGTTTGTTTCGCATCACCCCAAGACTGAAAGCCCCTATTTTAAGGGATTTTTGAGAGACCAGTCTTGTTTCTTCGGAGAGATAGGATTCTAGTTCCTTTCGAGAACTTTCGGATATGGCCAAGCAGAAGTCGGCGATTTCAAGCATTTTTTGGAAACAGTCTTTAAATTCAGCTACAAAAGATGCGTCAAGCCATTCCGGACGTTTTAGTGGGATTAAATCATACAGCACAAATCCGACCTTGGCGCCGTTTAATTTAGCCTTGTCGACAACATCAAGGAGAGATTGATCGCAATTTGGTTCAAGCAGTAAAAAAACATCTCCCGCTTGAAATTCAATTTTCATTCCAAAAATTGTGAGAATGTGTTTTTTTAGATTGCGTTGGTATTTTTTTAATCCGGCTATCAGGGTTTTAATGATGCTGGGCGCCGGGGTGACTACAAATTCATTTTTACTCTTCATTATGCGGTCTTTTGAAGATGGCATTAATGTTTTAAGTTTTTTTCGCAGTGCGAGTCTTTTTTTGCGCAAGAGAGATATCAGGTCGTTCTTATCTTTAATGACTGTGATTTTGAAGACGCGGTCGCTGATGCGCGCAACAGGATAACATTCAAATCCTGTTTCTTGTCCAGCTTGAGCGCATGCGTTTGCTATTGCGCGGGTCACATGAGGAATTCCAGTCGTTCCTCCATCAAAGTAGGTTTGCGTGCAATCAATAAAAAATCGCATAAATTTTGAATAAGATAAATTGACTTGTTTAATTTGAATTAATAAAGTGTAAGAATAAAATCAGCGACAGAGCAACAAATCCGGGGAAAATTTGATTTTCCTTCTTCCAGCAATCCTTACGGGTTGACCGGTATTCAATTAATAGGGAATTAGCGACCGGTTCCATGAGTTCATCCTCCCTTGGCCGCAAAATACTAAGAGGCGTTCTCAGCAATCTCTTAGGGCAGGGCGCGGTTTTTATCCTGTCTTTTCTTCTCACTCCCTGGATCGTAAAAAAATTGGGCGTCGATGGATACGGCTTTTACACGCTTTTGTGGAGCGTTTTAAGCTATGCCCTTATAGCTAATCTGGGAAGTTTTTATGCCGCGCAGCACTTTGTCTCCAAATGGCAGGAAATTCAGGAGCGCCGAGGCGATTTAGCCCTTTTGTTGAGAAAGACCATTCTTTACGTCTGGGGCGCGGGGTTTGTGGTTGCCTTGGCTGTTTGGAATAGCCGGTATTTTCTCGCGCATCACTTTTTGCACGGCTCTTTATCCCAAGAGGGGCCGGGGGTCTTTGCGCTTCTTTCTTTATCCATTCCCTTTTATTTTACGGCGCAATTTTCAAACAACATTTTGTGGGGCCTGAAACGTTTTTCCCTTGCCAACGCCTTGACCGCTGTTCAGGCTCTTTTGATGACGGGCGGCGCTTCGATGCTGCTCTATTTCGGCTTAGGGCTTAAAGCGATCGCGCTCCTTTTTGTCTTTTCGCAGTTGTGTTTGAGCGCTTTGGGACTCAAAATGGTTTATCCGCTTTTTCTTAATCCCTCTCTTGGTGTTTCTTCTCAAGACAAAAAAGCTTTTGTTTCCTTTGCCGCTAAAAGCGCCGCGCCTTTAATCTTTGTCACCTTGGTCTCTCAAGGGGATCGCGCGGCGGTGGGGTTTTGGCTTTCCTTGACGCAGCTGGGGTATTATTCTCTTTCCGCGAGCCTCGCCCAAAAATTCAATTCAGTTTCCGCTTCGGTGGCCGCTGTTTCTTTTCCCATTCTATCCGAACTGGTTGGACGAGGAGATGAAGAACGCCTAAAGAGAATTTATTTAAGAACCTCGGAACTCGCTTTTTTCGCGCTTTTGCCGCTGTCAATATTTTCTTTTGTCCTGATTCCGCAGTTTATGAGTTTGTGGCTGGGACCGGCTTTTAGCGAGGTTTGCACTTGGCCTTTTCGCATACTTGTCATCGCTAATTTGCTGAACCTTTCCATCTATATGCCCAATCAAATCGCTTCCGCAAGAGGAAATCCTCATTGGGGCGCTTATGCCTGGATTTTTAAATTTTCCCTGGTTTTACCTTTATGGATTCTTCTCATTCCCCGCTGGCAAATGACGGGCGCGGCGATTGGGATGTTGATTGCTGAAATATTGGCGGCCATTCCATTTCTCATTTACATTCATCGCCGGACGCTTGAACTTGGGGTTTTTGAGTTTGCTTTAAGTTCGGTGATGCGCCCTTTGATCGCCGCTTTGGCTTTGGGCCTCTTTGCTTTTATTTTTCACGCAATGATTGGAACCTGGTTGGGACTTTTTAGTTTTGCTCTTATTGGAGGACTCATTTATTTAGGAATTTCTTATCTTCTCATTGATTCAGACGCAAAAGCTCTTCTTATTCGAGAAATATCGCTGAAAATACGGTAAAATAAATGACTATCGCCCACGTAGCTCAGGGGCAGAGCAACCGCCTTGTAAGCGGTAGGTCGGGAGTTCGATTCTCCCCGTGGGCTTTTTTTTCCGTCTGAGCGGGTTCCGGTTTGGGTTCCATAATTTATGAAAAATAAAAATTTGTCTAAAACGCAAGATATTCGCTTGACGGTCAAAATCAAGGCGACCCCTAAAAAAATTTATGAGGCGCTGACTTCCGCGCGGGCCTTGTGCCGCTGGTGGCTGGAAGGCGCGGAAACCAACGCGAAAAACATGGGCAAGATGAGGCTCGTTTGGCCCAGGATTAAGATGAAAGACGGCGAGGTTCGACGGGCTTTCCCCCCTCACACCGCTCAAGGAGAGGTCCGAGGCGTTTTTATCGATCTCGAATCCGGAAAAAAAATCTCATGGATTTGGGAGGTCAAGCCCAAGTGGAAACATCCCCCTCTCTCGACGATTTTTATCGAGGCCAAGGGCCGATATTGCGAGGTGACTCTCGTTCACCCCGGTTTTTCAACTCGTCCAAGACTCGCTAAATATTTAATAGGCGCGCGCGCGGGATGGGAAGACTGCCTGGCGAAGCTAAAGACCTATCTTGAGACGGGAAAAACCTTGAAGACCCAAGTCCTCACTCTAAAAAATTAATTTTTTTGCGCGCGCCGGAGCTGGTAGCGCGTTTTGGCCTCTTCAAACCGCGTTTTTTCTTCCGGGGTTTCGACTAAAAGGGGTGGAATCAGGGCCGGGCGCCCATCTGAACTGACCGCGACCATGGTGACGAGACAAGAGTTAGTATGCCTTCGAACCCCGCTGGTTAAATTTTCGGCGTAAACCTCGACTCCGACCTCCATCGAACTTTTTCCGGCGAAATTAATCTGGGCTTCCGCGATAATGTAGTCGCCGATATAAAGGGGCACCAGAAATTCAACTCTCTCCATCGCGACGGTGACGCAGGGCTTTTCCGCATGCCGCATCGCGCAGACAGCCGCCGCTTTATCGACGATCGCCAAAATGACGCCTCCAAAAACAGAACCGTTGATGTTGGCGTTGACGGGGCTGGTCAAATCCGATATTTGAGTTAGGGATGCGCGCACGGGCTTGGGTTTAATTTCAGGCATAAAACTTCGGCCTCCGGTCTTTAAAGAGATTATTTTTCTTGTTGATATTTTTTTGAAGAGCGAGTTTTTCGTCAATTGTGGCCACCGACATCCCGGCTTTATTTGCGCCGAGGCGAAACACAACTTCTCCCCTGGGGGTGGTTACTTGGGATGAGCCGATATAGCGAAGACCTCTTTCATTTCCAACGCGGTTGGCTGTGGCCGCAAAAACCCGGTTTTCAAGACTGCGAATTTTCATTCCGTCCGGCGCCCAGGGCAAAACAAGGTTGGCGGGATGGGCGATGATTTGGGCGCCTTTTAAGGCCAAGGTTCGGGCGGATTCCGGAAAAAACCAGTCAAAACAGATCATGACTCCAATTTTGACATTCTTAAAAGGCTTAACCCAAAAACCGGTGTTTCCGGGAGAAAAGAATTTTTTCTCGTCTCCGAAAAGGTGTGTTTTTCGGTAAACATGGAGAGAAGACGGGGTAATCAAGATCGCTGAATTATAAATTCGGCTGCCCGATTTTTCAGGCAGACCCGCGGCCACGGCGCAGTTGTTTTTTTTCGCCCAGGAACTTAAGAGGCCGCAAGTCATCCCGCCGGAAATGGGCTCGGCCACGGAAGAGACTTCTTTTCTCGTTTTAAAATTATATCCCGTCGCGAAAAATTCCGGCAAAACCCATAAATCCGCCCGGCTTTTTTCCATTAAGGAAAAGGCGTCAAGGATGTTTTCCTTGACCTTGAGAAAGCGGGGACTATTTTGGATGATGCCGATTCGGAACATTTTTTCATTTTACTAAATTTGGACCTCCCCATTGACAATATGTCTATTTATGACTATCCTATAGTCATGATTTGGGTTAATATTGCCGATTTAAAAGCCCGGCTTAGCTTTTATTTGAGCCGGGTTAAAGAAGGGGACGAATTGATCGTCATGGACAGAAAAACTTCCGTCGCCAAAGTGGAACCCTTTAGAGGCGGAAATGGCTTTGAGGCGGTTTTAATTCCGGCTGTCAAAACTCCCGCCCGGATTAGAAATCTTAAAATTAAGCCCGTTAAGCAAAGAATTGACGTAACCAATCTTTTGAGGGAGGAGCGGGGTCGCAGGTGAAGGCCTATTTAGATTCATCAGTCATCCTAAGAAAACTTCTGGGGCAACCGGAGGCGATTAAAGAATGGGGACGCTGGGAGGAAGGCTACACCAGCGCTATCACTCGCCTTGAGTCTTTAAGAACCTTGGACCGGCTGAGGCTGGAAGGAAAACTAAAAGATGAGGAAGTCTCGGAAAAAACGCGCTTATTGGGGATGGTTCTTGATTCAACTTCGACGATTTCTCTGAATGAAGCGGTCCTCAAGGCGGCGTCTCGGGCTTTTCCGACCATCGTCGGCTCTTTGGACGCCATTCATTTGGCCAGCGCTCTTCTTTGCGAGCAGAAAATTAAAGATAAGCTCACGATTTTAACTCATGACGTTCGAATGGGCCTTGCGGCTCAGGCGATGGGCTTTGAAACGAAAGGATTCGCTTTTCCGTCTTGAATTTATTAAAAGGGGACAGTCCCCTTTTTTTTAAGGAAGGGTGCGTGAGCGGTTGAAACGAGCAGTCTCGAAAACTGCCATACCTGCAAGGGTATCGGGGGTTCGAATCCCCCCCCTTCCGTTTTTATGGGAAGGGATTCGAAGCCAAGTCGCGCGCGTCCGGGGGACGAAAAGCGAAATGAAATTTCGCGACAGCGCGACTGGCGGGTCGCAAGGGAGGAGCGAAGCGACGGATGAGCGAGAATCCGACCGAGCCTAGGCGAGGAAGTGCCGCTTCCAGATTCCGTAAGAGAAGCGGCCCCCCCCCTTCCGTTTTGCATTATAGAAGTGTAAATTCTATAATGCAGATATGATTGAGCGTCATTTCGAGGGGCGCCTTAAAAAACTCCTGCGGGAATTTCCCGCCGTATGTCTTCTTGGTCCGCGTCAATGCGGAAAAACGACCTTTATCCGTTCTGCCTTTCCGCGCTGGTCTTATTTTGATTTGGAAAAACCCTCCGACGCCGCTCGCTTCATTGCCGATCCGGAAGACGCCTTAAACCGTCTTGGCTCCCGTTTTATCCTGGACGAGGCTCAGCGTCAGCCCAACCTTTTTCCCGTTTTGAGAAGCTTCTTGGATTCAGGCCATCGCCAAAACGGACGCCTAATTTTACTGGGCTCGGCTTCTCCGGCCTTGGTTCGCGGAATTTCCGAGAGTTTGGCCGGCCGCGTTGGCTTTCTTGATCTGACTCCATTTCGCTGGGATGAGGTGCGCGGGCAAAGGCGCGATTTTACATTAGAAAATCTCTGGTTTCGCGGCGGCTTTCCTGACGTTTTCTTAAGCCGGTCGTCTTCCGCTCGGATGGATTGGTTCGAGGCTTATACGCGCACATGGATTGAGAGGGACTTGTCCGCTCTCAAAGTCGAAGTTTCTTCCTTGGATATGCGGCGGTTATGGACCATGCTGGCCCATGTCAACGGCGGGATTTGGAACGCGTCTCAACTGGCTTCAAGTCTCGGCGTCAGCTACCACACCGTCAACCGCTACGTTGGAATTTTAGAGCAAGCCTTCATGATTCGCGTTCTTAGGCCTTATTTCGCCAATATTGGAAAGCGTTTGGTCAAAAGCCCAAAAATCTATTTTCGAGACACCGGTCTTCTGCATTATTTCCTGGGAATCGCGGGTTCGGAATCTCTTTTTTCGCACCCCGCCCGGGGATCCAGCTGGGAATCCTTCGTCATCGAGGAAATTTTATCTTTCTTTCAACTCAACGCTCCCTCAAGACAAGCCTATTTTTTAAGAACGGCCAGTTATGAGGTTGATCTCCTTCTTGCCCATGGGAGTCGCCTTCTTCCTTTTGAGATTAAATTGAACGGAAATCCGCGCAGGGAAGATGTCCCGGGAATTTTTGCCTGTATGCGGGACTTAAAGTTGGATCAGGGGTATGTTCTTTACCCCGGGAAAGAAGATTATTCTCTTGGAAATGGAGTTGCGGTTCTTTCAGTTGAGAAGATTCTCTCTCAGCCTTCCCTGCTGATTGATCTGTAATGGGAATTCTGAAATTCTGGGGACACAAGACTTAGGGTTTGGAAAGGGACTGTCCCTTTTTTAATAAATAATTTCTTCGGCCCAAAGCCGGGAGAGAAATTCTTTCCAAGGGAGAATGGAAACCCCATCAATGACGCGCGGCCTTGGATCCAAGGAGACGAGAATCGCCTTCTGGGTTTTATATTCTTCTCGAAATGCGCGAATGCCCTTTAGATGCCGCTCTTCCGCCCGCTCCGCCGCCTTAATCTCCACGGCGACTTGATGATCTCCCAGGATAAAATCGACTTCGAATTGAGAGGAGGTTCGCCAATAATAAATTGGGTAATGGAGCCCCGAGTAATGGCTGTGAGCCGAGATTTCCTGGCAGATAAAATGTTCGAAAGCCTTTCCAAACGACTCGCTTTTGGGCAAGATTTTTCCGCGATTAAGAAGGAAGTTGGCGAGTCCGACATCGAAAAAATAAAACTTCGGCGCTTGCACCACGCGTCGTTTGGGCTTTTTCCGAAATGAGGAAATAAATCTCGCCAACAGCGTGTCTTCAAGAATTTGAAAATATTGTTTGACGGTCGGGCCGCTGACGCCGCATTCGGCGGCGATATTCTGAAAATTAACTATTTCTCCGTTGCTGAATGCCGAGGCTTCCAGAAAACGCGAAAAAGCCGGAATTCGCCGAACCGCGGCTTCAGCGTAAATCTCTTCTTTCAAATAATCGCCGACATAGGAGCGCAAAAGATCCGGGGCGTGATCGGATTGGTAATGCCTTGGAATGAGGCCGTTATTGAGCGCGCGCAAGAGGTCGAAATCCGGAATTTCCGGATAGACAAGAGGAAAAAGATCATAACGAAGGGCGCGTCCGCCTAAAAGATTGGCCCCGCCCCTTTTAAGTTTTCTAGCGCTTGAGCCGCAAAAAATAAATTGAATGCCTTTATTGACGATGAGCCATTGAGCCTCATCAAGAAGAGATGGAATTTTCTGCGCCTCATCAATAATGACCGGCTTATGTGGGAGCGGAGACTCCAGAATTTCTTCCCTGAGAAGCGAAGGGCGGGTCGACAAGCGCGCGAATTCATCGGAAAGAAGGAGATCGTATTTTCGAGAATCCGGAAAGAGACGTCCCAAAAGCGTGCTTTTTCCGGTTTGCCTGGCTCCCCAAAGAAAACAAGAATCCCGCCCCAAATTTTTTAAAGTCTGGATTCTTTTATACATGTTATATTAAAGTTATACTTTAGTATAACATGTTTCTGGGGAAATTCTAGGGACACAATACTTAATCCCGGCAACCCGGCGACAGGACATTCAATTAGGTGATGTGTCCCTAAGACTCCTAAGACTCCCCCGAGACTCCAATCATCCACCTAACAGAGGCCCTAACACAGCCATGGCGCCAAGAGCTATCGTGGCAAGATTGAAAAGACCCCAACCTGTCCCACCAAAGAAAACCATAACTCCGCCTGCGATGACGGATATGGATTCAAGACCAACCATCAAAGCTTGTTGATGTCCGCCTGCTGAGCCGATCCTTGTCGCCAAATAAGCAGCGGCAACACCCATTCCAATCGCTATTCCTGCCAATATGTCGCCAATTGGTATTTGCCATCCTTGAAAAACGGGGTCTGCATACCCAGTCGCTACAAGAATGCCAGCAACGATAACGAGTGAACCCGCAATTCCAAGAAGCATATTAGCTAGGTTAAGCGCCCATTGCCATGGGGAAGCATTGTTGCCTCCACCAGCGCCCGGCGGCTGAACGCAAGCGCTCCCATTGCTAATCCAACCCTTGCTAAGTTGGTCGGCCGTGCAAACTTGGCCGATATCTCCGGCGCTTGACGTGCCATAGCCGCTCCCTCCGCCGCCTCCCCCCATCATGGATGGAGTTTGTCCGCCTACGGAATTGGCGGAATCCGCGCTTCCGGTCGTGATGCCTCCTGCGGAAATCCCGCCGCCCGAGGTCATCTGATTGTCGAATTGATTGATGGCGTTTTGCGCGGCACCTGAATTGCCATTGCTGTATCCGTTCATCGCGGCATTATAGCCGACCGCCGAGCGCAAGGCCGCCAAGCTTTGACCATTCCTGAATGCCCGCCCGCCTCTAAAACCCATGCTTCCCCTGTTAATGTTAGCGTTTTGAGAAGTCATGGCCGTGACTGTTGCTTGAGGCTTCCAGGCAATTTTCTGCATCGCCGCTTCCTGTGCGGCTTGACCCATATACTGAGGAGCGGCCCCCGCCCCCCCAATGGGAGCTCCGCCTCCAAAAGAGGCGTTTGAAGGCATGGCGAGACTCCCAAGATTTGGAGTTTTCCCACCTGAGGGAGTAGGAACATTGGGGACCGCTGTTTTTCCTGAAGTGGGCGTTTTGGCGGATTGGGGCGTAGCGGTATTATTTCCGGCTACGGTATTGGCTCTGGAAGCGACATAACCGGTTGGGGTGTTTCCGATAGCATTGGGACCCGATGGATGGGCGTTAATTCCCGAAGCGATAGGGCCGCCGTAAGGCGTTTTTAAACTTCCAGAGGCACTCATTAAATGATGGGCGGCCAAAACCCCGGTTGCCACGACTCCGGCGGTAATTGCCGCCATAATCGCTTTTCCGACCCAGGGAGAAGCCTCCGCTCCTAAGCGGGCCGCGACTCTCGCGGCGAGTTCATCAAATTGTTGACCTAAGCCTCCGGCTTCTTCCGCAAGTTCTCCGGCTCCGCGGGCCAAGCCTCCGGCTTCTTCCGCGGCGGAACTGCCGATTTCTTCCAACACTCCGCCCGCACGAGAGGCGGATGCAAGACCTCCGGCCGCGCCGTCACCGCCGGTCGCGCCGACAAAGGGGGCTTTAATTTTACTCCAAAGCCAGGCAAGCCCGGCTCTTTTTTTCTCTTTTTTCGCCGGAGAACTGATCACTTTTCCCGGCATTTCTTTTAAATTAATCGTGGCTTTTTTCATAGAGCCTCCAAGATTAAAATTCTATAGTAAGTTTGCGAGCATCGTTACAACAGATCCCAAGGCGATAGAAGTTAAGAGCATCGTTTCATTCATGCTTGTAAAACCAGCAGGATCAATGGCTTCAACAACACTCGAAGTCGTAATGATACCACCCGTAATAACGCTTGTCCAACCTTGCATTCCACCACCCTGTGCAACGATATATCCACCAAGGCCAATAACTGCTACTCCCATGGCGGCTGCGACCCAGGCCAAAATCTTTGCAGTCATACGGAAATAAGTTGCCATGAGGGTTTGCGGTCCAAATCCAGAACCAAATAAGATATCCGCAAGTAGGAAATAAATCGCTGCTGCCATAACAATGCCACTGGCAATTTGTGTTAAAAGTCTGCTTAAATCAACCTGGGCTTGCCATGGGGTGGAATTTTTCTGACCCGGCGTAAACCCGGGCACGCAAGAATTGCCATTTGAGACATATCCCTTTTGAATTTGATCGGCCGAACAGACATTGGAAATATCTCCCGCCATGTTGCCGTAATTACCGGCAGTGTTTCCCCCTCCGCCTCCGCTTGAAGAATTGGCCGGTGGAGGATTATCCGAAGTTCCAGCGTTGGCGCCGCCCATTGAAATTCCTTGACCGCTTTCGACAATAGGCGCGTTTTGCCATTGATTGATGGCGTTCCCGGCGGCGGAATCGCAGGAAGAATCTCCCGAGGCGCATCCGGAGGCGGAAGCGTCCATGGGGTGAACGTACTCCGACATTCCGCGAAGGCCGCCGTAAGAGCGGCTAAAGCCGCGGCCCTTGGTTCCAATAGAGACACCGGCGACAAGATAGGGCGATAAGGCCGCTGCCGCCATCGGGGTGACCGCAATTTTATTATTCGCGCTAAATTGACCGTTTTTAACCAAGGCCGCTTCCTGCGCCCCTTGGCCTGCCTCTTTGAGAGATTGCGCGGCCACGGGACCGCCGTCATTTAAATCCGTGCTCAATTTGGCGGAAGGAAGTCCGTTGAAAGCGGAAGGAAAGGCCGCAGTCTTTCCGGAGTCTTTGGCGGAAGAGGCCTTTCCCGCTTTGCCGGAGTTAGGGGAATTTGATTGGCCCGCGCGCGAAGCCAAGGAAGAGGCGGAATTTCCCGAGGCTAGGGAATTCGCGGAGGATTTTGAGGCTCCATATTGCGGCCTAAAAATATGAATTAGGGACGCAATGGGGCCAAAATGCGGGCCGGCCTTGGCGGATGAATTTGAAAATGCGCGAGAAAAGCCAATCGCTCCCGCGGCGACGACCCCCATTCCCGCCGCCGCCAGAGCCGCGCGCGTGGCCCAAATGGAACTTTGAGAGGCGGGCGTGGCCATGCCAGAACTCAGAACCGAAACCCGTCCGAGCCCTTGTCCGGCTTCTAAAGCTTCCGCCGCTCCTCTTGACGCGGCAGAGGCCGCCGCGCCACCGCCGGATAGGGCACTTCCTCCGGCTGAAGCGCCGCCAGCCCCCGCTTCTTCCGAGGCAAGTCCCAAAGCAGAGCGAATTTTATTCCACAAAAGCCAGAACCCGCCGCCTTTCTTGTCGCGCTTTTTTCGGCGCAGGGCTCGTCTCGCTTCTATGACATCAACCTTAGACATAATTTCCTCTCAACTCTAAACCGCGACTCCGTCCGTTTTCTCCAGTTCCGACATAAATTCCTTGGCGCTTTTAAAACGCGAAGCGGGGTTGGGGTCAAAGGCGCGGTTAAAAATAGGGTCCATCGTTTTGGGAAGGCCCAAGCCTGAAAGCAAGGGATAGACGCGTTTGATTTTATTGACCGTTCCCGTGGGAGTCGCGGCAAAAGGCAGTTGGCCGGTCAGAGATTCATAGACGCAGACCGCCAGGCCGTAAATATCCGATTCCCTGGAGACAAACCCGTCTTGGGTTTCCGGCGCCATGTAAGCCGGAGTGCCGACGATGGTTTTGGTCATTTGTGAGGTCATCGACGGGTCTTTGGCTACTCGGGCCACTCCAAAATCCATCACGTGAACGACTCCGTTATTTCCAATCATGATATTGGAAGGCTTCATATCGCGGTGGATAATGCCTTTTTCATGCGCATAATCCAAGGCCTGGGCTACTGGCTTAAAGACTTGAAAAGTCTGGGAAAGACTGAGTTTGCGTCCTTGAGTCCATTCCTCCAAGGTTTTCCCTTCGATGAACTCAAAAATAAGATAGACCTCATTTTTTTCCTCGGCAATCGAATAAATGCGAAGAATATTGGGGTGGTCCAAGGAGGCAACTAAACGCGCTTCGGACAAGAAACGCGCTTTTTCCTGGGGGTTGCCCGCTAAATCTTCTCTTAAATGTTTAATGGCCACCTTTCGTCCCAAATTGACGTCGGTCCCCTCATACACAAGGCCCATTCCTCCAGATCCAATTCGGCGAACGATTTGATATTGCCCGGCGATGCGATTGGCGGAGAGAATTATCGTTTTTCCCTCGGACTCAGGCAAGGGCATTTCAGATTTGGCACGAGCAAAAGTTTTTTTGCTTCCAAAAAACATGAAGCCAGACAAGGACAAAAGAATAATTCCTAAAATCATTTTTCCCCGCGTGTTAACCCTGGGAATCCAAGGAAGACCCAAGAAGCCCAGTCTAGAATATCCTTTTTTACCGGGGCCGTTAAATAAAAGCCTGAGGTCTGAGTTAAGGGGCAGGCTCGCGGCTTTTTGAGCAAGCTTCTGATATTTCATGTCCAGCTCGGCGGCTCTTTTGAGAGAATCAATGACCCCATTTCTGTCTCCCACTCCCGCTAAAGCCATGGCGCGGCTGTAGTATCCCTCGGCATTCTGGGGATTCCCCTCGAGAACTACATCAGAAGATGCGAGAGCTTTGCGATAACGCCCTTGTCTTGAAAGATATTGCGAGCGCAGGTTCAGAAGCCTGGGGCTGTTCGGGGAGGTCTGAAGTCCCGCCTTGACCATGTTCAAGGCATTGCCGTAATCTCCCATTCCCGCATAGGACTCAGCGGCGAGGAGGTTGGCCGCGATATCCGCCGGATTGGCCTTAAGCGCCTGATCGGCCCCGGCCAAGGCGTCCCGGTAATTTCCCATGTGAAAAGCGAGATTGGCGTCCAAGGGCACGGAAGAGGGCGCTGTGGGCAATGCCGCAGGAGAATCTCCGGGAGAGGCGATGCCTTGCGCGGCGGCGTAGCTGTTGGATTGAAAAGGCATGGCGGAATTTGGCGCGGCGTTAGAGGTTGAAGGTTCATCCACTCTTGGATTTCTTCCTTCCGAGAGTCCGTAAATAGCCAAAGCGGTTTTATCCTTGGGATGGTTTTGCAACACTTCTTGGGCGGCGGAGGCCGCCTCGGGATAGTTGCCGGTTTGAAAGGCTGACTGGGCGAGTAAAGTTTGGGCGGAGGCGTTTTGGGGATCCATTTTCGTTGCCGCCTTGGCGTCTTTGAGCGCGGCCTTATTGTCTCCGGAAGAAGAAGCTAAACGCCCTTGAAGGACGTAATCGGCGGCTGTCGGCGAGGCGGAACTGTGAGAGCCTCCGGGAGCGTAAATCTTCAGGATATCTCGTCCAAAACCATCGGCTTTAAAAATCGCCGAAAGAAAAGGGTCTCCTGTTTTTGGGTTTTCTTGTATGGCTTCTAAATTCCGCGCGCTTTCTTTTCCAAAAACGTTCATTTTTTGATAGAGGTCAGGATGTTGTTGAATGGCTTGCAAAATTTCAGGATGATCTTGATTGGGATGGCTGAAATCAATATTAGGAATGTATTTTCGGATACTGTCCCGAATAGTTTCCCTAGACGCGACATATTGATCAAAACTATGAAGTTGGCCAGGCGTTAGGCGGCCTTGATAGTCGTTTTTAACCTGGAGCACGATGGGCGCCATGTCATCATTTTTGGCGGCAATTTTAAGCTCTTCTTTTTGAACTACCTGGGGCGGAAGATATTGGTTGTTATCTGAATCCGAATCCGCGAACGTAAAGGAAGAAAGCGTTGCCAATTCAAGAGTCGCTAAAAAAAACGCCCCGAGAAAATACTTTGTTCTCATACCCTTAAGTGTAAAGCGCGAAGGCCCCGCTGTCAAGGGGTTTTTCCCGTTTTTACCAATTTTTTACTTTTCCAGAAAAAAAAAGGGGACAGTCCCCTTTTTTAGACGGGTTTGACGGCGAGATATTCGTAAAGCGAGCGCTCTCCGTAGTGGGTCACGGATCTGAAAGTGAGAGAATACCCGGCTTTTGAAAAAGGCTGTTTTTGAAGAACCATTTCTTTGAGAGAGCGGTCGCTTTCCAAAGCCGCGACTAAATCATTTTTTTCGCTTAAGGCGAACGCTTTATCGGCCACGATCAAAATAAGAACCGTCGCCACCGATAAAGGGCGTCCTTCCGCGACGGCAGGAGAGGCCGAGGACGCGGCAAAAGCTTCCGCTTGCTTGGCTTCCAGACGAATCATGCGCGCTTTGGTATCCGGAGCGCTTTGGTCAATGGAATTTGAGACCCAGTCCAAAAGCCTTTCCCGAACGCTCGCGATATCGGCGGCATTGGCGATTTCTTGAATCCAGCCTTCCCGGCGAACGGATGCGACCAAAGAAGACACTTCCTTTAAATAGGCGCCTTTTTGAGAAACCGGAATATAATACATCGCGACCAGGTGAACTTTTTTGCCATCGGAAGAGCCGTATTCAATTCCTTGCGGGCTCCAACCGAGAGAACACAAAAGTTCTCCTTCTCCATCGGTTCGCACATGGGGACAAGCGACTCCAAGGCCGATTCCCGTGTTTTGAGCTTTTTCCCGTGCAATCATCATTTCCGCCAGTTCCGGGCGCACTCCCAAGTCGGGAACCGCCTCGATAAGATGCGCGAGATACTCAAGGGCTTTGGCTTTATCGGTTTCAGGGAGTTCAACCAGGCGGCCTTCTTGCAAAGCGTTAAGAAGACTTTTCATGAATGAGTCCAATCGGAGGAAAAAGATTTTTCCGTCACGATTTCAACCTCGAAATTTTGGTCATCTTGTTTTTGAGATTCAGTCCAAAAGAAAGTAAATGAAATTTTAGAACCAATGGGAAGGTCTTTGCTTTCAAGGTCGGCGCAATAAATGCCCAAGCCGCAGTCCTTAGCGGTGATTTCAGACCAGGTTTTTCCTTCATTAAAGGAATAACGAATGACGGCGGGGTCAAAAAGGCCGATTCTCAATATTCTTCCGACGGGAAGCCTTCTTAGACGATGGTTGAGCCTCCACATTCGCCCCCAAGGGCGCATCGGTTTTTTCTGATAGCGTTCAACCGGCTGAGGCGGCATATCAAAAACTTTTCCGTCTCTCAGAGACCTCATCAGTTTGATGTATTCCGCATGGGCCCAGACTAGCGGCATGGCAGACCCCGCGGGGCGCCCGTTAAAAAGTTCCCGCTCCGGAATGTCTTTTTCGTCCCAAATTTGTTCAGGAATGAGCCCGCCGGCGCTGGTTTGGGCGGTTACGGCTTTAACTATCTCTTGAACCGCCTCTTTGCGGCCTAAGGCCAACTCATACATCGCGCGCTCCAAAGCTAAAAGAGGCCACGGACGGCCTACTCCGGTGCCATTAAACGGAGTTCCGTCTTCGTGTTCGCCGTAACCATCTCCGTTGTATCTTCTCCAGGAAACTCCCGTTTTGGTCTCACTTTTGAGAAGAGCGTCAATGACTTTGACAGTATCTAGAATTTTGGGGTCATTAGGAGCTCTTAACCCGAAACGCACCAAGGCCAAGGCATCAGGGCTAATGAGATCATGCGCCGCGATTTCGCTTTCGGTAAAACTACGGTTGCGGAGAGAAACCATTTCTCTATTGGGGAAACTGACGCGGTCTTCTTGTTCGGGCGTAATGCGGACATAATAGCCTTTAACTCCGTATTTTTGCGCCAAGGGGGTTTCCGAGGCGAAAGTCCAACGCTCGATTTCAAAATTCCAAAGATCCGCCGTTTCCCGCAAATGTTGGGCCATGTCTTTTTCGCCGTTTTCATCCGCGAAATCAGCGGCGGCAAGCAAGGCCGCAATTTCAACCGCCAAGGTGTAGGGAGAATATCCGGAATCTTCTTCCCATCGGTCCTGCGCGGTTGCGGGGCCGTAGCGGCAGATATAGGCCGCGGCTTTTTTGACCATCGGCCAAGCGGCGACGCAAGAAATTTTCCCTTCCCTTTTCAAAAAATCAGCGAAAATGATGGGAAGTGCGGTTTCATCCATCTGAATTCCCGGCCAATAAGAACTTCCGTCCAGCCACATATTTTGCGGCCAGTGGCCGTCGGCTTCCTGGGTTCCCGCGAGATATAAAAGAGAGTGTTTGGCCCCCTCCACATCGCCGGCCGCCAAAAGACCCATGGCGCTTTGAACCATGTCTCTAGGCCAAACCAGATGATATCCGCCAATGTCTTCATCTCCCTTGGAAAAACCCCAAGGAATGGATAAACTCGCGATCAGGCCTCCGGAAAAGCGTTTCGATGCGTGGGTTTTTAAAACTGCGGTGCTGACCCGGTAGATGTCAAAACCGGATTCCCCCTCTGCTCCAAGATTCATGCAATGGCTTTGAAACTCATTCCATCCCGCGATATACTCTTCTACTTTTTCCTTGAAATTTCCGCAGAGAGACTGAATGGCCCTTAGGGCGGCTTCATTTTCGTTCGCGCCAAAACCCAAGGCCAGAACTATTTTCTTAACGGATTTTTTGAGCGGAATTTCAGCCGTGAGAGCGATATTTCCGTTGAGAGCCTTTGGATATCGCCACTCCATCTTTTTATGGGCGTGAATGTCCTGCCAGCCGTCCGAAACCCCCACGTAGCCGCAACTGAGAGCCTTGAAAGGCAATGAACAAGCCAAGGCCGCGGTAATATTATCTTTTCGGGCAAATAAAAGAGTGTGACCTTTGTATTCCCCAATCCACCCGTCGTTTCCACGGCCCGCATTTTTAATATGAGGAGACCAAAGCGCAAACAGGGAATAATCATCCAACTCCCCTATTAAAGGATCAAATTGAATTTCCTGTAAAAGAACATCCGCCGAGGGGTCGCTGATAATGGTTTTGGAAATCCGGTAGCGGCCCTGAACGCAGGTGTTTTTTAAATGGTATCCTGGAACGCCCTGGGAGATGGGGCGAATTTTGTGCAGGCAATCTCTTTTTTCTTCCGAGAAAAAATCCTTCCCATCAGAGACAATAAAGCCGAAATCACGGATATTGGCGAGATCGATTCGAGGATAATAGATTTCATTTAATATGCCGTGAGAGAGGGTAAACCAAACCCGGCTTCTATTGTCGGCGGAGGTGCCGACGCCTTCTTTTGCGCTCGAAGTCCACCGTGGTTCTATGCCTGGGGCGCCTGGGGCGATTTCATCAATGCTCACGAGTCTTTCTTTCCTTGAATAAAAAAGTGAGTTTCTTCCTGGGCTTGAACGCGGGAGGCCGGCAAAGCGCTCCTCGCCCCCAAAATATCGTCAATCACCTTTTCCTTGTCTTTAATCCCCGATAGAAAGAGAATTTTTTTGGACAAATTGATGATGGGAAAAGTTAAAGTAATTCGCGGAACTCTTGGGAGAATGCCTTCGGGCGCGGGAACAGAAAGCACCCATCTTGTTTCCTCATCCAAGGCAGGGCCATTGGGAAAAATAGAGGCCGTATGCCCGTCCGGACCAATTCCCAAAAGCATCAGGTCAAAACCCGGTTTTTTTGCAAAAAAATCTCTCAGTAATTTTTCGTATTCTTCCGCGGATTTTTCGGCTTTGATTCCTTCTGTTTCTATCGGATGAATTTGGGATTTGGAAAGCGGCGCTTTAGATAAAAGCGCGTCCTGTACCATGAGAAAATTGCTGTCGGGATTATTCTTTGGCGTCCAACGCTCATCCCCCCAAAAAATATGGGTTTTGTCCCAGGGAAATGCGTGGGAAAACCTGGGCTGGGAAAGAAGTTGATAGAGTTCCCGTGGGGTGCTTCCGCCGGAAAGAGCCAAGGAAAAACGACCGCTATTTTGAACCGCTTCTTGGGCTTCTTGAAGCACAAAATCGGCGGCGACAAGACTCATTTCCGGCATTTGATCAAAAAAACGAACCAGGGGTTTCACAAGATTAAAAATGATCCCATGTTCGTCCATCTCGAACCAGAAGTTCGCCCACTCCATGCGGACCCCAGTCTCCGCCCGTCAATCCATAGGGGCGGACGGGAATAATCTTGGATTTGTTGCCGGCTTCCAACACCGGCGCGAGAACCCTCCAGGCTTCCTCGACAAAATCACTGCGGGTAAACAGCGTTCGATCTCCGATAAAGGCGTCCAGAATCAAGCGGGCATAGGCCTCCGGTTGGGAAATGCCGAAGGCTTTGTAATAGTCGAAATTCATCGTCACGGTGCTTAAGGATATTTTGGATCCAGGGTGTTTTGTCTCAAAGGAAACCGAAACTCCCTCATCGGGTTGCAACCTCAGCTTTAGAGTGTTGGCGGCTAATTCCTCGGCCAGCAAAGGCTTAAAAATTGAAACAGGAACGTGCTTGAAATGAACGGCAATTTCAGTCACTCTTCTAGGTAGGCGTTTTCCGGAACGCAGGTAAAAGGGAACTCCGTGCCATCTCCAATTGTCCACTTCAAGTTTTGCGGCGGCAAAGGTGGGAGTTCTTGAATCGCTTGAAATTCCCGTTTCTTCGCGGTATCCCGGCAAGTATTTTCCATCAATTTGGGCTCCGGCGTATTGCCCTAGGACGAGGTTTTGAGCGTTCATGTCGGGAATCGCGCGCAAAATATTGATTTTGGCGTCGCTAATAGGATCGGCTTGAAAGCGCGCGGGCGGCTCCATGGCCACCAGGCTTAAAAGCTGAAGAAGATGGTTTTGAAACATATCCCTTAAAATTCCCGACTGGTCGTAATACGGTCCGCGGCCCTCGATGCCGATGGATTCAGCCACGGTAATCTGAACATGATCGACATGATCCCGGTTCCAGGCCGGTTCAAAAAAAGTATTGGCAAAGCGCAAAATGAGAATATTTTGCACCGTCTCTTTTCCCAAGTAATGGTCAATGCGATAAACCTGATTCTCAGGAAGAATGGAATGGATTTCTTTGTTTATTGAAATGGCCGATTCCAAATCAGTTCCAAAAGGTTTCTCGATAATGACTCGGGGCCAAGTGGATAAGCCTTCTTGATTATTGAGACCCGCTTCCGCCATTTTTCTCAAAATGACGGGATAAAGAGTCGGAGATGTCGCGAAATAAAAAAGATGTCCGCTTAGCCGCATATCTTTCGAGAGCTCTTGAAGCCTGGTTTTAAGACGCGCGTAGAAATCCCGGTCGGAGAGATCGCCGTTGACAAAAAAGAGTCTTTCCAAAAATCCAGCGGGAATTTCTTTTATTCCAGCTTTGGCGAGAGATTCTCCGATGTTTTGCCTTAGGCTCTCATCATTCATGTCCCGGCGCGCGACGATGACGACGGCGTAGCTGGAGGGTAACAGGTTCTGCTGGTGAAGATAAGCCAGGGTCGGATAAAGCTTTCGGTGGGCCAAATCCCCCATGCCTCCTAAAATAACGAGGGCGCAAGGTTCCGGACGTTCTTCCATCAAGCTCAGTTCCGGCTGGCTTAAAACCTTGGGGGTGACAAGCGTTTCGCTCATAAATTCCGCAGACTATTTAACATCCAAGGCTTTCATTTTGTCCTCAAGATTCTTTAAAAGATGAGCGTAAGAATCGGCGAAGGCCTTGATCCCAGCGTCTTCTAAATCCTTGCAAACCTTATCTAAATCCACGCCTGCTTTTGGCAGTTTCTCCATCATGGCCTGGGCTTCGGAGATGTTTTCCTTAAGCGAAGCGCGGAGTTTCCCATGGTCCTTAAAGGCGTTCCAAGTTTCAAACGGAATGGTGTTGACCGTGGGCTCTCCAATGAGCTCTTCGATGTACAAGACATCCCGGTAGGCTGGATTCTTAGTCGAGGTCGAGGCCCATAGAAGGCGCTGGGGCTTTGCTCCCGCTTTCAGGAGTTCTTGAAACTTGGCTGTTTGCGAGATTTCTTGGAAATGTTTGTAGGCCATTTTGGCGTTGGCAATGGCGGTTTTTCCCTTGAGAGAGGCGTCTTTAAGCAAGCCGTCTACCGCAGTGTCAATGCGGCTGACAAAGAAACTGGCGACCGAGGAAATATCGGAAATCGAAAGCCCCTTTTTCTTTCGATAGTCCAAGGCATTCATGTAGGCTTCCAAAACTTCCTTGTAGCGATTCACCGAAAAAAGAAGCGTGATGTTGATGTTGATTCCTTCCGCAAGGGCTTTTTCGATTGCGGAAAGGCCTTCGCGGTTTCCGGGAATTTTGATCATGACGTTAGGCCGAGCCAGTTCCTTAAAAAGTCGGCGAGCCGCTTCAAGAGTTTTGGCCGAATCATGGGCCAGGCGGGGCGACACCTCAAGACTGACAAAGCCGTCTTTGCCCCCGGAATTTTTATAAACGGGATAAAGAATTTCGGCGGCGTCCTTGATATCTTCAATGGCGATAGACTCAAACAAGGCCTCGGTCTCGGTGATCTTCTGGTCGCATTTTTTAAGAATGGCCGCGTCGTAATCGGAGCCTTGGGAAACGGCCTTGTCAAATATCGCGGGGTTGGAGGTAATGCCCTTGAGCCCGTCTTCTTTTACGAGCTTGGCGAGTTCTCCGCTTTCGATGAGTTTTCGGCTTAAAGAGTCAAGCCAGGGGCTTTGCCCAAAGGCCTCCAGGGCTTTTAAAGGATTCACTTTGTTGCTATTTGATGACTTGTGCATTTTATTCCACCTCGCATTCTCTTGTTTCTGCCTTGGTCCAGGCTCCTGCGCCGTTTCGGGCTCGCGCATAAATTTTTTGAACTCCGGAGCGTTCCGGGCGCCAGTCATGCCAGAAAAATCCCACATCGCTGCGGCACCCGTTCCAAGAAGTTCCGTTTAAAGAAACCTGCGCTTCATTGGCCCAGGGAGCATGAACGCGGATGGCGTAATGGCCTTTTAAAACCTTTTCGCTCGGGCGCGGATAATCAATATTGACCCATTTTGGCGCTTGGGAATTTTTGACGGCCATGGGACTCTTAATTTTTCCCGGGGAAGACAGACGAGCTTCACCCAGCTTTGCGGCGGACGCTAATTTTTTCATAACGAACCTCCAACCCTCTTCCATTGTGTAATAAACTTTTGAGGGAGGTCAAGGTTTAGGGCGGGAGAACAAAAAAAAAGCCGGAGATGGGATTTGAACCCACAACCTATCGCTTACGAAGCGATTGCTCTACCGTTGAGCTACCCCGGCGCAAAACTATTCTACAAAAATTTCCTTATGACATAAAAAAACCCGCGCGAAAAAATTCGCGCGGGTTTGCCTTCCGCCGTCGGCTTAGGCCATGACGAGCGGTTTGACGTTGGCGGCCTTCGGACCCTTGTCCGATTTGGTCACCTCAAACTCAACTTGCTGGTTCTCGCTCAAAGTCTTGAATCCATCCATCGAGATGGAGCTGTGATGGACGAATACGTCCGGCGTTCCATCCTCGGGCGTGATGAATCCATAGCCTTTTTGATCGTTGAACCACTTAACTGTTCCTTTCATTATGATTATTACCTCTTATTTTATTAACGTCTTCGGTAAGTTTTCTCAGCGGAAAACAAGCTCCGCCGACTTCTTACTCAATTTATTATAGCACGGTTTTTTTAAAATTCCGCGGACAAAAAAATACAAAAGAGATATAATAGGGAATGGCCGCAAACGAAATCGCGAAATTTCTTTCCTCAATAGACCCGTTTAAGACCCTGATTCCGCAGGAACTTTCCTCCCTTGTTTCAGTTTCCAAAATTAAGACATTTAAAAAAGGCGATACTATTTACAATGAAGGCGAGCCCGCGGAAGGCGTCTGGGTTTTATATAAAGGAAGACTCCAAGTCTTTAAATTTACTTCGGACGGGAAATCTTTCGCGCTGGAGAGTTTGGCCCCCGGGGAGATTTTCGGCACCTTGTGCCGCCTGGGCTCAAACAACAGAGTTTATCCCTGCACAGCTGTTTGCGCCGAGGAAAGCCACGTTATTTTGATCCCTGAGAGAATTTTCCTGGATTGCTACTCAAGAAATGGCGGGTTTGTGCGCGGGCTTTGCTCTCTTTGTTCGGAACGCCTCAAGGATGTTCAGGGACTCAGATGCTTGGGGCAAGAGGCCGTCCCTAAGAGAATCGCCTCTATTTTGACGCGGCTTTTTCAGGTTCATGGCCCAACGGTTCCTTTTACGAAAAAAGAACTCTCCGAGCTTGTCGGGGCGACCTTGGAAACCACTTTCCGAATTTTAAAACAACTTGAAGACAAAGAAATTCTGTCCTCCTCCCGCGGCAAAATCGTTATTCAAAAGCCGGAATTCCTCGTCGATCTGAGTCGTTAAAACTTCTCTCAAAAATTTCTTTGAAAAATATGACCCAGGTCATGGAACAGAACCTTCTTTGCGCGCTATACTAGTTTTATGGAAAGCGGAATCGTCGTGGAAAAGCTAGGGCAACGCGGAAACGGCTACAAAATTCTTCCTTCGTGGAAACGCCCCGGTGGAAAAATCTTAAGCGCCATGGATGCCTGGATTCCGGGTCTTGCTCCCAGCTACGTTTTGCGAAAGCGTCTGGGCCTTGGACTATTGACCCAAAAGGAATTTCAAGCGGCTTATGAAAAAGAACTCCGCTCAAATTACGCTCTTAATTTGATGAAGCCCCTGGCGCTTCTTTCCTTGCGCCGAAAGCTGGTTCTGCTTTGTGATTGCGATTTAGAAGCTTCGCCGCCTCATCATTGTCCTTCTTTTGTATTAGCCAAGGTCTTATCTTCGCTAAGGAAAAAAAGAGATTTTTCTCTCCAGAGTTTATTCCCGGTTGAAAAGGCAAGTCGTTTTGTTGCAAGAAAGAGTGTTGCCGGAGCGTTTAAATGAGAAAAACCCAAAAAGCCAATTTTGAACTCCATGCCGAGGACGTGATGGTTTCCCCTGTTGTGACCATTTCTTCAAAAGACACCATGCAGCGTGCCGCTTCCGTCTTCTTGGATAAAAACATCAGCGGGGCTCCGGTTTTAAACGGAGGCGCTTCTCCCGTTGGGGTTTTGACTAAAACCGACATCACTCATTATGAGCGCGATCATGTCGCCTGTTCCTCTGGCGGGGAAGACCGCGGAGCCTTGAGAACCCTTGGGGCTCTTGAGACTATCGCTCAAGGCATTGGCTTTCATGCGGAAAGCGAAGAAGACAGGGTGACGGAATGGATGACCCCTAAACTTTTTTCCGTAAAAAAGGAAACCCCTCTTCGCGAGGTCGTCAAAGAAATGCTCAAAAAACGCATTCACCGCGTTTTTGTGACAGAAAATAACGGAGTCGTTGGCGTGATTACCGCCTTTGACCTTATCAAGGTGCTGGATAAAACGCTAGAATTTAAAGCGGGGAGAAACTTGGGAAGATCCAGGGCCGCTAAAAACAAAAGGAGATGAAATCAATGACGGATGGGAGTGATGGAAAAACGAAAACGGTGAAGAGGGCGTTTAAGCGGCTTTTACTTTCCGCTTTAGTGTTGAGTCTTGTATGGCTTTTGCCACCCTACTTTCATAGTCTGAGGCATTTGTGCCCAGTAAGACCTGACGGGATTAGTCAGGCCTTGGGTCTTCCGGCTTTTGCGCGCAAATACCACATGAGTTGCTCCCAATGTCATGCCGATTACCCAACATTGAACGCTTATGGGCGGCAGTTTAAAATGAACGGTTACGTGAGAACCCGCGGTTCAACCGATGGCGTTCTTCAAAGCCAAAACCAGGAACTCTGGACGGAAGCCACCATGCCCTGGGCCGTCATTGTTCGTTCGAGACCCTTGGACACCGGACATGGAACCGCGACGACCGGTTCTCAAATGGGCGGCACGGGGCCTCTCAACGGTCCGGAATTTCAACCCATCAATGACATTGATATGTTCATCGCTGGCGGCGATGCGGCCAAGCACGTTTCTTATTTTGGAGAAATGGACGCCAATCAGGCAGCGGGTTTTAATCCGAGCATGGGGGATTTGAGATTTGGCTACCATCCCTCTCTTCTCTACAACGTCGTGATGATGCGCCGCGGCTTCTTTGTCGATGATCCGTATCAGACCATTACCTCGGCTGAAAGCCCCACCATCGCGAATCGTTCGACGGATTTTTTGATGGAAGGGCAAGCCTATCTTTCCGGTTTTCCACTCAACACCCAAACCCAGACCGGTGAGATTTATGGACAAGTTCACATTTCCAGTGAGAGCGCCTCTTTTGTCTATTATGCTCTTGGATATTCCAAGGATCCCTCATCCAACAATACCGGTCAAGGCGGCGCGGGAAACGGCTATGCGCGTTTTGCTTATGATACGGGAGATGGTTTGATGGTTGGAACTTTCGGTCAATGGGGTCAATCCGGCGGAGTTACTGATGCAGGAGCGCCTGGATCTACGGGAGATTTGCCGGGTGGTGGAACAACCCCTATTGCCAATCATTATGTCCAAAACGTTCGCGGAGGGTTTGACGCTTTGTGGGAGCATGATGACTTCTACGCCCGAGCGGTTTATGCCTATGCTCATGACTCTGACATGACTTTAGGCGCCGCGGAAACAGACCAGGCCGCTTATGCCGAAATCTTCTACACCTATAAGCGGGATTATCATGATTATGCGTTCTTAGTTCCCCTCTTAAGAGAAAACTGGATGACTTTGTGGAATGGAACAGAGCGTTTTAATTACGTGACGGCTCAGATTGCTCACTATTTCGCGCCGAATTTCAAGGGATTCCTTGAATATACGGTTGACACCAATCGTTTTGGCGGAGGTGGAACGGCCAACTATGGTGGAATTAATTCAAATGTCGCGGCGCTACTTCCAATGGGGAATCGCTTGAGCCTTCAGTTTGAAGTCGGATTTTGATGGAACAAATAAACAAGAGAGGAAACTAACATGAAGCTAAAAAAAATAATCGCAGTCGTCTTCGGAGCCGTCGCCATAAACGCCGCTCTTTTCTCAATGGGGTATTCGGCGGACAAGTCTGGAGGGGTGTTTCCCAATGACTTTGGGCCAACCTCCATTGACGTCTCCCAGTATCCGCCCAAAATGAAGATGTATTATCACTTATTTCTCAATAAGTGTTCGGCCTGCCACACCATTGCCCGCCCGATTAACTCCCAATTCTTGGAGTTGACGGCCGCGGAACAGGCGGCGGAGAAAAAAACTGACCCGGAAATCTTCAAAAATCCCAAGGTCTGGCAGATCGGCCAAAAAATCTGGAGCCGATACGTTCACAAAATGATGTCCAAACCCGGGGCCAATATTCGGCCTTCCGAAGGCAAAAGAATTTTTGAATTCTTGGTCTACGATTCAAAGGTTCGCAAAACCGGGAAAAATACCGAGGCTTGGGAAGCCAATCGCGAGAAGCTTTTAAAGAGCTTTAAGCAAAATTATCCGAAAGACTATGCGCGTATTTTTGGCGCTTCGTCTTCCGCGAAGAAAACCGCTTCTAAAGGCGCTTCTTCAACTCCGGCTTCCGCCTCAGCCCAGCATTCTTAATTGATACTTGGAGATTTTCCATGACCGAGCCTAAGCGAGGCCGCTCTCTTAAACAGAATTTGGAAGCGGCATTCCCTCATTTATATTCGGTCAGAAATGGTTGGCTCCAGATTTCGTACGGAAAGAAACCATGAACCCGCCTCTAAAAACCTCTTTGAGGCGGGTTTATTGGGAAGCGACGGCTGGATGCAATCTCCGCTGCATTCACTGCCGCCGCACCGACGTTCTCACGAAGGGTTCTCCCGATGAACTGACGACCCAAGAGGCGAAGTCCTTTATTGATCAACTCGCAGGCCTGGGGCGGCCCGTCCTTATCTTTTCCGGCGGAGAACCGCTCTTTCGAAAAGACATTTTTGAACTCATCGCTTATGCGAAAGAAAAGGGGCTTCCCTCGGGTCTTGCGACCAATGGAACGTTGGTCACTGACAAAATCGCGGAACGCTTGGCGGATTGTGGAGTTTATTACGCCTCGATTTCGCTTGATGGGGCTTTGGCGGAAACCCATGACGCGTTTCGCGGATCCGGAAATTTCGCCAAAGCTTTAAAAGGGTTTCTGGCGCTTAAAAACGCGGGAATCAAGGTCCAAATCAACTTTACGGTTACCAAAAAGAATGTTTCCGAGGTGGAATCCATTTATCATCTCGCGAAGGAATTAGAGGCTTTTGCGCTGTATCTTTTTCTTTTGGTTCCAGTCGGTTGCGGAGTTGAAATTGCGGATTCCGACATGTTGAGTTCCAAGGAAGTTGAGGATTGGCTTCATTGGGTTGCGCAAAAAGATAAACCAGGACAACTCCCCATTAAAGCCATTTGCGCCCCCCACTATTACCGCATCGAAGATGATTCGGCCAAAGACCGAAAAGGTTGTCTGGCCGGGATTCATATGTGTTTTGTTTCCCATAAAGGAGACGTTTTTCCCTGCGGGTATCTCCCTCTTTCGTCCGGAAACATCAAGGAGACTCCGCTTAAAACAATCTGGACCGAATCGAAGCTCTTTGGTCAGCTTCGCAACCCTGATCTTCTTGAAGGCCGTTGCGGGGTCTGTAATTTTAAAAATGTTTGCGGAGGGTGCCGCGCCCGGGCTTATTTCGCCTACAATAACGTCTTAGCCGAAGAGCCGGCTTGCGTCTATGACCAAAGCCTAAGCGAGGGAATGGTTGGCTCCCAATTCCATACGAAAGGAAACCATGACCCAGCCATTATCTGAAACTTTCGAGCGTTATGCCCTGGGGCTTGCCCGCAAGGAATCTCTGCCGCCCGAACCCCATGCGGAAATGGCCAATCGTCGAAAAGCCAAATTGTTGCGCCTTCTTAAGGCTCATGGAATTAAAGGCTGGCCGGAACGGGGAACTCTGTTTACCCGTCAATTATCTGATGGATGCAAGCCTTGTTTGTCTGGAGAGGCCAGTCATTTAAGCGTTACGACCCTTTGCAACCGCGATTGTTTTTTTTGCTTTAATCCCAAGCCCCGCAAGGATGTTCTGAGCGTTCATGGCCGGGAGGTTTCTTCTCTGGATGAGGCAATTTTGGGCCTTAAAGAAATGGGCGTTAAAAGCGTCGGAATCGGAGGCGGCGAACCTCTTCTTTTCCCCCAGCGCGTTTTTGAGATCATTAAGGCTTTAAAGAAAAATCTGGGCTCCGACCTTTGGATTGATCTCTACACCAACGGCGAACGGTTAACCCTTAACATCCTAAAGGAACTTAAGGCCGCCGGGGTTTCGGGGCTTAGAATTGACTTGGCCGCTCGAGAATATGACGCCGAGCCCGTGAGACTTGCGCGGGAAGTCTTTAACGACGTCGAGATTGAAATGCCGGCAATTCCAGAGGATAAAAAAGTCGTGCGCGATATTATGTCTTACCTCGATGAATTGGGAGTCAAGCAGTTGATTCTTCATGAACTTTTCGCAAGCGCTGCCAATATTGATTCTTTAAAAAAGCGTGGTTACCATGCCTCTTCAAGCGGATCCCCCGACTTTAGACTGACTTGGTCTCCGGTCGCTAAAAGCGAAGAGACCGTTTACGGACACCTTTTATACGCTTTGATTCATCAGTTTAAGATGTCGGTTTATTATTGTTCCTGCCGAACCCAGGACTGGATTGCCGAAAACGCGCTTAAAAACCAAAAGTTAGGTACAGTCCCCCATTAATTCATGCCTGAGAGAGTGGATATCAAACTCGGTTTTGCCTGCAATAACCGTTGTCATTTTTGCGTCCAGGGAGACAAGCGGAAGAAATTTGGACCTAAAACCTCCGAACAAATCATCAAAAGCCTTGAGGAAGGCCGTTTAAACGGCGCAACGAGCTTGGTTTTGACCGGCGGAGAGCCGACGGTTCACAAAAGTCTTTTGGAGACAATTCGTTTGGCGCGCAAACTCGGATATGAAACCATCCAGATTCAGTCAAACGGCCGGCGGTTTTTCTATGAGGATTTCTGTCGGGAATTAATTGATGCCGGCGCCAATGAGTTTTCTCCCGCTCTTCACGGTTCTAAGCCCGAAATTCACGATGAACTGACCCGCGTTCCTGGAGCTTTTGTTCAGGTTGTGGCTGGAATTAGGAACTTGAGAAAATTGGGTCAGAGGATTTTAAGCAATACGGTCATTACCGAGCGCAATTACCAAGACTTGCCGGAGCTTGCCAAACTTCTTGTTTCCCTTGGCGTCAATCAATATCAGTTTGCGTTTGTCCATATCTTAGGGGAAGCCGATAAAAATAAAAACAAAATCGTGCCGAAAAAATCCCTGGTTATGCCCTCTGTTTTTCAAGGCCTTGATGTCGGAATTAAAGCTGGAGTTTCCTGCATGACGGAAGCGATTCCCTATTGTTTAATGAAGGGCTATGAAAAATACGTGGCCGAACAAATCATCCCCCATACCGCCGTCTATGACGCCGAAGCGGTTATCGCCGATTACACGGCCTACCGTCATGATGAGGGCAAGACCAAGGCTCAAAAATGCCGCAACTGCCGTTATGATTTTGTCTGCGAAGGGCCTTGGAAAGAATATCCGGAACTTTTCGGCTGGGATGAATTTGTTCCGGTCAGAAATTAGAGTTTCTAATTATTATGGATACCTTTATTCATTGGCTTCATCTCATGGCCGCGATTTTGTGGGTCGGCGGGACATTCGCCATGTCCTTGGCGGTTCAGCCGATACTCCGAAAATTCCTGAAAGATTCCGCGCGCTTTGAAATTTACCGGGAAATCGGAGCGAGGTTTAAAATCGTCATGTGGGGGTGCTGGACAACGCTTCTTTTGACCGGGCTTTATAAGCTCTGGGAAATCCGCGAAACTCCCGAAATTTTTTGGGGACCTTGGGGCCAAATTTTTGCCGTAAAAATGATTTTAGTTTCTCTCATGGTCGTTTTAAGCCTTCTCCACACCTATGTTTGGGGGCCCCAGATGATGAATTCAAAAGATCCCGCGCAATTACGCGCCTTAGCCGCGAAAATGAAACTATGGGGGACGATCAACCTATTTGTTTTAGCGGGCATCGTTTTCTGCGCCGCGGCCTTAAGATTTTCCAGCTGGTGAATCCACTAACGATTTGATGTCTTCCGAATATGTTAGACTAAAAATGAGCTATGGCTTATGATATTTTGCTAATCGAAGACGACGCCAATATCCGTTCTTTCGCGGCGACAGTTCTTCAATCCCATGGTTTTGCGGTCACAGCATGTGAAACCGCAGCCCAGGGGCTGAAACTCTTTAACGATAAGCGACCGGATTTAATCATTGTCGACATCGGGCTTCCTGATGGAAACGGCATTGATGTTTGCCGAATGACGAGAACTGGAGTCGGCCCGTTTGTCCCCGTTATTTTCCTGACCGCAAAGGGCGATTTACAAACAAGACTCGCCGCCTTTGAAGTCGGAGCCCAAGACTATATTCAAAAGCCATTCGCTATTGAAGAACTTTTGGCTCGCGTCAAGGTCCACTTAAAAATAAAAGAATCCCAAGACGAACTTGCGCGGCGCAATTACGATCTTGAAATTCTTCACCGAGTTCAGCAAGACCTTTCCGACATGATCGTTCATGATCTCAAAGCTCCCTTGACTTCAATTAAGGGAACCTTGGATGTCATTAAAAGTCGCGGGCTCATTAGCGAAGAGGCCTATAAAAATCTTCTTTCCAATGCTGGGGAAGCCGCCGATTTCATGCTTCTCATGGTCAATGACATCTTGGATATCGGAAGATCAGAACAGCGGGCTTTGCCGGTTGAGTTGTCCTCCATTTCGGTTGAAACCATGATGGAAAAATTGAAGTCTCTGTTCAATCCTTCTTGCCAAAGAAAAAATGTTCGAATTGTTTCGACGGTTGACCCTCAAGCTAAAACCTTGACCACCGATACCAACCTCTTTTTCAGGATTCTGGTTAATTTAACGTCTAACGCCATTAAATTTTCGCCCAAGGGGCAAGACATTGAGATAAGGACTTCTAAAGTCAACAATAAGACTTGTTTTTCCATTTCAGACCGGGGCCCCGGAATCCCCCCTCATCTTAAAAACCATATTTTTGACAAATACGCGGTGGGACACACAAAATCCGCGGCGGAAGCCTCGGGAACTGGAATTGGTCTGGCTTTTTGCCGTCTCGCTGTTACGACCCTAGGTGGAACTATTTTTGTGGAAGATCGCCCCGGAGGCGGTAGCCGTTTTGCGTTTGAATTGGAGGCAAAATGATTATTGGAGTTCCTAAAGAAATTAAAAACAGAGAACATCGGGTAGGGCTGGTCCCAGGCGGCGTCAGAGCGCTGGTCGCTGATAAAAACAAGGTTTTAATTGAAAAAGGCGCGGGACTTGGATCCGGCATTACCGATGAAGAGTATAAGGCGGCCGGGGCCGTCATTGTGGACAAGAAGAAACTTTTCTCGGACAGCGACATGATTATCAAGGTTAAAGAGCCTTTGGCCGAGGAATTTTCTTATTTTCATAAAGACCAGATTCTCTACACCTATCTCCATCTGGCTCCCGCTCCGGAACTCGTGGCCTTTCTCAAAAAAATGAATTTGCGGGCGGTCGCTTATGAGACAATTCAGCTTGAAGACGGAAGTCTTCCCCTTCTGACTCCAATGTCTGAAGTCGCCGGAAAAATGAGCGTTCAAATTGGAGCCCAGTTTTTAGAAAAACATTACGGCGGAAGAGGGGTTCTTTTGGGCGGAGTGCCGGGGGTTCACCGCGGAACCGTCAGCATTGTGGGAGGCGGAGTCGTTGGAATCAATGCGGCTAAAATCGCGGTGGGAATGGGCGCGCGCGTAAACATTTTAGATATTTCCGCTCAACGCCTGGCCTATCTGGATGACGTGTTTGGAAATTCTGTCACGACCTTGATGAGTCATGAGGAAAATATCCATAACGCCGTCGTCAACGCCGATTTAGTGATTGGGGCGGTTCTCATTGCCGGAGCCGTGGCCCCAAAACTCGTCACCGAAGCCTTGGTTAAAAAAATGCGGCCCGGTTCCGTCATTGTGGACGTCGCGGTTGATCAAGGCGGATGCGTTGAGACCGCGGAGACAACCAGCCATGATAATCCTGTTATCATTAAGCACGGCGTTCTTCATTACGCGGTTCCCAACATTCCGGGAGCGGTCGCCAATACTTCAACCTACGCCTTAACCAACGTCACTCTCAAATACGCGCGCGCCATCGCGAAATTTGGGCTTGAAGACGCCGCGCGTCGGGATCCCGCGCTTAAAAAAGGCATTAACGCCTATGGCGGAGAAATCACCTGCGAAGCCGTGGCTGAAGCCTTGGGGCAAAAATCAAAAAAGGTTGAAGAACTCCTCAGCGTTTAAATCTTTTCTTCCGAAAAGACTGGTAGGAAATGCTTTTAATTTTTAGAAGCATTTTTTTGGCTATCGGGTAATAATCTGGATTCTTGGAATCTGAAAGTCGTTGGTAAAGAGAAGCGGCTTTGTCCATCTCCCCTAGTCTAAAATAAATGAAAGCTGAGACGTTGATGAGCATACTTGGGGTATCAGGAGATTCAAGATAAGGGCTAAGGGCATTGACAACTCTTTGAGAGTCTCCTTTTTTAGAAAAAGCGATTGCCGCAAGAATGGCTTTGTATTGTTCATTATTCGGTTCAAGGATAAGACCTTCCTGCATGAGTTTTAACGCCTCATTGGGCCGACCCAAGCTAAAAGCAAGGGCTCCAGCGGCGTAAAGGCGCACGTAATTAAAATACGGATCGAGGCTTAAAATTTCTTCAGCGCGGAAAAACATTCCTGGATAAAGGGGCACGTTTTTGGGCGGATTTAACTCATCGGCCATAGCCTCACTTGATCCGTAATAGATAAGAAGGCGAATCATCTCAATGTCGGCGGCAAGACGCCGAAAGCCTAAATTAACCAGCGTCAAAATTTCAACTGGATGGCGGGAGAAAGAGAAATCCGGCAGGGAAAGAGGACGCTCAAATGAAGAAAAAAGCCCGTTGAGGAGAAAACAGGATAAAAAGACCGGCAAAAAAGAGCGCATTAAAGTTCTTTTTTTTGCAAAATAAGCCAAGACAAGATAAGAAAAACGGATGAATAGAGAAGGGCATAGCTTGCGCCGGTTAAAACGCTTGATCCATAATGCCCCCCCCAATTTAGGAGTTCAAAATGCGGAAAAAGAAACAAGACAACGCGCCCAAAAATAGTGGCAAGGCCGGATGATTTTTGCGTCATAAAGCGAATTTCAGGAGTAAAATTTCCCAAGGCCCATAGAGAGCCGGAAAAAACGATAGCGGCAACGGATGAGGTTGAGAAAAGAGAGAAAAAGACCGCAACAGCGGTCGCCATGAAAACTTCAAGAAAAACGCCTAAAAGAGATAAAAGATAAGAGTTTTGCCAGCTCCAACCGTGAAGTAAAAGTAGGACAATGTGGAGAAGAGACATTAAAAGCATGATTAAGAGTAAAGACAAGATGAGTCCTAAGACGCGCCCTAATAGATATTGCAGACGATTGAGCGGACGGGATAAAATCAAATAGATGGTTTTGGTCTCAATTTCTTTTAAAAACAAGGTCGCGGAAAAGTAGAGTCCTGAAATAAGGGTGACGAGCTCAATGAGAGCCAGTCCCGAATCCATCAATACGCGCAATTCTTGCTCGACGGCCAAAATTCCAAAAAGAAGGCTTGCATAAATTAAAAGCCCGCCAAAAATCGCAACCAAAATAAAAATTCTATTCCAGATGTTTTCAAGGAGAGAATCAACAGCTAAAACCCAGATTTTTTTCATTGGATGGAGTTTTTAAGGAGCGCTTTAGAGGCCGGGTCGTTTTGAATGATATCGGCAAAACGGCTTTCAAGCCCGCCGGAAGAACTCTCCCAGTCTTTTCTTTGAAGGACGCGAACCAAACGCCCTTCTTTAAGCACTCCCACTCGGTGGCACAATTTCTCGATTTCAAAAATGCTATGAGAAGAAATAAAAATCGTTTTTCCGTCCTCCAAAAGCCTGGAGAGATAATCTCGTAAGTCTCTAATCGCCAAGGGATCAAGGCCGCTCATGGGCTCATCTAAAATGAGAAGATCTGGATTATGAATGGTGGCTTGCGCCAAGGCCACTCTTTGAGATAAGCCCTTGGATAACTCTGAAATTCGCTTATTTTGATGGGCGACAAGGCCGGTTTCCCATAAGACCCGCTCTAAATTTGCGGAAATATCGCCTTGAGAAAGGCCGGAAAGCTTCGCGTAAAACTTCAGACAGGCTTTGACCGTGAGAAAAGAATGAAAATAGGGAAGCTCGGGAACATAACCAATGCGAGAATAAAAAGAACGCGTTTTAGGCGATAGATCAAAAACCTTGACGGTTCCGGAATCCGGGGTTAAAAGCCCCAAGGCGAGTTTGAACGTCGTCGTTTTTCCGCTTCCATTGAGTCCCAAAAGACCGAAGGCTTCCCCTTTTTCCACATCGAGAGAGAAATCAATGAGCCCAATTTTTTTTGTGGTCCGGCCCAAATGAGATGAGCGGTAAACTTTTGCCGTTTCGCGAAAAGAGATTACGGAAGACATTAAAAAAGAAAGCCTCGCGTCATTTTTTCTCAAGAACGGGAGGAAGTCTCTTTTGAAGAGCATTGAGGCCTGCCGTCAAGTCTTCTTGGGAAATATACCCCATGTGGGCGATTCGGACAATTTTTCCTTTCAAAGCTTCTTGCCCTCCGGCAATGGAAATCCCCTCTTCCTCTCGAAGAGAATTAACTAATTGGTTTCCATCCACTCCAGACGGAAGATAAACCGCCGTCAAGATATGCGCGGGGTTTTGAGCGAGCGTTTTAAGCCCCATCTCCTTGGCCCAGGAGCGCGCGGAAACAGCCATATCGGCGGTGCGCTTAAGAACATGGGAGAGCCCTTCTTCTTTAATGAGTCTTAAGGCCTCAGCCTGCGCGACCACCAAGGGAACCGCTGGAGTATAGGGGGTTTCCTTATCTTTAAGAGAATTTTTCATCGTTCTCCAATCGAGATAAAAGCGTGGAAGTTTAGCCTCTTCACAAGCTTTCCATGCGCGGGGGCTCACTGCGGCAAAGGCAAGACCGGGAGCGTTCATGAGACCCTTTTGAGAAGCGGTCACGACCACATCCAAGCCCCAGGCGTCCATATTCATCTCTTCCGCGCCCAGGCTTGAAACCGCGTCCACCACAATTAAAGCCTCTGGCGTTCTTTGGCGGATGACCCGGCTTAAGGCTTCCAAATCATTGAGGATTCCGGTCGAAGTGTCCGTATGTTGAATATAGACGGCCTTAATATCGGAGTTTTTCTTGAGGAAAGAATCCAGTTCCTCGGGGGAAGCGGCAAAACCCAAAGGAGAATTGAGAACCAAGGGGGTTAGGCCATAGGCCTTAAAGATATGAGCGAAGCGTTCTCCAAATACGCCGCAGTTAAGAACCAGGGCTTTATCCCCAGGACTTAAGAGATTGACGACCGAAGACTCCATGGCGCCGGTTCCGGAAGTGGTCATCATCAAAACGGAATTTTGAGTGTGAAGAATGGACTTGAGTTCGCTCGCCACGAATTCAAAAACCGAACCAAATTCATGCGTCCGGTGGTGAAGAATGGGTTGAGACAAAGCTTTAAGGACCGACGGCGGTATTGGGGTCGGGCCAGGCGTGAGTAGAATATATTTTTTGTTCATCTGTTTTCCTTTTTTATGCAACGGCGCCGGGCGAAGAAGGAGCGGATTTTCCTTGAGTCGGGAAATCCGGCCGCGGCACATTGAGGGGCGGCATTCCTTTAACGGGAAGAAGAGCGGCTTCAACGACCTCTTTAAAATGAGAGACCGGAAGCATTTTTAATTCAGACAATATCTCGGGTGGAATGTCTTCCAAGTCTTTTTTGTTTTGCTCCGGGAAAAGGACGGTTTTGACTCCTTCGCGGTGGGCGGCCAAAACTTTTTCTTTGAGTCCGCCAATCGGAAGAACGCGCCCTCTTAAAGTAATTTCTCCCGTCATGGCTAAATCCGGAGAAACGGGGCGAGCGCTCATCAAACTTAAAAGAGCCGTCGCAATCGCAATTCCAGCCGAAGGTCCGTCTTTAGGAACAGCGCCTTCCGGGACATGGATATGATAATCTCTTTCCTTAAAAACCTCATTTGAGATTCCCATTTCCGGCGCGATGGATTTAAGATAGGAGAAACCGGCTTGGGCGGATTCAATCATGACGGTTCCCAATTTTCCCGTCAGCTTAAGTTCCCCTTTCCCAAAGGAGCTGACGACTTCAATGGGCATGGTGACGCCTCCGGCTTCCGTCCAGGCCAGTCCCGTTACAACCCCGATTGAATTTTTGATATTTTTTTCGCGTTGAAATTTGGGAATGCCCAAAAATTGAGGAATGTTTTCGTCAGTGATTTCAATCTTCTTATTTCCCTCTTTGACGACCAGCATCGCGGCCTTTCTCGATAGCGAGGCCATTTCTCGGTTGAGATTTCTCACGCCCGCTTCCCGAGTATATTCCAAGATAGCCCTTTCAAGGGCCGGTTCAGAAATGGAAAGCAAATCTGGATTCACCCCGTGTTCTTTAAGTTGCTTGGGCAAGAGGTGTTTGCGGGCAATGAGTTTCTTTTCTTGATGAGTGTAACCGCTAAAGCGGAGAATTTCAAGCCGATCCTGAAGACTAGAAGGAATTCCGTCCAAGGTATTGGCGGTGCAGATAAACATAATCTGAGATAAATCAAATTCGACGTCCAAATAATGATCGGTGAAAGTGGAATTTTGCTCTGGGTCCAAAACCTCAAGAAGCGCGGCGGCGGGGTCCCCCCTCCAGTCCATGCCCATCTTGTCTATTTCATCAAGAAGAAAGACCGGGTTTTTACTTTGAGCTTTGCGAAGGGACTGAACAATTCTCCCCGGAAGAGACCCAATATAGGTGCGGCGATGGCCGCGAATTTCCGCCTCGTCCCGAACTCCGCCCAAGCTCAAACGGACAAATTTCCGTCCCATCGCTTTGGCGATGGATTGCCCCAGGGAAGTCTTTCCTACTCCTGGCGGGCCGACAAAGCAGAGAATGGGGCCTCTGAGCCCCTTCGTCAATTTACAAACCGCGATATATTCTAAAATTCGTTCTTTGATTTTTTTAAGATCGTAATGTTCTTCATCTAAAATTTTAGCGGCCCATTCGATGTCCAAACGCTCGCGCGTTCTTTTAGACCAAGGAATGTGAATCATCCAGTCAAGATAGGTCCTTGAAACGGTCGACTCCGGAGAATAAGGCATCATTTTCTCAAGCCGCCCAAGTTCCTTGGTCGCCGCTTCTTCGGCCGCTTTCGGCATTTTAGCTTCCGCAATTTTTTTCTTAAGTTCTTCTATTTCCTGGGCGAAATCGTCTTTCTGCTTGAGCTCTTTTTGAATAGCCTTCATCTGCTCGTTGAGATAATATTCTTTCTGGTTTTTCTCAATCTGAGTTTTAACGCGAGAATGGATGCGGCGCTCAAGGCTTAAAATTTCAATATCGGTTCGGATAAGTTCAATCAAGCGTTCAAGCCTGCGATCAATATCGATAGTCTCAAGAATCTCTTGCCTTTCAGCGGCCTTTGAGAGAGAATGCGCGGCCACCATATCGCATAATTGGGCCGGCTCTGAGACTTCTTTGAGCGCTTGAAGAATATCAGCAATGGGGTGTTGAGCGATCTGAGACTGTTCCTCAAAAACCTCTAGTAAATGGCGCATCAACGCCTTGGTCGTATTACTTGGGACAAATTTAATTTTGGATTCCGGATATTCGATTTCGGCTTCCCAATAGCCCTCCGCGACATCTTTCGAGGCGATGACCGATAGCCGAGTGATTCCCCTCAAGAAAACTTTCAGCGTCCCGTCCGGCATTCTGAGAAATTGTTCGACCGAGGCCAAAACTCCTTTTTGATAGACATCAGGCATTTGCGGCTCTTCAACCCGCATATCTTTTTGCGCGACCACCGCGATGAACTTTTTCTCGCCCTTAATGGCGGCTTCGATGGCCCGAATAGAACGAATGCGCCCGACTGAAAGCGGTAAAAGGGTATGCGGGAAAAAGACGACATCCCGGACCGCGAGTAAAGGCAGAACGTTTGGCAAGTTCAAGAACTCTTGGGTTTTAGGGGTTTCCATTATTTCTTATGCGGAAGAATGTGATCGACAATTCCGTATTCCTTGGCTTCCTGGGCCGAAAGATAGAAATTGCGTTCCATGTCCTTTTGGAGTTTTTCCGGGGATTGCCCTGTATGCAAGGCCAATATCTCGACGGTTTTTTCTTTCGTCTTCGAGATTTCCTCGGCTTCAATGATGATATCGGTGGCTTGCCCGGAAATGCCGCCTCGGGTCAGCGGTTGGTGAATCATGACTCGGGCATGCGGCAAAATATAACGTTTCCCCTTGGTTCCGGCCGCAAGCAAAATAGCGCCAAAAGACATCGACATACCGATGCACAGTGTCGAAATAGGCGCGCGTATGTATTGCATGGTGTCATAAACCGCCCAGCCGGCCGTCACCATTCCACCGGGAGAATTAATGTAGAGCTGAATGTCCTTGGCGGGGTCTTCCGCGTCTAAATAAAGAAGTTGGGAGATGAGATCGTTGGCCGCGTCGGTCGTAAACATTCCTTCTTGTCCGCCGGCAAAAACGATTCTTTCTTTGAGCAGCCGCGAAAAAATGTCATAGCTGACAGCCGCCCCTTGAGTCCATTTTTCAAGTATCGTGGGAAGCACCATGGTTTTTATCCCTCTTTTACAATCGCTTTTTCACGCACCATTTGCCTTGCCTTTCTCTCGCGGATAATTCGCGCAAGCCCGGATTTGTTTCGCTCAAAGAATTTGCGTCTTTCTTCTTTTTCGACATCGGATTTAAGGACTTTAAGACCTTCATCGAGTTCTTTTTGATAGTCTTCCTCGGTCATGTCTAATTTTTCTTTATCGGCAATAGCCAGGAAAATATAGGAAAGCCTTAAGTTGTCCTCGACTTGAGGGCGAATTTCTTTTTTGAGTTTTTCCAGATCAACCTGGGGAATGGAGCGACGGCTTTGTTTTTCGAGACTTTCGACAAAGCGTTCCGCCTCATGCTCAACCAAGGTTGGAGGCACGGGAATGGGGTTGGACTTAAGAAGAGCCTTTTCGATTTCCCGACGAACTTCATCTTCTTCCTGTTTGGAGTATTCCTGCTGAAGGGAATCTTTAAGATTTTTCTTCAAATCTTCCAAAGACTCAAGCCCCATGTCCTTGGCGAATTCTTCATCAAGATTGGGAAGAACCTTTTTTTTAATTTCAACAAGAGCGACATTAAGCAGGGTATCCTTTTCCCGGAACTTAATCTTGATTTCCTTTGTTTCCCCTTTTTTCATCCCCAAAAGCCCGGAAGATAAGCCCTCAATGAGCTGATCCGAAGACATATCAACGAGTTCCGAATCATTCTTAAGTTTAGGAAGCGGTTTTCCGTTCTGAAGAGCGGCGTAACTAATGACCGCGTAATGTTGATTTCCAAGGACTTCTTCCTCTGAAGGTTCAAGGCGGGAATGAGCGTCTCTCAGCTTATCCAACTCCGCGGAAAGAACTTCATCAGTCACGATCTGCTTTTTTCGGGAAACCGAAATTTTTGAGTAGTCTTTAGGATCGACTTGCGGCGCAATTTCGATTTGAACGTCTAATTTTATGGATTTGTTCCAATCCACATTGGTAATCGTTGAAGCCGTCACGGGAACTAAATTTAATTCTTTAATCAAATCCGGAACAAATTTTTCCGCGACGCGGTTGAGGATTCTTTCCCTAATGGTGTCAGGGTAATGGGCTTCGACCATCGCCATCGGCGCTTTGCCGGGGCGAAAGCCTGGAATTTTGGCCTGCTCCTGAACCCAAAGCAAAACATTATGTTTTTCATTTTGGATCAGCGGCTCTGGAATTTCAATGGAGGCGGAAACAACGCACCCCTCTTCCTTGGTTTTCTTGAACTTCGGTTTGTCTGACTTTTCCGCGAATGTAAAAATTCCCATGATATTCTCCTCTCATTTGTCGGCTTCAAATCTTTTGCTGATATGGGCGAGGGGGGATTTGAACCCCCACGCCTTGCGGCACACGGTCCTAAGCCGTGCGCGTCTGCCAGTTCCGCCACCCGCCCGGGCAACCCATGGGCCATACAGGAATCGAACCTGTAACCTTGCGCTTAAGAGGCGCCTGCTCTGCCAATTGAGCTAATGGCCCAAAAATGATGCACTGATTTAATTATATAAAAACAGCAAGGACCCTGTCTGGTTTTTTATAGCATACTCTGAAATTTTAGAACATACTATTCCAACCAACCTCGTCTTCTCGCCTCCAGTATTCCCGCCTGATAGGCGTCTTTGCGGTGAATAATCTGAATAACCCGTACGAAAGGCGGTGCGATCTGATAAACGACTCGATAATCGCCTATTCGCAAACTCCAATAGGCGCGCAAGTTTCCTTTCAAAGGCTTGCCATAGTCTTGCGGCGCGCGCGTTAATCTGGACTCAATGGCCTTTTTGATGCGATTTTTTATATCGCGATTGAGAAGCTGAATATCCTCCCGCGCGACCTTAGGATGGTAAGCGAGGCGAAAGAACTCTATATCCAAGTTTCTTTATGGGAAAGCCAGCGGATTTTGGATGATTTCATCCGTTGATCAGCCAAGGCTGAAAGGCCGATATTCTCTATATTGTCGCAAGCTTCGCGAATCAAATCCCTTGCGGTCATGGATAAAGTCGTACCGTTAGTCTTTGAGATGGAGCGCACTTTTTTGTAAAGACTCGGCTCAAGAGTCACCAGAAGACGAGGGTTTTTAGTTGGCATATCCAAAGTGTATCAGGAGTGATTCACTTTGTCAATACGCCGCAGCGATAATGACGCGCTGGGAAGAAGGGCGCCCCGTCCAAATACATTTCCCCTCGCCTCTTCCATCGGACGGTAATTCCTCGGGGAAAGGAATACAGCGAATGGTCGTTTCAAAGCGTTTGGACATCGCGTCCTCATCCTCGGCATTTCCGGCCCAATGAAGCAGGGCAAAGCCGCCGCCAGTTTTGAGAAATGCTTCAAGCTCTTCCAAAGTATTAATAATCTTCGTGCGCGATTTTTGGAGCGCACGGGCTCTTTCCAGAAGCTCTTTTTGCATAGTCTCCAGAATCGGCTTAACCGCGCCAAGGGATTCAGACCTTGGCAAAAACGATTTTCGTCTTCGCCTTAAATCCTCCGGCTTTTCATTGGGCTCTTCTAAAACAAAACGCCGGACCAAACACAAAGAGCCCTTTTCGATGTCCTTGGGCCCAATCTCGATGCGAAGCGGTACGCCTTTCGCTTCCCACTCGTAATACTTCGCGCCCGGCATGAGCCCGTCCCGGTCGTCCAAACGCGCTAAAATTCCTTGAGCTTTCAGTTCCGATAAAACCGCGCGGCTCTCGGCCAAAGTTTTTTCTCTTTCCTCGTCATTTTTATAAATCGGAATGATGACGACCTGAATGGGCGCAAGTCTAGGCGGCAAAACAAGTCCCAAATCATCGGAATGAGTCATGATTAAAGCGCCGATGAGCCGTGTACTCACCCCCCAACTCGTCGCATAGACGTATTCAAGTTTTCCCTCTTTGTTTAAAAACTTGACGTCGGCGCTTTTTGAAAAATTTTGGCCCAAATAGTGGCTGGTTCCCATCTGCAGGGCTTTCCCGTCTTGCATCATGGCCTCGATGCACAAGGTGTCAACCGCGCCCGCAAAGCGCTCGCCGGGCGTTTTATGTCCGCGAATGACCGGAATGGACATTACGTTTTCGGCAAAATCAGCGTAAACTTCAAGCATTTTATAGGTTTCTTCGAGGGCTTCTTTTTCCGTTGCGTGGGCGGTATGGCCTTCCTGCCATAAAAATTCGGCTGTTCTTAAAAAAAGCCGAGGGCGCATTTCCCAGCGCACGACATTGGCCCATTGATTAATCAAAAGCGGCAAATCGCGGTAGCTTTCTATCCAGGATTTATACTGGGCCCAAATAATGGTTTCACTCGTCGGGCGGACTACCAAGGGCTCTTCTAATTCGGAATCAGGATCGACGATCACTTTTCCGTCCTGCGATTTAAGCCGGTGATGGGTGACCACCGCGCATTCCTTGGCAAAACCTGCGGCATGTTTTTCTTCCTTGGAAAGATATGACAGCGGAATAAACAGCGGAAAATAAGCGTTGACATGCCCCGTTTCTTTAAAGCGGCGATCCAGTTCTTTTTGCATCGTCTCCCAAATAGCGTAACCATGAGGCTTAATGACCATGCAACCGCGAACTCCAGAGTGCTCGGCCAAATCCGCGCGCTTAATGACGTCTAAATACCACTGCGCGTAATCCTGAGTGCGCGCAGTGATTCCCTCTTTAGTGGAAACGGCTTTTGTCTGGGCGCTCATTTTTTTGAGGACGCTGCCGCTTGAGGGGTCGAATGAACGAGAACGGAAGACGGGGTTTTTCCGCGCAAGCGCAGGATATCGTTATAGGTCGCAAAAACCAGAAGAGACACCAGAAAAACAATTCCCACTTTATTGGTCGTCTCAATAAGCCCTTGGGTCAATTTTTTTCCGGAAAGGCCTTCCCAAATATAAAGGGCCGCGTGTCCGCCGTCTAAAAGAGGAACCGGAAGGAAATTAAAAAATCCTATGGCCACTGAAATCAGGCCAATCAAAAAGAAAAGATCGTCCAAGCCCGAGTGGGCCGCTTTTGAGACCATTTGCATGATGCCGACCGGGCCCGCCAAATCAGGACGTTCTCTTTTGGCGATTTTAGTGTAAAGAGTTTTGACGGTCAAAGCCGTAATCTTCCAGCACTGTTTAGCCCCCGCCTTGGCTGAAGCGAAAAAGCCTAATTTCCTAGTGATGGTTTCCGGCACGATGCCAATCACTCCGTATCCGGTTTGAGGATCTTTCTTGGGAATAATTTCAATCGTGGCTGTTGCGTCTGCGCGATTATAAGTCAGACGAAGAGTTTTCCCTAAATCCTGATGCACCAAATCCGCCATCTCTTTCCAGGTGGAAATTTTCGTTCCGTCAATTGAGTCAATGACATCTCCAACCTTAAGCCCGGCTTCCGCCGCCGGATAATTTTTGAGCATATCTCCGATAATGGGTTTCGAGCTTGGCTTAATTTCTCCCTTAAGGAAAATAAGACCGGTAAAGACGCAAAAAGCTAGAATATAATTCATGACGGGCCCCGCCATGACGATGGCGACCCGCCTTTCCCAGGACTGCGAAAAATACTCATCGGGTTTTCCCGTTCCCTCGAAGATGTCTTCTCCCGCGGGTTTAACATAGCCTCCGAGAGGAAGCACGCAAACCGCGAAATGAGTTCCTTTTTTGTCGGTGATGCCAAAGAGCTCGGGGCCCATTCCAAAGGCGAATTTTTCCACGCGAACCCCCAAACGACGGCAAACAAAAAAATGCCCAAATTCGTGCAAGAAAATGACCAGTCCAAAGGTAAAGGCTATCGCGGCGGCGGATTGAACGGAAGACCAAAGATGAATCATCATAATATAGAAACAATCTCCTCCGCTTTTTGGCGGGCCCATTGATCGATTTCGACGACCTCGGCAAGACTGGGGAGCGAATTTTTCGGCTTAAACTTTTTCATCGTTTTTTCAATCAAACGCGGAATATCCGTAAATTTAATTTTTCCCCGGGTAAAGGCTTCTACCGCAATTTCATCGGCGGCGTTGAGAACGGCCTCAAGCCCCCCCTTTTTCCTGGCCGCTTCCGCCGCCAAGGAAAGACATGGAAACCTTTGGAAATCGGGCTTGTCAAAAGTGAGCGAACCAATTTCGGCTAAATTAAGCGGCTTGACGACCCGCATTCCACGTTGAGGATAGGTCATCGCGTATTCAATGGGAAGCCTCATGTCCGGCAGAGACATTTGCGCCAAAACCGAACCGTCGGTAAATTCGACCGCGGAATGGATAATGGATTGATGATGAATCAAAATTTCAATTTGAGAGTAGTCAAGACCGAAAAGGTTCATAATCTCAATGGACTCAAAACCCTTGTTCATCAAGGTCGCGCAATCAAGCGTGATTTTTTTGCCCATTTTCCAGGTCGGGTGATGAAGGGCTTCTTCCACGCTGACCTTATCCAAAGATCCTTTTCTGCGGTAAAACGCTCCGCCGGAAGCCGTTAAAAAAACTCGTCGGATGATTTTAGAATAAGGCTCTTTTCCGCCGCGCCTCATTAACTCGCCTTGGACGCATTGAAAGATGGCCGAGGGTTCGGAATCAACGGGGATGATTTTAGCCTGCCACCTTTCCGCCTCTTTCATGAATTGCGCGCCGGCCATGACCATTGGCTCTTTATTAGCCAAGGCGATAGTTTTTCCAGCCCGAATAGCGGCCAGTAGAGGAGCAAACCCCACTCCCCCGACTAAACTCGTTAAGACAATATCCACTTTGGGGTCGGAAGCCATTTGAACCAAACCCTCAACGCCAGAAGGGAGATAGCGGCAAGAACCATTGAGGCTGCCATGAAATTTATCAGAAGCCGCAGGATCAAAAAGAGAGATTAAAGAGGGCTTAAATTTTTTAGCCTGTTTAATCAAAAGATTGGCGTTTGAATGGGCTGCAAGACCTGCGACGCTTAATTCACCGGACATTTTGGAAATAACATCCAAGGCATTGACGCCGATGGAACCCGTCGAACCGAGTATCGCGACTTTTTTCATTTGAATATCAACCAATAATAAACTGCCGGCGCGGCAAGCAGAAAGGAATCGAAACGATCCAAAACTCCTCCATGCCCGGGCAGAAGAAGGCCGGAATCTTTAGCCCCTAATGCCCTCTTAATCATAGATTCTGCCAAATCCGAGAGCTGTCCCGCTAGTGAAATAATAACGCCAGTTCCCAGGGCCTTGACCAGCCCCAGTTCAGCGGGATAAAAATAGTGAAAGGCATAGGAGACGCCTATCGCGCAAAAAGACCCGGCAATGGCCCCCTCCCAGGTTTTTTTAGGGCTCAAGGCCGAAAGTTTGCGCCGTCCCAACCAATGTCCCGCGGCGTAGGCGCCGGAATCCATAAGCCAAATCGAAATAAATAAAAGAAAGGCCAGGCGTTCTCCATTAGGAGTTAAATCGCGAATAGAAGCCATGTAAGGCGGCAAAAGCCCCAACCACAATGTCCCAAAAAGAGTCAAAGCCGCGCGATCCAAGGAATAGCGCACCGGTGAAGACGCCATTTCGCGAAGCAGAATAAAGGCGATGACCGCGAAAATTCCAAAAGCTGTCGAACCTCCCAGGGTTTGGTTGACGGCCAAAAAAGTTCCCAAAACAACGCAGCTGAAATTCTGGACCGGGCGTTTGGCCAAGGTCAAGAGAACCTCATATTCATAAAGGCAAAGAAGGGAAATCGCGATCGTAAACATGGAAAAGGTCATCCCCCCCAGATGGATGAGAAAAATTAAGGCCGGCAGCCCGATGGAGATGGTCAAAAGCCGGGGAAGGAGCATGGGTTAAAGACCTCCGAAGCGCCTTTCACGAGACTGAAAATCCTGGATTGCGTTCACGAGATCGGCGCGTCTAAAATCTGGCCACAAAACAGTGGTCACATAAATTTCCGCATAGGCGATTTGCCAAAGAAGAAAATTGGACACGCGGCTTTCTCCCGAGGTGCGAATCAAAAGATCGGGATCGGGAATGTCGGCGGTGTAGAGAGAATCCGAAATATCTTTTTCCGAAACGGCGGTTTTTCCCTGGGTTAAGAGTTTATTGACCGCATCGGTAATTTCTTGCCTGGAACCGTAGTTCAAGGCGAGGTTGAGAATGAGCCCGGTATTTTTCTTGAGAGTTTCAACTGATTTCGCCAGGGATTTCTGAACATTCTCCGGCAGTTCCTCGGTTTTTCCGGAAATTTTAAGCCGGACGTTATTTTTTAAAAGTTCCGGGGTTTCTTTTTCGAGGGCGTAAGCTAGAATGCCCATCAAATCCCGAATTTCTTCCTTGGGCCGCTTCCAATTTTCAGTGGAAAAGGAATAAAGAGTTAGAACCTCTATTTTTAAATCCGCGCAAGCTCTTACAATTTCGCGAACGGACTCAACCCCAGCGTTATGACCCATGACGCGCGGCATATTTCTTTTTTTGGCCCATCTTCCGTTTCCATCCATGATGATGGCGATATGCCTGGGCATTCGCTTTGGATCAAAAATAGTGGAAGAAGCCTTGTCCGAGGATTTTTTTACGCGAAGAAAAGGCAACACTTAAATAGTGGAAATTTCTTGTTCTTTAGCTAATGTCTGCTGATCCACTTTCTGGATATACAAATCCGTTGTTTTCTGGACTCGCGCCTCAAGGGCTTTGACGTCATCTTGGGAAATTTCCTTGGCTTTTTCCGATTTGCGAATTAAATCCAAGGCCCCATGGCGTTCATTGCGGATGGCGACCCGAAACTCCTCGCCAATTTTTTTGACTAGTTTGATGAGTTCCTTTCTTCGTTCCTCCGTCATCATCGGCAGGGAAAGGCGAAGCATTTTTCCGTCGTTTTGGGGAAGGGCGCCGAGATCGGCTTTTTGAAGGGCTTTTTCGAGATCGCTTAAAATGGAGGGGTCCCACGGACGAATTTCAAGCGTGCGGGCCTCGGGAACGGAAACAGCCGCGACTTGTTTGAGCGGAACGCTTTGGCCGTAGTATTCGACCTTGACGCTTTCAAGAATCAAGGGGTTGGCCCGTCCCGTCCGCAACACTGAAAATTCTTTGGCTAATTTTTGGAGGCGCTCCTTCATCTCTTCTTCCATCTTGACGAGAATCAAATTAACCGCTTCGGTTACCGGCATAGGTTTTACTCCTTAATCAAGGTTCCGACTTTTTTTCCAGATACGGCGAGAGCGATATTTCCTTTGATATGCAAGTCAAAGACAAGAACCGGCATCTGGTTTTCCATGCAGAGAGTCAAGGCCGTCGCGTCCATAACTTTAAGGCGATCGCGAATGGAATCCATAAAGCGCACTTCCTCAAGTTTCTTGGCATTTTTGTTTTTCTTTGGATCATCGGTATAAACCCCGTCCACCTGGGTCGCTTTAAGAAGAGCTTGGGCTTCGATTTCAACGGCGCGCAAGGCCGCCGCGGTGTCGGTCGTAAAATAAGGGTTTCCGGTTCCGCCGGCAAAAATCACGACTCTCTTTTTTTCTAAATGGCGAATGGCCCTTCTTCTAATATAGGGTTCGGCCAATTTGGCGACTTCAATCGCCGTTTGAACGCGGGTTGGAATTTGGAGGTCCTCAAGCGCGTCTTGAAGAGCCATCGCATTCATGACGGTCGCAAGCATTCCCATATAATCAGCGGTAACGCGGCCAATGGCTTCTCCGCGATTGGCCCCTCTCCAGATATTTCCACCGCCGACTACGATGCCTATTTGAATGCCTTCATCGTAGGCCGCCTTGATTTCGCGCGCGATCCAGGAAAGTTGGGCGGAATCAATACCGTGTTCTCCTTCTTTGCAGAGAGATTCCCCTGAAAGCTTGAGAAGAACTCGACTATAACGCCCACGCGCGCCTTTTGAAATAGCGCTGTCTGTTTGAGACGCGGAATCGGAAGATGCGGGCTTCATTCCCCCAGCTGATAGCGGGCAAAACGAACGACTGAAATTTCAGCCCCTAATTTGGTCGCCGTCTCTTTGATCATCTGAGAAACCGGAGTCTTGTTGTCCCGAATGCTTAACTGTTCCAACAAGCACAAGGATTGATAGAAAAGCTTGTTGATTTTTCCTTCCACAATTTTGGGGATAGAGGCTTCCGGCTTTCCTTCTTTCTTCAGGAGTTCGGTATAGATTTCTTTTTCTTTCTCGATCTCCGCCTGGGAAACGTCGGTCTTGGAGAGGTATTTTGAGGAAGAGCCCACGATTTGAAGCAAAAGCTCCTTGGAAAGACTTAAGAGCTCTTCGGAAGCCGCCGCTTTTTCGGTGGAAGTCGAAATCTCAATAAGCGCGCCTTTCTTGGCTCCGAGATGGATATATCCGCTAATGAGACCATGTCCTTTAAGAGAAAAATGCTCAAAACGCCGAAGCTGAATATTTTCACCCAGCTTTTGAAAGACAGGCTGAATCAACGACGAGGCTTGGGCGATATCTTTCATTTCCCCGGAGGCGAATTTGTCCGCCAGATTTTGCGCCAAGGCTTGAAACTCAGCGGTTCTTGCGACAAAATCAGTTTCACTATTAAGTTCAATGAGCGCCCCGGATTTTCCGGAAACCGCATAAGCGACCGCTCCTTCTTTCGTCGCGCGTCCGGATTTCTTGGCCGCGTCGGAAAGCCCTTTTTTCCTTAAAACCGTCAGAGCCTCCTCAAAGTTTCCGTTTGTTTCCGTCAAAGCTTTTTTGCAGTCGCTAATCCCCGCTCCGCTTTTAGCGCGGAGTTCAAGAATCAATTTATTGAGATCCATGGTCGTGGTCATTTAAGCCTCCGGAACCGTTTGGGTCGCGTCTTCAGAAACCATCTCTTCCACTTCCGTTGAAACTTCTCCATCAGGAGAAACTTGAGCTTCCATCATTTGTTTTTCAGCCGCTTCAACGCTGGCAGATTCCTGAGCCGTGCGTTCGGCGCGGCCCTCCAAAATAGCGTCGGCCATCAAGGAGCAGAAAAATTTAATCGAGCGCGCCGCGTCGTCATTACCTGGAATCGGATAATCAATCAAATCCGGATCGCAGTCCGTGTCGCAAACGGCGACTACGGGAATGTTTAAGCGTTTAGCCTCGGCGATGGAGAGTTCTTCCTCAACTGGATCCACGACAAAAAGAATGCCGGGGAGTTTATCCATCTTTCGGATTCCCTCTAAGTTTTTGTTCAGTTTAAACATTTCCTTAGAAAGTCTTGAAGCCTCTTTTTTGCTAATCACTTTGAAAAGGCCATCCGTCTGCCATTTCTCAAGCTCATCGAGCCTTTTAACGGATTTCCTGAGAGTTGAAAAATTAGTCAGCGTTCCACCCAGCCATTTTTCAGCGGCAAAAGAAACCTGCGCTCTTTGAGCCTCGGTTCTTATAATTTCCTGAGCCTGCTTTTTGGTTCCCACGAACAGAAAGGTTTTTCCCTGGGCGGCCTCGTCCTTGACAAAGGAATAGGCTTTCTTGATTTCCTTGACTGTTTTCTGCAAATCGATAATATGAATGTTGTTGCGCGCGCCAAAAATAAAGCGCGACATTTTTGGGTTCCAGCGCCAGGTCTGATGACCAAAATGAACGCCAGCTTCAAGCAAGGACTTCATCGGAATGTTATTCACCTATTCTTTACCTCTCCTAATAATTTAATTGCATTTAGAACAATCTTTAATTATTGTAACAAATAAAACGGCAAAATTTTCTCTTCTATGTTTTAATGTAAAATAAGCAAAATGCCAGCGCGACAATACCTTAATCTGCTAGCCATTTGCGGAATTTCTATTTTGTGCGCCTGTTCTCATTGGGCCAAAGAGGGCATAATCCTGACTCCCCCCCAAAAACTCAATCTTGCTCTTCTTCCTGTCCAATTTTCAGTCAAAATATCCAAACGCAAGGAAATCGAGAATGTCCCCAAGGGCGAAAAAAAGCTTTCTTATAAAAAGGAAGCGGCTCTTACCAAAGCAAAACTGGAAGCCGTCAGCCAGGAAATGACGCAATATATGGGAAATCGTCTTTCTCGCAGTTATTTTTTCAATGTGATCTCTTTGGATCAGAAAATTCCATTTACGCACTTCCAATTGCCCACATCCTCCGCCGCCTGGCAAAATCTGAGTCAATCAGCAGGCGCCTCGATCTTTCTTCAAATTCGAGTGGAAGGCTATGGACACATCAAAAAAATATGGTTGGCCTATTTAGTTGGAAGCGGTTTAATCGAAGGGCTTGTCGAAGGCGTGGCCGCCTCCTTTGCCTTGGGTCCTAAGCAGCAGTGGATTGCCGCTTCCATCGGGGGAGAAGAAGCCCTACAAGAAACCGCCGAATGGTTGGGCGGAGCGTATCTCTTGGATCGTTTTTTCACCCCGGTCATTTTAAAGGCGCAACTCATTAACGGGCGCACGGGGAAGGTTTTTTGGACTGAAACAGCCACTGGAACCCGGGACTCGACCGATCTTAAGAAATTTCCAAAATCCGAGCGTAAGAAAAAACAAATTCGCCTTAAAGCCGTTTCGGAGGCCGCCTTGAGGAAAATCGCCAAGGACATCGAAAAAGCCGCCGCGAAAAACGAGAAATTCAACTAAATTTATATACTTATTAAGTATGGAGAACCCTTCCACGCCTTCTTTGCGCGTCGCGTTGTTGAGCGAGGACAGCTCCAAATCGCTCGAAGTCATGCGGGCGCTGGAGAAACAAGATTACCTGATTCGCCAGTTTCGCCTTTTAAAACGCCGGTTGCCTTCTTTGGAAATCAAAACGTTTTCTCCGCAACTCTTGATTTGGGTGGGCCCGGGAAAGAATTTAAGCCTCCTCCGGCTTTTTAAGGAAGGATCAAACGGAAAAACCGCGCCCATTCTCTATGTTCAGTCCCAATTATCCGAAAACGGCATCGCTTCCTGCCTGGACGCGGGGGCTGATGATTTCATTCATTCTCCTTTCGATGAGAGAATACTTTTGGCCCGCGCTCAAAACCTGATCCGAAGAGAACTGCGCAATGGGCGAATAGATAACCTCCCGCGCACTTCCTTTGAAAGCGGGAATATTTCTCTTGATTTGTTGTCGCGAGAGGCGAAATTAAAAGGAAAGGTCTTGCCCTTGACGCGCTTTGAATTCGATCTTTTGGCCTTTCTCATTAAGAAAGACGGCAAGGTGGTTGAACGCAAGACTATTCTTTTTGAAGTATGGAAATACCCGGAAGACGTTCAAACTCGGACATTAGACAAGCATATTGAAACTTTGAGAAAAAAGCTTAAGTCTGAATCTCGCCGCCTTCAAACCGTTCACGGCTTGGGATACCGGTTCCCCCCCCCCCCCCCCCCCCCCCCCCGCATATCCCCATACGCACGATCAAGAAGACCTATGCCTTGTGATAAGCGCCAGCTAACTACGTCGTTAACATCAACGCTTAATTGCTCGCTTAATTCATTTTGAGAACCCTTCTCTTGCGCTTTAGACATTTTCGTGTTTGTTTCATGACGGGGGTTTTATTGTTTATAAGTCCCCTTGCTTTCGCAGGCCCGCCGCCTAATACCCCCTCTGGACTCCAGGCCACTGTCGTCTCGCCTTCTTCCATATCAGCTAGTTGGAGCGCAGGTAATAACGATACTTCTTACACTCTTCAAATTTCCTCTAATTCGGGCTTTACTAGCCCTGTTTACTCTTCCTCAACCGCCAACACCTACGCCACCATTTCGGGGTTTCTCTCTAACACGACTTATTATTTGGAAGTAAATGGCTGCAATACCAGAGGGTGTTCATCCTATTCATCTCCAATTTCGACTTCAACCCTATCCAATCCCCCCCAGAGCCTATCAACAACATTTTTACAAAATGATCTCAGTTCAATAACGGTTAATTGGGCCGCCTTGCCCCCAACTCCTTCTTCTGACACTTCTGAAGGCTATGAACTTGACGCTTCTTCCACGAACTTTACCTCCGGCCTTATCTATTCTTCCATCACGTTTAATAACTCCCAAAGCACCCTCACTGTTTCAGGTTTGGACCCCAACACCACCTATTATTTTCGCGTGGGTTCTCTCAACTGGAACGATACGCCGGACTACACGGCTTTAGGTTCAACCAGCACGCTCGCCAATAATCCCCAATCTTTACCCGTCACCTATCTTCAGGTTAATTTGAGTTCAATTACGGTGAACTGGGCGGCTCTGCCACCAACTCCTTCTTCTGACACTTCCGAAGGCTATGAACTCGACGCTTCTTCCACGAACTTTACCTCCGGCCTTATCTATTCTTCCATCACGTTTAATAACTCCCAAAGCACCCTCACTGTTTCAGGTTTGGACCCCAACACCACCTATTATTTTCGCGTGGGTTCTCTCAACTGGAACGATACGCCGGACTACACGGCTTTAGGTTCAACCAGCACGCTCGCCAATAATCCCTCAACCCTGTCGACCACCTATCTCCAAGTAAATTTGAGTTCAATTACAGTGAACTGGGCGGCTCTGCCCCCAACTCCTTCTTCTGACACTTCTGAAGGCTATGAACTCGACGCTTCTTCCACGAACTTCACCTCTGGCCTTGTCTATTCTTCCATCACGTTCAATAACTCCCAAAGCACCCTCACTATTTCTGGCCTAGACCCAAACACGAGTTATTACTTTCGGGTGGGTTCGCTTAACTGGGACGATACGCCGGACTACACGGCTTTAGCTTCAACCAGCACGCTCGCCAATACTCCCCAATCTTTACCCGTCACCTATCTGCAGGTTAATTTAAGTTCAATTACGGTGAACTGGGCGGCTCTGCCCCCAACTCCTTCTTCTGACACATCCGAAGGCTATGAACTCGACGCTTCTTCCACGAACTTCACCTCTGGCCTTATCTATTCTTCCATCACCTTTGATAATTCCAAAAGTACCCTCACTGTTTCAGGCCTAGACCGAAACACAACCTATTATTTTCGCGTGGGTTCTTTCAACTGGGACGATACGCCGGACTACACGGCTTTAGGTTCAACCAGCACGCTCGCCAACAATCCCTCAACCCTGTCGACCACCTATCTCCAAGTAAATTTAAGTTCAATAACGGTGAACTGGGCGGCTCTGCCCCCAAATCCTTCTTCCGATACTTCCGAAGGCTATAAACTCGACGCTTCTTCCACGAACTTTACCTCCGGCCTTGTCTATTCTTCCATCACGTTCAATAACTCCCAAAGCACCCTCACTATTTCCGGCCTAGACCCAAACACGAGCTATTACTTTCGGGTGGGTTCGCTTAACTGGGACGATACGCCGGACTACACGGCTTTAGGTTCAACCAGCACGCTCGCCAATATCACAACTTTTTTGCCGACAACCTTTTTGAATGTTTACTTTACTTCTGTCACAGTTGACTGGGCAACCATGCCTACCACTCCTTCTTCCGACACTTCCGAAGGTTATGAACTCGACGCATCAACGAGTGATTTTAAAGGCGGCATTATATCATCCTCAGTGACCCTTTCCGTTTCTCAAAATGTTTTAACCGTCGCAAATCCGCCTTTGGCTTCGGATGCCGTTTATTATTTCCGAGTAGGAACGCTGAATTGGGACAAAGTTCCAGATTATATTTTTTTGGGATCCACTCAAACCTATCTTACGGTAGAACCACCTTCTGTTGTTAGCCCCAGTTTCACGAATATTTCCAGCGGTTCAATCACAGCCAACTGGGGTTCTAATGGAAATCCAGCGGGAACAGTCTATACCGTTCACAGCTCAACCGCATCTAATTTTTCCGGCATTATCGCCACGACCGCGACCTTTTCAGTTTCGGTTTCCAGCTTTCCGCTATCACCTAATACCACCTATTTTTTCGAGGTGCAAGCTTCAACCGGAGCCAGTGCAAGCGCTTTTACTAATTTAGGAGGCGCCTGCACTCTCACCAATATTCCCGCCCAAGCTCCCAACTCATGGCTTTCCGTCTGGATTACCTCCGCCAGCGTCTCTTGGCTGCCTAATGGCAATCCGCTTAACATCACAACCTATACCGTAGTTCTCAGCACAAATTCTTCTTACCCAAACGCTGATTCCGGAAATATTTCTCTTTCAACAGTGCCAGCTGGATCAGTTGAAGAAGCCACTCTTACTGGACTTAATCCAAACACAACGTATTACCTCTTTGCCGCCGGAGTCAATTACTCAGACGCTCCAAGCGCTTTTGTCGCCCTTGGTTCAACATCCACTGAAGCAGCCTCGCCTTTAAGCGCCGCGACAACCTTTAGCGATATAACGACAAGCAGTTTCTCCGTCAGCTGGAATGCCAATGGGAATCCAGGCAATGTGACAAGCTATACCGTTGAGGTCTCAACAAACTCAAGTTTTAAATCGGGAATTTCCGCTCCCTTTGATATTTCTTTTACGACCGCGCCTTTAGCGCCTTTTGCCACGTTTGTCGAACTCAACGCCAATACAACCTACTATTTTCGAATTCGCGCCATTGGTAATGACGGGGTCGCAACTTCATGGACCAATCTCGGTTCAACCTCAACTTTAGTCTTAGCTCCCTCGGCTCTTGAATTTTCTCTTTCCCCGCCTACCAGCAGTCAGATTCAACTGAATTGGTCTGGCGGGACTAATGGCCCTAGAACTCTTTACACCGTTGAGATTTCTTCTAGCCAGAATTTTTCTCCCAACTCCGTCTCAACCCAAACAACGTATGCGACTTTTATTAGCAGCGCAGGACTCAACTCCAATACGACCTATTATTTCCAGGCTTTCGCGACTGGAAATAACGGACAAGAAAGCGCTAATGCTTTTGACTCCACCTCAACTTTGGCCGCGCTTCCCTTAAGCAGCGTCTCTCCTTTTTCGACTGTAACCCAAACCAGCTTTTCCGCGTCTTGGAATGCCGATGGAAATCCAATTTCTTTGACGACTTACACTGTTGAAGTTTCAACCGCGCAGGATTTTAATCCTGGAGTTTTAGCCCCTTATGCTGTCAGCTTTACCACGGAGCCGGATTCTTCAATGACGAGTTTTACCGGGCTTGAACCCAATACCACTTATTTTTTCCGAATCCAAGCAATCAACAATAATGACATCGCAACGGCTTGGACCCAAATCGGTTCAACTATCACCCTGTCTTTTCCACCAAGCAATCCCACCATCTCAGAAATTTATGAAAGTAGCGCCATTGTATCCTGGTCTTTTGTCAATGCCGCGGGATATGTTCTTCAAGCCTCTTCGACTGATTTTTCAGGAAATGGAACGACTTACTCCTCATCCACTTCAGATGCGCAGGCCACTTCTTTATCCCTTACGGGCCTTAACGCTAACACCACTTATTATTTTGAAGCTGGTTCTTATAACTGGGACGGGACCTTAACAAACATACTCTTTACCTCAAGCTCAACTTTAACGACAACAATCTCAGGAGCCCAGTTGCAAGCTGTTTATTTAACAAGCGCGACTTTTTCTTGGCTGCCGCTTCCAGTATCTCCGCAATCGGCGACAAGCGAAGGCTATGAACTCGATGCCGCAACCGCCAACGCCCTTGGAATATCTAATTTTGGGACAGTCATTTCTTCAATTGGTTTTGGAGGAGTCGAACCTTCTACGCTTACTGTCGCGGGACTTCTTCCGGGAACCACTTACGCCTTTCGAGTTGGAAGCCTCAATTGGGACCAATCGCCCAATTTTTTAATCGCGGGTTCGACCCAGACTCCCATCGCTCCCTTTGTTTGGACCGGAAACGGCGGAGACGGAAACTGGTATACCGCGAATAACTGGAATCCCGTTGGAATTCCCAACCTGGGAAGCCCCGTTACAATTAACCTTAACACGGGCGCTAATGTTTCCGTCAGCGCCAGCTCTCCCGCCATCAGTTTCTCAAGTTTGACGTTGGGAAATCTCTCTGGTTCGCAAATTAGTTTGACGATTTCCACTGGTACGGCCGCTGCTGGGAGCGTTCTCATTTATGGCGGTTCCGGCCTGACCCAGGATTCAACCCAGCAGTTGTATTTTAATGGGAATTTCACGATGCTGTCTGGATCAAGCCTGACGGAGACCAATGTCATGGGCAATCCTCAAAATTCAGAGGTAAATTTTTTTATTGGCGGAACGTTCAATCTTGCTTCCGGCGCTACCATCACCGTCTCTGGATTGGGCTTCGCGGGCGGAGCTCTCCAAACAACGGGATCAGGGCCCGGGGGCGGCGGGACCTCTTCATCACGAAATACTGGCGGCGGAGGCGGCGGACATGGAGGCGGTGGCGGAGCCGGCACTGGAACGACAGGAGGCTCAGCCTATGACTCCGTTACAAACCCTATTCTCGCTGGCTCCGGAGGAGGCGGCGGCGGCAAGGGCGGTTCTACGACAAGCGCCGGCGGCAATGGCGGAGGAACCATCATCATTCAAGCCTCCAGCATCACCATTGATGGTTTTATTGACGCTCAGGGTTACGGCGCGCAAAATGTAAGCGACCCTGGCGGTGGCGGCGCAGGTGGCGCTGTTAATCTAACCGCAAACTATTTCAACGGTTCTGGAAGAGTAAATGCCTCCGGCGGACCTGGAGGGACCAGTACCGCAGGAAATGGCGGTGGCGGCGGCGGTGGAATTGTCTCCATTAATGTATTAAATTCCGGAAATGCCTGCGAGCTAAACTATAACGTCGCTGGAGGAACAAGTTCCGCAACCAATGGAGGCAATGGAGTGGTCAGTTCCACCTCAACTTATACTCTTTCCAATTTCCAAGGAGTGAGCCCTAGCTCGACTTCAATTACCTGGCAATGGTCTCCGGTCCAAGGAAATCCTCAAAATGTAGAGGTGTTCGATAGCGTCAGCGGAGCGAATTCCGGGCTTTTGCCGCCCACTCAGACAAGCTGGGTGGAAACTTCTCTGATGCCCAACACAACCTACACAGCCTATCTTCAAGCTTCGGGGTGCGGAGCGGAAACGAATTTTCCATCCCAGTCCTTGGCGACTTTATCTCTTTTGCCTTCGTCGACACAATTTCTTCTGGTCAATTTCTCATCGGTGAGTTTAGGCTGGAACGCGCTTCAAGTTTCTCCCTCATCTGATTCCGCCGAAGGCTACGAACTCGACGCCTCCACTGCTTCCGATTTTTCCGGAACTATTGTCTCCTCCATCACCGCCAACGTCCTTGACTCCACGCTTACCATCACAGCTCTTTCCCTTCAAACTACGATTTATTTTAGAGTGGGCTCGATTAACGTCGCGGGTGTTCGCAATTATACGTTCCCCATTCCGCTCTTGGTCTCTCTCTCAACATCGGTCGCGACCATTCAAATCACGATGAATAACATCATGTCCATTGTCTCCGCCAGCTCGGTCACCATCACCAACACCGGAAACATCCCCGAAACCATTCTTCTGAACGCTTCCACCTCAACCGCTGGAACGCCATGGAGTCTTGGAGTGTCAAGCGCGATAGAAGTCGCGGTTTTGCAAGGTTTGTGGAATTCAACGCAGCCCAGTTCCGCATCTTTTAACACGGCTATCACGACGACGACAACGCCGTCCCAGACAAGCGGCAATTACGCCGGAAATGAAAATGGTTTTGAAATTCCCGCTGGGCAAAGCGCGACGATGTGGTTTCAGTTCTGGCGCCCCACCTCCAGTTCCGTTCTTGGGACCCAGGTCATTACCGTCTACTTTACGCCCACCTACCCCTAGCGCGCTTTGCGTGTTTTCCCTTGTGCTCAAGGGCTTTAGGCTGGTATCATCTTAGATATGACTCTTGATCTTAGCAGCTTTGAAAAAGCCGTCTCGTCTCTTAAGCGCGCAATTCTCGTCGCCAAAGACGCGAAAAAAATGCGTTTTACGGCCAATCAAAAAGAAACCATTCGAGCCGGCGTCATTCAAAATTTCGAGTTCACTTATGAACTCTCTTGGAAATTCATGAAGCGTTGGCTGGAGTTAAATCTTGGTTCATCCTACGTCGACGGAGTTTCTCGCAAAGAACTTTTTCGCATCGCGGCGGAAAATCAACTATTGGATGATGTCGAAAATTGGATGGATTATCACGAGGCTCGAAACAAAACCGTTCATACCTATGATCCCCTAACGGCCCAGGAAATTTTCGAGAAGGCTCAAGATTTTCTTCTTGACGCCAAAAAACTTTTGAGCGCCCTCAAAAGCCGCAATGATTAAGGTTTCATCTGAGCATCTTAAACACATCCGAAAGATTCTCAGAGAACTAGCCCCGGATTGTCAAGCGCAAGCGTTCGGATCACGAGTCAGAGGCGCTCCCAAAAAATATTCCGATTTGGATATCGCCCTTATCGGGCCAAAAAAAATTGATTCACGCCGTTTAAGACGGATTAAAGAAGCCTTCGCCGAATCCGACCTTCCGTTTCGCGTCGATATTCTCGACTGGAACGCCTTGTCTCCCCAATTTAAAAACGCCATCACCTCTCACCTGGAAAAGATTTAAGCCCCTCTTTATTTATCATTTTTTCTCTCCAAAAATTCGACCTTTTATTGCTTTTTTGTTTCCTGAAAAAAGTTTCAATTGTGAATTTTTTGCGAATTTAATTTCGCGATAAATTCTCGGGACCTCCCGCCTCAAACCCGCTACACTTTCCTCATACGCGCGCGCGATTCTAAGACGCGCGCGTAAATTAAGAAAAAGAAAATGAAAAAGGAGACGAAAATGAAAAAGCAAAAAATAAAAACTTGGGGGCTTTTGGCTCTCGCGTTGACAGCGCTTGCGTATAAAAACGCTCAAGCCTCAATCGGAATGAGAACGCCGTTTGGAGAGGTCGCGGTCAAGAATCTTCAAATCGGTCTGACCTATTCTCTCACCAAACTCATCAACCTTCCGCTTCGCCTGATCAACGAGGGCGACAAACCCATCAACATCGAGAGCGAGGTCATTCCAGTTCCTAAGGGCGGGCTCAAAAAAGGTTTCGAGCGCATTCCTGATAGTAGCTGGGTCAAACTCGCCAAACACCATTTCACGGTGCAACCGCTCCACGAAGCGGTCTCAGATGTGATTATTTCCATTCCCAATGATCCCAAGCTTTTGGGGAGAAAATTCCAAGTCGACATCTGGAGCCGCTCTGTGGGAAAACACGGAATGTATCAAACGGGGCTGGAAAGCCGCCTTTTACTCTTCATCAATAGCACGCCGCCCACTGAAAAGCAACTCAAAGAAAAGTTCGTGAATAAAAAACTCTCGAATCTTAACTTTGATCTCTTTCCTTCCGCGGGAGTGGCTAAAGACGTTCCGCTGGGAAAAGACTTTGATCTGATGAAAGAAAGACATCTCTCGATTAAAATCGTCAACCCCAACGATCAGAAGCTTAACTTCCAACTGCGTTCCATTGCCAACTGGGAAGTGGAGCTTCCCCTTCCTCCTGGAGTTCAAGACGCTCCCGATCCAAAATGGGTGAGGCCCGCGAAAGAGATTATCAGCGTAGCGCCCAATATGATCAAAGAAACGCCTCTTATCGTTCATATTCCGGATCTTCCCGAGTATCGCGGAAAAGCCTTCTTTTTTGTCATTTCCGCCGATATTCTCGAACAAGATATACCGACGCATGTTTATTATCAATTGGTCGTCAAGACGCAAAAATAATCGCGCTCAGGAGAAATTATGAACTCAATAAAAAATGACTTTAAAATCAAAAAAATAATTAACGCGCAAAGGAGAAAAGAAATGACAATGCAAAACAGATGGACGAAGAAGTGGACTCAAAGACTTGCTACCCTGGTTCTGGCTATAGCCGCCACAACCCTGGGACTCGGCAAAGCCTTCGCCTCCCAACAGACGACTGCCTACCTCAACATCGAC
>JAKAQO010000011.1 GCA_021822495.1 bacterium | reverse complement strand
ATCTCGCGCAAGATATTCCCCGCGCTCTTGAACGGAAACGGGGCAAGAGGCGATGGCTTCTTTTAGCCGCGGCGAAAGGCTTTTTTCTTCTTTAAGAATGCGGCTGATTTCTCCTTCTAAAAATGCCGCGTTAATCCAGCGGGAAGCTTCGTTTTGGAGATTTCCGAGGCGGCGGATAAAGGAGAGCGTGATTTTTTTTTTGGCTTGCCCTTTTTGAGCGAAGGCTTCAAAATCCTGGAGGGCCTTTTTGGCGCGCAAGAGGGTTTCTGTTTGAATCTGGAAATCCCGAGGGATGGGAATTCCTTTTTTTTGGGCTTTGTCTAAGAGAGAAGAAAGGGTCGCGGGATCTTTGGCTTCCTGACTGGAAATTTTAATTCCCAATTCCTTGGCTAATGCCAGGGTTTCTTCGACGTTGAGGCGCAGCTTAAGATTGGAAAGATCGTATTTCATTTCATAAGCCGGATACGAAAGGGTTTTATAGTCCAGATATCCCGTTACGACGAGGGGGGGGGCGCCGGGAATATTTTCCCTTGCCATTTGGCTTTGAAGAGCGGCGATATCGGGCGAGTATCCGGATAAATTAGACGCGCTGAGACGATTGTAAAAATTTTGGATCAGGGTCGTGGCGGGAGATTGCGAGGACGAACCTTTCTGCATTCGGCGGATGATGGCCTTGGATCCGCTACCCCGTCCTTCAAAGAGATTGTTGAGAATTTCCACTCTCTCTTCGTTGGTCATGGTTTTATCGGAAAGCATCGAGCGTTCTTTTCGAGACGCCCGTTTTAGCTGGTAATAGGCGTTGTGGACGGCGCCGGGATTGGGCTCAAATTGACTCAACTCCTGGTTCATTCTGTTTTCAAAATCATGGTTTCCGCTAGCGGCGTCGGCCTGAAGGCCGAGTCCGATGATCGCTCCCGCTTGAGGGTTTTTCAAAAGCCAGGCTTCTATTTCCTTTGTTTTTTCAAGACTGCTTTTAGAGAGAGAAATTCTGTTTCCGATAGAGGAGTGAGCGATTTCTTCGGCTATGGCTTTGGCGAGCTTGGGGTTTGACTCAATGAGGCGTTCTTCTTCCTGAACTTGTTGATTTAATTGCGCGCTTGTTTGAGCCTTAGCGCAGGGAATGAATAGAAATAATTCCAAACTGGCCAGCGCCGCGAAAGAGGTTCTAAAAGAAACTGAGGTAGCGGTCTTCGTATTCCGGAAAAAGCCCATAATCTTTTAATTTCTTACCTATGACTGGCAAGATGTCCTTGTCTCCAGAAACCGCCTTTTCAAACAAAGACTCAATTTCTCCGCGGCGGCGGTCTTCCTGGTTTTTTTCCGGGTTGAACATCCCTCGGCGTTCCATATCGCGCAGATGAATAGGGAAAGATCGGGCCGATTCATCAAGGGTGAATTTCATTAAGGCCAGGGACCAGGCCGCGTCCGGGCAACTGATGACGGCTTGATTGGATAATTCCCGCGATTTGATGTCGGCTTGAATTCGGGAGGCGACTTCCTTGGGAGACTCGGAAATGACCTGAACTGAGAAATCCTTATTTTGAAACTGGTATTCAAGGGCTCTTAGAAATTCTCCGTAGCTGGATTTAAGCCAATTGGCGAACTCATCCGCTTCGGAGCCAAATCCTTGGAAGCGTTCGGCCAAGCCTTGAGCCGTGATGATTTGAGGCTTATGGCTGATGACTTCTCCTTGCCTTAAGCGGGTTTTATCCTTGAGATCATCAATCGGGGAGATGAGATGATACTCAATATGGGTCGCCCCAAAAGTTGACAAGGTTTTCTTTGGCGCTTCGAGAATGCGCGTACGCTTTAAATAATTGAAGATGAGAGACTGTTCCACGCCTCTATTATACAAAAAGGGGACTGTGCCTCTTCTTCGCAATTTTTGTGGACGGCGCTGTCCCGACCTTAAGACTATGAGGAAAGGGGACTGTCCCCTTTTTTATTGTTGCGAGCTCTTAGGGTTCTGGGCTTTCGGAATTAGACGGTCGAAATCCTCTCCTCGGAGGGTTTCTTTCGTCCGCAACTCTTCCGCCGCGGCTTTGAAAACTTCCCAGTTGTTTTGAAGGGTGGTTCTCGCCGTCTGATAGGCTTCTTGGATGAGAGTCTTGACCTCGGCTTCGATAGCTTTGGTGGTTTCTTCGCTAAGCGGTTTCTGATTTTGCCGGTCGTTTTCAAAGCCGTAGCTGACCAGGCCGATTTTTTCGGACATCCCGAATTTCATGACCATGTAGCGGGCAATTTCAGTCGCTTTTTCAAGGTCATTGGCGGCGCCGGAGAAATTTTCTTTCTTGCCGTGAATTCTCTCGTTTAAAAGTTCTTCTCCCGCGCGTCCGCCCAAGGCGACGGCCATTCGGGCGACTAAGTACGAGCGGCTTTGAATATTTCTCTCGACGTCAGGGACGGCCTGCATGAGACCCAGGGCGTTGAGACCATGGGGGACAATCGTCACCTTGCGAATGGGATCGGCGTCCGGCAAAAGATGAGAAACCAGCGCGTGCCCGGCCTCATGATAGGCGACGACTTCTTTTTCGTCTTCCGGCATGACGAGTTTTCTTTCCATTCCCAACTGGACGCGGTCAATAGAAGAAATAAAATCCGTTTGGGAAAGAGTGGAGGCTCCGCGTTTGATGGACGCGGAAGTTGCCTTCATGACCAGGCTTTCCATGTCCGCTCCGGAAAACCCCGCCGTCTGCCGGGCGATTTCCCTGAGATTGACGGTGGAGTCCATCGCAATCCCTTGGGCGTGGACTTTGAGAATTTCTTCCCGCCCTAAAACATCAGGAAGCCCGACGGGAATTTGAAGTTCAAGCCGTCCGCCGCGCGTTAAAGCAGGGTCCAGGGATTCCGGTTTGTTAGTCGCGCCGATGACGGTTACGTTGTTTTCGGTTTTAAATCCGTCAATGGCGGTCAGAAGCTGGTTGACCAAGGCGTCTCCGCTTCCGTTTAAGTCCGAGCCCCGGGCGCGGGCGATAGCGTCGATTTCATCGATAAAGATGATGGCCGGTTTTTTCTCTCTTTTTGATTCGTAGGAAGCGGTGTCAAAAAGGTCCCGCACCGCTTGCGGGCCTTCCCCCACGAACTTTTTAAGGAAGTCCGTGCCGTCCACTTTGAAGAAAAGGGCTCCGGATTCTTTGGCGATGGCCCGGGCCATCAAGGTTTTTCCCGTTCCCGGGGGCCCGAATAAAAGCGCTCCCCGGAGCGGGCGAAATTGCGGGTTTATCTCAAGGTAGCGCGAACGGTTTTTGATTTGATCGACCAGTTCCGTCACTTCAGCCTTGGCTTCATCCTGACCGGCCACTTGGGCAAAGCCTGTCGTGATCGTTTCCGGATCCTCGAATTGAACGGAAATAGCGGAGGAATCGTTTGAGCTGTCAACGGCTCTGGATTTTTGGTTGATGTTTTCTTTTATGCTTTCAACCGCTTTTTCAAGATCGGCTTGAGAAATGAAATCGTTTTGGCCATCATCTACGGCAATTTCAGTCGCTTTTTGCGCGACAGCCTCGAGATCGGCTCCCGAAAAGCCCGTGGTTTTCTCCGCGATTTTTGGGAAATCAATCTCAGGCGAGAGACGGGCTTCCTTTAAGTGAAGCCGCAAAATGCTCTCGCGTCCTTGAATATCCGGATTTTCAAGCGCGATATGGGTTCCAAAACGCCCAGAGCGTTTAAGGGCCTTGTCGAGTTTCCCGAACTCATTGGTGGCCCCGATGACCATAATGTTGTAATCCAGTCCCGACAACTTATTCATTTCGGTTAAAAGGGCGTCAATGGTCATTTGTTTTTCATGATCCGCGCCGCTGTCGCTTTTCCCGCCGCGGCTGCCGAATCCGTCAATTTCATCAATAAAAATGACGGAAGGCTTTCCCGACTTCTTGCTTTGTTCACGCGCTTTTTCAAAAAATTTGTGTACGGCATCGGGGCCGACTCCGACAAATTTATTCATGAAAGAAGCCCCGTCGGTCTTGAAAAAAGAGTCCTTGTCGAGTTTAAGCTCTCCCGCGACGGCTTCGGCGAGCAAAGTCTTTCCAGTTCCAGGAGGGCCTATTAGAAGGAAAGCGTTTCGCGGCTTAAACTTGGCGTTTAGTTTTTTGTATTTGGAAGGAGCCTCAAAGGCCGAGACAATTTTCCGAACCTCGGCTACGGCTTTATCTTGCCCCGCGACATCAGCGAAGGTGAGGCTCGATGCGGGGGCATCTTCTTCTTTTTGCTTTTTGGCGCTGGCTTTCCAGGTCGCGCTTCGGGCGAGCTTCCAGCTAGAAATCCTTTGCCCAACATTGCCGCCAAATTTTTTCCAGACCCAATAGGTAAAGGCGACGGCGGCGGCGGTAAGAACAAGATGGGTGAGGCCGCTTGCGCTAAAAAGAGAAGCCAGCAGGGAATGGTGGACCGGCGCATTTTGCGGAGTTTGAAGCGGGGCCGCGAGGGCGCGGGAAACGCCCGTTAAAGAAATGCCGGCGCCCGCGGCAAGGCCGATTTTTTTCCAAGGTTTTAACGAAAGAGATATTTTTGCGTTTGGCGCGCTTGAGGCGGCCCCTGTTAATCCTTCGGAGTTTGAAAAACCCCGGGAATGGTCAAAAAATTGCGCGAGATTTCCCGCGAGCTTTTGCCGGTGAACGGAAATCATTTTTTGGGCGTATTGGATGACTTGAGACAAATGTTCTTTTGTTTTTTGAAGTGCCTTAGTCTTTGTCTTTGCCTCCGCGAGCGCCACGGGCGAATTTAATCTCGGCGTTATCTGTTGAATTAACGGGGTTTGCGTTTGAAGCGTTTTTTCATCTTTAAGATGAATCTGGTTAAGTTCCTCATTTGATAGCGGAGTCGCGGCTTCTATAAGAGGAGATTGAGAAAGGCTGAGAACCTGAGGAGAGGTCTCGGCATGAAAAGAAGTTTCTAAATCGGCGGCAAAAAGAGGGCCGGGCGCGCAGAGAGTCGAGGCAATCAACAGGGCGATTAATTTTTTCATCTTTTTCAGTGTAAGATAATTTTTCAAAATCGAACAGGGCCAAAAGGCCTAGAGGCTTTGGGGTCAAAGGACCTATATTTTTCGGCTTATTCGTCGGAAAAAATAAAGAGGGGACTCTTGTTTGGTAAAATAAAGAGTATGGAAATCGGAATCGTCGGTTTGCCTAATGTTGGGAAATCCACTCTCTTTAATGCGCTCACCTCGGCCAACGCCCAGGCTTCGAATTATCCCTTTACGACCATTGAGCCCAATGTCGGCATCGTTCCGGTTCCCGATTTACGGCTTCAGCGTTTAACCGAAATCTTTAAGCCGAAAAAAACGACGCCGGCTTCCGTTCGTTTTGTTGACATCGCGGGCCTGGTCAAGGGCGCGTCTTCCGGCGAAGGACTGGGAAATAAATTTTTGTCTCATATTCGGGAAGTGGACGCGATTTTAATGGTCGTGCGCCTCTTTAAAGATTCAAACGTTACCCATGTGATGGGCGGGGTTGATCCAGAACGGGATATTTCCGTCATCGAAACCGAACTCATTTTGGCCGATTTGGCCAGCCTTGAAAAGCAAAAGGAAAAACTTTTCGGCAAAGCAAAATCCGGGGACAAGGAAAGCCGGGAGGCTTTGGAATCCCTGGAAGCGGTTAAAGCGGTTTTGGATTCGGGTCGTCCCGCGCGGAGTTGCGAGATAAATCCCAAGGTCTTGGCCAGCTTTTCGCTCCTTACTTCCAAACCCGTTTTGTTTGTCGGAAACACCGATGAAGTTCCCGATCCCGTCTTGGTCGCGAAATTAGACGAGCTCGCGAAAAAACGCGGGGCCCGGGCTTTAACCTTATGTTCCAAAATCGAATCCGAGATTTCGCAGCTTAATCCTGAAGAAAGAGAAACCTTCTTGAGCGAGATGGGGATTAAGACGACGGGCTTAGAGCGGGTGATTGTCGCGGCCTATGAAATTTTGGGGTTATGCAGTTATTTTACGGCAGGGGAAGACGAGGTCCGGGCCTGGACAATTCCGGTCGGCGCCAGGGCCCCGCAAGCGGCGGGCGTCATTCATTCTGATTTCGAAAAAGGTTTTATTCGCGCCGAGGTTTATTCCTTTAAAGACATTGCCGCGCATCTTAAGGAATCGGTCTTGCGCGAAAAAGGCCTCATTCGTTCCGAGGGAAAAGATTATGTCGTCAAAGACGGCGATGTCTGCTTCTTTAAGTTCTCAAACTGATTTGAGTTCGGTTCGTTGCGCGAATTTCGGGCTCTGCGGCGGATGCTCTCTCCAAAATCAGTCCTATTCCCGCCAGATTGAAGGAAAACTGGAAAATCTTAAGAAAGCTTTTGAGCCTCTCGGTGTTGTTCCTGCCGCCATTTCTCCTTCGCCTTCCGAATGGTTCTACCGCAATAAAATGGAATTTAGTTTTGGCTCTGACGGCGTGGGCCTTGCCTTGGGTCTTAAAGCCAAGGGCCAGTGGTCAAGAGTCCTCAATTTGAAAGAGTGCTACCTTTTGTCTCCGGAAGCGCCGGCTCTTTTAGAATCAGTTCGGAATTGGGCTTTAGAGGAAAAACTTTCCGTTCATGATCCAAGGTCTCATCAGGGGCTTTTAAGGCATCTGGTCGTTCGGGAATCGGGGGATAAAAAAGAACGGATGGTTCTATTGGTGAGTTCGGCGGAAGACTTTCCCAGGGAATCTTTTGTTCGCGCGGTTTTGAATTCTTATCCGGCGACCGGCGTTTTGTGGGGGAAAAACGATCAACTGTCGGATACGGCCCTGGTGGAAGAGCTTAAGCTTCTCTGGGGAAAAGAATTCATCGTTGAAACTCTTGAAAGCGGTGACCGGAAATTGCGCTACCGGGTTTCTCCTCAATCTTTTTTTCAGTCCAATACCCGCGCTTCACAAGCCCTTCACGCGTTTATCCGCGAAAAAGTTAAATTGGTTTCGCCGAAACTGATTCTTGATCTTTACTGCGGTTTGGGAGCGATCACTTTGTCCGCGGCTGATTTATGCGATAAAGTGATCGGGCTTGAATCGGTGGAATCGTCAGTTGTGGACGCCCGCTTAAACGCCGATGAAAACGGAATCAAAAACGCTTCTTTTTACAGCGGTTTGGCGGAAACTCTTCTGCCCGCTTTGCTTGCGATGAGCCCGGAACTTTTGATTGTGGACCCTCCCCGGTCTGGCATTCATCCGAAAGCTCTGTCTGTGATTGAAAAAGCCAATATCCCCGCGATTCTGTATGTGTCTTGTAATCCGAAAACTCTTTTGCGGGATTTAAGCGTTCTCCTGACGCGGTATAAGCCTCTTTCTTTTGAGGCCTTTGATTTTTTCCCGCAGACCGAACACGTTGAGACGGCGATTTTTCTTTCTCATAGATAATTTCGCTTCCAATGCCTTGCCCTATACTCTTAAAGCCGGCATTGTCCCGACCTTAAGATTATTGAGGAACGGGGCTAAAAATGCGATACTGGGTATATGGCGCGATTAGACGGAAAAGAGATGGGGTTCGTGCGGAGCGTTTTAAATTCAATTCTCGCTGATTTTCCGGGATCGCGCGTTTGGCTGTTCGGGTCCAGGGCCAAGGAAAATGCGCGCGGCGGCGACATCGATTTTCTCATCGAGATCAATGTCCCAGTCCGGGACGCGGCGGGTTTAAAGAGAAAATGGGCGCGCCTCTTTAAAGAAAAAATGGGAGAGCAAAAAATAGATATTGTCCTTAAACATCCGGGCGCTAAACCCAGCAGTTTTTACGATTTGGCCAAAAGCGAGGGAGAAATTATTTGGAGCCATCCAAGACCGAGCTGAAAAAGAAGTATCTTGCGGAGCAGTTGGAGGCAGCGCGCCGGGCCGTCAAGGCTTTGACCTTGTCCCATGAATCTCTTCAGGCAAAATATCCTTTCCCGCATTCCTTGTCCAACGAACTAGACGAGAAGTTGGAATCCCTGACCTCGCGCTTCGCGCGTTTGACCGATATCTTGACGCAGAAAGTTTTTCGCGCCATAGACGCCGTCGAGCTCGAAAATGAAGGGACTTTGCTCGATCGCTTAAACCGTATGGAAAAGCGCGGAGTCATTTCCTCGGCTTCTCTTTGGCGAGATATTCGCGATTTGCGCAATCAAATCTCGCATGACTATTTGGAGGATGAAATCGAATCGTTGAGAAACGACGCGTTTAAATACTGCCCCGATTTGTTCGCCGCGTTTAAATCCGCCGAGTCCTACGCGCAAAAAATTATGGAGCGCGATGAATAAAAAAACGCCCGCCGTCATCGTCCTTGAGGATTTCAGCGTCTGGCCCGGATTTTCCTGCGGCGCCTTCAATGACGCGGAAGGCGAATTTGTCTTTAACACCGCGATGACGGGCTACCAGGAAATTTTGACCGACCCCTCCTATAAAAACCAAATCGTGGTCATGAGTTATCCCTTAATTGGAAATTACGGGATCATCGCCAAGGACTACGAGTCGGAACGGCCTTTTCTCTCAGGTTTTGTTATGGGGGAAATGTGTAAAAATCCGTCTAATTGGGAAATGACGGAAACTCTTGAGTCTTTCCTTAAGCGTCATGGGGTGCCCGCAATCGAAGGGGTGGATACCCGCGCCTTGATTTTGCATTTGAGAAACAAGGGGGCCTTGCGCGGTTTGATTTCAAATCAAGTTTCGGAACTCGGGCGCCTTAAGAAAAAAGTGAGAATGATTCCTTCGATGGTGGGAGCGGCGCTCGCGCCGCAAGTCTCTTGCCGAGAGAAATATTCCTGGAGTTCTTCTGGAAAATTCCATGCCCTTGTCTATGATTTTGGCGCTAAAAGAGGCATTTTAAGAGCTTTGGCGGCGGAGGGCTTTCGCGTCACCGTGGTTCCAGCCCAAACCTCTTCTTCAGACGCTCTGGCCTTAAATCCGGATGGGATTGTCTTGTCCAACGGTCCCGGGGACCCGGAACCTCTTAAAGACATCATCGAGGTGACCAAGGCCTTGATTGATTCCGGAAAACCAATTTTGGGAATTTGTTTAGGACACCAAATACTTGCCTTGGCTTTGGGTGGAAAAACTTACAAACTTAAATTCGGGCATCACGGATCGAATCATCCGGTGATGGACATTGAATCCCGGCAAGTCGAGATCACTTCCCAAAACCACGGCTTTGCGGTTGATGCGGCGTCCTTGCCTGATTGCGTCAAGGCAACGCATATCAGTCTCAATGACAAATCCTGCGAGGGCTTTTCGCACAAAGAGGCGCCGATTTTTTCGCTTCAATATCATCCCGAGGCTTCCGCAGGCCCCCATGACGCGCTCAAATATTTCCGGCGCTTTAAAGAAATGATCGAGAAAAAAGCGAGCAGAGCTTAAATATTATGCCGAAGAGAAACGATCTCAAGACAATCTTGGTGATAGGCTCCGGCCCCATTGTCATTGGTCAAGCCTGTGAATTTGATTACTCCGGAACCCAGGGCATCAAGGCTTTAAGACGCGAGGGCTACCGGATTGTTTTGGCCAACTCCAATCCCGCGACGATTATGACGGATGCCGAGCTTTCCGACAGAACCTATATCGAGCCCTTGACCCCGGAGTATTTATCGCGCATCATCGAAAAAGAAAGGCCGGAGGCTCTTTTGCCGACCTTGGGCGGGCAAACCGCTTTGAATCTCGCGGTGGCTTTAAGCGAGCGCGGGGTTCTTGAAAAATTTTCCGTCGAGCTTTTGGGCGCGAACCTTGAAACGATTCGGAAGGCCGAAGACCGCGAGTTATTTAAAAAGACGATGGAGTCCATCGGGGTTTCCGTTCCCCGGGGAGTGGTCGTCAGCGAGTCTTCCGAAATTCGCGCCATTGCCCGCGATATTGGATTTCCTTTAATTGTCCGTCCCTCTTTCACCCTGGGCGGAACCGGCGGCGGGATCGCCTATAATTTGGAGGATTTGCGCCAAAAAGTTCACTCCGCTCTCGAGGCCAGCCCCATCAAAAAAGTGCTTCTTGAGGAATCGGTTTTGGGCTGGAAGGAATTCGAGCTGGAAGTGATGCGGGACAAAAAAGATAATTTTGTCGTTGTCTGCTCAATTGAAAATCTGGATCCGATGGGAATTCACACCGGAGATTCCATTACGGTCGCGCCGTCTCAGACCTTGAGCGATCGCCAGTACCAGGAAATGCGCGACTTGGCGAGAAAAATCGTTTCGGCCATTGGAGTAGAAACGGGAGGATGCAATATTCAATTTGCCGTTCACCCTCAAAGCGGGCGCATCGCGGCGATAGAGATTAATCCCCGCGTCTCTCGCAGTTCCGCCTTGGCCTCAAAGGCCACCGGTTTTCCCATCGCGAAAATCGCGGCCCTTTTGGCCGTGGGGTATACCTTGGATGAAATTCCAAACGCGATTACGAAGGCCACTCCCGCTTCTTTTGAGCCGTCCATTGATTATGTCGTGACCAAGATTCCGCGCTTTGCCTCCGAAAAATTCGGCGATTTTCCGCTCGACACCGCGATGAAGTCGGTGGGAGAGACGATGGCCTTGGGGCGCACGTTTAAAGAATCCTTTCAAAAAGCTCTGCGCGGGCTGGAACTCTCTTCCCGCAGCCTGCCGCCTTTTAACTCGCCGGAAAATCCGCAGGAATGGACGAAGCTTTTGTCCTTGCCGTCTTCCGCCCGGATTTTTTGGCTTCGCGCCGCCCTTAAATGCGGAATTTCCGTCGAGGATATTTCTGTCTGGACGTCCATTGACCCGTGGTTTATCCATCAAATTAAGGAATTGACGGATTTCGAGGAAGATTTAAGAAACGAAAAATTGACCCCTGAACTTTTGCTTGAGGCCAAGCGCCTTGGTTTTTCCGACGCGGACATCGCGCGAGTTAAAAATACGGCGGAGAGTTCGATTAGAAATTTGAGGAAGAAATGGAAAATGAGTCCCGCGTATAAAATCGTGGATTCCTGCGCCGGAGAATTTCCCTCAACCACCCCCTACGCCTATTCGACCTATGAGCCCAGCGGAGATTTAAAGCCGTCCGCGAAAAAAAAGAAGGTTTTGGTCATCGGCTCCGGCCCCAATCGAATCGGTCAGGGAATTGAGTTTGATTATTGCTGCGTTCAGGCTTTGAGCGCCTTGCGTCAAGAGGGCTTTGAGGCCTTGATGGTCAACTCCAATCCCGAAACGGTCTCAACTGATTACGATCACGCCGATCGCCTTTATTTCGAGCCCTTGGCCTTGGAAAACGTGCTTGAGATTATTGATTTTGAGCGTCCGCAAGGAGTGTTGGTTCAATTTGGCGGCCAAACCCCGCTTAATTTGGCTCAGGGGCTTCAAGCGGCCGGAGCGAGAATTTTAGGAACCTCGGTCGCCTCGATCAATAAGTCGGAAGACCGAAAACTCTTCGCTCAAATTTTAAAGCGCCTTCAAATTCCCGCGCCCGCGCACGGGACCGCGAAAAACGCGAAAGAGGCCGTTTCCGCCGCGCTTAAAATCGGTTTTCCCGTCATGGTGCGTCCGAGTTTTGTCTTGGGCGGGTTGTCCATGGCGATTATTGACGACGCAAAAACCCTCCGCCGCTATCTGGACGAGAACCCCTTGGCTGCGGGCGCGGAACTGTTCCTTGACCGCTTTCTTTCGGACGCAACCGAGGTGGACGTGGACGCGGTTTCAGATGGAACCTTGGTTTATATCGCTGGCATCATGGAGCATATTGAAGAGGCGGGCATTCATTCCGGGGATTCTGCCTGCACCCTGCCGCCGCGTTCCCTAAGTCCGGCCTTAATTTCGACGATTTCTTCTTATACCCGGAAAATTGCGCGCGCTTTAAAGGTCAAGGGTCTCATCAACATTCAATTTGCCGTCAAAGACGGAGCGGTTTATGTCATCGAAGCCAATCCCCGCGCGTCCCGGACGATTCCCTTTTTAAGCAAGGCGACGGGACTTTCGCTCGCTCAGATTGCGACTAAAGCCGCTTTAGGAAAGAGTCTTAAGCGTTTATTGCCCGCGTCTCTTCTTAAAAACTCGCCGCCCGAACTTCCGTTTGCGGCGACGAAAGAAGTCGTCCTTCCTTTTATTAAGTTTCCCGGCATTGACCCGCGTCTGGGACCCGAAATGAAGTCTACCGGGGAAGTAATGGGACTTAATTCTGATTTTCCGCGTTCTTTTGTCAAATCCCAAGAAGCGAGCGGGATTTTGATCCCTAAAGGGGGCGCGGTCTTTATTAGCGTTCGGGATGAGGATAAATTTCAGATACTGGCCATCGCGCAAGCCCTCAAGGCGATGGGGTTTTCCCTGATTGCCACTCCCGGCACGCATTCCTTTCTTTTGCGGCACGGCCTTGAAAGCGCGCGCATCGCCAAAATTGGGGACGGAAAGCCGGATGTGGTGGATCTTCTAAAGCAAAGAAACGTGACCCTGGCCATCAATACTCCCTCAAGCCAGCGTTCTCGCTCGGACGGCTACGCCATTCGGAGAACCGCTCTTGAATTTAATATTCCCTGCGTGACCAATATCCGAAGTTGCCAAGCCCTAGTCAGCGCGTTGGCCGCCTCACGCAATTCCGCGCCTATGGTTAAGCCTCTTCAGGATTACTACCGGGAGCTTGCGTATTTGGGGAGAGACAAAATTAGATCGCTTAGCCCCTAGCACGGAGCTTGATTGCCTGCTATAATAAGGTCATGACACGCTATCATCTGACGGCCGCTATCTGGAAAGAAGGAAAAAGATACGTTTCCAAATGCCCCGAGTTGGGAGTTGCCTCTTTTGGAACCACGCCGGAAAAGGCCCAAGCCGCGTTGGAAGAAGCCGTCGAACTCTATCTTTCTAACGCCGAGAAAATGGGCCTCCTGGAGGACCTTAAGCCCGCCTTGTCTTCGGAAAATCGCTATACCGCGCCCATTAACATCGCCGTCGCCTAATGCGTTTACCTTCCGTATCCTCGAAGGCCATCATTCGCGCACTTAAACGTTGCGGCTTTTCCGAAGCCCCTAATCGGGGGAAGGGAAGCCATCGCGCTTTTTATAAAAAAGAGGAAGCCGGGCAAACACGATTGGTTATTGTTCCTCAAGGCAAGGATATTCCAAAAGGAACTTTGTTGGCTATCTTGGATCAGGCGGGGTTGTCTCGCGAGCGATTCCTCGAACTTCTGTAAGAGTTAGGAGCTTAATATTTTCCTGGATTCCGACTTTCGGTCGTTTTTCAACGAAATTAGAAATGCGCCGTTTTTCCGCAGATTCTGGAAACGGCATTTCCTCGGGATATCCCTCGGTCAAGCCTCTTCAGGATTACTACCGGGAGCTTGCGTATTTGGGGAGATAGGGACTGTCCCCATCTCATATCCCGCCCTTTGCATGGCGCGGAGGGCGGCCTTGAACGCTTCCGGGCGTTGGGAATAGGGGCGCAAGGGAAGTTCCGGGGCTTGCGATATCTTGAGAAGTAAATTCTCGATCTCTTCTTTAGGACGCGCGTCTAAAAAGCTGTAAAATCCGTCCGCCGATTCTTCTTTGAGATTATGCGGCTCAAGAATCCTTCGCAGGGCCGCGGCGATTTCTTGGGTAGGCTCTGGAACTAAAAGGTTGGTCAAAGCCCCGTGCTCAAGACGGAGTTGCGCGGCTAAGGCTTTAAGCTCAGGAGACGGGTTTTTAAGCGCGGGGAGAAGAATAGTTTCTTCAATTCCGATGTGTCTCAGAAGCCCTTGCCGAAAATCCCAAAAGGGTTCCGCGCGAATGCTTTCACGGGCGTCCAAGGCCTCTTCCATAAGCCTATCCAGCCTTGCATGGTCTTGGGCCATCACTAGCGCAATGGGCCCCGGTTTTTTAATCATGCGCTCTCGCCGCCTCTTTTGCGGGATGAGACTGGCAGCAGCAGGCGTATTTTTCTTCTGGAATGGCCCGCATACTTTCCTCTATCCTTGCGATGCCTTCTTCGCCTAAAGCCGCGTCAATGGCGGGATAAAGAATTTTTTCCTCTTTCATGTTGTGGGACTCAAGTAAGGACAAAAGAGCTTCTTCTGCCTCATCGCTTTCAGGATTTTTCACGCGAATTTTATCATGAATTAAGTCGAGATATTTTTTGATTTCTCGGTGTTCCCTGCGCATGACCATGGTGGGCCCCGGAACCATTTCCGGAGCGCTTTTTTCAAAGGCCGGAAAAAGAACCTCTTCTTCCCAGACGATGTGACGGGTGAGTCTCTTGAGAAACTCCTTGAATTTTTGTTTTGCCAAGGCAGGATCCCCGCGCTTTAATTTCCTAAATTCCGCGAAAAACCCGTCAATTTGGTCGTGATCGTGCGCGAAATAATCTGATACGCTTTTCATTTTTTTCTCCTTTCTTCATTTTTGGCGGCTTCCTATCCGATAGGATAGCGCATCCACAGAAAAGAAAAGGTGCGCCAGATCAGGTTTTTTCGATTTTTTAAATTTTGCCGGAGAAAGAATATTTTTCCAATTTTTCGGGATTAAGGATGGTAATTTTCTTCCAGCCCGAGGCAATCCATTTCTTTTTCCGGAAATCCGACAGGATGCGAATGGCGGTTTCTTGCGTCGTGCCCGACATTTCCGCGAGGTCTTCCCGGCGGATGGAGAGGTTTTTGCCCACGCTTTTGGAGAGAAGGCCCAGGATGAAGGCGATTCTTTGGGAGGCGGGTTCTCTTGAGATTGAGCGCAGGGCTTGGGATTGACGCAAATGTTCTCCGATTTCAGAATAGACCGCTTGAGAAAAATCAGGATGAGTTTTGAGGAGTCCCTCAAAGACCTTTCCTGGAATTTCGTAGGCCTCGCAGTCGCGGATGCAAAGGGCGGTGACGGGATAAGGCTTGTGATCTAAAACCGCGATCATCCCAAAAAGACCTCCGGGGGAAATAATTTCCATGATGACGGGCTCTTCCCGGAGAGAATATTTGACGGCCTTAATGAGCCCTGATTTTAAAAGATAAACTGAGCGCGGGGTTTCTCCGTCCATAAAGACCGCTTGCCCCTTGCCAAAGCGGCGCAGAAAGACTTTCCGGGGCAATTCCTCCAGAGTTTTTTCCGGCAGACGCTTAAAAAGCGGAAGACGCGCGAGAAAAAAATCCATCACCGATAAAACGCGGAGAGTTTGGGAGAAACGTCTTTAAGGCCTTGGCTTTCTAAAAAATCAGAGACGATTTTATCTTCCGCTTGCCGCCAGGCTGTTTGAGAGGCGGCTTCTCCAACTTCGATGGAGCCGCCCGCGATCATCGCGTGTCCGCCGCCCCGGTTTCCGCCGCCTAAAAGCCTTCTCAAAAGCTTTCCCGCCTTGGCGGCGGGACTTGAGCTTCTAAGCGAAACAAAGAGTTTTCCCTGATACCTTCCCGTGACAATGGACCAATCCATTTTTTCATGCGTGAGGAGAAAATCCGCGATTTGAGCGGCGCGGTCCGGGACATTAAGAACTCCCAAATGGGTGCCGATGACATTTCGGCAAATAAAGGCGTTTTGAAGAGCCGAAAGAAGAGAGGTAAAAAAATCGGTTGAGTGTTTAGGGTAAGAGATTTTCCAGAGAGTCTGCATGTGGGCTTTGGGCCAAAATTCCTGATAGGCCTTGATGTCTCTCGCGCCGGCTTCCCGTCCGAGATTTTGGGTTTCAGATCCGATTCCATAGACAATCGCGGTGGCAAGTTTCTTGGGGACGGATACTTTGGCGAGGCTCAAGGCTTCGGCTAAAATAGTGGTCGTCGCCCCGGAGGATTCGTCAATTAAAACGCAGTCGGCCTGGGTATCCGGATGACGGGGATGATGATCAATAATTAAAGCGGGTTTTCTTCGGGGGGGGCAACGATTGTTTTTAAACGGCGGTTGGGTATCGATGATGGCTAAATGCGCGCTCGTCTTGATTTCGCCGGGTTTGAGAGGAGACGCGGGAATTTGAAGGCGTTCGGCCATGATGCGGTTTTCGGCGCGGCCGATCATTCCGCCGTAAACAATTTTGGCGCGAATGTGGGCCACTTCGTGGGCCAGATGAGACAAGGCCCAGGCGGAGGCCAGGGCGTCCGGGTCTGGATGATCATGGGTTAAAATCGTCAAGGGCTTAAGGCGCGAGGAATTTTCCTTGAGAAATTCAATGAGCTTTCGCGCGTGATAAAAAGAATTTTTTTTAGGCATCTGATGGAAATTTTCTTAGCGGCTGACAAAGACGAAAGACAGCCATAAAAATGTCGAGACCGCGACGGCGATGAGTTTTTCCTTGAGGTTGTATTTCCAAAATCCCTGGTTTTCCGCAGATTTTGTTTTTAGAAGCGATTTTTCAGCGGCGAAAAGTTCCAGACGTTGCTGAAGATTTCCAAGATCGGTTACGGGAATAATTTCTCCGCCTAACGCCAGTGAAATGGTGCCTTTTTCCTCGCTTACGATGATGGAAAGAGCATCGGTCAGTTCCGAAAGGCCTATCGCCGCCAAATGCCGGGTTCCTAAATTGCCGTCTAAGGACCTTTTGGAGAGAGGCAACCGACAACCAAAGCGGCTGACGCGCCCGTTTTCAATGATGACGGCGCCGTCATGCCCTAGAGAGTGGGCGTCAAAGATGCTTTCTAAAAGAGCTTCCGAAATTTCGCCGTCCAAATCCCAACCGCCGTGAACGTGCCGCCCAAGAGGATCTCGGCCCTCTAAAACGATCAGTGCCCCGATTTTATCTTTCGCACAGTCGGAAACCGCGCGGGCTATTTTTTCCAAATATTGCGGCGATTGAGGTTGCGGGACGGGGGAACGAAAACTCCAGACCGCGATGCGTTCAAAGACTTGACGGATTTCTTCCTGGAAGATGACGATAATCGCGATGATAAAAACGGTAAAAAAGCCGCGGAAAATCCAGACCGTCATAATCATGTTGAGGAGCCGCGCCGCGATGTAAACGAAGATGAAAAGAAAAAGGCCCAGGGCGACGAAGGCGGTTTGGGTGCGCTTAAACCAAATCAAAAGGCCGTAGATGAGGCAGGCGACGAAAATGATGTCCAGGAGGGCCGAGATGAACGGGAAAGGAGATAAAATCATCAGGCGGAAGCCGGATTTTTCTTTCCTTCCAAAAGTTCTGCCATGTTCCAGATCATGTCTTTTCGGTCATAGGCCGTGATGGCGACGTCTGTAGAATCCATGTGGATGGCGTCCACCGGGCAAGCCTCGGCGCAGTAGCCGCAGAAAACGCAAAGCCCGAGATCGATGCTGAAAGATTTTGCGCGCTTTTCCACGATGACATCCGGGCTTTCCTCGGCGACGATGCGGATACATTTGGCTGGACAAATGGTCTCGCATAAAAGGCAGGCCGTGCAGCGGGGAGTTCCGTCATCCCGTTTGAGAAGGCGATGGCGGGTTCTCGCGCGTTTTCCCAAGACCGCAGGGTCTTCCGGATATTGGATGGTGACCGCCCCGGGCTCGGTTTTAATTCCAAGGGCTTTGAGCGTATGGCGGCCCAGATTGACGAAGAGATGCCGAAACGTGACCAAAAGCCCCAGCCAAACTTCCCAGAGATAAATTTGTCCTTGAAAATTTTTAGGCGGGCGCGTGACTTCTTTTATCTTAATCGCCATAAATAACCCCCCCAGACGGTCAAAAGAAAATTGAGCAAGGACAAGGGAAGAATGTTTTTCCACCCGAGATCCAAAAGCTGGTCAAAGCGAAAACGCGGAAGGGTCCAGCGTATTTGCATGAGCAAAAAGAGAACTAGCATGACCTTAATCAGGAAGGTCGCGACCATGACGACTCCGCCCAAGACGCCGGCAAGATGAAGCCCCGGCGATTGCCAGCCGCCCAGATAAAGCGCGGTCGCCAGTCCCGAGACGACGATGGACTCGACAAAGTCGGTCATTAAAAACATCCCGAATTTCATTCCGGAATATTCGACGTGATAACCGATGATTTCGCTTTCGCCTTCCGGAAGATCAAAGGGAGTCCTTTTGGTTTCGGCGGCGGCGGCCGTCAAAAAGAGAATAAAGCCGAGGGGTTGAACAAAAATCCCCCAGGCAGGCAAAAAGCCAAAGAGATGCCGTCCCTGCCAAATAACCGCCTGTTGTAAATCAAGGGTCCCGTAAACAAACGCGACGCTGGCTAAAGTTGTTGCCAAACACACTTCGTAGGCGATCATCTGAGAGGCGCCTCTGAGCCCCCCGATGAGCCCGTAGTTGGAGGCGGAAGAATATCCCGCCATGACCACTCCGTGAACCCCCAGGGATAAAAGTCCAAGGACCAAGAGAAGTCCGTAAGGGCTTTGAATGGGCTGAAGGCTGACCGAGTGTCCAAAGGCCGTGATGTGACCGCCAAAGGGAAGGGCGGCCAGGCCCAAAAGCCCAAACCCCAGCGAGATTCCCGGGGCCAGCGCGTAAAAAGGCTGATGGGCAAACGGCGGAATATAATCTTCCTTGGTCAGCATTTTAAGAGCATCGGCGATGGGATGGAAAAAACCAAGCACGCGCAGGCCAAAAATATCGGCTCTATTGGCTCCGATGCGGTCTTGTAAAACCGCGCTTTGTTTTCTCTCAAGCCAGCCTAAAAAACCGGCGATGTTGAGTCCCGTGACGACGGCGAAAATTACTTTAACGGCGGTCCAGGCTACCCCAGTCATTTGGATGCTCCCGTAAGCGCATGAGATTGAACTTCTTTGTAGTGGCGCTCAAGCTTTTGCAAGATATCCCAGTCGGGCAAGGCTTCTCCGAGCGGAAGAAGGGCTTGCTCGTACTTTTGAATCTTGCCCTCGAAATTGGTGAAATGCCCTTCTTCCTCGGCATAGGAAGTCGCGGGCAGACGGTAATGCGCCCAATTCCCAATCGCCGTTTTATACGGGCTCTGAAAAACGATGAGTTCGAGCTTATCCAGAAGGTTTTTCGTTTTCTCTTTCCAGACTTTTGACGGATCGCGTTCTAAAATATAGAGGCCCCAGATTTTGCCGGACTCAATTTTTTGGGCGAGGCTTTCCCAGGACTCGGATTTAATTTGAGTTCCAAACCCCAAGGCTTCTCCGCCTTTGAGATTGGGGACTTTTTCCTTTTTGCGCAAAAGCTCGTCTTCTTCTCCCATTTGATCGGGCTCAGGCGTGAAAAGAAAATGGGAAACTTTGAGCGCCTCAACGAAAATCTTTTTAAATCCTGCCCAGTCCTCATTCGATAAAAGTCCCGAGGCGATGACCGCCAAGCCTTCTTTTCCTTTTTCCTCGATGTTTTTGGCCAGGGATTGGGAGATTTCCGAAAGAGCGGCGTCCCAGGAAATTTCCGCCGGGGCGGGTTTTAGTTGCATGACCTTTCCCAATCGATCTTCGTCTAATTTCGAACAGCTGTATCGCCCTTCATCGCAGATCCAGTAGCCGTTGATTTCCGCATTGTGTCGAGGCTTAATTCTCGCCGCGCGCCGGCCTTCGTTGTGCCAGGGCCGTTTGGTGTTGGTGTGAAGAGAAATGTTGCACCCGCGGCTGCATCCGGGGCAGATGGAATTGGTCTTATCCAGATACCAAACGCGGACTTTATAGCGAAAATCGCGATCGGTCAAGGCTCCAACCGGGCAAATATCTACCACGTTTCCAGAATAAGGATTGTCCAGGGTTTTTCCAGGGGCTAAATCAATAGCTTCCTTGTGTCCTCGTCCGAAAATTCCCAGTTCATGGGTTTTAGTTACCTCAGAGGTAAAGCGCGTGCATCTTGTGCAGAGAACGCATCTTTCTTGGTCGAGCATCACGTGAGGGCCGATGGGAACGCGCTTTTTTTTGTGGAGTTTGTTTTCGCGGACCTGGCTTTCGTATTGGCCGTGCTTCATGTAATAATCTTGAAGCCCGCATTCCCCCGCCTGATCGCAGACCGGGCAATCGAGTGGGTGATTGACCAGATGAAGTTCCAAAGCGGATGAGCGGGCTCTAAGCGCTTGCGGGCTGTTGGAATGAACGACCATTCCCTCTTTGACCGGAAGGCGGCAAGAGACCATGGGTTTGGGCGCGCCTTCGACTTCAACCACGCAGAGGCGGCAGTTGCCGGGGTTTCCCAGAGTCGGGTGATAACAGTAATGCGGAATCTCGGTTCCGGCTTCTCTTGCCGCGTCGATGACGAGAGACCCTTCCTTTGCCTCGACTTTTTTTCCGTCCAGAGTAAATTGAGCCATGGTCTTTGTCCTTAAATCCTTAAAATCCGAATCTCTTATAACTTTAGAATTTTATGAGGATTTAGTCCAGCGGCGTTTTATTAAGAATGGGCGCGTTTAGGAACATAGCGGACGCCGTCTAAGTCCTTGAAATCGGCGTCCTGGGTCCATAAAACGGCGTTTCTCATGCGAGCAACAGCCAGTATAACGGAGTCAGCCAACGGCAGAACATGCTGGACCGAAAGTTTCGCGGCGTTTAACGCAACCTGGACGCTTAAATCAATAACATCTCCTTGCCGCATGAGAGCTGCGGCCTGGAGTGCGGCGTCTTCTCCGCGTTGGATGAGCACGCGCTTGAAGACTTCATAGATGGAGATAGAGGGAACCACGAGACGCTTGGTCTCCTCAATGGCGGGAGCGAAAAAATCCGCGTTGCGGCCATCGGCCAGATATTCCAGCCAGCCGGAAGAGTCCACAACATTAAAGGCGGCGTTGCTCACTTTTAAGGGTCCTAGAGCCGGTCTTTGTCGCGCAAGACAGCGGTGTTGATGCCCTTGAGAAAGCCGCGCAGGGCCTTGGCGGGGCGAACGAGGATAAACTCGATGCGATTGTCCCAGCTCAAGACCTGGACCTTTTCGCCGGGGCGGATTCCCAGGGATTGCCGCACTTCCGATGGGATGACCACCTGGTATTTCGGCGAGATCGTGACCGTATGTTGCATGACCATTTCTCCTATCGATTGCCTTCTTGTAATACTATAACAGGATCGATTGGAGTTGTCAATGTCTTTCCTAAGGAACATAAGGAGGGGCTAGAATTTTATGGAGATTTAGTCCAGTGGTGCGCCGGTGCCCTATTTGAAATTAAGATTCATCGGAGAGCGGGGGTAATAGTCATTTTCAGTTTTAGCGGTGACGGGGACGTTTTTTTCCACGATTTTGAATTTGAGATCGCTGGTCTCGACTGTTCCCGCGCCGGATAAAAGGATTCCTAAATTAATTGTCGCGGCCTCGGATGGAATATCCATGACGACAGTCTTTTTTTGCCAGGAAGAATTTCCGCTCAAGGCTTGTTTCTTCATGAGATTGTCAAAGCCCATCACGCGGCCGTCTGGGCCGTCCACCCGCATCCATAAACTCGCTTTTCCTGCCGTGTTGCGCACGCGCAAATACCCGGAGAAAAGAACGCGATGCCCGCGGTATTTATCGGCGAGAATGGTTTGCATGAGAGTGACAAACGGCTGTGAACCTATTTTCTTTGATTTTCTGGCTATGTCAAGGCGGTTTTTATATTTTCTTGATGATTCAGTCCCTACGAATGATGGAAGGGTCTCAGTCGAGCGCAACACGACGCCGCGCTGGTTCTGATACATTCCCGACGATTTGATCGAAACGGCATATCCGGAGGGAAAACTTCCGGCCTTAATCCAGTTGTGGGGAATTCCTTCATTCGCGAAGGCGTGACTTCCACTAAATATCAGCGCCAGACTTAAAAAATATTTCATGATTTGTTTTCTCCAATGACGAAATTTATTGCCTTGGCTCATCCTATCATTTTTTTTTTGAAATCAATTCTGGGAGAGAAGCTTGGACAATTCATCCACGGTTGAGACCGGGTTTTGGCAGGACAAATCGCGGCAGACATAAACGGTTGTTTTTCCGGATGAGTTTTTCATTTCTTTAAACAGGCTTGGGAGCAAACTCTTTGAGGCGTTTTCCGGAACAAAAACAATCGCTCTGTTGGGAATGAAATGGCGGCGGATTTCAGATAAAAGAGCTTTTCCTTCTTTTGAGTCGGTTTTCCCGGCGATGACGATGAGGACGGGCTTTGACAAAGACAACTGAAAAGCCGAAAGCATGTGGGAAAGAGACGTGGGGCGTTCGTTCATGAGCCCGGAAAATCTCCTCAGAGTCTTCATAGCGGCGCTTCTTAAATCCGCGCGGTCTAAAATAAGGGATAAGCGCAATAAAACTGACGCGGCGACCGAGCTTGAACAAGGTTCGACCGAATCAGCGGAGTCCATGACGCGGGGAAGAGATGCGCTCTTGGCTTTTTCGCTGGAAAGATAAAAGCCGCCGTAGGGCGCGGCAAAGTCCTTGATGAGTTTCTCGGAAAGTTCCGCGGCCCAGGAGAGAGGGGTCTCATCTCCCGAGGCTTCGTAAATATCCAAAAGTCCCTGCGCCATAAACGCGTAGTCATCTGAAAAGCCTTCGTTTAAAGACGGGTTGAGGCTGGAAGAATGAACGAGGGTGTTTGATTCCGGCAGATAAAGGTTTTCGCGAATGAAAGCGGCCGCTTTTTGCGCCGCGCTTAAGTACCTCGGGTCTCCGGTGGTTTCATGGGCTTTGGCCAAGGCCGAAAGCATGAGCCCATTCCAGGAAGAAATAATTTTTTCATCCCGCATGGGACGGGTTCTTTTGCTTCTTATTTCCAAAAGTTTCTTTTTCGCCGCTTCGATTTTGGCTTTGACTTCGGAAGCAGGTCGGTCAAAATGCCGAGCCGTTTGCTCCAAAGATTCCGCGATATAGAGAATATTTTTGCCCTCAAATTCCCCGTCCGCGCTGTTGGAGAGATTGCCCTCTGGAGTAATTCCGTAGTGATGGCAAAAAATATCGGCCTCGGACCCCAAAATATTTCTGATTTCCGCTTCATCCCAAAGATAAAAGAGCCCTTCGGACTTTTCTCCCGCCGGCTTTAAGTTCTTGTGAGAGTCTTTTGCCGTCGGCAGGCTGTCGGCGTCTTCCGCCGAATAAAAAGCGCCTTGGGGGTCTGTCATGTCTCTGAGGATATAATCCAGCGTCTCTTGCGCGATTTGAAGAAACGCGGGGTCTTTTTCGATTTGATAGGCCTCCAGATAGTTGATGACCAGCTGCGCGTTGTCGTAAAGCATTTTCTCAAAATGCGGCAGACGCCAAAAAGCGTCGGTAGAATAGCGGTGAAACCCGCCGCCGAGATGATCGTAAATTCCGCCGGAGGCCATGGCTCTCAAGGTTTGAAGGGCCATGTCCTTGGCTTTTAGGTTTTGCGTGCGTTGAAAAACGCGAAAAAGAAACGCCTGGTTTCCCGGAACGGGAAATTTGGGCGCGCCGCCAAAGCCGAAATGCTCCGGGTCAAAAGAGCCTTCAAAAGCGCTGAAGGCGCGGTCCAGCAGGCGTTCTTCCAATTCAGGGCCTATCGGCGGTCCGTCAAGCATCTCTTTGAGGGCGTCCGAAATCCGCTCGGCGTCGGCCTCAATTCCATTTTTTTCCTTGGACCATAAATCCGTGATGCGATTGAGGAGTTGGGGAAAACCCTGCATACCCCATCTCGGTTCCGGCGGGAAATAAGTTCCTCCGTAAAAGGGCTTGAGATCAGGCGTCAAAAAAACGTTGAGCGGCCAGCCGCCTTTTCCAGACATCGCCTGAACGGCGGTCATGTAAATTTTGTCGATGTCAGGGCGTTCCTCGCGGTCAAGTTTAATGGGAATGAAATTTTGGTTGAGAATTTCCGCGATCTCGGGATTTGAGAAGCTTTCTTTTTCCATGACGTGACACCAATGGCAGGTGGAATATCCGATGGAAAGAAAAATGGGCTTATTTCCCGCGCGGGCTTTTTCATGCGCTTCCTTGCCCCACGGCCGCCAGTCGACCGGGTTAAAGGCGTGCTGGAGAAGATACGGGCTTTTTTCATGAATCAAACGGTTGGGGGTCGCGGATTTAGTCATCAATTTACTTTAGCATAAATAGAAAAAGTCCTATGGATCGCAATGATTAAGTTGCCCGATCTGCCCCATTGTCAACGCTTTCGAACGAAGTTTGACGGAATTACTTCTTCTGTTCTTTTGGCCGCGGACTGTAAGACTTGAGGCCATCGATGTGCTCGTGGAGGTCGGGGTTAATCGGGTTCCACATGGGGTCGAGGATGAAATCGATTCCCTCGCGTCGCGCGAGTTTTGCGGCCGGGACAAAATCGCTGTCTCCGGATATAAGGACGATCTTGTCGGCGAGGCGTTTGAACGCTAAAGCCGCGATGTCAAGGCCAATGCGCATATCGACGCCCTTTTGAACGATGTCGGGTCTGACATCCGCTTCTGTCAGGTCGCTGACCTTGATGCGTTGGCTAAGAAGGTTTGCCAGCTTGGATTTTTCGACCTTCCAACCGCCCCTGTCCCTTATTTCGCCCCGCCTGAGAGCGACTTTCCGCAGTTTTTTGAGTTCCTCGAAAAACTGCAACTGGAAATCTGCCTGTGGGGTTTTGGAGAAATCAATGGACTTCCCCGTCAAAGGATGGTGAATTTTTTTGGCGAGAGGCGGACAATCGTAATAAAAAATACGATAGAGCTTTTCACCCGACTCTTGGTCAATATGCTTAAGGGCCAGCGTGAAGAGACTTTTTGCGACGGTTTTTGGATCGTGGTCGATGGCGCCGTCATAAAGCGCGCGGTAACGCTTTTGAAAGAAACCGCCATCAACGAGAACAGCTGTAGACATGGCACAAACCTCCCATATAACCCGAAACAAAAAACTCCTGGGCTCGGCTCTCCCGCTATCCGTTTATGGAAGAGCTTACTGCCAGGAGTCTATACATAAATTATAGCAGAAATTTCGCGCTTATCAAGCGTTTTTTACAAACTGCAAGTTCAAGATGCAAGTGCAACACTTAGCGGATTTTTTGGGTATAATCATAGCGTGGAACAAACGCTCATCCTCAATATCGCCCAGCTCTTGACTTTCCCGGGGCTTGACGCGCCCAGGCGCGGGCGGGATTTAAGTTCCGTGGGTCTCATTCGGGACGCGGCGGTTCTCATCGAAGAAGGCCTTATCGTTTCCGCCGGGCCGAGAGACGTTATTTTGAAAAGAACCAGTCCTGAAAAGTGCCGAATCGTGGACGCTCAAGGGCGCGTCGTTTTGCCGGGTTTTGTGGACGCTCATACTCATCCTGTTTTCGCCGCTCCGAGGCTTTTTGATTTTGAACAAAGAGCACAAGGGAAGACCTATGCCGAAATCGCAACCGGAGGCGGGGGAATTCTGTCCACGGTTGATTTGGTGCGAAAATCAAGCGCGGAGAGCTTGATGGCGGCGTTTAAATTTTGGACGCAAAAATTTTTGGAGAGCGGAACGACGACTTTGGAGGCGAAATCAGGTTACGGCCTTGATTGGGAAAACGAGCGCAAAATCTTGCGGGTTTTGACCCAAGTTGGAAAAGAAGGGCCGCTTGAAATCGTTCCGACTTTTCTGGGCGCCCACGCCGTTCCTCCCGAGTTGCGGGAGAGAAGAGAAGTTTATCTCCGGCGCGTGATTGAAGAGATGATCCCGCAAGTCGCTGGGGAAAACCTTGCGCGTTTTGTGGATGTTTTTTGCGAGGGGGGATATTTTTCAAAAGAAGAATCCCGCCAGATTTTAGAAGCCTCCAAAAAAGCCGGCCTTGGGCTTAAAATTCACGCGGAACAGTTGTCTCGAAATGGCGGGGCGGCTTTGGCCGCGGATATTGAGGCCGCAAGCGCCGATCACTTGGATTTCGCGGATGATTCGGATATCCGGGCTTTGGCGAGAACAAACGTGGTCGCTTGTCTGGTTCCCGGCTCCAACTATTTTCTTTCAAAACCCTATCCTTCGGCGCGAAAACTCATTGATGCGGGTGCGGCGGTGGCTTTGGCCACCGATTTTAACCCCGGAACCTGTCCCTGCTGGGACATGCGGATGATTTTATCCATCGCCTGCACGCAGATGAAAATGAAAATCGAAGAAGCCTTGTCGGCTTCTATTGTCAACGGCGCTTGGGCCGCTAGTTTGGGAAAAACGCACGGAACTCTCCAGGCGGGCAAAGTCGCCGATTTAGTTTGCCATGAGGCCCAAGATTACCGCGAGCTTCCTTATTATTTCGCCCAGTCTCCGGTTCTTTGGACCATGAAAAAAGGCGAAATCGTTTTTCGCCGCTCGGGATGAGCGGAGTGAAACAAACCAGATTCTCTAAAGCCCGATCTCTTCTGTTTTGACGGCGGTCATCGTGACGCCTTCAAGGAAGGCACCATCATCTGAAATTAATTGCTCGGGAATCCAGGTAATCGGCTGGGGCTTGTGGGCAATTTCAATAAAATGGCGTTGTCCATCGGCGTAAGCGGCTTGAACGGCCTGAAAATAAAGTTCGCAAGAATCGGCTTGAGCCGAAAGCAGGAGGCGAATTTTTTCAGGATCTGTTTCGGCTTGCCCCGAGGTTCCCATGAAAACCGGAACTTGAGGCGGCTTAATCTCAATAGTAGCCAAGGCCCGATCAAGTTCCGCACGGCAAGGCGTAAAGGCCTTGGTGTGATAAGGGCCTTCGACGCGAAGGACCTTGACGCGGACCGGCCAATCTTCCTCCCGCGCTTTTTGGGCGAAGTTTTCAAGTTCATCCAGCGTTCCGCCCAGAACTCCCCGACTTTTAGTGTTGTAAAGGGCAACTGAAATCGCGGCAAAATGAGCGGCTTCGTCCACGACGTCTTTAAAATCATCGGAACTTACAGCGGCAAGCCCCATCGGGACCGTGAAGGTCTTGCATATATCCGAAAAGGCCTTGGCGCGAACCGCGATGAATTTTCCCGCATTCTCGACGCTTAAAGATCCCGCCGCGACCAAAGCCGCGACAATCCCCATGGAATGTCCCAGGGCGCCGCTTAAAACCCAGTCCGGATGCGCCGCTTGATAAGCGAAATAGTTGGCGAGATGATGCGCGAAAATGGCTCTTTGGGCGTTAAAGGTCAAGGCGAGTTCGGAATCGGGCATTTCCGTCAATAGATATTCGAGGTCTTGTCCCAAAAAAGGCTTGAGGCGCAAAATGATTTCCCGTGATTGGGGGATTTTTAAAAGTTCCTTTCCCATTCCGGCTTCTTGCACCGATTGTCCCGCAAACAGAAGACATTGTTTTTGGCTCATTGCTTATTCCCTTTATGTTTTATGAGATCATGAAGCTATAGGCGACGTAGCGGCCGGAGTGGGACAAGGACAGGCTGATGTCGAGCGCTTGTCCGCTCCGGTAGATTACCGGAAGGCCGTTTTGAACCGAGATGGCCAGGCTTGCGGGAGACGGAATATCATCGGAAGATTCGGCGATAAAATAAAGCGCTCTCTCTCTCGCGTATTCGCCAGGGTTTTCGCCTGGAGGCAAGGAATCAATGGACCAAAGAATGTCTCCGGGAATCCCGTCATCTTCAATGGCGCCGCCTCGAAAAACTGCGACGCAGTGAAGCTTGTCTTGGTCTTCATCGGTGAAGGCGATGCTCAATTTGGCGCCGGTGGGGCGATGCGTAATTTTATTTATGAAGAGATCGGTTTCAAAAGAGTGAAAAGCTCCAATGGGAATTGAGATGCCGGATCTTTCAAGGGCCTTTGAGGCCGCTTCTTTGGCGGCGAAAAATTTCCAGAAAATTAAAAAGCGTTTTTCCAGGGGCTGGGTTCTCCAGTAGGCGGCTTCTTTATCTGTCAGATGACGCAGTATCCATTCCGTGTTCTCTTCATTTTCTTCCTCAAAATGTTCGAGGGTATGGGACGCTTTGAGGTCAATGAGATCGTTTCCAGAGCAGTTTTTAAGAGCTGCCGCTTCTTGAAACCAGCGGTCTTGTAAATCGCCCAAAACATTGAAGAGGCGCGTGGATATTTGCCTGGGCGTCGTTTCTCCATCGAGTCGCCCCGGGAGTATTTTAAAATACGCGCGGAAAGTTTCTCCCGTGCACGGACGGGTGGTGGAATAAAATTGACTTTCTCCTCTCAAATAGACGCAGAAAAATTGAACCTTGGGGGCTTCCAGGGCCAGGCGCCCGAGAAAATCCTTGGGATGATGCCGGTCAAACCAGCCGTTTCTCGCGCGAGTGGCTTCCGGAAAAACGAAGACCGAACCTCCTTCTTTTAAGACCCAAGCGCATTTATCAAAAACTTCTTGTCTCTCAGTTTGACCCTCTTTCCCTAGTTTGTTGCGCGAGATGGGGATGCAACGGCAAAGATACATGAGAGACCGAATAAAATGTTTTTTAATCCAACTGCCTATGTAGTAGTAGTTTTCAATTTCCGGCGTGGACCAGGGAATCCGGGAATCCTTGAACGCCGACGTCCAGGGAGTCGTGGCCCAGAAGATGAGAAAGGAATCAACCATGGTCAGATGATTCGCAGCCCATATAAGAGCGCCTTGATGGTTTTTGAGCGCGGCTTGGGCTTCTCGGCGAAATTCTTTTAAATTTTTAATCTTGTATTTAAAGACGTAGCGAATGAGGAGGAGGGTAAAAAGATAGACGAACCAATCGACAAAAAGGCTTAAGAAACGCTGACGACGAATGTCTTTAACGCCCTCCTCCGAAAGCACGTACGGAAGATTCCTAGGAAATTTTTTCCGCTTGGGCCATGGTTGACGAGATGATAGAGGTAATCTCAAGAACCTTGGCTTCTTCAATAGGGGACCTTCGGGCCGCGCAGGAGGCGATTTCGGAAGACACCCGCAATTTGTCGGAACTTATCTTCAGGCGCGTTTTAAGTTCGGCCTGTTCAGCGTTAAGGGCGGACACTCTTTCGTGGTCATTGGAGGTGGACAACCCTTTAATTTTGTCTTGGAGAAGAACTAACTCTTGAGCCAAATTATCGTGAGCGGCCTTGTCAGATAGGAAGGTCTTCTGCTTGGATTCGGCGAAGCGCTTGGAATCGGAAATATCCGTGAGGTAAGTTTTCGCTTGAGCGAGCATTGCCTTTAGATTTTGGACGGCTTCCGTTTTTTCGTTGCCGGTCAATCTTTCGATTCGGGAGATTAGTTTCTTGATAGATTCGTTCAGGCGATAGCCTTCTCCAATGCTGGAAATATAGGCAAACCCGACCACCTTGGATAAGTAAGTCTCGTTTTTCGGCATATGTCCGATATCCATCAACATTTTGATGGATAGGCCGGGGGTCGCGGCGGTCGCGTCCTGGCCGTCTAAAATCCGGAGTTTTCCCAATTCGCCGTCTTCCAGTCGGAAGTCATTGGTTCCTTCAATAGGGACGCGGCGGGTTTTTTTGGTTAAAAATTGTCTTTCAATAGACATGGTGATGTCGGCAAGATTGGCGGATTCGATTCCCATTCCTATAATGTGTCCGAGATAGGGGGTATTGGCGTCCGCTTTGGACCAATTGGGTTCGTTGGTGGCATATTTCTTGACGCCGGCGATAATGCGGCTTTCCGCGTCCTCGGGAGTGATGGTATTTAAGTCAATCGCTTCAATGACGGTTTCTTTCCTTTTAAATGCCATGATATGTCTCCTTTATCTTTTGCTATTCTAACATATTTTTTTGTTATAATGAATGGGAGTTGGTTCGGGCCATGATGGGACTTCTAAGGAGAAACTAAAAAATTATGAAAAAGACTTTCGTGCAATTCGTCTCTGTCGGCATTGTTACCGTGGGCGTGCTTGCTTTTATCTCATGTTCTCCGAAGCATATAAAGGTCAGCGGCGTTCAGACCCCGCCGGCGGCGGTGGCCGTTTCTACACCGACGGTCGCATCTTCAACCATGACCGAGGCGAGTTTACGCGGAGGCGAGTTCGAGGAAGTTCCGCAATTGGTTTCCGTTTATTTTAACTATGACAGCTCGAAATTGAATTCGGCTACTCGCGCTATTTTAAAGAAAAACGCCCATTATCTGAAGAATCATCCTGATATGGATGTGTCGGTGACGGGAAACTGTGACCAAAGAGGAACGGTCGAGTATAACCTGGCTTTGGGACAGCGCCGCGCGAAATCAGTTCGCAGTTATTATATGCTTCTTGGAATTTCCGGGCATCGGATAGCCACGATTTCTTATGGAAAAGAAAAACTGGTGTGTACGGAGATGACAGAATCGTGCTGGTCTAAAAACCGCCATGCCGATACCTTGGTGCGGGAGAAAATTGCGGCCAAGAGCGCCGCGTCTTTGACTCCGGCCTCTTCTTCGACCACGGCGCCAGTTCCCGCTCCATCGCCGGCGGCCGGACAATAAACTTTATTCATTGGAAAGAAATCGCCGAAGGTTTTGAGTGCGCGTAAGAAAAACAGTTCTGTTTGCGGCTCTTGCCTTCGGCGTTTCTTTTTTGAGCGCTTGCGTCGCGACCCAACAGGACGTCATTGATCTGGAAGCGCAGACTGACGCTCTCAAACAACAACTCGTCGGCCTTCAAAAGACCCTCAGTTCCCTTCAGGATAATCAGGCCGATTTGTCCGAACAAGTGAAAAATCTCCATGACGATTTGGGGGTTTATACCGAAACAATCAAGGAAAACGAAAGCCAGATGGGCGACTTGTCTTCAAAAATAGATGACATGCGCGTCCAGATCGCCAATCAAGTTCTTTCTATCGGCAAGGCTTTGACGGCTCAGCAGATTAAGAGTATAGAAGCCCAAAAGGCGGCTTTGGAAAAAGACGAAAAATCCCGCGCCCATTCTCCGACTGAAGTTTTCAACTCCGCCGACATCCGATTGGGCCTTAAAAATTATGACTTGGCCGCCCAAGGCTTTAACGAATACCTGCAAAAATATCCTACTGGGGCTTTTGCCGATGCCGCTCTTTATAAACTGGGGCGTTGTTATTACGGTCTCAAAGAGTGGAAGAAAGCCGGAGAAAAGTTCGCTCTTTTCATGACTCGCTACCCGAAAAATAATTTGATTCCCTCAACGAGACTGATGTACGCGCGTTCCTTGATTCATCTCGGCGGGAAAAAGCAGGAAGCGGAACAGTATCTGGAATCCGTTGAGAACGATTTCCCGCGAACTCCAGAAGCCCACGCGGCGGCCTTGGAATTAAAAAGATTGCTTCATAAAATTTCCCATAAAACCAAGACAAAGAAAAAAAATAAAGGGCAAGCCTCGGCGCAGTGAAAAAAATTGTCTGGTTGTTTTCGGTTCTTTTTTTATTTCAAACCCCTCTTTGGGCCGACACCAACGAACTTTATCTCCAACTCTCGGGTCAAAGCCAATCCCAGCCGCTTCTGAATCTCGCCTTTCCGCCTTTTATCGCTCGTCCCATGGGACAAAAAAATACGGCTCTGATGGCGCATAAACTCTGGACTGTCGTGCGGGCGGATTTACTTATGTCTCGGTATTTCAATGTATTGGAAAACGGGCCTCTTTTCAACGGCTCAAACGCGAGAGAAATCGCCTCTCATTGGCGAAAGAAAGGCGCGTCTTTTTTAATGACCGCGGAAGTCTCACAGGCCCTGGATCAACTTCAGATTACTATTCACCTTTTAGATCTCAATTCTGGCTCGCTTATTTTAGGGCATTTTTATAAAGGTCCGGCTGATTCTTGGCGGGCCATGGCCCACCAAATTTCTGATGAGATTGTCCGTGCCCTAACTGGAAAACCGGGGATTGCGCATACGAGAATTGCCTTCTCTAACGATCAGACAACCCACAAGGAAATTTACATTATCGATTATGACGGAGAGAATTTGAGAAGGCTGACCTGGGATCATTCCATTGATATTTTGCCCCGTTTCACACCGGATGGGAAACAAATTGTTTATACCAGTTATAAAAATGGAAACCCTGATCTTTTTATCCTAGATTTAAAGCCGGGCAGCCGTCCGCGGCCTTTCTCGACCTATCAGGGGCTTAACATCGCCGGCGGATTTTCTCCCAACGGAGACAAGCTTTTGATGACTTTATCGCGCGGAAAAAACCCGAATATCTATGTTAAAAATATCGTCAATGGCCATTTAACCCAGCTGACTAATGACCGGGGGGCTGACAGTTCCCCGACTTTTTCTCCGGATGCCGGCCAAATCGCTTTTGTCTCCGGCCGGGCGGGCAACCCAGAAGTTTATACGATGGATTTATTGACCGGACGCGCCAAGAGACTCACGATGCTCAACTGGTGTGATTCTCCCTCTTGGTCTCCCACCGGGCAATGGATTACTTTCGCGGGAAGAGTGTCCCCAACCGATAAATTGGATATTTTACTGACTGATATCACAGGGACTGACGAGCGGGACATTACCCATGGAAACGGTTCCAGCGAGAACCCTTCCTGGTCTCCGGACGGTCGTTTTATTGTTTTTAGCCGAACTGGAAAAAACGGGATTGCTCGGCTGTATGTGATGGATGCCGACGGCTCAGCCCCTCATGCCCTCTCAAAAATTCGCGGCAACAGCGCGACTCCTACCTGGTCTCGATAATTTTAAATCACTTCCGCTTGGCAACCGGGGGATAAGCGGTAACTCTTGCTTCTCCATTGAATGGTCCGGCGAAAGCCGGAAAGCCAAATGGCGGTGGCCGCGAGATCAAAGATGGGAATTCCAAGATAAGAGTAGATTGGCATTATCTTGCGCGCGACCCTTAAGTCTTGGATAACTCCCACTACGATACGAGAAGAAACCGTCGCAAGAAAGAGTATCCAGGCGGCAAAAATATGCCCGTGGGTCAGCCAGGCGAAGATAAGAAATAAGAGCGCCGCGTGAGTGGGAGAAAAAAGCGGGGCGATAAAATAAAGATTGGGAAGGCACGAATGGATGATCGAAGCCCACTTGGATAAATGCTGAAAAGTGTCCTTGACGCTTTCCGTGGTCTCTCTGAAAAAGACGGGACGATTAAGAAAAGCGTGTTTGCCGCCAGATTTTGAAACCGCCATCCCCAAGGAATAATCATCCGCGATGCGCTTCTCAAAAGACTGAAGACCGCCTATTTTCTCAATCACTTCTTTTGAAAATCCCATCCAGGCTCCGGCGCAAAACGGAAATTTAAATAAATAATAACTCAGCGCGGCGGGGGTTGAAAATCCATGATTGAGGGCTACGGCAAAGCTCATTTCCGCCGCATTTTTAGGTTCCGCAAAATAAGGAAGAGCAAAGACCGCGTCATAGCCGGAGCCAAAAGCGCGGGCGGTTTCTCGGATGAGGGCCGGGCTGGCCCAAGCGTCGGCGTCGGAAAAAACCACGAAGGGGCTTTTGGCTTTGGGAAAGGCCTCGATCATGTTGTGGATTTTGCCCATCCGGCCTTGGCTGGGTCCGGTGAGAATGATGGAGACGTTTCTTTCCTTTTTATATTGGGAAAATCCAACGGCAATGGGATAAGCCGGATCGTCGGAAGATTCCATGGCAATGAGAATTTCCAATCGGCGTTGGGTGTCGGATTCCGCGAGAGACTCCAAGGCTTCCCTAATTCCATCATTGAGACCTCTGATGGGGCGAATGAGGGTCATTTTCTCGGCGAAAGTCGAACTGGAGGAAAGTTCGCTCCGGCCAAAGTGCCGGAAAGTCGCAAGGGCAGAAGCCCAGAGGCCTATCAGTAAGAGCGTCGCCCAAACCGCGAAGAGAGAGTTAAGCGCGTGAAGCATTGATTCTCAATTATACAGAATTGAGAATTTTAATGGACGCGCAATTTCGTTTTGTTGGCTTTTGCTCATTTTTTTCGCTTAGACCTTTTAGATTAATCTCTCCAAGGACCGGGCGCAGCCCACAGACCTAAAGCTTTGCCGTCCATTACGGACTTGCAAACAGGGATGAGGAATTCGCGCAACATTAATACGAATTCTTTGAGTTCTTGGGGCGCATTCTCAAGTTGCGACCTGCGGATAAAAGCCTTCCACTGAGTCCGCTTGTCGATGTTTTCGAAAGGACGATGGGTTTCCTTGGCCCGGTTGAGAAGACGCTGGCGCACGGAAGCCGCAATGTTTCTGGCTTCCTTTTTCACAGGAGGGCTTCCATATAGGGCTTCATCACGCGCTCAACTCGGCAGAGTCTGGTGTATTTAAGCAGAATTTCCGGCTTGGGCCTTTTCCGAGCGCGGTAAAGCTTAAGGGCTTCCAGCGCGACATCGAGACCGATGCGATTGCGAAACTTAAAGCAATCGGCGACTGTTTTTTCAGGGCAGTAGACGCGGATATTAAATCCCTTCGCTTTGTATGTCTCAATTCCAGCTTCAAACGTCGCCTTGGACAGCCAAACAAAACGTACTGGCGGGTAATTCAAGCGGGGCTTTTCGGAACCCTTGCGCAGGGCCACGAAAATTTCATGGGGAATCTGGGTCGTAATCTCGTGGAAGGCCAAAGCCGATATGAGACAAAGTATGCCTTGCGGAATTTTAAGCGCCACCGCCGCGATATCCGGTTTAGCCGGGGGCGGTATTTGGGAAAGACGAAATAGACCGCGACTGATGGGTTCGATGATTTTTTCCTTGCGCATTCGATAAAGAGCGCGGGGATGAACGCCGAGCTTGAGGGCCTGGGAAGTTCTCAGAAAACCTCCGTGGCCTTTGAACAGCTCAACTTCTCTTCGAAATGGGGCTATCGCGGTCATGGATAAAAATACAGATACTTATTAATATCTATATGTAAGTTTATCCAAAAAATGGGGCCTGTCAAGGGCCTTAGCGCCTATCAGCGAGAGCTTGGGTTGGCAGAACCTGGCATCACTTTCTTGTTGGCCGTTTAGGGTTTAACGCTTTACCGCGACATAATGTTGGCGGGCGCTTTATAGCGTTCCTGGGTTTGTTCCGCATAATCCCCGTATTTCCGGCAGAGTTCTTCTGTCTTGGCTCCAGCTGCTGATTCCTTCAGTATCGTTACGATCTGCTCTTCCGTATATCTTCTTATTCCCATTCTTGGCCTCCTTGGTCTATCTTACCACCTTGGATAACCAATCCCTCCTGGCCTAGTTTTTGGGGGGAACGTCATAAAAATGACTGTTAGGAATTTTTCAAAAGTGCATAGTTTATGGTTCAAAAGTGCATACCCGCTAGATCGCGGGTTTTGAGCCGCTGGAGGTCTAATAGTTGATCGTTTCTCCAAAACCTAAGCTCAGTTAGGCCGCCGGTCATCGGATAAAATCGGATAGTGATGTGGTCGCCCGGATTGGCCTTATTGACCTGGAATTGCTTGGCGTTGATGGACACGCGGCGGTAGGCATCCACGATTCGCTCGGTTCTGAGGCAGAACATATCCTTGAGCGATTGCAGGGGCGGCTTGATTTGAAATTGTCGGAAGAGGGAACGCTTTTCCTGAAGGGCTTTTTGCAGCCGGAAATAAGGGACTTCCAGCGTCGCGGAGTGAACTTGGCGGAAATTGTAACGTTCGAGCTCCTGGCGAAGGAAAATTCGAGCCCTTCGGATGTCGGTCGTATTGTCGCGCACGCAGGTCCTGACTAATCGATCTTGTATCCATTGGTAGGGGCGTTCGATTTTCCCCTTGGCTTGAGGGGATAGGGCGTAGATGACCTTGACGCCGCAATCGTCCAAGACTTGTTTCCATTGGGGGTCAACCTCATCGGTTTGAAGATGATGCCGATAGCGCATTTCATCGCGGCCCCGGACGAAACGGAAGATGGAATGGGAATCGACATAGTAGGAAAAAGGGAATCCATATTTGAGAAAGACCGATTGCAGCGCCTGGATGTGCGCCCAGGAGCTTTCGCGTCGGACGAGTTCCGCGTAGAGAATAAAGCGGGAATGGTCGTCGAGGGAAGTAATGAGGGACCATTTTTCCCCGGCCGCCGGAGCCCAGAGGTGAAGCGAGGCATCGTGTTGAATCAGTTCGCCTGCGTAATGGGTCAACACCTCGCGGTCGTGCGCCGCTTGTTTGCTCCTCTTGAGGTAGAAACCATGTTTTTTTGCGCGGTCGATAATCGTCGATAGGGACACCGGCTGCTTGTGCTTGTCGGCCAAGATATCCCGGATGTAGCTGTAGTTGTAGCGGCGTACGGGATTGTCCTTGTCTTCAATGATATTCTTCTCGATAGCCAATTCCTTTAGGAGGGCTTTCTCGGTTTGTTTCGCAATCCTGGGCGGTTGTCGGCGTCGATATTGGATTGAGAACCTGTCCGGGTTTTCCCGGTACTGCCCGAGCAGCGCGAAGAATCTACGAACCTTGATTCCCAAGACTTCCTGGATATACCTTCTTGGAATCTCGCCTTTGCTGTAACGATCAAACAGTTCTTTGACTTGCGCGTCGGTGAACTTCTTATGCAGCTGGGCCATGGATGGGACCTCCGTTTTTATCCCATCGTATCACGGCCCAAAGGAAGAACAGACCTGATAAAGCGCGTGGATCGCGCCGCGGCTATGGACAGCGTGGACAGCCAAGCTGCCCACCCTGCCCACAGCCGCTTGGACAACCTTTCAGGTTGCCCACTCGATCCACACGCAGATGACGAGTTTTTATCGGATTAGCTACAAAATAGGGTATGCACTTTTGAATCGTAAATCTTTCATAAACTATGCACTTTTGAAAAATTCCTGACACGTCATAAAAATGACTTGACAAATTATGAGCCTTTGTCGTGGTTTTGCCAAAGGGATAATTCCCCTGTTGATCCGGTCTTCGATCTACTTGAAATTATGGTGTTGAGATTTTAGACCCAAGGTGTAGCGGACTGGATTCTTTGGGTTCCGCTTAGACTCGGGTATATCCACTACTTCAACGATTGGCGGAAAAAAATTTTCCAAGGAATGGGCAATTGTTTTCTCTGAAAATGTTAACAGATTATCGCTGTAGACCTTGAGCCGATTAAGCACAGGAGCTTCATTAAAAAAACGCGGGGGGTCTATGCTCCAATCTCCATCTGCTAATACCCTTAAAGCAAAGCCTCTTACAAAGGGCTTATCGGTATGCGGGTGTTCATCTTCGTTTCTCAGATCGATAATCTCCTTGATCCAGTCATGATCTTCAACCAAGAGCTTAGATACGATATGATTATTTCCAAGTTTAGTGATAGCGTGATCACGCACCAAACGGAAATCAGGACCCCGGAAGTCTTTTTCCTAAATGACCCCGAGTGTTTTGGCAAGCGTTTGGAGCGCTTGTTTAGCATACTTGAGAAAGACGCGTGAGTCATCCAGATGTAATACTCCAGGTATTTCCACTGCCTTTCCCTCCGCCTGTGTGCGCACTCCTTCTAAGCGGAGACGATTCTCTATCTCAATCAATTCGTTCATGAGAGGAACTGCTGATTTTTCTGCCTGAAGCAAATATCTGCCTAGATCAAAACAGTAATCACGGATAGCGCTTTTCTTAGCGTCAGGAATCTGCGCCATCTGAATGATCTCATCTAACCCGATACATAGCCGAGCCACAATCGGATTTTCACTTCCCACATCCATTATCTGCGTGATCTGAAAAGGCATCTGCGGTGATGTGGGGTTCATGACAATACCTTTCTATTTTACCACTCCGGCGGGGGAAAAGTTCGGATTATAAATCGCTCTTCGGTGGCTCGCGGTTGGGGGGACGTAAGGCTATTGGAAACTTCGCTTATTTGGCGAGCGCGAACTCTTATTCCGAGTATTCATGAAGCTCATAAATCTTTTCGATTTTTTTGCCGTCCCATTCAAAGATGAGATGCCGTTCCGGCTTGCAATGGCTTAAAACCGGGGGTCTTAGAACGGCAGAGCATTGACCGCCCTTGTGCCGGACGCTGTCATAAACGATTCCGTAGGAAGATTCCTTGACCAATCTGTCGGCTAACTCTCGCGAGGCCGAATAACTATGCCGGCTGTAAATTTGAGGCAATTTTTTCTCCAGGCCCCGTATGTCATGAAGGCGGCCGTCGAGATTGGCGGTGAGAACCCGCATTTCAAGGCGCATCGGGGGCTCCTGGGTGCGACTCATGAAAATCTGGCGGTGATATCTGGTTTCTTCAACCGCCGTGGGCAGGGCCCGCGCCGCGTAATAAACCCCGTGTTGGCCGCCGCTAAAACGGCTTCCTTCCGGATTTCTGTAGGTAAAGGGGGCCATGAGGTATTCGCTTCCATATCCAGAGACCCAGTCCGCGGGCAGGATGAGGGCGAGTTCGCCGCGCTCTTGCCGCAAGCGTTCGTTGGTCATCTTTTCAATATCCGAGAGGACGTCGGCCTCGCCCGGGTCCGCCAACTTTTCCAGTATGCGCTCCTCGGGATAGCGGGTTGGAATAATGCGCCAGCACGGCTCCCACTCAATTCGGTGGATGGGAATGTTCACGCCCAGCCGCCGCGTTGCGCGTCCAGATATTGCCTGACCACATAAAGGTCGCTGACGCGCCCCGAGAGCATGCGGTCCAGCGCGGATTTTCCGCCGAAGATGGGCGCGGTATTGGGTTTCTTGACCCAGGCGTCGGCCGCGTCCTCGTTCGGCAAGAGAATATGAAGGGCCTTAAAGATTCCCAAGAGATATGAAATCCGCTCCAGCGTATCAAGAGAAAGATTTCCGTCTTCTTCTTTTTTCCAGTTAAAGAAAGTCGAGCGAGCGGAAACGCCCAGGAGTTTCATCTGTTCCTCCGCGTCCAGGTCCCAGCGATCCGCAAGGCGAAAGAAAGCCTTCAGCGCCGGTCCGGACGCGGTTTTTGGGTCTAACTTCCTGGACAAGGCCTGCGCGCTTCCCATGGCGGTCTCCTTTGCTACTTATAGTATAGTCCAAATATAGACTTTGTCAAGGGCTTTTGGACTAACGGGATGTGCCGCGTTTACTTTGTCGAAAAACTTGGCATGCCGAGGAGAGCCGCGCTCTGGTATGATAAAATAAATCAAAATCGGGCCGTTAGCTCAGTGGTAGAGCGTTCGCCTTACACGCGAAATGTCGGGGGTTCAAATCCCTCACGGCCCAAATTCTTGAGTTCTCAATAGCCGCGTTAATAAGCGTCTTTGTGGTGATCGGAAAGAACGGTTTAGGCCAAGGTTTTCGCTCAACTCATAAACATAATCGGTCTTGGTCCGTTCCGATTTCACCTTGGGCTATAATATAATCATGGAAAAACGAATACTCGGAAAAAATGGCCTAGAAGTATCGGCTATGGGACTCGGTTGTATGGGGATGACTTCCGCCTATGGTCCTGCTGGAGATCAGCGTGAGATGATTGCGCTGATCCGGAGCGCCGTGGACCTTGGTGTGACCTTTTTCGACACAGCCGAGGCTTATGGCCCTTTCCTTAACGAGCAACTAGTCGGTGAAGCTCTCGCTCCGGTCAGAGACAGAGTCGTGATCGCCACCAAATTTGGCTTCGATATTGATCCAGAAACAGGCAAACGCGGCGCGGGCGTGAACAGTCGCCCGGAACACGTGAAGGCGGTCGCCGAAGCCTCGCTCAAACGTCTTGGCGTCGATGTCATCGATTTGTTTTATCAGCATCGAGTGGACCCGGGTGTTCCCATTGAGGAAGTTGCTGGAGCCGTGAAAGACCTTATCAAAGAAGGCAAGGTTCGGCATTTCGGTCTTTCTGAGGCGGGCGCGAAAACGATTCGACGGGCTCATTCTGTTCAGCCAGTCGCGGCAGTTCAGAGCGAATATTCGCTTTGGTGGCGGGGTCCTGAAACAGAAATTTTGCCCACGCTAGAAGAGTTAGGCATTGGCTTTGTTTGCTTCAGTCCCTTAGGCGCGGGATTTCTCACCGGGAAAATCGATGAGAAAACCAAGTTCGACGTCGCGGACTTTCGCAACGTCGTTCCTCGGTTTACTCCTGATGCAATGCGGGCGAATATGGCGCTAGTCGATCTCATTAGAGAGGTGGCGACTTCCAAAGGGGCGACTCCCGCGCAAATTGCGCTCGCTTGGCTATTGGCTCAGAAGCCATGGATCGTTCCAATTCCGGGAACGACAAAGTTGCATCGTCTTGAAGAAAATCTGGGTGCGCTCAATGTCAATCTCACCGCTGAAGATATCAAGAAAATTGACGCAAAAGCTTCCAAGATAACGCTCAAAGGAACTCGCCTTCCCGAAAACGCTTTAAAAATGACGGGGCTATGAGCTGGCGCTATTCTCAATGGCGGGAGAGATAGAGACAGTCCCTATCTTTTTTCGAGTTCGGCTAAATCTTTCTTGGCCTTGGCGAGATTACTCTCGCAAGAGGCGATGAACTTTTTGGCGTAGGTCAGCATGACGTCGCCTTCCTGATAATAAGGAAGCTCAAATTTTTGGTTTTCAATCGTCTGCTCAAGCCCTTCGATCAAGCGCGAGAGATAATCCTTTTTTTTCTCGGGGTCTTCCGGCATCGCCATATAAATTATTCTACAATAAGAGCGTGAGAGTATGCGCTTGGATTGCGGCGGTTTTGCTGATACCGCTGAGCCTCTTTGCCGTGAGTCCTCGCGCGCGACATCGGAGGGTCCTAAAAATGGAAATTAAAAGCTCGGCGTTTTCGATGAATCAACCCATTCCCAAGAAATATACGGGAGAGGGGGAAGACGTTTCTCCAGAGTTGGAATTTCTAAACGTTCCGGAAAAAACTAAAAGTTTAGCCTTGATTGTGGATGATCCCGACGCGCCGCCGGGAACCTGGGTCCATTGGGTGATTTATAATTTGCCGAAAGACACCCGGCGCTTGCCGGAAAATTTTCCCAGAAAAGAGGCCCTCAAAGACGGAACCAAGCAAGGACCGTGTTGGGGGGTGGATTCTTTTGAGCGCGTCGGTTATTATGGTCCCCTTCCGCCGCCGGGAAAAATTCATCATTACTTTTTTAAACTCTTTGCCTTGGACCAAATGCTAGATATTAAGCCCGCTCAAGGGACGAAGGCTGAGCTTTTAAAAGCGATGAAAGGGCATGTCCTCGCTTCGGCGGAACTTGTGGGAACTTATCAAAGATGAAATCAGAAATGGCCGTTCAAGCCGCGTCTTACCGTAAACTCGGACGCACGAACTTAGAGGTTTGTCCCATCGGCTACGGGGCTTGGGGCGTTGGAAAAAGCATGTGGGGAAAAACCGATGATGAAGAGTCGCTTAAGTCTCTCCTGCGCGCTTTGGAGCTTGGCTGCAATTTTTTCGACACGGCCTATGTCTACGGCGACGGACATTCCGAGCGCCTGATCGCCCAGGCCTTTGAGAAATTTGGAAAGCGCGCCTATGTCGCGACCAAGGCCCCGCCCAAGAATTTTTCCTGGCCCAGCCGCGGGCTTTTAAAGGAAGCCTTTCCGGCTGATTGGTTGATTGCCTGCACCGAAAGAAGTTTGCGAAATCTCAAAACCGATTGCGTGGACATCCAACAGTTACACGTTTGGCAGGATTCCTGGCTCAAGGAACCCGAGTGGAATAAGACTTTACGCGCGGTCGAGGTCCTTAAAAAACACGGGAAAATAAAACTCTTCGGCGTTTCGATTAATTCCCGCGAGCCGAAAAGCGCGCTTGAAATCGTTCGCTCGGGAATGGTAGACACCGTTCAGGTTGTTTTTAATCTTTTCGAGCAAGAGCCCTTGGAGGAACTTTTTCCTTTGTGCCGGGAGAAAAATGTCGGCGTCATTGTTCGCGTGCCGCTGGACGAGGGGGGGCTGAGCGGAACTTTAAGCGAAAACTCAAAATTCGACGAGGAGGATTTTCGATCGAATTATTTCGCCGGTGGCCTCCTTAAGGAAACGGTTCGCCGCGCGAAAATTCTCGAAAATATTTTGGTCAAGGAAAAAAAGGCGGCCCAAAGCTTGCCGGAGGCCGCGCTTAAGTTTTGCTTGAGCTTTCCGGAGGTGTCGGTCGTGATTCCGGGAATGCGGACGGTTAAACACGTTGAATCGAACATCGCATTGACCGCTTCAAAGCCGCTGGAAAAATCTTTGATTGAGGAACTTCGCCCTCACGCCTGGAAACGGAATCTGTAAGGTTCTCGTTACTTTTTAATCATACCCAGCTTCTGGGCTTCGGCGTCGGAAAAAGGAAGGACGGTCGTCGAGTCATAGATGGCGCCCGTCAGCGTCGCTTGGGTTAAAGGAACGGTGATTTTGGCTCCTCTTAAATCGGCGCGGTCGAAATGAGCCCAAGAAAGAATTTGAGCGCCGAGATTGGCGCCTTTAAGATTGGCGTCGGAGAAATTAGCTTCGCCTAAATCCGCGTCCTGAAAAGACGCGTGGGTGAGATTGGCGGCGGAGAAATTAGCCCCGGATAAATTGGCTCCGTCAAATTTTACATTTTCCATTCGAGCTCCCGAAAAGTCCGTCGCTTTTTCGGTTTTGGAATTTTTCTTGGCGTCGACTCCGGTGAGATCCGCATTTTCCATGGCAGCCCCGTTAAAGCGCGCGCCCTCGATGTTGGAGGAGTCTAATTTAGCTTTGGTCAAAAGAGCTTGGGAAAAGTCCGCTCCAGGCAGAATAGCGTTTGTCATGTCGGAGCCTTCAAGGATGGCTTTAATCATTTTGGGGCTTTGAAAGGAAACAGAACCTAACTTTGCGCCGCTGAGATTGGCTCCGTTAAAAAGGGTTCCACCTAGGGATGTAGCTTTAATTAAGTTTGCGCTTCTCAAATCAGACATCGCGAAATTGGCGTTGGTCAAATCCGAGCTTTCAAGACTCGCTGCGACGAGGCGCGCGTGATAAAGCGGAATTCCCATAAGTTGCGCAAAAGACAAATTAGCGCAGTTCCCTTTTTTCGTGCGCGTTAGCTTGTCAAGTTTGACGGGATTATGAAATTCCTTTTGAGTGAGAGGGTTGACGCAGATAAAGCGGCGGTCTTTTCCATTCCAAAGAAGAAGCGCTTTAAGGGGCCATCTCAATTTAAAGCGTTTTAAACGGGCTTGGAGGGGGACGCTCGCGCGGTCAAATAAAAACGCGCTTTGTTGCGCGGATGAAATTCTAGGCGCTAGAGCCAGCGTCGCGGCGCAGAGTAAAGACAGACGGCTATTTTTCTTGTTCAAGAGCGTGCCCTCCAGACTATTAAGCAAAAATAAAGACGCTATTTCCAGTTTGCCTTCGATTGAGCTTGCCCACCAGGGCCAAAAGGCCTAGATGGCATCTAGGCCCTTAGACCCTTTTCCCCTGCCGGAACTTGGCGGTAGAATCTGCTTGTCCGAGATTTTTCAAGCCAGGACGGGAGATAAACGAAATGAAAAAAGAAGCGGCGATGAAAACGATGTCCTTGAGTTTGTCTTTAGCGATTGTATTGATGAGTCCGGGACTTAACTGCTGGGCGACCTTGAGTGAGACGGTGAACGTTCCGCGCGCGAGCGTAGACGTTGTTCCCGTTGATTCCTTTAATAACGCGCTCGTCCCCGAAACGAATTTTTCGTTCAAGGACGCGGACGTTTCCGTAGCGGAAACCGTCACGCAAGACGCCGTCCAATTGAAAGCTACGGACGGCATAGAGGCGGAAAAAACGGCGGAGCGTTCTTTCAAAAACGTAAATCCCGTGGCGACAAGCGGAATCACTCAAAATCAGGCTCGCGGCTTCAAGGAGACCTTGGCCCATCACGCGGCGCGGGGCATCCAGGCGATCCAAAAATTTCACCAAGCGGTGTTGAATCATATTGCGGGTTGGTCGAATCTCTTCGACGGTTCGCGCTTTCATCCGGCCCTAGCCCTCGCTGGAGACGCGGGCTATGTGCCGCAAGCCGCATCTTCTCTCCGCGAAGCGAAAAACCTTTACCTAGAGGAAGCGAGCGCCAACGGAGTCGACAATGGCTCAACGGTCGAGGCCGCCGTTCCCGCGCCGAATGCGCCGTCAAATCTCAAAACCCAAATTGACGCGGCGGTAAGTTCCGCGCAAACCATCAGTTTCATGATTAAGAAAATGGGCGTTTACGCGAGCGTTCAAAACGTCGTTTCCGATCTCAAGAAAAATCCCTCAAGCGTGGACGCGGAAGCTTTAAACGGACTTTTAATGACCGCTCAAAGCGCTCTGGCGGATACCCTTTCCCTTATCCCGGCGATAAACCAAATCGCAACGCAAGATTTGCGCGAGCCGGATATTCAAGCGGAGATTTCAAAACTGAGAGGGGCGCTTCAAACGGCGATTCAAGATTTAAAGGATATGTCGTTGGCGACCGGAGAAGTCGCCAGCGCCTTGGTTGCGAATAAATCCTCGGCGGGAGACATCGCGGCTTGGAAAAATCTCTCAAACGATTATCAGAAACAGGCCTTGGCCTTGAACATCGCCCTTCAAAAATTAGGTCCTCAATCGTCGGCTCAAACGAAGACCCCTCCGTCCTCTTCGTCTTCCGATACGAACCGCCTTATCTTCGGCATCGGCTGGCTGGTCTTATTGGTCGCGGCTTCTCACATGGCTTCTCTCGCCGTCTTTGGAGTTATCATGGGCGCCGCCATTGGCGCGGCCATGACTCCCAAAGGGGAAGACGGCTCCATCAATATGCTGATGGGGTCTATTCTCGGGCTTTTCATTGGCGCCATGTTCGCGCCGGCCGCAGCTCATGCGGCGACTCTCGCGGCAGCGCACGTTGTCGCGGGTTCCGCTCATGCCGCGCTTAAGGCATTTGGAGGCGGGGTTATCGGCGCGTTTATTGGAGCAATTGCCGGAGGAGGAATTGGAATTTTTCTAGGCCTTCGCTCAGGCGATAGCGGGAGCGAAGCTGGAGCAGGGTTGGCTGTCGCGCTTGGCGCCATCGTGGGCGCGGGAATCGGCGGCGTTATCGGCGCGATTCTCGGAGCGACAATTCTCGCCGCTTTTCTTTAGATTTTAATTTTTTCGGAAATATATATTTCTGAAAATTTTTGAGCTGAGCGCCTTTTCAGCCATCTCTCGAACCGGGAGGGCCTCCACCTCGGGCCAAAAGGCCTAAAAACTGCCTGGGCCCAAAGACCCTTTCTTTTTGAGGCCTAAGCCCGCATACTAGGGGTATGACCAAGGAAAAGTCGCGAGGTTTTGGGCGGCAAACGTTTGCGCCTCTCCTTATGTTCATTCTTGCCGCCGCGCCGATGGCGGCCGCTTCCCTTGAGCTCCATCTTGAAACTCCAGGCGGCGAAAGGCCGGCGAGCGATTATTTCTCCCCCGCGGATCAAATCTCGTTAAACGAGCTTCAAGTTCCAGTCGACAATCCCAGTGTTGAGCCGCTCGCCCCGCTCCAAGACGCGAACCTCGCGCCTCAATTATCCCCCGATAAAAAAACGCCCGCCTTGATTCGCGCTAGCCCGTCTCCCGAAAATCCCGTGAGCCAAACGGCTGATTCCGCTCGTAAACGGTGGATGGCGAAAAATATCGCCCAGGTCAAGCAATTTCTTGGACGCTTGATAAAAAATTCCGCATCCGGGAGCTTGGAAGAGAGAATGGTTCAAGGACAATTTTTCGATCAGGTCTTGTCCGAAGACGGCGGGGCTCAGAACGCGGAAGTCGATTTGTCGCCGACTAGTTTCCCGGAAGGCCTTACTCGGGCGGATTTAAACCGAGCCACGTCTCATTTCCTCGCCGATTGGATTAAGTTCGGGCTTAAATCTTCGGATTTGGCGAGGGCTTTACCGAGAATCGTCTTTAAAGATAAGTCCAAAAAAAAAGACTGGGAGATATTAGCCAAAACCTTGATAAAAAATCCTGGAAGTTCGCGAAGGATTTTCTGGTACATTTACAACAATCTGGAACAAATTGTTTTTTCCGAAAAATCCTCGCGGGAAAGAGCCGCCGTCGCCTCCCATGCCGCCAAGAGATACGCCCGCTTTTTCGCCCAAGCCGCCCAAGATAAATCCCTTCCGGCTTTTTTTAGAAGTCAGGCGGCGGAAAGCGAAAAACTTCTCGCGGACGGCTCCTTGGTCCAGGCCCTTCTTCTTGAGCGCCAGTCCCATAATCAACTGATTTCTCTTAACGCCTTGATTCCGAAAGACGCGGATCACGCCGAGTCGGGTGAAGACGGCTTGATGATTCCTTCCTGGGAAATTCCTCCTCCGACGACTCAGGCGGAACGCGAAAAAATAAGGGAGGAAAGGGGAGAACAGGAAACAAGGTCCTACGCGATGCCCGACGCTATTAAAGAGATTGCCGTTTCCGCGTTCGTGGCCCAGAAAGCTCTCGCTCGAACCGGAATCCTCGGCCAACATCCATTTTCCGAGAAATTCAAGGAACGCATTCAAGGCGAGCTGAAAGACGTATTCTCCTACGTGCGCTCATCGTTCTTGTATGACGATTCGTTCGTAACACGAATTCGTGACTTTACGATTTTTAAGGGATTTTTCAAAGGAAAGAAGAGAAAGATATGTTCTAGGGCTCTTCATGAGGGGCTCGACATGGTCGAGCGGGCTGGGCAACTTGTCATCCGCGCCCATTTCTTAACCGACATCCTGGATGAGGAAGTTCTTCGCGCGGTCAAAGCCTCCATCGAGGATTATTGGCGGGGAGAATTCTCCTATCGCGGCAAAAATTACCGGATTGAGACCGATATTTCGTTTGAACCAATTGACTCTGGAAAAATGATCGCCGAAAACGTCTTGCAACTCCTTGATGGCGGCAACGCTAATTCTCATGTCAACGGCCCGGTTTTTTACCTTGAACGCAACTTTGAGTATGGAGTTCCGGCTCATGAATTTGGCCACATTTTGGGGTTGAATGATGAATACGTCGAAACTTATGATTTTTCCCGACATTCACTCGAAGCTCTTGTAACGATGAATAGCCTGATGAACTCCAGTCAAACGGGAGAAGCGTTGCCTCGCCACTTTAAAACCGTCTACCAACTTCAGCGCCGCCGCGCGGGCAAATAGCCGAAATTCTGCGATATTCCCGGGGGGCCAAAAGGCCTAGACGGCGTCTAGGCCTTTAGACCCTTTTCACGCGCCGACGCTTGGCGGTAGAATCTGTTTGTCCAAGATTTTTTAATCCAGGACGGGAGATAAAACGAAATGAAAAAAGAAGCGGTGATGAAAACGATGTCCTTGAGTCTGTCCTTAGCGATCGTGTTGATGAGTCCCGGGCTTAACTGCTGGGCGACCTTGAGTGAGACGGTGAACGTTCCGCGCGCGAGCGTAGACGTTGTTCCCGCTGGCCTAAACGCGCAAATGCAAAGTATCGGCGAAGGCTCCGCGCAGAATTTCTTGAGTAAGGACCTCCTCAGTGTTTCCGCGAACGATGCCTTGGAAAAAACTGAGGGGCCGTCATTCCGGCGTAAGCCGGAATCCAGCAAATCCAAGATTCTGGACTTGGGCGTCCAAATTGTCGCCGTGACGAAGGCAGAGCAGGCCGCAGGCGTCGGCGTGACGAATAACAAAATCTCCGGCCTTAAGGCGACCTTGGCCCATCACGCGGCGCGGGGCATCCAGGCGATCCAAAAATTTCACCAAGCGGTGTTGAACCATATCGCGAACTGGTCGAATTTGTTTGATGGATCAAGGCTTCAACCCGCCCTGGCCGGATATGGAATGAACTCCATCCCGAAATTTCCGCCATTTCTCCGTGTCTCTCGCGAGGCGAAAAACCTTTATTTAAAGGAATCGAGCGCAAACGGCGCCGACAACGGCTCGAAAGCCGAGTCTTCGGTTCCCGCGCCTGGGCAGGAGTCCCCTTCCCAAGTCATAACGAAGTTGACCGCCGAGCAGTTGGCCAAGTTCAAACAACTGGCCGATTTTGCCTCATCTCCGGCGAATACCACCAATACTACCACGCCCAATCACAATGTCATTCTGGCGGGACAGCCGGGCGCGTATAAGTTTTTCTACAAGGGCGAGTTGGGAACAGGCGGATCTGGATTTGCCATGGTTTCTTCCAACGAAATCCAGCCGGATAAGAATTTTGAAATGTATCATCTCCCTATCAACGAGTCTGGCTCCTTCTATACCGAGTATGGCTTGACTCATATGACGTTTGAGAAAACGGAGACGCCTTTATTGGACAGTCAGCAGGCGCAACAAATCATCAAGGACAACATCGCTTTCTGGATGGCGTACCAAATTCCAGGATCCATTGCGGGCGAGGCTTCGGCTCCCAAGGCAACGACGCCGAACAATTCCATCGAAACGACAGGTTCGATGATCGTGACAATGTGGCCGCAGGTGGCTGTGGCTAAAATTCAGGAACTCAAGCTGGCCGAAATTCGCGTCTTTCAAAACGGCGGTTTCCAGACCGTCGCCGTCACCGAGGACCTTCTCGGACAGATCGCTCAAGGCATTTTCCAAGCCGCTTACAAGCAAGACAAACCCAACGATATCTGGCTGGTAAAACAGGGAGCCAGCGTAAACGAGGCTTCGGCTCCCAAGGCAACGACGCCGAACAATTCCATCGAAACGACAGGTTCGATGATCGTGACAATGTGGCCGCAGATGGCCGTGGCTAAAATTCAGGAACTCAAGCTGGCCGAAATTCGCGTCTTTCAAAACGGCGGTTTCCAGACCGTCGCCGTCACCGAGGACCTTCTCGGACAGATCGCTCAAGGCATTTTCCAAGCCGCTTACAAGCAAGACAAACCCAACGATATCTGGCTGGTAAGACAGGGAGCCGGCGCGAACGAGGCTTCGGCTCCCAAGGCGGCGACGCCAAACTCCGGTTCCTCTAATAAAGGAAAAATCATCGCGGGTCTGGCGATTGGAACCGTCCTGGCGGCGTTCGCGCCCGCATCCGCCTTCGCGGCGACGGTTCACGCGGCCCTGGGCGTCGGCGGAACTTTGGCCAGCGGCGTGACCGGAGGAATTATCGGGGCTATTGTCGGCGGCGCTGTCGGCGTCATGGTTGCCTTTCTCTACACGAATCAGCTTGTGAAGAAAACCGGCGACGGCGACTCGGGAATGGCAATCATGCTTTTCGCTCCTGTTTTCGGCCTGATCGGCGCCGTTGTCGGGGGTGTTGTGGGATTTATTGGGTTGCCCCTTTTAATCGCCCACTTCATGTCTCAAACGGCGGCTTTTCTCGCTCCCAAGGCCGTTTACGCGGCGACTTTGACGGCCGCGCACGCCGCTCCCGCCCTGGCGGCCCATGCGACCGCCTCCAGAGCGGCGCTAGCGGCTGGGGTGGGAGGTCTTATCGGCATCGCGCAGGTATTGGAGAAGATACGCGCAAGAATTGGAGCCGGCATGTCCCAAGCCGACGCTTTGAAAGAAAGCGGAGGCATTAAGGGAATCTTGACCATGGGTCTTCGCTATGCAATGCTTCTGGGCGTCGCTGGTTTGATCTGGGCTCTCGTGTTTGGACCCGCCAACGCGGCTATTGGACCAATCGTCCTTCTGATGCTCTGGCTTGCGTCGCGCATTCATTAATGATTCAAAGACAAACAAGAAGTTAAACGCTGTATTAAAACGGAGGTCGTGAAATGAAAAAGGTGTTAATGTCATTGACGGTCGTTTTGACGTGCCAAACGAGCGTTTTATGGGCCGCGGAAATTAATTTTGATCAGGGCACCGGCGCGCAAAATCTCTCATCGCTGATCTCGATCGCGAAAGCCAAGGCCGTCAAGGCGGTTCGGGTCGCGCAAAAGGGGACCGGCGGAATCGCCACGGACCCCTTGGCGGTTCCGCGCCTGGACGGCTCCGAGCTGCCGATTCCTATCAATGTCGAGAAGGAATGGCCGCGCGAGAGTTTCTACGATATAATCGGCGAATTCATTCAACAGGGAGTCGAGCCGACGGCCGATGATTTGACGGGGAAATTCGCTGGGATATGCGAGCTTCCGGATGACAACCCTTTTCCCGGCTTGGATTCGTCCGGCCATTATCCCGCGAGCCGCTTCGAGGGTCGTTTGACCGGCCAGGACGGCGAGCCGGGCGTTTTGTACGCTGCGGACAATGCTTTTGGAATCAACGCCGCCGCGGTTGAATTTTCAGGCGATTCGGCCCTTATCAAGAGCGAAACCAATATTCCCGGAACAGTTTCCGCGACGTTTCAGTTCGGAGACATTCCCATGCCGGGCGACGTGATAAAAAAGAGCGTCCGCAACAGCGTCAGGCTGCTTAAAGCGGGATCATACATCGTTTCCGATGGGTATCATTGGACGGATGAATGGGTTCGTTTCACTGATTTCAACGGCGGCGCGGTTGTTAAACATTTCGTGAATGAAGACCACGCGCGTTGCTATTACCGGAAGATGCGGTGAAGCCGGAAACCCTCTAGGCCTTTTGGCCCATGCGGGCTTAAGGCGATTCGTGATTAAATAGGCGTAGTTTAAAGACGTTTCGCTTTCAAGCGGAGGAGAAAAACAAGATGAAAAAAGAAGCGGTGATGAAAACGATGTCCTTGAGTTTGTCTTTAGCGATTGTGTTGATGAGTCCGGGACTTAACTGCTGGGCGACCTTGAGTGAGACGGTGAACGTTCCGCGCGCGAGCGTAGACGTTGTTCCCGTTGATTCCTTTAATAACGCGCTCGTCCCCGAAACGAATTTTTCGT
>JAKAQO010000010.1 GCA_021822495.1 bacterium | reverse complement strand
TTTATCAACCGCTGCGGGGTTTTATCCGGAGCCGGGCAATTTGGCCACGCAGAACAGGGGATATTTAGCTATTGGATTCATTCCTGGCGGGAAAAGCGGCCGCTTCGCTACATTGGCTTTAAAGGCCAGGGCTATCAGGTTCGAGACTGTCTGCACCCGGGCGATTTGGCGGCCCTTTTGGAAAAGCAAATCGGCTCTCCGAAATCTTCGGCTCCCAAAATCCTAAACGTTTCCGGCGGTTTAGAAAACAGTATGTCTCTGGCGCAGCTATCCTTATGGTGCGAGCAAAGATTTGGAAAACACGCCGTGAGTTCGGAAAATCAAACGCGGCCCTTTGATATTGCCTGGCTCGTTTTGGATTCTTCCCTCGCTCAAAAAACCTGGAATTGGAAGCCTCAACTCAAGATTCAAGACATTCTATCTGAGATCGCCGCGTTTGCTGAGAAAAATCCAAATTGGACGCAGATTTCTCACTCTTGAACAAATGAACGGGCCATCGGCGACGCCATTAAAACTTTTGTCCGTTGTTATTCCTGCCCGCGATGAAGAAGGCTGTATCGAAGCGACCGTCGAACATCTGCACGTGGAACTAAGACTCCAAAATATTCCGCATGAGATTGTCGTCATTGATGATGGAAGCAAGGACCGGACCTGGGAAATCTTACAAAAACTTTCTCAGCGCATTCCTGGGATAAAACCATTTAAAAACGAGGGTGAACACGGTTTTGGCCGCGCGGTTCAACTGGGCTTAGAACATTATCAGGGCAATGCGGTCGTCATCATGATGGCCGATGAGTCCGATGATTGCCGGGATGTGACGCGTTACTGGCAAAAGCTGGGCGAGGGGTTTGACTGCGTTTTTGGAAGCCGGTTTCTGAAAGGCGGCGGCGTGATTGATTATCCGCGCATCAAACTCACCCTTAATCGTCTAGCCAATTTGTTTATTCGGGTCTTGTTTGGCTTTAAGCTCAATGACACGACCAATGCCTTCAAGGCTTACCGAAGAGAAGTCATTGATGGCTGCCGTCCGTTCTTATCCCCTCATTTTAACTTAACGGTGGAGTTGCCGCTCAAGGCCATTGTGCGCGGTTATTCTTGGACCGTCGTCCCCATCACTTGGCGAAACCGAAAAGCGGGCGAGGCTAAATTTAAGATTAAAGAGATGGGTAGCCGCTACCTTTTCATCTGCCTCTATGTTTGGCTGGAAAAATATTTCTCAAGGGGAGATTATCACAAACAACGAATCAAAGAAAAAACGTCTTGATAATACCACCGCGTGGACGCTCAAACTCTCGGTTGGACTGAATCCAAGGCTTGGGATGACTTGGCGGCTTGACGTTCCCCCATTTTTTAGGCCAGGGTGAATTGGTTATTTTTGGGGTTAATATTATTTAGCATTGTGGTGTGTTGTTGAGCAAATTCTCTAGGCGTTAAGCCGTTGAGTGCTCCATGCGGCCTTTGCTCGTTATAATCTTTTTGAGGATGTTTTGGAGAAAAGGCGAAAACCCTTTTAGCGAATGAAATGAAAGACGGTCATAAGAGCCGCCAGGGCGCTAAAACCGGTTAAGACGTTCCGCCCGAAAAGGTCCAGCCGCTTTTCCATATGCTCAAAGCGGCGTTCCATTTTATCGTCTAAGTTCTTGATCTCCGTGCGAAGCTCTGAGCGGACTTCGTCAAATTTTTTGTCTACTTTCTTGAACCGTTCATCCATTTCTTTCTGAACTTCTTTGAATTGCCCCTGGACTTCCTTAAATTGTCCCTGAACTTCTTTGAATTGCCCTTGGACTTCTTTGAATTGCCCTTGGACTTCTTTGAACTGCCCCTGGACTTCCTTGAATTGCCCCTCAACTTCCTTAAACTGAAGTCGCATATGCCCAAATTCCCCGTCCATGCTCTCTCCCAGATGAGCGATATGGTTAAACTGGGTCTTGAGCATCAGGGGAATGGCCTTGTCATCGGAGAGAATTCCCGTTTTGGTGATTTCCTCTTCCGCTTCTTTCACTTTGCGATCCAGAAACGACATTAAGATTTCCATGGCCGTGTCTCTTTTGAACATATTCCTACCTCCTTATTTTAGCAGTTCCCGTCGGCTTGCGCCAGGGGCATTTCCCCTCTATTATTCATACGGCTTTGGGGCTAAAATGTTCCCGGGAATTATGTTATTTAGTTCTATTATTGAGGCCCCAGACCATGTTTTTTAAACGGATTTTGGAATTGAGAAGCCTTAAGCGTTCCGCTTTTTTGTTTGGTCCCAGGATGACGGGAAAAACTTCTTTGTTGCGCGCATTGTCTTATGATCTTTTGGTTGACCTATTGGACCCCGAACTCGAACTAAAACTCAAGCGCTCCCCGCGTTTGTTTTGGGAACAGATTTTAGCCCTCAAGGCCGGGGGCTGGTCATTGTCGATGAAGTCCAGCGCGCGCAAGCTTAAGCGCGGCGGCGCTAATCTCCTTGGGGGGGCGGGCGATGGATTTAAAAATTCATCCCTTGACGCATCAGGAATTGGGCGATGTCTTTAACATCGAAAAAGCGTGTCAATTTGGAACCTTGCCCCAGACTGCACAACGCTGGGCCGAGGGAGATGAGGGGGAGGCGCGGTCTCTTTTGCGTTCCTATGCGACGACTTACGTCAAAGAAGAAATTCAAGCCGAAGCCCTCACGCGGAACGTTGGGGCCTTTCAGCGTTTTCTCCAGGTGGCGGCGCAAGATAACGCCCGGGTTATAGAATTTGCCAATCTTTCTCGAGAATGCCTGGTTCCTTCCAGCACGCTGAAAGAATATTACTCGATTTTAGAGGACACGCTTTTGGGCGATTTTCTATGGCCCTGGGACAAAAGCGGGTGCGGCGAAATCTCTCTCCAAACCGTCAAGGCCTTCCGGGCGCGCTTTGGAGAGGTTCCCTTGATTGTGGCTTCTCTTCAAGACTTTGTCCCCCGCCGGTTGGAATTTGGAGTCGAGGTTCTCCCTTGGGCCCAGGCCCTCAAGCGCTATCAATCTCTCTAGTTTATATCGCCTCAACTTTTTTCAACTAGACTAGGGATATGCTCTGATGGCAGGGCTGTTGACATGAGGTTCGGGCGGAAAAAAGAGCGTTCTCCTTTTCGGCCCGCGGCAGACGGGAAAATCAATCTTGATGAAAAGCCTGTCAGGACTGATGAATTAACGCTGTTGTAAAAATTTGATATACCAGTTCCATATTGAGTCTCAAAATGGAATTAGTAAAACGTTTTCTCATTTTCTGCAGACCTTCGCACGTAAACTATGATATTTTTTAGGGTAGGGCCGCGCCAAGTCGGGAGTTGGGCCTCCAATGCCGCCGCCGTCATGACACGATCAGCTCAAACGGCGCTGGCTTGGATGAGGGTAATCGGCCCCAGCGGGACTAGGAAATCCACCAGGGATAGGTTGCAAACTGCCCTTCGGCCTTGCCCTTAAGGCCCACGAGCCGGTATTCGGAAAGGGCGTAGCGGCGCAGGAAATAATTCACGGGATGGGGGTTAAACTGCCCAAAATTCATCTTGACCTCGATCGGCAAAACCGAAGCTTTCCGCCTAAGGATAAAATCAATTTCTTTCTTGTCCTGTGTCCGCCAATAATAAACATCCCGCACCGAATACTTCTTGGCCAAATCGGAAAAAACGCTCGTTTCAAGGACATTTCCCATTAGTTCCGACTGGAGGGATTTCAGCCAGAGCATCTGCATGATCCCGGAATCATAAAAATATATTTTAGGCGCCTTGAACAATTCCGAGCGGATATTGCGGCTATAGGGTTTAACGAGCTTCAAGATATAGGTGTTCTCCAAAATAAAGAGATATTTCTCGACCGTTTGCTTGGCTATCGCGCAGGTGCTGGAAATTTCCCGGACATTCAGCAATTGCCCGCTTTGAGACGCCAAAACCTCAAGGAGTTTGTTGAATTTCCCTATGTCCCGCACCCCCGCCAGATCCCCAATATCTTTTCTCACATAGGTATCAATGATTTGCTGGAGATATTTTTCCTTGGCCTCGATGGAATCCGTCAAGATGATTTTGGGGTACCCGCCGTAAAGGGCATATTCTTTATAGAGAGAAATCAGTTCCTCAAGTCCCGGCGCCGTCATTTCCCCGGCCGATTCGGGAGGGGGAGGAATTTTTTTAAAAGACAAGAACTCGCGAAAGGAAAGGTTAAAAACCTCGAAATCCACCGTACGCCCGACCAAGGAATCCTTGAACTTGCTTTTAATCGCGAAACTAGAGGACCCGGAGACGATCAGCTTGATGTTTTTATGGTGATCCGCCATCAGCTTAAGAAAGGAAGAGGGATTTTCAAGATATTGAATCTCATCTACTAGGGCAAAAACGCGGCTTTCCGCGTCAAAGCCTTTTTCCCGGAGGTGTTTGATGAATTCTCCGGGGCCTAGGTCCAGAAGGGATTTGTATCGCCCATCCTCGAGATCGAGATAATAGACCGGGCGCCCCGCAACTTTGAGACGATCCTGAAGGTAAAGTAAAATGGAGGTTTTCCCGACCTGGCGGGCCCCATGGAGGACCACGACGTCGTCGGTCTCCAAATATTTGTCGATTTGATCAATAATATCCCGCTTGAAAATATTTTTAAACACAACTATAGTTTACTTTAAATTTAATTTAAATAAATATACAAAGTTATTCCGTCGAATAGAATGCATGTGAAAAATTCCCGAGTTCCAGGAGGCCGCGCCAAGTCGGGAGTTGGGCCTCCAATGCCGCCGCCATCAGGACACGATCAGCTCAAACGGCGCTGGCTTGGATGAGGGTAATCGGTCCAAGCTTTTATGGACATAGAGCTTTTCAAAACCACCCCCTCCCCCATTTCCTCGCAGGAATGTTCATCCTGGGGATTTCCGAACCAAATGTCTAACGTGTCGGTTTCTTTGTGGTAATAGACCATTACTTTTTCCATATTATTTCTCCTTCCTTTATTTTATCGGCCGGATAGGCGGTGAGAAGAAAGCTTCTTTGCTCGCTTTCGCGCTTGGCGACCGCGCAATAAAGCCGTTCCCTTTTTAGGTAATACGGAAAAACCGAACTCTCGATTTTGCTTTTCCGAATCTCGTCCGGCGCCGCAAGGATTTCCTCGACCATTTTCCAAGTTATTCCTATTTTTACGACAAATACAGGAACTCATTCCTAAAAATTCGTATAATAGCGGCGGCGCCAACCTCTTGGCGGGCCGGGCCGTGACTTTGAGGCTCCATCCGCTGACGCATGAGGAATTAGGCGAAAGATTCGCCCTGGAAGAGGTTCTGCGGTTCGGCAGCCTCCCCAAAATAATTCTTGAACCGGATGTTTCCGCGCGAATAAGGCTTCTGCGAAGTTATGTGGAAACTTATTTAAAGGAAGAAATCCAACAAGAGGCCTTGGTCCGGAACATTCCGGCCTTCGCTCGTTTTCTGGATTTGGCGGGCTTTGAAGACGGGCGTTTGCTTCATTTTTCCCAGTTGTCGCAGGCTCTGGGAATTGACGCGAAAACCGTCCGCGCCTTCCTCAAGAGAACTCCGCGCCCTGTGCGTTTGCGGGACTGTTGACATGAGGTTAAAATACAGCGTAAAATAACCGCATGATAACAAGAGGGCTGGGCCGCGTTCTGGCGGGCGGAAAAAAGAGCGTTCTCCTTCTCGGCCCGCGGCAGACGGGAAAATCAACCTTGATGAAAAGCCTGCTCCCGGACATCGAGATCGATCTGGCGCATGAGCCGACCTATCTTGATTTTTTAGGCAATCCCCGGGAACTCGAGGAACGCCTTAAAGCCGCGGCCTCTCCAATGACGGTCTTTATTGATGAAATCCAGCGCCTGCCGAGCATCCTCAACACGATTCAATTTCTCCTCGACAAGTTTCCCGGCCGCTTTCGGTTTTATCTGACCGGCTCTAACGCTCGCAAACTCAAGCGCGGGCGCGCTAATCTCCTTCCGGGAAGAATCCATTCCTTTACGATGGGGCCTCTTTGCGCCGGGGAACTGGGATATGATTTCAGCGGCGATGAAGCCATGAGCCATGGGACCTTGCCCGGGATATGGACGGAGCCAAACGCGCTGGAGAAAGAAAAGACCTTGAGAACTTACGCGGCCGCCTATGTCAAAGAAGAAGTTCAGGCCGAGGGTCTCGCGAGAAATCTGGAGGGGTTTGCGCGTTTTCTGCGCCACGCCGCGGAAAGTTCAGGGAAGTTCCTGGACCTCTCTAAAATAGCCTCCGCCGCTCAAACGCCCCGGCAATCGGTGGTGCGGTTTTTTGAGATATTGGAGGATTCTCTTCTGGCGCGAAAAATAGAGCCTTTCGCCCAAAGCTCGGTCAGGCGCCTGATTCAACACCCGCGCTTTTATTTCTTTGACCCCGGGGTTCTCAACGGGCTTCTCGGCAATTTCACGGTGTCTTCGGATCGCCGGGGGGTTCTCTTTGAGCATCTGATCGTCACCCAAATTCTTCATGAGGCCGCCGCTCGGGATTTGGATATTCGGCTCAGCGGATACCGAACCGAGCATGGGGCCGAGGTGGATTTAATCGTTGAAATGGGGGGAGAAACGCACGCCGTCGAAATCAAGGCCTCCCAAAATGTCCGGAGCGAGGAATTAAAGGGTTTCGAGAGCTTTAAAAATTATTACCGCCGTCCGCATCGCTGTTGGCTTTTTTACGAGGGCCACGCCGCGAAAGCGATCCGGGGAGTGGCTATCAGACCCTGGCAAAGCGGGCTTCGCGAGCTTTTTGAGTCTTGACCCGTGAAAATCGGCCTTTATAACGGCGGGGGATTGAGGAACGCAGGCCGCAATCCAGAAATTTCATACAGAAGCCGTCATTCCCCGCAGTCTTAAGCAGGGAATCCAGATCGAACCATTCCGTCTGCATGAAATACTGGATTCCCTGCCTGTCCGGCAGGCAGGCGGCTTGCGGTCGCTCCCCAACAAACTTGGAAGCGCGCCGTTTTTCCGCGGATTCTGGAAACGGCATTTCCTCGGGATATCCCTCGGTCACACTTCCTCGCTGACGCTCGGTCGCCGGAATGACGAGGACTGGGACGTCTGGAATGACGAAGAAAAAATTTCGAGATGAAGGTCCTGCGCCCCATAATAACTTTTCCCTTGACAAATAATATCGCGGGTGATATCATTATCAAGTGAGAGAGGACAGGCTTCTTGAGAGAATTCGACGCAAGAGACAAAACGTTCATTTTAATGATTTTGTAAGGCTGGTTGAGGCGATGGGGTTTGAAGAGGAAAGACAGACCGGCAGTCATCGCATATTCGCTCATCGGTGCGGCGCCGTCTTGAATTTACAAAATGATCACGGTCGGGCGAAACCGTATCAGATTCGGGAATTTTTGAACGCGGTTGATTCTTACGGGCTTCGACTGCCATAAAATCGCTTCTTGGTGTCGGAGGCGAGAGCTGTACAAAAGAGACCAAAAAAAGGGGGCTATATGAATACATCTCGCTATACGCGAAAAGTATTTTACAGTAAGGAGGATCGGGGATGGATTGCCGTCGCTCCCGAGATTCCGGGATGCTCCGCTTTCGGCAAAACGGATGCCGCTGCCTTGAGGGAGTTGGATGTCGCCATTGAAGGGCACCTGTCCGTGCGTAGGAAGCGGGGTTTCGCCATTCCTAAGCCCATCGGCGGCCAAAAAATGGAAGGGAAGATTTTGCTGCGCTTGCCCCGGGCGCTTCAACGCGATTTGAAAGAAGATGCGATTGAGGAGGGAATTTCGGTAAACCAATATGCCCTTTATTTGATTTCCACCGCGCGCGCGGAAAGGCGCGCGGCGCATCTTGCTTATTCTAAATAAATGACGGATAGTCCGGGCGCCGGCATGAGTTCCATCGGGCGGCGGGCGCCTGATTTCCGAACGCCTTTCTTTTCATCGCGCCAAAACCGAATTGGGGAAAAAATTATCTCATGCCGCCGCCATCAGGACACGATCAGCTCAAACGGCGCCGGCTTGGATGAGGGTAATCAGTCCAAGCTTTTATGGACATAGAGCTTTTCAAAACCACCCCCTCCCCCATTTCCTCGCAGGAATGTTCATCCTGGGGATTTCCGAACCAAATGTCCAACGTGTCGGTTTCTTTGTGGTAATAGACCATTACTTTTTCCATATTATTTCTCCTTCCTTTATTTTATCGGCCGGATAGGCGGTGAGAAGAAAGCTTCTTTGCTCGCTTTCGCGCTTGGCGACCGCGCAATAAAGCCGTTCCCTTTTTAGGTAATACGGAAAAACCGAACTCTCGATTTTGCTTTTCCGAATCTCGTCCGGCGCCAATCTTTTGGCGGGCCGGGCCGTGACTTTGAGGCTCCATCCGCTGACGCATGAGGAATTAGGCGAAAGATTCGCCCTGGAAGAGGTTCTGCGGTTTGGCAGCCTCCCCAAAATAATTCTTGAACCGGATGTTTCCGCGCGAATAAGGCTTCTGCGAAGTTATGTGGAAACTTATTTAAAGGAAGAAATCCAACAAGAGGCCTTGGTCCGGAACATTCCGGCCTTCGCTCGTTTTCTGGATTTGGCGGGCTTTGAAGATGGGCGTTTGCTTCATTTCTCCAATTTGTCCCAGGCTTTGGGAATTGACGCGAAAACCGTCCGCGCCTTCCTCAAGCGAACTCCGCGGCCTAAGAAGTTTCTTGAAAGACCATGAAGTCTCCCGCGCCCTGTGCGTTTGCGGGACTCCAAGGGCCTATCGAGAAGGTTCCATCGAATTTATTCCGTGGAGAGATTTTTTCGCGCTTATTTAGACGGAGCATTTTCCAATCCTAAAATGAGCCTAGAAAATCAATGGTCATTGCGGTGACCGAGCATAGGTGAGGAATGCAGGCCGCAACGTTCGGCCTAGATTCCCCGCTTAAGGCTGCTGGAGATGACGGTTTTTACGCCCTCAAAAAGTTTCCCCTGCCTCCCAAGGGCGGAGAGTATATCTTGGAATATTTTCTATGGTATATCCGGTTCCTATCAGGCTTAGGTTGGGGTTGTACATTGGATCATGTTTGATAAAATTCCCCCATTTTTTAAGCATAAATGCGCCCTCATTTTTGAAACGTTCTCTTTTTTCTACCGTGTTATCATAACCTCGAGAAACAGATTCATGGTGATAAAGTTCGGCATGGGGGGTCCAAAGATTGCGATATCCATGTTCCATGGCGCGAAGACAAAAATCAACGTCATTATACGCCACGGATAAATTTTTTTCATCTAGTCCATTGAGATCATCAAAAATCCTCTTTTTAACCGCGGCGCAGGCAAACGTGACTGCGCTTACTTCCCGAAGAAGAAAGAGATAATCTAGGTAACCTTTCGAATCTTTAGGAAATCCCAGGAAAGCGTGGCGGGCGATTCCTCCTAAACCTAGAACAATTCCAGCGTGTTGAATGGTGTCATTGGGATAATACAGTTTAGCGCCGACAACTCCGATCTCGGGCCTTAGCGCGAGGGAAACCATTTCCCTTAGCCAATCAGGATTGATGGGTTCCACATCATCATTGAGAAAAAGTAGTATCTCGCCTGTGGCTTTGTGGGCCAGTTCATTCATAATGGCGGAATAATTAAAAACAAAATTTTCCGGGCGGCGCCTGCGAATGACCCGTACCAAAGAGCGTTTTTCTAAATCTTCAATATATTCTAAACCCCGTGGGTCATCATTATTCCCGTTGTTGTCCACAAGTATCTCCATAGCGGGATAATCCGTCTTGTGAATTAATCCATTGATGCAGGTAGATAAAAGATTAAATTCTCCAGTGGTAGGAATTAAGATGGAAACGAGGGGCGGTTTTTTGGGAAGCGGATAAACGACCCTTTGAAATGAAGATGTGCCCAATGGGCTTGCCTGCGCTCCGGGGGAATGTCTATCCAGGTATTCTTGAACCGCCTTTTGCGCGCGAGTAACAGCGTAAGATTTCTCATCAATATGAAGAGCTGTGGACCCAGGGATAATTCTCCAATGATAGAGAATGCGCGGAATATGTCGAATTTGATCGGGCCTAATTTTTTCAACGCAACGCAAGGCCAAGTCCCAGTCTTGGGCTCCTTCATATCCTTGTCTAAAACCGCCAATCTCGCGCAACAGGGCAGAGTCGTAAATCCCAAGATGGTTAATCATGTTTTGAGAAAGAAGGAGATCAATAGAGAAATCAGGCTTAAAGTAAGGCCTCACCCGTTTCCCATTGGCGGTTATTTGGTCATGATCACTATAGATTAATCGGGCTTCAGGATAGAGGTTGATTTCTAAGGCGACAAAATAGAGCGCATATTCTGGTAAGACATTATCTGAATCAAAAAGAGCGACATAATCTCCAGTGGCTAGAGCCAAAGCGCTATTGGAATTAACGCTAATATGGCCATTTGAATCGCGATAATGAATCTTTATACGCGAATCTTTCTTGCGATATTCCTCTAAAATTTTTTTCACGGATATCCCCGTGGAGGCGTCATCTGAGATGCAAAGTTCCCAGTTGGGATAAACCTGATTAATAACGGATTCAATAGCCGCGCGCAGATAGGTTTCAGGAGTGTTATAAACGGGCATGAGGACGCTGATGAGGGGTTTTGGGGAAAAGGTAAGGATGTGGTTTCTTATTCTTTTAAAATCTTCTTCGCTAAAACTATCACAAGATTTGATCCAATCAGAATAATCAGGAGAGAACCATGACCACAGATACATGGCCTTTGAAAGAAGATAAAGTTTTACAGTTCTCGGGAGGGGCGATTTCCTGAGAGCGTCCCGACCAAAATTCCATACAAGTTTTCTCCAGTTAAACGATAAAGGATTTTCTGTCTTTGAGGACACGCTCATAAGTAAACCATACTCATTCTACTAAACTTGCTCATGATGGAATTTCCGCGCTATTTGTTGAAGCGCGCTCGCGGGAATTAACGGACGTCCTTGCTCAACTCCACGCTCTGAGCCCGATTGTTTCCCTGACGCTTGGATTCAGGAGGGCGCGGCATTCCGGGGCCAAGCCTCGAGCTCGGTCCCGGAAAGAAAGATTGACTCTCGCTCGGGGGTCGTTCCCCGAGCGAATCACCTCGCTCTTCATGAACATGCCAGCGCAAGAAGGTTGCCAGGGAAGACGTTCGATTCTCCCGAAGTCTGCCTGGCGAAGCGCCGCTTCCAAGGAGGCCCACGAGAACACTACGAGATGCCTCGGCGGTTCCAATCCTCGCCAATGCGCCCCGTAGATGCGGTGGCCTTGGCTGTCGATGTTGGGCGTGTCTATCCAAAGGAAGCCGCCAGGCTTAAGGAGCTCACGGCAACGGCGCAATAGTCGCGTCGGATCATGCACGTGTTCGATGACGTGACAAAGGGTAATGACGTCAAAGGCCGCTTCAAACCCTGACAAATCATCCACGCTTCCTTGGAAAACCCGAAGGCCTTGCGAGCGGGCGATATCGAGAGCTTTGGGATCCACATCGGTTCCCATAGTGTCATAACCCATGCTCCGGGCAAAAGTGAGAAAGGCGCCGTTGCCGCAACCTACGTCCAAAAGCCTGGAACCGTCCTTCGGCTTTGGCAGATTCCGTCCTTCAGCTTCCAATTTGGCCCGTTCGAAGGGTATTATGGAGACAAGGATTCTTCCCCATATCGGAGCCACGGGATGGAAGCGAGTTCCAAAGCGCCAATTCACATAGCTGTTGTCAAAGGCCCGGCGCCAGAAGGCCAAGCCGGAAAGATTTGCTGTATCGCGGCCATTGCTACTGTCATGGGTGAAATAGGAGCTGTAGGCCAGGGAGATGGCTTCCGGAGCCGGCCGGGGATCCAAATAGGCGCAACCGCAGTCAGAGCATTGATGCAACGTCCACGAGCCGGGGGCGCAGAAGAATGTCCGATCGGTGAGGCCTTCGTAAAGTGTCTGTCGCCGCGGGCTTTGGCAGACGGGGCAAGAGCCGAGCTTTTGAAGGCCATCGGAAGGCCAATCGGGCGGCGGGCGGGGAGGGGCCGCGTTAGGGCGGAATGGAAATCGAAATCGCGTCAAGAATCCCAGGCAGATCGCGGCCGCGACGATTGCCGCCGCGCAAATCCCCTTGAACGGTAAGGTTGTCGGAAGAGATATGAGAGCGATCGCGATCGCAGCGCCGACGGCTTGGGCTGGGATCTTTTTTCCTGCTTGCCTAGGGCCAGAAATAAACGCCATGCACTTGCTTTCGGAGATATTTTCCCAAAGACGAAGATAGGGACGTTCTTTCATGGCTTATATTTTACTATTAAAAAAAGAAAGATAACGAACATCAGAATGGCCATTAGTGGCTGGGGCGTTTGGAGCAAGATATTTCAAGGGTGGGGCAAAGTGAAACATAGTTGCCGTTTATCATCATAAAGAGCATAATAAGTTCGCAATGGAATTCTTTCTAATTTTTCGCTAGAGGAAATCGTGCGGGCGGCTGCATGGGTTGCCTCTTGACAGATGTAACTACATAGGTTACACTTAAATAGTGATAAAGGGCTTTAGGCATAAGGGATTAGAGAGTCTCTTTTATGACGGATCAAAGAGAGGTATACAACCTCGTCAGGCGCAAAAACTGATGGATATTTTGGATCGCCTGGATGCCGCGCGGATTGTCATGGACATGGACTATCCAGGTTCGATGCTTCACTTGCTGAAAAGGCATCTCAAAGACTGTTGGGCCGTCAAAGTATCCGGCAATTGGCGCGTGATTATATGGATTATCACTAGGAGGTTAAATTTATGAGAGAAAGAACTCGTCCGCCCGCGCATCCGGGCGCCATTCTCAAAAGACATTACCTCAAGCCGCTTCATCTGACCGTTTCCGATGCTGCCAGTGGCCTAAAGGTTTCTCGGAAGACGATTTCCAAACTCGTCAACGAACGGGGCTCCGTGACCCCTGACATGGCCCTGCGTCTTTCCAGAGCGTTTGGTACTAGTCCGGAACTCTGGCTTAATCTTCAGCAAAGCTATGATCTTTGGCGTGTTTCTCATGAATCACGCGCTTGGGAACGAGCGCGGGTTTTCATGGAACATTCTCGTTTGTTGGCTTCAAATTCCGCGTAATGGAAAATGTCGGGACGTTTTTTGTTTTAGCTTTGCGGGAGAAAATCGCGCGAGCGGTGGAGGCCTGAGAATCATGGTTTTTAAAGCCCGAGTTCAATAAGCCCGCGCGTCCATGGAAGACAATGAATGCCGTCGATTTTTTTGGCGTTAGGATCGCGGGAAAGACAAAAAGCTTCGCTATGAGAAATGTCTGGAGCTAAAAGTCTTAAGCCGCGCAAATCCTCAGAAACAATGCGCTCGGAGGATTTGATTTCAATGACCGCGCGTTTAAGGCCTGGGCGTTCGATGATCATATCCGCCTCGACCCCGTCCTTGGTCCTCAAATAAGAGAATCGCCATTCCTTTCTTTGATAATCCGCCAAACGCAGAATTTCATTGATGAGAAAATTCTCGAAAGCGGCGCCGAATTCGGAGGTTTGAGGCAGGACGTCCACTGATAAAACCCCGGCCAAGGCGCGTGAGATTCCCAGGTCGCGGAAATAAAATTTGGGGCTTTCTCTTTGTCTTTTTCTGACGGATTCATGAAAGGGTTCCAGGAAAAATCCGACCAGGGTATCCTCGAGGATTTGAAAATAGGTTTGGGCGCTTGGAACCGTCGTTTGACAATCCCGCGCGATTTTTGAGAAATTGACGATCTGTCCGCTCATTTGAGCGGCGATTTGTAGAAAACGCCGAAAAGGCTCAAGGCGACGTACGATTTGTTCCTGCATGATTTCTTCTTGAAGATAGACATGGGCGTAACCGCGCAGGTAATCGATTTTGTCTTGTTTTTCGGGCAAGGAAAAGAGCCGGGGGAGAGTTCCCCATTGCAAAGCTTTTTCCAGCGAAAAGTCCTCTCCGATTTCGCGGCTTGAAAGCGGGAAAAGGTGGTAAAGGAAGGCTCGTCCGGCCAAGAGATTGGCCGCTCCGCGTCTTAATTTCCGCGCGCTTGAGCCTGTGAGGGCGAATTTAAATCGTTTTCGCTCGATTTGTTGGTGAACCACGTCCAGCAGGGATGGAATTTTTTGGATTTCATCAATAATGACCCATTGGACCTTGGGAGAAAGAGCCGCTAATCTTTCCGTGAGTCCTCGTGGACGAAGAACTAAATTCTGTTGCGCGTCTGGATCGAGAAGGTCTAAATAAAAAGCCTCTGATTCCGGGAAATAATTTTTTATGAAATGAGTTTTTCCCGATCCGCGCGGACCGAAGAGAAAAAAACTAGAATTCAAACTGGGCTTGATAACGCGGGTAAACATTGGTTTAAATATGTCCGGCAAATTTATAGTATCATTTAGGAATTTCTAAAAACAATGGAAAAAACGAAAAAAATCGCGATTGTTTATGACTGGCTGACGTCCTGGGGCGGTGGAGGCCTGAAATTAAAATAAAAAATATCTCTTGATTCTAATATATTTTACTCAGTATAATGAGTAAAATATGAAACCCGCTTATCAACGCCCTGTTTTGAAGACTATTTTGAGGCGGCTCAAGGAGCCTCGAAAGTTTATTCAAATCATCATTGGCCCGCGACAAGTGGGGAAAACGACGCTCATTCGGCAGGCCCTTGAGGTTTTTGGTGAAGACGCGCATTATGCCGCGGCTGACGCGCCCGCCCCCCGGGACCCGACTTGGCTTGAAGCGCAATGGGACATCGCTCGGCTGCGGGCTAGAAGTGGAGGCTCCTGTGCGCTTGTTCTCGATGAGATTCAAAAAGTGGTTGGCTGGTCCGAACTGGTCAAGAGATTATGGGACGAGGATACGGCCTCGGGGATCAACCTTAAGACCGTGTTGCTCGGCTCTTCCCCGCTTTTGATGCAAAAGGGCTTAAGCGAAAGTCTGGCCGGGCGCTTTGAGGTCGTGCGCGTGGGGCATTGGTCTTTTTCCGAGATGAAAGAGGCTTTTGGCTGGAATCTCGAGCAATATCTGTATTTTGGGAGCTACCCCGGAGCCGCGGGCCTTATCGCCGAGGAAGAGAGGTGGCGCCGCTACGTTTTGGATTCCCTCATCGAGACGACTCTCTCAAAGGATATTTTATTTCAAGTTCGGGTGGATAAGCCGGCCCTTTTAAGACGGTTGTTTCACTTGGGCTGCGATTATTCCGGGCAGATTCTTTCCTTTCATAAAATGTTGGGGCAGCTTCATGATGCCGGAAATACCGTGACGCTGGCGCATTATTTGGATTTACTCTCGGGAGCGGGGATGCTGACCGGACTTCAGAAGTATTCTGGTAGCCGGGTTAAACAGCGGGGTTCAAGCCCCAAATTTTTGGTCCTTAATACCGCGCTCATGACGAGCATGGCCGATTATTCTTTCTCCGCCGCGCGGGAAAATCCTCATTTTTGGGGTCGTCTGGTCGAATCGGCGGTCGGGGCGCATTTGGTCAACGGCCTTGTTGGAACAGGGACCAATGTTTTCTACTGGCGGCAAGGTAATCATGAGGTTGATTTCGTGGTCAAGACCAAGGCGGGGGTGACGGCCATTGAGGTCAAGACTTCCCGAGCGGTGAATTCGTTGCCAGGGATGTCTGAGTTTGCCCGGGAATTTCATCCTCAAAGAAAGCTCTTGGTGGGCGCATCAGGAATGCCGCTTAAGGATTTCTTTTCCGCGCCTTGCGAGAACTGGGTGTCGGGGTGAATGGGCGTTTTTTGTTTCAGTTTTGCGGGGGAATCGCCTGGGCGGCGTGCGCCTAAAAGAGATGAAAAAATTTAAAAGAATCGCGGTTGTTTATGACTGGCTGACGTCCTGGGGCGGCGGCGAGCGCGTTTTGTCGCACGTGCTCGGTCTCTATCCCGAAGCGGATACGCATGTCCTAGTCGTCAATCCTGAAATTTTGAAGGGGACATCCCTTGAAAGAGCGAAAATTATTCCTTCGCGGCTCCAGTTTTTTCCATGGGCTAAGCGTTACTATCGCCAATATTTGGCTTTTTATCCCTGGGCTATTGAAGGTTTTGATTTGTCTGGATACGATCTCATTGTCTCGATTAGCCATGCGGCGGCTAAAGGCGTTCGCGTGCGCCCGGGGCAGACCCATTTGTGCTACTGCTTTACGCCGATGCGGTACGCCTGGGATTTGAGGGAACAATACATGGCTTCTCTTGATCCCGTGCGCCGCATGATTGCAGGGCCAATTTTAGATCGTCTTAAAGCCTGGGACTTAGAGTCTTCGCAAAGGGTGACGGGTTTCGCCTGCATTTCCCATTTTATCGCAGACAGAATTAAACGCGCTTACGGCCGGGATGCGCGGGTCATTTACCCTGCGGTGGATATTGAGCGCTTTAAGGCTTCTGGCGAGAAGGAAAATTATTTTCTGACGGTCTCAAGATTGGTTCCCTACAAGAAAATCGATCTCATCGTCGAGGCTTTTTCCGAAATGGGGCTCCCTCTTAAGGTCGTGGGAGACGGGCCTGAGAAAAGTCGCATCTTGAAGAAGGCAGGTCCTACGGTTGAATTTTTGGGAAATCTAAAAGACGCCGAAGTCGCGCATTTGCTTGAAGGCGCGCGGGCTTTTATTTTTGCGGCCCTTGAAGATTTTGGGATTGCCCCCGTTGAGGCTTTGGCCTGTGGAACGCCGGTGATTGGCTTTGGCGCGGGGGGGCTCGCGGAAACCGTTCGAGACGGCCTTGACGGAGTCTATTTTATGGAGCAAACCGTGCAGAGTTTAAAAACTGCGGTTGAAAAATTTATGTCGGTTGAGAAAAACTTTGATTTTCGCGTCTTGCGCGCTCGCGCGGAAGAGTTTTCCGTTGAAAAATTCCAGCGAGAATTTATAGATTTCGTGGAAAAGTAAAAAGGGGACAGTCCCCTTTTTTCATTCTTGGTCCAGTTTGGACAAAGGCTTTTTGGAAAAACCGTTTTCACCCTTCGCAAGAACCTCTACCTTTTGCTTGGCCTCTTCCAGGCGTTGAGACAGCTCTCTCGCCAAGGCCACGCCTTTCTCGAAAACCTCAAGGCTTTCCTCGATGCCCTTGTCTCCGGCTTCAAGCGCCTGAACGTAGTTTTCCAACTTTTTGAGGGAGGCCTCAAACGACTCTTTTTTGGGTTCTTTAGTTTCTTTGCTCATGTTTTTTCCTTGACCTCGCAGAAAATTTCGCCTAGGCTTAGGCGAAGTAAAATAACGTCCTTGGTTTGAACGTCTTTTTCGGAACGGATGACTTGAAGGTTCGGCCATTTGCGGGCGACCGCATATCCGCGCGCAAGCACCTTAAGCGGGCTTAAGGCGTCTAAGCGTCCGCTTTGAAGGGCTAAACGATTCTCTAAAATATCGAGTTTTGCCTTGAACGCTCGCTCAAGTTCGGAAGCGGCTTCATCCAGGCGGCGGGTAAATTCCTCATACATTCGGCGCGGGCTTTTGAGAAAAGGGTGTTGGGCCAAGGCTTTCAGCCGATGTTCAGAAATTTGAAGAATTCTCGTCATGTTTTGAACAAGAGATCTTTTAAGCGCCGCGATATTTTTTTGAACATTTTCGGCGTCGGGAACCGCCATTTCGGCCGCGGCAGACGGCGTGGGAGCGCGAAGGTCCGCCACAAAATCGGCAATGGTAAAGTCGGTTTCATGTCCCACGCAGGAAATGATGGGAATTTTTGATGCGGCAATAGCGCGGGCGACGACTTCCTCATTAAAGGCCCATAAATCCTCAAGGCTTCCGCCCCCGCGTCCAACGAGCAAAACATCGGTCTTGGGAAAATGTTGATTGAAATCTTGAATGGCCTGGGCAATTTCAGGAGCGGCTGCGTCTCCCTGAACCTGGACCGGCAAAATGAGAACGTGAATTTCCGGCCAGCGGCGGGTGAGAACATGGACGATGTCCCGAACTGCGGCCCCTTGAAGGGAAGTAATGACGCCCGCGGTTTGAGGATATTCCGGAATGGGTTTTTTTCTTGCGGCGTCAAAGAGGCCTTCTTTTTCCAGTTTGGCTTTGAGTTGTTCAAAGGCCAGTTGCAGGCCGCCTTTTTCCAAAGGTTCGATGGAGGAAAGAATCAGCTGTAAGTCTCCTCTTTTTGTGTAAACTGAAACGCGGCCGCTGACTAAAACTTTGAGTCCGTCCTCCGGCTTAAATTTTATTCCCATGGCTACGCCGCGAAAGAGAACCGCCGGAATTTGGGCCTCGGCGTCTTTAAGAGTTAAATAAGTGTGTCCGGAAGGATACAAGCGGCAATTGGAAATTTCGCCTTCCACCCAAATCTGGGGGTAGGTCTGTTCGAGGAGATCGTGAATCTGGGCGCAAAGCTGCGAAACCGAAAGGGCCTTGGGACGCGAAACAGTCAGATTCATTTTCTGCGGGCGAGAACGGATTGAATTAAATCCGGCGGATACCCGATGTCCAGAACTTTAAGGCGTCCGACATTTTTTTGGGAGTGGGGAAAAAGAAGGCCGCGTTTGGGAAGCCCGAAGGTGAGGGTTTCCGCCGCCGTTACAAAAGCGCCGCTGTGGTGTCCGGTGTCGGGGTTGATTCCCGAGGGAATGTCTATGGCGATGACCGGTTTTTTGGAGCGCGAAATTTCCTGAATCATGAAATGGGCGCACCCGGTGGGTTTTCCGCTGGAACCGGTTCCCAAAAGGGCGTCAATCACGAGCGCGGATTTTTTAAGCTCTTCCGAAAAAGCCCCGTTTTCCTCGAAAGAAATGACGCGGGCCCCGGCTTTTTGGGCGCGCTCCATTTGAGCGGAAACCAAGGGCGGGTAGACCGCGTCTTTTTTCGGGGGGCAAATAAAAACTACGACCAAAAATTTTTGTTCGGATAAAAGCCGGGCGATGACAAGGCCGTCTCCGCCGTTAAAGCCTCGCCCGCAGGCGACGGCGATTTGAGCTTGGGGCACAAGCCCTGGAAAACGGCCAATTTCCTTGGCGGCGGCTTTTCCCGCGTTTTCCATGAGCTGTTCGGAGGAAAGTCCGTAACGCTCTTCGGCCCGCAAATCCAAAAGCCGCATCTCGGCGCTCGTCGCCGCCGGAAGGCCGTCAAAGGTTTCCGAAATAATTTCTTGTCCCATGAACGCAAATTAGCGAAAGAATAATCCTAAAAGACTAAAAACCAGAAAGCACAGTCCTAAAATGAAAAACGCGGCGTAGGGAGCTAGAATTAAGAGCCAGGATTTGGGCCCGGAGAAATGGTAAACGCTTTTGATCCCTCGCGCTTTGAGGGCGAGATTTAAAAATCCGGCGACGGCGAAAATCAGGAGAGAAAGATATCGCCAAGGACTTTCAAGGAGAGAAGTAAAGGCCGCGACCGCCGTCAAGCTCCAGGCAAAATCAGAAAACCCGAAATAGACGAGGATGGATTTTGCCGTTTTGGGCGCTAGAGGTTCGGGGCTTCTCATCGAAGCGTACCAATGAATCAAAGCGGCCCATAAAAAGGCCGACAAGAGATTCCAAAGGAAAATGGATGCCGTCTTGAGGGTAAAAAAGACAAGCCCCCCGGTTTTAATGCTGTTCCAGAGAGACAAGGAAAGGGCCGCCGCTAAAAAGCCGCAAAGGGCCAGCGCCATCGGCGGACGCGCGAGAATCGCTTCCTGGGCTTTTTCCGGGGCTTCCAGATAATCGTAAAAAATTTCAGAAAGGCTCATGGATCAATATCCCGTCCATAAATATTCGAGCCCCGCACGCGGCAGCGAAATTTGGCTAATCAAAGACGCGCTTGAGAGCGGCCCGCCCAGGAATTTGGAATTAATCATATTCAAAATCTCATCCAAATTCCCGTGTCCGCGAATAAGTCGAGGTTTTCCGACAACGCCGCCGAGCTTGGCGGCTAAGGCCACCGCGTCGTGAAAATCTCCCAGTTGATCGACGAGATGATCTTTGAGGGCTTGATTGCCTGAAAAAATGCGCCCATCGGCGATAGGGCGAAGTTTTTCTTTGGGAATATTTCGCCCCAGGCTGACCGCGGATAGAAACTGCTCATAAGTATCGTCAATAATTCTTTGAAGAAGGCGTTTCTCTTCCGGGGTCATTGCGCGCGCGGGAGAACCGATATCCTTAAATTTCCCGGATTTAATCGGCGACATCTTAACCCCGATTTTGTGAAAAAGACCTTGCAGATCGGTCGCGTCAAAAATAACGCCGATAGAACCCGTCAGGGTTCCCGGATGGGCGACAATTTTATCGCAGGCGGAAGCGATATAATAGCCGCCGGAAGCGGCGACGTCTCCAAAAGACGCGACGAAGGGAATATGCTTGGTTTTGCGGATGCGAAGAATTTCGCTATAGAGTTCCTGAACCGCTCCAACCGAGCCCCCCGGGGAATTAATATCGAGAATAATGGCTTTTACTCCGCGGGTGTTGGCGAGCTTAATGATTCGCTTCTCCCATCCCTCGGCCCCGGAGTTGTCCCAAGGTCTTCCATCGTCGGAAAAATAAATCGGTCCGTGAATGGCGACGACGCCGATTTTATCTTCCTTGGATAAGGCTAGAAAACTTTCCGCTTGTTTTCCGATATTAAAATCGGGGTTTGAGGGGCGTTTTTTGATCAGAAGAACTAACCCCAATAAAATCGTCAAGGCGTAAACGACGATGAGAGACTTGACCAGCTTTTTTTTGACGGGCTGTCTGGACGGCGTTTCCGGCGAGGGGGCTGGTTCGGGCGCGAGGTTATCCATTGTTTTTCCTTTTAAACACTATAATGCTTTCTTTTTGTTACGATTTTTTGACCTGGCTTGCGTCTGCGACTTGGTTTCTCCCTCGGTCCTTTGCCGCATAAAGAGCCTGGTCGGCTTCCTGGACCAGGCTCTCGGGGTCGGAGGCGTCTCTGGGAAAATGGGACATGCCGATGGAGACTGAAATTGAGATCGTCTCAAAAGCGATGGAAAATTTCTCGGCTTCTATCGCGGCGCGAATGGCTTCGGCCTTTCTGAGGGCTCCCGCGGGTTCCGCGCGCGGCAAAATGACGACGAATTCTTCTCCGCCATAGCGGGCGACGAAGTCGGTTTCATAGACCGAGGCGTTTAAAATCTCCCCGACTCTTTTTAAAACCTGATCTCCGAAGGGGTGGCCGTAGCGATCGTTGAGTTTCTTGAAGTGGTCGATGTCGAGCATTAAAATTCCAACCGTCGTTTTAAAGGTTCGCGCGCGGACGATTTCATGGCGGAGTCTTTCTTCAAACTCTCCCCGGCGATGCGCCCCGGTCAGCCCGTCAATGCGGGAAAGGTTCTCCACGTCTTGAAAGAGCTTAAGTCTTCTAAAAGCGAAAGCGATTTCCCCGGCGAAAATTTTAGAGTTTCTGAGGAACTCTTCCGCGTTGGTTCCATGCGGAATCTTGGCGTAGAAAAGCCCTAAAACTTCGCCGTTGTCTTCAAAGGGGGTCACCATCGCCTCTTCCGGCGAATGAATGAGACAGGCTTGGCGATAAGACTGGGAGTGGGATTCAATACATTTTTTTAAGGACGAAAAAGAGGCTCCGGGGGAATCATGAAGGCCGCGGCATAAGAGAGCGTCGAAATTAGCGCTTCCGCTCGATGAACTCACATAGAAAGAATATGCCGTCGCCCCCAGATATTGATCGACCGCCGATTCGAGAATGGGTTTAGTGTCTTCCCATCCCAAGGCTTGGGCTAGGCTTTTGACCGCCCCGTAAAGGGCTAAAGTCTTTTTTTGTTCGCGCTCGATTTTGACGCTTTCAAGTTTAAGTTCCGAGAGGCGATTGGAAACTTCGTCGGATTTTGCGAGCAACTTTTGAAGGGAGGCCTTGGAAGCCGCGTCTTTTTTCTGATCCCTGGCGTATTCTGTGTAAGCCCAAAAAGAAGCCGCGCTTGACCAGAACGCGCAGACTAGGGCGACCGCCTTAAGGTTCAGTGGAGAGACCAGCGCGGTGAGGGCGTCCAGGAAAAAGACAAATCCCAGAATGCCCCAGAGAAAACGCTTTTGAGAAAACCTGGCGCTCCAAAAAATCAAAGCCGGAGAAGCGCAAAGAAACGGAAAGACCCAGTTCATCCGACCACCTGGTTGCGCCCGCCGTGTTTGGCTTGATAGAGCCTCTCATCAGCGACGCGAATAATTTGACTGGCGGTGGTCGCGTCTTGCGGAAAACTCGCGACCCCAAGGCTGATGGTCACGGAACTTTTTTCTCCGTTAAAGAAAAACGGTTGAGCGGCGACCCTGAGCCTCAAACGGTTGGCTATTTCGACGGCTTCCGTGCGCACGAAATTAGGCAAAATCAGGCAAAATTCCTCGCCTCCGTAGCGGGCCGCGAAATCCACGGGCCGGGCGAAAGAATTGAGAATGGCGGATACGGTCTTAAGGAGAGAATCTCCGGCCGGATGTCCATAGCGGTCGTTATAGGATTTGAAGTGATCGATATCCATCATGATTAAAGAAAGCGGCGTCTGGCTACGGCCGGCGCGCAAAAGCTCTTCCTGAAGCTGGGTTTGAAACGCCCGGTGGCTGTAGAGTTGAGTCAAGGGATCTCTTACCGATTGAGCTTGAACCTGTTCGTAGAAGCGGATATTTTCAAGGCTCATGGAAGCCATGGCGACGAAAAGTTCGGCGGCTTTCGCTTCTTCGGCTCCGAAAGCGTCGGGCTCTTTGGAGGTAATCTTAAGAAATCCCGCGGGCTGGCGCATGACCTTAAGCGGAATGGAGAGCCCGGATCGGTAAGGAGACAATAGTTCGTGAAAGCGCTTGTCCGCCCAAGCGTCCCGGATAAGGGTTGGGGCGTTTCTGGTTTGGGTGAAATTGAGAAGTGGGTCCTTTCCAGGAGAAGCGACGATTTCGACTTGAGCCGAGGGAAAGCGAGAGGAGAGAATTGAAATCAAACGATCGTGAACCTCGGCGGCTGAAAGAGTATTGGCGAGGCTTTTGGCGCTGGCGGTGAGGTTTTGGGCGTTTTGAATTTGAGACAAGGCCTTGGTTCGATAGGACTGGTAGTATTCGACGTCTTTTTCTTCCTCCGATATTTTGAGGCGGAGCGCGTTGACCTTGACTTCGCGGTCCCGTCGCGATCCTAAAATCGCGTTTTGATAAGCGCCCCAGGAAAATTGAAAAAACCACAAAGCCCCTAGTTCAAAAAAAATCTCCCGGTTCCAGGGAGACTTAAGGCGGGAGGCCGAAAGAAGAGCCGTGACCGAAACTAAAAAAAGAAATACGAACGGCAATTCTCTTTCTTGGCGAAGACCCATCCATAAAAAAAGAAATCCATAGAGGGGAAATAAAATCGGGGCGAGGCGAGGGTCGGGGATGGAAGCGGCGGCGAGGGCAAAAAAAAACAGGCTTGAGAATGTTAGCGTCAGCGTGCGAGAGGGCATTGAGTTTATCTAAAAAAACAAAAAACCGTGGAGGTGGCGGGAATCGCACCCGCGTCCAAAAGAGGCCGACCCAGGTCACTACAGGCTTAGTCCGGCTTTGGTTTCATTCGGGGAAAACAGCCGAACGAGTATCCCCGAACTATCTCCGTTGTGTCTTTAGGTCTTCTCGACGGAAAAAGCGAGAAAGGCCCGCATCCCGCTCATGACGTCGGAATTCCCCTAGCGGGCGTCAGGGATCGACGTAGGTCAGCCGCGGATTAGGCGGTGGCCCAGGCCAGCTGTGTGTTGGCTTTTATTTTTTTGGCCTGATTTTATCCTGGCTCAGACCTTCCAGGGCCTGCGACCGAGGGTCCGTCCACTCCTGTCGAACCTAATTCACCCCCGTATCTTCATTATAACAGACCCTTACGGCTTCTTCAATGAAAAAATGTCGAGCTTGCGGTCTTGTTGAATAAATTTTTTGCATCAAAGCAAAAAAATATATGTATTTTTTTGCTTTGGGGGTAAATTATTTATATACTATCTTCATGGTCCGTAGCCGCTATCTTGAATCTTCCATTCTCGAGGATTTGTCTAAGAAAATGGTCTTCGTCGCGGGACCGCGGCAAATCGGTAAAACGACGCTGGCTGCCGATATCATTGGAAAACATTTCCGGCAGGCGGCTTATTTTAATTGGGATAACCAGGGAAATCGGAGGGATTTAATGGCGGCCCGTTGGCCTGCTTCGGCGAAACTTTTAATTTTGGATGAAATTCATAAGTTCAAGGGGTGGAAGGGCTTTCTCAAAGGGCAATACGATTCCCTTAAGACTCGTTACAAATTTCTCATTACTGGAAGCGCGCGGCTGGACATCTATCGAAGAGGAGGCGATTCCCTTCAAGGGCGTTATCATCTTTACCGCTTGCATCCGTTTTCCCTGGCGGAGTTAAGCGGAAGAAAAGCAAATTTGCAGCCCTTTAAGGAACTTCCTATTCAAGAGGTTTTTTTCGGGGATCTCTTGACGGCATTGGACAAGTTCGGCGGTTTTCCCGAACCGTTTCTTTCTCAGGAAGAGCGCCTGCTCAGGCGCTGGCATAATGAACGCAATGAGCGGCTTTTCCGCGAGGATATCCAAGATGTGGAGCTGATCCGCGATTTGGGGCGCATGAAGCTTTTAAGCGACATGCTTCCGGAAAAAGTCGGGGCTCTCCTATCGGTTAACTCCATTCGCGAGGACTTAGGCGTCAGCTACCGCGCGGCCGCGCATTGGCTCGACATTCTGGAATCTTTCTATTACCACTTTCGTATTCATCCCTACGCGCGGTCTTCCTTCCGTTCGCTTAAGAAAGTTCCCAAACTTTATCTGTGGGATTGGTCGGAAGTTTCGGGCGAAGCCGCGCGGTTCGAGAATTTGATTGCGTCAAATCTTTTAAAGTTGGTTCACTGGCTGAGAGACCGAGAAGGCTATAAAGCTGAGCTTTATTTCTTGCGGGACGAAGCTCAGCGCGAAGCGGATTTTTTAGTGACGGTGGATGAGCGCCCCTGGTTTGCGGTTGAGGTTAAATTGCAGGAGTTAAGCGCGTCGCCTCACTTGAGGTATTTTAGGGAAAAGCTGAAAATTCCTTTTTCATACCAAGTGATTAAAAAAAGCGGCGTCGATGTTCTGAGCGAAGGGACCCGAATCCTATCGGCGGATAAGTTTTTGCTTGCCCTGATTTAAAGATATAATCGCGTTATGGATGGGAGTTCGGCGGTTTCTCCGTTGCCTTCATTGAGCGATTTGCTCAAGGAAACCTGGCCTCTTTTTAAGTCGCGCTTTTGGGCGCTGATGGCGGCCGGAGGTCTTGGCGGAATCTTAACGATACTCGCCGTGATTATTCCCTTTGGATTGGCCCTTCTCATTTGGTTCGGCACGGGATATTCGCATTGGTGGTTGTGGGCGGCGGCGGGAGGTCTTTCGGTTTTCCTGGGTTTATGGGGAGTGAGTTGGACTCAGGTTGCCTTAATGGAAGTCGCCTTGGGAAACTCCAAAGACGCCCTTTCCATCTACCAAGAATCCTGGGCTAAACTGACGCCCTTTTCCTGGGCGTGTCTTTTGGCTTTTCTTTCCGCGATTGGCGGAATTTATCTTTTCATTTTGCCGGGAATTTTTTTGGCTTTTTCGCTCAGCTTTGTCCCTTTTGTTTTTGTTTCGGAAAATATTGGGGGACTTGAGTCTCTCCAAAGAAGTTTGTCTTACGTCAAAGATCGCTGGATGACGGTGGCCGGGAGGCTCATTTTCATCAGCCTGTCCGCGTGGATTTTGTCTAAGATTCCGATTCTAGGTCTTTTTTCCGGATTTTTTACGTTTCCCTTCGCGCTTATTTTTACATCCCGTCTTTATCTTCAGCTCAAGGAAACCGCCGGGCCGCCCGAACCCGCTTATGGAAAAAAAATAATTTTAGTTTCATTGGCCGGGCTTCTTATTCCCGTTCTCTTTGCTTTTCGCCTGGCGGCTTTATGGCCTTTGGTTCATCAGCATTTTAGGGGTCAAGCGCAGGCATTTTTATCGAGTTACCAGGGGATGCTGGGGCCATGAACGCCATCAAGAAAAAAATCCCCCTGGCCCTGGGTCTTCTTCTGTCGGGCGCGATTTTATTTTATCTCTTCTCTAAACATTTCGCGGCGGTCGAGGCGATTGGAGATAAAATCGAGTGGGGCTGGGTGTGGGTTTCCGCCTTTTGCGCTTTTGGGAGCTACTCCATGGCGGGGTTCGCCTTGGAAGAAGCGCTTTTGATTTTTGAACACAAGCTTCTTTTGACGGAGTCCTTGGGAATCGCCCTGGTTTCGACCACCATCAATTATTTCATCTCAACTGCGGGCGCCAGCGGTTTCGCCTTAAAGGCGCATTTGCTCAGAAAACGCGGGGTTCCCTATGGGACGACGGTCTTAGTTTCAGTCTTAAGCTCGGTCATTCTCTACTTAGTCTTGGCTCTTATTTTAGCCCAGGGGCTTCTTTATTTGATGCTGCACATCCACGGAACCAGAATTGCGGTCATGGAAAGCGCGGCCGGGCTTTTGATTTTACTGGCCGTCAGCGTTCCGATACTCGTCTTTTTATTTAGCCGCGGCATCCGCGGAAAAATCATGAATCGTCTGTCGAACCGGGTTGAGCGCGGGATTTTCTTTTTTCTCAAAACTGGAATCCCGAAAGAGAGTTTCGAGGCTTTTGAGCGGCAGCTTGAAGAAGGTTTGTCGAGGGTTCGCCGAGGGCGCGTGCGGTTGACTCGGATGATTGTTTTTACCGGGGCGGATTGGGTTTTTCTCATGAGCTCTCTTTATTTCGCTTTTCGCGCGGTGGGGGTGAGTTTGTCGGTCGGTTATTTAACCGCCGGTTTTACCATGGCAATGGCGGCGATGCTGGTACCGGTATTGCCGGCGGGACTAGGCATTATGGAAGGATCATTAGCGGCGGTTTTTTCCGGCTTTGGAATAGACTGGGACAAGGCCTTGGTGGCCGCTCTTCTTTACCGCTTGGCCTATCAGGCCCTTCCCGGTCTCATGAGCGTTTTTGTCTTTTGGGGGCTTAAAATTTCAGAGCCTTTGCTGAGCCGTGAAGCGATGGCCAATGAACAAAACCAAGAGGGAAATTCTCTCTGCGAGAAATAAAGGAGAAAACTGGTATGGAATCAAAAGACACAATCGTGATTAGTTCCGGAGCCCGCACGCCTATTGGGCATATGGCGAGATCCTTATCCGGCCTTAGAGCCGAGAATTTGATGGTCATGGCGGTTAATTCTTTGCTTAAAAAATCGCGGCTTCCCAAGGAAGCGGTGGACGGGGTTTTGGTTGGATGGGTCGCGCAAAGTTTCTCCGCGCCCAATATCGCAAGAGTCACCGCGCTCAACTGCGGGCTTCCTGAAAAAACCCAGGCGGTCACGGTTCAAAATAACTGCATTTCATCCATTGAGTCTATCGCCGCGGCCGCGCGCTTTATCCGTTGCGGGGAAGGCGAACTTTATATCGCCGGCGGAACTGAGTGTATGTCCAGGATGCCTTATTCCATCGAAGGCTCTAGGGGCTTAAAAGAACTCCGGAGTTTTGACACCGTCAAGGCTAAATGGGCGGGGCTTTTGGAGAGTTCGGAGGTGGCGGTTATTGATTCCCTGGAGCAAGGTCTCACCGATCCGGTTAAAAAAATCAACATGGCCGCGACCGCTGAAGTTTGCGCGCAGATGTATGGCATCACCCGTTCCGAGGAAGATGATTACGCCCGCGAGAGTTTCCGCCGCGCGATTTCCGGTTGGAAGGCGGGCTTTTATGATTCCCATGTGGAGAAAGCCCAGGTCCAAGACCAGGTTCTTTTAGACAAAGACGAATATCCATTTCTGAGAGAAGACTTGGTTGAAAAGCCGCAGATGTTTGCCAAGGCTCCGCTTCTTTTTGACGGACCGTCTTATCCGCTTAAAAATTTCTACGCCGATTATGGAAAATATGTCGAGGGAAAAACCTATCAGGAAGGCGACAAGGGAACAGTGACCTTATTTAATTCCTGCGGGCGCTCCGACGGCGCGGCCGCCACGATTGTCTCAACTGAGAAAAAAGCCAGGGAATTGGGGCTTGAGATTTTGGCCAAAATCAAGGGCTGGGGTTTTTACGGAAATAATCCCGCGCATATGGGGGTGTCTCCGGCCTTGGCGGCGCCGGTCGCCTTGGAGCGGGCGGGAATTTCGTTTAGCGATCTCGACCAAATCGAGCTTCATGAGCCCTTTGCGGCGACGGTTTTGTCCATCTTTAAAATCGGACGCGAGAGATTCGGGCATGATTGGAAGGCTAAATTTGATTCCGGCGCCTTAAACCCCAACGGAGGGTCTATCGCCTTGGGGCATCCCTTGGGCGCGACCGGAACTCGCCTCATGCTCAACTTAGCGCACGCGCTTAAGAAAAACCCCAAGGGCCGTTACGGGATGCTCGCGGCTTGCGCTGGGGGCGGCATGGGCGGGGCGATGGTGGTTGAAAAATATAATTAGGAGTCATCTAAGCTGATGACGCGGTGGCTGGAAAGAGAATTCCAGATAAAACTCCCGGCATAAAGCCCCGCCAAGGCAAGCGCCGCTCCCATGATCTTAAACCGGGGGATGGCCCAAAAACCAATGGCGGCGCTGAGTATCGCTCCACAAACGGCGGAGAAACTGGACAGCCAGGCGCTTTTTGAATCCCGAAAGCCGAGGATGGTTCCGGGAAAAGAGGACAGAAAAAAGAAGGCGGCGGCCCCTCCAAAAATCAAAACCCATGAAAAAATCAGTGGGTAGCGGTTTCCCATAAGTTTGATGACGACGCAGCCGGAAAGAGAAAATAGTATCCAGGCGGCGAGCAAAATCAAGGGTGAGAGACTAAGAAATTTTTTCCATATTTTTTTTTGTTTTTCCCGAATGCTGGAGAGAGGGCCTAGGACGATTCCGATGAGGGCGGAAGCGACTAAAACGGGTCTAAAAATTGCGGTCTGATAAGCGCTATAAAAACCCAGTTCATGAGGGCTTAGATTCCAGGAGACGATAAGGGTGACCAAAGATTCAGCTCCAACCATGCAGCCCCATCCCATCAGATAAGGCCCGGCGTAATCCCAGACGTCTCGAATGGCTGAAAACGAGAAAACCGGACGGATAAATTCCCGGATTCCATAGAAGCATAACAAAGCCCCCAGGGCGCAGCCCAGGCTCATGGCTCTGAGGAGTAAGGCAAAACTAATTTGGGGCTTAAAGACAAAAGAGGCGGAGAAAAGAGTCAAAACAATCAAGCTATAGGTCAGTTCAAAAATTCCGCGGGCTTTGAATTTTTGAAGCCCCGCCAAAAGCCCGGAAGAAACGGCGTATAAGAACTGCGCTTCGGCATAGAGAACGCTCCAAAAATAAACCTCCGGAGAAATTTTAAATTTCCGCGTAAGCGGGGAATGGAAAACAAAGAGGAGTAATGATCCAAACCCAATCCAGATAAGAGCGCTCCAGGTGAGGCTTGAGACGGCGAGAGTTCTTTTTTCAGCGGGCAACGCCGCGACGCGGGCGGAAGCGGTCAAAAACCCCAGGGAAATAAATAAAAGCCATAATTTGCTTGTGGCGAGAGTTAAACTTGCCATTCCGTATTGATCCGGACCCAGCCAGCGTCCGGCTAGAATATGCGTTCCCATCGCGACAACTCTAGACAAGAGCATAAAAGGCGCCAGGGCAAAAATTCCGCGCAGAAAAAGACGGGTGTTTGCGCCCCAGTTGAGGCGTTGAAGAACCCGGGCCTTAAGGCCGCCCGTATTCATCTTGAAACCGGACGATGTCGTCTTCGCCGAGGTAATTTCCGCATTGCACCTCGATTAGGGCCAAGGGGATTTTTCCCTCATTGCCCAGCCGATGCTTGGTTTTTGGGGGGATAAAAGTTGATTCGTTCGCTTTGAGCGTAAAGATTTTTTCTCCTCTTTGGATGGTCGCGCTTCCATGAAGGACGACCCAATGCTCGCTTCTTTGTTTGTGGAGTTGCAGGCTGAGGCGTCTATGCGGCAAAACCTCAATTTTCTTGATTTTAAAATCAGGGCCTTCTTCAAGGATGGTGTAGGTTCCCCAAGGGCGATAAACGGTGCGGTGGAGGCGGTGAATCTCATCTCCCTGCGATTTAAGCCGGGAATAAACTTCCTTGACGTCTTGGGCGCGGTTTTTGGCGGCGATGAGCAAGGCGTCGGAGGTGTCAACAACGAGGAGGTCTTTGATTCCAATGGCGGCGACCACGCGCCCGTCTGTCTGAATATGGCAATTTTGCGCGTCCAAGAGAACTGTTTTTCCCTTGACGCGGTTCCCATTCTTATCCGCTGGGATGAGGGTTTCCATCGCGTTCCAGGAGCCGATGTCGGACCATCCGATATCGGAAGAGACGACGGATGCGTTTTTCGATTTTTCCATGACCGCGTAATCCAAGGACTCTTCCGGAACTTGGGCAAAGAGTTTGGGATCAATGTCAATTCTGGAAAGACCGATTTTTGAATTCTTGGGGAAAGCGGCGAAGGTTTTAAGACAGGAAGAGAGAATATCCGGGCGGTGTTTTTTAATTTCGCTTAAGAGGGTTTTCGCGGTAAAGCAAAACATACCTGAATTCCAGAGGAATTTACCGGAAGAGAAATACTTTTGGGCATCTTTAAGCGGAGGTTTTTCAATAAAGCGCAAGACGGAATGGCCCTTGGCCTCGATGTAGCCGTATCCGGTCTCGGGAGAATCGGGTTTGATGCCGAAAACAACCAGGCGCCCTTGACGGGCAAGTTTCGCGGCTTTAGAGACCGCTTCTTGAAAAGGCTTGGGACGCGAAATCAGATGATCGGCGGCCAAGACGAGTAAAACCGCGTCTTCTCCGTAAAGGCTTTTTAGTGTCAACGCCGCCAAGGTTATGGCCGGGGCGGTGTTTTTGCCGAAAGGCTCTAAAAGGTAGCGGTCGGAAATCTTTTTTTTGACCTGAGAAGCGGCTTTGCGGTATTCATCCTTGATTTGAAAAAAAAGCTCTTTGTTTGAGACAGTTAAAATCTCTCCAACGCCTGAAAGGCTTGCGGCCCGAATCCAGGCTTTTTGAAGCAGGCTTTGCCCATCGGCCAGGCGAATAAAAGGTTTGGGGCGTTCCGAACGGGAAACGGGCCAGAGGCGAGAGCCGACGCCTCCGCAAAGAATGACGGGAACGAATGCGGGTTTATTCATGAAGTAGTGAGAGCCGGGTCTTTCCCGCTTTGCAAAAGTTTCAGGTCGGACTCGGCCATCATTTTCACCAGTTCCTTGAAAGAAACCTTGGGATCCCAGTGAAGGGCTTTTTTGATTTTAGCCGGGCTCCCTAAAAGTTGATCCACTTCCGCCGGTCTAAAAAACTTGGGGTCTACCCGCACGTATTTTTTGTAATCAAGGTCCAAAGATTCAAAGGCAATTTGGACAAATTCACGAACGCTGTGAGTTTCGCCGGTTGCGATCACAAAATCTTCCGGCTTGTCCGCCTGAAGCATTCTCCACATCGCTTCCACGTAATCTCCGGCAAAGCCCCAGTCTCTTTGGGCGTCTAAATTCCCCAGAGGCAATTCTTTTTCAAGGCCCAGTTTGATTTTGGCCGCGTGATAGGTGATTTTGCGGGTGACAAACTCAAGCCCGCGTCTTGGAGATTCATGGTTAAAACAAATTCCCGAGCAGGCAAAGAGGTTATAGGACTCCCGGTAATTGACGGTCATATAATGACCATAGACCTTGGCAATTCCGTAAGGACTGCGGGGATAGAAAGGCGTTTTTTCCGTTTGAGGAACCTCTTGAACTTTTCCAAACATTTCGGAAGAAGAGGCTTGATAGAAGCGAGCGTCGGGTTTGATATGCCGAATGGCTTCTAAGATTCGGGTCAGTCCCAAACCCGTCACGTCTCCGGTGAGAATGGGCTGATTCCAAGAAACCGCGACAAAAGACTGAGCCGCGAGATTATAAACCTCATCTGGCTTTGCAGTGCGAATGGCTTCATCAAGGGATGATTGATCAGTCAAGTCTCCATCAATTAAAGTAATGCGGTTAAGAATAGGGTTAATGCGTTCAGTCGGCTCATGGCTTGAGCGCCGAATGAGGCCGTAAACCTTGTATCCCTTTTCCAGCAAAAGCTCCGCCATGTAAGACCCATCTTGCCCGGTAATTCCGGTAATCAAGGCTTTTTTAGTCACGCTGTTTCCTCTTATTGATTAATTTCTCGCTTTATTGCGCCGGGTGCGAGTTTTTTTTAGGCTTTTTTACTTGCGTTTCAAACGAGAGAGCTTCTTTCGCTAAATCCGCGCTGACGGAGACGGAATCGCCTTCCTTAATTTCGCCGGAGATGAGTAGTTTTGAGATGGGGTCCAGAAGATATTTCTGGATGGCGCGCTTAAGGGGTCTGGCGCCGAAAGTGGGGTCATATCCCTTTTGAGAAAGAAAATTCTTGGCTTTTTCATTGAGAGTAAAGGTGATGCGCTTGTCTTCTAATCGCGACAAGGCGCGGGGAATTTGGATGTCGATAATGCGGCGCAAATTTTCCGCGTCCAGGGGATGGAAGATCAATATTTCATCCAGGCGATTTAGAAATTCGGGCCTAAAGCGAACTTCGAGGTCTTTTTCCGCGAGATTAGAGGTCATGAGAATGATCGTGTTTTTGAAGTTAACCGTTCGGCCTTGGCCGTCGGTCAGGCGACCGTCATCGGTGACTTGAAGAAGAATATTGAAGACATCGGGATGAGCCTTTTCAATTTCATCAAGCAAAACGACGGAGTAAGGCTTCCGGCGCACGGCTTCGGTCAATTGTCCGCCTTCTTCATATCCTATATATCCCGGCGGGGCGCCAATGAGACGGGAGACTGAATGTTTTTCCATATATTCAGACATATCTAATCGAACCAGGTTTTTTTCGGAATCAAAAAGAAAATCAGCCAGGGCTCTGGCGAGTTCTGTCTTTCCCACTCCGGTTGGTCCCAGCATCAAAAAGACCCCCAACGGGCGTTCCGGGTCGGCGATGCCGCTTTGGGCGCGCCGGACCGCCGCAGCGACGGCTTGAACGGCCTCATCTTGCCCGATGATTCGCTCATGGAGAATATCTTCAAGTTTTAAGAGTTTTTGCGCCTGAGTTTGGCCAATTTTCTCAACCGGAATCCCGGTCCAGCGGGAAATCACGCGCGCGATGTCTTGGGAATCCACCTCTTCTTTGAGAAGCTTTTTTTCCATCTGAAGTGCGGCTAAATCTTTTTCCGAGGCTTCGATTTTCTTGGAGAGTTCTGGAATTAAACCGTAGCGGATTTCAGCCGCGCGGTTGAGATCTCCCGTTCGTTCGGCGCGTTGCCCATCGGCCTTAAGCGATTCCATTTTTACTTTAAGCTCGCGAAGGCCTTTAATCAGCGATTTCTCTTTCTCCCAGTGGGCGCGCAACTTTTCAAATTCGGACTTAAGAGTCGAGATTTCAGATTGAATAGCGCGGATTCTCTCGCGGCTCGCTTCGTCTTTTTCTTTTTTAAGCGCGGCTTCTTCAATCCCAAGCTGGCGGAGCTTGCGGTCCATTTCGTCAAGCTCAGTCGGCATGGAATCAATTTCCATCCGCAAGCGGCTGGAGGCCTCGTCAATGAGGTCAATGGCCTTATCCGGCAGAAAACGATCGGAAATATATCGCTCAGACATTGCGGCCGCCGCCACTAAAGCGGAATCAAGAATACGAACCCCGTGGTGGATTTCGTATTTTTCTTTAAGTCCGCGCAAAATGGCGATAGTGTCTTCAACGCTTGGGGGGCCGACCGTCACTGGAGCAAATCGGCGTTCCAGCGCGGCGTCTTTTTCGATATATTTTTTATATTCATCCAGGGTCGTGGCCCCGACGCAACGGAGTTCTCCCCGCGCCAGCATGGGCTTGAGCATATTGGCCGCGTCCATTCCGCCTTCCCCGCCTCCGGCGCCGACTAAAGTGTGGATTTCATCGATAAAAAGAATAATCTGGCCGGAAGCGTCGGTGACTTCTTTAAGAACGGCTTTAAGCCTTTCTTCAAATTCGCCCTTGTATTTTGCTCCGGCGACCAAACTTCCCATGTCGAGTGAAATCACGCGCTTGTCTTTCATGGTTTCGGGAACATCTCCCGAGGAAACGCGTTGGGCGAGGCCTTCAACAATCGCGGTTTTTCCCACCCCGGGTTCGCCGATGAGAACGGGATTATTCTTGGTGCGGCGACTGAGGACCTGAATGACGCGGCGAATTTCGCTATCGCGGCCGATGACGGGATCTAGTTTTCCCTTTTTGGCGGCCTCGGTCAAATCGCGCCCGAAAAATTCCAGAGCGGTCTTTGGATTTGAAGAGGAACTTTCGGCGGTAGTCTCTCTCGGAGGCATGATCTTATTTTACTAAAAAAGCGGAGTTGGGGACTGTCCCTATCTCTTTTTATTAAGGCAAAATTTCGTCTAATTCGTTTGATGATTTTTGTTTGGCTTCGGCTTTGGCGATCGCTGACAAGGCCGCTTTAGTCTTCTCCGCGATCTGAGAGAGTTCCTGGGGGATTTCTGTTGGGTGGAGCATATCGTTGATAATGCGGGCGCTTTCCTCAAGCTCGATATCGGGAATATTGGGCTTCTTTTCTTTTTTCTTGGCGGAGTTTTTGGTTTTGTCTTTGTGTTTGTCCGCAGATGAGGCCTTGGCTAATATCTTTTCAGAGACCGCCGGGGCCGTGCTGCCGGTAATGGATTCAAGGGTAATTTCAGTCTTGGTAAATTCATCCGGACCCACGACTAAGCGCTCTTCTTTTCTCTCTTTGTCCAAATTTTCCGCATCTTTTTGCTCCTTGAGACGCTCCGCTTCATTGAGAGATTCGACTTTTCCCTCGTCTTCCTGCTTGAAAAGCGCGATATCCTGGCGAACGTAGCCGAATTCACGGGAAGCCGTGACGCGGTTTTCTGAAGCCTCTCTCAAATTTTCGATCAAGGGCGGGGTTACGAGATTCATCTTTTGATAAGAAGCGGGGTCTATTTCATCATAGGGAAGAGCGTTCTCAAGAGCCGATTCCGCGATATCCATATAGTCTTCGATTGAAGGGAGCTGAATGTCGGGGATCACGCCTTTGTTTTGAGTGGAGCCTCCAGAGACGCGGTAAAATTTTTGAATCGTGAGTTTGAGCGCTCCCGGTCCGGTTTTGGGATCAATGCGAGGGACGTATTGAGAGAGATCAATGAGCGTCTGGACTGTTCCTTTTCCAAAAGTCTTTTTGTTTCCCACAATGACGGCCCGTCCGTAGTCCTGGAGGGCAGCCGCGAAAATTTCGGAGGCGGAGGCGGAAGCATGGCTGGTCAAAACAATCATGGGTCCGGAATAAATCATGGAATCTGAATGCTCAAGAGAGCGGATGACGCCTCGGGAATCTCGTACCTGAACCACGGGGCCCGGCGGGATGAAAAGTCCGGTCAGGTTAATCGCTTCGGATAAAGCGCCGCCGCCGTTTCGACGAAGGTCTAAAATTAGCCCTTGGATTCCTTTTGCTTCCAAGGCGAGGAGGAGTTTTTTCACGTCTTTAGTCGTGCTTTTTTTCTCGCCTCCGGATTTCATGTCTTCATAAAAGGACGGCAAATCGATTACGCCGATTTTAACGGGGTTGCCTTGAAGGTCTTGTCCCTTCAAAATTTCCGCCTTGGCTTCTTGATCGGTTAATTTGATCTCATCCCGAACAATGGAAATGACGGTTCGGGTCGAGCGGTCAATGGTGTCGGCTGGAATCACGCGAAGGCGCACGGTCGTGCCTTTTTTACCGCGGATTTTTTCAACGACATGGTCCAGCCTCATTCCGGTGACATTAACCCAGGGGCCGTCTACTCCCTCCGATACCGCTTCGATTCTGTCTTTTGGATGAAGACGTCCATCTTTATCGGCGGGGCCGCCAGGGACCAGGGACACAATTTGCGCGTAACCGTCGGATTCTTTGAGCACGGCTCCGATTCCGACTAAAGACAACTGCATGCTGATGTCAAAGTTCTCCTTCTGTTCCTGCGCCATGTAATCGGAATGGGGGTCGTAAGCGTGGGTTAAGGCCGACAAATACTCTTGAAGAACATCAATAGCGTCAAACTCATGATAGCTTTTCAATAGCCTGCGGTAGCGGTGGCGGATTTCCTTGCCTTGGTCGGCGGGCTTGGTTTTGTTGAGAATTTCCTCAAGTCTTTCATATTTGACTTGCTGTCTCCACAGGACATCCGATTCTTTCCAGTTCTTCGGCCAGGGAAGCTTGTGGCGGTCAAGGGTTATTTTTTCATTTTCCTTGAAGTTAAAGGAGGTGGAGGATAAAGAGATGACGTATTCTTCCCTGTTTTGGAGTCTCTTGAGAAAAAGATCAAAAATTTCATAAGCGGGGCTTAAATCCCCTTCCTTTAATTTTTCTCCCAATGTATCGCCGTAGCGTTTTTTGAAACCATCCACGTCCGACTGAAGAAAAAACATATGGTTGTAATCGAAGGCTTCAAGATAATTCTGCAGGAAGTTTTGGGAGACGGCCGGGTCAATTGGATGATGATCGTATTGATCTTCTTCGAGAAAGCGCGCGACGATTTGCCCGACTAGCGGCGCTCCGGGGCCCGGGGTGAGTACGGCAAAAACAGGTCTTGAGATAAAAAGACCGGCCAGGAAAATCCACAAAAATTTTTTCGGAGCCATTCCCTCAATCATAACAAACTCGCGGGCTTTCTTCCGCTTGCTTCATTTTCCCGTGGCTTGTCCGTTTTTATCGAGGACTTTTTGCCCGAAAAAGACCGCCATGACCGCTCCGGCTTCGCTTGCACCCGCTGGATGGGGGGATGCGGAAGCGTTGGAGTCGAGAGTGGAGTTGAGAGCGGGATCGTCAAAATTTTTTCCCGAAGCTCCCATCTCGTTTAAACGGCTCTTGGCCAGAGCAAGTTTTTCTCGGCGGGCTTTTTCTTGTTTTTGTTCATTGGCGACAAAAAGGGCGTATTGGCTTTGGGCCTGGTTGAGAGATATATCTAAGCTTTTTTGCCATTGCGGGGAAAACCAGGAGAGCTTCGCGTTGGCCCCGGCTTTTTTAACCGCGAGATTGAGAACTTTAAGATTTTTTTTCACCTTCCGCGCCGCGTGTCCGATGCGCCAGGGAGTTAAGGACAGACTTGGGGGAGAGGCGCGGCCTTTGGCGCTGAGGCGGCTGAATTTTTGGGCCGCCATGATGGTTTTCTTCAGTTGTTTGCCGGTGCGGTAAAAAAGGATATTTGCTTCTTCTAATAATCGTTTTTGGGCGCGGGGATTTTTCGCGGCTTCTTCCCAACGCTTTCGATAGAGAGGGTCCTTTTGAATAAAGATTTGAACTTCTTTCGCGCAGAAAGCGGAATTTTTGGACGGCGCTGAAGACCCGAGAAAAGGAAGTACCTGGTCCACTCTAGCCAGAAGAGGTTTTTTGGGAAATGAACATGGACGCTCCCCCGGAGTGAGGGAGGCTTCTAGCGACGAAGCGCAAATAAGAAACGCGCTTGCGATTAAGCTCCCGATGGTCTTTCTTCTCATATACAGAAGGATAGACCCAAAACTGCGCTTTGTCAAGGCGCAAAATTTTAAAAACCAGGGCCTAGACGGACTAGGACCTTTGGGCCTTGACGAAAAGGCAAAAAGCGTTTATCCTTTTTTCATGAGTCAAAAAAATTGGCGGGTTTTCGCTTTGGATATATGTGTCCTGTTTGGGGCGTTGCCGTTTTTATTGGCCGCGGCGGCTTCGACTGCGCCTTCTGTCAAACCTGTTTCCGTGGGAAAAACCGACGACGCGCGAGACCAGGAATTTGTGGAAATCCAAAAAGAAGCTAACAACTGTCAAAATGCGCTCAAAACCGATCGCCGCGCGGGGTTTCGCGTATGTGGACAAGAAAAAGCGGCGCGAACAATCTCTCAATTTATTTGCCAGAACTCTTTCTTTCCTTGCGGCAAAGACCACGGGGCGGCGCGGCTTCAAGCCGGCGTAGGTGCTGTGATCTTCCGCCCCAAGAGTCCCTTCCTTCAAATTCAAAAAGGCCGGGGAAATCTCGCGGAGCTTTTGGTCGTTCTTAAAAACCAAGACACTGCGGCGAAGCTCGCCCAGGCGTGTTCGGGCAAAACCCAAATTCAAGGTTTTAAGTCCAAACCCTGCAAGAAATGGGATGGCCGTGACACCCCGGATCGTTGGATTCCGGGCTTTATTGCCGCCGCGATGGATAACGCGCATTATTTTTACCGGGTCAAGGTCGGAAAAGCGAGCGCGAGTAAAACCTTGAAATCAATTCAGAAAAATTCGGGGCCTTCTTCCGCTTTTGGAACAGGCGCGGGAAAAACTCCCGCAGGCGGGGTTTCTCGTTCCTTTGGGGTTGAACAACTCTATCAAGACGGGGCGGTGACGAGTTGGGTGGTCACCAATCCCAAAACTGGGGCCGGGCGCTGGATTTCGGTTAAATATTTTACCCAGAGAGAGCCGGGAACCGACAAACTCATTCAACAAGTCGGCGTCTTTGATTACACGGAAAACCCATCCCAGATTTATGGGCGCAGATACGCCGTTGGACAGGATATGGACGCCGACAATCTTGACTTGGTTCCCAACCGTGCGAAGTTCCACGTGACCATCAAAAATGGAGAAGTGACGGTTTCCGCCGCTGGAAGTTCTCAGCCCGCGATTAGAACCACTCTCTCCAATCTCAAACAACGGCGCCTGGCCCAAGTTAATAAGGAAGGTTATGAACAAACAATCGGAAATCAGACCTTTAAAGTGATCGGGCAAGGCGGGGCCGAGGGCGCGCTTCTCTTTTTTAAGGAAGACGCTCAGGGGCGGGTTTCCGAGATTGATCCGGTGGCGATAGCCAATGTCAATGAAATGACGGATACCGGAGTAAAAGATTTGTCCTCTACGCCCTACCACACGGGTTTGGGGTTTTTTACCGGGAAAGACGGAACGACTAATTTCTACTACATGAAGCGCATGGGTTCAGGCGATATGTCTTATTTTGAGCCCGTGGTTTGCCAAGAAAGCGAGGCTGAAAAAGTCGGCGAGAAATGCAATTGGAAGCCCGCGCAGCAACCTGCTGCCAAGGACAAAGGTGGAAAAACCGGAGGCGGCCAGTCTGCCGGGGGAACGGATAATTCCGGAGACGTCAGTAAGGCGGGAGATTGTAGCGGTGACAGTAACTTCAAAAATCCTATAAACCAAGATGGGGTTTTGTTTGTTCCGGAGGAAAATGCTTCTTTGCGCCTTTGCGTTGATGGAAATGAGATGGTTGTGAATAATGGCTTGCTTATGGCCGTTAAAAAAAATAAAGATGGTGGCGTCGTATTGCAAGTGGCCACCACCGATATTCCTAAAGACTTCAAGGGGCCTAAACCGGATTACCAGACCATCTATAGCCAGTCTCTTCAGTCAACACCCGTCGTCAAACATGAAGATCGCGGAGCGAATTTGACTTCAAGTTTCCCCACGGTTTACGATATCCCCATAAAGCAGGTGAAAACCTACAGCCTGTCCTCTAGCACTTTGAAGAATATGTCCGCATCCAAATATGTTCAAAACGTGAAGAATCTTGCCGATAGCTCTGTGATCGAGGACGTAGCGGCTGATAACGGAGGAAAATTTCATGCTTCGCTGGTCCAGATTTCGGCTTCCAATTCAGCCAGTGCCCAATCCACTTGGAGCTCATATCGTGCAAAATATCCTTATTATGGAAAAATAAACGATTTCTTAAAAAGCAGCCAGTGCTCGCAAGGTTTCACGGGCGGAGAACGCATAAAAATTAGACCTTTGCTTGGAAATGAGATAAAGAGCGCTCAGCCCGATCAAGCCGTGGTGACTTGCGGGAAAAATAAGTTGACCGTTCAGAGTCTATTGAATTGAATGAAGCGGCGTCCTAGAGCCGTGTCTAGCCATGCAAAAGAAAATCATCGGCGCGGGGTTATCTGGAATTCTGGCGTTTTTGCCGCTTTTTGAGGCGGCTTCCCCGGCCCTGGCTCAAGAGGCAGTTTCCCATAATGTCGATACCAGTGATGTCAGCCTGAGTTCTGTTTTTACGCAACTCCAAAATCAGTCCATCGTTGCCGGAATGTCGGAAGAAATGCGCCAGCACGCGATGGATTTTCTTGAACGCTACGGAAAGTCGGTCGGGTGCGACCCGCAAAGCCACGATGCGTCTTGCGCGCAAGTGGCTTTGCCGCCCTCGGTGACGAAGACCCTTAAAACCATGGTTCAAACGACCGTGGGCGCGTCCCCAAAGGGAAAAGGGGGCTCTTCCATTCAGAGTCAAGACGTCGGAATCCAAATGGCTCATTTGTTTGACGGCATGGCCCCTGCGGCCAAGTGGGCCTACGATAAAGACGTCAATACCGAACAGATTTCATCCGAGGGCGATACCCGCGTTTTCCGCATCGAACAAATGAGCTTGGGGAAAACCCTGGGGTATCAGAAAGTGACGGATTTGGGATACCAGAGTTTTTTGGTCACGATGGAAAAAGACGATCCCCAAAATCCAGGGAAGCGTTATGTAGACGTTGTTTTTGTGGATATTAAAAAAGGCGCGGCGCATGACAAAAAACTTCTCTACAGCCGCGCTTTTCAGCGGATGCTCGAAAATCTTAAAAAAATTTATTATGACCAATGCGCGGTCGTCCGCCTAATTAATAATGGAGAAAACCCGCCGCGTATTCCCAATACGGATTGCGCAAATCCTCTCGGGAGCAAAAGAGAGGGTTTGAGCCGGGCGGATATCCAGAAGCTTTACGAAAAATATAAAAAAAATCAGGCGGAATTTGCCGCGGCCTCTTTTAAGGATGCCCATGGCCAGACGGTCACTTTTCTCGAATATCTGCAAGATTTGGAAACCATTTCAAACAATGGGGGCTTGGAAAATCAAAGCGTTCTTCAAAATATGAACTGGAGAACCTTGGACGCGGCCCGCCAGGCCGTAATGGCGTTTGAAATCAAGAAAAAAACCAGGCAAACGCAAAAAGCTCTTTTAGGGATTTTAACCCAGGAGGTGAGTCAGCTTACTGGAACTCAGTTATCCAACAAACAGTCCGGCGCTTTGGGTTTAGGCTCTCATACGCCGGAAGAACTCCAGAAAACCTTAACCGATTTGAATGAAGGAAAACTCGCCCATCATTGGGTCAAATCCAAGGTCAATGAACGCTCGGGAAAATTCGTTCCGCCTGCTGTTTTAGCGGCCTCCTCCAACGCGATGCTGGCGATGGCTTATGCCGAAACAAGCCGTAAAAGAGCCGGAAAGATGGGACTCTCGAAAGAAGAAAAAAATGAGGCCTTGTCTCTCAGCGATCATTGGCTCCAAATCGCCCAAAACAATATCCGCATCCTTCAGCTTGAGAATTTGTCCGAACAGGTCGGGCAACTCAAAAATGGAGAATTTCAAACTTATCTGGGCCTTACGAGTGTGGCGGCCAAACAAGAGGCCAAAAGGCTTGAAAAAGTGGCCAAGGAATATGAAAAAGAGATGCGAGAGATTTCAGACAAGGAAGAGGCCGCGGCTCTTCAAAAAGACGCCTCGAATCTCTATTTTAATCTGCTCAACGCGTCCTTAGCCGAACTTTACGGGTCTCAGTTGAAAAAGAAGATGGAGAAGTCCCAGGCGGAGGTGGAAGATTTAAGGGCCCTTTATCTCGCGCGGGAATTCGCCAAGGTCGAGGATCATTATCAGGCTAAGAACTCTCTTTCGGAGATAAAGGGCCAAACTTATCAAGATTTTCTGGCCCATCTTTCGCCCGAACAAAAAAAAGTATCCGACGATCTTCTCGCCTTCTCCTCCAAACTCAAAGCCGCTGGAGATTTGCCCGATGACGGCTCTATCAGAGCCCGGGCGGCGGCTCTTTTGAGAGACCGCTTTCCCAACCTTCTTTCGGAGCTCGGCCTTCAAAAAGTTCTGGATAAAAAAGAAATTAAGGAGAAAAGTCTTAAGCTCAGCATCTTTAATAGTCAGATTTTGGCTGGGTTTCAGAATTTTACGGGTCGCATTCAGGCCTTTACCGAACTTAATGAGCTTGATGAAATTTTAAGGGAAAACGCCAGTTCCAAACCCTCCTTGGCTCATCCAAAGGGTTTCTGGCAAAAACTCCAGTATTTGGGAAGTTTAAGATTTCTCAACACGGGGGCGAATAAAGCCGAATTGGGACAAAGAGACCGCGCGACAGGGATTTTGCTTGCCCATAATTGGTTGACGAAGGAGGCTTATCAAAAATTGATGGCCAACGAGCCGTTACGCGATCGAGTTCTTTACTTAATGAATCAGGGCAATTATAGCGAGGCATTCAAAAAAATTGGCGCTCTGGACCCGGAGATGGCCGCAACGACTCTTAAAAATTATACGGCGGATCAGTTGCTTAAAGACCCCGCGGCGAATTTGAGCTTCGAGGGCTTTATGACCGAGATTCCGGAGGATAGCGCCGGGACGGAGGCTCAAGGCGTTATGGGAGATCTTTTTTCCCATGTTAAAACCTTGATTTTGGGCTATCAGTTAGCCTCGGCCGCCGTGGACGCGGCCGCTTTCAGCGCTTATTCGACTTTTATTGGGGGCGCCGCCATCGGAGCGGAAAGATTGACCCAGTTCGTCATTGACTCTGGACAGGCTCTGCGCGCGGCCGAAGCGGCTGATGACGCCTCGGCCTTGGGGCGGTTATCTCAGAGCCTGGATTCTCTGGGGCGAGTCGGCGCGTGGACGAAAAAGGTTTTGGGCGGGACGGTTGAGTTCTTTGGTCGAACGGCCCATGGTTGGGCGACCGGGACTAAAAACGCCCTGGGGCTGGCCGAAATCGGATCCAAGGGAGAATCTTTATCTCCCCTCCAAACCGTCGTTCAAATCGGCCGTAAAAGCGTGGTTAATTCCTTAAAGATGCAAGGGACTAATGCCCTGATTATGGGAGGGGCTTCAGGAGTTATGAGCGCGGGTTCTTACTGGTTAAACCCGCAAACCTCTCAATACGAAACCGCAGGAGAGGCTTTTAAAGAAGGCGCGGTTTATGGAGCGGCTTTCGGCGCCCGCGCGACCCCTTTGATGATGGCCAGTCCCATTCAGGCTCCGGCCTTCGGAGTTCTTGGAAACAGATTCAGCTCCTTCGTTAAAAGCGTCGCCGATACCCCGGGGCCGCTCAGTTGGACCATTCAATCGGCGGCGAAACTGAAACTGATTCCGCGTGTTTCAGAGTCGGTGGCCGAATCCGGACCCTTGGGGGCGCTGCAGATGTACGCTCAAACCGCTCCGAGTCTTTTGAGGCCTCTTTACCGGGTTGCTATTTGGGCCGGAGGCATGGCCGACGGCATGGCGAAGTATTTTTTCACCGGTCTTGGCGCGCAGATATTGGTTGAACAAGCCGACTATGGTTATCATTCGAAGATGGGCGATTATAAGGATAATCCCGAAACCGGGAAAACCGCCCGGGACCAAAATATCGCCAATTCCTTCCAGGCCGGGCAAGCCGCCAATCAAGTTTCCTGGCTCTTTTTGCCGACCACGGCGATGAGAAAAAGCGAGGATATCGCGGATCAACAAGAAGAACAGGCTGGTTTTGCCAATCTCATGGCGGAAGGCCGGAGCAAAGAAATCGAAGCCTTGCCGGATGATTACACGCTGACTTATAAAAAATCGTTTTCGGATTCGGTGGGGATTCTTTCTCCCAGGGCATGGAAGGAAAGAGCCCAGTGGGCGTGGGATTCTTGGGTGAAGAAACGTCCTCCCATGGGGGTTTTTAAAGTCACTTCCCAGTGGAGAGAAGAAGCGATGCGAAAACGTTTGGACAGCTTTTCGGATTCAGAACTTGCCCTTCTTCTCAATGCCGACAAAAAAGACAATAACCAGTTTTTTAAATTTACTCGCGCGCCCTCCGCTTCTCTGAGTCTCGGAAAAATTGATGAAAACGCTGTTCTCGGCGGCGCCGGAAAGACGGAAGAGGCGGGGCCTAAAACCTTGTCCCAGGAAGAAATAGAGACTCTCGCAAAAAATTCAGATTTTCGCTTGTCTGATTCCATTGTTGATGTCGCGAGAAAGATTTTAAACCAGCGGCTCATGAAGAGTTCATCTTTAAGGGTCCAGGTATTGGATGCGGGAGATTCCCTGACTTTGGCATCAAAGGACGGGACATCGGCGGTTGTCTCAGGGCCGGAGCTTGAGAAACTTAAATCCATGGCGGCAATCGCCCAGATTAATTCTTCAGGGACCCTGAAATTTCTGCGCAAGAATTTTTGGAACGCGAGTTTGCATTTAGGCCGAGATGTTTACGCTCCGCAGGATATTTTAGTCGAGGGCCTTGCGCAATCAGCCGGGAAAAACGGCGCTTCTGAGAGTTGGTGGGAAAAGGCCGGGCAAGAGAAAGCCGCGAGCGCTTTAGAGGAGATGAAGGCTTCGGGAGATGAATCGCGGGCGTCGGCTATTGACGAGGAAATTAAAAAAAATGGGCTTAATTTAAACGGTTCCTTGGGCGATTTGGTCGACGCGGCGAATGAAAAAATCGCCTCTCTTGAGAAAGACGGAAATAATACGCGCGCCCAGGCTTTGGAAACCGCCAAGAATCATCTCATTCAAACCGCTTCGGACGCCGCTGCGGACGAATTGATTGATTCGATTCACAAGACAATGGATGAAAAGATTTCGTCTCTTTCAAGCGCGGGGCACGTCAAGACCGCCGAGGCCCTTCGGGTAATGAGAAAAACCTTGGAGTCCGACGCCTATACGCAGGCGGTGGACCGGCAACTGGCGGAAAATTTTAAGGCCTATCAGAAGGGAAAAATTTCCCAGACCCGGATGGATTTGTCCGTCAATTTAGTCAAATCCGTCTGGGAAAGAGGAGTTTTTGGACAGCGCTTTGGAGAATGGAAAACCTTGCCGGATGGAACCCGCGAGCTTGAAGTTCCTCAAGACCGGCAATTGCGGGACGCGCGCGGAAACCCGATTAAGAGTTTTAGGGAGCTTCAGGCGCGCCAAATACTAGCGACCTTAAAAGAACTGTCGAAAGGCGAAAACCGCATTTTCAATTTGCTTAAAACCTCGGGCGGAAAAACCCTGCTTAGTTTCGTGATGCTTGACTTTTTAGATTACTACGCTCGCTCTCGCGGGAAACTCGGCGCGGCGTATTTGACGACCAACCCTGACTTGGCCTCTCAGACTATGGATCAGTATCTGGCGACCTTTAGCGGCCGAAAGCCGCGCTTTAAAATCAAAACCTATTCCGATTTTTGGGCGGAACTCGCCCAGGCCGATAAATTCGGCGGCTCAAACCCTCTTGAGCTTTACGACATGGTTTTAGACGAATACGACATGATGGCGATGACGACCGCCTTGTCCCTGGGTTCATTTAACGGCATCGTCGGCCGTTATCCGGAATTGGACCCGGTTCAAACCTCTCTTCGCGAAGGGGCGGAAAAACTCCAGGAGCTCTTTAAGAAATACGACCCTAAGAAAGAACTCGATCCGGCTACCTTTAAAGAGCTTTTAAAAAACAACCCGGAATTTAAAGAAGATTTTGAGGACTTGGTGGCCGCCCAGACGCGGGATTTTAGAAAGGCGGTTGATTACACCAACTCCAAGGCTTATCGCGCGCAGCTCTTAGACCCGCATTCGCCGCTCTATGAAAAATTGGGACTTAAGAGTCTTGCCGACTTCAAGGCGCGCTATAAAATGGATCCCGAACAGGTTTATTTTGATATGCTCAAAAGCCATCAACACGCCTTTGGCGGAGGGCTTTTTGACGCGGTGGCCAAAAAGACGGGCCTGGGTTGGGGCGGGGTCATTGGCCGTCAATACGGAACTCCGAAAAAATGGATTGAAAAAATTTACGGCGGCGGGTTTCAGGCGTTGTCCAAGAAAAACCTGCAAGACCTTTTCGCGACTAATGTCGATAAAAACAAACAAGAGGTCATCCAATATTTCAACGGCGTTCCCTTGGACAATCTCGACACCGAATATCGCTCCTATTTAGAAGCTCTTTACGGAAAGCCCCTGACCCTGGATTTTGATTCCCTGGCGGTGGTTGATTTCGCGAAATTTAATAATAAAGCTAAAGCGGCCGGAACCGTGATGCTGGGGCTTTCCGGAACCCTGGCCCATTCCATTCGCCCTTTTATGCAAGACAAGATGGGTTTTAAGGTGATTGGAGATGAAAGCGCGGGGTACCAGGTGGATTATCAAATTTTAAAGCCGGAGGCGGGTAATAATGCCCAAAACGCCGCGCAGGATTTTATTCTCAAAGACATGCTTGAGAAAAAGCCCAATCTCTCGATTATTTACGCGGATACCAAGGCTGAGTATGAGTCTCTCCGAAAATCCTTGCGGATGAATGAAATTCCTAATGATGAGATTGTCGTCGGAATTACTCCCGACACCAATTTCCAAAAAGAAAACCGCCGCCAGACGGGCGTCGAGGAATATAAAAATTTAGCCGCTTTGAAAGACGGGAAGGCGAAGGTCCTGATCCTGGTCGGTCAAGCCGGGTTTAGAGGTCTGGATTTGCCATTCGGGGAAGCCTATAAAAACGGAAAATTTAGGATGTATGTGAGTAATCCCGAGAATCTGGCCACGGTCAATTTTAAGCAGCTCATGGGCCGCATCGACAGCGGGCGCATTCCCAAAGGGGTCAAGGTCAACGTGACCGGGGTTGTAGACGGAAAAATTCTGGAAGATTCGCCCTCTTATCTGAAAGTCGCCTGGGATAATTTGCATGAAATCTCTGAAAAACCCCAAGAAAAAGAGGCGGAAATTTGGAATCAAATCACTGAACTAGTGAAAGAGAGTGCGGAAGACCCCGAGGCGCCGGTGACTTATAAGAGCGTCAAGCGCTTAACCTTGGACCCCAAGGCTTTGGAAAACCCAGACATCGTTGCGGCCCGGGATTTATTAAAGCGCTACCGGACCTTAAAGAAACTTTCTCATGTGGTGACCCCGGAAAAGGCGAAAGAGCTTTTGGATGCCAAAAATGCCAAGGCTGCGGACACTTTCCTGAAAACCCCCAAGGTCGCCGATCTTTTGCTTGGAGAATTGATGGAAAAAATGCAGGACGCCGCCGAACTTAAGGCGATAGAGGCTTCAGGCATTAATCGCCCGCCCATGCCCGGAATTTTCTCAAGAATAGGCGCCGCCCTGAAACAAAAGAAACCATAATTCTGGGGACACATCACTTAATTCCAATTAAGTGATGTGTCCCCAGAATTGCCGAATTGCTAAAATAAATCATCATGGCTGAAGTGGAAACCGCGAAATATTCCCAGACGCTGAATCTCCCAAAGACTGATTTCCCGATGAGGGGAGATTTGCCGGTCAAAGAGCCCGCTCGCATCGAGTTCTGGGAAAAGCTCGGCGTTTATTTAAAGCTTCAAGAACGCGATGATCAAAATAAGTTCGTTCTTCACGACGGTCCGCCCTATGCAAACGGTCACATTCATATCGGTCATGCGCTCAATAAAATTTTAAAAGACATGGTTCTTAAATCCCGGGCTTTGGTGGGGAAAAAAGTTCCCTACAGGCCGGGTTGGGATTGTCATGGCCTTCCCATTGAATCGGCGCTTCTCAAAGAAAAGAAAATGTCTCAGCGCGGGATTAAAGACGTTTGCGGTTTTCGTAAAGATGCGGCAGATTTTGCCGAGCGCTTTATCGAACTTCAAAAAGCTGATTTTAAGCGGCTGGGCGTTCTTGCCGATTGGCCGAATCCTTATAAGACGATGGACAAGGAATATGAGGCGGAAGTCGTCGGCGCTTTTAGGAAATTGCTTAAAAAGGGTTTAATTTATCGCGGGCTTAAACCCGTTTATTGGTGCATTTCTTGCGAAACCGCGCTCGCCGAAGCTGAAATCGAATACAAAGACAAGACCTCGCCTTCGGTGTGTGTTGCAATGCCAGTGGCAAAACCTTTTCCGAAAGGACTTGAAATGCTTGAAGGGGTGGAGCTTTTAATTTGGACCACTACGCCTTGGACTTTACCAGCAAATAAAGCCGTTGCGATTAATCCTGATTTCAAGTATCAGGTGGTTCGCGTAAAAATCAATAACAAGGAACGGAATAACAATAACAAGGAACGGAAATTGCTTATTGCCGTGGCGCGTAAGGATGACACTCTTAAAAAGATCGGGGCAGAAGAACTAGAGCTATCAAATAAAATTACAATGGGTTCGGATTTGATTTCTGAATTTGAGGAAAATCGGATTCATTACTCGCTTCTCTATGGGGAAGGGCTGGGAATTGTTATCGGGGCGGATTATGTAACCGCCGAGGACGGCACTGGTTTGGTTCATACCGCCCCGGGGCATGGCGCGGATGATTTTGTGACCGGACAAAAATACGGTCTTGGAACTTTTTGCCCGGTGGACGCCTCGGGAAGATTCACCGATGAGGTCCCGGAATTTTTGCGCGGCCAAAAAGTTTTTCCTCAGGGAAACGAGTCGGTCATTAATGATTTAAGAAATCGGGAACTACTTTTGCTTGAAGAGAATATTAGCCACAGCTATCCCCATTGCTGGAGATGCAAGAACCCCGTCATTTTCCGCGCGACCAATCAGTGGTTCATGACCATGGATCGCTCAAACCTGCGGGGACAGCTCCTTAGGAAAATCGAAGATTCCGTGCGTTGGATTCCCGAAGCCGGAAAAAGCCGCATCGCGGCGATGGTCCAAAACCGGCCCGATTGGTGTTTGTCGAGGCAAAGACTTTGGGGAACCCCGATTCCCATTCTCTATTGCGCCGATTGCAAAAAGCCTTTGACGGATGACGCCACGCTTAAAGCCATTGAAAAGGAAATCCGTCAAAACGGCGATGATTTTTGGTTTAAAGATTGGGACTTAGCGGTGGACCGAGTGCTTTGGCCGTTTTTACCGGAAAACCTCAAGTGTGGTTGCGGCTCGGAGAAATTCCACCGGGAAAAAGACATACTGGATGTCTGGATGGATTCGGGAATGTCCTGGGCCGCGGTTTTGCAGGAAGAAGAAAAAAAAGAAGTTCGCGCCGATCTCTATTTGGAAGGTTCGGACCAGCATCGCGGCTGGTTTCAAAGTTCATTAGTTTTGTCGGTGGGCCTTGAATCTCGTGCGCCCTACAAAAGCGTCCTCACGCACGGTTTTGTTTTGGATGAAAAAGGCCGTGCGATGCACAAATCCGCAGGGAACGTCGTCAGCCCGCAAGACATCATCAAGAAATACGGGGCCGACATTTTGAGGCTGTGGGTTTCCTTATCTGATTATTCTGACGACGTTCGCATCTCGGATAAAATTCTGGAAGTTCCCATCGAGGGATACCGCAAAATCCGCAACACCTTGCGATATCTTTTGGGAAACACCTTTGATTTTAACCCTCAAACCATGAGCGTTCCCCATCAAAGATTGCCGCCGCTTGAGATTTATATGCTCAACCGGCTTGAGACGCTTAAAAACGAAGTTTTGCGGGACTATCAAAATTTTCATTTCCGAACGGCGGCGCAAAAAATAATCAATTTTTGTTCTTTTGACCTATCCGCCTTTTATTGCGATATCGTCAAAGACCGTCTTTATACGCTGAGCCCAAATCACCCAGACAGAAGGGCAGCGCAAACAGTTTTATCCCGATGTTTGATTAATCTTTGCGCTCTGGCGGCGCCCATTCTTCCGTTTACTATGGAAGAGGCGTGGCAGGAAAAGCCAAAAATATGGGAGGAGTGCGAAAGCGTTCTTTTGTATGTGTTAGACCCTTTGCCGAATCTTTTGGAAGGCGCGGGCGGCTCTTTTATCGAGGAAGCGCGGGAACTTCGTGAGAAGGTTCAGAAAAAATTGGAAGAAGCCCGCATGGCCAAACTGATTGGCAGTTCTCTTGAGGCGAAAGTTTTTTTGAAGGGGAAATTTCCAAACAGCGCGGATGAGCGCTTACAAAATTTTAATTGGGCTGAGTTCTTTATTGTCTCTCAATTTGAGTCCGCTTCCGGCGAATCGGAAGTTGAAATTGTGGTGTCTCGCGCTGACGGAAAAAAATGCGCGCGTTGCTGGAGATATCAAACCGATGTTGGTCTGTCCTCTAAACATCCCGAACTCTGCGGCCGCTGCGCTCAAACCCTTGGCTAAATCAAAAGGTTTTCAAATCAAGCGTATTTATGAGGAGCCGGAAAAGTCCGACGGGTTTCGCGTTTTGGTGGACCGGCTTTGGCCGCGCGGACTTTCTAAAGAAATTGCAAGAATAGACTTGTGGTTTAAGGAAATCGCGCCCAGCGATTCTTTAAGACGCTGGTTTAATCATGAACCTGAGAAGTGGGCGGAATTTAAAAAGCGCTATTTCGCCGAGCTTAAAACGCGCTCTCAAGAAGTTTCCTCTCTTGTCATACGCGCAAAAAAAGAGCGCGTGACCCTTCTTTTTGCCGCGAAAGACCTGCTTCATAACCATGCCTTGGCCTTGAAGGAATACTTGGGAAAAACTTGATTCAATAGGCGCAACCCAAAATCGCCCCCGGCAAGATGGGCGTCTTATTTTTTTTAAGCCCTAAGGGCCGCTCTTTAAATTTTAAGCGCCGCGAGTTCTGAGCTTGGCAGGGCTTCAACCAAATTGGAGAGCTTGTAGCGGCGGGTTCCGGGATAAACCACCCACAAGCGTTTAAGTTTTAAGTCCGCGAGGGCAACGTGCATGGAACGCGTCATGGTTGGGGCGTCCGCGTATTTGATCTCAAATCCATAGCGCCGGCCGCCTTTGAGGATCATCAAATCAAGCTCGGCGCCGGCATGGGTTTTATAAAAATAGGCGCTGCGCTCGGCGTCAAAACGCCCGATAATCTGTTCCAAGATGAATCCTTCCCAAGAAAAACCTAAACGCGGAAAGGTCAACATTTCCCGCCGCGTTTTCAGCCCCAGGAAAGCGTGCAAAAGCCCGCTGTCCCGAAAGTAAATTTTGGGGGCCTTGACCAGCCTTTTCCCGAGATTCTCAAACCACGGCTGTAGTTGCCGAATCATGAAGGAACCCGAGAGAATATCCAAGTATCTGCGCGCGGTATCTTCCTGGGTTCCCATGGAGCGCGCCATATCCGAGGAATTCCATGTTTGCGCGTGAACATGGGACAGCATCATCCAAAATCGGCGCAAAGCCGCGGCGGGAACGCGAATGCCCAGGGCGGGAATGTCTCTTTCCAGATGAGCGCGAATAAAATCAAGCCGCCAACGAAAACTCTCCTCCTCGGACTTCGCTAAAAAAGATATCGGCAATCCGCCTCTGAGCCAAAGTTTTTCGGCCGCGGGCGCTCCCGCTTCTTCCAAGATAAAGCCCCCCATGTCGACATGGCGAACTCGGCCCGCGAGAGACTCGGAAGCTCGGCCCGCGAGCTCGGGAGAAGCGCTTCCCAAAAGCAAGAACCTTGCCGGAAGAGGCTTGCGGTCGGCCAGAACCCTCAAGAGCGGAAACAACATCGGCTCTCTCTGACATTCATCAATCACGACCAGGCCGCGCAAGCCGCGCAGGGTCAGACCGAGGGTTTCTTTTTGCAGTGGAACCGCGGGATCCTCAAGATCGAAAAAAACGGCGTCCTTTCGTTCGGCGATTCGCTTGGCCAGGGTCGTCTTCCCGCATTGGCGCGGCCCTGCTAAAAGGGTGATGGGAGAATTTTGAATGGAGCGCAAAACCCTTTCCTTAAGAACTTTCCTTGGATGCTAGCGCATACCTTGAATTTTACCAGTTAAGGTGGTAAATTTCAAGGTTCGTCGCGGAAGGTAGGGGATTTCTGTTCGCGCGGTATGACGGTGCCGATGATGAGTCCAATGACGCAACCAATGGATGCGCCAATCACGGTTCCAATGGGGCCCGCGATACTGCCCGCGATGGCGCCTCCGCTGCCCCAGAGCACCGTTTCCAGAGGACGTCCCTCTCTGATGCGCCAAAAACCCGAGCTGTTTTTTTGTTTCCCGCCAAGGAGCGAGGGTTGACGTTTTGCGGCTTCTTTAAGCGGCGTGATCATGTCGCGATATCTCACTCCCAAGACGAGAGGCGATTTGAGGCCCATAAGCGTATGACTAGAGACATGGGGAATATTCCCTTCTCGCGTCCAGGCGCCAGCTTGCGGAACCGAAGCGAGGATGACGCACAGGGAAGTCACTCCGACAACCACGCGATGGGCCTGGAATCCTCCCTGATTTAAGCTTGTCGTCAATCCATTGTTCCAAATAGAGATGACGTTTTCTTTCACGATATTTCTCTAGGTTCCGAAATGGTAGGTCAGCGCGGTGGTCCAAACGGAATAATTGAGGCTCGCGACCGGAGCATACTGGCGCAGATAGCTGTCGTATTCATCTTCCCAGGCGACTTTAAGCCCCAAGAATTTGGCCCAGATCAGAGTTTCCAGGCTGATTTCCCCCGAAAGCCGGTAATTGCTCGCCGCGATAAGCGCGGGCATGTAGAAAAAATCGGCGTGGATGCGCGCCGTTTTTGAAATCTTCATTTTGAACTCATCGTGAAAGACCGCGCGCCCGGTCGTGTCGCTTTTTCCCGTGTTAAAGTCCTCGTGTTCCTGGCCCACGGCGAGGCTGAGCGTTTGAAGGGAGGAACCAAGACGCAGGTCATCAAGACAAATGCCGGCCATGTTGGTCGTGCGGTAATTGAGCTGAAAGAGATTGTTATAGGCCTCGGTGTCATAAACGAAGAATTTGAAAGCCTTGGGGAGAAAAAGCCGGTTATTGTAGAGAGCGGTCAAGGAGCCTTGATTGACGATGCTGTTGGAATTGACGGTGTTATTGATGAATTCTCCGTTGAGATAAGCCTCCGAGCGGTCGGGAGACAGGGTCTTAAAAGCGTCGAAGTTTCCGTTTAAGGAATTGTCCGTAGTTTGCCCTTGAACGAAGCTGCCCCCAAATCCCAGGTCCATGCCCCAATTTTTTCGACCCTGTTGAATTTCCTGGGGAGTAGGCACTTGCGTGTCGCCGCCCGGAAGAGAAGCTGTCGTCTGCGCCCAAAGCCCGGGCGCGGCGGGGCCGAGAAGGAGCGCGAGAAAAATTCCTAAAAGCGTCATGGGGCTTTTATTCTATAATTTCAAAAGCGGTTTAATTTCATTGAATAAAACAAAATCCCTTGGCGTTTGGACGCTCAAATTTTTTTCCCTGGCGGGTCTTGTGGGGATCGACCGCTGGACTAAAATCTGGGCCATGACGGATTTGCGCGCGGTCGGCTTTATCCCCATTTTGCCTTTCTTTTCACTCACCTATGTTGAAAATACGGGCATGGCCTTTGGCCTCGGCCACCATCAAAATCTTTTCTTTACGATTATCACCTGTCTTCTTTTGCCGGTTCTCTTGTTTCTTCAGTGGAATTGGCGCGCTAAAAATTATTGGATTCAGGCGGGGCTTTTGCTGGTGACTGCCGGGGCCCTGGGAAATCTCTATGACCGCATTGCTTACGGTTACGTCGTTGATTTTCTCTACCTTCATTATTGGCCGGTCTTTAACGTGGCCGATTCCTGTATCACGGTTGGGGCCGCGTGTTTGGCCTGGGGATTTCAAAAAGAAGAAAAGGGAGGGAACTTTTTAGGGCGTTTAGCCGTATAATAAGTAGAATAGTCTTAACTAACGTCGGAAAGGGGGATAAAACCATGCAAACAACGAGCGAGAAGGGAAAGGCTTTAGAGTTGGCGTTGTCTCAAATCGAGAAGTCTTATGGAAAAGAATCCATCATGCGCATGGGAGAGCGCGCGGCAAAAATCAAGGTTGAAGCGATTCCCACTGGAATTTTGCCCCTCGATCTCGCCTTGGGAGTCGGCGGTTTCCCGCGGGGGCGTATCATTGAAATTTACGGGCCGGAATCTTCCGGAAAAACCACCTTGGCCCTTGAGGCGGTCGCGCAAGCTCAGAAAATGGGCGGAACCGCCGCCTATATTGACGCTGAGCACGCCATGGACCCGGCTTATTCCCGCCAACTAGGCGTGGACGTCGACAGCCTTCTCATTTCTCAGCCGGATTCGGGAGAAGAAGCTTTGGAAATTACCGAAAAACTAACGCGCTCAAGCGCAGTGGATATCATCGTCGTCGATTCTGTCGCGGCCTTGGTTCCCAAAGCCGAGATTGACGGCGAGATGGGAGACAGTCATGTCGGTCTTCAAGCGCGTCTCATGAGCCAGGCCCTTCGGAAACTCACTGCTGCCGTGTCCCAGAGTCGAACTTGCCTTATCTTCATCAATCAAATTCGCAATAAAATTGGCGTTCCTTCTTATATGAACCCGGAGACGACGACCGGGGGTTTGGCCTTGAAGTTTTACGCTACCATGCGCCTTGAAATTCGCAAAGCGGAGACGATTAAAGAAGGAGACGTCGTCATCGGCGCGCGGACCAGAGTGAAGGTGGTTAAAAATAAGGTCGCCCCGCCTTACCGAACGGCGGAATTTGACATGATTCACGGCCATGGGGTTTCCAAGGAAGGCGGGCTTTTGGATACGGCGGTTGAGGCCCAGATTATCGAGAAATCGGGTTCGTGGTTTTTGTACGGCAATGAACGCCTCGGCCAGGGCCGCGAGAACGCCAAAGCGACGCTTAAGGATAATCCAGAAATGGCCTCTAAAATCGAGAAGGCCCTTAAGGCCAAGTTCTTGGCGGCAACCGCTCCCGCTGAGAATGGGGCGCCGGCTTTGAAGGACGGAAAAGAGGTGAAAGCTTCTCCCGCGCCCACTGGTAAAGCCGCTGTGGCCAGCCGCTAGTTTTCGGTGTTGGAAGAGGAGGCGGCCTCTGGGCCTTTGCCTTGGCTGGAGGAATACTCGCGCTATATCCGTCTTGAGCGCGGTCTTTCTCCCAACACGGTTGAGGCCTATCTTTCGGACTTAAGGCAATTCGCGGCCCATTTAAAGAAGGCTGGAATTGCGTTTGAAAAAATTGATTCCCGGGCCCTTGAGAATTATTTCTGGAAACTCAAAACCGAAAAGAATCTCTCCGCCGCGTCTTTGTTTCGGAAAATGGAGGCGATTAAATCTTTCTACGTTTTTCTCGTCTCCGATAAAAAAATAGAAAAAAGCCCGGCGGCTTCTTTTCGTTCCCCCAAAATGCCCCAGCGTTTGCCGAAAACTCTCTCGGTTCCGGAGGTTGAATCCCTCCTGCGGGCGGAAGATTTTAAGACTTTTGAGGAATTAAGAAGGCGCGCGATGCTTGAACTTCTTTATGCCGCCGGAATGCGGGTTTCCGAGATTTTGGCCTTAAAATCAGATGCCATTAATTTCCAGGACGGCTGGGTGCGGGTTTTCGGCAAGGGTTCTAAAGAGAGGCTTATTCCCATTCACGCGACGGCAATTGCCTGGCTGAAAAGGTATGCGGAGTTAAGAGACGCTCGTTTTCCCCGTCAGGATGCTGCGGAATTTTTCCTCAGCCGAAGAGGAAAAAAGTTGAGCCGCGTTCAATTTTGGCGGGAGATGAGAGATTTGGGGCGGAAGGTCGGGATTTCCAATCTTCACCCTCATTTGTTCCGCCATTCCTTCGCGACGCATCTGCTTCAAAACGGCGCGGATTTAAGATCGGTGCAGGAACTTCTAGGGCACGCGAGCTTGTCCACGACCGAAATTTATACCTCGGTCGATCGCTCGGGGCTTAAAAAAGCCCATGAGCGCTTTCACCCAAGGCCATGAATAAGAAATTAATCTTGACCGTTTTGTTTTTTTTGTTCCCAGCTTTTCTCCACGCAAAGGCCAGTCCTGATCAAATAAAACTAGTGAAATATTTCTTGAAAACCCCGACCAAAAGTCTCAACCCCGATTTGGTGCCCGCTTTTTTGGCGGTCGGCGAAAAAAACTTGCCCTCTAAGTTCCGCCAGGGATATATTTCGAAGGTGATGGAACTTTACGCGCTGAGAAACGTGGCCGAAGGCAATAAGCAGGGTTTTGTTCGGACGCCGGATGATTCTTCGCCTTCTTGCCGGGAATTTCATGTCAAGAAAGGAATCCGGATGTATAGTTCGGTTTTTTCTAAGCCTCTCATGGAGGGGCACAGCCTTCCCGAGATATTTCGATTGCTTCGTCTAGGGCATTTCTCCCGTCTATCGTCAGACTTTATGCCCTGCCTTCGGAAAAAAACCCAATGCTCGCAGCAGGATATGGTTTGCAATTTTACCTTAAGCGTTGTATCGGTAAAAAAAGGCAAGAGCCGCCGCTATTATTATTTTATTTATGGAAATGATCCGCTCGCGGTCGTCTATTCTCTTTGCACCCATCCCGGCCTTGGTAAAAATACCAATTTCTTCGGCGGAAAGCCCTCGGTTCTCTGCTCGCATTAAAAGTAAGGATTCGGTAAAAAATCGCGTGGGCCCTTGACAGATTTCAAAAGCGGGGTTATAAACTAATCGGGGGAAATGGAGAATCTTGTGAGTGAGCGCGGCGAGATGAAAAAAAACGCGGCGGCGGTTTTGGCGGT
>JAKAQO010000014.1 GCA_021822495.1 bacterium | reverse complement strand
TGTTCGCCCATTAAAGCGGTACGTGAGCTGGGTTCAGTACGTCGTGAGACAGTACGGTCTCTATCTACCATGCGCGTTAGGAAACTTGAGAGGAGTCGACCATAGTACGAGAGGACCTGGTTGAACGAACCTCCTGTATGCCGGTTGTCCCGCCAGGGGCATAGCCGGGTAGCGGAGTTCGGTAGGGATAAACGCTGAAAGCATCTAAGCGTGAAACCCGCCTCAAGATAAGGTTTCCCCGCCCGCAAGGGCGCTAAAGGACACCGGAAGACTACCGGTTTGATAGGCCGCAAGTGTAAGAGCCGCGAGGCTTTCAGCGAAGCGGTACTAATTGTCCGTGAGGCTTGGCCGTATTCTTCTATCGCTCCCATTCAAGGGAGGTGTGAAGCTTGGCTTTCTCGATAAAAATTGCTACAATATCTCTAGTTGCAGGAGATGACGAGGCCGGTGATAATTCCGGCGGGGACACACCCGTTCCCATTCCGAACACGGCAGTTAAGCCCGCCAGGGCCAATGGTACTAACGCCCAACTCGGCGTTGGGAGAGTAGGTCGTTGCCGGTCTCGTCATCTCCTGGAACAAAATTAAAGAACTGCGCGAATTCGCAATGAAACTAACAAAACAACAAAAAACGGAAAGATCAAAGTCTCTCGGGGCTGATATTAAGGTTGCCGGGCAGATTTTTTTCACGGATTTTAAAGGTCTGAAATTCGGCGAGATTGACGAATTGCGCGGAAAGTTACGTCCGCTGAAAGGTCGTTATGCCGTCGTTAAAAATAGCTTATTGCGTCATGCGGTTAAAGCTGCGGGCGTAGACGGCGCTGCTCCTCAAATTTTTAAAGGCCCCATTGGCGTCGTGATTTGCGAGGGAAGCGACCCTGTCGCCGCCGCCAAAATTCTAACCACTTTTGCCAAGCAGTTCCCCAATCTCAAAATTAAAGCTGGTTTTGTCGAGAGTAAATGGCTGAATCCTCAAGATTGCGTGAAGCTTTCCAACTTGATGTCCAAGCCTGAGCTTCTCTCTCAACTCGCGGGAACTTTGCATGGTCTGATTTCTCAAGTCCCCTCGGTTCTGCAAGCTCCGATGAGAGATTTTGCTTTGATCTTGGCGGCCTTGGAAGAGAAGAAAAAACAAGCCGGGGCCGCGGCTTAATAACGGCTGGCAGTCCGGTTAATCCCTTGGGATTGGCGGGATAAATTTGCTTTTGCAAAGCTGCCTTGAATGGAGAATAAAATGGCGACAGCGACAAAGATGTCGAAAGAAGAAATTGTGGATGTGATCGGGAACCTTTCCGTTTTGGAGCTTTCCGAGTTGGTTAAGGCCGTTGAGGAAAAGTTCGGAGTTAAGGCCGCTGCAGCCGCTCCGATGATGATGGCCGCTCCCGCCGCGGGTGGAGCCCCGGCTGCCGGTGGCGCCGCCTCCGAGGAAAAAACGGATTTCACCGTTTTCATGACCAGCGCCGGAGACAAGAAAATTCAGGTCATTAAAGTTGTCCGTGAATTAACCGGCCTTGGACTTAAAGAAGCGAAAGATCTTGTTGAAGCCGCTCCTAAAGCCGTTAAAGACGGAGTGCCCAAAGCCCAAGCGGAAGACATGAAAAAGAAACTCATGGAATCTGGGGCCGTGATTGAACTTCGCTAATTTTTCGCGAGAGCTTGCGTTTGAAGTTTTTCGTTAGAGACTCAGTCATCCGAGACCCCTATCAAGGTAGGGGTCTCTTTGTCTTTTTTTTACATTGAAAAATTAAATCTCCAATAATGAGGGAAAAAATGAAACAAATAAATTTTGGCCAGATCCCCCAGCTCATGCCCATTCCAGATCTCTTGGAGATGCAAAAAAAATCATTCGTTGATTTTATGCAGTTAAATAAAAAACCGGATGAACGCGAGATTATGGGGCTTCAGGCCGCGTTTCTCGATGTTTTTCCGATTGAATCCTCCGATCGTGGGATGGTTTTGGATTTTGTGCGTTATGATTTCGGCGAGCCGCGATATCTCTCTCCCGAAGAAGCGAGAGCTCATGACGCGACCTGGTCGCGCCCTCTAAAAGCTATTTTGCGCCTTTCTTCACGGCAACCCTCTGGAAAACTCAAACAAATCGTTGAGCAAGAAGTGGTTCTCTGTGAAATTCCCCTGATGACCGATACGGCCTCCTTCATTGTCAATGGGGCGGAACGGGTCGTGGTCAGCCAGTTGCACCGTTCGCCAGGAATTATTTTTGAGGAAGATGAAGAGAAAAAGATTTCTTCCTACGGCAAGAAACTATTTTTCGCCCGCATTATTCCTTATCGCGGAGCTTGGGTTGAATTTGAATTTGACATCAACAACATCCTTTATGTCCGCGTTGACAGAAAGAAAAAATTCGAGGCGACGACCTTCTTGCGAGCTTGCGGGATTGAGTCCGATTCCGATATTTTAAAAATCTTTTATCCCTACGAAGAACTTCCCTTGTCGGCGGAAGATGGGGGAGCGTCTCTTTTACATCGGATTATGGTTGAGGATGTGGTGGATGAATCTTCCGGCGAGCTTTTGCTTGAAGCTGGAAAAAAGATTACCAATGAAGCGCTTCACCGCGTCAAGGAAAAAGGAATCAAATCTCTTAAGGTTTTAAGCGGGGATCCGGAAAAAGACGACGCGACTATTCTGGAAACTCTGCGAAAAGACAAGATTCATACGACCCGGGAAGCTCAGCAAGACATTTATAAGAAACTGCGCGGACAGGAATTTATTATCCCCGGACAGGCCGAAGTTTATATCGACAATCTCTTCATGCGAAATCTTCGCAAATATGATCTCAGCAAGGTAGGCCGCCACAAAATCAATTCCAAGCTTTACCCCTTCCTTTGGAACTTGGCCGCTCGCAAGGACGTCGTCGTCAGACCCAACAGCCGCAAACATAAAGGTTTAGCTCTTCCTGCGTTTGATCGCCGTACCCTCTGTTTGGAAGACCTCATCGCGGCCATGCAGTATATCATTGCCCTTAATAACGGGGTGACCCATTTGGTGGATGGAGAGGCGCAATTTACCTCCGTTCCTGTGCGCGGCGTGGGTTCCGCGATGGAGCTGGCTGATTTTAAGAAAAAAATTCAAGATTACAGCAAGAAAAAGAGTGGGGAATCGTTGGATGAGGTCGCCGTTCTCCATCTGCATGAAAAGGAATTGGATGAGACGGAAGATGATTATAATCAAGGGCTAAAGAAAGATGCGTTCTCTATGATTAAGCTTTCCGAGGCCATTTCTCAGTGGAAGGGCGCGGTTTTAAGTTTCTTGGAACAGCACTTCCCTATTCGCGTTGACGACATCGATCATTTGGGCAATCGTCGCGTGAGAGGAGTTGGAGAACTTCTCGAAAATCAAATTCGCATGGGAATTGCGCAAATGTCCCGCGTGATTCGAGATCGCATGAGTTCCCAAGAAAGAGAGAATCTGACGCCCCGGCAGCTTCTAAACACCGCTCCCTTAGTCGGTATTTTGCGCAAGTTTTTTGGCGCCTCGCAATTATCTCAGTTCATGGATCAAATTAACCCATTGGCCGAGATTACCCATAAGCGTCGTCTGTCTGCGTTAGGCCCCGGAGGGCTTAACCGAAAGCGCGCGGGCTTTGAGGTTCGCGACGTTCATCACACCCATTACGGCCGCATTTGTCCAATTGAAACTCCGGAAGGTTCCAACATCGGTCTAATCATGAGTTTGGCAACCTATGCCCGCATCAATGAATTTGGATTGATTGAGTCTCCCTATCGGAAGACGGTCAAGGGTAAATTGACCGGAGACGTCGAGTATTTGAACGCAGATACGGAAAGCGGAATGGTGGTGGCCCAAGCCAACACTCCTTTGAAAGGCGATCAAATCGCTGTTGATTCTGTTTCTTGCCGCTCGCGCGGAGATTTTCCAGTCGTTGAGCCGGCTCGCGTGGACTACATGGATATTTCTCCCATGCAGGTTATTTCTGTTTCCGCGGCCTTGGTTCCATTCTTGGAACATGACGACGCCAACCGCGCTCTCATGGGTTCTAACATGCAACGCCAGGCTGTTCCTTTGTTAAAGACGGAAGCCCCTCTGGTTACGACCGGGGTTGAGGAAGTGGTGGCGCGAGATTCCGGATCCTGCATCGTGGCTAAGCGCGCTGGCAAGGTCATTTATTCCTCCGGAGATTTAATCGCCGTCAGCGTTGATCGTCCAGAAGGTTCTAAGGATTTGGTTGATCTTTATCGCTTGAGAAAATATTCTCGCTCAAACCAAGACACCTGCATTAACCAAACTCCCTTGGTTTTCTCGGGAGATCATGTTAAAGCAGGATCCGTTCTTGCTGATGGGCCGGCAACCGCAGGCGGGCAATTAGCTTTGGGGCGCAACCTTTTAGTCGGCTTTCTCCCTTGGGAAGGCTATAATTTTGAAGACGCCATTATTCTTTCCGAGAGACTCGTGCGTGATGACGTGTTCACCTCGATTATGATCTCTGAGTTTGAAGTTGAGGCGAGAGACACGAAACTTGGTCCCGAAGAAATTACGCGCGATATTCCCAACGTTGGTTCTGATTCTTTGGAATATTTAGACGAGCAGGGCATTGTTGTTCCCTCGACCGTGGTTCATCAGGGGGACGTTTTAGTCGGCAAAATCGCTCCCAAGGGCGAGCAGCAATTGTCTCCGGAAGAGCGTTTGCTTAAAGTTATCTTTGGCAAAAAAGCCGAGGATGTTCAAGACGTTTCTCTGCGCGTTCCCCCGGGCGTTTCCGGACAGATCATTGGCACGCGCGTTTTCGTTCGTCGGGAAAAGTTGACCAAGCCTGAGGAAAAACAACGTTTTGAGGCGGTTGAGACAAAGCTGGCCTCCGATCTGGAGGCGCTTAAATCTCACCGCAAGGAATCTTTCGAGGCTTTGGAAGGCAAATCCGCTTCCGAGCGCAAACAAGAGAAAGAGCGTTTGGATAAGTTTTACGAGATTATGGAAGATAATCTCAGGAGCGAAGCCGAAAGAGCCAAGATGCGGCTTAAAGAGGGCGATGATTTGCCCGTGACGGTCAACAAAGTCGTTAAGGTTTATATCGCTTCCCGCCGTAAAGTCCAGGTCGGAGACAAATTGGCCGGACGCCACGGAAATAAAGGTGTTATCGCCAAAATTCTTCCGATTGAAGATATGCCATATCTTCCTGATGGTACGCCGCTTGACGTTGTTTTGTCTCCGTTGGGCGTGCCTTCCCGCATGAACATCGGACAAATTCTTGAGATGATGTTGGGTTGGGCGGCTTATACGCTTGAAACGCAGATGGTTAATCCTGTGTTTGACGGCGCCAGCGAGACGGAAATTAAAAAGAAAGTGGCCGAGGCCAAGAAGCATTTGATTTCTCAAGGGGTTCCGGAAAAATATCTTCCCGCGGATGATTGCCGCATTACTTTGTATGACGGCCGCACGGGGGAAGCCTTCCAGGAAAAGGTTTCAGTCGGATATATGTATATCCTTAAACTCATTCACTTGGTTGAGGATAAGATTCATGCCCGTTCCATTGGACCGTACAGCTTAATCACCCGGCAACCTTTGGGTGGCAAAGCTCAATTCGGAGGCCAGCGTTTCGGAGAAATGGAAGTCTGGGCTATCGAGGGTTATGGCGCGGCGTATGCCCTGCAAGAGTTTTTGACTGTTAAGTCCGACGACGTTCAAGGAAGGACGAAGATGTATGAGGCTATCATTAAAGGCGAGCCGTTGGCCCGCCCGGGAATTCCTGAATCCTTTAAGGTTCTGGTGAAGGAATTGCAAGGGCTCGGCATCAATATCGAACTTTTAAAAACGGGCAGTCATGAAGCCGGAAATGCAGCGGCCGTTAAAAACGGAACAAAGAGCGAGGCGGGTAAAAAATGACGACTTATTACAGCGCGACAGCGGAAAAAAAGCTTTCTTTGGGGGGTAAGAAGAAAAAAAAGCAGGTGGATTTTGATTTTTCTGATTTTGACGCGATTCGTTTGTCCTTGGCCTCTCCCGAGAAGATCATGTCTTGGTCCTACGGCGAAGTCAAAAAACCCGAGACGATTAACTATCGGACCTTAAAACCCGAGAGGGACGGTCTTTTCTGCGAAAAAACCTTTGGGCCAGTTCGGGATTATGAATGCGCCTGCGGAAAGTATCGCTGGATTAAATTCCGCGGCATCGTCTGTGATCGTTGCGGAGTCGAAATTACCGAGTCCAAGGTCCGCCGCGAGCGCATGGGGCACATCGAGCTTGCAGTTCCGGTCGCCCATGTTTGGTTCTTGAAAAAGACCCCTTCCCGGGTTGGAATCGTCTTGGATATGAAGACCTCCGATTTGGAGCGCGTGGCCTATTACGCGAACTACATTGTTCTTGAAGATTTAGTTGACGCCAATGGACGAAAAGTTTTCAAGACCGGCGATCTATTATCCGAAGATGAAGTTCGCAAAGCCAGGGTGGAGTATCGTTCTCATTTTAAAGTCGATATTGGAGCCGGGGCCATTCGCCAGCTACTTTCTAAGGTCAAGCCCAAGGAAGAAGCGGAAAGAGTGCTTGCCCAAATTAAAGAAGTTTCTTCGGATGCCGAGCGTTCTCGCCTCATTCGCCGCCTCCGTATTTTGCAGGGTTTTGCTGAATCTGGAAACGAGCCCCAGTGGATGATTTTGACGGCCTTGCCGGTCATTCCGCCCGAGATTCGTCCCTTGGTTCCCTTGGACGGCGGGCGTTTCGCTACTTCCGACTTAAACGATCTCTATCGCCGCATCATCAATCGCAATAATCGTCTTAAACACATCGAATCCTTGCGAGCTCCGGAAGTGATGGTGTTCAACGAAAAGCGTCTTCTTCAAGAAGCGGTGGATTCCCTTTTTGAAAACGGCGCGCGCGGTCGCCAGGTCGTCGGGGCGGGCAATCGACCCTTAAAGTCTCTTTCCGATATTCTGAAAGGGAAACAGGGTCGCTTCCGTCAAAACTTACTCGGAAAGCGCGTGGACTATTCTGGCCGCTCCGTCATCGTTGTCGGTCCGAATTTAAAACTCAATCAATGCGGTTTGCCCAAGGAAATGGCTTTGGAACTTTTCCGGCCCTTTATCTTGCGCGAATTGATGAAGAAAGATAACTTGACCTTGAAAGCGGCTAAGCGTATGTTCGACAAGGTGCAGCCGGAAATCTGGGATATTTTGGAATACGTGACCCAAAAACACCCGGTGCTTCTTAACCGCGCGCCGACCCTTCACCGCTTGGGTATCCAGGCTTTCGAGCCGGTTTTAATCGAGGGAAAATCCATTCAACTTCATCCCTTGACCTGCGCGGCTTTCAACGCCGACTTTGACGGCGACCAAATGGCGGTTCACGTGCCTTTGTCCCAAGAGGCTCAGTTGGAAGCGCGGCTTCTCATGATGGCGACTAATAATATTCTCTCCCCCGCCTCTGGAAAGCCGATTGCGGTTCCCTCTCATGACATGGTTTTGGGAATCCATTACCTGACAAAATTTAAGACCGGAGAACTCGGGGAAGGCATGATCTTCTCCGACAAATCCGAGGTCATGGCGGCTTGGCAGAATAAAAAAGTCGATCTTCACGCCAAAATCAAGGTTCAAGGCGTCAATAAAATCATCGAGGAAGAAGGAAAAAATTCCAAGGCTTCCGACTGGAAGGACTGGACCACGGTTGGCCGCGTGATTTTTAATGAAATTCTCCCTGCCGAGATGGGGTTCATTAATAAAGCCTTGGGCAAAAAAGAATTGTCCCAGTTGGTGGACCATTCCTACAAGAATTTGGGTCATCATAAAACGGCTATGCTATTGGATAACCTTAAACAACTGGGTTTCCGCTTCGCCACGATGGCCGGGCTTTCGATTTCCATTTCGGATATGCATATTCCCGGAAAGAAAAAAGAAGAAGTGGAGAAGGCTCGCAAGAAAGTGCGCGAGATTGAGAAGCAGAGTCGCGACGGAATCATCACCGAAAGCGAACGCTATAATAAAATCATCGACATTTGGACTCACGTGACCGACGAAATTTCAGACGTCATGTTCGATGAGATGAAAAAAGAAGAGGCCGAGACCTATTCTCCCGAAAAAGCCAGGTTTAACTCGGTCTTCTTGATGGCCGATTCCGGCGCCCGCGGAAGTCGCCAACAAGTTCGCCAGTTGGCCGGTATGCGGGGATTGATGGCTAAACCGCAGAAGAAGTTGACTGGAGGCGTCGGTGAAATTATCGAACAACCGATTATCTCCAACTTTAGAGAAGGTTTGACGGTTCTTGAGTATTTCATCTCCACTCACGGAGGCCGCAAGGGGTTGGCCGACACTGCGCTTAAAACCGCTGACGCCGGGTACTTAACCCGTCGCTTAGTCGACATCGCCCATGACTTGGTGATTGTCGAAGAAGATTGCCAAACGATAAACGGAGTTCGCTTGGGAGATTTATCCGCTGGCGATGAAGTGATCGAACCTTTGGAAGAGCGCGTTTTGGGCCGGGTCTCCTTAGAGGATATTGTCTCCTTGGAAGGCAAGAACGAAAAGGATTCTAAGGTTTTGTGCAAAGCCGGAGATTTAATTACCTCCGAGGTCGCTTCCAAGATTCGGGCATTAGGCATCGAATATATAAGAACTCGTTCGGTGTTGACCTGCGAGTCTGATAACGGCGTTTGCGCGAAATGCTATGGAATCAACAACAGTTCCGGGCGTTTGGTCGACGTGGGAGAGGCGGTTGGAATTATCGCGGCTCAATCCATCGGCGAACCTGGAACCCAGCTGACGCTGAGAACCTTCCATATCGGAGGAACAGCGTCCCGCGTGGCCAAGAGATCTCAAATCGTTTCTACTTATTCGTGCAAGGTTGAACTTAAGAATGTTCGGACCATTAAAACTCGAGAAGGTCAAATCGTGGTCGTCTCCCGCGCGGGCGTGGTCAATTTGATCGCCAAGGACGGGAAACCGGAAGAATATAAGCTTCATTACGGGAGCCGTCTCAAGGTCTCTGACGGCGCCTCTGTCGCGGCTAATGAGCTCGTAGCCGAGTGGGATCCGTACGCGATGCCGGTCGTTTGCGAACAAGAAGGAACTCTTCGCTTTGCGGACGTCAAGGAAGGCGTGACTCTCCATGAAGAGCGCAATAAAATCACAGGAATTATTGAGCGCAAGATTATCGACCAGGAAACCCGGAGAACTTCAGAGAAAGAGAAAGGATCTGCTCGGCGGCTCAATCCGCGGGTGATTGTTGAAAAAGACGGCAAGGAGCTCGCCGTCTATCCGTTACCGACCGATACTATTTTAATGGTTGACTCCGGTCAAGCGGCTCGCCCGGGAGATGTTTTGGCCAAGATTCCGCAGGAATTCGCTAAATCCAAGGACATTACCGGCGGTCTTCCGCGCGTCTCCGAACTTTTCGAGGCGCGAAAACCCAAGAACGGCGCGATTGTTTCTGAAATCGAGGGAATCGTCAGTCTCGGCGTCGGCCCCAAGGGCCTGGTGCAGGTTTCGGTACGCAACGAGGAAACCGATCTGGTTCGGGATTACCTGATTCCCCAGGGAAAACATTTGATGGTTTATGAGGGCGATCGCGTCGGAGTGGGAGAAGCCTTGACAGACGGCGCTATTGACCCGCACGACGTTTTGCGCGTCAAGGGCATCAAAGAAGTTCAGGAATTCTTGGTCAACGCGATTCAGGAAGTGTATCGCTTGCAAGGCGTTCAACTGGCCGACCGGCATATTGAGTGCATCGTTCGGCAGATGTTGCAAAACGTGAAGGTGACTAGCTCCGGAGACACGGCGTTCATCAAGGGAGAAATTGTCAATCGCTTCGCTTTCGCGGATTTCAATCAGAAAGCCAAGGACGAGGGGAAGCAAGAAGCTCAAGGAGAGCCAGTTCTCTTGGGAATCACCAAGGCCAGTTTAGCCTCGAACTCCTTTGTCTCGGCGGCGAGTTTCCAAGAAACGACGCGCGTTTTGACCGATGCCGCGACCAATTCCAAGGTTGACTACTTAAAAGGACTTAAAGAAAACGTTATTATCGGACACATGATTCCGGCGGGAACCGGTTTCGATGTGAGAAAAAATATATTAGAACAAGCGGCGGCGAGAAACGCTTCCGCTAATGGGAAGGAAAAATAATATGCCCACGATTAACCAGCTTATCAGATACGGAAGACATAGCCAAAAGTCGCGTTCAAAAGCCCCAGCTCTTCGCTCTTGTCCGCAACGGAGGGGGGTTTGCACTCGCGTGTCTACCACGACGCCCAAAAAACCGAACTCGGCTTTGCGGAAAATTGCCCGCGTGAAGCTCACAACGGGGACTGAGGTCACGGCCTATATTCCGGGAGTGGGGCATAATCTTCAAGAACACTCCATTGTGCTCATTCGCGGAGGCCGCGTAAAAGATTTGCCTGGAGTTCGCTATCATATTATCCGCGGAGTTTTGGACACCGCCGGAGTCGAAGGTCGCAAACAAGGGCGTTCCATTTACGGCGCCAAACGGCCGAAAGCTGTCGCTAAAGCTTAAAAATAAAAAGAGGTTGAAATATCGCGTATGCCAAGAAAAGGATTGAGACCAAGAGATAGAAGGCCGGCGCCGCTTCCGGACTATAAATATGGGAGCGTTTTAGTTTCGCGCTTCATTAATAAAATTAATTTCATGGGAAAGAAACTCGCGGCCCAGAAGGTTCTTTACGGCGCGATGGATATCGTGAAAGAAAAGACCCAGCAAGACCCTCTCAACTTTCTCAACGGGGCGATTGAAAATATTCGCCCTCTCTTGGAAGTCAAGGCCCGCCGCGTGGGCGGAGCGACCTATCAAGTTCCGATAGAGGTTTCTCCGGCTCGTTCAACGACCATTGCCATGCGCTGGCTGATTGATGCCGCCGAGAGCAAATCCGGAAAGCCCATGGCTGAGCGCTTAGCGGATGAACTAATTTCCGCGCATAAAAAAGAAGGAACGGCGTTTAAAAAACGCGAAGATACTCATAAGATGGCCGAGGCCAACCGCGCCTTCGCCCATTACCGGTGGTAGAGTGAAAAAAGTTCACGTCTTTGTCGATAACTCGAACCTTTTTATCGAGGGCAAGAGGGTCGCTAAAATTGATTACGTCTACGATGTCGATCAATTGCATTGCTTCAGGATTGAGTATGGTCGATTGCTGGATTTGATTAAATCAGAACGCGAGATGGGGACGGCTGTCCTGGTAGGCTCGCGCCCTCCGAAGCAGGATACGCTTTGGAATAAACTTAAGAGTTTAGGGCTTCAGCCCCGCATCTTTGATCGCAGTCAGTTTACGGGGAGGGAAAAAGGCGTTGACGCGGAACTTATTAACGCGATTAGGGATGTAATGGAGGATAGTCCGGAAAAAGGAGTTATTGCTTTGGTGGCGGGGGATTTGGACTATCTTTCTACGATGGAGCGTTGCGTGCAGAAAGGGTGGGATGTCGAAATTTATTTTTGGAGCAATGCGGCCTCAAAGCTAAAAAATCTCTCAGGGGCTAAATTCATCGATTTGGATCAATCTTTTCCTCGTATCACCTTCCAAGACAAACGAGACGATATTGGAGATGACAAGGTCTCCGAGGGAACAGTTATCTACATTGCGTAATAGAGGAACTTAAATTATGCCCAGAGAATTTCCACTCGAAAAAGTTCGCAATATCGGAATTATCGCTCACATCGACGCCGGAAAGACCACGACGACCGAGCGCATTCTTTATTATACCGGCCGCATTCATAAAATTGGAGAAGTCCATGACGGCGCGACTACGACCGACTGGATGCCGCAGGAAAGAGAGCGTGGCATCACCATTACCGCCGCCGCGACTTACTGCAAATGGCGCGATTGCCAGATTAATATTATCGACACTCCAGGACACGTGGATTTTACCGCCGAAGTGGAAAGATCTCTTCGCGTTTTAGATGGAGCCGTTGTCTGTTTTGATGGAGTTCAAGGAGTCGAACCACAGTCTGAAACCGTATGGCGCCAAGCCGATAAATACCATGTGCCTCGCATCGCCTATATCAATAAAATGGATCGCTTGGGCGCGGATTTTTATATGTCGTATCACTCAATTGAAAAAATGCTCGGGGCCAATGCCTGTCCGATTCAGCTCCCCATTGGAGCCGAGGCCGATTTTAAAGGGCTCATTGATTTAATCGAGATGAAGGCTCTTGTTTGGCTTGGAGAAGAACTGGGCGCCAAATGGGAAGTCCTTGAGATTCCCGATGAAATGAAATCCCAGGCTCAGGAATACCATGAGAAGATGGTCGAAAAAATCGTCGAGTTTGACGATGCGATGATGGAACGCTATCTCAACGGCGAGCATAATTTCACTCCCGTTGAACTTCGCAAGACCTTGCGCACCGGCGTTTTGAAATCCAAGATTTTTCCAATTCTGTGCGGATCTTCTTATAAGAACAAGGGAGTCCAACCGATGTTGGATGCGGTGTGCGATTTTCTTCCTTCTCCGGTTGATCTGCCGCCCGTCAAGGGAACCAATGCGGATACCGGAGAACCCGCGGAACGCAAGGCTTCGGATGCGGAACCTTTTTCCGCATTGATGTTTAAAATTCAGTCGGACCCTTATGTGGGAAAACTCGCCTTCTTCCGCGTTTATTCCGGAACCTTGAGCGTTGGTGACACGATTTATTTCGCCAACAAGAAAAGCAGCGAAAGAATCGGACGTATTCTCCGCATGCACGCCAATCAAAGAGAAGAAATTAAGCAGGTTTTTGCCGGCGATATTGCGGCCACGGTCGCGATGAAAAACTCACAGGTCGGAGTTACTTTATCTTCCGAGAAGGACCCGATCATTTTGGAACAGATTACCTTCCCTGAACCGGTCATTTCAGTGGCCATTGAGCCTAAATCAAAGGCGGATGAGGAAAAAATGTCGATGGCCCTGGGCCGCTTGGCGGAAGAAGATCAGACCTTCCGCTTGCGCACCGACACCGAGACCGGACAAACCATTATCTCCGGAATGGGAGAGCTTCATTTGGACATTATTGTTGACCGCATGAAACGCGAGTTCAATGTTCAAGCCAATGTCGGTAATCCCCAGGTCGCTTATAAAGAGACGGTTCGCAAAAAACTTGTCGAAGAGGGAAAGTTTATTCGTCAGTCCGGCGGTCGCGGGCAATATGGTCATTGCATTATTCAAATCGAGCCGCAACCGATGGGCCAGGGTTTTGAATTTGTTAATGAAATTAAACAGGGTCGTATTCCGCGGGAATTTATTCCGGCCGTTGAAAAAGGCGTTCGCGAAGCCTTGGACGGCGGAGCCTTGGCGGGATACCCAATCGTCGATATCAAGGTGACCTTGATGGACGGATCATTTCATGAAGTAGACTCTTCCGAAATGGCTTTTAAGATCGCGGGCGCGATGGCGTTGCGTTCGGGTTGTAAAAAGGCGAGTCCAACGATTTTGGAACCCGTGATGAAATTTGAGGTGGTGACTCCCGAGCAATACATGGGAGACGTCATCGGAGACCTCAACAGCCGCCGCGCCAAGATTCAAGACATGGGAGACCGTGGACACTTGAAATTTGTCCGCGCGACGGTGCCCTTGGCCGAAATGTTTGGATATGCGACGGTCGTGCGCTCAATTTCTCAAGGCCGCGCTTCATTTACCATGGAGCCCAGTCATTATGAAGAAGTGCCGTCCAACGTGTATAAAGCGATTGTTGAGAAAAATGCCGCCGCCATGGCGACCCAGAGATAAAAAAAGCAGAAAGTAAAAATGTCAAAAGCGAAATTTGATCGGAGGAGTTCGCGCGTCATTAAAATGATTGCGCGCGCGGTTCCGGTCATTTTTCTAGGCGCGCTTTTCTTGATGGTTTCTCGTCCCGCTCTTGCCTCATCCGATGGTTGGGGGCAAAAAATATCGAAGGAGTTCCATAAGATGCTGGGTCAAACGAGGAAAAGTTTAAGCCCGATCCGCGTTCAATTCCTGCCTGTTATCCACGCCAAGAAATTCATCCTTCCGAAATTGCCCAAAGAAATTTTAAGGAAACTCTCAAAAAATGAGCAAACGCGGTTTAGCGCTTTGGGCTATGTCTATCAAGGTTCCTTGGCGGCCGCCATGAATCAAACCGGAGCGATGTATCAAGCCGCGAGTAATATCAGGCAATCCCAAGATTACCAAAATCTTTCCGCTCAGGCTCTTGAACCGCTTAATACGCATTGGGACGCGCTCGTTCAAACTCACGATCAACTGACCGATCAAGCGCCGGATTTGGATTCTGAAAATGACGCGCTTTCTTCCGAGAACCAAAATTTGGATTCGGAGAACGCCGATTTGGATAATCGCCAAAGTGCGCTTCAGAGCGCAATTGATTCCTACAATGAATCTTGCGCGGGCAAGACCTTGCCGCAGGGACCCTATGAGGAGTGTGAGTCCGAGCGCCAAAGTTTAGATTCCCAGATTTCGCAGCTCCAAAGCGATATTTCCCAATACAATGCCAAGGTCAATGACTTTAACTCGCGCGCAGATAATATTAAGTCTTCCGCTTCTCAGTGGATTTCGACGCTTAAATCCTGGATGGACGATATGGACTCGTGGGTTGAGGAAGTCAAAGCTACGTTCATCCAAGCCGATATCGGCGATTGTTCTCCGGAACAGCATCGAAGGCTTCAGAATGCGGTTGATGAAATATGTGGGGCGGACAGAAAATGCACCCCACAAGAACTTACTTGCGACGATTTAAGGACGCGCCTAGATTTAAATAACCGATGCGCGGCGGCTCGTGATGAAATAAATAATACCTGTTATCGAGGCGGAAATGAAGGTCATCGCCAAGCGGCCAATCAAGCTCGCAGGGCCGCGCAAAAGTGTATGAACAGGATTTCAAGAGAATGCAACGTTGGCGCCGCTGGATATTCCAAATGATGGCAACAAAGACCAAGGAACAGCTAAAAACAACTGTTAAGTTGGCCTTTTCCGGGGTCGAATATCCAGGCGACTGGTGCTTAAGTGGAAGCAACGAAGGAGAAGAACCTGTTTTGCTTAAAGAAGCCTTTAAGGGGAAAAAAGAATGGGAGTCCCTTGAACCTCACTTTTTGGACTCGGCTCCCAATGGATTCGCTTCAGCTTTGAGTTTTTTTTCCGCTGAGGCATTTCATTTTTATCTGCAAGCCTATCTAATCGCGGATATTGACTCTAAATTGAAAGAAACTGATCCTGTCTACTATCTCACCCATGGATTGAGCGCAGATTCGAAAAATGAGAGGATTAATCCCAAACGTTATGGAGAGCGCACTTGGTGGGATGCCGCCCTCTACAAATTCTCCATTTTCAACCAGAAGGAATGCCAGGCCATTGTCGCTTATCTTGAGTTCAAGATGGAAAATGGAGACAAGTTTGATAACCCTCGAATTAAAGAAGCCCTTGAAAATTATTGGTATGAGCGGGCAGGCCAGAAAATGAGTCACAAAGCGGCCTAAATTTTCAGTAGAATATAACGACGCTTAAAAAAAGGAGAAAGTAAAATGTCAAAAGCGAAATTTGATCGGACGAAGCCTCACGTGAACATCGGGACGATTGGCCACGTGGACCATGGTAAGACGACCTTGACGGCGGCGATTACCCACTATTTATCGAAGAAGGGTTTGG
>JAKAQO010000004.1 GCA_021822495.1 bacterium | reverse complement strand
GACAACATTGATATTGATGTTGAGCTCATCTGCCCGATCGCGCTTGAGAAAGGTCTTCGGTTCGCGGTTCGTGAAGGCGGCCACACCGTCGGCGCCGGCGTCGTCGGCGATATTATCGCTTGAAAAAAAATTAAAAATAAGGTACAATAAAATGGTTGAGCTAAGCAGTCCGCAGCAAAAAATTCGGATACGGCTTCGTTCGTATGACTATCGCATCCTAGATGCGAGTGTAGGGAAGATTGTTGAAACCGCCCAGCGCACTGGCGCTGTGGTTCGGGGTCCAGTACTCCTTCCGACGCGGATTAAAAAATATACGCTGTTGCGTTCTCCGCACGTGGATAAAAAATCCCGTGAGCAATTTGAGATGCGCATTCATAAGCGTCTGATTGAGCTTGACAGCACCACGGCAAAGACCGTGGATGAATTGATGAAGTTGGATTTACCAGCTGGGGTTGACGTTGAGATAAAACTCTAGTTTGGGAAATTTTTTTAATATTCGAGGATCATGTGAGCGAAGAAACAGCGAAGGCGGAAAATGTGGAAATTCAAGCGGGCGCCGTTAAAAAAGCGCCGGCGTCCCTGCGCGTTATTTTTGGGCAGAAAGTGGGAATGACGCAAGTGTTTCGCGAGAGAAATGGCCGTCTCTGCGATGTGACGGTGGTTCAGGCGGGTCCTTGCGACGTGATTGGCGTTAAGAGTTCGAGCGGCCCGGATGGCTATAATGCCGTCCAGCTGTCTTATGGAAAGCGCAAGGAAAAAAACCTCCCCAAGGCTCTTTTGGGGCAATTTAAAAAAGTTGCCATTTCTCCTGCTCGCTGGGTTCGCGAGATTCGCGTTGACAGCATTTCCGGTTTGGAGTTGGGGCAACAAGTTCATGTCGCGGATATTTTTAAACCCGGCGACTATGTGGATGTTCAAGCCGTTAATAAGGGAAAGGGTTTCGCGGGCGCGATGAAGCGTCATAATTTTAGAGGTCTTCCCGCTTCTCATGGAGCTTCTGATAAACAGCGTTCTCCAGGTTCTTTGGCTTCTCGTCGCTCCTTGGGTCGCGTTTTGCCGGGGCAAAGAATGGCTGGGCGTATGGGCGGAGAAATGTGCACAGTCCAGAAGATTGAAGTGATTCAGGTTGATTCAGACAAGAATTTGGTTTATTTGCAGGGTTCCGTTCCGGGGCCTCGTGGTGGATTGGTTAAGGTTTTAGAGACGGTTAAATCCAGAAAGTTCTGGGTCGAACCCGCGAAATCCGCCGTTAAGAAAGATAAGATGGGTAACATTATCACGGCTAAAAAGCCGACGGCCGCTAAAAAATAGGATTTGGTGATTTAATATGGCGCAGTCAAAACAAAAACAAGCGAAGACCCAGGCCCCTCTTCTGAATATGAAGGGCGAATCGGTGGGGGAAGTTGATCTTCAGGATACGCTCGTTGAGCTTAAGCCGTCCAAAGAGTTTCTTCATGAGTATGTGACTGTTTATTTGGCGAATCAGCGGGAACGTTCGGCAAGCGTCAAAACCCGCTCGGAGGTTTCCGGAGGCGGCCACAAGCCTTGGAAGCAAAAACACACCGGGCGCGCGCGGGCGGGGTCTAATCGCTCGCCTTTATGGCGGCATGGAGGAGTTATCCATGGTCCGAAGCCTGGTCGGATCTATTTGGAGTTTCCAAAACAAAAAGCCCGTAAGGCCTTGGCTCATGCGTTAGCCGCCAAATATCAAGAAGGGAAAATCACGTTTTTAGATTCCGTTCAATTAGACGACGCTCGCACCCGGGAAATGGCGTCTTTTTTAAAAAAACTAAACTGCTCCCCTCGGACTGTTTTAGTGATGGAAGAGAAAAACCCAAAGGTTTCTCTTGCCTCCCGCAACATCAAGGAATTTATTGTCACTCAACCCGAAAATTTAAACGCTTATCGGGTTCTCTCCGCCGAACGCCTTCTTTTAACGAAAGCGGCGTGGCAAAAATTAAGCGTTGTGGGAAAGTAATTTATGGAAAATCTTTACGGAATTATTGAACGGCCTATTCGCACCGAACGGAGTACCATCTTAAAAGATAAGCAGAACGCTTATGTGTTTCGCGTTAATAAATCGGCCACTAAACCTGAAATCAAAAAAGCGGTGGAGGGTCTTTTTCATGTGACCGTGGAAGACGTTCGCACGATGGTTTTCCCTGGGAAAATCCGCCGCGTCACGAAAAGCGTCGGTCGAAAATCAGATTGGAAAAAAGCGATTGTGCGCGTGAAAGCGGGCCAGACTATTAAAATCGGAGAGGAAAATTAGATGGGCGTTAAATCTTATAAGCCGTATACCCCCTCTCGTCGCAACATGACGAGCCCGGATTTCGCGGAATTAACCACCGATACTCCGGAGAAAAGCCTGCTTAAAAATCTTCGCAGAAAAGGCGGCCGAAATAACACGGGAACCATCATGGTTCGCCATCAGGGCGGCGGCCACCGCCGTTCTTACAGAATCATCGATTTTAAGCGCGAAAAATTTGGCATTCCTGGGCGTGTTGTTTCCATTGAATACGATCCGAACCGGAGCGCGCGAATTTCTTTAGTCAATTATGTGGATGGAGAAAAGCGCTATATCGTTCATCCCGTTGGTCTTAATGTCGGGGATACGATTATGAGCGGGCCTAAGGCGGAGATTAAGATTGGAAATGCCTTGCCTTTGTCTAATATTCCTGATGGAACTTTTATTCATAACATTGAACTCTTGCCGGGGAAGGGCGCCCAGATGATTCGTTCCGCTGGAGCTCAAGCCCAATTAATGGCTAAAGACTCCGGTTTCGCCCAACTGAGAATGCCTTCGGGCGAAATTCGGAAGGTTCCCGATTCTTGTTTAGCGACCATTGGACAAGTTTCCAATGCCGAGCATAATACCATTAGCTTGGGAAAAGCCGGGCGCTCAAGACATTTGGGAATTCGCCCGACAGTCAGAGGCGGAGCCATGAACGCGACCGATCACCCCATGGGCGGAGGTCGTGGAAAATCAAAAGGTGGAAATCATCCGAAGTCGCCTTGGAATCAGTTGGCGAAGGGTTATAAGACGCGCAAGAAGAAAAAGATTTGGAGTTGGCTGATTGTGGCGGATCGAAGACGCGCCAAACAGGCGACGGCCTAGTCCCAATTTGATGAGGTCAAGGAAAATATGAGTCGATCGACGAAAAAAGGTCCGTATATAGACGCTAAATTGCTTAAAAAAGTGCAGAAGATGAACGTTTCCGGGGATAAAAAGATGATTAAAACCTGGGCGCGCGCTTGTGCGATTCCGCCGGAATTTGTCGGGCATACTTTCGGCGTTCATAATGGGCGCAAATTTTTACCGGTCTACGTGACCGAACAAATGGTCGGCCACCGCTTGGGCGAATTTTCTTTTACGAGATTTTTCAGATCCCATGGCGGAATGCATAAAGAAGCGACGGCTCTTACTTAATAACATGGAAGCTACAGCATACGGACGTTTTCAAAGATACGGAGCGCGGAAAGTCAATCAAGTCCTCGATGAAATTCGGGGAAAAGCGGTTCTTGAAGCGGAAGAAATTCTGCCGAACATCCCGCGTATTTCTGGAAAGATGGTCGCCCATGTGGTCAAATCTGCGGCGGCTAATCTCGCCAATAAAGCGGCCAAGCAAGGCAAACCCTTGGTTCCGGAGAAAGTTTATATTAAATCTTGCTGGGCGACCATTGGACCCTTGAGCGCCATGAGACGCGTCAATCCGGGCCCGCAGGGCCGGGCGATGACGCTTCACCGCAAGATTTGTCATGTGACCGTCGTCGTTTCAGACTCCTATCAAAAGTCGGGAAAAGGGAAATAATATGGGAAATAAAACTCATCCTAACGCGATGCGTTTGGGCTATATCCATGATTGGGAATCGCGATGGTTTTCCTTGAAAGAAATGCCCGCCTTGATCGGAGAAGATCACAGAATTCGCTTGTTGGTTAAGCAAACTTTTCGCCACGCGGCGGTCAGCGCGATCGCCATTGAGCGGGCAGGAACTTATTTGAGAGTGAACGTTCATACCGCGCGCCCCGGAATTGTCATTGGTAAAAAAGGCGCCGATATTGAGTCTGTCCGCAAACAAATCGAAGACATGACCGGCCGCAAGACTTTTATTAACGTCATCGAAGTCAAGGAACCGGAATTGGATTCTCGTTTGGTCGCTGAGGCCATTGCCGCCCAAATTGAAAAGCGCGCGGCTTATCGCCGAGTGATGAAGCGCGCCATGGAGCGGACCATGCAGGCTGGAGCTTTGGGAATCAAGGTTATGGTCGGCGGACGCTTGAATGGTTCGGAAATTGCTCGCCGTGAGTGGGCACGCGAAGGGCGGGTTCCCTTGCATGTTTTTTCTGCGGATATTGATTATGGGTCGGCCGAAGCGATGACGACGGCCGGGCTTATTGGGGTTAAAGTTTGGATTTTCCGCAAACAACTTTTCGTCAAGAGTCCGAAAGAGCTTCTCCTTTTGGCTAAAAAGGATCAGAATGTGGCTGCGGTCATAGCCCCGACGGGTATTCAGCCTGTCGCGGCTTCTGCCCCGAAAGAAGCGGCGGCTCAAGGCGCTGATTCTGCGGAGATAAAATAGGGGAATTTTATGTTGATGCCTAAGCGCGTTAAATACAGAAAGCCGCACAGTCATCCCCGCATTAAGGGTTTGGCTAAACGTGGGACCGAAATTTCTTTCGGAGAATTTGGCCTCAAGGCTTTGGAGCCGAAGTGGGTGACCGCTCGTCAGATTGAGTCGGCTCGCGTGGCCATCGGTCGCTACCTCAAAAAAGGTGGAAAGCTTTGGGTCCGCGTTTTTCCGGATAAAGCGGTGACGAAGCATCCCGCTGAAACTCGCATGGGAAAAGGAAAAGGCGCTCCTGATCATTGGGTTTGCGTGGTCAAGCCGGGCCGGGTTCTTTTTGAATTGGAAGGAATTCCGCAAGAAGAGGCGGAAAAGGCGTTTGGCTCCGCTTCTTATAAGCTTCCGATTAAGACCAAGGTCGTCGTTCGGGAGCACGTTTAATCTAAGGGTTTTATCATGAAGACAAAAGAACGAGAAGCGAAAAAAAGTTTGACCGTGGCGGAGTTGGAGCAGGAGCTTCGCCAAGCGAAAGAAAAATTATCGAATCTTTCTTGGAAACATTCTTTAAGTCCGTTGGATAACCCGATGGAGTTAAGAAATTTGAGGCGTTATATCGCCCAAATCAATACTTGGATTTCCAATAAGAAGGTGGTGGCTCATGGTTCTTGAATCGTCTGTTGAAAAATCCAGACTTGCGAGAAAGATATTTGAAGGCGTGGTTGTCTCGGATAAGATGACTAAAACGCGAGTTGTTTCAGTTGAGCGTTTGTCCAAGCACAGAGTTTATGAGAAAGTCATGAAAAAAAATTCCCGTTTTGTCGTTCATGACGAAGAAGGAGCCTCGAAGTTAGGAGATTTGGTTGAAGTGATGAGTTGCCGTCCCATTTCTAAAACGAAGCGCTGGCGCCTGGTGAGAATCGTTAAAAAAGCTCCTGCGGCCTATGTCGCGATTAATAAGAAAGAAGCTCAAGTGGGAGGCATTGCGGGATGATTCAGCTACGTTCTATTTTAAATGTCGCCGATAATTCCGGCGCAAAAAAATTGCAGTGTTTTCACGTGATGGGCGGGTCTTATCGCCGTTACGCGGGCGTTGGAGATATTATCGTTTGCAGCGTCCGAGACGCCATTCCGCACGGCGCGATTAAGAAAGGGGAAGTGGTTAAAGCGGTGGTCGTGAGAGTCGTGAGAAATTCTCGGCGCGCAGATGGTTCTTATGTCCGTTTTGATGAAAACGCCGCTTGCCTCATTGATGATAAAAATGAGCCTAAGGGAACGCGCGTTTTCGGCCCCGTGGCACGGGAACTTCGCGATAAGGAATTTCTGAAAATCATCTCTCTCGCTCCGGAGGTGATCTAAGATGCTTAAAATCCGCAAAAAAGACAAAGTGATGGTTATGTCCGGCAAGGATAAAGGGAAAATTGGCGAAATCGTTAAAGTTTTTCCGAGTGAAATGAAGGTTTTGGTCTCCCAGGTTAATATTATTTCCAAACACAAAAAAGGAACCCAGACCGACCCGGGTGGGATTCAGAAATATGAAGCTCCTATTTCTTATTCCAAGGTCATGCTGATGTGCCCGAAATGCGAAAAGCCGTCTCGGGTCGGACTTGAACGTCTTCCAAGCGGGGATAATGTCCGAATTTGTCGTCGTTGCGAACAACAGATTGAATAATCGGGAAATAGAACATGGCTACCATAGAGAAAAATAAAACGGAAAAGCCGGGGCAGGCGCGTTCGCCTAAACAGGCTCATGGCGGAAAGCCCGCCGCGGTTGTTTCTTCCATCGTCGTTTCCGATGGGAAAGAAGCTCCGCACACAAAACCCCGCTTGAAAAAATATTACGAGGAAGAATTGGTTCCGGGGCTCATGGAGAAATGGAATCTCGAGAACCCTTTTCAGATTCCTCGCTTAATTAAAATTGTCGTCAATATGGGCGTATCGCGCGCGCGGGAAAATGTCCAGGCTCTCGATTCCGCTCGCGAAGAGTTGGCGTTGATGGTCGGCCAATGGCCGCAAGTGAGAAAATCGAAAAAGTCCATCTCAAATTTTAAATTAAGAGAAGGGATGCCGATTGGTTTGCGCGTGACATTGAGGGGCGATCGGATGTGGGAGTTCTTGGACCGGATGATCACGATTGCCATTCCCCGCATTCGAGACTTCCGCGGACTGGAATTAAAAGGATTTGATGGACGAGGAAATTATAATCTCGGACTCAGAGACCAGACGATATTTCCCGAGGTTAATATGGAAAAATCATTGGGCCAGCAAGGAATGAATATTTCCATCGTCACCTCCGCGGCCCATGATGACCGTAGTCTGGAATTTTTGACCGCCCTGGGCTTTCCGTTTAAAAAGCCGCAAAATTCTGCTCAGGGAAAGGCTGGGGCTTTGGCCGCGGCTGGAAAGGAGAAATAGAAAATGGCTACAACAGCCTGGGTAGCGAAATTAAGAAAACCCCAAAAGTTTTCCACGCGCTATAGAAATCGTTGTCAGATTTGCGGACGCCCAAGGGCGTATTACCGCGATTTCGGCTTATGCCGAATTTGTTTAAGAAACATGGCTCACCGGGGTTTAATCCCGGGAGTTAAAAAATCTTCATGGTAGGATAAAATGGACCCTATTGCTGATCTATTGACTGGAATTCGCAACGCAAACTCCCGGATGAAAGACCGGGTCGATGTCCCTTACTCTAAAATCAAGTTTGAAATCGTCAAACTGCTAAAAGATGAGGGGTTCATCGCTAATTACAAATCCCTGTATCCCGCGGGCGTTAAATACGGGATTCTGCGGGTCTTTTTAAAATATTCTCCGACGAAGGAAGCCGCTATCCGGGGGCTTAAGCGCGTTTCTAAGCCGGGTTTAAGGGTGTACCGCTCTTATCGGCAGTTGCCGATGAAGAACCCGAATGGAATGTCGGTAAGTATTTTGTCGACTCCGGAGGGTTTTTTTACGGAGAGACAAGCTATTGAAAAGAAAATCGGCGGAGAAGTTCTCTGTCAGGTTTGGTAAAATAATATGAGCAGAATTGGAAGACAGCCGGTCGTTATTCCCTCGGGAGTTCAGGTTTCTATCGCTAATCGATTGATTACCGTTAAGGGGCCTAAGGGCGAGTTAAAAGAGCCGCTCCATTCTTTCGTCAATGCGGAGGTTAAGGACGGTCAAGTCGTTTTGAGCGCGGATTTGTCAAAGCAAAAAGAAGTTTCGGCTATTTATGGCTTATCCCGCGCCAGGGTTCAAAATATGGTCTTGGGAGTTTCAAACGGGTTCAGTAAGGTTTTAGACATCGTGGGATTGGGATTTCGCGCGGAAGTGGCGGGGCAAAAATTAACCTTGGCTATTGGAAAATCTCACCCGGTTGTTTTCGAGGCTCCAAAGGGCGTGACCTTGGGCGTCGATCCCAAAAAGACTCAGATTACCGTGAGCGGAATCAATAAAGAATTGGTCGGCGAAATCGCCGCTAAGATTCGCGGTTTGAGAGAGCCGGAACCCTACAAAGGGACTGGTATTCGCTATCAAGGCGAACATATTCGCAGAAAGGCCGGCAAAACGGCGGCTGGAGCTGGCGCGGCCGGCGGAGCCAAGAAGTAGGAGATGAAATGAAGGATAAAAAAGTTCGTTTTGAGTTTAGAAAAGAAAGAACGCGAAAGACCTTGGCCCAATTTGCCTCGGATCGCCCAAGACTCAGCGTTCATCGGAGCCTGCGCCATATTTATGCGCAGGTCATTGACGATTCCAAGGGTACGACCATCGCTTCGGTTTCTTCCCTGTCTAAGGAAATTCATCAAAAATTTCCTAAATCCGCCAAAAATAAGGAAGCGGCTCAGGCCGTGGGAAGTTTAATCGCGAAAAAAGCTGTTGAAGCGGGCGTTAAAAAAGTCGCTTTTGATCGTGGCGGCCATGTTTATCATGGACGTTTGAAAGCCTTGGCCGATTCCGCTCGCGTCGGCGGGCTTGAATTTTAGAGAGGATTGAATGACTGAAACTGCATCCGTTCCAGAAAAACAAGAAAAAAAATCCGCAACTCCCAAGGAGAATTTCGCTTCCGCCGGAAGAAATCCCAGGGCCCCGCGCGTAAGCGCGCCGAGGCTTCCCGGAGAGCTGGTGGAAAATGTCGTCGCGATTAATCGCGTAGCCAAAGTGGTTAAAGGCGGAAAAAGATTTTCTTTCAGCGCCTTGGTCATTGTCGGTAATGGAGAAGGCACGGTTGGGTTTGGTCTTGGAAAAGCGAAGGATGTTCAGTCCTCGATTCAAAAAGGGCAGATGCAGGCGAAAAAAGAAGTTTTTAAATTTCCCTTGGTGAACGGCACCATTCCTCATGAAGTGATAGCTAAATTTGGCTCAGGCAAGGTTTGGATGAAGCCGGCCGCTCCTGGAACCGGGGTTATCGCCGGGGGAGCCGTCCGGGCGGTTTTGGAAGCCGCCGGAGTTAAAAATATTCTCACAAAGAGCTTGGGGTCTTCCAATCCTTTTAACGTGATTGAGGCGACGCTCCAATGTTTGCGCCTTTTAAGGACCAGGGAAGCGATTTTGAAGTTGCGCGGGAGGGAAAAATGAATTTAACTTCGTTGTCTCCAAAAGCAGGGGCTCGCCGCCGAAGGACCCGAATTGGTTTGGGAGAAGGTTCCGGGCATGGACAAACGGCCACGAAGGGGCAAAAGGGACAGCGCTCCAGATCCGGTGACGGAAAAATGGCCGGTTTTGAAGGCGGACAAACTCCCTTGCTTAGACGCGTGCCGAAATACGGTTTTAGCAACGCGGCGTTTACCAAGCGTTATCAAATTGTTTCCTTGACCGATATCGAGCGCGTTTTTAAAAACCAGAAAGAAGTGACTTTGGAATCTCTCAAAATGCATGGTCTGACTTCCTCTAAGCTTCCCGTTAAAATTTTGGGTGGGAAAGGGGAAATTAAGAATCCTTATAAAATCTCGGTTCATGCCTTCTCGGCCTCTTCGCGCGCGCAAATCGAGAAAGCGGGCGGCTCTGCCGTGGTCATAGGCGGGTAATGGCTCAAAGTCTCACCGAACTGGTTGAATCTCCGGATTTAAGGCGAAAGCTCCTTTATACCTTGGGGGCTATCGCTGTTTACCGGGTGGGCGCGGCTATTCCGATTCCGGGAATTAACGCGGATGCTCTCAAATCTATTTTCAACTCTCAACGCGGAGGATTGTTGGGGTTTATCAATATTTTTTCAGGCGGCGCCTTGAGACGATTTTCTATTTTTTCGATGGGGGTGATGCCTTATATCAATGCTTCCATCATCATGAGCCTTTTGCAAGGCGCCCATGTTTTGCCGCATTTGGATCGCCTTTATAAAGAAGGCGAGTTGGGCCGGCGCAAACTCAACACTTATACGCGTTACTTAACCTTAATCTTGGCCGCATTTCAATCTTTCGGTTTAACCTTGGCGATTTCGAAAATGCCGACTCCTGGGAATATTCCCGTCATCTCAAATCCCTCTTGGGGGTTTTATGTCCTGACGGTTCTCACTTTGACCTCCGGTTCTATTTTCGTCATGTGGCTGGGAGAACAGGTCACTGAAATTGGAATTGGGAACGGAGTTTCTTTGATCATTTTCGCGGGTATCGTGGGTCGGATACCGAGCGCAGTGATAAACATGGTGCGCTTGGTTCAGGCCGAGGTCATGGGGCTTATACCGGCCTTGCTTATTATTGCCGCTATCTTGGTTGTCACTGTCCTAGTCGTATGGATTGAAACCGCTCAAAGAAAAATTCCAGTTCAATATGCGAAAAGAGTGGTGGGAAGAAAAATGTACGGCGGTTCCCAGAGTTACTTGCCGCTTAAAGTTGACCAATCAGGGGTGATCGCGGTGATCTTCGCCGTTTCTCTCTTGGCCGTTCCTATTACGGTCGCGAGTTTCGCTCCACGGGCGGCGTGGGCGCAAAAAATGCTCCATTTCTGGGGAACGGGAAGCTGGGTTTATCAACTCGTCTACGCTTCCTTGATTATTTTCTTTTGCTATTTTTATAATTCCGTTTCCTTTAATCCTACGGATTTGGCCGACAACATGAGAAAGTCCGGCGGATTTATCCCTGGGTATCGTCCTGGAGAATCAACCGCGAAATATATCGAGTGGGTCTTGGAAAGAATTACCTTGGGAGGAGCTTTGTTTGTCGCGGCGATTGCCGTCCTTCCGGACTGGTTGCGCACGGGGCTCAATGTTCCATTTTATTTTGGAGGCACGGCATTGTTAATCGTGGTTGGTGTTGCGCTAGACACGATGGGGCAGTTAGAAGCGCAGCTCATTATGCGCCATTATGAGGGCTTTTTAAAGAAAAGCCGCTTAAGGCAGCGCTGGTTTAACGTAGGGAGCAGTTCATGATCGCAATTCTACTCGGCGCTCCTGGATCTGGCAAGGGAACCCAAGCTAAGTTTTTAAGCGCGAAATATGGGCTTACGCATTTGGCGACGGGAGATATTTTTCGAAGCGAGATCGCCGGGAAAACTCCGCTCGGAATAAAGGCTCAGTCTTATGTCAAGGCGGGGAAACTTGTTCCGGATGATTTGGTCACTGAAATGGTTGCCGCCCGTTTGAACTCGAAAGAAGGACGTTATTTGTTGGACGGTTTTCCCAGAAATCTCGTCCAGGCTCAGGCGCTGTCTTCAATTCTCGCTCAGGAAAAAATGTCCGTTAATTTAGTCGTTTTACTTAAAATTTCGCAAGAATTAGCTCTTGAGCGCATCGTTTCGCGTAGAGTTTGCTCTCAATGCGGGGAAGTCTATAATGTCCAGACCAAGCCCGCTTTGAACGGGAAATGTGGAATTTGCGGCGGGGCTGTGGTCTTAAGAGAAGATGACTTCGAAGTGACCGCTAGGAAACGTTTGATGGTTTTTGAGGATATCACGCGCCCTATGATCGCCTATTATCAATCGGAATTTATTTTTAAAGAGGTCGATGCTGGCCTTAAACCTGACGAGGTCAGCGCGGCTTTGGCGATCTTTGTCGATTCCATTTTTGCTAAGTCATGAGTTCCACCGTGTTGACGCCGAAGCCCTCTCGAAAAATAGAGATGAAAACCGAACAGGAGATATCTGTGATGCGCCGCGCCGGATCTGTTGTCGCCGGAGCTTTGACGATGTTGCGACAAAATCTCTCAGTTGGTATGACGACCCAGAATATTGATGACTTGGCGATGAGTTTTTTGAAAAAAAATAATGCTAAGCCCGCTTTTTTAGGGTATCGTGGTTTTCCCGCTTCGATTTGCGTCTCTATAAATTCCGAAGTGGTGCATGGAATTCCCTCGTCAAAAAGGAAAATCTTAGATGGAGATATTGTCAGCTTGGATTTCGGTTGCGTCGTGGACGGCTTTTACGCTGATTCTGCTGTGACGGTTCCGGTGGGAAAGGTTTCGGACGCGGCTCTAAAATTAATCCGCGTGACGGAAGAGTCTCTTGAGCGCGGAATTTGGGCGGCTACGGCTGGAAATCGTCTTGGCGACATCGGTTTTGCCGTTCAATCGCATTGCGAAGAAGCCGGTTTTTCCGTTGTTCGAGATTTTGTCGGGCATGGGATCGGGCGTTCTCTTCATGAAGAACCGCAGGTTCCTAATTACGGCAAAAAGGGAGCGGGTCTTCGCCTGGTGCCTGGAATGGTTTTAGCGATTGAGCCGATGGTGAATGCCGGAGGGCACGAGGTGAGGATTTTAGAGGATGAGTGGACGGTGGTGACCCTTGATGGGCGTTTGTCCGCGCATTTTGAGCATACGATCGCCATTACTTCGACCGGACCGGAGATTTTAACTCGATGAAAAAAGTAAACAGCGAGAAGGAAGAGAAAAAGGGCGATAAAATTGAAGTGGAAGGGAATATTTTAGAAGCCCTTCCTAATGCGATGTTTCGAGTGGAAATCGCCCCTGGGAAAATCATCCTGGCCCATATCTCGGGCCGAATGAGAATGCATTACATTAAAATTTTGCCGGGCGACCGAGTCAAAATTGAGCTTTCGCCTTATGATTTGACTCGTGGGCGCATCGTTTTTAGGGCATAAGGAGAGGGGTGTTGATATGAAAGTCAGAGCGAGCGTTAAACCGATTTGCCAGAAGTGCAAGGTGATTAAAAGGGGACGAGTGATTCGCGTATTTTGCTCGAACCCTAAGCACAAACAAAGACAAGGATAAATAAAGGAGAACGATTATGGCGCGCGTTGCGGGTGTGGATTTGCCTAAGGGAAAACGAGTGGATATCGCTTTGCGGTATTTGTATGGAATAGGAAAAACGACGGCCAATCAGCTTCTTGAAAAATTAAATGGGGCTGTTGATCCGGCGACCCGAGTCAAGGATTTGACGGAAAACCAAGTCGGACTCATCAATAATTTGTTGGTGAAAGAGTATAAAGTGGAAGGAGAATTGCGGCGCGAAATTCAGTCCAATGTCGGACGCTTGCAGGAAATTGGTTCTTATCGCGGGCAGCGGCATCGCCGGAACCTTCCTCTTCGTGGACAAAGGACGCGGACGAATGCGCGTACTCGTCGTGGTCGCCGGAGAACGGTGGGAGCGGGAGCGGCTAAGGGTGAAAAACCTCAAGCGAAAGCCCCAGCTAAAGCTTAAGGTTTGGAGGCATTTATGTCAGAAGAAAAAGAAAAATCCGCCGCTCAAGGCGTAAAACCGGCTAGTCCGGCGAAGAAAAAAAATTGGAAGCATTTGAGTTTCGCGAAAGTGTTCATTCAATGTTCCTTTAACAATACGATTGTTTCCCTCACCGATGACAAGGGCGATGTTCTCGCCTGGGCTTCCGCGGGGGTGAATGGTTTTAAGGGAACCAAAAAAGGAACTCCCTTTGCCGCCGGCGTGACGGCTGGAAAAGTGGCTAAAAAAGCGTTAGAACTGGGAGTTAAGCAGATTGTCGTTTTTGTCAAGGGGCCGGGACCTGGAAGAGAAACCGCCGTGCGCGCTTTAGGAAACGCGGGGTTGACGATTCTCTCTTTAAAAGACGTTTCGCCGCTTCCGCATAATGGTTGCCGGCCGCCGAAGTCGAGGAGGGTGTAATTCATGGCTAATTATAGCGGACCTGTTTGCAAGCTTTGTCGCCGAGAGCAAACCAAGCTTTTTCTTAAAGGGGATAAGTGCCATACGCGTTGCGTTTTAGACAAGCGCCCAACCAAGCCCGGAATGGCGGGCGTTCAACGGGGAAAAATGTCAGCCTACGCCGTGCGTTTGCGGGAAAAACAAAAACTTCGCCGTTTTGTTTTGATGACCGAAAAGCCTTTCCGTCGCTGGGTAGACCAAGCCTTCAAGGCCGCCAACAGCGGGGCTGAGTTGTTGGCCCTTTTGGAAATGCGGCTCGATAATGTGGTGCGGAGAATGGGGCTTGCCTCTTCTCTTAAAACTGCTCGGCAAATTGTTTCTCACGGACATATTAAGGTGAATGGCCGCTGGCTCAATATTCCTTCCTATCGGTGCGGGGCGGGGGACGTCGTGGCTCTGGACCCGAAACTCAAGGAAAACGTAGGAGTGAAATTGAGTCTTGAGACCGCTCAGAGGCTGAATAATCGGCCTAACTACCTGGAGTTTGACGCGAATGCAATGTCCGCGAAAGTGATTCGTTTGCCGGAGAGAAGCGAGATTTCTTTGCCGGTTTCGGAACAACTGATTGTCGAATATTACTCAAGATAAAATTAGAGAGAGGATGATATGGCCCATTACAAAGAATTAATCTTTCCGCAAAAATTGAGCGTGGATGAGCGGACAATGTCCGATAGTTATGCGAAATTCGTCGCTGAGCCTTATGAGAGAGGCTATGGACATACGGTTGGAAATGCGCTCAGGCGCGTTCTTCTTTCCAGCCTTGAGGGCGCGGCCGTGACCGCCGTTCGCGTGGATAAAGCTTCCCACGAATATATGACGATTCCAGGAGTGCGGGAAGATGTGATGAACATTCTCCTTAATCTTAAAAAACTCAGGCTTAAAATGTTCTCATCAGGTCCTGAGATTCTTTATCTGGAAGTCAACAAAGAGGGTGCGGTGGTGGCTTCTCAAATCCAGAAAAATGCCAACGTGGAAATTGTGAATGGCAATCTGGTCTTGGCCCATCTCGAACCAGGTGCGAAATTGTCAATGGAAATCGAAGTTTCCCGCGGGCGCGGATATATCACCGCCGATGAGCTTCGCAATCAGAACCACTGGCCGGTTGGTTTTATCCCGCTAGACGCTTTGTTTTCGCCCGTTTCCAAGGTTCATTATGACGTTGAAAACGCGCGCGTAGGCCAAGTGACCGATTACGATCGCCTGATTTTGGAAATCTGGACTGATTCGACCTTGAATCCCGCGGAAGCGCTGATTCAGGCGTCCAAACTCCTGAGAGAATCCCTCAATATCTTTATTCCTGAGGAAGAAGCCGCTTCCGTTGCCGGGGCTTCCGAAGAAGGAATGATGGAAGGCTCTTCCGAAATAAAACTCAAGGATATCTTAAATCAATCTGTTGATATGATTGAGTTGTCATCTCGCGCGGCCAACTGCTTGAAAGTCGCCCATATTAAAACAGTGGGCGAATTGGTTTCAAAGCGAGATGACGAGCTTCTCGCGGTTAAAAATTTCGGGCAGAAATCGCTCGATGAAATAAAAGAACGGTTGAAAGATATGGGCCTTTCTTTAGGAATGGATGTCCCCGAGGGGTCCGTTTCGTCCGCCTCTTAAAAAATATTTTCCGAGGAGATTCTTATGGTCAAAAATATGGGAGCGCGAAAATTGGGAGTTACTTCTTCCCATCGCCGCGCGATGTTGAGAAATATGGCGACAAGTTTGTTTATCCATGAGAAGGTAGAAACAACCTTGGCCAAGGCCAAGGAGTTGAGACCTTTTGCCGAGCGCATTATTACCGCCGCCAAAAAAGGCCAGCATTATATGGTTCGTCGGCAAGTTCAAGATAAAAAAGCTTATGAAAAGCTTTTTGATACCTTGGCTCAGCGTTACACTTCTCGCCCCGGCGGATATGTCCGCATCTTGAAGCTCGCTCAAAGACAAGGCGACGGATCTCAGCGCGGTTTAGTCGAGCTTTTATCGTAAGATATACCCATGCTTGATTTTTTCTTCCGCCTCTTCTCCAACGACATGGGTATTGACCTGGGAACGGCCAACACCTTGGTTTACGTCAAAGGGCAGGGGATTGTGTTAAGAGAGCCCTCAGTCGTGGCCATTGACCGAGAGACCCGGCGTTTACTCGCCATCGGCGCGGAAGCGAAAAAGATGTTGGGTCGTACTCCGGCCTCGATTATCGCCGTACGTCCTCTCAAAAATGGAGTGATTGCCGATTTTGAAGCGACGCAAGAGATGATTAAATATTTCATCCGCAAGGTCCATAATCGTCGTTCTCTTTTGCACCCGCGGGTCGTAATCGGAATTCCATCAGGAATTACTGAAGTGGAGAGAAGAGCCGTTCAAGAGTCCGCTCAGCAAGCGGGCGCGCGAGATGTGCATTTGATCGAAGAGCCGATGGCCGCGGCAATCGGAGCGGATTTGCCGATTTCCGAGCCGAGAGGCAATTTTATCGTGGATATTGGCGGCGGGACAACCGAAGCGGCCGTTATTTCCTTGGGTGGATTAGTCGTTTCCAAATCCTTGGATATCGCGGGCGATGAGATGGATGAAGCCATTGTCGCCCATTTTCGCCGCAAGTATAACTTACTGATTGGGGAATCGACCGCCGAGGAAGTGAAGATTCAGATCGGCTCGGTTTTTCCCCTTAAAGAAGAAAAGACGATGGAGGTTAAAGGCAGAGATCAGTCGACTGGACTACCCAAGACCGTTTTAATTACTTCTGAAGAAGTGCGGCAAGCTCTTTTAGATCCGGTTCAGTTGATCCTAGACGTTATCAAGAACACTTTAGAAGAAACGCCTGCGGAGTTATCCGCCGATTTAGTTGATCGCGGCATTATGCTTGCGGGAGGAGGATCGCTTTTGCGCGGTCTTCCGGACTTGATTCGGCAGGAAACCGAGCTTCCCGTTCATCGCTCGGCCGATCCCCTCAGTTGCGTGGCTATCGGGACCGGTAAGTTCCTGGAAGAACTTGATCGTATCATGGAACACCGCCACAGATTTGCCGTGTCTCGCTCCTAGATTGCGCTGTTGGGAGATGGAATTTCTGCGCGCCCGCGTTTCGCGTTCTTCTTAAAGAAGCGTTGTCTCTAACTAATTGAATATGCACCGCGAGTTGCGGCTAGCCAATCGACTGGCAATTTTTTTTGTAGGGATTTCCATTTTTTTGCTTTCCTTGCCTTTGTCTGGCCTTGTCGCTTCCTTGAAATTTTCTCTGCAATATTTGATTGAACCAGAGCTGTACCAAGGCTCTAGCGGTCTTGAACGTTTATCTAATATCCCATCTTCTCTTAAGAATTTATTATTAGCCGATATTCAAAATAGGAAACTCAAGGATGAAATTAAGACGGAGCCGGTCCTAGAATCTGAAGTCGATTCTTTAAAAACCGAAAATGATCGTCTGCGTTCTGAAATGGATTTGGGAAAGCGAGCTTCCTTTTCTTTTGCTTGGGCAGAAGTGATTAAAAAATCGCCCGCCGACTGGTATCAAGATTTTATTATTTCAATTGGGAAAAACAAGGGGATAGAACTCAATGATCCGGTTTTTGCCATCGGCGATTCTTCTCTCGACGCGATTGGGCGCGTGGTTGAGGTTCGTTCGAATACCGCGGTGGTCCAGCTATTGACTAGCGATCTCTCTGCGGTTGACTCCTATAGCGTGTCTCAAAGTTCCCGCACCAGAGGATTGTTTAATGGGCTCGTTCAAGGGCAGGATTCTCCTAATTTGCAGATTAGTTATCTTCCGGTTCAGGCTCCTCTCAAGGAAGGAGACAAGGTCTATACTTCTCCCAACAGCGCGAGTTTCCCGCCGTCTATTTTTATTGGGACGGTATCGAGGGTCTATCCTGTAGACCCATTTTTAATTTTCAAGTCCGCCGACGTCTTTCCGGCCTTGTCTCCATCAGAGATTAATGAGGTTTTGGTGGGCCGGGGAATTAAGAAGACGGAAATCAACCAATGAAATTAATAAAAAGCGCGGCCATTTTTCTCTTGGGGCTCGTGGGAGAGTGGTTTTTTTCGCGCTATTTATCGTTTCATGGACTTAATCCCCAGGTCCTACTGATTCTCACGATTAATGTGGCGGCCTTTAACGGCGCGCCGGAAGCGATGGTCTTTGGATTTTTCTGGGGTCTTTGCTGGGACGCGCTGAGTCTCAAGTTGTTTGGCGCGCGAGCCTTGGCTTTAACTTTGATTGCTTACGGGCTTGGCCTTGTTCGGAGGCAAGTAGACATGGTCACTCCGGCTTCCCAGGCCATTGTCGCCGTGCTTTCAACGATCGCCTATCGTCTGATTTTGGGGCTGATTTATTTAGTTTTCTCCGGACAATTTTTGTGGCTGGGAGGGCTCATTTTCCTGATTGAACCCCTCTATAACGGCGTTTTCTGCTTTGTCCTGGCCGCTCTAAGACCGAGTTCTTATTTTTCCTCATCAAGGTCTGGAAGCTTCCTCTCATGAAAAGAAATTTTTCTCCCGAGCGGTTGCAGCTCCTTTTAATGGGATTTTTCATTCTATCCGGCGGAATGGTTCTCAGGCTTTTTCAGATGCAAATTCTGGAAAAAGATTCTTATGAGCTGGCTGCGGAACGCAATCGTACCGAGATGGTGTATCAAACGGCTCCGCGCGGAATTATCTATGATAGAAACGATATTCCTCTCGCGACTAACGAACCGGTTTTTTCCCTTATTTATCTTCCATCTAGGCTGACGACTCAAACAGAGTTGAACCGCTTGGCTGGCGAATTAAGTCGTACGCTGCGGCAAAATCCAGAAGGCGTATTGGCGAAACTGGAGCAGGCGAAAAAAGAACGGACGGCTTTGCGCATCGCCGAGAACCTGCCGGTTCCCGTGATGTTTCGGCTGTCCGAGTTGAAGCCCTTTTATCCCGGAATAGATTTGGTTCTTGAAGCTCGGCGCTATTATCCTTTCGGCTCCTTTGCAAGTCATCTGATGGGTTACATGGGTAAAATTACCCCGGCGCAGTGGGAGCGCCTGAAAAATAGGAATTACCGTATGGATTCCCGAATTGGGCGCTTGGGAGTCGAGTCTATTTTTGAAAGACAATTGCGGGGAAGAGACGGGGCCGTCAAGATAGAGGTCGACGCTCATGGGAGAATCCAAAAAATTTTAAAACGTCTGTCCTGGAAAGATGGGCAAAACGTTCATTTGACCTTGGATTCCTTCGCTCAAAGGGCTGCTGATGAGGCGCTTCGTCGCACTGCTTCTAGAAGGGGGGCGGTAGTTGCTTTAGATCCATCCAATGGCGATATTCTTGCGTTTGCTTCTTCTCCTGATTTTGATCCCAATGAGTTTCTTGGCGCGGATCCATTTTCTTTGGATTATTCCACTTTTGTTCCTTCTTCCGTGCCTGAATTTGATCGCGCGATTTCCGGGCTTTATGCCCCGGGATCGACGTTTAAGACGATTGTTTCAGTCGCGGGAATTAATGAAGGAAAACTAGATGTCTCCAAGATTATTTTTTGTCCGGGATATTTTAAATTTGGACGGAGAACCTTTAAGTGTTGGAATCATCGCGGACATGGGAATGTTGATTTTTTAACGGGTTTTGCTCAATCTTGCGATGTCTATTTCTATAAAATGGGCCTTGCAATCGGCCCAGATTTAATTGAGAAATATGAAAAGATTTTTCATCTGGGACAGAAAACTGGAATCGCCTTGAAGGGTGAAGAGGCTGGAAATTTATTTGGACCCGAGACCTCGATGAAAGATGGAAAACCTTGGGTGGGGGGAGATACTCTTAATCTCGCAATTGGTCAAGGCCGGCTTCTGGTCACCCCACTTCAGATGGCGGTGGTTGCGGCAGCCCTGGCTAACCATGGAACGCTTTGGAGGCCGCAATATTTAAATTCTATTGATTCAGAGAATGGTGGAGAAATTTTAAGGCAGAATCCCCAACAAATAGGTTTTGTGCGGGCTAGCAAGAAGACCTGGAGTTTGTTGGATCAGGCAATGGCTTTGGTAGTGGCCTCAGGAACAGCCCGTGGAGCCTATGTTAAAGGAGTTCAGGTTTGGGGAAAAACTGGAACTGCGCAAAATTCTTCTGGAAAAGATCACGCTTGGTTTATCGGTTTTGCCGCTAAGCCTGGACAAGCTCCTTCGATCGCGATCTCTGTCTTGGTTGAAAATGGGGGTCATGGAACTTGGACCGCTGTTCCTATTGCCCATCAGGTTATTGCCGCTGTTTTTCATGTTGGGAAAAAGTCTCAATACCAATGGCCTCAATTTTCTCCTAAAAAAATCGGACCTTCTGCTCGAAAAGGAGTTGCGTTGTGACGGCTATTCCCCACTCACACGGAAGAAAGAGCCGTCTTGACGGTATTTTTTTAGGGACGCTTCTGTCGCTTCTTGTGGTGGGAAGTCTGGCGGTTCTCTCGGCTGCCCGGCCGCTTCCGTATTATCATCAAGCCTTGGAACGCCATTTTTTAGCCATGCTTTTTGGCCTTTTTATTTTTGCTCTTGCGGCCAACTTCGCTTACGAGGCCTACGAAGACCAATTTTGGGTTGTGTATGGGACTGTCATTTTCTGCCTTGTTGCGGTTCTGATTTTTGGAACGGTTCATAAAGGCCATCGGTCTTGGATTCAGCTGGGTTTTTTCGCGTTCCAGCCCTCGGAATTCGCTCGCGTCGGGATGGTCCTAATTCTAGCCTCAATCCTTGATAAAAGAGCCCTGAAGATGGAAGATATCTCGACTGTTTTTATGTCTTTGGCGGCTATTTTGCCAATTGTGGCTCTGATTGTGAAACAGCCTGATTTTTCAATGACATTGACTCTCTTTCCTATTTTTCTATCTATGCTTTTTTGCGCAGGCGTTGGATGGGAGCATTTGGCCGGTTTTATGGTCGTCTCCATCGCCGCAGCCGCCATGCCTTTTCTCTATCTATTCTTGAGCGTCTATCATCCCTATCCTGTTTCAGGAAGTTTCCTCTATTTTTTTATGGAAGTTTTTCGTTCTAAAGGGGCGGAATTCGCGCTACTCTTAATCTTGGCCGCCGTTTTTGGGGTGGCTTATTACGTCAACTTCTTGATGCGCTGGCGCTTAAGACCGAGCCTGTTTGTTGTTTTTTGGTTTCTACTTGCCTCCGGAATCGTGGGGGGCGTTGCGGTGAGCCGTAAGCTTAAGGGATATCAAAAAAGCCGGTTTACCGCTTATATTAATCCTCATTCCGATATTCACGGGGCGGCTTATCACGTCCATCAATCGCAGATTGCCATCGGTTCTGGCGGGATTGTGGGGAAAGGACTTTTTTCCGGGACCCAATCTCAGTTAGGTTTTCTTCCCGAGCGGCACACGGATTTCATCTATTCCGTCATTGGAGAAGAGACGGGATTTTTGGGGGCGGTTCTTGTTATCTTTCTTTATGCGGCGATGATCTGGAGAATTGCAGGTATTGGTTTTAATGCCCGCGATCGCTATGGGTATTTGGTCTGTTGCGGAGTTGGAGCGATGTTTGCTTTCGACTTCATTTTGAATGTCGGGATGTGCTTGGGGCTTTTCCCGGTCGCGGGAATTCCGCTTCCCTTGATTTCCTATGGAGGTTCCAGCTTGATGGCGAGTTTGTGGTCTTTAGGAATTGTCGCGAATGTCGGGAGGCGCAAGTACGCGCTTTTATAAAATTTGATAGGAGGATGGTCATGTCTGAAGAAGAGGTTTCGCATAAGGAAGATTTGAAGGAAGAATTGGTTGTGAGCCAGGCAAGCGCGGAGTCGGCGGAAAAGCCAGCGGCGCCGGCGTCCTCGGGATCGGGAGGCAACGATGATAAGCGCCGGCAAAAGCGCCGGCGTTTTCAACAGCAAAGAAGGCAGGACTATCAGAATCAGAAGCATGGGAACGGGCGCCGTTCTCACGAACCTCATACGGGGGCTTTGGAAAATTCTGGGGGCCATGCTCAATCCGCCCCGGTCAAGAGAGAAATTCTAGCCAATGTGAACGCGGAGGAAGTTCGCATCGCGATTTTGGAAAATGGAAAATTGGTCGAACTTTTCTGGGAAAGAAAGAACCAACAGAATCTGGTCGGGAACATTTATAAAGGAGTCATCGAAAACGTTCTCCCCGGAATTTCTTCGGCTTTTATCAATATCGGCTACGATAAAAATGCCTACCTCTATATCTCGGATGTCGTGGGAGATAAAAATGCCGGGATTGAATCCATCCTCAAGAAAAATCAGCCCGTGATGATTCAAGTCGCCAAAGAAGCGATTGGGACCAAGGGAATGAAGGTGACTATGGCGGTCAGTCTTCCTGGGCGGTACGTGGTCTTTACGCCGTTTGAAAATTTCGCAGGGGTCTCAAAAAATATTGAAAATTCCGATGAGAGAGCGAGGCTTTCCGCTTTGATGCAGGGCTTTGTCTCCGGGATTTTAGGCGGGAAGGGCCTCGTGGCAAGAACCGAGGCGGAAGGAATTGCGGCCGATGAGCTTGAACGGGAAGCGAGGTATCTTTTGAGTCTTTGGGAAGACATCCAAAAAAAGATGGAGTCTGAGCCGGCGCCGGCTCTACTCCACAAGGACTTGGATTTGACGCTTCAAGTCGCGCGCGATATTTTATCGGAAGACGTTTCAATCTTTTTGTGCGACAACAAAGAGGCTTGCGATCGCTTGTCGGAGTTTATCGATAAAATCTCCCCTGAGCTTAAAAAGAGAATTCAATTCTATGATGGAAAAACTCCCATCTTTAAGGCGTTTAAAATTGAGGAAGGCATTGAGAAAATGCGCAAGCCCGTCGTTTCCTTGCCCAATGGGGGCTCCATCGTCATTCAAGAAGCGGAATCTCTTTGCGCCATTGACGTTAATACTGGGCGCTTTACCGGTTCAAAATCGCAGGAAGAAACCGTCACTCAAACCAATGTCGAGGCGGCCAAGGAAGTCGCTCATCAACTGAGGCTTCGCAATATCGGCGGCATTATTGTGGTTGATTTCATCGATATGAAAAAAGCCTCCAACCGAAACAAGGTCATGGATGCTTTTGCGGCGGCGCTTAAGGGAGATCGCGCCAAGATTCGCATTCTTCCCATTACCAGACTGGGCTTGATTGAGTTGACGAGGGAGCGCAAGCGCGAGTCTACCGTTAAATTGATTACCCAGGAATGCCGGGAATGCCACGGCTCCGGACGGGTTCTGTCAGAAGAAACGATGCGCATTAAAATCCAAGAGGAAGTTTTGGACATGACGCGCGGGCGTCCGGGCGGCCACGTGCGCGTGTGCGTTCATCCTCTTATCTCGGAGTCTCTGAAATCCAAGCAGGCGATGATTGAAAAAAATATTCAGCGCTCGATTAAGATTGAATCAAGCCCCGCTATTCCGTTAGAGGATTATCGTATTGTTTTAGAATGAGGAAGTTTAACCTTTTCGCGTCGATGTTCTCTTGCCGCTTTTTGATGGCGGTTCCGTTTATTTTTCCGCTTTCGGTTTTTGCCGAGGCATCTCCCATTTCCATCGCGTTCGCTCATACCGGAAGTCCTCCAAAAATTGTTTCCGGCTATCGTGAGGGTTCGAATTATTTTCTAAGCGCTAATGAAATGGCGCGTCTTTACGGAGCTCAAATCTATTGGCGTCCGGTGTCAAAAATCGTGGAACTGAGCCGTTTGGGAAAAATTGTCGCTTTTGAGGCCAATGCGGAGGACGCTTCTGTCTCAGGTAAGGTCGTTCCGCTTAAGTCTCCCATTGTGTGGAGCGCTTCAGAGGCATGGATTCCGGTTTCGTTTTTGGAATCTCCCGCTTTTGCTGATTGGTCCGGGATTCCGGCTTTTTTTGACGCGCCTAAAGCGCTTTTAACCATTGGGGAATCTAAACCCTCTTCCGCGGCAGTTGCCCCATCTCATCCTCAAGCGGTTCCCGTCGCCAAGACGCAGCCGAGTTATGGACATATCTGGGTGAGAAAACTCCGCATTGTCGTTGATCCTGGACACGGCGGCAAGGACCCAGGAGCGCGGGGTATTCACGGGACTCTTGAAAAAGACATTAACCTTAAAGCCGCTCTGGAGCTTGCTCGTTTGCTTAAAAAAACTGGCGTTTTTGAAGTTCGTCTGACTCGTCATGACGACACCTTTGTTTCTCTTTCCAAACGTTCGGAAATTGCCAATAATTGGAAGGCCGATTTATTTGTTTCGCTTCACTCCAATGCCGCCAAGGACCCGCGAGATTCCGGGTTTGAGACTTATTTTATGTCTGAAAAAGCTTCCGACCCCCACGCGCAACGTTTGGCGGAATTTGAAAACTCTTCCATTAATTATGAATCCAAATTTCGCCAACAGGCCGAGGTTCAAATGCTTTTGGGGGAGCTGTCGAAAACGGAATACGTCAACGCTTCTTCTGAATTCGCGGGACTAGTTTCCCGGGAAACCGGCGGGGAGGTTAATATTCCGGACCGGGGAGTCGAACAAGCCGGCTTTTACGTTCTAAGAGGGACGCATGCCCCGGCCATTCTTTTTGAGATGGGATATCTCACCAACCCGAAAGATGAACAGGATTTAAGAAATGAAAATTTTCGCCGCCGTCTCATGCGCGGTTTGTACGCCGGAATTATCGAGTATGCAAAAAAAATCAAAACCCCAAAGAAATAGCATCCAGGAATCCGAGCGTCCCATTGGAGTATTCGACTCCGGCATTGGAGGGCTGACTGTTTTTAAATCTCTGCGCGCCTTAATGCCGGAAGAGGATATGATTTATTTCGGAGATACTGCGCATTTGCCATACGGTTCAAAATCCAAAGCGTCCATTGTTCAGTTTTCGGTTGAGATTGCCCGTTTCTTGTGCCAGCAGGGGATTAAGGCCTTGGTGGTGGCGTGCAATACTTCCAGCGCGGTGGCTTTATCCGAAATTAAAAAAGCCGTTTCTGTTCCGGTTGAAGGGGTTATTGTTCCCGGAGCCCGGGCTTGCGCTCGGATGGCGTCTCGGCGCATCGGGGTGATTGGGACCGAGAGGACCGTGAGGTCCGGCGCTTACGCGAAAGAAATAAAAAAAATTTTACCAGAAGTCCGCGTGCTTCAAGCGGCGTGCCCTCTTTTTGTTCCTTTGGTTGAAGAGGGATGGTGGAATTATAAGGTAACGGAAGATGTGGCGCGAATTTACTTAAAGCCTTTTCAAAAAGCGCGGGTGGATTCCTTGGTTTTGGGCTGCACCCATTACCCCGTAATTAGGTCAGTCATCTCACGCGTAATGGGAAAAAAGGTTTCCTTGATTGATTCTGGAGAAGAAACGGCCAGGGAATTTCAAAAAATATTAGAGTCTCTTAATTTAAGGAAGAAAAAAGGCCGAGGCTGGTCCCGCTTTTACGCCTCTGACGATCCAGATAGATTTTTGAGGCTCTCCCGGCGATTTCTTGGATCCAAGATTACGGTGAAACAGGTTTTAAAGAAAAATTTTGAATAACATGAACCAAACGATTTCTTTGATGGCGCGGGCCAAGGCTTCCATTGATAATGGGTTGAGCCGATTAGGCAAAGATATCAATTTCCAAAATCCCGTGGATTCGGTCTTGGTTGTTTTTGCTTCTCGCGCCGTGGCCTCTTCAAACGCTATTGCCTTATTAATCTCGCATGGGCATGAAATAGAAGCCTTGCCCATCTTGAGGTCCTTGGGAATTCTCTCGGTCTGGTCGCGCTGGATTATGGAAAAAGACTCGGAAAAAAGAGCCACGGAGGCGTTGTCTCAAATTTCCAAACCGGACTGGGAAACTTATTGGCAAGGGGATTTGTTGGTCGAGCGCGCGGCACAACTTAATTTTGAAAGTTCGTTGAGAGAAATAATGATTGAGCTTAGATATCTCAAATTTTATTCCAAGACAGGCAGCGTTCCTTGGGACCATTTATCGGAAAAATATTTTTTTGCGCCTTCCTCGGCGTCTGTGGCGGCTGAGGTGGCGGGCTTGTTTATGACTCACATTGTTGAGGCATTGGAAGTTCATTGGAAGGGACATTTTACGGGACTAGAAGAAGTCGCGCATCGACAGCGGAGGCAGAAGGCATGAATAACCCTGAAAAACAAGGATCGGGCGGCGGGCATTTCGGACGGAGGAGATTCCGTCCTCGTTATCGCAACCGTCCCGGGCAGAGATGGAATAAGAGACAAAACAATAATCCCAATTCCGGAGGGATGGGAACCATGGAGGCTAGAACCCCCCGGGTTTTAAGCGAAATAGAAAAGGCTTTCGCTGATAAGACTCCGGTTGACCCTCATCAGTGGATTCAATTGGAAAAGGGCTCCTCGGATTTGACGATGCGCGCGATGGATTTATTGTGCCCCATCGGACGCGGAACCCGAGGGCTGATTGTCGCTCCTCCCAAGGCGGGAAAGACCACGATTCTAAAATCGCTGTCAAATACCGTTTACGCGGTAGACCCCAATATCAAACAGTATTGCCTTTTGGTGGATGAGCGTCCCGAGGAAGTGACGGACTTTAAAAGGAGCGTGAAGGCCGAGGTGTCGGCGTCTTCCAGCGACAGAAGCTATCAGGAACACGTGGCGACTGCGGAGGGGTTGATGGGAAAAGCCATAGCGGACGCGGCAGGAGGCGCGGATGTCTTGATTTTGCTGGATTCCTTAACGAGGCTTTCGCGCGTTCACAATCAGTTCGCTGGCGGATCAAGAACCATGACGGGTGGGCTTGATTCCCGGGCCATGGAAGTTCCGCGCCGCTTTTTCGGAGCCGCGAGAAAACTGGAAGAGGGAGGGTCACTTACCATTATTGCGACAATCCTGGTTGACACGGGGAGCAAAATGGATGATATTATATTCCAGGAGTTTAAAGGCACGGGAAACATGGAGATCGTTCTTTCACGATCGGCTGCGGAGATGCGGCTTTTTCCAGCGATGAAGGTGCGCGATTCTGGAACTAGAAAGGAAGAAAAATTGTTTCCGCCCGATGTCCTCGAAGGCGTCTGGAAGCTAAGGAGGCTTTTGGCGGATAAAGGCGACACGGAGGCCTTAAAGTCTTTGCTGGAACTCATGCGTACGCATAAAACAAATCACGCGTTACTAGGAGCTCTTAAATGAACAACGAAAAACAAGCCCTTCACAGCGATCTCGCGCCGAAGGCGATTGGTCCGTATTCTCAAGCCGTTCAAATGGGAAATCTCATCTTTGTTTCCGGTCAAATTCCCGCCGATCCCTCTGGAAATTTGGTCAAAGGAACGATTGCGGAGTTGACCAACCAATGCTTGGGGCAAATTGACGCCATTTTGCGGACAGTCGGTTTATCCCTGGCGGATGTGGTCAAAACGACGGTTTACATGACGGATCTTTCCCAATTTCCGGCGATGAATGAAGCCTATGCCGCTCATTTTAGCCAGCCTTATCCCGCGCGCGCAACCGTTGAAGTTAAAGCCCTTCCCAAGGGCGTTTTGATTGAGATTGACGCCGTGGCGGTCCGAAAATAAAATTCTGGGTTTTGTCAAGACCTTGACAGAAGCCTTTTGTAACGGTAAACTTCTTGTTACCGTTTATTTCTTTCATAAAAATTTTTAGACCCGGGGGTTAATCATGAGCCATAAAACATCGCTTGAAAAAAATTCAAATTCATTGGGAACTGTTTCAGTCACCGAAAATCAATTAAAGGTTATTAAAGATAAATACCTCCGGGATGCGGCATCGGTGGAGTCTTGGCTGAGGGGAGTGGCTCATAATATCGCTCTGGCTGAAATTCTTTACGATTCTCGCGCCGAGGAATGGGGGGCGTTTGAAGGCGTTCACGTTTCTGTTGAAAAAATTCCCGCCGTTTCCGGAAACGGCGTTTCGCGGATGAATCTCTTTCACGAGGGGTTGCGTCCTTCTTCCGAACGCGAAAAAAACTTTGCGCATTTGATGTCGAATCTTGAGAAAATTTTCCAGAAAAATAAAACCGCGCAAGCCTTGGTGTCCGAATGGGAAGATAAATTCTTTGCCTTGATGTCCTCTTGGGATTTTTTGCCCAATTCTCCGACCTTGATGAACGCGGGACGGGATTTGCAGCAGTTGTCTGCCTGCTACGTTCTTCCCGTGGCGGATTCCATGGAAGGCATCAACGACGCTTTGTCCGCTCAGTCCTTGATTCAAAAGTCCGGCGGCGGGACGGGTTTCGCTTTTAGTCGGCTTCGCTCTCGGGGAGATTTGGTCAAGAAAACTCACGGAGTCGCTTCCGGCGCGATTTCCTTCATGCAGCTTTTCGACAAAATGACGGAAGTCGTTAAGCAGGGCGGAACTCGCAGAGGGGCGAACATGGGCATTTTGCATTACACCCATCCCGAGATCAAGGATTTTATCACCCTTAAATCCCAGCCTGGAGTCATGGAGAATTTCAACGTCTCAGTCGCCATTGACGAGACTTTCATGAAAGCGGTGGCCGCTGATTCCGAGTACGATCTTTTAAATCCTCGGACTAAAGAACCCGCCGGACGCGTCAAGGCGCGCGAAATTTTTGATTTAATGGTCGAACAAGCGTGGAAGACCGGGGATCCGGGCATGATTGTCATTGACCGGATTAATTCCTCGGGCTCCAACCCGACTCCCGCTCTTGGGCAGATTGAGTCAACCAACCCTTGCGGCGAGCAGCCGCTTTTGCCCTGGGAGCCTTGTAATTTGGGTTCCATTAATCTTTCAAATTTCGTCCATGGACCTATCATGGTGGGAGAATTTGATTTTAAGAAATTGGGCGAAGCGGTTCGGGTTGCGGTTCGCTTTTTAGATGACGTGATTGAGGTCAACAATTATCCCCTTCCTGAAATCGAGCGGATGGCCAAGGGGAATCGCCGAATTGGTCTTGGCGTCATGGGCTTTGCCGAGGCTTTGGTGAAAGTCGGAATCGCTTATGATTCCGAGGCTTGTTTCTCTTTTGCCGAAAAGTTAATGCATTCCATTAACGACTCGGCCCTCAATGCCTCCGAGGAATTGGCCAAGGAGCGCGGCGTATTTCCAAACTGGAAGAACTCTATCTATGATCCGGAAGGCTCTTATTTCAGAGGGGAGAATCGCACTCCGAGACACTGCGCGCGCACGACTATCGCGCCGACTGGAACGATCGCGATTTCCGCCGGACTTCAAGGAGGAGGAATCGAGCCTTTCTTTGCGATTGCCTACACCCGCTACAACGCCCAAGCCCTCGCCAAAATTAAAAACGGAGAAAAGCCGGCGGACAAAGACGTTTTTTTCGAGATCAATCCTCTTTTCCAGCGTATCGCCAAGGAAAATAATTTCTTTGGACTCTCGGAAAAAGAACTGTGGGGATTGATTGATAAAAACCACAAGTCCGTTCGGGGGCTCTCAGCTATTCCGGCTAAAATCCAATCCCTATTTCCGACTGCCCATGACGTTGGAATTGAGGACCATGTCCGCATTCAGGCGGCGTTTCAAAAGCATACGGACAACGGAGTTTCAAAGACCATTAACCTTCCGCATTCCGCGACAGTGGAAGATGTTCGCCGCTCTTATCTCTTGGCCTATGAGCTTAACTGCAAGGGAATTACGATCTACCGCGATGGTTCGAAAGCCCAGCAGGTTTTGAATATCGCTCCGGCCCAGGAGAAAAAGAATCGCCGCGAATCAGTTCAACGGGCCTTTGGCGTTTCTTCCGAGTATTACCAGATGCGAACCGGTTACGGGCCGCTCCATATTCACATCAATTACGACGAAAGGGGCCCTTACCAGATGTTTACCAACATTCCGCCTCTGGGAACCGAGATTTCAGGGCTGACTTCTTTGGTGGGAATTCTCTTGTCCAAGTATTTCGCGGAAGGAGGAGATCCCATTCGCGTCTTAAAGCATCTGAACTGCGTCAAAGGCGATCGACCGTCCGGTTTTGGGGAAAATCGGGTGGACTCAATTCCTCATGCCATCGCGATCGCTCTTCGTCAGCACTTAAAGAAAACCGGATGGCTGGAAGATGCCTCAGGACCGACTAAGACGGAAGCCGCGCCTTTGCCTATGACTTCGTATTGCCCGAAGTGCTATTCTTCCAACGTTTCGTTTGAGTCCGGATGCCCTGGGCCCGTTTGTCACGACTGCGGTTTTTCCGAGTGCTCATAGTCCTTTAGGGCTCGAGACAATGCCGTCCATAAGAATTATTTAGGAAGAGGCGTAAGAGACGAGGGAGTTTAGTCGTTTAGGTTTTGTAGAATAATCGGGATGAAGCGCTTTTATGGCGGTCTTATGGTTTTAGCCTTGGTTGCGTTGACCGGATTTTTAGCCAAGAAGAGCCGTAAGCCCTATGTTGAGACCGCGCCTTCTTACCGCATTGAAGGCCCGGCGAACGCTCCGGTCACGATTGCCGAGTTCTCCGACTTTGAGTGTCCTGCTTGCCTTTCGGCGGAAGGCCCTAGAAAGCAGCTTTTGGCTTTATATGGAGATAAGGTGCGTTTTATCTTTAAGGATTTTCCCTTAGAGCGCATTCATCCCTGGGCCAAGACCGCGGCAATTGCGGCTGAGTGCGTGGGAGAGCAGGGCAAGTTCTGGGAGTTTCACGATCTCTTATACGATCATCAGGATGAATGGGTGAACGCAAAATCTCCTCCTGAGGCCATTGAGGCCTATGTTAAGTCTTTGGGGTTGGACAACGCAACCTATAAGGCTTGCCTCAAAGATCCCAAGACCGCCGCTTTGATTCAAGCCGATATTGATGAAGGGAATCGGCGCTGGGTTGATGCGACCCCGACTTTTTTTATTAATGGAAAAAGATTTATCGGGGGGCTTCAACTTTCGGCTTTGGGGCCTATTTGGATCGATAAGATTTTAGGCAAGAAAAATGGATAATCCAGTCGAGAAGCCCGCGGTTGCCGCAAATTCTAATTCTGGGAAGATTTTCCAGTTTGTATCCGTCTTGGCCCGAATTTTAATCGGGGCTGTTTTAATTGCGGCTGCGGTTTCTAAATTGGCGGCGCCCAAGGAAGAGTTCGCTTTAATTATTCAGGCCTATAATTTGGTGTCTCCATCGACAGCCCTGACCATGGCGACTTTTTTGCCCTGGGTTGAGTTATTGATAGGGTATAGCCTTTTAACCGGATATGCCTTGCGTCTTGCTTCCGCCGCCTCCGGGATTTTGTTTATCGCTTTTGATTTCGCGCTTTTGTCTCTCAAAATTCGCGGAATTGAACTACCCAGTTGCGGTTGTTTTGGCGCTTCTTTTCACCCAGAACCCAGAATAATGATTGGGGTTGATTTTACGTTGATTGTTTTATCTTTGATTGTGTTTAAAGTGCGGCCGCTATGGGCTCTTGATTCTTGGTCCGGGCCGAAGGAGAACCATGGCGGCTAAAAATTTAGTTTTGGCGGTGGATGATGAGGTCTCTCTTTGCGAGTTTTATGAAAAAACCTTGCCGCTTTTGGGCTATGACGCCGCCGTCGCTTTAAGCGCGAAAGAGGCGCGCGAAGCCATTCGCGTTCGCAAGCCCAACTTGATTTTGATGGATATCATGATGCCGGGAGAAGACGGCATCGGTTTTACCCGGGAGCTTCGCGCTTCCGCTGAATACTCTGACATTCCCATTATTGTCGTCTCAGGTCTTGCCGACGCCGCGACCTTAAACGACGCTCTTTTGTTTGGCGCGGTTGACTATATCGTCAAGCCCGTTGAAATCGATATCCTAAAATCCAAGATTGAGCGGGCTCTGGTTGCCGTTCAAAACCGCAAGAAAAATAAATGAGGAGCGAGTCGGAATCTCCAGAAGTTGCGCTCGCAAGCCTATTTAAAAACGCCTATTCTCAAGCCCCCGTTTCCATCGAGGCTTTAAAGGGCGACGGCTCTAGCAGAAAGATTTTTCGCCTGCGCGGAAAAAATTCGAGCGTCATCGGGGTTTGGGGGCCAGACCGAAAAGAAAACGAAGCCTTTCTTTCTTTTTCCAGGCATTTTCTTAAGAGCGGGATTTTTGTTCCAGAAATTTACGCTGAAAATCTAGCTTTGGGAGTTTATCTCGAAGAAGATTTGGGAGACGTCACCCTTTTTGATTATTTGTCTCAAAACCGCTCCAAACAAAAAATTTCTCCCGAGGTCGCGGCGGTCTATTTGGAAGTCGCTCAAACTCTTCCGCGTTTTCAGATTGAAGCGGGGAAAAACCTGGATTATTCCGTTTGTTATCCGCGCTCTCGTTTCGATAAGAAATCAATGCTGTGGGATATGAACCACTTCAAGTATTATTTTCTGACCTTGGCCCATATTCCGTTTGATGAGCAGGCTCTTGAAGAAGATTTTGAGCGCTTGAGCGATTTTTTATCCGAGGCGGGGTCTGATTATTTTCTTTACCGTGATTTTCAGTCGAGAAACATCATGGTTTGCCGCGGGAAACCCGCCTTTATTGATTATCAGGGCGGGCGCCTCGGCGCTTTGCAGTATGATATCGCCTCCCTGGCCTTTGACGCGAAAGCCAATCTCAGTGCCGCGTTTAGAGAAGAGCTTCTTGAGGCTTATTTAAAGGCTTTGGGAAAAAAGATGTCTTTTAACCGCGCGGATTTTAAAAAATATTATCCAGGCTTTATTCTCATCCGCATTTTGCAGGCTCTCGGAGCTTATGGGCTCAGAGGCTTTTATGAGAGAAAACCTCATTTTCTCCAAAGCATTCCTTTTGCCTTAAAAAATCTTTCCTGGCTTTTGGAAACCCAGGATTTGAAGGTTTCCTTGCCCGCTTTTACTCCTCTCCTAAAAAAAATGGCCGCTTCTCCGCAACTTTTGGCGTTAGGCGCGCCGTCTCCTTCCGCTAAGAAATTAACGGTCCATATTTCTAGTTTTTCGTATGCGGAAGGCCCTCCCAAGGACGGAAGCGGGCACGGCGGCGGATTTGTGTTTGATTGCCGGGCGCTTCCCAATCCTGGGCGGGATAAAAGCATGGCTCATCTCAGCGGGCTTGACGCTGAGGTTGTCGGATTTTTAGAAAAAAGCCCGGAGGTTAAAAAGTTTTTAGCGTCCGTTTTCTCTCTGGTTGATCAAAGCGTTGAGAATTATCTCTCCCGCGGGTTTACAAGTCTTTTTGTCGCCTTTGGATGCACCGGTGGGCGTCATCGTTCGGTCTACTGCGCGGAAAAGCTGGCGGAACATTTGCGAAGAAACGCTTCCGTCAATTCTCCCGTTCGCCATATTAGCTTGCCCCAGCCGGTTTCTTGATTTTTCATGGAAGCCCTGATTTTCGCCGCCGGTTTTGGGCGAAGGCTTAAACCTTTAACGGATGAGACGCCCAAGCCCTTATTGACGATTGGGGGCGTTTCTCTTTTGGAAATCGTAATTCGACGGCTAGTCGCCTCCGGAGTTTCCTCAATTGTCATTAACACCCACCATCAAGCCGAAAAAATCGAGAATTTTCTATCCCAAAAATCTTTTGGGGTTCCGATCCAAATTTCCCATGAGAAAGAAATTCTTGAGACGGGCGGCGGGCTTAAAAATGCGACGCGTTTTTTCTCCGGAGGCGCTCCTTTTTTTATTCACAACGCGGACGTCTTAAGCCGGGTTGATTTAAAAAGTATTTACCAGTTTCACTTGAATTCTAAAAACGCGCTTGCCACTCTTTCGGCGCGCAAGCGCGCAAGTTCAAGGCTTCTTTTGTTTGAGGAGGGTCGCTTGCGCGGTGTTAAACGCGAAGGTCAGATTTCGTCTTTTCCAAAGGCCTCGCGCTTTGAGGCCCTGGCTTTTGACGGCATCCACGTCGTCAGTCCCGCTATCTTTTCAAAAATCAAGGAAACGGGAAAATTTTCGATTATCGATTTATACTTGCGCTTAGCTTCTGAGGGAGAAAAAATCCAAGCCTTTTCCTCTGACCCCTTTCCCTGGCTGGATATTGGGTCCCCGGAAGGGCTTTTGAAAGCGCGGAGAGAAGCGTCCTTTTGGACCGAAAAAATCGCCCCCCCTTGAAATTTTTCCATTTGTCCTTTATACTTTGAGGGTCTTAACCATCGTTTCTTAATTGGAGGGTTGCCATGCTTAAGTTGAAATCGAAAAAACCTATCCGCAAAGACGTTAAGAGAGCCGCGCAGGAAGATGTCGTTCTGGATTTTAAGAGCGAGCGGGCTTGGCTTGATTTGTTCGTGCCTCAACGCGAAGCGGATCCGTGGCTGTCCTTGGAAGAGCATCTTTTAGAGAAAAGTCACCGAGACGCTAATTTGGAGCGCCGCTGGAAATACTTCGGGAAATAGAATTCATCGACACGCACGCTCATCTTTGCGATGAGCGTTTCGATGTAGATCGCGCGGAGGTTTTGTCGCGCGCGGAAGCCTTGGGGGTCCGTCGGCTGGTTGAAATTGCCGACGGCCCCGAGGAATGGTCCTGCGCTTTATCTTTAGCGCGGGCGCGTCCTCGTTTTGTGCGCGCGGCCTTGGGGCTCCATCCCTATCATGCCGATCAGTTTTCGGAAGAACTGTTGGATGATCTATCCAAAAAAGCTCTTTTGCCCGAAGTCGTCGCGATTGGAGAAATCGGGCTTGATTACGCTAAATCCCCGGTTCCCGCTGAAATCCAAAGGCCGGTTTTTGAACGCCTTCTTTCCCTTTCTAGGAATTTAAAAAAACCTTGCGTCATTCATTGCCGGGAAGCCTATCAAGATTTGATTCCCATTATTGAAAAAGTTTACCCTAACACTTCCGAGTCCGGGTTTTGGGGCGTGGTTCACTGCTTTTCGGGGGGGAGCGTTGAGGCCGCATTTTTTAAGGAAAAGGGCTTTCTTCTTGGAGTAGACGGCCCGGTGACCTATCCTAAAAATAACGCGCTTAGAGAGGCCTTGCGTTTAGCCGGACTTGAACGTTTGGTTTTGGAAACCGACAGCCCGTATCTTCCGCCCCAAAGTTCGCGCGGGAAAAGAAATGAGCCGTCCGCTATTCCTGAAATCGCCGGGAAACTCGCGGAACTCTTCGGCGTTTCTGTTCCCCACATTGCGGAAAAAACGACCCAAAATGCCCTGACTCTTTTCTCCTTGCCTCATCCCGGCGCTGTAAAATAAGCGCGCTTAACGCTTGTGCCAGAACTCGCCTTCCCAGACTATTGCGATAGTTCTGGGCCAAAAGGCCTATCCTCTTATTAGGCCTAAAGACCCTGTTCTCGGAGCTTATCTTGTTTTATCCTTTACAGAGAGGTTCGGAGACAAAAGGAGAAATTATGATCATAAGAAATTCGGGGCCGGTGCGCAGAAGCTTAAGCGTCGTGTTGGCGTTAGCGCTTGTAGGTTCAAGTTTCTCTTCAGTTTTGGCTCAAGAAAGCGTGCGCACGATGGGCGAGCTTTCCGGCGGCTTTCAAGGTTTGTCCTTGCCTATGGGAATTTCAAATAATTTATCTCCGCTTGGCGATAGGATTTCCAACTTACCAGGCAACCTTGATAATTCCTCAAATATTTTTCAATCCATTCAAGCTCTAAATTCGAATTCTGGCGATAGCGAAGGCAAGAACCAGCCGCAAAAGCCGAAAACTATTCGCATCAAAGCGGAAGATAATAATCAAGGAAACTCAGCGGAAAATGAATCCGACAGCCCCAACCAAGAAGTTTCGGGAGAAAACGGGGATCAATCGGCCCATCAAGATAAGGCCAAGGATAAAAAAGAAGACGGGCTTCAAGGCGCTGAAAATCGCGTTGAGAAAAATTTGGCCAAAGCCAAGGAGGCTTTTTACGGAAAAAAAGACAAAGACGGCTTTAGCCCGATTCAATTTGAACGCCGAGCGGGACATGATGAGCCGTCAGAGGAAAATCCAAATGGCGTTCCTCTTAAAGGCTTTAAGGTTTTGCGGGCCTTGGAGCATTATTTCGATCTCTCGCGCCCGGATAATTTTTCAAATATCACCTATCTTGAGTATTTAGATCGCGTCAATAAAGTTGTTGAACTCAAGCGAGAAGCGGGAAATGAAGGGCTCAAGGGTTTGGGTGTTGAAAAAGCGGCCAATGACGATCTTCAAAAAGGCTGGGAGCAGAATAATGGACAGCTTGCGATTCCCGCTCGCGTGGCGGCGAGAGTTTCCCATACCCCGACCTTGGATAATTTCGGAAGCGATTTAACCGCGCAGGCCGCCGCTGGAAAAATGGACCCGGTTTATGGTCGCGAGCATGAAATCGCGGAACTCATCAATATCCTCAACCAAAAAAGAAAGAGAAACGCGGTTCTGATCGGCGAAGCCGGAGTGGGAAAAACCGCGATTGTGGAAGGTTTGGCTCAAAAAATCGCGGCGGGCGAAGTTCCCGGACTCGAAGGCAAACGAATTGTTTCCTTGGATGTGGGGGCCTTGATTGCGGGCACGAAATACCGGGGAGAATTCGAGGAGCGTGTGAGTAGTCTCATTAGAGAACTCGAAGAAAATCCAAACATCATTGTTTTTATTGATGAGCTTCATCAAATTGTCGGAGCTAATTCATCGGGCGACAAAGGAAACTCGATGAATATGGCCAATATGCTCAAAACCGCTTTGGCTAGAGGGACAGTTCAGATGATTGGAGCGACGACCTTGGATGAATACCGCCAGTACATCGAAAAAGACGCGGCTTTAGAAAGACGGCTTCAAACCGTAACAGTCAAGGCTCCCAGCGCCCAAGAGACTGTGGCGATTCTCCAGACTCTCAAGCCCGGATTTGAAAAACATCATCAGGTAGTCTATGAAGAAGCGGCGCTTAAGGCCGCGGCGGAACTGGCCGGGCGTTACGTTTACGGCCGAAATCTGCCGGATAGCGCCATTGACGTTTTAGACGGGGCCGGGGCGGCAGTCCGCGCTTTAGGCCGCAATACGGTGACCGAAAATGATGTGCGGGCGGTGGTTTCCAGAATCAGCGGAATTCCAGTCGAAAAAATGGATCAGGCAAAAAAAGATAAGCTGACCCACATTGAGAGCTTTTTAAAACAAAGGATTAAAGGCCAGGATGAGGCCCTCAAAGTTGTTTCCGAGGCCGTTCGGGCCGATCGCGCCGGTTTTAAAATGACGAAAGCCCCTTTAAGCTTTCTCTTTACCGGTCCGACTGGAGTGGGAAAGACGGAAACGGCCAAGGCTTTGACGGAGTTTTTGTTCGGAAGCGAGAAAAATCTTATTCGCCTGGATATGTCTGAGTATCATGACTCTTTCCAGCAGTCGCGGGCTATCGGCGCGGCTCCGGGATATATCGGCTCGGATAAGCCGGGAGATTTAACCGAAAAAGTGAGGAGAAACCCCTATAGCGTCATCTTGCTTGATGAAATCGATAAAGCAAGCCCGGATTTTCTCAATCTTCTTCTTCAGGTTTTGGATGAAGGACATTTGACCGATAATTCGGGAAAAATTGTCGATTTCAGTCATACAATTATTATCATGAGCGCTAACTACATGAGCCAAGCCTATGTCGAGCGTCCTCATCATCTTGGCTTCAATGCGGACAATGAGGAAGCGACTCTGGCGGAGAAAAAAATGACGGTGAACGAAGGGATTAAGCATATCCTCAGGCCTGAGTTCTACAACCGCATTGGAGATGTCGTGGCCTTTAACTCCTTGACCAAGACTGCCGCAGGAGAAATCTTGGACCAGATGCTTGTCCAGGTTCAACGCATCGCGCAAGAAAAAGGCATTGAACTTGAAATGAGTCTTGGGGCGCGAGATTTTCTCTTGTCGAAGGGCTATGATGAGTCTTACGGCGCGCGCCCGATGCGCCGCGCGATAGACCAGTATCTGACGCGGCCCTTGGCGATGGAATCCTTGAAGTCTGATCAGCCGCAACGTTTGCGCGTCGTCGTCAGTCCCAATGGAGAGGGCCTGAAATTTGAAGCTCTATAAACGGAAACGTCCTGGACTTAAGGCCCTCGCGGTTTTTCTGGGTCTCGCCCAGGTTTTCTTCTCCGTTCTTTCGCCTCTTTGCGCCGAAGGCTTTCGGGAGGCCGTTCCCGAAAGCCTTCCTTCTTTAAGTCCCGTCAGCGCTTCTCTTGGGGATGCTGCTCTCCCTGGTTCTTCGCTAAATTTTCCTGATTTGCCCCGGGAATTGGGGACTGTCCCCAACTCAGAGGAGCGCTTAGACCTAGAACTCCGCCCGGATGGTCGAAAGCTTCCCGCTCCGGTTATCAATGAAGAAACAAAGACACCGCCGCAATCTCTTGCCAAGGCGGCCCAGTCTGTTTCAAACCTCCGTTCTATTGGTCAAATTTATTCTTCGATTTCCAAGGCTCTTAAAGTCCATTCGCCGGAGACGGTCATTAGCGAGTCTGATTTTTTTGATTTTTATTCTCATTTTGTTCAGGACCTCGATTTAAAATTTAACTCTTCTGAATACAAATCTGATAGAGCCTCGTTTATTCGCGATGTCGAACAGAGCCGTTTTCATTCCGCTAAACCCGGGGTTGGGGAAATTGAGGCCAAGCTCATCGATGGTCAGGTGGCGATTCGTTTTGCCGTTAAGGGTTCCCATCCCTTGATTGCCGTTGTTTCCAATCCCTCTTTGGCGGTCGATGAGGGACTAGCCCATATTCAGGTTGACGGCTCCGAGGCTTCCAAAAAAACAGGAAATTCTCCAGATCCTATGCTTGGCTCAAAACGTTTGAACACCTACCGCTCCCGACTTTTAATCAACCGCAAAATCCATCCCTGGGGACTTTTGAAAGGCTCTTTTGGAGAGCCCTATCGCGCGGTTTTGATGATTGACGCCGCTTCTAATAAATCATTTTTATCTCCGGCCTTGGGAGATCAAAACGCGGTCCCTTCTTTCTTTCATCGGAGCCTGCGCTGGTGGAAACATTGGATTAAAGGAACGCTTGAGCCGGTCCACTATGGAGACGTTTTTCGCGGCACGGTATCGGCCTCCATTCAATTTGGCCTGGCCTACGGAATGGCGGCCTTGGCCGCCCATTTTAATCCTAATGCTGATACCTTTACTTTAGGGCCGGCCGTCGCCTCAGGGGTTTTTGCTCTCCTGATTGCCGTTTTTAGCGACAGTTACGCGGCCTTCGTTCAAAGGGGCGAAAATCGGAGTTGGGAATCAACCAAAAGGATGATGATCAGCGCCCTTCTTTTCTACCCCTTGGCGGTGATGCAGGCGCATGGAGATTGGCATATGATTTTCACCTGGCAGACGAACATGATGGTGTGGCTGGTCGGTTTTGGGGATCGCTATCTTTCCACGGTCATGAATGTGGTGCCTAAAATTCATCAAAAGTATTTCATGAAGCCGTGGTTTTTCCCGGTCAGGATGAATGTTCCCTTTCGGAGTCTTGTCGGAAAGATTCTGCATTCAGGGGCGATTGCGGCCGCGACGGTTAAAGGAGTGACCATGACGCGGGAAACCTTGGCGATTGCCCGGTTTATCGTTAAATTCCCCGGGCTCTTTCTCGATCCATTTCTCATGCGTTATACCCACGGCGTTCCGGTGGCGACCCTTCTTTTGTGGGGGCTCGCTCTTCCCTTTTGGATTTTAAATTACCGCGCGGTCAGGAAATTAGCCCAGGAAAATCCCCGGATTCAAGAAGATTTGGCCGCCTTAAACGCTAAAAAAAAGAACTGGTTTAAATGGAGCCAATCTAAATGAAAAGAAATCTCCTGGCGTTGTTTCTGTCCTTAAGCTTATCGCCGCGCCTTTATTCCGCCGGGTCCTTTGAATCGAAAGGGTCGGAAGCACCAACTTTTGCGAGCGTTAATTCCCAGCCTTCCTCCTTGCCTGCGGAAGACGCCGCTCCGGAACCCGTGTCTTTGAATCTGTCTTCTCCCGAGACTCTCGGTCCCGCGCAAATCATCATTATTCGGCATGCGGAGAAGCCTCCGGTCGGCAATCATTTAAATGACAGAGGCCGCGCTCGCGCCCAGGCCCTGGTTGAATTTTTCAAAAACAACCCAGAGGTAACTCAACATGGGACTCCGGCCGCGATTTACGCGATGCGGCCCAGCTCGGATGACGGCAGTTTTCGGCCGATAGAAACCGTGACTCCTTTAGCCGATAGTTTGGGGCTTTCCATTAATGAGGATTACGCGAAAAAAGATGGGGACGCGATGGCTCAGTCCATTAAGACCAGTCTTGATTATGCCGGAAAGATGGTTCTCATTTGTTGGGAACATCACGATATTCCCAATCTCGTCCATTCTTTTGGTTGGGACTCGGCTCCGGATTCCTGGAAGGGAGACGTTTTTGACCGCGCTTGGGTTCTCAACTTTGAGAATGGAAAGCCGACTTCCTTTAAAGACATTCCCGAGAATGTCCTTCCCGGAGACAGCCCGAACTAATTTGGCGTCGTCTTGATATAATATTCTACTTGGTTTTCGATGGAATTTAGGGAATTTCAAGGTCGTTCAAGTTTTACTCGCGCGGAGGTTGAGGCCTACGCGCGTGGACGACTCTTAAAAGGCGCGCCTCCTTGCCTTCCGAAAATTTCTGATTTTTTGCTTCTTCCTTTCCATGAGATTGAGTCTGTTTCCTGGGATGCGGCTTCTCAAACCGGGCGCATAGTCGCCGTTCGACACAACCGGATGGATGATTGGTTTTACTTCTGTCATTTTCTGGGAGACCCCGTCATGCCCGGTTGTTGGGGGCTTGATGCGGTCTGGCAATCTCTTAAATTTTTCGCCGCCTGGCGGGGAATTGAAAGGTGCGATAAGGAGCTTGAGTTTTCAGAGGCGGCCTTTTCCGGCCAGATACGGCCCTATGACGAAAAAATCACTTATACGGTGGATATTAAATCCGTCGAACAAGAGGGCGCGGACGTGTTAATCACGGCTTCAGCTTCCGTTTTTCTTGGAGAGGCTCTCATCTATTCTATAGGCTCGGCTCGGATAGGAACGGTTTTTTGGGAAAAAGATAAACAAGAATCTGTTCCTTCCGCTCCACGGATGAATGAATCTCCATTTGAGAAGCGGCTGGGTCATGATGAGTTTCTGTCCAAAAATATTTTATCGCGCGCGGAAATTATCGCCTTGTCCCAAGGGCGCTTGGTGGAAAATCCGCCGGTTGAAATGGGGCTTCTTCCCTCGTCTTTAATGCTGGGGTTTGATTCGGCTGCGCGGTTGTCTTTTGATTCTTTCACGGGCGCGGGAGAGGTTTTGGCCGTTCAAAAAAACAACGGTTTAGAGTGGTTTTATTCAATGAGCGGCGGCCTTAAGCCCTCTGCTCTCTTGATTGATTCCGTCTGGCAGATTCTCGGACTTTTTCTAACGTGGACCGGGGCGTCCGGAGTTGGGCGCGCCCTGGGGGTTGAAAAAGTCGAAGTCTTTGACGCGGCCGGTTCTGATGATCGCGAAATAATTTATCAGGTCAAAATTCATAAGCTGATTCGCCCGACCGGGACATCCGATGTCTTTGTCAAAGGGGATGCGAGCGTTTTCTCGGATGGGCGGTTGATTTTAAGTTGCTTAAACGCCCGCGTTGGTTGCCATTCGCGCATTCGCTATGCGGACTATCCGCTGAGAACCCCGATGTCTTTGGGAGGGAGTCTTAAAAGAGGAGAAGAATAAGGTGGGCGGTTTAACGAGAGAAAAAATATTGTCCTTAATTCCCCAAGAGCGGCCGATGCGTTTTGTCGATGAGATAGTGGAATTAGATGAGGAGCACATATTAGGCGTTTATACTTGGAAAAAAGAGGATGCTATTCTGACTCCCAAGGGCGTGTCGCTTATTCCCGCCGCGAAACTCATTGAAATGGCGGCTCAGATTGGAAGCGTCGCTTGGTGCATTTATCATATGACCCAAACCATTTCCGAGTCCGCGATTGGCGGGATGGTCGGTTTCTTCGCGGAAATTCGTCGGGCGGAGTGTAAAAAACTAGTTTTTCCAGGGGACAAAATCGCGTGTTTTGCCTCTTTTGGAGAAGAAGGTTATTTTCGGACCAGCAAACTGTTGAGCGAAGTCCAGATGCAGTTTGACGGCGGGCCTAATGACGGACAGGATATTTTTGAAGGGCTCCTTTCCGGGATGTGGGTTCCTCGAGGAGAATAAGAAAAAAGATTAGGGGTCTTGACGAAACTTTTATTTCCTGCTATTATTTAACTGACCGGTTGGTTAATAAATGGTTGCCTCGCGATAAAACTCATGGCTAGAAAACCAGATCCAAAGACAAGAGAAAAAATACTCAACGAGGCGGAGCATTTAATCCATCTTCAAGGGTATCACCTGACGACGATGGATGATATCGCCGGCCGTTGTAAAATGACCAAGGCCAATCTCTTTTATCATTTTCCGTCAAAAGAAAATATCGGCCTTTCCGTTTTAGACGCTAAAATCTCGGATTATCAAAAACGTCGGGTCGAGCCTCTTTGTGCGGGAGAAGATATGGTCTTGGCCATTGGGGAGCTTTTTGAACGCGCGGCGACTCATTACGAAAAAAACGGCTGTCGGGCCGGATGTTTAGTGGCCAATATCGCCCTTGAGATGAGCGATGTCAATTCTCTTTTTCGCGAGAAGGCGAGCGCGTTTTTCTCCGTATGGGCTGAAAATTTGTCCCGAAGTTTTGCTTGCGCTCAAAAAAAAGGATTTTTGAGGAGCGATTTGTCTCCGCGTGCCTTGGCGGAAGCGATTATTGCCCTTTATGAAGGGGCGGTGCTTCTGGCCCGAACGCATAAAGACCCGGTCGTTTTTAGGCGAATGGGAAAACTAGCCAAAATTGTTTTGACGCAAAAAAGTCGTAAAAGGGAGGGTTAAACACCATGGGACCGAAGACACCCTGCGGCTGCTAAGCCTGGAATCAAAAGGGCTCGGAAGCGTTTCCGGGCCCTTTTTTTTTATCGGTAAAAAGGATACGATGAAAGCGTGAGTTCCTATCAGTTAGATTTTAACCCCGAAATATTACCCATCTTTTTGGCGGTAGCCGATGCGGGAACAATTTCCGCTGCGGCAGGGGAGGTGCATTTGTCCCAGCCGGCCGTGACCGCTCGCATGAGAAATCTGGAAAGGCAACTAGGCGTTCAGCTTTTGACTCGCTCCAGCGAAGGAGTGCGTTTAACCCCGGCAGGTAAGATTTTTTACGCGCGAGCGAAAAAAATTTACAGCCTGATGGATGAGGCCGCTTTTGAAACCAGGAAATCTCCTTCTCCCAAGGGGCAACTCCTTCTCGCCGCCAGCACGACGATCGCCTCTCATCTTTTGCCGCCTATTTTTTCAAAATTTAAAAAGAAAAATCCGGGAATTTCTTTTGTCCTTAATATAGGAAATACTGAGGAGGTTTTAAGTTGGGTGAGGCAGGGGGCGGTTTCTTTGGGCTTGGTCGAAGGCCATTCACGGGCTCCGGCCGTCGGGCTTAAGCCTTTTTTAGAAGATGAGATTGTTCTCATCGGCCCCACTTCGTCTGTTTTTCATCCAAAACGCGCCCAGGATTTATTAAAGTGTCCTCTTTTATCTCGCGAACAAGGAAGTGGAACGCGCTCGGTGGTTGAGCGTTCCTTAAGAAAAGCTGGCTTTCCCGCGCGGCGCTTTTCCTATGCGGCGGAATTGGGCAGCACCGAAGCGATTAAATCTGCGGTTTCCTCCGGCTTTGGTTTTGCGTTTGTTTCACATTGGGCCGTTCAAAAGGAAATTGCCTTAAAGCAGCTTACGGTTTTCCCATTAAGCGATATTAAAATAAAACGCCTTTTCCACTGGGTGCTTCCTTCCGGCGGTATGCCGCGGCTTTATCTTGAATTTTTTCACTTTGCAAAAAAGCATCTTCCTATTTTAACTGGCGCATAAAAAATAATAGAAGACCATCAGAAAAACTGATGCCTCATCAAGTAAATAATCTTTTTTTTGTTTGAAGGATGGCGTATGATTTAGACATGACCTATTCAAAGACTAAAATCATTCAAGTAGTGTTGGCTTTCGGGCTGGGTTCTCTTCTTTTATCTTCGGAATTTCCCATGGTTTTGGCGGATTCCCTCTACCCCATGAAGCGCCCGCATGAGTTCTGGGCGCGCAAAGGAGAAGCTTTTTTTAACCACACTCCGCAGTTGCTTAAAAAATACGCAAAAAGCGATTTGTCTTGTTCGAGTTGCCATTTGAGGGGCGGACAGAAACCCTTTGGGGCTTCATTGGTTGGTATTGCTCATCACTATCCGCGCTATCAAGCTCGGGCAGGGCATATCGTTACATTACCACAAAGAATCAATGGTTGTTTCGTGCGGAGTTTAAACGGAAAGCCCTTGCCTCTTGACGGGGATGAAATGAAGGCGTTTGTCGCCTATATTCAATGGTTATCGAAAGATGTGCCTCCGGGGAAAAAAGCCGTGGGGGCGGGGATTAAGAAAATCAAAGGAACTTTTAAAACCAATTTGTCTCATGGAAAGATCCTTTATCTTGCGCGTTGTTCTCGCTGTCATGGCCGCGAGGGACAGGGGTTTGTCTCCTCTAAAGGGCGAGCGCTTGTTCCGCCGGTTTGGGGACCAAAATCTTTTAATATCGGAGCCGGCATGGCCCGCGTAAGTGTTGCGGCCGCTTTTATTAAATGGAATATGCCGAGATGGCAGGGGAAAAGTTTGTCCTCCCAACAAAGCTATGATATAGCGGATTATTTGATTCATCAGCCGCGGCCTGATTTTGCCGGAAAAAATAAGGACTGGCCCAAGGGTGGAAAGCCCGCCGATGCCAGATACTAAGTTGTTAAAAATAGGAGAACTCAATGAAAATCACAATGGACAAGAAGTGGGCGTGGGCGGCATTAATGGCGATGGCCTTGATAGCGGGGGCTTGGCTTCACCGTGGCTATTCCCAAGGAGTCTTTCAGGGAGCGCAGGCGACTAAACCCATGTATAAGGCTATTTTTCAATTGGATTCAGCTTCGCCTAAGACCATGAAAAAGACCCTCAATAACATAAAAAACGCTCTTCAGGATCCGCGGCTCAAGGGCAAGGTGAAAATCGAACTCATCGCCAACAGCATGGGGTATAAGGTGTATCTCAAAGGAAACGGCTTTGAAAAACTTTTGCGTCAGCTTCAGGCCCAGGGAGTGATTTTGGCTCAATGTTCTAATACGCTTCGCGAGCTTAAAATTGACAAGAAAACCCTCTATCCGTTTATCTCCTTTGTTCCCTCGGCGGCCGGGGAATTGATTATTCGGGAAGGAAACGGCTGGGCTTATGTCCATCCATCCTAATTGGAGTTGATTGGAGAAACTTTAATGAGAAAAATAAGACCCTTTGTTCTGGCGTTTATCGGATTTTTGTTGGCGCGGGCGGCTTTGGCTAAGTCCCCCAAGTTAGAGCCTATTCCTTCGGGCCGAGACGCGGACGTGAGGGTCTTTTTTTCCAACGGAAAAAATATTTCAGGAATTAAGGCTCTTGAGCGGATGCAAAAGGGAGTTGATTTTTCTCTCTGGATCGCGGGAAACCAGTTTTTCGCGATGCCGGAGGTCTTGGGAACTTTTCAAAAAGAACATCCCGAAATTAAATCCATAGGCCTGATCACGCTTCCGCCGGGAAAAATCATGCGCGCGATTATTGATGGCGGCTGGACCTATCAGGGGCGTCAGTTTCTTTTGCATCCCGATCTCTACACAACCGTTGATCTCGCGCATCTCAAAAGCCTTAAAAAAGCGGGGCTTGCCAGCCGGTATTTCACCTATCTCCATAATCAGCTGGCTTTGATGGTGGCCAAGGGCAACCCCAGGCATATTCATGGAATCGCGGATTTGGGACGGCCGCATTTGCGCATTTTTCTCCCAAATCCTGTGACCGAAGGGATCATGAGTGTTTATGGAGAAGAAACTCTCAAAAAACATCATCTCTGGAAAAAGCTTACCCAAGGGAAAATTTGCGCTGGTTGTTGGGGAGCGCCCAACGTTTATTTCACGCGCGTTCATCACCGCGAGATTCCCAAGGCTATTAATGCCGGGCGGGCGGATGTCGGGCTTGTGTGGGCGACCGAAAACGTTCATGCCGCTAAAAAAGGCTATGCCGTTCAAGGGGTTTCTCTTCCGGCTCAAGACAGCCTCAAAAACAAGGTCAATTATATCGCAAGCATCTTAAAAAATGGAGAGCGCTTAAAAAACGCCGAACTCTACGCTTCTTATCTTAAGACCAAAGAGGCGCAGGCGGCCTATGCTCGTTACGGTTTTGCGAAGGCTTCCGCCGCTGATTTTAAGATGCGCCCAATTCCGTAAGAACAGTCTTGTCACGCGGATTTTACCCGTTTGTCGTCGAAAGCGACCGGGTGAAATTGATATGATGGAAAACAGGTGAATAAAAATTTTCCATCAAAGAACTCCGTGCATTTTTCGCGGGGTGAACTCTTTTTAAATCGGGATTTAAGCTGGCTTGATTTTAACGAAAGAGTTCTCTCCGAAGCGGAAGACCCATCCGTTCCGGCCCTTGAACGACTTCGCTTTTCCGCTATCGTCAGTTCTAACCTGGATGAATTTTTCATGGTGCGCGTGGCTGAGATCGCCCGTTTCGCCCGAAGGCTTCCCAATCGCAAGTTTCCAGATGGGCTGACCTCCGCCAACCTCTTGATTCAAATCCGAGAGAGAGTTCTCCGTCAAAAATCCAGACAGGCGGTTATTGTTGATGAAGTATTTCAAGAACTGAGAAAGCACGGAATTTTCATCTACAACCGTTTGGAGGCTCACCGGGCTTTAGACGCGGAAATTCAAAAGCGGCTTCCTAAAATCAGCGTCGTGATTCGAAAATCCCGGGATCCTTTTCCGCATTTGAAAAGCGAATGCTTGCATGTGTTCGTGCGTTTTCCGGGAGAATACGCTATCTTGACGATTGAAGACCGGGAAAAAAGGCTGGTGGTTCTCCCCTCTCAAAAAAATTTATTGCGTTTTGCCTTGGCCGAAAGATGGCTTTGCGTGAAAGCCCCCGAACTTTTTCCGGAAAAAAAAGTTTTAGAGGCGTTTTCTTTCAAAATCCTTCGCGAGGCCGATTTGCGCTATCACCCTGATGACGAGGAGTCCTTGGAGTATCAGATTGAGGAAGCGGTTAAAAAACGTTCCTCGGCTAAGATTGTGCGCTTAGAAGTGGATGCCTCGGCTTATACCGAGGGTTCTTTGTTTTTAGGAACGGCCTTGGGGCTTGATTTAGCGGCTCTCTATCGTTTCGACTTGCCTTTGGATCTGCGGGCTTTGACCCAGATTTATCACGCTCCCGGCTTTGACGTTCTCAGGTATCCCGCGATCGCTTCTCCCATTCCAAAACCCTTAAGGAAAAAGCAAATTTTCGAGGGCATTAAATCCAACGACATCTTGCTTCATCACCCTTATGATTCCTTCGACATCGTCGTTAATTTTTTAAAAGCGGCGGCGCGCGATCCTAAGACGACTCATATTTCCCAGACGGTTTACCGGGTTGGCGCGCGTTCTCCCATGATGGAAGCCCTTCAGGAAGCCGCTAAAAACGGGAAGAAGGTGACGGCCTATGTCGAGGTCAAAGCCCGGTTCGATGAAATCAATAACGTCAAATGGGCGTCCGAACTTCGACGCTCGGGGGTCAGGGTGGTGCGCCCTTTTGGGAGGCTCAAAGTCCATAGTAAGTTGACCGAGGTGATTCGGCAGGAAGAAGGCGGGCTTGTCTCTTATTTGCATCTAGGGACTGGAAACTATCATGCGACGACCGCGCGGCAATACACCGATCTGGGAATTTTTACGGCGGATTCCGCGCTTGCCCGCGAGGTCCGTTCTTATTTTAATTTATTGTCTCGCCGCGGTCCCACGCCGCGTTTTAAAAAACTCTTAGTCGCCCCTCAAAATCTCCGCGGTCAGATTTTGCGCCTCATCCGCGCTGAAATGGAGATTCAAAAAAGCGGTGGGCATGGGCGCATTATTGCGAAAGTTAATTCCTTGGTGGATCAAGATATTATTCAGGCCCTCTATCAGGCCTCTTGCGCTGGAGTACAAATCGATCTTGTGGTGCGCGGAATTTGTTGCTTAAGGCCCGGTGTTCCGGGTCTGAGCGAACGGATTCGCGTCATTAGCGTGATAGACCGCTTTTTGGAGCACAGCCGAATTTACTACTTTCGCTCCGGCGGGGAGGGGAATCTTTATCTCTCCAGCGCCGATTGGATGCCGCGAAATTTCTATACGCGGATGGAAATCGCTTTTCCGGTTAAAGATATCGCTTTAAAACGCTATATTGTAAGCGTGATTTTAGCCAATGGCATTCAAGATAACGTGAAATCTTGGACTCTTCAGGCCGATGGCAATTGGATGAAGGTCAAAGTTCCGGCGTCGAGGAAAATGATTCGCTCTCAATCGGTTTTTACGGCCTTAGCCCAGGCAGATTACCAGGATACGGCCTTGGCCCATCGCCACTCGAGAACGGTTTCAGACGATGAATAAACGCACGATTTTTATTGGAGATATCCACGGCTGTCTGACGGAGCTTAAGGAGCTTTTAAGAAAACTGGCGGTTCGGCCCGAGGATGACTTAATCAGTCTCGGAGATTTGATTTGTAAGGGTCCCGATTCGAAGGGAGTTCTTGATTGGGCGATGAAGACGAAAAACCTGCGCGTGATCATCGGAAACCATGAATTAAGATATTTGTTGTATTGGAAGGAAGGCTTGATTCCCGACCAAAAGCCTTATGATCTAAAGACCGTTCGCCAACTGGGAAATCAATTTGGAAGGTATATGAAGTTTTTGGATTCCTTGCCGGCGACTATTTCCGGGCGCGGTTGGCGGGCAGTTCATGCGGGCTTTGATCCCCGGCATTCCATTGAAAGTCAGTCAAAATGGGAATTGACTAATATTCGTCGCTTGGCCGATACGAAAAAACCCTGGTATGAATCTTATAAAGGCCGGGAGTTTATTGTCTTTGGCCATTGGGTGAGGCGAGAAATCTTGCAGAGAAAAAACGCCGTTTGCCTGGACACCGGATGCGTTTATGGCGGCCAACTGAGCGCCTTTATTTGGCCGGAGAAAAAAATAGTCAGCGTGCGGGCCAAACGGGTTTACCGTTACAAGGAATCATGGCTCTGACTCAAAAAATACTGCTCATTGAAGACGAAAAGCCGTTATCGAAGGTACTCAAATATAATTTTGAGAAAGAAGGCTATGCGGTTCTATGCGCTTTTGACGGACAAGAAGGTCTTGAGCTTTTTCAAGAAGAACGCCCGGACCTCATTGTTTTGGATTTAATGATTCCCAAGATGAACGGGATGGAGCTCTTAAAAGCGGTTCGTTTAAAATCAAAAACCCCCGTTCTTATTTTGACGGCCAAAAAAGACGAGGTGGATCGCGTCTTGGGTCTTGAAATGGGAGCAGATGACTATGTGACCAAGCCCTTTAGCGTTCGCGAGCTTTGCGCGAGAGTCAAATCCATTTTGAGGCGAGCCTCTTCTTCCGTCAGCGATGCGGGGGCGTCTCTCTTTAAACATCGAACGCTCAAACTCGATTTTGATCGTTATGAGTGTTCAATTGGGGAAAATTCCGTTTCTTTGACGAGTAAGGAGTGGGAGCTATTGAAAGTGCTGGTGAGCGCTCGGGGCCGCGCTTTATCCCGGACGGAGATTCTTAAAGAAGTTTGGGGTTATGAGCGGGGCTTGGATTTAGATACGCGAACTGTGGATCAACATATCGCGCGTTTGCGGGACAAGTTGGGGCCGGAATCTTCGCTCATTGTCACGGTTAAAAATGTCGGCTATCGCTTCCGAGTTTAAGAGTTGTCCCATTCTCGGCGCGCTTTTTCTTATTGCCTGCGCATATTTCATCGCTGAAAGATACCGCCTTAAAAAAAATATCCGAAAAATTTCAAAAGTCGCGGAAACCATCAGTTCCGGAAAATCGGCCCTCATTCCCAAAATGCCTCCGGGGGAATTGGCGCGGTTATCTTTATCTCTTAAACTGCTTTCGGAACGGTTTCAATATGATTTGTCGGAAATGAAACGGCTTGAGGAAATAAGAAAAGAATTTGTCGCCAACGTCAGCCATGAACTTCGAACCCCAATCTCAACGATACGGGCATTCGCGGAGACTCTTTTGGAAGGGGCTCTTCAAGATAAAGAGAGAGCCCAAGAATTTATCAAGGAAATTGCCTTGAGTTCCGAGCGCATGGAAAAATTGGTCGAGGATATTCTTCAGCTCTCGGCTCTTGAATCCGGAAAAATGCCGCCGCGTTTTGAAGCGGTGTCTCTCATGAGAATCGCCTCTGAAGCGGTTGCAAGTCTTATTCCCCTGGCCGAGCAAAAACAGATTGTTCTAAGAATGGAACCTTTTGGAGACTTGTCCGAAGTCCATGCCGATCGGGAATTGATGAGGCGCGTTTTTATTAATCTTATTGAAAATGCGATCAAATATACCCCGGAAAAAGGGTTGATTCGCGTTTCTGCCGTTTTGGACGGGGACAACGTTAAAGTGACGATAGAAGACAATGGAATTGGCATATCAGCGGAAGATTTGCCGCGTATTTTTGAACGTTTTTACCGCGTGGATAAGGCGCGTTCCCGCGAAATGGGGGGGACGGGCTTGGGCCTTTCCATAGTCAAGCATAGTATTGAGCTTCACGGCGGAAGCGTGGGGGTTGAAAGCGTTTTGGGAAAGGGAAGCAAATTTTTCTTTAGAATTCCCGCCTTGGGGGCGCGGAAGTAGTAGAATAATTCCATGCTAGGCGCCATTCTCTCTCTCATCGGCGTTCTTCTCGGGTTTTGGCTGGGACGGAGGTTTTCGGGCGTGGGCGACAATCTCGCTTTATCCGCTCGCCTTGAGGAGTCCAATGGCGAAAAAGAAAAAGTGCGGCTTGAGCGCGACCTAGCCCTTCAAAAGACGGAAGAACTCAACCGAAAAGTCGGCGAGCTTGAGTCCTTGCGCAATTCCTATCAAGAACAGCTCGAATCCCAGCGCCGAGATTTAGACTCTTTGAGGGAAAAGGTTTACAAGGAAATAGAACTTGCCGCGGGAAAGGCCTTGGAAAAAAATGCGCTTCAGTTTCAGGAGCGGGCGGAAAAGGGCGTGGGGATGGTCTTAAATCCGCTCAAGGAAAAAATTCAGGATTTTGAGAAAAAAATTGAGGAAAGATACGTCAATCAAACCAAAGACGTCCATGCCCTTAAAGAAGAGATTAAGCGGATTGTGGATTCCAACGAACGGATTTCCAAAGAGGCGGACGCCTTGTCCAAAGCCTTGCGGGGAGAACAGAAAACCCAGGGGGATTGGGGCGAGATGCAGGTGGAGACTCTTTTAGAGGCTTCGGGACTTCGCAAAGGCGAAGAATATACCGTTCAAGGAACGGGCTTAAATCTGACGAATGAGGACGGGCGGCTTCAAAAGCCGGATTATCTCATTAACCTGCCCGAGGGTAAACATTTGGTTTTGGATTCCAAGGTTTCCCTCAGCGCCTGGATGGATTATTGTCAAACAGATGGAGAAGAAATGAAGCGGGACTTTCTGAAAAAAACCGTCGCTTCCATTAAAGCCCATATTGATGAATTGTCCGCTAAGCATTATTCGAACGCCCAAGGGCTCAAAACCCCCGATTTTGTCCTGATGTTTGTTTCTCCTGAAGGGGCTTTGCTTTCGGCTCTTAAAGCGGAGCCGAATTTATTTGAGCAGGCTTGGAACAAAAGCATCGTGATTGTGGGACCTTCGACCGCTTTTGCCGCCTTGAAAACGGTGGCGCAGCTTTGGAAAAGTGAGCGGCAGACCAAAAACGCCCTGGCCATTTCAAAGGAAGCCGGGGCGCTTTATGACGGTTTTGTCTCGGTGCTTGAGGCTCTCAAAGATTTGGAGAATGCGTTGGATAAAGCCCAGGAAAAACGGGAAGAAGTTTTTAACCGCATTAAACAAGGAAGAGGAAACCTCATCCGGAAAATTGAAAATTTAAAAAAGTTGGGAGGCAAGGCCTCAAAGCAAATCTCAAATGATATTTTGGATTCGGTGGATGAGGAAGAGGCTTCGCTTTTAGGCGTTTCGTCTCCTGAACCTGGGGAACATATCTCGTAATTTTCCGTTATTGAGGCTTCTAAATCAAATGGCTTAAAAAAATGCGGGCGGGGCAGACGCGGATTCCGTCCTTGGTTTTAAAATCTTTCTCCCCTTCCGCAGTGATTTGCCAGAAATCGGCTTGGGGAAAGCGGGTTTTGGCGTATCGCAGCGCCGGATGTATTTCCTCATCCGCCCATTTGCACTCGACGAAAAAGAGCGGTTTGAGCTTCTCAACGACAACGAAATCAACTTCCCTTCCCTGCGCGTCCCTAAAATAGCGCAGTTCCATGTCGCGACCGTGGGCGTCTTTCTCGAAATCAACCCATTTTTTCAGATGCTCCGCGACGAGATTCTCAAAACGTTGCGCTGGACGGGGCGGCAGTGTCCAGTCAAAATGATAGTGCTTTCTTTCTTTTTTGACCGCTCTAATTTGAGGCGCGCCCAAGGGTGAAAGCCGAAAAATGGCGTAGAGCCTTTCGAGAATTTCCATCCAGCGGGAGATTGTGTGGTGGTTGATTTGAAGGTCTTCCCTTAAGGCGTTGAGAGACAGCGGGGCTCCGACCAAATCCGGAAGGCGAATCATCAATTGTTCCAGTGTCCCCAAATCGTGAACCGACTCGAGATCGCGCAAGTCTTCTTCCAAAAGTCTGCCGCGATAATCCTGCGACCAGCGGCGGGCCTGGATAAGCGAGGCTCCGTAATAAGGTTCAGGAAACCCTCCCAAATTCAAGAGATCGCGAAAATCCGATTGGGTTTTTAGCTTGAGTTCCGCCGCAGACAGAGGATGCAGGCGCAGCAGGTGGTAGCGTCCTTGAAGCGAATCGCCGCCGAAGCGGTAATAGTCCAGGCGGGCGCTTCCAGTGACTAAGATTTTCATTTTTTCGCGATATTGATCGAAGAGTCCCTTGAGCAGATTGCGCCATTTTCTAAACTTATGGATCTCATCTAGGACTAAGAATGGAACTTCCGGCCACTCATCTTGCAAAATCAGATTTCTATGGGCGCGGATATCCCAGTTCAAATAGCCTCTCTTGGTTTTGATTAAAGAAAGGGCCATGGTGGTCTTTCCCGTTTGTCTGGGCCCAGCCACGAAGACCATTTTTCTTTTCAAGTCGTCAAGAATCTGCGGGACGAGATAACGCGGGGCTCTTTTCATGCTGTTTGTATTTTATACAAAAGCGCAAAATGCTTGCAACTATTTTGCGCTTAAGCGCAAAATATTAACTCCCAAGTCCTTAATGGAGGGCGCAGTCTTCTGAAGAGATGTTTTTCCCTTCTTTCCGGCAGCGAATGACCCTCCAGATAGAATAGGTCAAGACGGGAAAAAGAACAAAAAAACCAAGGGCTAAGATAAGGGCGTTTCCAAAATCAAAGGGAAGGCGGGGTTTGAGGGCGGCTTCCAGTATCCCGCCGATGGCGAAAACAAAACCGCCTCCAAGAAGCGTCAAACTGCCGGTCAGGCTTCCAATGGCCTTGATTTCATCCGCGCTGAATTTCCCCGTGGTCTTAAGGGCAGAGCCAAAAATTCCACCCAAAAGAGCGAGCATGAGCATGGTTCCAAGCCCGAACAAAAGCCCCGGCAAAAATCCAAACAAGGCTGACGGCATCCTTGGAGAAGCGACGGTGTAAATAAAAAGAGCGAAAGGCCCGACGCCGAAACCCGCGATAAACCCGTGAATCATCGCCCATCTTCGGGGAAATTGATTTTGAGCGGAGAGATTTGTGGGACTTTCTTTATGGTGGTGGGTGAGAATCGATCCTTCCGCCTCCAAATGTTCGGAGTTTTCATGATGATGTCCCAAAAGGTGAAGATGAATGTAGTTTCCGCGTTTTCTCATGAGAATTCCCGCCCAGATCATGACGATTCCCACCACGATATTGATGGCGGGGTTAATGCGGGAGCTGGAAAGCCAGGAAGCTAAAAAAAGATAGGAGAGCTCGGAACCCATCGCGCGCTGAAGCGTAAAGGCCAGAGAAAAATAAAATCCCGCCTGGATTCCCTTTTTTCCCGAGGCGCCCTGGACGGCATAACTAAACGTAATTGGCCAGGTGTGTTCATCCGGCAATATTCCATGCAAAAGCCCGTAGCCAAAACACTGAATCAGAAGCGAAATCACCTGTCTATTCTACAAACTCTCAAAAATAAAAAAGGGACTGTCCCCTTTTTTATTTTTTCAGCCTTAAAAGAGATAAGACCGCCATGCGGATAAAGACCCCGTTGGAGACTTGTTTGAGAATTAAAGAGCGGGGGCTGTCGGCAAGTTGCGATGAAATCTCCACTTCCCGGTTAATGGGTCCCGGATGCAAGACGACACAGTTTGAGGAGGCGTATTTCTTTAGGCGCTCTTCGGTCAGCCCGAAGTTTTTGAAATAATCTTGAGCGGTAAAATGAAGCCTCGCTTCCAGCCGCTCTTGTTGGATTCTGAGGGCTATGACCGCATCGGCGCCTTTGAGGGAATGGTTGAGGTTTTCGGAGGTTTCATCGGCCAAGGCGCGCAAATCATCGGATAAAAATTCCTTGGGGCCGCACAGAATGACCCTGGCCCCTAACTTTTTAAGCGCGAAAACATTTGAACGCGCGACCCGGCTATGAAGGATATCTCCAACGATGACGACTTTAAGACCTTCGATTTTCCCCTTGGCTTCTTTGAGGGTAAAAAGATCGAGAAGGGCCTGGGTGGGGTGTTCGTTGGTTCCGTCTCCGGCGTTAATAAAAGATGAAGAGCTTTTTTGGGACAATTCCCGGATGAGCCCATTTTCCCGGCTTCTGAGGATAAAAAAATGGATCCCCATGGCCTCAAGATTCTTGACGGTGTCTAAAAGAGTTTCTCCCTTTTCAAGGCTTGAGACTTGGGGCGAGAAAATAAGCGTATGTCCGCCCAGGTTAGTCAGGGCGACTTCAAAGGACATCCGAGTGCGGGTTGATGGTTCAAGAAAAAGAAGCGCGGCGTATTCTCCCTTGAGTTGGGTTTGCGGGGATGAAAGGCCTTTTTGAAATTGTGCGGCGCGTTTAAAAATCGCGCTGATTTCTTCCGCGCTTAAGTCCTTAAGGCCTAATAAATCCTTGCGCGTCCACCTTGCGGAGGAATCTTTTTGAGAATTCATTTTTTAAGCTTTTTGGCCGCAAGATAAGATAAAGTGAGCGAAAAAATGCCGCCTAAGATGAGGATGATCCCCCATCCAAAGTCGACGTTAATTCCCAATGATTTTTGATAGCTTGCGGGGGGCATCAAAAGTCCCGTTCCCAAAAGAAGAAACCCTAGGCAGATAAACAGCCATCCAATCGGTTTGCGAATATCAAGTCCCATGTTTTTATCTAAAAACAAAATTGAGAAAAATAACTAAAATCAAAACAATGACTCCCAAAACGGCGGGGCGTTGGAAAAAAGGTTGTTCTCCCGCTGGAGGCGCAACGGTTAAAGAATAGACTAGTCCTGAAAGTTCCGCTTCAGGCTTGGGTTTGGTTGCGAGACTAATGAGGATGGTGGTTCCAAAACAGGCGCCGAAAGCATAAATGGCGGTCCAGAAATTTTGGGCCATGAGACTTGGGTAGGTCTCCAAACTCATGATCCAACCTCCGCTGAGTCCCGGAAGCGATCCTTGGGGAAGGGTGAGCCCTTGGTGAAGGGTCGCGGCCAAGGTTCCCATGAGAAGCCCCCAAAAAGCGCCGTGTCCGGTCGTTTTTTTCCAGAACATTCCCAAAAGGAATGTCGCAAACAAAGGAGCGTTGACGAAGGCGAAAACCAGCTGCAAGATGTCCATGATGTTGTTAAAGCGCGCGGCAAGATAAGCCGTAAAAATAGAAAGTAAGATTCCCCCCACGGTCGCCCCGCGACCCATCCAGAGATAATGCTTATCCGGCGCCCCCGGGTGGATGTAATGTTCATAGAGATCATAAGTCCAGATGGTGTTAAAGGCTGTCACGTTCCCCGCCATTCCGGACATGAAGCTGGCTAGTAGCGCGGTCAGCCCTAGTCCTAAAAGCCCTTCCGGATAATAACGCTTAAAAAGAGCGGGAATGACCATGTTGTAGTCGAGTTCCGGGGTCCCGTCAAGTTTGCGTATGACGCGGCCTGTGGCTTCATCTCTTTTGATGGGAATAACTCCGGCGCTTTGAGAAATGGGAACGCTTGCGTTTGGAGAAACAGGGGGAGTTAATGCAATGGCGATGAGTCCGGGGAGAATGACGATAAAAGGAAAAAGCATTTTGGGAATGGCGGCAATAAGAGGCGTTTTCCGCGCGGAATTCATGGAATCAGCCGCCATCGCTCTTTGGATGACCAGGAAATCCGTGCACCAGTATCCAAAAGAAAGAACAAACCCGAGTCCCGCCGTAAGGCTAAACCAGTCAACGCCCATCGGGTTTGTGTGGGCGTGAGAGAGCCCCATCCAGGCATGAGCCATTGCGGGGTTGGGGAGATGAGCCTTGAGCGATTTCCAACCGCCCAAATTCTTAAGTCCCAGCCAAACGAGCGGAATGAGGCCGGCCAATATAAGAAAAAATTGGAGAACTTCGTTGTAAATCGCGCTGGTCAGCCCGCCAAAGAAAACATAGGCCAAGACGACCAGGGCGGAAATAAAAACGCTGACATGGAAAGCCCAGGAATGGGGTATGCGTAAGACGTCCATGGGCCCATCGCAAATGTGAAGCGCGATGAGGAGTTTAGCCATGGCATAAAGAGAAATTCCGGATGAGAAAATCGTCATGACTCCAAAGCTGACGGCGTTGAAAACGTGGGTTTTGGAATCAAAGCGGAGTTTAAGATATTCCGGAACCGAACGCGCTCGGGAACCGTAGTAAAACGGCATCATGAAAACCCCGACGAAAATCATGGCTGGAACCGCGCCGATCCAGTAAAAGTGGCTGGTGGCAAGCCCGTATTTGGCGCCTGAGGCGGCCATGCCGATGACCTCTTGGGCGCCGAGGTTGGCGGATAAAAACGCAAGTCCCGCCACCCAGGCCGGAATGGCGCGCCCAGCCATGAAAAAGTCGTTGCCGGTTCGAGTTGAACGTTTAAGGAAATATCCAATGCCCAAGACAAAAGAAAAGTAAACCGCAAGGACAATCCAATCAATAGGGGCTAGATGCAAGAAAATTCCTCCGTGCTTATTATATAACTATACCGCCTCCTTATAATTTTTGGACGGTACCCGGCGCAATATAATGCGCCGAGTGCCTGCGGAAAGGTTATATTCGCTGACGATTCCTTTTGCCGCAGGTATTGTCCTGACCTTATGATTATAGGGAAACGGGACTATAGGCGAATAAAATCGCTGTTCGGATTTTCTGTCATTAAGAATAAAAGCAGATAGTCTCTTAAATGTCGGGTCAAGAGAAAATTATTTCGGACATGTTCCTTGCCGTTTTCGCCCAGTTTCTGGGCCATTTCCGGGTTTCGCAAGAGTTGGCGCATCCAATAGGTCGTCCCCTCAATGGAATGAACCAGAATCCCGGTGTGTTTGTGGACGACTTGTTGGGGAATGCCGCCGACCGCGCCGGCAATGACCGGTTTTGACTTCCATAAGGCCTCTGAGACCGTCAGACCGAATCCTTCCCGCAAGGATTTTTGAATGATGATAGCCGAGCCTCTTTGAATGGCGTTGATTTCAAGGTTGCTGGTTGGAGGCAGGGATAGAATGATGATATTTTCATTGCCTTTGGCTTTTTCCATGACTTCCCGGTAAACGACGGCACCTTCCGGATCGTCATCGGCGGAACCGCCGACCAAAAGCAGCCGGGCTTGAGGACGCGGGCCGAGGGCTTCAAAGGCCTCAATGACACCGAGAGGATCTTTGAGACGGTCAAAGCGCGATACCTGGGTGATGAGAGGCTTGTCTCTTGGAATTTTAAGACGGATAAAGACTTCGTCAATTTCCGCTTTCGTCAAATCGCGGTTTTTTTCGCTCAATGGATCGATGGAAGGGGCGATCAAGGTTTGGGGGATGGGGAGTTCCTGGGAAAAATGCGGATCGGATATGACGCAGGCGTCATAAGAGGAAACCAGGGGTTTAAAGTAATTCCAAACCAGGGGAGAAGCGTGGGACAGATCGATATGGCATCTCCAAATCCAACGGTTTTTAAACTGCGCGCGATTTTTGACGAGAGCGGCCGGCTGCGGATCATGGATAAAGACAAAATCCGAATTCAGATCGATTTGAGAGGCGTTGGCTTTCACTGTTTCGGCGTAAGCCTTGAAATCGGCTTCGGTAATGTCTTGCGCCGTTCCGTGAAGCGCGTTGTGAAATTTCTTTGTCGCGTTGTAAAAATCCTGAGCGCCCTTGACGATTTCCCAGCGGGTCTTAAGGCCCAATTCATTGAGAAGGGGAACCATTCGGGCGAGAATTTCGGCGACTCCGCCTCCGACCTTGGTTGAATTGACGTGGACGACGCTTTTTCCAGACAGGCGTTCGGCCAGGGTTTCAATTTCAGTGATGATTTCCGGTCCGGCAATTGTTCGATACGACTCCAGCATATTCATTGTCCGCCCTCCAATCGTTGAGCCGTCATGGCGAGGATGTTTTCTTTAATTTCCGACAAGGTCTGAGCGTGGGGATCAATATCCGCGATTTTTTGGGCGAGTTCTGCTTCCCCGATTTCTTCTTTAAGCCATTTCGAGAAATCGCTGATGCCTTGGGAAGACCTTAAGCGCGATTCAAAAGCGTGAAGATAAAGAGTAGCCGGACTCGATTTCTGGAGCGATTTCCAAAACTCTTCCAAATCCCAGGCCTTTTGTCCCGTGGGTATGGAAAACCGGATGGAGGAAAGAAGATGAAGCTCTTGTCCTGGCGGGACGGAGCGATTATCGGTCCGAGATTCCAAATGGCGGCTCAAAATGGAGATGAAATCTTTTCTCATTTGAGCGAGGCTAGAGTAGCTCAAGGGCTCGATAACCCCGAGCTTTTCCGCGAGTTCCTCGTCTCCCAGGGCTTGGGAAGCCCAAAGTGAAAAGTCGTTGGCGGGGCTGGGGCCGGTAAATTGATGGACTTGTAAAAACCGGTGCGTATGGGCGTAGATGACGGAGTCAGGGCAGGTTTTTAATGCCTCGAGTAGGCTTCTCGCCGTTGAAACCGATTTCCCGGTCGCGAGAGTCAGACTCAATCTCGCGTAGAACACGAACGAATTTTTCGCTTTTTGAAGGATGTGTTTATTTTTCATATCGTTGAACCAGGAGTTTGAGAAACCTTTCGACATACCCGCGGTTGTGAATCAGAAATTGAGCGTGGGTGTTTTTTGCGGGGCCGACCCGGATGGACAGGGCTTTTTGGTTGAGAGTGTGAAACGCCTCTTCGTCGGTGACGTCGTCTCCGATAAAACAAGCTTTCCAAGAAGGCCCGAGCTGTTTAATCAGATGGAGAATCGCGTCTCCCTTATCCCAGGCGATTTTAGGGCGCACGTCAAAAAGTTTTTTTCCATGGACCACCCTCAGATGATCGCCATAGGGGGACATTTCTTTTTTGAGGAAACTCTCTAATTTTTTGATTGCGCTTTTTTTTCGAACTCTTCGGTAATGAAGGCTGAGGCTTAAATGTTTGTTTTCCAGTTCTGTTCCGCTAAATTGAGGTAACCATCTCCTTATTTTTTGGGAGAGAGTTTGAATGTGTTCGGCTAAGTCCGTCGCCTCGGAGTGAATCCAGACTTGGTCCCTTATTTTTATTTCAAGTCCATGGTTCCCACAGTAGATCAGTCGTTTGATTCCGACTTTTTTTTCGACATCCTTAAGCGCTCGTCCGCTGATGACAGCGACTTGGATTTCCTTTTTACGCGCGAGTCTTTCCAGCAGTTTTCGTATTTCCGTGGGGAGTTTGGCTTGATGGGGTTTGAGCGTAAAAGGGGCGAGAGTCCCATCGAAATCACAGCCAATCAGAAGATTTTTATGAGGAAATCCACCGTTTTGCGCGCGGGTTTTGAGTTCGTTCCAGCTTTGCATGACTGATTACCAGCTTCAACTTTAATTATAGAGGAATATGGATGGATTGGCAAATGGTGGAAATAGGCCGCGAACTTTTTTGATGGGTGCGCGTAGTAATAATAGTCCCAAACTTATGGGTTCGCATAAGCGGACTACATTCAATAAATAGGAGAACTGTTCAAATGAAAAAAAGCATCTTGACGTTAGCGACAGGAATCGTGATGTTCGCCCCTGCCTTATGGGCTCAAGCCCCCATGGGAGGTAATCCCAACGCGCAGCCAAACGGCCAGCAAGGGCAACCCCAGGCGCCGGTCATTCCCGCCAATCCCGTTGTGCAAGCGGCGCAGCAGGTTCAAAAGAGCAAAGTTGACAATAAAAAGGTTCAGAAAAGCGAGATTAAAACCTTGGCCGACATCCAGAAAGCCGAGGATCATGACCTCAATGCCGTTCGCGGCGATCACTCCTTGAGCCCGGCTGTCCGCAGTCAAGCTATCGCGAAGATTCGCGCGAAATATGATGCGATGAGAAAAGACGCTCGCTTTGCCGCCAATAAAACCGAAAAATTGGACCGCAAAGACGCGCAAAAAGCGAAAGCGAAAGAGTTAAAGGCCCAGAACGCGTCTCAAACCCCTCTCGGACAATAAGCCGGAGAGTTTAGTCTTTCAGTCCCTTTTTTCATAATCTTAAGGTCGGGACAGCGCCGTCCGCAAGAATTATGAAGAAGGGGCACAGAGCCCCCCTTTGCGCGTAGGGGGGCTCTCCTTTTTCTGTTACAATATAAATATGAACGTCCCTTGCATGACCGCTGGTGAACTCAAGGCTCGCATTGAGCGCGGAGAAAAATTAGTCATTTTAGATGTCCGTCAGGAATCCGAGCGAAAGAGAGCTCACATCAAGGGTTCCCAATTTATCCCACTTGACCGCCTGGCCGAGCGCTGTCATGAACTCGACAAATCTTCCGATGTCGTCGTCTATTGCCATGTGGGAGGACGTTCGGCGAGAGCCGCGGCGTTTCTTATTCAAAATGGGTATAAGGCCATCAATCTTGAGGGCGGAATCATGGCCTGGGTTGATTGCGGTCACCACGCTCCTCCGGGAGACTAGTTTCCTTGCCGGAACTGCCGGAAGTTGAAACCGTTCGGCGAGTTTTAGACGAAGAAATTCGCGGGCAGACTTTTTTGTCTTATTCTCTTGGGAGTCCTACCTTTTACCGTTCGCCCGACAAAAATTTTTTAAAAAGCCTCAAGGGCTTCAATGTTTCCAGAGTTTTGCGTCACGGGAAATATCTCCTGTTGCACTTTCAAGAAAATTGCCGGCTGATTCTGCACTTGGGAATGTCGGGAAGGATTCATTTTGCCGAACAGTCTCCACAAATTAGAATCAAACTTCATTTTTCCAAGACAGTTGTTTGCTTTCAGGATGTTCGCCGGTTTGGGCGAGTGATGGAAAGTCTTCCCGCTTTAGGGTTAGAACCTTTATCCCAGGACTTTAGCGCGGATTACCTGGCTTCAATCTTTAAAAATAAAAAAGCCCCTGTTAAGTCTGTCTTGATGGATCAGGGATTGGTGGCGGGTCTTGGAAATATTTACGCGACCGAAATTCTCTACCGCGCCAAAATTCGGCCCGGACGAAAATCTGCTCGGGTTTCATTTAGAGAAGTTCAAAGAGTCGCGCTTTCGGCCAAAGAGGTTTTGCGGGAAGCCATTTCATGCGGCGGGACGACTCTTCCCGATGAGTCTTATCTTGATCCCCTGGGACGCGCGGGGCGTTTCCAAAATCAACTCAAGGTTTATGGAAAGAAGATGTGCCCCGAGGGGCATCCGGTTTTGAGAACTCCGCGAGTGATTGCCGGAAGACGCGCCTATTACTGCCCTTCTTGCCAGAAATAAAAAAGGGTAAAAAAGGGGACAGTCCCCTTTTTTTATCAATCAGCGGATGGTCTTGACGGAAACGATCTCTCCGTTTAATTTCTCTGATTTCGGGTTCTTGGGATCGAGCATCTTTTTTCCGTCCACCACGAAAAGGTATTGGCAGGGCCCTTTGGGAAGCGGCAAAAACACGCTCCACTCTCCGGATCCTTTTTCCAACATTTTAATCGCTTGAGGGGTCCAATTATTGAAATTTCCTATTAAATAGACTTCCTTGGCTTTCGGAGCTTTAAGCGTAAACTCGACAAAAGAGAGCCGAGGTTTGAAGGATGGGTTTTTATGGAAGTCATCGGGAATTGTGTTGTCCCCGGTTTGCTTGAGGACGCTGGGGTTGATTCCGGCGAAGAAATCGCGGTATTCCCGGATTTTCTCAAGGAAAAAAGTCGAGGGAACAATGAGAAGAAGGCCGATGAGAAGCATCAGAAACACAATGATTTTATTTCGTTTTCCCTCTTCCATGCTTTCATGTTACCATTATTTTCGATTGGTAAAAATATGGTAAAAAAGCGCGCGTTGTCTTGACAAAAAAAAGAAGAGGGGCTACACTCAGAGTATGGCCCTTGTAATCAAAAAACAATCCGACCCCTTTAAGAAATATTGGTGGCTTATCTTAATCGCTTTTGGACTCGTGGGGCTTTGGGTGTGTTATCCCGCTTTTAATTCTTCCGAGGCTTCGGTGGCTTCCGCCGAACAAGGGCTCCATCCCATGAATCAAAGCCTTGATTCAACTCAGAACCCCAACGGCGCGCCCGGGGGGCCTGTGGATTTATCCATGAAATCTTTTGAGGCCTATGGAAAAAAGGCCTTGATCGACCCTTTCGCCTCCTTGCTTTTCTCTCCGCCGCCATCCGCGAATAAATCGGCGGTGGCTTCTAAAAAAACAGGAAAAAAATCTTCTCGATGGGCGAATGCCTTGGCGAGTCTGGCTTCCCAGGGGCAAGCGGGTCAGGCGGTTGCGGCGGCTCCCCCGGCTTTATCGGTTGCATTTCCTAGAGGAAATTTTTCCAGCCTCTCGGGCCTTGGGGGAAGCGAGGGGTCCATTGCTCCGTCCGGCGCTTCCTCGGGTGGAGGTTTAAGTGGGTTTGGCGCTTCTACGCCCAAAATCGGGATCAGTTACGCTCATGGGACTTCCAATGCGGGTTCCTCTCAATCCAACGGTGGAGGCGCGATGGGGGCTTTAAAAAATGCGGCGGCGCAAATGAAAACGGCGGCTTTGGCTTTAAATGGAACACAGTCCGGGGCTTTGTCCTCTCAAGTTTTTGATGGAGGCGCGATAGGGACGGGTCTGATTAAAAATCCCAAAGGAATGTCTAATGCCGTGGGAATCGGCCAGGGAACTCCGATGAATCTCAAGGCGAATAATCCCAACTTAAATCAGTCAAAACCCAATGCGGTCCCCGCTACGCCTCCTCCCAATATGCAACAACCCAGTATGATGCAACAGATCATGCAGATGTTGATGATGGCGGTGGTGGGGGGTGTTACGGGCGGGGTGGTCAAGGCAATTTTAGGAGGCATTGGGTTAGCCGCCTAATTTAAGAGAGGTCTCTATGGAAACTAAACAGAATTCCGGTCCTAAAATTAACAAAGGAGAGAAAACCGGTATTGCCGGAATTCTCAGCGCCTTGGGTTGGAACGCGGCGGAGGGGGAAGCCGTGTCCGGAGGTCTGGGCGGTTTGATTGACGCGGCGACTTCCGGCGGAATCCTGGCGACCAAGGCTGGCATTGTCGGTCTTGCCTTGGCTGGCACAACCATTGCCGGAGGCGTCGGTTGGCTGGGATACAAGGTTTTGGGTCCTGGTCCAGGGGACAAAGCGAATGCGCATTTTCAGGTCTTCCAGCCAAAGCCGGCGCAACCGGCTTCCGGGTCATCTCAAGGCGGAAATGGAAATTCTAAAAATTCCGGACAATCTTCATTGGGGTATCTCAGCCAGGCTAATCAAGGCTCCATGGGAAGTTCGGCGGCGCCCGCAAGCGCTTCTCCAGTTGCGTCCGCGGCTATAGGGGCTACTCCGAAATCTCCTAATCTTGGCAAAGCTTTCGGCGGCAAGGGGCCTAAGGTGATGCCAAAACTGGCCGGAGCCAGTAAAATTGGACAACTTTCAAATTTGAATGCGGCGGGCCCTGCCGCTGCCGCAAAAAAAGCCGGTCCGGTTCATGCGCTGGCCTCAACCCTGGCTGGCGGTCCTATCGGCGGAGCGTCTCATGGAGCCGTGGCGGGAAGAGGGTTTGGCTCGGGCAGCTCTGGCGGTGGAAGTCCTCGGGCCATGAACGGCGCGGGAACGGGATATAGCGGAGGTCTCGGCCCCAACAACGTTCCCGGCAACGGTCTTTTTGATGGATCGCGTGCCTCGGGACTTGGGCTTCCCAGCGGCAGCGGAGCGGGCGGACTGGGAAATGGGGCCGCTAGTCAATTTCCTAATGCCTCGAGTTACGGAGGTCAATCTTCTCCTCAAGGTGGGAACCAAATGCCCTACAGTGGAAACGGAAACAATGTGACTCCCTGGCAGGGCGCGATTAACATGGCGACCATGCTCTCCCTCTTGGCCGGGGGGCTCATGTTTGCGGCTTATAAGGTGTCAATGTCCAAGACTCTTACTTTGGGCACCGCACAGGCGATCTTAATGGTTCTTGGAGCTGTGATTGCCGCAGTTGGCGGTTTTATCGCTTATCTCGGAAGTCAAATTGCCGGAGGTCAATTCGGTCAAAGCTTTCAGGGCGGAGCTTTTACCTTAGCCGGGACATTTATTGCGATGGCTGGGGCGACCATCGCTGCTGGGAGTTTTGGGGATTTTCAGGTTGGGAGTGGATTCGGTGGAACAACGAGTATGATCTTCATGGCCTGCGGAGCGATGGGCCTTTTAAGCGCCATGGCGGGATATTTAATGCCTGGTCAGCAATATCCCGCGACGATGTTTTATGGAAACCCTCCGGACTGGACCAATCCCAATGCCCAGGTTAATCCTAACCCTTATGCCTATCCTTCCTATGGGGGATACGGCGGATACGGTGGTGGCGGAATGGGTGGAATTCCGTAAGGGTATTGACAAAATCTGAATTTCTGTTACACTTCTAAGGACGCATCCCGTATGGGCGTCCGCGGACGAGGGGGCAAAAAAGCCGCGGGAATTTTTCTCATGCGGGCGATAAAGGCAAACCCGTGCCGAAAGGCGCGCGGCTTCTTGGTCTTTTTTTAGGATCAAGACGTCGCGCCGTAAGGCGGGGGCGCAAAGCCGTGACTCCTTTCGAGGAGCGTCAGGCTACCGAAATGAATGGCCCAAGCTAAGGCGAGAGGCCTGTCTTGTTATAGACGGGCGCGTATTGCCGCAGGGAGAATTCTCTCTGCGGGGTTTTTTGTTTTTCTTTCCCTGCCTGCCTTTTCCCAACTTCTCGCTCAAAGCGCCATTGGAGGCCTTCCGGGCAATTTTCTTCTCTACGGCGTGGGCGCTAGAGCCTTGGCCATGGGCGGCGCTTTTTACGGCTTGTCCAACGACGCTTCGGCTGGAAACTGGAATCCGGCGGGACTCGCGCAACTTCAAAGAAAACAGATGACCATGATGGACGGGGCTTTGCCGCAACAGACCAGTTTGGATTATTTGGCCTATGCTCAACCCCTCAAAGGCGGAAGCACCTTCGCGGGATCGTTTACGAAGCTTTCGGCTGGCGGATTTCAAAATGAGGCCGCGACCTATAATCAGCAGGGAACCTTGACGGGACTAACCTCCCAGGGTTCTTTTACCAGCGCGCAACAAGCCATTAGTTTCTCCTGGGCGAAGAGTCTGACCAAGACCACTTCTTTCGGCGCGACGGTCCAGGAAATTTCAAACAGCTTGGCCGGCTATGGAAGCACGACCCAAGCCCTCAACATCGGAATGCTTAAGACTTTTGGGTTTTATCACTTGGGCCTCGGGGTTCAGAATGCGTTTTCAAGGACCTCGGGCGCGACCAGCGATCAATATCCGGTGATCGTCAGAATGGGAAATGCCGTCGAACTTTTTCATGATCGCTTGATTTTAGACATGGACCTCAATAAGCCTTTAACTCCGGGTTTGGATGTTAATTTCGGAGGAGAATATCATTTGTCCCAATGGTTCGCATTTCGCTTCGGTTTGATGGGAATTCCACAAATTCAGGAGACCGATTTCGGATTTGGCCTTGATTTCCAAACCTTCCAAGTGGACGTGGCGGAAGGGATTGGGAATCTTGGAAGCAGCACCAAAATTTCATTAGGGTTTAAATTCGGGGAAAGCAAAACCGCCAACACCAACGCCAAGGTTAAAGCGGTTTTGAGATCCGCCTTTGAGGCCTTGCAGGAAGGAAACTTTACCCTGGCCCAGGCGCGTTTTAAAGAAGCGCTTTATATCCAGCCGGGAAATAGGCGCGTTCAGCAGATGATTGACCGGCTTAAAACGGTCACCGACCATGTTCCGCAAGCGACCGGTGGGGAAGAATTTCAGACCTTCTTGCGGAAGGGAGCGGTTTTGTTCGTGGATGGAAATGACTTAAGAGGATCGGTCAACGCCTTAAGATACGCCTACAACAAAAATCCGAAGGATGAAAAGCTTCTTCTTCTTCTGAACGCCGTTGAGAAAGCGGCCCATGTCACCGAACTGACGCGCCGAGTCGGCGGGCCGGAGCAGTTTACCTGGGTCGATCAAAAAGTCTATGACGCCCGGCAGTCGGTCTATGAGGGGCACTATGACGCGGCAATTCGGCGCGCGCAAGACGTTTTGGACCTAGAGCCCAATAACGTGACCGCTCTTGAGATTTTGGGTAGCGCTTTTTATCTGATGGATCAAAAGCAAAAAGCGATTGCTGTTTGGAAGCGGGTTTTGGAGCTTGACCCGCACAATAAAGAGGTTCGCCAGTTCATGCAGGCGCAATAAAAAATGAAACATTTTAAAGACTTGAAAATGTCATCACCAGCATCTACACTTATGTCAAATGCCTCAAGACGATTTGTTTTTAAAAATCCGATGAAAAAAATCGCGGTTCTTCTCATTTTTTTCTCTGGAGCGTTCAAGAGCCTTCATGCCGCTCCGCTCGTCGCTCCGGATATTGATCTTCTTAAGGAACAAAACCGCATCAAAACGGAGTCAGAGAAAAAAATACAAGATGAAATTTTGGATCCCATTTTGGGGCCGGGGGAAGCCGTCGCTTTTGTGGACGTGGAGATGTCGGTGAAAGTTGAAAGCGAACGCTCAACCAGGCAAGGCGTGGGAGAAGCGCAGAAATATCATCAAAAAAAAGGCCCCAATGACGGGGCGAACATGAACACCAATTTCGTCATGCCGGGGATCCCAAAACCGACCGCCATTACCGCGGGCGGGCCGAAAACGCCTCCAGCTTCCGCCGCCGCCCAAGCCGCGAAAGAGTCCAAGGGAGTTCAGCAGGAAACCTATGCGGTTGACCCGGTGTTTAAGAAATTGACCGTCACCGTCATCCATGATCAAAACATATTGAAAGATAAAAATCAGGTTGACATGGTCAGAAGCCGCATTGTCGACGCAATGGGGGAGTATCATTTAGCGCCGGACAATGTTTTCTTTCGAGCGACTCCTTTTGCCCATATCAAAAACGACTGGAAGGAAGATCTAAAAAAACCCTCCGTCTATTTGCCGCTTCTCTACGCTTTTCTTTTGCTTTTGCTTCTCCTGTTTCTATTTGGGCCGTTGCGCAAATTCTTAAGCGCCTATATCCGCGCGATGCTGGAAAAACGCAGTTCCGATGTCAACATGAATGACGTCACTGGGAAAGAAGGAGAAGAAGGGGAAGGCGAGGGAGACGACGCTTTAACCCAAGAGGGGAAACTGGACATTAATTTTACCAGAAAACCAGATGAGCCGCCGCCCCCGCCGCCGGATGAGGAGGATGAAATGAAAAAATTCGAGCCGTTTGCCTATATTAATGAGGAAAACATCAAGCGTTTGGCGTATATGTTTATCTTGAGAAAAGAAGAACCGTGGGTGGTGGCGGTTGTCGCCAGCTATCTTAAGCCGGATTTGGCGCGGCAACTTTTGACCTCTCTTCCGGTGGATCTTCAGGCCAAGGTCGCGCTTGAGGCTTTGACGGTTCGGCAAGTGACCCGGGATCAGGTGATTGCCATTGACGGAGACGTCAAGGAAAACGTGGATTTTGTCGTCGGTGGAATTGAGCGCCTGGTTGTTTTACTGGATGAGTCTGATTCCGCGACGCGCGCCAATATTTTGAACTATCTAAAAAATGAGAAGCCTTTGGTCTACGAAGCGGTACGGAAACATATTCTCGTCTTTGAGGATATCGCTTCTTTCCCGGATCGCGATATGCAGACCATTGTTCGCGAACTTAAGACCGATTTGATGGCGCGCGCTTTGACGGGGGCGCCGCCCGAGGTTCTCAATAAATTCTTAAGCAGTATGTCGACCGGGGCGGCTAGTTTGCTCAAGGAAACGATGGAATACTCTCAAGGGTTGAACCCGAATCAAATTGAAGATGAGCGCAGCAAGGTCATGGATCTAATCAAGGCCCTTGAGAAAGAGGGAAAAATTTCGGTTCGCAAACAAGGACAACAGGGTTATGACATGGTTGAGGGAATGCAGGAAGAACTCGGCGCGATGGAAAGACGCCAGAAAAGGTTTCAAAGCGCCCGAAAAGCTCAGGCGGATGTCTCGCCGACTGCCACCGATCCGGCCAAGGCCCAGGCTTATTTTGATGCGGCCGTTTCGCAGTATCAGGCTGGACAGATGGATGCGGCCATCTCTTACTTTGATGCCGCGCTGACTCTTAATCCCCTTCTTTGGCAGGCCCATCAATATTTGGGAACCTTGCTTTACCAGAAAGGAGATGTTCAATCGGCCCTTTCTCATTATGAAAAAGTTTTGGAAATCAACCCGGACCCGCAACTGAAAGCCTGGGTGGAAAGTTTTAAATCACAGGTAGGAGGAAACCTCAATGGCTGAAGAAAATAAAGATTTTAAGAATTTCCCGCCGCCCTTGCCGGGCGCGCCGATGGATCCTTCCGCGGCTCAAAAAGACGCTTCTTTTCCTGGGTTGCCTCCGTTTCTTCCGCCGGATGCGCTGATGCCTTCTAAGTCTTTGCCGTCCCTTCCCGGGCTACCTCCCGCTAAAAACGTGTCCTTGCCGGGACTTCCGTCCCTTCCGCCTTTACCAGGAGCCAAGCCTAGTCCGAGCGCTCAAGCTCTATCTTCGAATTCGGAACAAGGCAATATCGATAAAAAAATATCGGAATTGGAAAAGAAACTTCAAGATGAGCGGGAAAAAGTTCTCATGGCCCAGCTTAAAAATCAGCAGGAGGCCGTCACTTCTGCCAAGGTTGAATCTTCTCTTAAAGAACTTCAAGAAAAAATTAGGCGAGAGAGGCGAGATCAAGAGACCGAGGAGTCTCGTTTGCGTCTTGAAAACAAACTCCGCGAAATGGAGGGGCGATTGGCGCAAGAGCGGGAAACCTGGGTTGCGACTCTGAAATCCCAGATGCAGTCGCGCGAGGCCCAGGATAAGGATATTGAAACCCAGTTTGTCGGCCGCATCCAGGAAATGGAGAGACGATGGCTGGAAGAAAAGATGCAATGGCAAAAGACTTTGTCCGCCAAGGAGGAGGAGGCGCGCAACTGGCGCATGGTGGCAGAAAAGCTGAGAGTCTCTGAAATCGAGCTCGGAAAGATCGTAATCGAGAAAAAAGCGATTGAAGATAAAATTAAGGAAATTGAAAAAAGAAATTTAGAATTGGAAAGTAAACAAACCGTTTCCACCGGCAATCTTATTGAGCGTGAAAAAGAGTTGGCTCAAGTTAAATCTGAACTTAATCTCGCGCGGGAAGTGTCCAAACGGGAAATTGAAAATCTAGGGAGAATTCTCAAAGATCAGGAAGAGAAAGAAAGACGGTTGATGGGTGAAATGGAAATTCTGAGAAAAGAACTCTCATTGAAAATTGAGGCGGTTGTTCGCGAGAGAGACGAAAAGATAAAAGAAATTGTCCGCGAGAAAGACGGAGGCATCGAGCGTCTTCAAGCTTCTTATGAGAAACAGATCGCGATGCTTAAATCTTCGTTAAAAGAAGCCGAGGAAAAACACGCGGCCAGCTTTGAGAAGTTGCGTCTGGAGAAGAAAACGGAAATTCAGGCTCTTCAAGACGGTTTTCAGAAAGAATGGAAAGACTCCTTAAAGAATCATGAAGAGAAAGAAAGACGGTTGATGGATGAAATGGAAATTCTTAGAAAAGAACTTTCATTGAAAGTCGAGGCGGTCGTTCGTGAGAAAGAAGAAACTATTGAGCGCCTTCAAGCTTCTCATGAAACGCAAATTTCTCTTCTAAAGACTTCGTTAAAAGAAGCCGAGGAAAAACACGCGGCCAGCTTTGAGAAGTTACGTCTGGAGAAGAAAACGGAAATTCAGGCTCTTCAAGACGGTTTTCAGAAAGAATGGAAAGACTCCTTAAAGAATCATGAAGAGAAAGAAAGACGGTTGATGGATGAAATGGAAATTCTTAGAAAAGAACTTTCATTGAAAGTCGAGGCGGTCGTTCGTGAGAAAGAAGAAACTATTGAGCGCCTTCAAGCTTCTCATGAAACGCAAATTTCTCTTCTAAAGACTTCGTTAAAAGAAGCCGAGGAAAAACACGCGGCTAGCCTTGAAGGACTGCGGTTGGAGAAGAAAGTCGAAATCCAGGATATTCAGGACAATTTCCAGAAAGAATGGAAGGCTTCCATAAAGGACAAAGAAGAAAAAGAAAGGCAAATGAATGAGGTAATCTCCCATCTCAGAGCGCAGCTTCGTCAGGCTGATGAAAGGGCTACTCAAGAGAAAGAGAAGGCTTTGAGTGAAGTCCGAATGCGGTTCCAGGGCCAAATTCTCAATTTAGAGGATCAGTTAAAAAATAAAGAGGCTTTGCTTAACTCCGAAATTCAGCGGTTGCAAAGCGAACTAGAACAAGCGAAAAAACCAGTCCTTCAGATTGAGACTGAATACGAGACTAAGATTCAGAGGCTTAAAGCCGCTTTTCAGGCGGAATTATACTCTGTTCAATCGGAGAGTTCTCTAAGAGAGGCCAAACTGTCTTCTGAAAATTCACTCTTAAAATCAAATCTATCTGCTAGCGAGTTGGCCGTGGTGAGGATGTCAGATGAGCTGTCTAAACTTAAAAATGAATTCGCTCGGCTGCCGGAGAAGACGGAGGCTAGGTTTGAGAATGAGCGGGCGCGTCTCCAGTCGGAGTTCAAACTCCAAATGGATGAACTCCGGAAAGATGCGCGGTTAAAAAAGGAACAGCTGGAAACGGATTTATCTGCGCTCAGGAAAGAAAAAGAGGAAATGATTAAAGAATACGAGGCGCGGCTTGAATTGGAGTTGCGCGATCGGCGCGCGAAGGTCGAGGCTGAAACCCAACTTTATGTAAAGAAATTAGATTCCGAAATGGATGAAAAAGTTGAGAAAAAAGCGGAAGCTAAGGCCCTTTCTCTTGTAAATTACATAAGGGAAAACGCTAAAAAGCGAATGGAGGAAGAACTTGGGAAATTAAGGCTTGCGGCGGCGTCCGAACAGAAAAATCATCAAGAGAGAGAAAAAGAATATCAAGACGAGATAGACAGACGGGAAAATCAACTGTCTGAAATGGAGAAAAAGAACAAGGAGTTGGTTGAAAATGTGGGAAGACAGATGGGCGATCTTAAAATGCAGTTGGCTTCCGCTCAGGCCCAGAAAGTAAGTTCGGAAAAAAGAGAAGAGCGTTTGCGTGCCGCTCTGGGGGTCATTCATCACAAATGGGAACAAGAAATTGACGAACGGGCGCTTAAAAAATCAGAAGAACTCTTTGAGAGGGAAAGAACTCGTCTTCAGTCTCAATTTAAGCAAGAGGTTGAACGGAAAGTGGAGGAGATAATTCGGATTAGGCGGAAAAAGATGGATGAGGAAATTGATGCGGAGAGAGAAAAAATATCTCGGGATGAGCGTGAAAAGGTGGAAAACGAAATTGCTAGACTGAAAGAGGAGTTTCAAAAACAACAAAAGGATTTGGAAATAACTCTGGCGTCTTATCTGAAAATGAAGCAAGAAAAGGAAGAAGCGGAGCGTCTTTCCTCGGCCCAGGGAGCGCAGCTCTCTCTTGTTAGAAAAGAGGTGGAAAACATCCAAGAGCAGATGCGTAAAAAATTAGCGAAAAACAAAGAAGGCAATTCATGATTTTAGTTCACAAACTGAACGGCCAAGAGGTCTTTATTAACGCGGAACTAATCGAATGCCTTGAATGCGGACAAGAAACGATTGTTTGTCTTGCGACGGGCAATCGCTTTCTCATTAAAGAAAATGTGGAGGAAGTCGTTCAAAAAGTGATTGACTATCGCAAGAAGGTCAATTCGGACACCAGAGTCGTCAACCCGATTGCGGGTTTTGAGAGGCAGAATCCTTAAGGAGAGAGATCGATGGATATAGCGACGGTATTGGGAATACTGGTTTTCTTGGGGTTGGCGGTCATCACGATCTTTTTGTCGGAAGGATGGGTTGGGTTTAAGCCTTTCTTTAACATGGAAGCCTTTTTGATGGTTATGGGAGGCACTTTCTGCGCGACTCTCGTCAATTATCCGTTGAACCAAGTCGTGGGGCTTGGTCGTATCGTTAGAAAAGTTTTGTTTTCCGCGCCGGAAGATACGCCCGATATCGTCGCGACCTTCGTCAGCTTGTCTCAAAAGGCCAAAAAAGAAGGATTCTTGGCCCTCCAGGGCGATGTGAAAGCCATTCAGAACGATTTTCTGAGAAGAGCGATTCAATTGGTTATTGACGGGGCAGACCAAGAGTTCATCCGCAATATGTTGGAGACGGAAATTGGTTTTATTCGGGAAAGGCATAAGGTGGGACAGGAAATTTTTAACGCGATGGGAACCTACGCCCCGGCCTTCGGAATTATCGGGACAGTCTTGGGAATGATTTTGATGTTGTCTACGATCGAGGATGTTACCCAAGTTCCAAGGAGAATGGCGGTGGCCCTGGCCTCGGCGTATTTTGGCTTAGGGTCGGGATATCTTATCTTCCTCCCTATGGGCGGCAAGTTGCGCCGAAGGTCAGAGGAAGAGCTTTTGGTGAAAGAAATCATCATCCGAGGAGTTCTTCTCCTCCAAAGCGGAGCGACTCCGAGCGTGGTGGAGGCCAATTTAAAAGCTTATCTTGAGCCGGCCAAGCGCGGGGCGATTAAAACGCAAACGGCTTAAATTTTATGCCTCTTAAACCTCCGAAGGGTTTTATTGACGAAAGCGACCCCAAGGTCGCGCAGATCGGCCACCCAGCTCCTCCGTGGCTGGTCAACTATGCGGATCTGATGACCGAGATTGCCTGTTTTTTTATCATTCTTTACGCTCTTTCCACTTCTCTTAACAAACAAGTTCAACAGGCGGTCGAAAACGTTCAGAAAATGGTGAATTCAAAACAAATCAGCGGAGGGGTTGAAGTCGACCGCGAAGGATTGAAAATCACGATTAATGAGGAAGGTCACGTCTCCTTCTTCAAAAGCGGAGAGGCTGATACCACTCCCGCGATGGATGCGATGATCGCAAAACTCGTTCCCACCCTGAAAAAATTGGCTGTGGATCATGATATTATCGTTGAAGGACACACCGATAATAGAAAAATTTCAAACCAGTATTTTGATTCCAACTGGGAACTTTCAACGGCCAGAGCTACCGCGGTCGTTAGACTTCTAAAGAACAAATACGGCCTTCCGCCTAATCATTTAGGCGCTTTAGGCTACGGTCAATATCGCCCGATTGCCTCTAATCAAACTCCTCAAGGTCGGGCCGAGAACCGTCGCGTTGTTTTCTGGGTTAAGAATCTTTCTCCCTCGGAACAAAAAACCAATTCTCCTCTCAAGAGTGTTGGAGCCAAAATTTCTGGGGTTCGGAAGCCGAATTCTCTTATTCCCGTTAAAAAAGCGAGTTCGCCGGATATAAAAGGGTTATAATAAATTTTATGGCTGAGCTCAATGAAGTAGCGGCGATTTTAGCGCTTAGTTTTTTCTCCGCCTGTGCGACTCTTCCCAAGGATGTTCCGGTTCCTTTGCCAAGTCAGCCTCTTCCAGTGGCTTTTCAGGCTCCGCTTTTATTTAGCCGCTCTGAGCTTAACGGCTTCTCTTGGAAAGCTCCCGTGGGACGCGCGCCTTTTCCGCATTTGAGGCTGACGATGCTTCCTACGCAAAATTCCCGGAATTCGGAAATTTATATCGCCCAGATTCTGAAGTGGTTGTCCAAACATGAAGGGTCCTTAAGCGGCGAAATGGCGCCGAAGACGGCGTTTTCCCAGATTCAAGAACTATTTAAGGATAATTTTGAAGCGGCTTCTCTAGGACTAGAAGGCGCGGACGTCCAAGCCGAGATTGACTGGAATGTGAAGGTGCCTATTTTGGAAGGGCGATATGAGCAAAATGAGATTCAACAGAGTCTCGCCATCGCCTTTATAACTCCAGAAGGAAAACAAATTGAGAAAATCAAGGTTCATTCTTCTGAATCCATGGGCGCAAAAGATTGTTCACGCTACGTCAGCCTTGCTCATGAAGAGGGCTTTCCCGCTTCTCAGACCCAATGTTTCGAGCGCGGTTTTTTAGTCGCGTTAAGCGATCTTTTAGGACGCTTGGAATCCTCATTAATTCATTCAAAAGCCCTAGGCCTTTATCAATCACAATTAACGGGGCATGAGGCCGCCCAGACGCCGATTCCCAAGAATATTTTTAATTCTCAGAATGCAGGAGAATCCACAAAATCTCCTCCGACTTCTTCTGCCTCTTCTCTTAAATCGGATGTGGATTCTCCAACCTATGCCTTGGGCGCCGCCAAAGACAATTACGCGGTTGTTGTCGGCATCCAAAAGTATGAAAATGTGGCGGACGCAGAATTTGCCGCCAACGACGCTCGGGCAATGCGGCGGCATCTCTTGGCTCTGGGCTTTCCCAATCAGAATATCGTCTTTTTAACCGATAGCGAAGCGACCAAAAGCGGGATTGATAAATATGTGGCTGGGTGGCTTCCTGATCACGCCTCCAAAAAGTCAAAAATATTTTTCTATTTCTCCGGACACGGAGCCAATGACCCCGTGTCCCATCAGGCATACCTAGTTCCTTGGGATGGCGACCCTTCTTTCTTAAGCGCGACTGGCTATTCGATTTCGCATTTATATCGCCAGCTCAATAGAATTCGGGCTGGGCGCTTGATTGTGGTTTTGGATTCCTGCTTTTCAGGCGAAGGGCCGCGTTCGGTGATGGCCAAGGGGTTGCGTCCGCTGGTTGAAAAAGTGGATATGGGCCCGGCCTCCTTGGGAAAAATCGCGGGGCTTGCCGCCGCCGGGCCGGAACAGATTGAAGGCGTGATTCCCGAGGAAGGACATGGAATCTTGACGTATTATCTCTTAAAAGGGCTGAACCGATCCCAAGGGGTTGGCAAGCTTTACGATATTTATCATTATATAGAGCCAAGAGTCGAGGATGTGGCGCGCAGCGAGGGAAGAGTTCAGACTCCGCAGTTAATGGGAAAAAATACTCTGATTACTTTGGGAGGCGTTTTTAAATGAAAAAATGTATTCTGACATTGGTGGGAGCCGCAAGCGTAAGCGTTTTTATTTTTGGATGCGCTCCTAAAACTGGCAATTACCATACGGTTCATTCGGATTCTCAAAACGCTCAAAAAGATCTCAATCAGGCGATTTTAAATCACCCGATGCAGTGAGAGGCTTTTTAAAAAGATGAAACAATTTTTGTGTTTTGCCTCTGTCTTAGTCTTGGTTTCAGGGTGCCATGTCGCAAAGACCCCAAATTATGCCGCGATTAAAGCCGATGCGGCGAAAGCGGAATCAGAACTAAGCGTTCCGGGTTCTTCCCAGACGGTTTCTTCGAGCCAAGGTGAAAATCAATTTGTCGACAGCTCTCTTAATGCGAAGGTCACGGGCCGCAGCGCAAAAATGAAATGCACCTGGGTTCAGTCCTTGGGGGTCGCGGATGTGACCAGTTCCATGAGTCCAGAGCAGGCGAAAGCGATGGCGATTTCCGAAGCCCGTCGAATGGCCTTGGAAAAAGTCTTGGGGGTGCGCATTCGTTCGCGGGATCTAGTTTTTCAGCAATCGGGACTTCAAGGACGAGACAGCATGATTCAAAGCCTGGTTCAGACCATGAGACAAGGAAGAATCATCGATGAGAAAGTTGGCTCAAACGGCTATGTTTCGTCTAGCCAGTGCCCATACTGCCGCTATCAGGCCGAGGTTTCGGATTGCGTCAAGCCTTTCCCGCATCATTCCGATCGAAATTTCTGGGCGCGGCTCAATCTCTCGAAACAACATCTCGTTAACGGCGCCTCGGAAGAAGTTCAGGTTTCTGTCAGCACGCGCTGTTATCTCTACTTATATGATCAGGCCATGGATGGTTCTCTTTCCCTGATTGTCCCCAATGAATACGTTTCTCGCCTTAAGGCAAGGCCGACTCATCCGTTGATTTATCCGGATCCAAATAATCCGGCTGAAGAAGGACTCTCCTTGGTCGCTGAAATTCCCGCGGGAGAAACGATGTCGGCTGAAACCATCTCCGTCATCGCCTCTAAAGAACCCTTGCCCTCAACCCTCTATCAAGTGCGAAAGACAGACGATTATTTCTCGCTTCTTAAACGCTTGAACGCTTCAAACTATGACTGGACTGATGACGCCGAGCCCTACTTCATTTACGCCCATTAACGCTTCGGTTTCCTTTCGGGTTTATACCGACGGAGCCTGTTCCGGAAACCCTGGTCCCGGAGGTTGGGCTGCCGTTATCACGGTCGGAGACACGGTTTGCGGCGAAATTGGCGGTTTTGAGCCACAGACGACTAATAACCGGATGGAGATTCGAGCCGCTATTGAAGCCTTGAGAATCCTTCAAAAACTTCCTCAGGGTTCGATTCAGATTTTGACTGACTCCAAGTATCTTCTGGGCGGCGCCGAGTCTTGGATTAAAAATTGGAAAAGAAAAGGTTGGAAGACGGCGCAAGGTTCTTCCGTTTTGAACCGTGATTTGTGGGAATCGTTGGACGCTCTCATGAGTTCTTTTGAAAAACGATTATCCTGGAGTTATATTCCAGGGCATTCAGGCCTATTTGGAAATACCCGGGCCGATGAAATTGCCGTGGCTTTTTCCAAGGGAAAAGCGCTGACTTTGGAGGAGTTTCATCTTAATTTAAACGGCGCAAAGGCATCCTTTCTTTCTTAAGATTTCTTTTTGCTTAGCCGGAATGTCAACGTATTGCTTTTGGACGGCGCTTCCTTTTGCAAGATTTTTATCAAGCGGGCTTTGATGCCGGTATTCGCGCCGATTCATTTCCTGGACCAATCGCTCGTGGCGTAGAAACAAGGCTCTAAGGCGGCCTTTCCAGCGCAGGGTTTCCGGATGAAGAGAATACCCTTTTTTATTTTCAGTTAAGACCGTCCAGATTGCGTGCAATTCCCGGTGTTCTCCCAGGAGATGATTGCGGCATAATACCTTCGGCGGCAAATCCCATATTCTCATTTGGATGACCTTTCTATTTTAACATGCCTTGGTTTAGGTATTTGATAAAATTTGAAAATGAAAGTTTCAAAAACCCGGAAGCGACAGATTTTTTTGCTCACTTTTTTTCGTTCTTTTCGCAGCATCGCGGCCGGAATGGTGACCTTGGCTTTCCCGTATCTGATTTTAAAAAATTTGCATTTTAGTTCTCTGACACTAGGATTTATTTATACCGCGGCCACTCTCGCGACTGCCGGCCTGGGTTTGCTTTGCGGGTTTTTGGCGGACGTTTGGGGAAGAAAAAAGACTTTAATTTTTATCAGCGTTCTTTTGCCCCTTGGATGCGGTATGGCGTATTTTTCGCATCATCTGCTCTGGATTTACGCGGCCGCGATGCTGGGCGGGTTTTCAGCGACCGGCGCCTTGGCCGGCGGCGGCGTGGGAGGGGCGGCTCAACCTATTCAAAGCGCCTTAATCGCTGATTTGACTTCTCCGGAAGAACGCACGTTTTATTTCTCGGTTTTTACTTTTATCTCAGGGGCTCTCGCGGCCTTGGGAATTCTCTTAGCTAAGTTTTTAACGGCCAAGGAGGATTTCCTCGCGGCGACGATTATTTCACTCATCGGGCTTTTTGGGCTTATTCCGCTTCGGTTAAAAGATCATATTGGCAGCGTTAAAAAACTCCAAGGGAAAAAATCCATAGGCCAATTTGCCATAACCGGCCTTCTCAACGGATTTTCTCAAGGGCTTGTGACTCCATTTCTCGTCCCTTTTTTTGTGATTGTTTACCATGTCCCCAGGCCCCAGATGGCGGTTTATGGATTTGTCAGCGGGATTTTGGGCGCCATGGCCATGTTGACCGCTCCTTATTTGGAAAGAAAACTTGGATTTGTTCACAGCATCGCGGTTACGCGAGGCCTTGGAGCTTTTCTTCTCATTCTCTTGCCGGCCCAAAGAAGTTTCGTCTTAGCCTTGGCTATTTATTTCCTGACCCCGGCGTTAAGAGTGGCCGCTCTTCCGGCGCAACAGACGGCGATGACGGAATTTGTCCCCGGAGAAGAGCGCGGGCGGGCCTTGGCCTTAAATCAAGTAGCGCGCCTTGGTTCTTCCTCGGCGGGGACCGTGTTTACCGGCGCGATGTTTAATTTAGATGAGATTGGCCTTCCCTTTTATCTCTACGGCGCCGTCATGGCCGTCAATATCGGGCTTTATTTTTTCTTTTTTGGAAAATCTCGCGCGAAAACCGCGAAGGACGTAGCCTCGTAAATTTAGTAGCATAACTCCCGGGAGAAAATTTTATGCGCATATTGATTACGGGTGGAGCGGGATTTATCGGCAGTCACCTTTGCGAACGGTTTTTGAAGGAGGGGCATTCCGTCACCGCCATTGATAACCTTTTAACAGGGCGCCTGTCGAATATCGAACCGCTTTTTAAAAATCCAAATTTCACCTTTATTAAGCAGGATGTGACTAATTTTATCCATGTCCCCGGAAAAGTGGACGCGATTTTGCATTTCGCTAGTCCCGCGAGTCCGGTTGATTACGCGAAGTATCCGATTCCAACTTTAAAGGTTGGGGCGTTGGGAACGCATAAGGCTTTGGGGTTAGCTAAGGAAAAAAAGGCCGTTTTTATGCTTGCCTCCACTTCCGAGGTTTATGGAGACCCTGATGTCAGTCCTCAGCCGGAAAGCTATTGGGGACGAGTCAATCCCATCGGCCCCCGGGGGGTTTATGATGAGGCCAAGCGTTTTGCCGAGGCGATGACGATGGCTTATCACCGCTATCACGGTCTTCAAGTGCGAATCGTCCGTATTTTTAACACTTTTGGCGAGCGGATGCGGACGGAAGACGGGCGCGCAGTGCCTAATTTTACCATGCAGGCTCTCAAGGGAAAGTCGATTACGGTTTATGGAGACGGCTCTCAAACTCGCAGTTTGTGTTATGTTTCGGATTTGGTGGAAGGTTTAGTGCGGCTCCTCAAATCTAAAATCAATTCCCCGGTCAACATCGGCAATCCCCATGAAATGACGATTCGGGAAATCGCCGAAATGATTAAACGCTTGACGGGCTCTAAGTCCAAAATCATTTATAAGCCTCTCCCGATTGATGATCCCAAGCAAAGGCGTCCTGACATCACTATAGCTCGGAAAGAATTAAAATGGGGCCCGAGGGTGTCGGCTGAAGAGGGTTTGCGGCGAACGATTGAGTATTTTAAGGGCGAAATTTAGTTATTTCTTAAGACCAGACTCCCTTTTTCGCTATAATCTAATTTGTTGGAAGGGTGCGTGAGTGGTTTAAACGGCTCGCCTGGAAAGCGTGTAGGGTCTAACCGCCCTCGGGGGTTCGAATCCCCCCCCTTCCGCCGGGTTTGACACCTTTCGAAACCGAGAGTTATTCGTTCTAATGCCCTCCTTATCGCTTGTTAACCGTGAAAGACTGTGGACTTATGCCGCGCTTTTCGCCGCCTCCATCATTATTTTAGGCTCCGCTCCAGCTCAATATTTAGGCCGTCAACAAGACGATTTGATGTACGCCTTGGCGGCTCAATCTCTCGCCTATGGAGAAGGGTTTCGCCTGATCACCAGTCCCGGTCTTCCCTGGATGAATGTGGTGAGCCCAGGGCTCCCAATTCTCCTTTTTCCGCTTGCTTATTTTTTTCCCGGCCATTTTGGGCTGTTTGAACTGGCTTCCGCCTTAATTCTTTCGCTCTGCCCATGGATTTTTTGGCTGTGGCTTAAAAAAAGAAAAATAACTTTTCCTGCCGATATTCTTCTCGTTTTAATTTTTGCGGTTAGCCCCATCATCCTTTCCCAGTCGGGAACCGTGATGTCGGAAGGTTTATTCGTTTTTTTAACCCTGATTTTTCTTCTTTTCGCGGAAAGCGCGTCTTCTTCGGTTCGAACCTGGGGCGAGGGTTTCAGCCTCATGGCGATGGTTCAAACCCGCCTGGCTGGAATTTTCTTAATTCCCGCTTTTATCCCGCGCTTCTTTCGGGAAAGAAGATGGAAAGAACTTTTTTGGATTTTGGCTTTGACGCTTGCTCCGCTTTCGGTTTGGATGTATGATTCCCTCCATTTTTCAGGACAAATTCAGAAGGTGAAAGAGGGCCTAGATTTTTACGGCATGGGGCTGGGTTCTATTTTAACTGTAGCCTTAAATAACGCGCTTTACTATTTAACAAGCCTCGGCTCTTCTTTTTTACCGCGAGCGTTGGCGGGTGGGAATATCGGTCTTCTGCTTGGGGGAATATTGTTTGGCGTTTGCTTTTCCGGAATGGGAGGGTGGTTTAAAAGGGATTGGTCTGATCCGGCGTTTTGGGCGTTATGTTTAACCTTGGGTCTGCATCTTTTCTGGCCCTGGCATTACGATCGCTACCTCATGATGCCTCTTCCTTTGATTTTGCTTGCGTTTTATGAGGGAATCCCTCGCCTGAAGCTTTCAGCTCTCTCGGCTCTTTTAGCTCTCCAAGCGGCTTTTTATCTGCCGCAATACTTGTCGGCTAAAAACGGGTTCAACCAAGTGGAATTGCGGGAAAGCTATGCCTGGCTAAGAACTCATACCCAACCCCAGGATATTTTGTCAAGCGCCTTGTATGTTCGAGACGGTTTTTACTCAGCCAGGCCCAGCGTTCCGCTGGTCTCAAAACCGGACGCTCAAGCTCTCAACCATTTTTTTAAGGCGCACCAGGTGCGCTACGTTCTCTGGGCTGGAAATTTGGATTTGGGGCTTAGCGACGCTCGTTCATCGCCCATTCATGTGACGCTTCAAAAAATAGACGGGGAGCTTAAAGCCCCCCGATTTTTTAAACTGGTTTATGAAAATGGAAGAGAAGATTCGGCGATTTATCGGGTCCGATAATTTTTTTTGGACGCTTTTGTTCTTGTTGTCTTTCTCCGCTTTTCTTCCGTCACTGGCGACGAAAGATTTTTTCTATGACGATCAGCCCCTGGTCGGACACAATCCTGTTCTGAATGGGGGATGGAGTTCTTTTTCACAACTCTTTGAAACGGGGTATTGGGAGGCGGTCAAAGGCCGCACGGCTTCCGTCTCCGAATATCGCCCTTTTTTGATGGCCACTTTCTTCTTGGAAGAACACTCGTTCGGCAAGAATCTAATGGAGATGCACGCGCTAAACTTAGGTCTCAATTTCTTGGCGGGGGTTCTTCTTTTTATTTTGCTCCGGCGTCGTTACGGCGCGCTTGCGGCTAAAATAGCCTCTCTTCTGTTTGTGGTTTTTACGGTTCACTTGGAAAGCGTTTTTCTGTTGGTGGGGCGCTCCGAACTTCTTTCAGCGGTGTTTGTTCTCGCTTCCTGGCTTTGTCTTGATTCCTTAGCTCAAAAAAAACATATTTTCTGGGGGATTTTCTTCTATGTTTCCGCCCTTTTAACGAAAGAGTCTTCCATTATGTTTATGCCGGTTCTTTTCTTGGATGATTGGGTGTCGCTACAGAGAATTTCTGATTTTAAATTCCGAAAAATCATTTACGTTTTTCTTTCCCTTTTAAGCTCCGCTTATTTAGGGCTTCGATTTTTGATTCTCAGCCGTCCATTCCACGGGGGGAATCCTTATTTTACGGGGTTTTTTCTGGTGAAGCTTTTGACCCTGAGCGTTTTTTTCTGGAAGCGCTACGCCTGGCCGGGCGTCTCCGCATTAGGCATTTGTTCGGATTTTTCAAAACCTCTCATTCCAAACGCTTCTCTTGTTTCTTGGACGGCTTGGGGCGCTTTTGGGGCGCTGGTTTTGGGCCTTGGAGCCTCTTTTTATTTCTTAGCGGCCAGACGTTCTCGCGGCGCCTTCTGGATTCTCTTTCCCTTTTGGTTTTTATTGCCGACCAGCCACTTGATTATCGCCTTGGATACTATCGGCGCGCAGAGATTTCTTTATCTTCCTTCCGCGGCCCTGGCCGTCGGATTTGGTTTTTGGGTCAGTCGCTATTCGCAGAAGGCCGGGGTTCGGCTTTTGGCCGCAAGTCTCATTCTCTGGCAGGCCACGCAATCTTTTTCTCAAAGTTTGAATTGGACGACTCCGATTGGCTTTTATTCCGCCGCGGCCCAATGCAATCCCGTTTCCGCCGCGGCGCAATATTCGCTAGGGGTTCGGTTTTTTGAAAAAGGTTTGGATGCGCAGGGATTAGTTTATATGAGGCGCGCTATCACTCTGAATCCCCGATACGGAGACATCTGGTATGATTTGGCGCGGCTTAATTTTGATAAAAAAGATTTTCCTCGCGCTCAACTCTTTATTAACAAGGCTCTTAGGCTTAACCCCAACGATTCCGATACTCATATTCTTGCGGGTGAGATTGCGATGCTGGAGGGGCAAAAAAAGAAAGCGGTCCTGGAATTTAAGCGGGCGGTTTCGCTGAATCCCCGCAATCCTTTGTCTTCCCAAGCCTTGAAATGGATAGCGGAATTAAAGTCAAAGAATTAGGGAACGTTCTCCATTTAGTAAAATAGCTCGTGGGGAAAAAAGGCGTTTTGATTGTCTTTGAGGGGCCCGATAAATCCGGGAAATCAACCCAGGCTAAAATTTTAGCCCGCGAGTTGGAAAAACGCGGCCTTTCGGTTCTTCACACGCGAGAGCCCGGCGGAACGCCGTTTGCGGAAGACATTCGCCGCATTTTGCTTGACAGTTCCTATGATTTGACGCCTTTAAGCGAGCTTTTTCTTTATGAAGCGGCGCGCGCCCAACACACGCAGGAAACTCTTTTGCCCGCCCTTGAAGCTGGAAAAATCGTCATTTCAGAAAGATATGTTCTGGCGAGTCTTGCTTATCAGGGTTATGGTCGGGGTCTTCCGCTAAAACTCGTGCGAACTCTCAATTCCGCGGCTTCTGGAAATTTAAAACCCGATCTGACGATTCTTATTGATGTTCCCGTGGGCTCTTTTTCCAAACGAATGAAGGGTTTTTCTCCGGATCGCCTAGAAAAAGAAGGGAGCGACTTTCGCCGGCGCGTGCGGGAGGGCTATCTTCGGCTTTCCAAAACCGAGCCAAATATTTTTGTCGTGAGCGGGCGGGGTAAAATCGAGGACATTCGCCAAAAGATACTGAATCGAATCGAAAAGCTTATTCGAACTTCCGGCCATAAAATATGAATTTTGAAGCGGTTAAAGGGCAAGAGAAAGCCGTCCATGCGCTCCGCCAAATCTTAAAATCAGCTAAAATCCCTTCTGTTTTTCTCTTCAGCGGTCCTGATGGAGTTGGGAAAAGACTGGTCGCTGATATTTTTGTGAAAACCGTTTTGTGCGAGGCCAAGGATAAAGAGCGCGGTTTTTGCGGAGTTTGTTCCAGTTGTTTAGCCGCCCAACAAGGAGTGCATCCAGATTTTAAAATGGTTGACGCGGCCTACCAGGCGAATTTGCGGGATGAGGAAATTTCAAAACAGCGGAGTTTAAGGGTTGACACCATCCGTCATTTGCGTTCGGAAATGTCCATGGAGCCTCTGATGGGAGGCTGGAAAACGGCCTTGATTGTGGACGCGGAAACTTTGGAGATAGAGTCTTCCAATGCTCTTCTTAAAATTTTGGAAGAGCCTCCCAGAAAAACATTTTGGATTTTATTGAGCTCTCGGTTTCAGGCCTTGCCTAAAACCATTTTATCCCGCGCGCTGAGAATTGATTTCGCGCCTATCGCAAAGAAACAGGTTCGGGAAATACTGGCGGAAAAGGGGATTGGGGCGGAGGAGGCTTTGGAACTTTGCGCGGGATCAGCGGGAAGGGCTTTGGAGTTTTCAAAGCGGGAAAACTGGCCCGGGGTTTTGACGGAAAGCCCTCTTTCGGCTATTGAGGCCTCCGAGAGTTTGCCCAAGGACCTTCCTTCCGCCCGCAGGGAAGCGGATTTGATTTTCTTTTCCTTGTCGGAAAATTTAAGAAGCTTCTATCATCGCGGGAGGATTTCATTTTCAAATTTTGAAAAAGCGGCCAAGACCATCGCCTGGCTTAAAAACGCTGTGCGTTCAAACGCGGATCCGCGGAGTTCAGTCTTGCTGGCTTGCGCGGAAGCCCAAAAAGCAGGTCTTATAAATTTATGAAAAAAATCTATATCACAACGCCCATTTACTATATCAATGCCGCTCCGCATATCGGCCATGCCTACACGACCATTGCCGCCGATGTTTTAGCCAGGTTTCACCGGAGCCAAAACCGGGAAATTCATTTTCTGACCGGTACCGATGAGCACGGGCTTAAGATAGAAGAAGCGGCGCGCGCTTTAAACCTCGCCCCCAAAGACTATGCGGATAAGATTTCGGAAAAATTCAGGGAGCTGTGGAAGCATCTCGATATTCGCTACGATGATTTTATCCGGACGATCGAGGAGCGTCATATTCGTTGCGTTGAAAATGTTTTTGGACGGCTTTTAAAATCCGGAGACATTTATAAAGGTTTTTATGAGGGGTATTACTGCCTGTCTTGCGAGACTTATTGGACTGAAAAAGAAATTCTTCCCAATGAAAAGAATCTAAAACTTTGTCCGAATGCCGAGTGTAAAAAGCCTTTGGAAAGAGTTAAAGAAGAAACTTATTTTTTTAAGCTTTCCAAATATCAAGACGCCCTTCTTTCCCACTACCAAAAGAATCCGGATTTTCTTTCTCCATCCCACCGCGCTTTGGAGATCGTCAATTTCGTCAAATCCGGGCTTCAGGATATTTCGGTTTCCAGGGCCAAGGTGAAATGGGGAATCGCGGTTCCGGGAGATTCGTCTCAAACGGTGTATGTCTGGTTTGACGCCCTTCTTAATTACGTCTCCGCGGTTTTAGACGGCCAAACACAGAACCCTTCCGCGGATTTTTGGCCCGCGGATGTTCATATTGTAGGCAAGGAAATTTACCGCTTTCATACGGTCATTTGGCCGGCGATGCTTCTGGCCTTGAATTTACCGCTTCCCAAGAAAGTCTTCGCGCACGGCTGGTGGACGGTGGAAGGACAAAAAATGTCCAAATCAAAAGGGAACTTTGTCGATCCCTATGAGATGACCCGAGAATTTGGCGTGGATGCGTTTCGGTATTTTTTGCTTCGCGAAATGCCTTTTGGGCAAGACGGAGATTTTTCCATTGAAGCTCTGCGGCGAAGGTATAATTCGGATTTAGCCAACGATTTGGGAAATCTCATCTCCCGCGTGGTCGAGATGACGGACCGCTTTTTAGGGGGCAAGCTTCCTTCTCAGAGCGATCCGGAAAAACACGAATATCCCAAGCGCTGGGCCGAAAAAACTCCGGCGATTCATGCCGCGATGGAAAACCTCAATTTTTCGGAAGCCCTTTCCATTATTTGGTCGGTCATTTCAAGTCTTAATCAATACGTCAATGAACAAGCCCCATGGAAGCTTCAAAAGACCAGTCCTGAGAAAGTCGAACCTGTTCTCTTTAATTTGGTCTGGTCCATCCGAATTGTGATGGGCTGGCTTGAGCCCTTCATGCCGCAAACTGCCGCCAAGGTGCAGGCTCAGATCGGAATCCGAAGACTTCCGCGGATGGTCACCGCTGAAGAGGTCTTGTCCGGAAAACTGGAGGCCGCTCTTGAAATCCACAAGGCCCCGCCGCTTTTTCCCAGAAAAATCAAGGCTTAAGGCGTTTTTGGGGCGATTCTAAAAAGGCGTTTAAAGCCTCTCAGCAATAGTCCCACGGGCCCCAGTAAAACATAGATGGAAAATAAGAGAAAAATTGCGTTTTGCGGATAGAGAAAAATCGCAAAACCGGCCAAAACCAGCGTCACTAAAGTCCGGGGAGAGTGGGGCCGAGTCGGAGAGATGTTTTTAAAAGTCGGATAGGGAATAGTTGAAATCATGAGAAAAGCCAAGATAAAAACCAAGAGTGGAACCAGGGGATATAAAAGTGGGATTTGATCCATCAAAAATTTCCAGGTTCTGGCGGGGCGGCCTTCCTCGATAATCTGATAAAGAAGGACAAAAGACGCCAAAAACCCCGCGCCAGCGGGAATAGGGAGTCCGGTGAAATGGTTTTTGGGCGGGGCTGAACCTTGAGCGGAAATATTAAAGCGCGCCAGTCTTAACGCTCCGCAAAGGGCGTAGAGAAAGGCCAAGGGATATCCCCAGGAGCCGTAGTCCTTGAGAATAAAACCATACATCATGATGCCCGGCGCGATGCCGAAGGTGAGAAAATCCGAAAGCGAATCAAACTCGATGCCGAAGACCGATTCTCCATGAAATAGCCGGGCGACGCGCCCATCTAAGGAATCAAAAACCATGCCGGCTAAGATCGCGGTCGCGGCAGTGGGAAAATCGCGCTCATGGACCGACAAAAGAGCGTAAAAACCGCAGGCCATGTTACCGACGGTTAAAAGAGACGGCGCGAGCACCCGCCCGCCGCGCTTAAGGCTCAGTTTATCCATTGAGCGATGGGAGTGAGGCTTGCGAAAACCTTGTCTCCCGGTTTGACCAAGGCTTGGGCTGAGGGAGGAAGATGGACGGCGACTTGGGAACCAAAGGAAATAAGGCCGTAGCGTTCTCCGGTCTTGAGAAGATCGCCTTCCTTGACCCACCAGGTAATTCTTCGGGCTAGAAGCCCCGCGATTTGATCGACCGTGATCTGTCTTTGGGGCTGCCCGCACTCGAGAGTCATGGAGCATTTCTCATTTCCAAGAGCGGAAGCAAGCATCGCGGCTTTGAAACTGCCTTTCTGGTACTCTATTTTTTTGACTCTGCCTGTTGAGGGAACGCGCTGAATATGAACGTTTAAGAGAGAAAGGAAAATCCGGATCGTGGTCGAACCAGGAGTTTCTTGGGAAACGCTTAACACCGTTCCGTCTCCCGGGGAATAAATTTTAGAGTCATCGGCGGGCGTTGGGCGATGAGGATCGCGAAAAAAATAAAGGCAGAAAAGAGCGGCTAAAATCCCGAGAGTCCCTATTACTTCCCCAAATACGCGCGCCTGGGAAAAATGAAAAGAGGTCCAAATTCCTAACGCCGCGATGAGGATCGCGATAATGATGAATTTAAGTCCTTGAATAGCGATTCGCATAATTTAAGGCGTTTGGCTTCGATTCCCAAGAATCTAAGTTTGGGCAGGGCGGGAATCGAACCCGCATGGCCTTGCGGCCGAGGGATTTTAAGTCCCTTGCGTCTGCCAGTTTCGCCACCTGCCCGGCCTTTGTCTCTAAAATATTATCATTTTCCCCTTTCCCTTCAGTTGGGTCTTAACGGCAATGTGGTAAAATCGAGAGAAACCCATGGAGAATTCCAATTTAGCTTTGAGGCAATCAACGGAGGATTCGCGCGCCTCTGTTTGGGCGTCCGGGCATGGGTATTTGTTTTTATTTCTTGGTTTTTTTGCGGATGTCTTGGTTGTTGCGGCCGCTTTTTATTCCGCTTATTGGCTCAGATTTCATTTTTATCCTCTTCTGCGTTTAATTCCGCCGCCTAAAGGGCTCATTTCTCCCTGGTCGGATTATGCGGCTCTTTTACCGACCGTCATTCTCATTTGGATGGCCATTCTCATTTTTGGGGTCAAAATCCACCAGGACCCCCCCATCCCTACCGAGGATAATATCGTCTTGATTTTGTCGGGAACCTTTAAGGCGACGGTGATGGTCTTGGCTTTGAGCTTTCTCTCAAAAAGATATTCCGACTCTCGGCTTCTTCTCCTCATGACGGCTCCCGTCGCGGCCGGCTATTTGACGCTAGAATCCTGGCTTCTCAATGAATTATGGTTTAAGGCTCTGATGCTTTTTGGCGGACAAGAGAAAATTTTGGTGATTGGAGACGGCGTTCTCACGGATTCTTTGATTAAGAGAATTGAAAGACTGAGGCGCTTTCTTGTGATTCAAGGCAAAGAGTTATCCCGGGATAAAATTCTAAACTTGGCCAAGGAGAAAGAAATTCGCCAAGTCCTTTGGACCCAAGCTTCTCTCAGCCAGGAAGAGTTGACGAATTTGGCCGAGAGTCTGGAATTAAACGGCATTCGCCTCCATCTTGTTCCCAGTCTTCTGGAAATCAAAATGGGGGAACTTCAAGTTTCAGAATCCTTAGGCGTCCCTACGTTTTATTTTAAGCATGGGTCTCTTTCGGGCGAGAATTTTGTTACAAAGCGAATTTTCGATATTATCTTTTCGCTCTCGATTTGCGTCTTGGGCTTTGTTCCGTTTATGATTATCGCTTTCTTGATTAAACTCGATTCGCGGGGGCCGATTTTCTTTCGCCAAAAACGCTACGGTCTTCACGGGCAATTTTTTTATGCGTTTAAGTTTAGGACTATGGTCCAAGACGCCGAATCTAAAGTGGAACAGGTCCAAGAAGCTAACCCCGCAGGCGCATTCTTTAAAATTAAAAATGATCCCAGAATTACGCGCGTTGGAAAGTTTCTGCGCCGGTTTTCAGTGGATGAATTCCCCCAATTTTTAAATGTTTTGATGGGGGATATGAGCGTGGTCGGTCCGAGACCCTTGGCCCTGAGGGATTTAGATAGGCTCAAAAAAGATTTTGGACCCGCTTACAAAAAACGTTTAAGCGTTGTTCCGGGGGTGACCGGGCTTTGGCAGGTTTCCGGGCGCTCAGATTTGTCCAATGAACAGAGTTTCGCCTTGGATACTTTTTATATCGAACATTGGTCCCTGGGGCTTGATCTCCGGATTATTTTGCGAACCATTCCCGTCGTCTTGATCGGCAAAGGAGCGTATTAATTGATCTCCCAGGCCTTGGCTTTGTGGGGAATTTTTCAGCCTCTTTCCATTGCCGGGGCTAACATCGCGATTTCCTTGATTCTGGCTGTGATTCTGAAAGTGCGCTTGTTGGACGGAAGAAGGTTTTCGCTTAAGGGCCTAGCTTTAGAAAAGCCGCTTTGGATTTATATTTTCGCGGGGATCGTTTCAAGCGCGGTTATGAGCGGATTTAAGAATGGCCTGGGACCTCTAGGGCGGAATTTTCAGCTTTTGGCGGATTTCTATATTTTTTCAATCGCATTCGAATTTTCAAACGGGTTTTCGCCCTTTTATTTTTGGACATTGGGTTTCTCCCTCGCCGCGTTTTTGGGGCTTATGGAATTTGGTTTTTGGAGATTTTTCCCAATGTCCGCGGCCAGTTTTGATGAAAAAATTTCAAGTTCTCATTTTTGGTCGGCTTTCTATGCGACTAACCGAGCCCACGGAACCATTCACCCCGTCACTTTTGGGGAACTGATGGTTATGGCGGGGCTTGGAGTTTTAGCTTATAGAATGACAAACCGTCTTAAAAGCGAAAAGAAAAAGCCCTGGACGATCTCGGTTGGAATCTTGATTATTGCCGCTCTGGCTTTAAGCGGAACCCGGGGCGCTTGGATGGGTTTTGCGATTGGGCTTTTGGTTTTGGCGGGAATAAACTTTCGTGAGGCGCTGGTGGAGTCTTTTGCGGCTCTGGGCGTCATTTTTTCCCAGTTTTTCTTAAGTCCGCGTTTTTCCCGAGCGACCGGAGCCCTCAGCGCAAAGGAGGGCAGTTTGAAAATTCATCTGGCCTTGTGGAAAGCGGCTTGGAGGATGTTTCTCGACCATCCCCTTTTGGGCGTCGGCCCCGGGAGGTTTGGCGCGTTTTTTGGGAATTACCATTCTCTTCCGTTTGGGGGGCAGCCCACTTGGGGAAATGCTCATAACCTTTATCTTCAGACGCTCGCGGAACGCGGGATAATTGGTTTTTTCGCCCTTTTGTTTCTTTTGGGAACGATGGTTTTTCGGGCTTTTAAAATTTACAGAAGAGACCGCTCTTTTTTAAGTCTTTGGTTTCTATCCTGGATTATCTCTCTTCTTTTTATGAACTTAACTGAAAGCGCTTTTGGAGTGGCCATGATCTGGATGCCGACGATCGCTCTCTACGCTTGGATGGAAAGCGAAGCGCGCGGCCAAGGAGAAAAGAAATGAAAGGAATCATTTTGGCGGGCGGCAGTGGAACGCGGCTTTATCCTTTGACCAAGGCGGTGTCCAAACAGCTTTTGCCGGTCTATGACAAACCGACGATTTATTATCCGCTCTCGGTTTTAATGCTGGCGGGGATTCAAGACATTCTCATCATCAGTACCTCCCGGGATTTGCCGCTCATTCAAAATTTATTTGGGAGCGGGGAAGACTTGGGCCTTCGTTTTAGCTACTTGGAACAGCCAAAGCCCCAGGGCATCGCCCAGGCCTTTATTATTGGAAAAGATTTTATCGGGAAATCTCCCGTCTGTTTAGTCTTGGGAGACAATATTTTTTATGGACATGAACTCGCGCCAAGCCTTGAAAAGGCGGCGCAACTCAAAACGGGAGGCGAAATCATCGCCTATCAGGTGCAGGACCCCGAAAGATACGGCGTCGTCGAATTCGATAAAAACGGTCGGGTTAAAAGCCTGGAAGAGAAACCGAAAAAACCAAAATCAAGCTGGGCGGTGACTGGAATTTATTTTTACGATTCAAGAGTCGTTCAAATCGCGGAAAAACTCAAGCCCTCCGCCCGGGGAGAGTTGGAGATTACGGACGTCAACCTGGAGTACTTAGCTCGCAAAAGTTTGCGCGTTCAAAAGCTGGGGCGCGGGACCGCGTGGCTGGATACGGGAACCTGGGATTCGCTTTTATCTTCGGCGCAATTTGTTCAAACCTTGGAAGCGCGTCAAGGGCTTAAGGTCGCCTGTATCGAAGAAATTGCTTTTAGAAAAGGCTTTATCAGTCGCGGGCAACTAGAGAAACTGGCGCGGCTCCATTCAAAAAATGATTACGGGGCTTACCTTCTGCGGGTTTTAGAGACGGCTTAAAATTCGCCAGAACTCGGGCGATTCGAGGCCCCGCATTTCCGTCTCCATAAAGAAATCTCGGGCGGGCCATTCGCGCGTAAAGAGAAGAATTTTGGATTAATTCTTTGACGTGAAGGCCGATGTCTTGAGGCGTTTGGGCGATTATAGCCGCGCCTTTGAGAATTCCCTCCGGGCGTTCGGTGTTTTTGCGCGCAAGAATGACGGGCTTTCCCAAAATGGGGGCTTCTTCCTGTATGCCGCCGGAATCGGTGATAATCAAATGAGATTTCCGCATTAAATGGACGCAGGAAAGATAATTTAGGGGCGGGATGAGAAAAATATTGGACAGGCCTTTTAGCTTTTTTTCGGCGAGAGCGCGGATCAATGGGCGTGGGTGGACGGGATAGATAATTTGAACCTTTTCGTTTTGCGCAAGTTCGATGAGTGCGTTAAAAATTTCTTTCATTTGAATTCCTAAATTTTCCTGACGATGAAAAGTTGAAAAAATAAGCTTTCTGGAGGGGTCGAAAAAATTCCATTTTTGATTAAGCTTGCGCTTGAGGCGCGGATTCTCGTCAATTTGTTTGAGGGCTTTTAAAAAAGAATCAATGCCGCTATTTCCAGTGACGAAAATTTGGGATTTTAAAATTCCTTCCTGAATCAGGTTTTGCGCGGATAAAGGCGTGGGGGCAAAATGAATTTGAGCGAGAGAATCAATGATTCTGCGATTTTTTTCCTCCGGCCAGGGGGAATTTTGATCGGGGCTTCTGAGTCCCGCTTCGATGTGAGCCAGCGGAATTTTGGCGCGCGCGGCTCCTAAAGACGCTCCCAAAGCGGTGCTGGTATCGCCTTGAACGAGAACTAAATCGGGTTTCCAGATGGTCATTACTTTTTCAAGTCGCCTCGATACCCAATGAGCGATTTGTTGAGGGGATAAATTTTGGTTGCGGATTTTAAGATCGTAAAGGGCCTTGAGCTTAAAAAAATTTAAAAAAGGGGTGATGAGGTTTGTGTGTTGGGAACTCAGGCAAAGCCTGGTTTCTATCGAGGGATAAAAAGACAAAGTCTCAAAAACCGGAGCGGTTTTGATGATTTCAGGCCGAGTTCCCAAAACGGCGAGAATTTTCATGAAAGCTCATCAGTTCGCTCCCAGAGGGTCGCCAGGCCTTGCCCGACTCCGACGCAGAGAGCGGAAATCCCAAAACGAGCTTTGCGTCTTTTCATTTCATAAAGAAGGGTGGTCGAAATTCTCGCTCCGCTCGAACCCAAGGGGTGCCCCAGGGCGATGGCGCCGCCGTTGACGTTTAAGCGTTCAAGAGGAATTTTAAGTTCTCTTTGACAGGCGAGCGCCTGGGCGGCAAAGGCCTCATTGATTTCAAAGAGATCGATATCGGCGATTTTTAAGTTGCTTCGCTTGAGAAGCTTTTGGATGGCCTCAATGGGGGCGATTCCCATATAAGAAGGATCAACCCCGGCGGCGGCTGAGGCGCGCCAATAAGCGAGCGGCTTAAGACCCCGCTCTTTGGCGAGAGAGGCCTCCATTATTAAAAGGGCCGCGGCCCCGTCGTTAAGCGTAGAGCTGTTTCCAGCGGTCACGCTGCCGCCGGCTCTAAAAGCGGGTTTAAGGGAAGAAAGTTTTTCTAAATTGGTGTCCGCGCGGGGGCCTTCGTCCAGATCAATGGTGACGGAATTTTTTTTGACGGTCGTCGTAATGGGGAGAATCTCGTCTTTAAAAACTGATTCTACGGCCTTGACCGCCCTTTGGTGGCTGAGAAGAGCAAATTCATCCTGATCTTTTCTTGAGACTTGATATTTTTCCGCCACGTTTTCCGCCGTTTCTCCCATGCTGTAGAGGGGAAACATTTCCTTCATCTTGGGATTGGGAAATCTCCAGCCCAAGGCCGTGTCATAGGCCGTGAGATTGCCGAAGGGATAAGCCGATTCGGCCTTTGGAAGAGCCCAAGGCGCGCGGCTCATGCTTTCAACGCCTCCGGCAACGTAAATTGAGCCTTCGTTTGATAAAATGGCGCGGGAGGCGCAATTAATGGCCTCAAGCCCCGAGGCGCAGAGGCGGTTGACCGTGCAACCGGGAACGCTTTGCGGAAGCCCGGCCAAGAGTAGCGCCATTCTCGCGACATTGCGGTTATCCTCTCCAGCTTGATTGGCGCAGCCGAAATAGACGTCTTCAATTTCATGGGGGGCTACTTCCGGAATTTTTTGAATCAGGGCTTTGATTGTTTCCGCTGCCAGATCATCAGGCCGGACCGAGGCCAAAACTCCGCCGATTTTTCCAATCGGAGTTCTCAAGGCTGAAACGGCGGCTACTTCCGGGTTTTTCATAAGGGAGTCTCCAATTGATCTTCATTCTGATCGGCTTGACTTAATTCAATGAGCGCGAGTTCAGCGATTTTTTGAGCGGCGTTTTCAAAACGCATTTGGGAAGCCGCCTTTTGTGAACGAACGCGCATTTTTTTTAGCGCGGGCTTATCCATAAGAAGATCTTCTAAAGCGAAAGCGAGAGAGGCTTTTGGCGTTTTCTCTCCGGAGTAAGGCGCGATTCTTCCAAATTCCGGCGAAATCAAATCCCTGGCCCCGTAATGATCGCTGGCTAAAATAGGGCATCCCCCGGCCATGGCCTCGACAATGGTGAGCCCATAGCTTTCATGGGTTGAGGGCGAGATGAAAAGATCGGAAACGCTAAAAAACGCTTTTTTTTGAAGCGGCGTCAAATATCCCGGGAAAAAGACGCGCGCAAGCTTAAGGCCGCGCGCCAAGCGGCGCACCTTTTCGGCGTAAGCATGCCCGCGCATAAAAGCCGCTTCTCCGCAGATAAATAGACGAATTTCCCGCGCCAGTTCCGGGCGCTTTTTTTCAAGAATTTGAAGAGACTCAAGCAAAATATCCAAACCCTTTTCAGGAGAGATGCGGCTGACGGTTAAAAGGACATAGTTTTCTTTTGAGAGTTGATATTTTTGAGATGTTTTTTGTATTTCCTCAAGCATCTCGTCTAGATTGATTTCCTCGGGCCACGTTCCCCAGGGAAGAACCACGCTTTTGGCGGACAATTCTCCGGTGGAAAAAATATCGCGGTAAAGGACCTCGGCTCTTTCTTTCATGATCCGGGATGGAAAGATAAGTTTTCTTGACCAGGCCGTTACTTCCCGCTCTTTTTCAAAAACGAGTTTGAGAATATCGGGAAAAAAGCGTCCAGCCCTAGCCGTTCTAAATTTTTCGTATCCCGTGGTGAGCCAGCGCCCCGGAATCGCTTCCTTGAGATAAAGGCGATTAAAATAATCGACCACGTCCACATGCCAAAGAGACAAAATGGGATATCCTTTTCGCGCCAGAGCCTGAACCTCGGGAGATTCGGAGATGTCATTGATGATGACGCAGGTATTTTGGGGGTCAAACTCCGACATCCGGTCTAATATCCAGCGCGTGGTTTTTTTCTCAAACCAACGAGAAAACCGGGCGTAGCGGAATTCAGAAAGGAGCGAAATATGTTCTCCCGGAAAAAGCGGGGGTTTGAGCGCCACATAGGAAACTTCTTCGTGCGGAGATTCGGGCCCGGAACCAAGGCAAACAAAATCAAAATCGCGATTTTTTTGCGCGCCTAAAAGCCTGGAGAGATGAACTCCGACCATGGCGCCGCCGCCCAAGGGAGTTTTATCCATAGGGTATCCCAAATGCGCGGCGACGAAGATAATTTTTTTCCTCATGAAGGCCTTAGGGCTGGTGACGAAATAATATGGACATTTGGGTCGTCACCAGCCCTTAGACAATAATTGTATCATTTGAAAAATGAAGGAAAGAATTCTCGTCTTTGGCGGAAGTTTTGACCCGCCGCATCGCGGCCACCAAGCGCTTTTGGATGCCGCGAGAGAAAAAATCAGTCCGGCGCGGGTTCTCGTGATTCCAGCTTACCATTCGCCGTGGAAAGAAAATTCCTGGGCTTTGCCTGGTGATCGGTTTCTGATGGCGAAACTCGCTTTTCTCGGTTCTGAGATTAGCCGAATTGAAATGCGCGCGCGGCGTCGGGTTTATACGGTGGATATTTTAAGCCGCCTAAAAAAGGAAAATCCAGGTTCAGAAATCCATTTCGTGATCGGCTCGGATTTGGCCGCGCGTTTTAACGATTGGAAAAACCCTCCTCGGCTTCGGGAATTGGCCCATTGGTGGACGGCGATGCGCCCTCCGCGTCAGGGAAAAATCCCGCCGTTTTTTAACGGGCTTAAAAAACCGATGCCGGAAGTTTCCTCGACAGAATTGCGGGAAAGTTTATTGATGGGGGAAGACGTCTCTTCAAAAGTAGACTCAAAGGTTCTTAGTTTTATTTTTAAACGCGGGCTTTACGGAACTTCGATTATCCCGACGCTTAGAAAAATTTTAAAACCCGAACGTTTTCTTCACACTTTATCTGTCGCTCGTCTTGCGCGCAGACTTGCTCCTGTCTGGAAGGCTCATTCTTTCGAGGCGGCTTTGGCCGGGCTTTTGCATGATGCGGGACGAAGCGTTTCTGTCTCGGAAATGAAATCCTATTGTCAGAAACGGCGCTTGAAAATTCCGCTCTTTCAGGAAATGGCGAGTCTTCAGCCGGTTCTTCTTCACGCCTATATCAGCGAAGATTTGGCGAGACAAAGGTTTAAAGTTCAAAACGCACGGGTTCTTAGCGCAATCCGTAATCACACCCTGGGGGCTTTGAAGATGGGCGCTCTTGAGCGTTTGATTTATGTATCGGACGCTTGCTCGGAAGACCGGAATTATTCCGAGGCCGCGCGTTTAAGGAGTTTGGCGGCGGAAAACCCCGAACAAGCTTTCTTGGAATGCGTGAACGCAAAAATCCGATATGCCGTGTCTCTTAAAGGCTGGATTCACCCGCTTTCTATTAAAATATGGAATTCAATGATTCTTTAATTTTGACCGAGAGAGTCTTGGCGGTTATCTGTGTCGTGGTTTTAGCGTCCATGGCCCTGATTGAATTTTTTTCTCCCATGTCTCAAAGTTTGCGCGCTGGAAGGCCTTGGGTGGTTGAAACCGCAAAGGGATTTCGCATTTTGCGCGGAGAATCAAGGCTTGAGAAGATTCCCGCCTCCGCGCCTCAAAGACGGGAAATGGAAGATATTTTGAAAGGTCTTGGCGTCGAGGTCCATGACTGGAGAAACTCTCCGCGATCCTTGAACGGCGCCCTGGACCGTTTTTTGTGGCAAATGAAAACGCGGGCTTTAAGAGCGGACCGCGTGGACTTGGTTTCTCTTTCCGGAAATCCAAAAACCGATCAGGAACTCGCAGCCAGGCTTCTTTATCCGCCTCCAAACGACTTAAGCCGCGCGGTGGCGACCGAAATCATGAACGCATCTCAAACCCCCGGACTCGCATTCAAGGCCGAGAAAGTTCTAAGATTAAACGGCGTGGATGTGGTGGGCGTGGGTAATTCTGCGGAAACTTTTGCCCAGACCGTCGTCTATGACCGGACAGGAAACCCGGCGGCGGCCTGGCAGGTTTGGAAAGCCTTGGGGTGTTCTCGGGCCCGGGAAGAAACCTTGGTTGATTCAAAGGATTTAGTTGATGTCAGCGTGTTTTTAGCCGCAGATTGTTCATTGAGCGAGGGAAATCGCTCTTTGAGTATCAAGCGCATTTGGCGGGATTTATTTTTTGGGAGAAGAGGTTAAATGGAACTCATTGAAATACTCAAAGTCGTCGTCGCCGCCGGGGCTTCCGACGCTCATTTGGTGATTGGAAAGCCGCCGATGATGCGTTTGCATGGAGAAATGAAAGAAGTTCCCGGCTTTCCGGTTTTGAGCGCGGAAGAATCAAAAAGGCTTGTCTATTCAATTCTTTATGATGAACAGCGGGCCAAATTTGAAGCCAACTGGGAATTGGACTGTTCTTTTAGCGCTTCGGGTTTGTCTCGTTTTCGCGTGAACGCTTTTGTCCAGAAAAATGGGGTCGAGGCGGTGATGCGCGTGATTTCTTCTAAAATACCGAAGCCAGAAGAGATTAATCTCCCGGAGTCAGTCGCGCGTTTCGCGAGTCTGGACCGGGGGCTGGTGCTCGTCACGGGCCCGACGGGGTCTGGAAAATCAACCACCCTTGCGTGTTTGATTGAACTTATCAATCAAAAATCTCCGGTGCATATTTTGACGGTCGAAGACCCCATCGAATTTGTCTATGAGCCGAAACAGGCAATTTTTCGTCAACGGGAAGTGGGGCAAAATACGAAATCTTTTGCCTCGGCTTTAAAATCGGCTCTGCGGGAAGACCCGGATGTGATTTTGGTCGGCGAACTTCGGGATTTGGAGACCATTCAACTGGCGGTGACCGTGGCTGAAACCGGACATTTGTGTTTCGCGACTCTTCACACCCAGGACTGCGCCTCGACCATTGACCGCATGATTGACGTTTTTCCGCCCCATCAACAAGCCCAGATTCGGGTGCAACTCTCTACCGTCTTGCGCGGCGTCGTCGCCCAAACCCTGGTTCCCACGAAAGACAAGCAGGGTCGCGCCGCGGCGCGGGAGATTATGGTCGTTAATCCCGCGATCTCGAATTTAATTCGCGAGGGAAAAACGCATTTGATTTACGGTTCCATTGAGACCGGGGCAAAAACCGGAATGATTTCGATGGATAAGTCCCTGGCAGAATTAGTTAAAAAAGGAATCGTTTCCGCGGAGGCGGCTCTTGAAAAAGCGCGAACCCCGGATTCTTTCCGGCAGTTGGCGGGCCTCCCGCCGAGGACGAACGAATAATGGCTAAGCGATTTAAGGAACTGGCCGTATTGGCGGCTCAAGTGGTCTCGGAAAAAAAAGGGGAAGACATTGTTCTCTTGCGTCCCGGTAAAAAAAATTCCTTGGCTGATTATTGGCTGTTTGTGACCGCCACTTCCCGGCCACATCTTGAACTTTTGGAATGGGAAATTAAAGAAAAACTTAAAGCCGAGGGAGTTCTTTGTCTTCACCGGGCCAAACCCGCTTCCGATCATTGGCGGGTCCTAGACTTTGGCGGTCTCATGGTCCATATCATGACGGCGGAAACGCGTTCTTTTTATATGCTGGAAAAACTTTATTCCGGTTCTCCGGTCGTTGATTGGGAAACGGAAAATTCCCGCGCGTCCAAGGCGCTTCGGTGATCAATTCTTTTCGAATAAAACTCGAACAAAAAATTCGCTCTTGGGCCAAGGCTCAGTCCTTGACCCTTCCCGAGGAGTTGACCTTGACCTTGGCGCCTCCCCATGTGAAAGCCGATTTGAGTCTTGTTTGTCCGCTTCAGATTGCGAAAATAAATAAAAAAAATCCTCTGTCTTTGGCGGAAGAATTGGCAAAAGTTCTTTCTGGTTTGGATGAAATTGAGCGGGCCGAAGCCGCCTTGCCAGGCTTTGTCAATCTGACTCTTTCAGAAGAAATTTTGTGGGAGAATCTGGGGACAATCGTTCAATCTCCGAGTTCTTATGGCCGGGATGAAAATTTAATCCCGCAAAAAATTTTAATTGAATTTGTTTCCGCCAATCCCACCGGGCCTCTTCATTTGGCTTCCGGCCGGGGCGGAGCCTTGGGAGATTCCTTGGTTCGCATTCTCCGGCGTTTGGGGCATGAGGCGAGCGCTGAATATTACGTCAACGACGCGGGAAATCAGATTCAAAAATTCGGTAAATCTCTCTGGGCCAGGCGGCATGGCCAAGAAGTTTCGGAAGACGGATATCATGGGGATTACGTGGCGGAATTGGCGAAATCTTTTCCATCGGAGGCGGATTCCTGGACGGAGGAAAAGCTCGCGGCGGAAGGAATCGCGGTTCTTCTCAAAAGTCACCAAGACGATATGAAGGCCTTCGGGGTTTCTTTCGACCGCTGGTTTCGGGAGTCCGAACTTCATGAGTCAAAAGCCCTGGAAAAAACTTTGGAGCTTCTCAAAAAGCGCGGGATGGTCTATCAAAAAGACGGCGCGACCTGGCTGGGGACTTCCGCCTCTTCCGAAGACGACAAGGACCGAGTGCTTATTCGGCAAGACGGAAGACCCAGTTATTTTTTGGCCGATATCGCCTATCACGAAAATAAATATTCCCGCGGGTTTGAAAGGCTCATTGATATTTTAGGCGCCGATCATCACGGATATGTTCCGCGGATGAAGGCGGCAATTAAAGCGCTTGGACATCCAGAAGAATCTTTTGAAGCCATTGTCCATCAGTTGATTCTTCTTTTTCGGGGGAAGGAACCGGTTAAAATGTCCAAGCGCGCGGGAGAATTTGTTCGGCTTAAAGAAGTCATTGATGAGGTGGGTAAAGACGCCTGCCGGTTTTTTTTCGCTCAAAGAACCCCTCATTCTCATCTCAATTTTGATTTGGAGCTCGCCAAAAAGCAAACTTCAGAAAACCCGGTTTATTATTGCCAATACGTTCATGCGCGGATTTCCTCGATTTTTGACGAGGCCGAGCGCCAAGGAATTAAAAAGGGGACAGTCCCCTTTTTTGAAAAAAAGGGACAGTCCCTTTTTCCGGAAGAGCGCGCGCTTCTTGTCAAGATGGCCTGGTTTCCGGAAATTCTCAAAAATGCTCAAAAAGAGCTCTCGCCTCATCCTCTGGCCAACTATATTTTGGAACTCGCCGGACTTTTCCACCCATTTTATGAAAAATGCCGGGTCATCGACCCCAAAAATTTGGATCTTTCTCGATCACGGCTTAGACTCTGCGCCGGCGTTCGCGCGGTGATTCAGGAGGGGTTAGGTCTCATTAGCGTTTCCGCTCCGGAGAGAATGTGAGTCCTCCCGCCACAAATTCGTAACACAAAAATCTTATTCTGTCTTTGCGCCAAAGCTATGAGCATTCCAATACCGCATCCGCGTGAAAAAAGGGGACAGTCCCCTTCTCTGAAAAAAAGGGACTGTCCCCTTTTTATTTTAGCGGCGTCCTTGTTGTTCTGGAGCAAACTCTCCTTTGCCCAGCAGATTTTTATTGACGCGATTTTTACCCAGCAGGTTAATCAAAACTGCATCGTCCAAAATTCCGTGGGCGGGGTTCCAAACTTTATTTGTCCCCCGATTCCCATTTCTCCAACGGATCTCTGTAGCGGTATTGTTGGCACCCCGCCTCCCTCTTGTGGCACTTATGCGGGGGCTCCAACGATCAACCCAGATTATTACACAGGGTTTGGAAATATCTCCAATGACCCTCATATTGAGTTTGATCAGGCGGGGCAGCCGGGGGCTCCTGGCGTGGGGTATGGCGCGGCGCAATGCACAAATCTAGCCGATAAAAGTTATATGTCCGGTACCACGCAAACGAGTGGCCCTCCCCCGTCAATTCCCCTCATTCCGTGGCCGTCTGATGAGGCCTCGAACATCTGCAATAATGAGATTTATCTCTGCGCCTCTATTGGCTACGATTTAAGCGAAGCGCTTTTGCCCGGAAGCGGCGTTCCGCTGGCGCCCATGGCCATTGACAGCCTGGAATTCGAGGTGTTTCAGTACGCCAATGGTTCTAATCCCCTGGACCCTGCTTCGACCCCGCCTTTGAGAACTTTTTTTATTAATAATGTTGGATATATTCCTCCTGACGGGTTTCAAGGATGTATAAGTGGAATTAGCGGGGAACCAGGGTGCCCGGATTTGGGGCCTTATTGCGTTCCCTGGGACGGTTCCATTAATCTCCAAGGGGTTTTTGGGAAAACCAATGGTCAATTTGGTTTTCGGGCGACGGTGACGACCAATGAAACTCAATCCTTGACCGGAAATATTCAACTCTCCAATGTCCAAGCCTATCCCTCTGGATCTACTAATGATGCCGATTTCCAAAATTGCCCTCTCAAACAACCTGTTTCTGCGGTACCTGGGACCGGCCAAATTAGCGGCGGTTCTATGGTTCTCAATTCCAGTACTTCAAGTAGCGGTTATTTGGCTCCTGGTGATTCTGTAAGTTTTAATTTATATCTAAGTTCAAGTAGTAGTGGGACTACTTATATTTCTGGGGGGACCTATGACGGGAGTATTATCTCGACAGGGGTGACAGGTGTTGCTTTCTCAGCCCAATCAACAAGCGTTTCTGGGGCGGAAATTGGAGGAGTGCTTTCTTGTACTAGTACTAGTAATTGTATAGGGTCTGCAAATGGGCTTTTGTTGAGTGGAACAGGAAGCCTTAGCCTCAGTCAAGGGACTTTTGCCAGTGGGACAGGGGTGGCAGGTGCGATTATTTCTGGAACGATTAATTTTAGCGTCGCTAGCGGCGGGGGGACGGCAAACGTTAGTCCCAGTAACTTTCAATATGAATCCGCAGGCTCTTTTACCGCCGGGTGCAATGTTTTGCAACAGCCGATTACGGTCAACGTGGTGGACGTCCATGTGGTGCGTTCTTCTCCGACCTTGGTCGGCGTATTAACGCCGGTGGCGGCAGAGCCTTACAACCTGACCTATCGCTTGTCCGAGGACGCGACGATGTATATCGATATTGAGCACATCAGCGCGACCAATTCGACAGGAACCATCGTCCGACACCTGGTCAATGGTCTTCCGAGGGTGGGCGAGGGTTATCCCGGAGGCACCTTGACCAATGGCGACGCTTGGGACGGGCGCTATGATAACGGCGATTTGGCGCCACCGGGAAACTATTTGGCGTATCTCCAAGCTCAAAATGCGGACCAATATGGCTTGGATATTTCCGCGCCCTATACCTATCCCATGTCCATTGATCCGCTCCAAATTACCGATATCGCGGTGACCCCATTGGAAGGAGGATCTACGTCTTTAGCTGTCATTGGATACACCCTGACCGAAGCGGCGACGACTTTTTTAGACATTTATCCCCCCGGCGTTCAATTTTGTTCTCCTGTAGTGCCGCAAGGTAGCAGTCAAGAAGTCGTTCCACTTTCCAGCGTCAATAATCCGGTTTTGGATATTTCGGGGGTTAATCAGGCGATTTCGCCTCCTAAACAATTTTATCCCTACATGGGGCCTTGCCCGACTTCGGGGACCATTGTTCCTAATGTCTCTCCCATTGCCCATATCGTTCAGGCCCAGCCTTCCCGCACCCCGGTCATTGACTGGTGGGACGGTCGCGACAGTTCCGGCAATCTTTTGCCAGACGGAAACTACGTCTATGTTCTTTACGGAGAACTTGCCTCTCAAAATGGCTATCCCTTTAACGGCAATGCCAATGATTCCCGTATTTGGACATCGGTGGCTAAAAATGGATTTATCCCCATTGTTCGGGGACTGGTGGGAATCAGCCAAATTACTCCGACTTCAACAGTTGTCGGATCCAGTCCTCCGGTGGCGGGTATTAACCCGTTTGATTTCACCTATACTTTAACCCGTGATGCCGACGTGAAAGTGGATATTTTTAATGAGGCTAACTCCAGTGCGGTCGTGCGCCATCTGGTGCTTGGCGAAGCCCGGTCGGCCAGCATTCCCAATACCGAAATTTGGGATGGAACCGACGACAATGGCTATTACGTTTCTTCCGGGACCTATCTGGTTCAGCTTGAAGCCTGGGACCCGGCTTTCCCCAGTTTTGTTTCTACGACGACCGCCATTTTCCCCGTGGATATGTTTCGAACGACCAATTTATCGGTTTCGCCTCTTCTTTCCGGAACTACGGCCACGGCCTTTATTAATTACGAGGAGTCCAACGCCATGTGGACGGGAATCAATATCTATCAACCCGGGACCATTATTCACAATGTCAATACCTCCTGGCCTCCCTGTGGCCAAGTCGTTCAAAATACCCCTTGCAATGATGTCGTGGCCTCTAACGGGGTTCCCGAAACGCCTTTCTATCAAATTTATGGAATGCGTTCAGGGCGCCTGTTGGTTTCGGATAATTGGCCGGGAATCAACTCCGATGGAATCATGGTCCCGGACGGAGACTATCCTTTTACCTTGATCGCTCAAGCGACGGTGCCGGTGGAGGGGGGAAGCATCTATTCAACGGACCGCATTGTAGGATTTATTCCAGTTTCACGGGGAATTATCGGAGTGCCGATCTTTAACGTTCAGCCCACCATCGCCAAAACTTATTACTCAAGCCAAACGGTGGAGTTGGATCCCTTTACCATTAATTTTGAGCTCACGCGTCCGTCCTCGGTCACGATTAATGTCATTAACGATAATAATCCTCCGCAGGTGATTCGAAACTTAGTTTTCGGACAATCCTATGATGGCGGGGTTCCCGTGAATGCTGTATGGGATGGACGGGATAATTATGGAAATTTCCCGCCGCCAAATTTTTATACGATTATTATGACCGCTCAAGACGTGGCGTCCGAGAACTCTCTGTTGTCCTTGTCGACTTCAGCGGCGACGATTAGCTATTTCCCAATCCAGATTTACGACTTAGCGGTGAGCCCCATCAATCTTCAAAACCAAACGGCGCGTATCTTCTACCAAGTGTCGGAGCCGATGAAGGTTGCCATTTTGGTTTATCGCCCGAACACGCAATTTCCTAATTCCAACATCAATGAGTCTTATTGTCCGCAGATCGGAAGTCCCAGTCCGCCTGCTTACACGACAAACGGGGGTATTGGTTCCTTGGTTAAGGTCTTGGTCTCCAATCAACCGCCGCGGCAACCAGTCGAGACTGACTGGGATGGGACGGACCTCAGTTTTACCAAGGTTCCCGATGGAGATTATACTTTTACGGTCATAGGATCGACCGATGATACGGCGATTGACACGATTACGGGACAGTTGACTCCGGGGGATATTTGCGAATTGTCGATTGACCAGTATATCGAGAATCTCCCGGTTGACCGAAACGGTTCTTTAAATCCGCAGGCAGATTTCGATCAAAACACCTATGCTTATCCAAACCCCGCTTATGGGCCGACAGTTACTTTCTCGGTTTGGGTTCCCTTCCAGGGCGATGTATTTATGCGAATCTACACCATGGCCGGGGAATTGGTTTATGAACACGATTTTGGCAATGTTCCTCCGGCTTATGATTCGCCGTCTCCCTTGACCTATGTCTGGAATAAAGACAATGAGGCCGGGCGGCCGGTGGCTAAAGGCATTTACTATGTGGTTTTCCAGGCCCAGGAAACTTACGGAAATAAAAATTTCGCCCAAACCGTCAAAAAGGTATTGATTCCATGAATAAAAAAAGGGGACAGTCCCCTTTTAGTTCAGAAATCGCGAAAAAGGGGACTGTCCCCTTTTTTTGCCTGATTTTTTTGGCTATTTCAGGCCGGGCATGGGCTATTAGCGCGGGCGCGGGAACCGGAGGCGCGGCCTTTCTGGATATTTCGCAGGGGTCCGCGCAGGCCATGGCCTTGGGGCAATCCTTTGTCGCCTTGGCTTCAGGGGTGGATGCCATCACCTGGAATCCGGCGGGACTTGCCATGACCGATGAGCGTGAATTTTCTTATTCGTACCTTAATTATATTCAAGGCGTTCAGGCTCCCGTCTATATGGCGTATGCCCAGCCTATTGGGCAAACCGTTATTGGCTTTAGCGGTTCCTATATGTCGGACAGTAATTTTGATGTGCGGGATCAAAACGGAGTTCCTCTTTCTAATTTTAACGTTCAGGTCAATAACGGATACGGGGCTGTGTCGGTGGCCCGTTCCTTTTGGTATGAGCGCATTTTTTTAGGAGGAACCTTGCGCGTGGTCCATCAGGACTACAATGGAGCTATCTCGGACAGTCTCGTTGGAGATGCCGGGATTATCGTCAAACCCAATGATTGGTTGAGTCTTGGCGCTTCCTATCAAAATTTTGGCGCCAGCCAATACATCGTCGGTTCGACCGCGCGAGCGGGTTTTGCGATTATTCCGAATGATTTTTTTAAGTTGAGCTTTGAAGTTCATCAATTCGCTGGAGACATTCCTCGTCCGGGAGTGGGAGCTCAATTCACTGTTCCCGAGGAATATTTGGAAATAGGGCAATTGGCTTTTCGGGCCGGATATTTTGAAGCCGATAACTATACCGCGATAACGACCCCGAGTTCGCCGGCCATCAACCTTAACGCCGTTAGCGGCATCAGCTTGGGGCTTGGATTTTACACTTCCGCCGCTTTTGGATATGGTTTGGGAGTGGATTACGCTTTTGTTCCCATGGGCGCCTTGGGAACTGTTAATCAATTTACTTTGACCACTAAATTTTAGATGAAGTTCAATTTAAACGGTGTTAAATTTTTGTAATCGTCAGCGACTTGACAGCTTAGGAGTTGACTGTTACACTGGGGATATGAAGAAATGGAAAGTCAGGGGACAGACAACGGTGGAGTATCTCCTCACGACCTTGGTTTTGGTCACGGCTTTCGCCGGATTTTACGGGTTTATGCAGCAACAGTTGAAGCTGCTTTTTACCAGCATGGCGAAAATGATTTTGTCGACGTGGATATGATTGCGGTAAATAAAAACACAGGAGAGAAAAATGAAAAAAATGAATCAGCGGCTTAAGTCCGAGCGCGGTCAAAATACGGTTGAGTATTTGTTAATGCTGACGGTCGTGGTCGGGGTCGTTTTGGCGGCGGGGTTTGCGCTTAAGAAATATATGCCGACCCTTTTCCAACAGATTCAAGGCGAGATTTCCGGCGCGGCTTCCACATCGGGGCAATAAACTGGAGAGGATTCCAAACAGGACAGAGTTATGAAGAGTGTTTCAGATATCGGGACGTTTGGGTTTCAGAAAACCCCGAGGGTTCAAACCCCTTGCCCGATATTTTTTTCATCCGGGCAGGCCCGATTGCAACGTCTTTCCGATAGGCAATCGTGCACGCCCCCGCTTCGCTCGAAAGGCGGGCAGGTGATGGTTGAAACGCTTCTCATTTTGCCGGTTTTTTTGACGATTGTGTTTACTATTATGGAAATGGGTTATGTCGCTTTCTGGGTGATTGTTCTCAATCATGCGACATTCGAATGCGCTAGAATTGGAGCCATGACGGCGGCGGGACAAACAGGAAGCGTTGGAAACCCCACCGGGACGATGCAGGCTCTTCTCAGTCAGCATATTCACGGGGCGACCTTGACTTCCACGCTTATCCCGACTCTCCCAGATCCCCAATCAGGAGGGCTTCAAAACGAAGATTTAGAGGTGACCGCGACCTTTAACGTTCCCTTGGTTTTTCCGCTCAGCGGTTTGATTTTGTCGAATGTTCCAGGCCAGAATGTGCGGCAGATTCAGTCAGTGGTGGATATGCCGATTGAAATTCCGTTGCCGTATTCTGTGCAATAAATATAAATGAGGAGTTTGAGTATTTATGGACAAAAAGAACATCTTGATTCCGGCGGTTCTGGCGATCGCGGCGGCGACGATTTATCTGATGATTTTAACCGCTAAAGAGCGCTCCTTGATGAGCGCTTATGAGACGACGCACGTTTTGGTCGCGAGACTCGATATTCCGGAACGCACGGTGCTTAAAGAGAACATGGTTGAGCCTCTCTCCATGCCCAGAAAATTCATGCAACAAGACGCTTTTGAGATTCGCTCGCCTTCGGATATTAGCATGATTTCTAATTTAGTGACGCGCATTCGTATTCCCCAAGGCGATCAGATCACTCAATCGGCCTTGGTTTCCATGTCGGCGAAAGCCGGGCTTTCCGTTAAAATTCCTCCGGGATATCGCGGCGCGATTTTGCCGATTAATCCGGCGATGAAAGACCTCATTAAACCCGGAGACCATGTGGATGTTCTTGTGACTTTTAACGCGAAAATGGCCGATGGGCACAAGGAAAAAGTGACGGCGACCATTCTCCAAAATTTAATGGTTCTAGCCGTGGGAGACAATATGGGCCAAGGGCTCAATGCCAAGCAGGCAAAAGCTCTTAATTCCCAACAAAGTCAGCTTTCGTCTCTTTCGGATAAGGCTTCTGTTTCCGTCGCTTTAAATCCAGATGAGGCTCAGTATCTTGCCCTTTCCATGAAAGAAGGGGAGGTCACCGTCATTTTGAGAGGTTTAGGCGATTTGGAAATGCATCCGATGGAAATGGCGAGTTTCAGAAAACTCTTTAAGTAAATAGATTTGGGGCTTTGCCCCGTTTGAACAACAGTACGACAACATGATTATGCGACAGTGGTGGGGAATTATTCTTGTTCTGCTGGCCGCGCGCTCAAACGCGCGGGCCGCGGATCAGGTTCCCCTTATTTCAATATCGGCGGATATCGTTGAGATTTCAGGTTCCGTGAACAGAGCTGAGGGCTTTAACTGGGGGCCGTTTCAAACGGGAATTACTTTTGCCGAGAACTCCATTCCCGGACTTATTCATATCGGGGACTTCGCGAGGAAAACGGCATTGCAGACTTCTCTTCAGATGATGGAGACAGACGGAAAAGCGCAGACCTTGTCAAACCCCAAGGTCATCGTTCAATCGGGACAACAGGCCAATTTTGTCGTGGGGGGCGAGCAGCCTTACCCTGTCGTGAACGTTCAAGGAGTGGGCGTGAGTTTTAAAAAGATAGCGACAATTTTAAACGCGGCGGTCTCGGTGGACCCCAACAAAAAAGATCATATCATGGCGCAGTTTCAGCTTGAGGTTTCCAACCCCAACTATTCCCAGACCGTTCAGGTCGGGGGTAGCGTGGTCCCTTCTATTACGACACGGCAAATACAAACCTCGGTTGAGGTTAGAAGCGGAGAAACTTTGGTCATTGGCGGACTTAAAACCAGCTCCAAAAACGTCACTAAAACGCGCGTTCCATATTTGGGCCGGATTCCACTTTTGGGGCTTCTCTTTACGCAGACCAGCATCCAAGAACAGGAATCCACCTTGTTTTTGTTCATCACTCTTGATATCGTGAAATAAAATGGCGAGTCCAGAAACCAAAACAGTCAGTTTGCCGGGAAGAGTCGCGATTTTTACCGGCCCCAAAGAAGGCGTCGGTAAAAGCGCGATCTGCCTTAATTTGGCTTTGGTGTGGGCGGGAACCCAAAACCGCAACGTTCTAATCGTTTCCATGGATCCTTTGGGGCGAAATGATCTTTCTTTTCAATTGCGTCTTAATTCGCCGACCTTGGCTCAACTTTCATCCTTGGTCGCGCCGAACCCTTCGGGACTGGGAAAACTTTTGCGCGGGCGAATTCCCATGAGTCAATGGGGGGTCGGAGTTTTGCCTTTGGGAAATAACAGAAAAGAAATCATGATGATTCAGCCCCAAATCGTGGCCAAGGTCTTGGGAGCCTTGTCTGAAACTTACGATATTTTTATCGATGTCGACCCTTATTTCCCCATGCAGATTTTTTCCTTGGACTTTGCCGATCTTGTCTATTGGGTGTGTTTGCCGCAGAGGAGCCATTGCGAGGCAAGCTACAATATTTTTTCGGAGCTCAAGGCTCTCCATTTCCCGCTTGAGCGTTTTGAGGTGGTGATCAACCAAGCGAACCTCCCCGGTTCCTTGGCTCCCCAGGAAATTGAAAAATTTTTCCAAACGCTTCAAAAAAAAATACTCGCTTATATGCCGTGGGAGGAATTGGTTCCTGAGTGCGCCAACACCCAAAAAATTTTGGTCGCGGAAAACATGCAGAACGAGTGGGCGAAAACCCTCAAGGTTTTGCTCGCTCGTTTGGGGAGCGCGATTCCGGCGGCAAAATCATGGGAATCGAACCTTGAGACCAATGAATTCCAGCAGGGTTCGGAGCTTTTATGGAAATCCGCTCTTGGGGGAGATTCCTCCGAAGGAGCCGCAGCCAAAAAAAAACCGGAGCCCGCGCGATTGCCCGAGGGAGATGTTCCGCCTTTTTGGGACGAACTCAAGGGGAAAATGCACAAACTAGTCGTGACCGCGATGGAAACCGAGAGAATCCGCATTTCGGAAGAAACCGAGCAAAATGAAGAGAATAGAACTCGCGTTTCGGCGATCATTGAAAGTCTTTTGCAGCGGGAACCCGATTTAAAACTTTCTCGTCAGCAGCGCGAGGTTTTTACCACCGAACTCATCGATGAAATCTTGGGACTGGGCCCGCTTCAGTCTCTTTTGAGAGATCCCGGCATCAACGAAATCATGGTGAACGCCTTTAACCGCATCTACATCGAGCGCCAGGGAAAATTGGTGCTTCTTCCGATACGTTTTCGAGACGACGATCAGGTGGTTCAAGTCATTAAGCGCATCGTCGCGCCCGTCGGGCGCAGAATTGATGAGTCGGTTCCGCTCGTGGACGCGCGCCTTAAGGACGGTTCCCGCGTGAACGCCATTATCGCTCCCTTGGCGGTGTCCGGCCCGACCTTGACGATTCGGCGTTTTTCGGCGAAACCCTTCACCTACAAGCAGTTGATTGGGTTTGGCGCCTGCACTCCGGAGATGATAGAGTTTGTTAAAAACTGCGTGATTTTGCGCAAGAATGTCATTATCTCGGGAGGAACTGGAACTGGAAAAACCACCTTTCTGAATATGTTGTCTAATTTTATTCCAGAAGACGAGCGCATCATCACTGTTGAAGATACCGCGGAACTTAATTTAATGCAGGAACACTGGGTGCGTTTGGAATCGCGTCCGCCCAATATCGAAGGAAAAGGAGAGATCGCCATTCGCGACCTCATTAAGAACTGCTTGCGCATGAGGCCGGATCGCATCGTAGTCGGCGAGTGTCGCGGCGGGGAAGCCTTGGATATGCTCCAAGCGATGAACACGGGTCACGAAGGGTCGCTTGCGACCTTGCACGCCAATTCCCCCAACGACGCGATTTCGCGCTTGTCGGCGATGTGTTTGATGGCGGGAACGGAGCTCCCAATGTCGGTGTTGGTGGATATGATTTCAAGCGCGGTTCATGTGATTATCCAGTTGACCCGGTTCTCGGATGGAAAAAGGCGCGTGACTTATGTTACGGAAGTGACGGGAAAAGAAGGGCTCAAAATCTCAATGCGGGATATTTACAGATATCATCAGGTGTCTGTCAATGAAAAAGGACAAAGCATTGGATATTTCTCCGCCTGCGATTACGTGCCTACGTTTCATGATGAGTTTCATTTCAAGGGGCTTAATGTTCCAAAATCAATTTTTGAAAGCGAGGAGTCCAAGGCTAAGAAACAGGGACTTCCCTCTCCGGAAAAACAAGCTCTTTCCTTGGGTGGCGGAACCGCAAATCCGGCGCAACCGGTGAAACCAAAATGAAAAAACGGAAAGCAAAAGAAAAAATGGAAAATCGCGGCAAGAAAATCATATCTTTTTTCTTTTTATTCTTTCTTTTCGCCTCCGTTTCCGCTTTCGCCGATTATTTCAATCCGGCCCAGGTCAATTACATCTTTAACCCCCAAACTGGAGCGGAATCAGACGTCCAGCGTTATTATCATTACTTTAAAAAAGACCGCGATCCCGCTCTGATTGTGCCGGCATGGGTGGATCAAATCATGCCGGCGATGCTGGCCCATCCGGTTTGGCAGGATCCGGAGCAGGGAATGCTTAACGAAGCGCAAATCTGGCAGGGGCCTCCGGCGGTTCTCTATGAAGTTTTTGAATTGACGCGGAAAACATTGTCCGCCAAAGACGGGGGGCAATTGCAGAATCCCAAAAGTTTGGCTGGGGATTATGAGACTGAGCGCATTCGTTTTGAGATGGCCTTGGATCGTCTCTACCGCGCGCGGCTTGAAAATTCCTTGGCCGGGCGCGGGCGGGAAGAAATGGCGGTTTTCTCGCTTATTGATAAGGAAATGGAGAGCCTCATTACCGGCTTGACTAATGGGAATCTCACGGAATATCGGCAAGGGGTCATGGCGATCGCGATGTTGTCTGAACAGGCTTTTGAAAGGCTCAATCAGCCTCCCGCCGGTTATGCGCCTCCCAATGTCCCGGGCCCCGCGTCCCCGGCTTTAGCGACCTTTTTGACGCTCATCGGCGTTGCCGTCATGATTGTTGGGGGTTGGCTTTTAGGCAGTCTCAACAAGATGAAAATCCAGGAAGCGACGGAAAATTATAAAGCCAAGGCGGCGGCGTGGGCTTATGAATACCAGCGGCAGTTTTTAAACATCAAGATTAATTATTTGGTCGGTGCCCCTATCGCCCTGGGGTTTCTAGTCGGTCTTCTGACTTTTAACATTTTCGGTTTTATTATTTTCTTCGGACTAGGCGCCTATGCCGGGCTTATTTTGCCGGGCTGGCTTTTGCGCAATATTCGTTTCCGCCGCGGCATGAAATGTGAAAAACAATTGATGGACGCCTTGATTTTAATGTCCAACGGCCTTAAAGCTGGGGTTGATTTAGTTCAATGCTTGGGCATGGTCCAGAAGGATTTGCAGCCGCCTATTTCCGAGGAGTTCGGGCTTTGCCTTAAAAATTATCAGCTGGGAACCAGCCTTGAGAAAGCTTTGGAGGGAATGGAAGATAGGGTTCAGAGTCGGCTTTTGTCTTATTTTATCAAGGCCGTCGTCATTCAAAGGACCGCCGGAGGTAACCTGACCAAGCTTTTTGACCGCATCGTTGATAATATCCGCGAGGAAACTAAATTGGCGGAGAAGACCGCCGCGATGACGGCGCAGCAGAGAATTCAGGCGATTGTGGTCGGGATTATGCCGTGGATCATGCTGCTTGTGATGTTTCTCTTTCAGCCCCAGCAGATGTCGGCTTTTTATTTCAGTCCCATCGGCCTCATCACCCTTCTTTTCTGCACAATCTGGATCAGTATTGGCATGAAAGTCGTCAATAAATTGGGAGATGTCCAGGTATGACCGAGTTTAAGCGAGGAAATGGTTGGCTCCGAATTCCGCACGGGAGGAAACCATGAGTTTGACCATGACGCATTATGTGCTCTTAATTTTGGGCTTTTTAGGTTCCATGGCGACCTACACCTTGGTTCAGCGGGCTTTTACTCCGGCCTCTCAAGATGAGACTGATGTCGCTAAGATTGCGAAATCGGAAAAATCTCTCGAAACCGCTTTTTCCACGCTTAATCCCAAAGGTTCTTTACTTGATCGCTTAGATTTGTGGCTGATTAAGACGCTGAAAATCAATAAGCCTATCGAGAATTTGCACATGATGATGGGAAAACCCGATAAGCCGACGCCTCTGGACATTCTCCACCAAAAAGAACTCCTGGCGGGCGCTTTCGGGGCTTTGTTTGGGTTTCTGACGGGAAATATTATCTTCGGGATTTTTGGACTCGTCGTCGGTTTTATTTTGCCGGACAGCCTTTTTAAAAAACAAGTTGAAGCCCGTCAACTTTCCATTTTAAGGAGTTTTCCGACTTTCGTCGACTTGGCGGCTTTGACCATCGAGTCGGGTCTTGATTACTTATCGGCTTTTGAGCGCATCGTTAAAAATGCCAAGGTAAAGACCGATCTTGAAACCGAGATCGAAAAAACCTTGACCGAGGTGCAGTTGGGGTATTCGCGTCGCGACGCATTGGAACGGATGGCCTTAAGAACCGGACTTCAAGAAATTCGCTCCTTTGTCGGGTTGATTATTCAATCGGACGAATTGGGAACATCCCTTGTCGAACTCCTGCGCAATTATGCCGCCGATATGCGTTTCCGGCGCCTTAATAAAGCTGAAAAGTTGGCCGCCCAGGCTTCTACAAAAATGCTTATCCCGCTTTTTGTCTTTATTTTCCCGACGGTGTTTATCATGATGTTGTCCCCGATGATTAAGTCGCTTCTCAAGGGAGGCCTAGGATTTTAATGAGGGTCCATCTCGTGACTCTTTGCCTTTTTCTTTCCTCGGCGCTTTACGGGCAAAGCGACGATCAGAAGATGAAGGATTTGTTTTTAAATCTCTCGCAGGTGACCCTGGGTCCTGTTAATTCTGGCGAGGAGAAAAAAGCGATTGACACCGTAGATTTGGAACAATCCCAGATTACGCGCTCCATGCTTAAGGATGTTTATCACAATGCCTATGATTTGTATAAGAAAGGCGATTTTGTCGGAGCCAAAAGACTGACTTCCCAAATATTGGCCATTGACCCGGATTACCAGGACGCGCAGATTCTCCAAAATGCCTCCATTGATTTAAAGGGCTCTCCCAAGCCGCTTTTTGCCGAGCATAAGCTGGCCGTCGATAAGTTTGATGAGGGGATGGAGTTTTACCGGGAAGGCCGCTTGGTTGATGCGGAAAGCCGGTTTAAGGAAGTCGTTCAGTTGTCGCCTTATAATCTCAAGGCCAAGTTTTGGCTGAAGAAATGCAGGTTTAAACTCGCTCATGAACATTTTGTTCGCGGCCGGATTTTTTACCAAAAACGCGAATATAAAGAAGCCTTGGATCAATGGTATTCCGCTCTTGTCTTAAATCCCCGGTACCCGCATCTCCAGGAAGCGATTCAAAGAGTGGAGATGCAGCAGAAAAATAGGGATATGAACAAAAAACTCGAGGCGGCCTTGAGTCTTTACGGTGAAGGCCAAACCGATGAAGCCCTTAAGATTTTAGACCAAATCCTGGCTTATGAGCCGTCTAATAACAAAGTTCGGAGTTTGATGGGACAAATTCGCTCGGAGGTGGCTAATCAGCATGTGGTTGCCGGACGAGATCTTTACCGTCAAGGGCATTTTAATCAAGCTATTGCCCAATGGAAGCGCGCGACTGATTATGGATACGATACGGAATCCGCTGATCAGTTGATTGCTCAAGCCAAGGACGCGATTGTTAATCGGCGCAAGGCCTTGAAGGCGGAAGAAGAGGCCGCGCGAAAGAGAAAAGAAGAAGAAATTGTCGCGGCAAAAAAGAAAGCGGAGGAAAAAAAGAAACAAAAACAAACCGCCCAGACCAGCTCCGTTTCCTCAAGCACGCAGACCGCTCAAAATACTTCCGCTCCGCCCCTTCAAACGGCGCAGGTTTCCGAAGAGGATAAAAAGGCTTCCAAACAGCATTATTTGTTGGGCATTGAATATTATATGAACCACAATTACGAACAAGCCAAGAATGAATGGATTTTGGCTAAGAAATACAATCCCGAGAATTCGGATGCCGCTGCCGGTCTTGAAAAAATAGATCAGATTTATAACAAAGGCGGACTCTAAAATAAACAAGGAAGCCACCTAAAATGAGCATTTCGTCAAAATGGTTTCTTTGGTTTACCGGGATCGGAATCTATGTTATGTTTTTGGGGGGGATTTTCTATTACAACCTTTTTAAATGGACCTTTGACCAAAAACTTAAGCAGGAAACCCTCGACATGGTTCATCTCTACGCTCCCACCTTGGTCAGGGGCCTTAATCGCGATCAGAGCGTTATCTCAATTAATGAACTGGATACGATTACCCGCATTGCCAACGATCGGCGCGTGGCAGCCCTGGTTTATCTCAATAAATACGGCGAAGTTCGCTGGTTTAAAGACCCTTCAAAAATTACGGAGAGTTTTGACGAATTTTCAAAAGAGGTGACGCTTCCCACCGACGCGATCGCCAAGGCCTGGCAGACAAAATCTCCCGTCATTCTCCCGGTTCCCAATCTTCCTTTGTATGACATTGCAATTCCGCTTTCCTATGAAGGCCGCGCTCTTGGAATTTTAGACCTTCAAGTCAGCCGCGAGACGGCGCTTAACGTCATTAATAGCGCGATGACGAAATATGCCGTTGGAGCGGTGGGCGTTCTTTTACTTTTGGGAGTTCCGCTCTATTTCTTCCTTCACCGTTGGGTATTGATTCCTCTTTTTAATTTAAGGGAAGCGGTTGAGAGCGTTTCGTTTAAAAATTTCGAGCTTAAATTTCCCGCTCGTGCCGATGAGATTGGAGATGTCGCGGAAGCCTTAAAGCAATTTCTTTTTAAAGTGAAAGGCGAAATGTCGACCGTCAGGGTGCGGGAATCCCAGCGCGGCTTGTCCGAGGCGCGTTGGTGGCAGTCAATTCTTGTCGCGGTGGTTCCGAAATCCTATCGCGCGATTGTGGTTGACGAAGACAACAGCGTTCTCTATACCAATTTTCAGATTCCAGTGGTCTCGGGGATTCCAGGAATTGAAGACAAGTCCAGTAAATCCGCTTCAAAGCCCCATCTGCTGGATGTCATTGATACTCAGCAGCAGGAAGTGCTCAGGCTTATTGGTATTGCTCTTGATCGCCCAAACCAAGTCGTGGAAGCCGATACTGTTTTCAGGTCCGAACCCTGTCACGTCAAGGCAATTCACTTGGAAGAAGAAGGGGAACTGCGACGGACGCTCGTTCTGTTTGAGCCAAAAAATCCTAGAATTGCTCTTAATCAGTGAAATTTTTTAATGCGCTGTTTCTTCTCTTTTTTTTCTCCATTCCGGTTCAAGGCGGGCAGGTTTCGGCTTTAAAACCATTGAAAAGTGAGAAGGTCTCTCTCTTTGAGAATATTCAATGGGATAAGAGAACCTTGGAGCTTGCGGCAAAACGCGCTTTGGATTATTTATCCCAACTTCCGCCGGGCGTGGCGATTAATGCGGGCGGGCGTTCTTGGAAGCCTCAAGTTTTGGTTGATTCCGCTCAAGAGTTTTTAAAAATCAATCAGGAAAGCCGAACTCGGGAAGAGTTTGTGGCGGCGGTTAAAAAAAAATTTCAGTTGCTTCAGTCCGTTGGAATTGACGGGAAGGGGCGGGTGGTTTTCTCCGACTATTATGAGCCGGTCTTAAGAGCCCGCTTTCAAAAAGATTCGGTCTATCGCTACCCGATTTATCGCTTGCCGGAGAGTAAAGCCCTGTCGTCTTTAAGCCGCAAAGAAATCGATCTTGACCATGCCTTAGCCGGGAAAGGCCTGGCCTTGGCCTGGTTTAAGGATCCGTTTGACGTTTTTGATCTACAGGTCCAAGGTTCCGGCATCCTTCAGTTTCCGGATGGAAGCGAGATTTTGGCGCAGTACGCGGCGACCAACGGACTTCCCTATCGCCCGATAGGCCCGATGTTAATTCGTCAGGGAGTTTTTAAAAAAGGAAAAATATCGAAAGATGCTCTTCGCGCCTATTTGGAACAACATCCCCAAAAAGAAGGGGAAATTTTAGCCCAAGATCCGCGGTATGTTTTTTTTAAGTTGAATCCCTTTGAGCCTGGGGAAGAGCCCCAGGGGACCGCGCATGAACCCTTGGTTCCCGGGGCTTCCATCGCCATCGATCCGGCATATATCCCTCTTGGAGCCTTGGCCTATATTGAGACGACTTCGCCCAAGGCGGATGTCAGGGGACGTTTTTTGGGGCGGTTTAGACGGCGCAGTTTTGCGTTTTGTTTGGACACGGGCGGCGCCATCAAGGGTCCCGGACGAGTGGATATGTATGTGGGGCACGGGGCAGAAGCTCAAACGGAGTCTTCCAATCAATGGAATCCCGGAAAACTTTTTATTTTGATTAAAAAAGCCGATGAGTGAGGAGTTATTTAAACGGCGGCTGAATAAACCAACCCTTTTTTTGCGCGGTTTTTAAAAGAGCCTTGTCTTTTCCGGCCAGTAATATCTTAAGCCCGTTTCCGTAGCTTAGAATTTCCTGATCCTGCGGCCAAAACCCCAGTGAGAGGGCGGGGATTGTTCCTGTATGAAAGATGATGGTCTCTATTTCTCCACCCCAAAAAGGAAGAGGTTGCGAGATTTTTCCGTTAAAAACTCCCTTTTTGTCGAGCTTCATCTTGATTCCAGCGGGATGCGCGTAGGAAATTTGGGCCCAATTCAAGGCCGCTTTTAAAGTCGGCTCGGCGTTATCTGAGATAATCCAAAGGTCAAAGCCGGCATCGTGAAGGGTTTGGATGAGTTCAAGAACTTGGGGGCGAACGCGGATTCCTCTTCGGATATAAACCGGGGCCCGGTCTTCGGGAGGTTCGGCAATTATTTCTTTTTTGGGAACCTGAAATTTTTCCTGGTTGAGCGTGATTTGGGAGTAGTTCTCGGCTTCTTGGGGGGTAAATCCAAACCAGAGGCGGGAAAGGTAGATGCGGCAGGATTTTATTCCTGTTTCTCGGCATTGGTCTTGATAGGTTTTCACGAAATATTTGAGGTATTGATGATACGTCGGCTGTGTGTTCCAAATCGTTTTTGGCAGAGGAGAAAATTGTTCATAGGCGGCTCTCAGCTTTTGTCTTCCGTAGGCGATGGGAATAAGATTCCAGAACGGATTGGAAAATTTAAAATCCGCTCTGCGAATGAGACGCCAAAAAACAAGTTCGTCGGCGTCTCCATCGGCGACAACTCCTTCCCAGGGAAGGGTCACAATCGGGGGCTTTTTCAGATTATAGTGAGGAGAAGTCTTTCCTTTTTCAAGAATGAGCTTTTTGATGGCTTCTGCGATTTGAGGCGACCATCCCTTACCAGAAAAAAAAATCGGCGCCGGAGCGAGTTTTTTAAGAGGTTTTTGAACAGGCCTTTGATGTTTCCAATGAGGATTGAGAGGCCGCGCGTGGCTTTGTTCTCTCAAAAAGCCCAGAGATAAAACAATGAAAGGTAAAATAAAATTTTTTTTCGCTTCTCTTTTGGCCCTCATTTTAGTAAAATACTAAAAATAGGTTAAACCTAAAAGAAAATTTTTACATATCCGGCAGAGGAAATCATGAAACCAGGAATTCATCCACAATATATGACGACGAAGGTCACTTGCGCTTGCGGCGCCTCCTTTGAGACTCGTTCGACAAGAAAAGACGTGAAATTGGAAATTTGTTCCGCTTGTCATCCTTTCTTTACCGGACAACAGAAATTTGTGGATGCCGCTGGTCGGGTCGAGCGCTTTAAGAAGCGTTTTGAAGCTACGGCGGGGAAAACAATCGCTCGAAAATCGGCGAAGGCTCCGATTAAGAAACTGGCTGCGGTCCCGCGGGCGAAAAAGACCTTAACCTCCGCTCCTAAAACGACGGAAAAAAAAGCTGCGTCTAAAGCGCCTGCCAAGAAATAAGGCGTTGCCAAGGGATATTCTTCCCTGATGGAGATGTTGCCCGCTTCCGTTTTGAAATTGGAAGAGGAATTTTTATCCCTTGAGTCTCGCCTTTCCCAGCCGGGTCTTTCTTCCGATGTCTTGAAAAGTATTTCCGCTCGTTATAATGAATTGCGCCCCCTGGTTTTGAAGATTCAGGAAATCAAAAAAACTTATAAAGAGATAAATGATTTAGAAGAAATCATTCAAGGAGCGGGGACGGATAAAGAGTTGGTGGAATTAGCCATTCGTGAAAAAGACGCTTGGTCTTACAAGGCCCGGAAAATTCAGGCGGAACTTTTAGAGGCTTTAAAACCCAAGGATCCAAACGATTCTAAAAACGTTTTTCTTGAAGTTCGCGCGGGCGCGGGCGGGGATGAATCGGCCTTGTTTGCGGCGGAGCTTTTGCGTATGTATGGGCGTTTTGCTCAAAACCAAGGCTTTAGAGTCGAAACCATGGAGGCCAACTCTACGGGGCTTAAAGGACTTAAGTCTGGGGCGCTCTATATCTCCGGGGGGCCTGTTTATGGTTGGCTAAAATACGAGGGCGGGGTTCACCGCGTTCAGCGCGTTCCCCAGACGGAGGCTTCCGGACGCATTCATACCTCGACGGTCACGGTCGCCGTGATGCCGGAAGTGGAAGAGGTGGACGTTGATATCCGCCCCGAGGATTTAAAAGTAGATACCTATCGCGCGGGCGGCGCGGGAGGGCAAAACGTCAATAAAGTGGAAACCGCGATTCGTATTACGCATATTCCCACGGGGGTGGTCGTTCAATGTCAAGACGAGCGATCTCAACTTAAAAATAAAATGAAGGCGATGGCCATGCTTCGCTCCAAGCTCTATGACGCGGAACGCCAAAAGCATGAAGAAAAAGTTTCTCAAACCAGAAAACTTCAGGTGGGGACCGGAGACCGTTCGGAAAAAATTAGGACTTATAATTTCCCTCAAAATCGGCTCACGGATCACCGTTTGGAGCGTTCCTGGCACAATTTGCCCGCTCTCATGGAGGGCGCTATTGAACCGGTGATTGAGGCTCTAAGAGAAGAAGCCGCTCGCGGGGATGTCGCTTCCCAATGATTCCCATCTTGAAAGAAGGCTGTGATTATTTAAAGAAGCGCAATGTTCCGGAACCGGAGGTCTCCTCCGAGTTTTTATTATCCCATGTGTTGAACGTCGGGCGCGCTCAAATTCAAGGCGGTCGGATAGGCCCCGTTTCTCCTGATGAGAAAAATAAATTTTTTGCTCTCATTGGTCTCCGTGCTCATCGAGAACCCTTGGCCTATGTGACGGGAAATCAGCCTTTTCTTGATCTGACGTTTCTTTGCGGCGCGGGAGCGCTGATTCCAAGGCCGGAGACGGAAGAGTTGGTTTTTAAAGTTTTTAAGATTCTTGAGGGCCGGGAGAAAGAAGAATTTTTATTTTTGGACATTGGGGCGGGCACGGGCGCGATTTCTATTTCATTAGCGCATCGCTTTGAGAAAGCGCGCATTCTCGCTATGGAGAAAAGCCTTCGCGCAATGAGTTGGATGAAAAAAAATTTGAGTTTCTATCCGGAAGAAGCGCGGCGAATTTCTCTTATCCATCAAGATATGCTTGAGGACTGGAACTTAGAAAATCTTAAATTCGATTTAATCGCTTCAAACCCGCCTTATATTCCGAGTTCCGAAATAAAAAATCTTGAGCCGGAGGTTTTAAAAGAGCCGCGCTTGGCTTTAGACGGCGGGCCGGATGGGCTCAAATATTTGCGCAGAATTTTCTCTCGTGCCGCAAAGTATTTGAAACCAAAGGGACTTGTAGTCGCCGAGATTGGCTTTGGGCAAGGCAAAAAGATCAGGACAATCATGGAAAAGGCTGGTTTTAAGCGCGCGGAAGTTCAGCGCGATTTTGCCGGAATTGAGCGTCTGGCCATCGCTCAAAAGGATTAAACATGGATCAATTTTTGATTGACGGCGGCAAACCGCTCAGGGGTCAAGTTAAAATCAGCGGTTCTAAGAATGCGGCTCTTCCCATTCTCATTGCGAGTCTACTAACCGATGAGGCTTGCGTCATTGAGAACGTCCCGGTTCTTTTGAGGGATATTCGGACAACCTTTCAACTCCTTGAAAGCCTTGGGAAAAAAATCGTGGTTCAAGGTTCTCGCGTGACCGTCAAACCGAAGTCATCTCTTAAGACTCACGCCCCGTATGATTTGGTCAAGCAGATGCGCGCTTCGGTGTTGGTTGCGGGTCCTCTCTTGGCGCGTTTTGGCGTGGTGCGGGTTCCGATTCCGGGAGGTTGTTCCATCGGTCTTCGCCCTATTGATATCCATTTAGACGGTTTTAAGGCTTTGGGCGCTCGAGAACTCGTCGATCAGGGAGATATTATCCTCTCATCCCGAGAACTAACCCCTGGACGAATTCATCTCAAATTTCCCAGCGTCGGCGCCACTGAAAATTTGATGATGGCCGCCGCCGCTTTAGAGGGAGAAACAATCATTGAAAATGCGGCGAGAGAACCGGAAATTGAAGATTTAGGAAGATTCTTAAACTCTCTTGGCGCCAAGGTTAAAGGAGCGGGACGCTCGGTGATTCATATCCGCGGGAAAGCCGTTTTAAAGGGAGCGCGGTATTCGGTCATTCCCGATCGCCTGGAAGCCGGTACTTTTATGATTGCTGCCGCCGCGACGCGCGGCCATATTGATTTGGTGGGTGTGGAACCCAGGCATCTGAGAGACCCCATCGTCAAATTGCGCGCTTGCGGAATGTCGGTCAAAACCGGAGCTCGGAAAATATCAGTGATGCCCGGAAAAGATACGCTTAAGCCTGTTTCCATTAAGACCGGACCTTACCCTGAATTTCCGACGGATTTACAAGCTGTTTGGATGAGCCTCATGTGTTTGGCTGAGGGAGAAAGCGATGTGGAAGAAACCATTTTTGAAAATCGCTTTCTCCATGCGGCGGAACTTCTGCGCATGGGCGCCTCAATTTCTGTTCACGGAAATTATGCGCGGATTTCGGGTGTTAAGAAGTTAACGGGCGCTCCGATTATGGCTTCCGATATTCGCGGCGGCGCGGCGCTTTTAGTTGCGGCCTTGGCTGCCGAGGGGAGAAGCGTCTTGCAGCGCGTGTATCATATCGATAGAGGCTATGAAAAAGTTGAAAGCAAATTGTCTCAGCTTGGGGCTTCTATCCGGCGCGTCAATGACTCACGAAAAATTCCTTCAAATTCTTGAAGCGCGTCAGGAACATAAAATTGTTCCGGGCCTTGACCGCATCTTAGAACATCTCGCTTTATTGGGAAATCCGCAGAATCATCTGCGAGTTCTTCATGTCGCCGGCACCAACGGAAAAGGCTCAAGTTGCGCCATTTTGGAATCGGTTTTGCGCGCTTCGGGATATAAGACCGGGTTTTATCTTTCCCCGCATCTTGAGAGCCCTCGGGAGCGGATTCGCATCAATGGGGTTTGGATTAGCGAGAAAGATTTTGCTCGGTTCTTGGAGAAAACTCTTTCTCTTGATTCCAGGAAAGAACTGACTTATTTTGAGATTTTGACTTCAATCGCTTTCCAGTATTTCGCTCAAAATCAAGTTGAGATCGCTGTCATTGAAACCGGGCTTGGCGGCCGGTTGGACGCGACGAATGTCGTTCATGCGCCGCTAGCGTCCATCATCACCTCGATTGATTTCGATCATATGAATTGGCTGGGCAATACGCTTAAAGAGATTGCCCGCGAAAAAGCGGGAATTATTAAGAAAAATTGTCCTGTTTTTTGTTCCGCGCTTTTGCCGGAGGCAATGAGGGACATTCAAGACAGAGCGCAGGCGCAAGGTTCGCCTCTTTTCATCGTTCAAAACCCCTGGACGGTAAAAAAAATAGATTGGGAGCGAAATAGGCAAATTCTTAAGACTCCTTGGAAAACGGAAGCGGCTTTAACTCTCCTTGGTTTTTCTCAAGGTAAAAATGTCGCCTTGGCCGAGGCGGTTTTGTCTTATCTTGATCAAAATGGAATTTTGAATGTTTCTCACGGAGATATTGAAAAAGGCCTTGCCCAGGTTTCCTGGCCCGGGCGCTTTGAAGTATTGACGGGGCCTCATCAGAGGACGGCAATTTTAGACGGAGGCCATAATCCGGAGGCGTTGCGAAATTTTTCTAAAACGTGGGAGAGGTCTCCGTGGGCCAAAGAACGCGCTTTATGGGTTATCGGCATGATGGAGGATAAGGATATCGCTTCTTCTCTTAAGTCTTTGCCGCAAAATCAAGGTTCGGTTATGGCCGTATCCTCTTTAAATCCCCGCGCGGCTTCTGCCGGCAAAATTGCGGAAATTGCTTCCCGTGTTTTCCCAAAAGCGGAAGTTGCGGAGGCGACAAGTCTTGAGGAGGCCTTGAACATTTGGCACAATGAAGATGCGCCTGTTGTGATTGTTTGCGGTTCGCTTTATCTGATTGAGAAGGCGAGACAAATTTTAAAAAAGAGAGGATTTGAAAATGGGAAAAAATAGCGTTTCGATTGGCGTGGATGTGGGCGGAACCTATACAAAAATCGCGATTCTAGGGAAAAACGGGAAAATTCTTGAAAAAAAACAGGTTCCCACTCAGTCTTCCTTGGGTCCCAAGGACTTTGTCTCTCGAATCGCGATGACCATCTTAGAGATGGAAAAGTCGCTCAAACTTCGCGCGGAGGGATTTGGACTCGCCTTGGCGGGCGCCGTTGATCCCGTATCCGGAAAAATTTTGTTTGCCCCTAATTTAAAGGGCTGGCCGAATTTTGATTTTAAAAAAGCTTTTTCAAAAGAAATAGGTTCCCGGAATTTTATCGTTGAAAATGACGCCAACGCCGCGGTTTGGGGTTGTTACGTCTTGGACTTTAAAAGAAAAGGCGAGAACTTTTTGGGACTGACATTGGGAACGGGAGTGGGCGGCGGCATCGTGTGTCAGGGGAAACTCTACCGGGGTTCGGCGGGGAGCGCGGGAGAAATTGGGCATATGAGAGTCGCGGTCGGGGGAGAGCTCTGCCATTGCGGAAGCCGCGGGTGTCTTGAGGCCTATGCGGGCGGATATGGGATTATCAATACGGCGCGGCGAATGCTTGCGGAGAGCCCGGATAAAGGGCGAATCCTTCTATCTTTGTGCGCGGAACCAAGCGCTCTTGAGCCCCGGCATTTAAGCGAGGCCGCCCAAATGGGAGACGTTTTATCTCAGGAAGTTTGGGCGGTGACCGCGCGTTATCTTGCCGCTGGAATCGCGAGTTTGGTCATGATCTTTAATCCGGACGGAATTTCTCTTTTAGGCGGAGTGTCCGCCGCTGGCCGGCATTTGATGGATCCCCTTAAAAAAGAACTTGCCCAAGAGCCTTTTAAACTTCCTTTTTCACGCGCCAAGCTTCGGATGACTGAGAACGCCGATTTTGGTTGTATCGGCGCGGCTTTACTAGCCTTGGAAAATTAATAAGCGTTAGAGCCGGGTCATGGGGCGTTGCCTTTGCGGATACCATTCCGATTCCCAATCGGTTTGTTGCTGTTGGGCCTTGCTGGTTGGTGGTCCGCCCGCTGGCAGACGCAGCGTTATATTAAAAGAAACTTGTTTGACGTTCCCCGGGCGGAATAGAAATTGTCCGGTACCGATAAAATCATGCCAGAGTTTGACCACCGTCAATTCTTTGTCATAAAGGGCGAAGGCCTGCATTTGTCCGACTCCCGCGTTTGAAACAGCTTGAGAGCGGGTGATGAAAAAAACGTGCCAGGTTCCGGAAGCCGGAGCCCAGCCAAAGTCCGTGTTGACGGTATAGGTTTGAGGGCTGACCCCGGGGACGATGGGCGCATATCCGGCCGAAATTCCGAAATGAGTTCCGTTCTCGGCGCCTTTCATGGCGTTGAGCTGGAAAGACTGTTCTCCCCCGTCAAATTGATAGGTGTTGGACTGCGTGATATTGATTCCGGAATGAGTGACGTAGGTAAGGTTCTCGGCGATGGGCTGTATTCTTTGATTTAAGGGAATGGGTTGGTTGGTCACTTGTTGTTCGTTATACCCAGAAGTAATTCGGAACATAGAAGTCGGAGAAAAGGTGTAGACGTCTTCTAGGGTTGCCATTTCGCTTTGAATTCCGTGATCGGGGGCGTTTGAATCAAGACCGAAGCTGTTCATTCGGCTGCGTCCGGTCATGCTTTGAATGACATCCACGTCTCCCACGATGGTGGGAAGACGAAGGTCCCCCGAGGCGGAATAATTGTTGATGAAAGCGTTGGTTGAGATTGCGGTTGGGTTGGTCGCGTAAGGGCTTAAGGGATTTGTTTTGCTGTAATAGGTTCCAGAATATTGGATGGTCGGGGTAAAGTTGACTCCGCAACCCATTCGGTAGACGTTCGATCCTTGCCAGTTGATGCCGGCGGAATGTTGCAAAAAAGGTTGGCCCTGTTGCGTGGTGTTGTCTTCAAAGGCGCTGAAGGTATTGATGAGAGGATCATGTTTAAACTTAAGCGGAACGGTTTGAAAATCAAATCTTGGGGCGCTTTCGGAATAAGTTTGAAAGCCTCCGCCGTTGACTCCGTTGGGATTATAGGCGTTGTCGACTCGGGAGTAGCTCACGCGCGCAAAGTATTTGGCTTGACGGTAGACGAGAGCGCTGCTATTAATGAGCTGATTGGCCACGGGATAGAGGTTTGAGCGCGCGTAATCATTATTGAAATTTTGATCGGATTGAGCCTGGATGCGGGCTTGGAAGGAAAGAGAACTGGTCAGTTGATCAAATTCATCTCCGTAAACCCCCCATCGCCTGAGCCCGCTCGAAATAAGATTTCCCCCCACGGTTTTGGGCGGATTTTCCTTGATAGTATAAAAATAAAGCGAGCCTCTTTGATTTTTACTCTCGTGGTGATCGATTTCACCGCCCATTCCGACGCCTTCGTTGGAGTAATAGTCCAGATACTCCTTGGTCTGGAGGGTTTTGCTCCAATCTTCCTCCGCCATGTTTTTTAGAAAGTAACCGTTTCGATAGTCGTATCCCGGGTCGGAAGTGATGTGGAACGTTCCGTTCTTCTTGTTTTTAGGGACCAAGGATTTATAGAAGAATGGCATATAGAAAAGCGGGGTTTTTCCAAGGCAGAACGTGGTGTTGTACCCCAATAAGTATTTATTCGGAACGACAAGAAGATGGGTGGAATGAAAGTGATAGTCCGGGTTAGGGTAAACGTTGCAACTGGTAAAATCCGCGTTTTCATAGACCGCTTTTTGACCCGGCTTGACAGTCGCAGTCTCTCCGTGCACCTGCCAATACCCATATCCGGCGGAAGCGTGAATCAAGGTTCCGGTTTCCGTTCCGAAATCATATTTTCCGGGATTTCCGCTGATGGCCGAGCCGGAATCTTTAATGATTAAAAAGCCCTTGGATGTTCCGATATTGGTATTTTGATTAATCCATAGTTGGTCGGCTTTAATGGTTCGCGTAGATTGATGGATAACCACGTTGCCTTTCATATGGATGACGGGACTTGAATAATCCACTTCATCGGCCTCAAATATCGTGAGGCTTTCATCGGTTGAAATTTTTGGGGGTTTGGGAAGAACGTAGCCGGTATCGGCTTCAGCGAGGATGGAGTCGGGCTTGATCGTCGCCGCGGAAGAAGATACTTTTAAAGTGGTTTTCGCGCTTGGGCTTGAGATGGCTACAGCCACCGTGGAGGAAGAAACGGGTATGGCCGCGGAAATATTGGGGCTTCCGATTAAAAAAATAGAAAAAATAAAGGAAATCACAAAGAGGAGAAACTAAAAATGGGTTCCATCAACAAAAAAGGCCGCTCCTTTCCGGCCTGTTTTCCATTCGTCAATTAAACTAAATTTTGCCCATCCCTTAAAACAGTCAAATTTTGTATTATGAGAAAAAGGAGGATGAAAATATGGGAGATTCTTTAGTTCAAAAGCCGGCTCCTGATTTTAAGGCCACGGCCTTATCAGGGAAACTGTTTAAGGAAGTAAAATTGTCGGATTACAAGGGAAAGTGGTTGATTCTCTTCTTTTATCCGCTTGATTTTACCTTTGTCTGTCCGACGGAGATTACGGCGTTTAGCGATCGGATGGAAGACTTCAAAAAACTCGGTTGCGAGGTGTTGGGCTGTTCCATTGACAGCCAGTTCACCCATCTGGCTTGGGTCAATACGGAGCGCAAAGACGGCGGGCTTGGAGAAATTCAGTATCCTCTCTTGGCGGATTTAACCAAGAAAATCGCTCAGGATTACGGGGTTTTAAGCGAAGGCGGGGTCGCTTTGAGGGGGCTGTTCCTGATTAATCCGAAAGGCCAGGTCGCCTACAGCGTAGTCCATGATTTGGCCGTTGGCCGTAGCGTGGATGAGACCCTGCGGGTTCTCAAGGCCTTTCAGCAAGTAGAAAAAACCGGCGAGGTTTGCCCTGCGAACTGGAATGAAGGCAAAAAAACGATGAAGGCCGATCCGGCGAAATCAAAAGAGTATTTCAAAGTCGCGGCTTAAACCCGAGTTAAATCAACAGCCCGCCTAAAATTTTAGGCGGGCTGTTTTATTCGGGGCTTTTAAATTGCGGGTAATCTTTAACCGGCGCCCTGAGAAAATGGCAGGTGTATCCGTGAGGGTGTTTCACAAGATAGTCCTGATGATAATCTTCCGCTTTCCAAAAAGGCCCCGCGGGGGCGATTTCGGTCGTGAGCTTATGCGGCCACTCATGAGATTCTTCCACTTCTTTTTTTACTTTTTCGGCTATTTCCCGCTGCTTTTCGCTGTGATAGAAGATGGCAGAACGATACTGCGTTCCGACATCGTTTCCCTGCTGATTGGGCGTCGTGGGATCATGCATGCGGAAAAAGTATCCTAAGAGCTCTGAAAAACTAAGCTTGTGAGGATTAAAAACGACGCGGACGGTTTCCGCGTGTCCTGTGTTTCCGGTGTGGACCTCTTCATAAGTCGCATTGGGCGTATGCCCGCCTTCATAGCCGACCTCGGTTCTGACGACGCCTGGAATTTTGCGCAAAATTTCCTGCATACCCCAAAAGCATCCTCCGGCCAGGTCCACCGTTTCAAGAGAATCTTTTTTGGAATTTGTTTTAGCGGTAATGGGCCAAAGCCCGGCCTTTTCAAAAGCCGGTAGATATTTCCCATATCCTTCTTTTTCCATGTCGGCCAGCGGAATAAACCGGAGAGAAGCCGAATTCATACAATAACGAAGGCCCGAAGGGCCAGGGCCATCTGGAAATACATGTCCTAAATGGGAACCGGCATCTTTAGATAAAACTTCGGTTCGAACCATCCCGAGGGTCAAATCTTTTTTTTCAATAATATTTTGAGGAACCAGCGGCTGGGTGAAGCTGGGCCAACCCGTTCCGGAATCGTACTTGTCGAGAGAGGAGAAAAGAGGTTCTCCGGAAACGATATCCACATAAATTCCGGGCGCGTGATTATCCCAGTATTTATTGTGAAATGGAGGTTCAGTTTCACAGCGCTGCGTTACGGCGTATTCAAGCGAGGTTAATTTCTTTTTGAGCTCCGCATCCGATGGCTTATGATAGGAATCCATGTTTTGATCCTCCTGCGAACAGGCCGTGCGCGTCAATGCGTTCATGAGGGGCAGGCCCATCAATAGCGCGATAGTTGCTAACCTCATCAATAGTTAAAGAAGTTTTCAAGAACATCGATCGCATTTTGAGAATCTTCCTGGTCGGTTGTTTTAATAGTGACCGAGGCGGAATGAACCGAAAAAGACGAGGTTTCTTGAGAGAGGTGGATGACGAAAGCGGCACGAGAGGGGTCTTTCATCTTATTCGTCATATGAAAAAATATCATGCCCCCTGTCATAACGCCGGGTTGAATGAGAGCTTTCTTGGGGAATGATTTGTAGGTTAAATCTCGCCCAAAGGGATCAGTGGCTGGAGTAGGTTGAGTGAAAGGCGTTGGCAAAACCCAGATGACGGAAGCGAGTCCGGCGGTCAAGATCGTAAAAATGACCAGTGAGGAATAATAGACGGCTTTTTTAACGACGATGTAGGGATGTTGGCTTTGCCAGGCGATGTCAAAAACTTCTTCCGGCCTAATCGGTTTATAAATTCGCCCATCCGCTTCAAAATAGAAAGAACGTGGGGTGGCTGAGTAAATCTTTTGGTCTTTTGAGTCAATTGAGATTAAGACCGGCAAGATATCTTGCCGAACGAGGCCTTTTCTTGTGAAAAAGAAATGAATCAGTTTGGGAGAATCGAGAAAAACAATGCCGACTGAAACCTGGGTATCGGGCACCTGGACGTGAATGGGCAAAAGGGACGGTTTTTCCAGATAGAGGGTTTTGGGCGTATAATAAGAGGCGCAACCGCTGAGCCATACGGCCAAGAGACTTAAAGCTCCCCAACGAATTTTGGCTGATTTCACAGAAATATCATAGCAAAACTGGAAAAACGGCTTTTAAAGCGGTAGGATACCAGAATAGAGGGTTTAAAGGAGGGTTTTATGGCGATTAATGTCGGAATCAACGGGTTTGGAAGAATTGGGCGTTTGGTGTTGAGGGCCGGTCTTCGTAATTCCGAACTCAATTTTGTCGCGGTGAATGATTTGACTGATGCCAAAACCTTGGCTCATCTTTTTAAATACGACTCGACTTTTGGAATGTACCCGGGAAGCGTGGAAGCGGTCGGGAATGATTTGAAAATCGATGGACATCTCATTAAAGTCGTCGCGGAAAAAGATCCCGCTAATCTTCCCTGGAAGGCCTTAGGCGTTGAGCTGGTCATTGAGTCAACCGGGCGCTTTACGGAGGCGGAAAAAGCGAAAGCTCATTTGTCCGCCGGGGCTTTGAAGGTGATTATTTCCGCTCCCGCCAAAGGGGAAGACATGACCTTGTGCATGGGAATCAACGAAAAGCTTTATGATCCGGCGAAACACCATATTATCTCAAACGCTTCCTGCACGACCAATGCCCTGGCCCCGATGGCGAAAGTAATGGATGAGGCGTTTGGGATTAAGTCCGGCATGATGACGACGATTCATTCCTATACTAATGATCAGGTGGTTCTGGATTTTGCGCATAAGGATCTTCGCCGCGCGCGCGCGGCGGCGCAGAGCATGATTCCTTCGACCACCGGGGCGGCTAAAGCCATTGGGTTAGTTTTGCCCAAGCTTAAGGGAAAATTGACCGGGCTTTCCATTCGGGTTCCGACCCCGGATGTTTCCATTGTTGATTTGACGGTCGTGACGGACAAGCCTGTAACTAAAGAAGAAGTCAATGCCGCGTTTAAAAAGGCTTCCGAATCGGGAGATTTGAAGGGATTTTTGTCCTATGCCGAGGCGCCCTTGGTGTCCAAGGATTTCACTGGAAATCCATCCAGCTGTATTTTTGATTCTCCCTTGACGGATGTAGTCGATAAAAATCTTGTCAAAGTTTTCGGCTGGTATGACAATGAGTGGGGCTATTCCAATCGCGTCATTGATTTGGCGACCTTTGTCGCGAAAAAGGGGCTTCTGGCCAAGGTTTGATTGTCATGACTAAACGCCGGGTCATCGTCTTGGGAGCTCCCCTTGATTTGGGGGCCAGCAAACAAGGCGCTTCCGGCGGGCCCGCGGCCATTCGCAGAGCGGGGCTCATTTCATCTCTTGATAAAATTGGTCTTTCCGTTGAAGATCGTGGAGACGTTTTGGTGCCAGAGCCGTCTCCTTACAAAAATAGAAAACTTAAAAACGCTCCGGCGATTCTAAAGGTTTGCCGCGATTTAGAAAAAAATGTCCGTAAGGCCGCCCGGGGCGGCCATTTCCCGCTGACCCTGGGCGGGGATCACAGCTTGGCGATGGGAACCGTCTCCGGCGTTTCCGGAGCTTATCGGAAGAAGGGAAATTCTATTGGTCTTTTGTGGGTGGATGCCCATGCCGATATCAACACGCCTAAAACTTCGCCTTCCGGCAATATCCACGGGATGCCGGTCGCGCATCTCATCGGCATGGGACATGCGCCTTTTGTCCGACTGGGAGGCTTTGCTCCCAAGGTCAACCCGAAAAATGTGTGTTTGGTGGGAACGCGGACCGTGGACGAAAGCGAGGCGGACAATTTGAGGGAATCGGGAGTCAAGGTTTTTTCGATGCAGGATATTGACCGGATGGGCATGGCGCGAGTGATGGAACAAGCTCTTTCGATTGTGCTGGGCGAAACCGCAGGGTTCCACCTGAGTTTCGATATTGACGCTGTCGATCCCATTCAAGCGCCGGGGACTGGTACGACCCAGAGAGGCGGGCTGACTTACCGCGAGTCCCATTTAATTATGGAGATGGCGTCTGAATCTAAAAAACTTCTCGGGCTGGATATGGTGGAAGTCAATCCTTTGGAAGATATTCAAAATTCGACGGCGGTCTTGGCGGTGGAACTGATTAGTTCCGCCATGGGCAAAAGAATATATTAAACCCCAGGGGGGAAAATGGAAGAAACTCAAAAGCCGGCCTTGAAACTGAAAAGGTTGCAGGAAATGCCTGTTCAAGAGAAAAAGGTTTTGGTCCGGGTTGATTTTAATGTTCCCCTTCATGGCGGCGAGGTCTCTGACGACAGCCGTTTGCGCGCGGCTTTGCCGACCTTGAAATACTTGATGGAAGCCAAGGCGAAAATTGTTTTGATCTCTCATTTGGGGCGTCCCAAGGGAAAGCCTGAAGAGAAATACAGCCTTAAGCCGGTCGCGAAGGCCTTGGAAAAAATTCTTGGAATACCGGTCTCTTTTTCTTCGGATTGCGTCGGGCCGGAGGCTAAAAAAGCGGTTTTGGCCCTGAAAGAAGGCGAAATTGTTTTGATGGAAAATCTTCGCTTTCATGCCGGCGAAGAAAAAAACGATCCCGAGTTCGCCAAGAGCTTGGCAAACCTCGGCGAGGTCTTTGTCGAAGACGCTTTTGGCGCCATTCACCGCGCGCATGCCTCGACCGTCGGGATTCCCAAGATACTTCCTTCCTGCGTTGGTTTTCTGGTACAAAAAGAACTTGAGTTTTTGGACCGGGTGATTGGAAATCCAGCGAGACCCTTTGTCGCGATTATTGGGGGGGCCAAGGTTTCCGATAAACTGCGAGTTCTAAACAAACTTTTAGACCGCGTGGATACCCTTCTCATTGGCGGCGGCATGGCCTACACGTTTTTAGCGGCGCAAGGAGTTTCGATTGGGAAGTCTCTTCTTGATCAGGAGAAAATTGCAGATGCTCAGGCGGTCATCGACAAATCTTATGCTAAGAAGGTGACTTGCTTACTTCCGGCCGATCATGTGGCGGTTTCAGAAATCAAGCCGGGCGTTAAGACTTCCGTCACTCAGGGAATGGCGATTCCGGAGGGGCTTATCGGCGCCGACATTGGTCCGCATACGATTGAAATTTTCTTGGAAGAAATTGAAAAAGCCAAGACCATCTTTTGGAACGGCCCGATGGGAGTCTTTGAAATTCCGGAGTTTTCGGCTGGAAGTAAGGCGATCGCCGAGGCGATGGCCAAGGCCGGGAAAAACGGAGCGGTGACGATTGTCGGTGGCGGAGACAGCCTGGCGGTTTTAAGCGAAAGCGGTCTTTCCGAGCAGATGAGTCATTGTTCAACCGGCGGCGGCGCGAGTTTGGAGCTTTTAGAAGGCAAGGTTTTGCCGGGGCTCTCGGCGATTTCCTCGTAAAATTTTTGGTGTGCCAGCCCTGGTTTTAGTTCACTTTGAAAAATCGGCATGACCGAGCCTAAGCGAGGAAATGGTTGGTTCCAAAATTTGTACGAAAGGAAACCATGAAACTTTTCCGTTCAATTCGTTTTAACATTATTTTAGGGGCCATTATCGCGCTCTTAAGCGCGCTTGGAACCTTTCTCCCCCAGATCGAGACTTCTCCGGATAAAGTCGAGATGTACCGCTCGCTCCATCCTTTTTCATTTCGGATTCTCAATTTCTTTGGCGCCTTTCATCTCTATCAAACCTGGTACTTTATAGCGCTTTTGGGGCTTATGGCTTTTGATATTATCGTGTGCAAGCTTTGGAATCAGCCTCCAGATCTTAATGCGACGGCCTTGCCGCCGGAAAATACCAATGAAGAAGAACTTGAAAAACATTGGGCGCAAAGAGAAGAAGCCTTGCGTCTAAAACCCTTTCAGTCTTCTCTTGATTCATCTTTGGGTTTTGACGAGACTTTTAAAAGAACGAAATCTTTTTTTAAAGGTCAAGACTATGCCGTCCATGATGAGGTTAAGACTTCCTCCGGCGCGGCTTTTTTAGCGACCAAACATCGGATGCAGCGTTGGGGCTCTTATATCGCGCATATTGCCTTGGTGGTGATTTTGATTGGGGCTGGGCTTAAGGCCTTGTACGGCTTTACCGAGATGGTTCCGGTGATGGAAGGGGAAACGGCCGCGATGAAAAACCGTCCCTGGACTCTTTCAGTCGAAAAATTTACCGTCCATTTTTACCCTAAAACTTTTCAGCCAAGTCTCTTCTCCTCGGTTTTGCGCGTTAAGGCCGGCGACGAACTTTTGGGAGCCAAAACCATTCGCGTTAATCACCCCCTGGATATTCACGGAATTCGTTTTTATCAGGCTTCTTGGGGAGCGGCGGGAATGTTTAGAAGCGCGACATTAAATCTTGATGGGACGACCTTGACCCTTCAGCAGCGCGTGCCTAAAAAGATTCCGGGGACTCCGTTTGCGGTTGAGGCGGACGTTTTGATGCCGGACTTTACGATCTCAGACGGTCGCGCCGATACCGCTTCCCTGGACCTTAAAAATCCGGCGGTGAGATTTTTATTTACCGTTGCGGGAAAACCGACGCCGCCCTTGTGGCTTTTCGTCCTCTATCCGAAGGTTTGCCTTAAAGAAAATCCAGACGGAACTTTAGAACACGCGGAGGTTCCGCCATTTTCTCTGGTCTCTGTTGACCCTGTTTTGTTTTCGGGAATCCAAGTTGCCTATGATCCGGGATATCCGTGGGTCATTGGGGGGGCTCTCTTGTGGGTTTTGGGGCTTATTTTGCTTTTCTATCTCCATCGCCGGCGTTTTTGGGTTCTTCTGGAACGCGGTGAAAATGAAAAAACTAAAATTTCTATTGGCGCTTGGAGCTCAAAAGGCGGGCGAGATTTTGAAAAAGAGTTTGCCCGCTTAACGGCGGAAATGAAATCAAGATTATCTTTTAATAAAATGGAGGCTTGAGCATGAGTCTTGAGCTAATCACGATTAAAATGACCCTGGCGGTATATTCGGCGGCCACGGCCTTATCTTTTGTCTATTTGGCGTATAAAGACGAGAAATGGAACCGTTGGATGCTGAATCTTTTAGGAATTGGAATCGCGCTTCATCTGCTCAGTTTCGCTTTTCGCATTCATTCGTTCTGGCAAATTTCAGAAAACCGGTATTTTTTGCCCATCAATACTTTCTTTGGGGCCTTGTCTTATTTGGCCTTGGCAGTCTGCGCGATTTTTTTTATTATTGAGAGTCGGCATCGTTTGGGAATTCTAGGGGCGTTTGTTTTGCCCTGGGCTTCCTTAAGCCTTGGGGTCGCCGTTTTTGTCGCTTCGCCTGAAATTTCCGGCTTGGTTCCCGCTCTTCAAAGTTACTGGATCAATATCCATCCCATGGTCTTGATGAGCGCTTATGCCGCTTTCGGAAATGCTTTTGGCGTTGGGCTCGCCCTATTGGTTCAGGAGCATCAGATTAAATCGCGAAAACCCATCGCTTTGTGTTATCGCCTGCCTTCCATTGAAGAATTAGACAATCTCAATTACCGCATCATCGCGGCCGCTTTCCCGATTTTAACTATCGGAATCATTATGGGCGGAGTGTGGGCGGAAAACGCCTGGGGAAGGTTTTGGGGATGGGACCCCAAGGAAACATGGGCTTTGATTACCGCCCTAGTCTATGCTGGTTATTTGCATATGCGCTACTTGATGGGGCTTCGCGGAAAAAAAGCGATTTATGTCTCCATGGTGGGTTTTGCCTGCGTCGTTTTCACTTTCGCTGGAGTTAATTTTTTAAGCGAGCTTCACGGATATCTTTCCAAGGGATAATTAAAGCGCCGATGCAGATTGTGGTTGCCGGACTCAGTCACAAAACCGCGGAACTGGCCTTGCGGGAAAAACTGTCTCTTTTTTCTCAAGAAGAGATTGCGCGAAAAATTAAAGATTCCCCCATTGCCGACGTTGTTTTTTTATCCACCTGCAATCGCTTTGAGGTTTATGCCTGCGGGTTTAAAGACGGGGCGGACGGGCCGGAGGTTCTCCTGCGTTTTTTTGAGGGTTTAATCGGGAAAAATCCCGACAAGGAGGACCTTTATCTCTACAGCGGCTTAGAGGCGGTGGAACATTTGCTCAAGGTGGCCTCGGGGCTGGATTCCCTGGTTGTCGGGGAAACGGAGATTTTAGGACAAGTCAAAGAGGCTTACGAGTGGGCGAAAAAGGAAGGGTTCACCGGAAAAATTGGAAATATCCTGTTTCAACGCGCGCTTTTTGTCGGTAAAAAAGTTCGGAGCGAAACTGGGATTTCCGTCGGTCAAACCTCGGTGGCCTCCGTCGCGGTGGAACTCGCGCAAAGTATTTTCGGTCGTCTTTCCGAGAGTTCGGTCTTGGTTTTGGGCGCCGGACAGATGGCGGAACTGATGGTCCGGCATCTGTCGAGTCAGAAAACTCAAAAGATTATGGTTTCAAACCGCACGCGCGATCGGGCCGAAACTCTCGCCCAAAATTTTAAGGCTTCGGTATTGCCGTGGGAAAACCGGGCGGAGGCCCTTCAGGAAGTGGATATCGTTCTTGCCTCGACTGGAGCGCCCGAAGCAGTTTTGACGAAAGAAATGGTTGAAAAATCGCTTAAAAATAGGCGTGGGCGCTCTCTTTTCATGGTAGATATCGCCATGCCGCGGGACATTGAAGAAGCGGTGCATACGCTTGAGCATGTGTACCTCTACCGCCTTGAGGACTTGGAGCATATCGTCGCTAAAAATTTGGAAGGCCGCGCCTCTGAAATTCAAAAAGCGAAAGAAATTATTGATTCCAAGACTGCGGAGATGGATGAGTGGCTTAAAGCCTTAAAAGAAGGCCGTGAGCTGAGTTTCAAACATTCCAATCGCCCCAAAATGCGGAGAATTGAAGCATCGCAAAATAAAGGAGTCGTCAATGAAAAATAAAAATCAGCTGGGCGTTATTGTGATGGCGCTTGTGGGTTTGTTTATTCCGTTCTTGTCGCAAGGGGCGGGTCTTGCCGCTGGGCAGGTTTTCAGGAAGACGCTTAAAAATGGGCTTGAGGTCATCATCGTCTACAATCCTTTGTCTCCGGTCGCGACCAGCGTAGTGAATTACAAGGTTGGCTCCGATGAAGTTCCCGCGGATTTTCCCGGAACGGCCCATGCGATGGAACACATGATGTTTCGCGGAAGCCCTGGGCTTTCCGCCGATCAGCTGGCTGAAATTGGGGCGGATGTGGGCGGGCGCCTCAACGCCGACACGCAACAGAATTTAACGCAGTACTTCTACACGGTTCCCTCTCAATATTTGGATACGGTCTTGCATATCGAATCTCTCCGAATGCGGGCGATTTCGGCAAAAAAATCATCCTGGGATAAAGAGCGCGGCGCGATTGAGCAGGAAGTGTCTCGCGATTTATCGGATCCGGAATACGTTTTCTACACCAAACTCCTTAAAGCTCTCTTTAAAGGAACTCCCTATGAGCATGACGCCCTGGGAACGCGCCCGTCTTTTGATAAGACGACGGCAAAGGACTTGGGGAAATTTCATCAGGATTGGTATGGCCCCAATAATGCCATTCTAGTGATCGCGGGGGATGTTAATCCCGCCAAAACTTTTAAAACTGTGGAAAGGCTTTTCGGAAAGATTCCAGAAGTGAAGATGCCCAAGCGCCCGAATTTTAGTTTTAGTCCCGTCAAGTCTTCACTCAAGAAAATGGATACGGACAGCCCTTACGGATTGGCGGCTTTTGCCTTTCGCTTTCCCGGATCGGACAGCCCGGACTACGCCGCCGCTCAGATTCTTTCGGACGCCTTGTCGAACCCTAGAGGGCCTCTTTATGAACTTCAGGTCACGGGCGAAGCTCTTTTTGCGGGATTTTCCTACGAAGGCTTACCCAAGGCCGGAATCGGTTTTGCGATCGCGGGGTTTCCCAAAGGCGCCAATTCTCAAAAACTTCTCAAAAAGGTCAAGAAGGTCTTAGAAAAAGAATTGTCCAAGGGAATCAATCCTGATTTTGTCGCAGCGGCCAAACGCCGGGAAGTGGCCTCGGCGGAATTTCAGAAAAATTCAATCGAGGGTCTTGCGATGGAATGGTCGGAGGCGGTGGCGGGAGAAGGGCGCCAGTCTCCGGATGAGGATATCGAGGCGATTAAGAAAGTGACTCCGGAAGATGTCGCGCGCGTGGCCAAAAAATATATTGATTTTGAGCATTCTGTTTCCGCCATCTTAACTCCCCAGCCTTCGGGAAAACCGATTTCGGGAAAAGGTTTCGGGGGACAAGAGTCTTTTGCCTCATCTTCTGTTAAAGCCGTGCCGCTTCCGTCCTGGGCGAAAAAGGCGGTGCAAAGTCTCGCCGTTCCGCCTCTAACTCTTCACCCCATCGTCAGCCGCTTATCCAACGGCCTCCAGCTGATTGTCGAGCCCGAAGCGATTAGCCCGACCGTTTCAATTATGGGGTATATCCTGTCTAATTCCGATACCGAAACCCCGTCCGGGAAAAAAGGGGTGGACCGGGTTTTAAATAAACTTTTTTTCTACGGGACGAAGAGTCTTAACCGCATTGCGTTTCAAAAAGCCTTGGATGACATTGCCGCCGATGAAAGCGCTGGAACGGATTTTTATTTGAATGTTTTGTCTAAAGATTTTGAGAAAGGAGTTCAGTTGTTAGCTCAAAACGAGCTCTCTCCGGCTCTTCCCAAGCGAAATTTTAAAATTGTTCGCGCGGAAGTGTCCGATGAACTCATTGGCGAACTTCAAAGCCCGGGTTATCTAACGGACCGCGCGGTCAACAAAGCCCTCTATCCTAAGAACGACCCGATTTTGCGCGAGGCTACGCCCAAGAAGGTCAAGGATTTGAGCCTTAAAGACGTCAAGAAATATTATCAAAAGGTTTTTCGCCCTGACATGACGACGATGGTCATCATTGGTCAGGTTGATCCTCAACAGGCGAAAAGCGTGATTGAGAAATATTTCGGTTCCTGGAAAGCCGTGGGGCCCAAACCCAATATTGATTATCCGGCGGTTCCGGTCAATCATTTTTCCAAGGTCAACGTCCCCGATTCAAGCCGGCTTCAAGACGAGGTGAGACTCATTCAAACGGTGGGGATGAATCGCCTTTCTCCGGATTACTACGCTCTCAATTTGGGAAATGAAATTTTTGGCGGAGCTTTTTACGCCTCAAGACTGAGTTTGGATCTTCGTAAAAAAACGGGACTAGTCTACACCGCTCATTCTTATTGGGATGCAGGAAGGGTGAGATCGACTTACGGAATGATCTACGGTTGTGACCCTGACAAGGTTTCCAAAGCCAAGACCCTGGCGTTAAACGATATCGCGGCAATGCAAAAGAAAAACGTCAGCCCCCGGGAATTGCGGCAGGGAAAAATTCTTCTTCTTCGCTCCATTCCCTTAGGGGAATCAAGTTTCGACGACGTGGCTTATAAGTGGCTTTCTCTTTCGGAATTCGGTCTTCCCTTGGATGAGCCTGAGCGCGCCGCTAAAACCTATATTCGCCTTACGGCCCAAGACGTCCGCCAGGCCTTTCTTAAGTGGCTGCGTCCTTCTGATATGGCGGAAATCGTCGAAGGCCCCGCGCCGAAGTAAAGGGTTTAGTCAAATAGGATTAGAGTGGGCAAAAGGGCCTTTAAGGCCTTGAGGTTATCGCCGTGGATGATGAGATTGTCATCTAGCCTTGGCTTGTCGGATAAGCCCTTGTCTTTTCGGGGGATGAGCTGATGATACGGCGCTCCCAAATGATAGTTCTGAACAAAGGCTTTTCCCTTAAAATTTAGAATAGGCATGGGAGTTTACGCGGTTAGATGAACAGAATGAGGTCATCCTAGAACGTTAATGATTGCGCGTTTAAAATCCTCCAACGTGATTTTTTCTCCTCCCGCTGCCATAAAACCATCGAGATCTTTTGAGCGTTTATTTGGATCATCTAACCGCCATTCATTGGAGAGAGGGTTGTAGACAATGCGGAGTCCCTGCTGGAACGGTGGGGGTAACTTGGTCCCAAATATGGCTAGGGCAAATGAGCTATTTTCCAAAGCATCTCCACCGGGCGCGAGTTGGGGTTGTAATGTAATCTGTGCTGGAGGAAACGAAATGCTGATGCCCTTCAAGGGAAATTGATTCTCGTAGACATTGGTAAAAACTCCATTATTAAGCCAGGTAGCTTTTGCTGGAGTGTTTGAAACAAAAGACTCAAGTTCTTCAAATAAGTCGTTCTTAGCTTTGTTATAGGATTCGAGGCGTTCAAGGCATTTTTTTCGTATATTTTCCTTTTCATTTAATTTTCTTATTAATTCTTCTTTTAATGCATCTTTGATTGTCTCGTTCATTTTAAGTCATCTCCTGCCCGTTCAATTGTGTTTAGACTGCCAATAAGATTATCCAATTTGGATGTCCCGCTGTCGACAGAAGTTTCGATGTCCTGGATGAATTTTAAAAATTTTGCATTCAAATTAACTCTGAGAATGTCTTCGTTCAATATATCTGAGGAAAAACTTCGCCCAGCTTCGGCTAGTGTTATCCGTGCTCCCGCAAGATTGTTGCTTATATCTTCGCAGGTCTTTTTCGCGTTTGTCAGTTTGTTTAATTTTTCCGCCAAATTTTTTCGAGAATATAGAATTATAATTATCGCGGAAATTATGCTCCCCGAAATATTTAAGGCCAGATCTGAAAATAATTTTACCGATTCTGTCACGCCTTCATTATATCAATTCCCCCAAGTGAAGCCTCTCCCAAAAAAATCTCGGAAGTCAATGTCTTTCGGGAAAAGGCTCCGCCTCGAAACAATCAGCCAACTTTACGGAATTCTTTAGGAAAACTTTAGTTTCTCTAGGGTAGCGCGTAGCGGGTTGTTTTGTGAGAGCCGAGTTTCTTGACGATTCCCTGTTTCAAAAGCGGCTTGAGGGCGTAATGGGCGCCCGGCGCGGTGACTTTTAAGCTGCGGGCGATATCTCTGATGCCAAGCGCGCCGCGTTCGCGAAGAACTTTCAAGAGCGTTTCTTGCCGCGGGGTTAAAGAGAGAGGTTTCTTTCCGAGCTTGCCGAGAGCCTGAATCCTCCCTTGGACGCGCTCAAGCGTTTCCAAAACCGCCTCGGCCATGAACTCAAGCCAGTCGCCCATGTCCGCGCCTTCAACCTGGACGCGCTGGAGGTTTTTAATGTAGAGAGTTCGATTCTCAAGAAGAACCTCATCCAGCGCGAAGACGTGAAGAGTGTCAAATCCCATCCGATAAAGTTGCCATGTCGCCAGCGCGCGCGCCACGCGGCCGTTTCCATCCCTGAAAGGGTGTATTTCCGCGAAGCGAAGATGCAGGATTGCAGAGGAAAAGACCGCCGGCAGTTCCGCCGCTGGCCCGTTAAGCCAAGCCAGGAGTGCGTGAGTCAATTCGGGAACCTTCTTCCAGTCCGGGCAGACGTGTAGTCCGGCGCGGACTGGAACCTTTCGGTATTCTCCGATTGGGCCCTCGTCGATTGCGTGATTTGAAATTATCGAGTGCAATCGCAGAACGTCTTTCTCAAGGAGCGTCTTTTCTTTCTCTCGTTTCTGTATCCATGAGAGGGCGTTTAAGTAGTTCCGTGCCATCCGAATGTGGCGATCCGGATATCCCTCCATGTCTTTTCCCTCAAGCAGGCCTTTGACCGCTTCAAGAGATAAGGTACAGCCTTCGATTGCCGTTGAGCCCCAGGCCGCCCTAGCCAGCGCGTCTTTGACAAGAGACGGGACCCAGGGAACTTTAATCAGAGATGAGCGAAGCTGTTCCCTAATGCGGGCTATTTCCTCTAAGAGCTTATAAACGCGCGGGGAGGGGTGAAACCTCGGAGTATACATCGTTCATAAAGTTTACATAAAGTTATTCATAAAGTAAAGACTCATTTTTGCGATCGTAAATATCCGTTTTTACTCTTGACAGAACTAGTCTTATATGTTAATATTTATCATATGAGATTAGTTTCCAAAATGAGGCCCGCTCGCGTGGTTGAAGAATGGTTGGCGCGTTTTGATGAAGATTGTCGAAAGCGAAAAATTCGCCTGACTGCTCAACGCCGTGCGGTCTTTAAGGCCCTGGCTGAAGATTTGGGTCATCCTCGCGTTGAGGAGGTTCACCAAAGGCTTAAAAAAGATTGGCCGTCCTTGCCGCTTCCAACGGTTTACCGTATCGTTGAGGATTTAATCGCATCCGGTCTCATTCGCCGCGTGGCGTCTGAAGACGGGCCTTTGCGGTTAGACGCCAATATGGAGGCCCATCAACATTTGGTTTGCCGGATTTGCGGGAGGATGGAAGACTGGAGAGATGAGCGCTGGGCAAACGTTCGCGCGCCTTCTCATTTACCAAATGGTTTTTTAGCCGAGGAGTATGATATTCGGATTTCGGGGCTTTGTCGCGCTTGCGCCGCAAAGAAAAATTAGAAGTTGTATTAATGTAATGGGGGAAAATTATGAAAATTAATATTGGACTTGAGGACAAAAGCCGGAAAGCCGTCTCGGAAATTCTAAACCGGGTTTTGTCCGGCGAATACGTTCTCTACACTAAAACGCGGAATTTCCACTGGAACGTGGCCGGCCCGCATTTTAACGATCTGCATAAATTTTTCGAGACTCAATATGAGACCTTGGACGGAATCATTGATGAGGTGGCAGAACGGGTGCGCGCATTGGACGAGCGGGCTTTGGGAGCTTTGTCTGAGTTTTTGGCCGCTTCTTCTGTTAAGGATTCGGTCAAGAAGAATTTAAAGTCTGAGGAAATGCTTCAAGAACTTTTATCCGACCATGAAACCTTGATTCAGGATTTGAGAAAATATCTTAAGGTTTGCGAATTGGAAGGCGATATGGGGACCAACGATTTCCTGACCGGAGTCTTGGAAGAGCATGAAAAAATGGCCTGGATGCTTCGATCTTTCTTATCGTGATATTTTAAAATGGGGGGACATGATGAAAAAAAATAGTGGGACGATTCTTCTTGCGCTTTTAACGATTGTTTCAGCTTTCGCTACGCTTTGGGCCGATGATTGGGGAGATGACACGAGCACGGGGCCGGTTTATCCTTACTCCGTTCCACTGGGGCTGACGAAACCCAATGTTCCCGCCAATAACCCAATCACCAATGAAAAAGTCGAATTGGGACGGCTTCTTTATTTCGATAAGCGGCTTTCAAAGAATAATACCATCAGCTGCGCGACCTGTCATGATCCGGCCAAGGGTTGGACGGATCAGAGCCCGGTTTCGACCGGAATTCATGGCCTCAAAGGCACGCGCAGCGCTCCGCCGGTTTTTAACGCGACCTATAACGAGCTTCAATTTTGGGACGGGCGCGCGCCAAGCCTTGAAGAGCAGGCCAAGGGCCCGATTCAAAATCCCGTTGAGATGGGTTTTTCGTTAAAAGGAGTAGAAGAAAAAATCGGGAAGATTAAGGGCTATCAAAAGCTGTTTAAGAAGGCTTTTGGTTCCACCCAGGTGACGGCTGACAAAATTGTCCAGGCGATCGCGAGCTTTGAGCGGACGATTCTCTCCGGCGATTCCGATTATGACCAGTTTATCGCGGGAAATAAGAAAGCTTTGTCTCCCTCGGCCCAAAGAGGGATGAATCTCTTTTTTGGGCGGGCTCATTGCGATGTTTGCCATTCAGGAGTTAATTTCTCGGATTCTCAGTTTCACAATTTGGGCGTGGGAATGAACGCGAAAAAGCCCGATCTCGGACGATACCTCATCACCAAAAAAGAAGGCGATCAAGGGCGTTTTAAAACCCCGGGCCTTCGCGGGCTTTTATACACCCACCCCTACATGCACGATGGATCAGAAAAAACTTTGGAGGCGGTGGTTGATTTTTACAATAAGGGCGGAAACCCCAACCCCTATCTGGATAAAGAAATTCATCCCCTGGGCCTCAATGCTCAGCAGAAAAAAGATTTGGTCGCGTTTTTAATAGCCCTTAACGGAAAACCCGTGCGCGTCAAGATTCCAAAAGAATTCCCGCGTTAAGAAGGGCCTAAATCATGAAAGAATCCGACTTTGGAGATGGGGCCGAAGGTCTTTTGGCGGCTTTGGACATTTAAAAACCTAAACCATGCCCGCTCAAGCTGTTGCGGGGTGTAGCGATATCCCGCCCATAGCGCCGTTTTGAAAGATCGCCCGTCTCTGAGATAGGAGACGAAAGTCTTAAAATAAAAATTAGAGTGTTTTCTGAGCAAGAAATAAATCAAGGAATAAGATTCCATATACCACAGTTGGATGGATTGGACATTGCTCATTTTCATGGGCTCAAGCCGCATCAGGGTTTTAAGCGGAAAAAGATTCTGCCCCGCCAGATAGGAAATTTGTTGATACCAATAGCAATCCTTTGAATGTTCTTGAGAGGTCTGTTCGACCATCGCAAGACCTTCGTTCAACCAATACGGCGGATAGTTTTGGTTTTTCCTCAGCCAATAAGAGACGAAAATCACGTGGGTCGTCTCATGGGCGATGATCTGATAGAGGTTCGCCATGGGTTTTTGGCTGAAGGTCAAGATAGAGCGAACTTCTGGAATCGCCAGTCCCACGCTCCAAGCAGGAGGATGAAAGCGTCCGTGGGTATAGAGTATTTGATTTCGGTAGAGATAAAGCGGGATCCGGGTCCCGGATGAGACCGGCGGCCAGCACCAGGCGAGATCCATGCGCATCCGGCTGTGGATGTTTTCGAGTTTAAGCGTAAACCCCATAGGGAGCCAGGTGTCTTGATGAAGAATTTTATAGTGAAAGGTCAAATCCTCATGCCATTGCGGAGGTTCGTTGAGCGGCTCAAAGCCGAGAAAAGGGAGGAGAAGAATCAAAAACGGGGCTAGCTTTTTGTTCACACCTATATCATAACAACAATTTTTAAGGCTTCTGGAAAGATATAATGAAAAGGTGACCGATGATTCCTTAAAAATTTTTGCGAAGGCGGAAAAATTTCGCGCCCAGGGGCTTTTCTCAAAGGCATTGCCGGCTTATTTAAGCGCGGTCAAACTCAGTTCAGAGCCGTCTTTGCGTTTTGACGCCTTTTTGTCCTTAGCCTCCATTGCCCGAAGTTTGGGAGATATCTCCAAGGCTCGCCGATATATTCAAAATGCGCGACTGGAAATGAAGCGTTCCGGTCGGAATGAAGAAAAAGAATCCGTCGATCTGGAAGAGGTTTTAATTGACCGCGCGGATGGAAAATATAGAGAAAGCCTGTTGCGTCTGAACGGTTTTTTTAAACGGCGCTTGGCCGATAAGGACTTTCAGGCCTGCGGGTTCATTCAGTGGGCGATGGGGGGCGCGTTAAGATTCTCCGGGAGACTCTCGGAGTCGGAAAAAGCCTATCACCAGTCTTTTGAGTTTGCGAAAAAAGCGCGGGATGGAGACGGGCAAATTTACGCTTTACTCGGGCTTGGCGGAGTGTGTCGCATTCAGGGAAAGCTTTCGGATTCCGAAAAATATTACCGAAAGGCCAAAAATTTATTGTCTCAAAGCGCGGATTTATTCGCGAAGGCCTACGCCTATTGCGGTCTTGGAAATGCGCTCAGGCAAAAAGGGCTTTATCTTGAGGCCGGAGAACTCTACATAAAATCGCGTTTCCTTTACCAAAAACTGGGGGATGCCGCCGATTTGGGGTATGTGGAGTGGGGTCTTGCGCGTGTCAATATGCAGAAGGGAGATTTAAAAGCGGCGCGCGGCTTTTTAAGCAGGGCCTTGGCTTTGTTTGGGCGCGCCAAGGAAAACCGGGGTCTGGTTCTCGCTCAAATGTCCTTGGCCCAGGTTTTGCACGCCGGCGGAGAAACAACCCGAGCGGAGGCTTTGTTTCAAAAGGCCGTTAATCTCTCTCTTAAATCCGGTCTCACCGCTCACCTGGAACTCTTTACATAAAAAGGGGACAGTCCCCTTTTCGGTCTTGTCCGTAACAATTCCGATATTGATTTTTTCGCGGCCGGGCCTTACACTAAGGGTATGCCGGAAGAGCCTTTTGGGTTTGAGGAAAATCTTGAGGATTTGTGGCGGAAAGCGGAATCTTCTTCCTCTGAATTTCTAATTCCCTTATCTGGAGAAGCCCACGCATTTCCTTCCCAAGTTGCCTGGGACGCTTTGTCTTTGGTTCGACAAAAAAGCCGTAGAGAGGCAGAAGAGCTCTCCGAGCTTTTGAGTTCGAGATATAAAGCCCTGGAAGAATCAAGACAGCGAGAAGCGATTTTGAAAGGCGAAATTCAAAACCTCAAGAGCGAATTGTCAGGGCAAGAGGCGGCCATTTTAAGCGGTGGGCTTGAAGCCGAGGGAAAAATAGAAGCGGCTCTAAAGAGCATCGAGGAAGAGCGCAAAAGCCACGCCATCGAGAAAGAAAAGCTTAAGTCTCTTTTGGCTCAAACTCGGGAGAGATTGTCCGAACAGCAAAAAATTATTGAACGCCAAGAGGAGATGTGGCAAAAAAAAGAAGAAGAATATCTCCAAAGCCTGCGCGAGATGCAGGCTTTGACCGGACGAACTCAGAAAGAATCATCCACGATGTCCAGCGAGCTTTCAAAATCGTCTCAAAGCCTTAGAGAGGCGAAGACGGCTCTTGAAAAAACCTTGGCCGAGCTTTTAGAGGAAAGACATCGCCTCGGGGAGGCGGAAAAAGATAAAGCCCAGGCTCTCAAAAAGGTTTCGGATTTAGAAAAACATTTGGAAGAACTCTCCAAGATTTGGGAGCAGGAAAGAGCGGAGTGGCGGGAATTGTGGGACCGCGAGCGATCGGCCTGGCAAAATCAAAGGGCGGAACTTTCCTCCTGGGAAGAAAATTTGAGAAAAGAAAGGGAAAACTGGCATGCCGACCTTGAGAAAAAAGAAGCGGAACATTTGCGCTTTACCGAGGCGATGAATGAAAGCGTTCGGGAGTCGGCGGAAGCGACGGCCAAACTTTCTTCCTTTATGAAGCGAGTCTCGGAAAAAGTAGAAAAACCGAGCCTGGCTTTTAAAATGATGAAGCGCAAGGGATTTTGGTTTTCTTTAATTGCGTGCGCTTCCTTGGGAGCCGGGGGATACCAAGTTTGGAATTATTTAAGCCGCTTTCATTTTCGCGCTCTTTCGGTTCAACCGGTTTCTCTTTCCAGCCCCACGGGCCTGGCTTTTGACGGGACTTTGCTTTGGGCTTCCGATTGGGACGGCGATTTAAAATCTTTCTCTCCCCAAAAGGCGGATGTGATTACGCGTACGGCCAAGGTTTTGGCGAGTAAACCCTATCATCCTTCTTCCCTGACCTTCGCGAAAGGAAACTTATGGTCCCTGGACGCGGCGCAGGCTCGCCTCATCGAGCATTCACCGACAGACCCTGCGGTTGTGTCCGAGAGTTATCCCACTCCGGGTCCGGCGCCGACGGCCCTGGCTTTTAACGGAAAATCTCTTTGGTCTTATGACGCCGTCAATGGTCTTCTTTATCGTCACGGTTCGGACCCGACCCAAATCCAGGCTTTCTCACTGGGTTCCGGCATGGCTGTTACGGCGATGGCCTGGGTTCAAGGTCAGCTTTGGGCTTTTGATTCGAAGGCGCGCGAGCTTCTCGTTTTTAAGCGTCAGGGAAGTCAGATGCTTCTTAAGGCGCGTTATCCGGCGCATCAGACGATTTTAGGAATTGTTCCATCAGGAAAGCGCCAGGTTCTGATTTTGGCCGGGCCTGGCGCCGAGCACCCCACGCCGATTCTTATCCGATACAGTTACTGAAAAAGGGGACTGCGCCTCTTCTTCATAATTCTTGCGGACGGCGCTGTCCCGACCTTAAGATTATGAGAAAAGGGGACTGTCCCCTTTTTTGAATGAGTTGAGAATGTCCATCGCGCCGCGCCCGAGGCTTTGCGCTCCATCAGAAGTGATAATCTCTCCTGCGATATTGCGCCCCAGTTCGGAGGCCAGAAAAAGAGCGAGGGCCGACGCATCTTCTTCCGTTCCAAATTTCCCAAGAGGGATGCTGGAAAGAATTTGTTTTTCCATTTCAGGAGTCGGCCAAAGGCGTTCTCGGGTCTGGGGAGTATCAATGGGGCCGGGGGCGATGGCGTTGACAAGAACCCCGCGGTTCGCCCATTCCGCTCCCAGGGTTTTAGTCAGTGCGACGACTCCGGCCTTGGCCGAAGCGGAGGGGGCTAGGCCCGGGGCTCCGGTCCAGGCGTAAGCGGCGACGAGATTAATAATGCGGCCGCTTTTTTGAGCGAGCATCGTTTTTCCAAATTCAAGGCTTGAGTAGAAAGTTCCGTTGAGGACGATATCGATGACTTTCTTCCAGCGCACCGAGGTCAGTTTTTCCGAAGGACGGATAAAATTGGCGGCGGCGTTGTTAACTAAAATATCCACGCGCCCAAATTGTGCGATGATTGCTTTGACGGCGGCGCGCACCTGATCGGATTCAGAGACGTCGCAGGCGAAAGCTTCTGATTCTTGGCCTAATTTCTGAATTTCAAAAGCAGTTTCTTTGAGGCGTTCGAGGTTCCTGGATACAAGGGCGATTTTGGCGCCGTGCCGGGCAAAGTCTTCCGCGATGACTTTGCCAATTCCCGTCCCGCCTCCGGTAATGACTGCAACTTTTCCTTTCAGAAGTTCCGGGGAAAAAAGAGCGCTTATTCCCATCGCGGTTTTCTCTTTTCAAACATTGCGCGGATGCCTTCTTGAGCTTCTTCGCCGCTAAAGAGGGCGTTGAATTCTTCAAGCCCCTTTTCCCAAAGCTTTTCCTCGTCTCCCAAAACGGCCGCGCGAAGAGAGGTCTTAATCGCCAAAAACGCTTGGGGCGGAAGTTTAGCGAGCTTGTCGGCTTCTTTTAAGGCCGCGTCAAAGAAACCAGAACTGGGAAGAATATGATCGACAAGACCCGCTTCAAGAGCCTCGCCGGCGCGCAAGGTTTTTCCTTTTAAGATTAAGTCCTTGATGAGACCCGGTCGTCCGCTCATGGAAGAGACAATCGAGATAAGCGGAAGAGTCGGCGAAAGCCCAAGCCGGATTTCGCTTAAAGACACTCGCCCCGTCTCTTCGGCAATGAGCCTGAAATCGCATCCCAAAGCCAGGACAAAGCCCCCTAGAAACGCCGAACCTTCGATGGCCGCGACGGTTGGTTTGGGGAATCGAGCCAGTTTTTTGTGTATCTCCACAAGACGCATGAAAAGCTGCGCTCGCGTTCTTTCCTCTGCGGAAAACAGCTCCGAGAGTTCCAGTCCGGCGGAAAAATATTTGGGAATAGCAGAAGTGAGAAGAACGGCACGAGTATTGGAGTTTGATTGAGCAGTGTCCAGTTCTTTTTCGAGAGAGTCGAAAAAAGAAAAGGATAGATTGTTGGAAGGAGGATGGTTGAAAGTGAGGACGCGAACTCTCCCGTGGTCTTGAACGGAAATGAGAGTTGAGGTGGTGGATGTTGACGGGTTTTCTATACTCATTTAAGCGTGGGAATCAGAGGCTGGGAAAAATTGTTCGCGGCTTGGCGTTGAAAGTACAGAAAAAGCGCTGCGACTCTTTTTGCCGCTAATGGTAAAAGAACGCGGGCTTCTTGTCTTAATTCTTGGTTCGTAAACCCGTCCGCGCGCCTTCGGCCTTGATCCACCGTGCCGTCTTTGCCTTCCAGCGGTCCGGGGCCAAATCCCGCGTCGAATTGTTGGGTCGTTCGGGCGGTCTGACTAAAGAGATCGTAGAGAGAGGAAAAGGACTCGACATCTCCAGTGGGCATCTCAAAGTTTTCCTTAAAATGAGTTTCCGCGTAGGTCTCATAGGCGTCGCTACCGGGAATGGCGTGAAGATGCGGCCATAAGAGGGTATGGGCGGGGACGGTCAGGTCTTCCACCAAATGGGCGACATGCCCCAGATATTCATAAGCCTTGGCCTTGTTTCCGGAGCGGTAAAGAAAAATAATTCCCTGTCCCTTGATTCCTTTATGCGACCAAGCCCTGTCATATTTCCCATTCAGGCCGTAGCCGCCGGTGAAATACTTGTAGGCGCGGTCAACCGCGCTGTCATATCCGGCCAAGCCTTTTTCGAGCCCGCGCCTTGGATCCCAAAAATGCCGAAGCTCCGGAATAAGTTGTCCAAAGGGGTTTTGAAAAGGCATATCTTCTTCATAAGAGGCTTTGACAATGAGGGGCAAATATTGGCTCATTTCTCCGCCGCCAAAATGCGAGGCATACATTTGATAAGCCATTTGGGTGATGAAAATATGGGTGGGCCGCGCATAGGCCGCCTGAAAAGTTTGCGCGGGGTTTTGGACATTGACTGGAACAGCTTTAAGCGCGGGAAGGGTTGTATCTTGGGAAACAGCGGACCATCCGGAGCTGAAATAGCGGGAGGCGATATCCTTTTGGCCCCAAGCCGAAACTGAAAGCAAAAAGCTGGAAAGGAAAAATACGCTTTGGCTTAAGCGTCGCATCGAGCCTATTCTAGCAATGTTTATGCCGCTTAAGTCTAGTTTCTCCAAGTAAAATAGAGATGACAAAGCTGCGACATGGAAATAGGTCTCAATAAAGTTCAAATGTTATAATAAGCCATGAATAATTTAGAAGAAAAGCCGTTTGCTGGTAAAAATCTTTGGGCGGTTATTCTGGGCGGGTCTTCCGGTTTTGGTCTAGCCGCCGCCAAACGCCTGGCTCGCGCGGGGCTCAATATTTTTATTGCGCATAAAGACAAGGAAGGCGTGGTCGAAACCGCGATTAAGCCTCATTTCGATGAAATTCGAGCTTTGGGCGTTCGCCTCGTCACTCACAACGTCAATTTGTTTGACGAAGATGAGCGCGGGCTTGTTTTTGAGAGTATCGCCAAAGAGGCGGGGCCGCAAGGCGTTTATCTTTTCATGCATTCGGTCGCGGCGGGAGCCTGTAAGCTTATCGCCGAGGACAAAACCCCCGACTTTAAAGGCGCGGCTTTAAAAGGTCTGGCGGAATCTCTGGCCAAGCGAAAGATTTCTGTTGATCTCGAAGTCTTGCGGGAAGCGGTCAACGAGGCCTTTCATGAAAAGAAATGCGACGCTCTCTACACCTTGGCCGACAGCCGCATTCCCTATCGCGAGGATTTGCTGAGCGAAGAAGATTTAAGCCGTACGATCTGGATGATGGGCTATGATTACCTTTTATGGGGGCGCGAGTTATCAAAAGAAGGGCTCTTAGCCAAAGAAGCCCGTTTGATTGCAATGACTTCGGAGGGAAACGAGATTGCCTGGAAAGGATACGCCGCAGTTTCAGCCGCGAAATGTTCCCTGGAAGCCTCTTGCCGGGCCTTGGCGGTGGAACTGGCTCCCTATGGGGCAAGGTCCCTGGTCATTCAAGCCGGAATCACCGACACTCCGGCGGGAAACGCGATTCCCAATTTTGATTTGATGAAGGCCCAGGCGCGCCTCAGAAACCCGTACCATCGTTTGACGACGCCGGAAGACGTCGCCGAGACGATTTTTCAGATTTGTCTTCCCGGTTTTTCCTGGGTCAATGGAGAAGTGCTCCGCATTGACGGTGGAGAAGCGATCTCAGGACTATAAATGGGCGCGTTCTACATTCACGGAATTGGAAGCGCTCTCCCAAAAACGAAAATCACTAACGATTTTTTGCATCGGGAAGCGGGTCTTGAAAAGGGGCAAGATTGGGTGGATTCCCGCTTAGGCATTAATTCCCGCTATTCGGTTTTAAGCCTTGACTATATCCGTGAAACGAAAAATAAAAATCCGGATCAAGCGATTTTACACGCCCGAAGCAGAGGAGAGACGCCGTTAAGTCTCGGGGTCTTGGCCGCGAAGAGAGCGATGGCGCAAGCCCAAATTTCGCCAAGTCAAATCGGTTGGGTGATTGCCAACTGCGACACGCCCTTTGAGACGATTCCCTGTTTAGCCAATCAAATCGCGAAAGAAATTGGCGCCCTTCCCGGGCCGCATTGCGATATTAATTCCGCTTGTTCCAGCTTTTCTCTTCACATGAAGACCGTGGGCGATATGGAGCCGGGACGTTTGCCGGAATTTATTCTCTGCGTTCAATCCTCGGTCTACACGACGCGAACGGATTATTCCTCCAAAAGCGTGGATGGATATATCTGGGGAGACGGCGCGGCCGCGGAAGTGGTGTCGGCTAAGCGCTTGGGACGGCTGAAGGTTGAGCCCATGATTTTTGAGACTAAATCCGCGGGGGCCGATGATATCGTGATTGACGCGGTCGGGCATTTTCGTCAAAACGGGACGGTGGTTCGAGAGTTTTCCATTCGCAAAACCTGCGAGATGTTTGAAGAAATCGCGCAGAAAAAAGGGCTTTACGCCGAGGATTGCTACACTATCGCCCATCAGGCCAACTTTGTCATGCAAAATTCGATTCTGGATCATTTAAAACTTCCCGCCGAGAGGCATTTGAGAAACGTGCGGGAGCAGGGAAATATCGCCGCGGCGGGATGCCCATCGGTCATCGCGCAAAACTGGGAAAAACTAAAGAAGGGCGATCAAATCGTCTATGCCGTCTTGGGCGCGGGGCTTGCCTGGGGCGGGGGATATATGGAGGTCCTCTAATGTCTCAAGATGTGGCCGTCATTACCGGTTCTTCCGGCGGAATCGGCCGGGCGATTGCGAAAGTCTTAAGCGAAAAAAGTTCGGGAGAACTTCGGCTAGGCCTTCATTATAAAGGCAACGCGGAGGCGGCGAAAGCCTTGCATTCGGAAATTCCCAATTCTTTTTTGATTCAAGCCGATCTTTCGACTTCCGTGGGGCGAGGCGCTCTTTTAGAGGCGTGCCTTAAAGAAGGAAACCCCTACATTCTGGTCAATAACGCCGGCATCGACAAGCCGCATGAACCGGCGTTGAATATTCGGGAGGATTCCCTGGATTTGATTTTGGGAGTTAATTTTAAAACCCCGGCTCTTCTCATGCGGGATTTCGCCAAAGAGATGATTAAATCCGGCTCTGGCGTGATTGTTAATGTCAGTTCTATTTTGGCAAAAAAGGCTTTGACGGGTAGCGCGGTTTACCGGGCTTCCAAAGCCGCTCTTGAGGCCTTGACCAAACAACTGGCTTTTGAGTGGGGGCCCAAGGGCGTTAGGGTCAATGCGGTGAGCCCGGGTTTTATCGAAACGGCTATGACCGAGACTATTGGGCCAGAAACGAGAAATCTTATTCGCCAAGAAATCGCCTTGGGCCAATTTGGGGCGGCGGAGGCCGTGGCTTTGGCCGTCGCTCATCTCATCGAGAATGATTATCTCAACGGGGCGGTCTTGAGCGTGGATGGCGGGATGCGTTTATGAGATGGGGATTTATCGATCAGGTTTTGGAAAAAACGGATTCTCATTTGTCAGCAATTTATACCTGGAAGGAAGAAGATTGTGCTGGGCATTTTCCCGGAAACCCCGTCGTTCCTGGAATTAAATTGGTCGAGATGGCTTCTCAGGCCGGAGCCCTTTTGTTGAGAGGGATAAATCCTGAGATAGAAAAAACGGCGCTGTTTCACTCGATAGAGAACGCCTTATTTAAGAAGATGGTGCGTCCGAGAGAAACCATCCTTTTCAAAGTTTCGGTTCAAGAGGGAAAATTAAATCCCGATTTTTTTTACTTTAAGGCGGAATCTTTTTTTTACGGCGGGCCCAAGGACGGGGAAGCGGTTTTTAGCGGAGTTATTTCCTTGGCGGATGAAAAATTTTTCGAGGTGAAACCATGACTGAGCCTAAGCGAAGAAATGGTTGGTTCCAGATTTCGTGCAGGAGGAAACCATGAAAAGAGTGGTCATTACGGGAGTGGGGGCGGTTGCGCCCAACGGCGTTGGAATTGAAAACTTTCGAGAGGCGCTTCAAAAAGGGAAATCCGGCATCTCTTTTAGAGAGAATCTAAAGGAAATGAATTATCTTTGCCAAATTGGCGGGGTTCCGCCGGTCGAGGAAGAAGACGTTTTAAAAGTCATCCCCGAAAGCGAGCTCAATAAAATCAACGAGGCGATGGTTTACGCGGTCATGGCTTCTCTTGAGTGCGCGCGCTCTAGCGGACTTGAGATTGATTGGGTGAAAGGGAAAAGAGATACTCCCGTTTTGTGGGACACCGGCGTCATTATTGGCTCCGGCATCGGGGGAATGGACACGATTCTTGATTCCTTGGCTCCCGTCGTTTTTGACGCCAAAAATCAGGAATCGGGGCGAGGGACCGCGGCGATGGGAACCGATATCGTTCCCCAGGTGATGTCCAGTTCCATTTCGGTGGCGGTGGGAAAGTTGTTGGGGGCTGGCGGCCAAACCAGTTCCAATAGCTCGGCTTGTAATACGGGAACCGAGGCGATTTTTGAAGCCTGGAAACATATCCAGTTAGGATACGCCGATTCCATGTTCGCCGGAGGTTCCGAGGGCACGCATTACGGAAGCTGGTCCGGTTTTGACGCGATGCGAGACGTTTTGTGCTCGAAATATAACGAGGCTCCGGAAAAAGGTTCGCGTCCCATGGGCGCAGGAGCCTGCGGTTTTGTTCCCGCTGGAGGGGCGGGGGTCTTAAGGCTTGAAAGTTTAGAATCGGCTCAAAAAAGGGGAGCCAAGATTCTTTGCGAACTCGTGGCCGCCTATTGCAATTCCGGAGGTCAAAGAGACGGGGGCACGATGACATTCCCCAATCCGGAAGGAGTTATTCGTTGCATTCGAAAGGTCATTGAGGATTCCGGCGTTTCTCCGTCAAAAATTTCTCTCATCAATGGGCATTTGACCTCGACTTCGGCAGATCCTCGGGAAGTTGGCAGTTGGTTACGGGCATTAGAGCTAGAACCGTCTAAATTTCCGCTCATCCAATCAACGAAATCCATGATTGGGCACTCCTTGGGAGCTGCGGGAGCCTTAGAATCGGTGGCGGTGGTGGACCAAATCGTCCACTCTTATGTCCATCCTTCGATTAACTGCGAGAAGGTTCATCCTGAAATTCAGAAAATAGCGGCTAGTATTCCTCATCAGAAAATCGACAAAACGCTGGACTATGTCATCAAAGCGTCTTTCGGTTTTGGAGACGTCAACGGTTGCCTTTTATTTAAGCGCTGGGAGCCTTAATGCCTGGATTAAACCTCCATTTCACCGCTTGGGGCGCTTTTAAAGGCCTCATCGGGCTCATTTTGAGTTTGCTCGGAGCCTTCTATATCCGATGGGGAAAAAACGAGGGCGAAGTTGAAAAGCTTTTCATCGGCCTTGCCTTGATTTTAGCGTCCATCTTTCTGTTTTAGAACCCTTAGTTGAGCGTATCGTGAAAACGCTCGATGGCAAATACGGCGACGGCGGTCGCAATCAGAATGATGGGGGAGAGGTTTTTCCAAAACACCGCGAGATTCCCTCCCTTAAGCATAATGTTCCGCATTAAAGTCACGAAATATTTCAAAGGATCAAAATAGCTGACCCAGGCAATGATGGGGGGCAGATTGTCCACTGGAAATGCGATGCCGGAGAGCTGCATGGCCGGGAAAAGAAAGATAAAACTAGCCATCATCGCTTGTTGTTGATTCTTTGCGATGGTGGAAATAAAAAGGCCGATGGCGACGTTGGTGACTACAAAAACAAAACCCGCCAGAGCCAACATCCACAAAGGCCCGCGTTCGGGAACGCCGAAAGCCAAAATCCCCGCCGAAACGATGAGCGCGAAGACAATGAGCCCCATGATGACAAAGGGGATTGTTTTTCCCAGAAGAATTTCCCAGCCTTCTATAGGCGCTGATAAAATGGTTTCCATAGTCCCAATTTCTTTTTCCCGGGCTAGGGACATACTGGTTAAGATAATCGTCAGGATGCTGAGAATGAGCCCGGAAATGGAAGGAACCATGAAGTGGGCCGTTTTGAGTTCAGGGTTATAGAGCGTCCTCACTGAGAAGCTAAACTGGGGCGCTGGGGCTTTGTCTGTTTGCTGGATGATGGCGGATAAATAGGCATTGATGGCCCGCGCTCGGACGCTGTCGGAGGCGTCAATAAGTATTTGGGGGTTTGCCGTTTTATGCAGGGCGTCTCGCCCGAGGCCGTTTTCAGGAGCGATTAAGACCGCTTCGGCTTGTCCAGCCTTAACCCACTGATAGGGATTTTTTCCCTTAACCGCCGCGGGGGAAAACCAGCCGGAGGCTTCTGCGCGGTCAATGATTTCGCGCATCACGGGATCGGGCTTTCCAAAGGAGGCAAGTTTTATGTTTCGCATTTCCGTGCGGATGGCGAGTCCGAAAACCAAAAGCTGAATGCTTGGCAAAACAAAGATTAGAACCCGCATGCGGCGATCTCTTAAGCCTTGGGAAAATTCTTTTTTTAGAAATCCGATAATGGCCGTGTTCATGGCTCAAGGTCCCGCTTAAAACCTTTGATGGCTCCCGCGACCAAGAGCGTGGTTAATAAAGACAGCATTGCGAGCGGAATTTTAAGATCTGAAAAACTAGATCCGCGCAAAAAAACCGCCCGAAGTATTTGCATGAACCAGCGAACGGAAAGAATGGAGGTGAAGTATCGAAAAAAGATAGGCATATTCTGAACCGGAAAAATAAAGCCGGAAAGAAGGAAGGCCGGTAAAAGGCCGGTGGTAATCGCGATTTGCATGGCGAGTTGTTGCTGGCGCGTGAGGACCGATATGAGAAGGCCCTGTGCGAGAGTTGCGGCGATAAAAGCGAGCGTTGAAAAAGACAAGAGTAGATAGCTCCCGTTCATGGGTACGTGAAAAATAAATCGCGCGGCCAAGAAAACAAAGAGAACGCTTCCTATTCCCAGGATTGCATAGGGAGCCAGTTTTCCAAGAATAATTTCCGATGGCTTGACGGGGGTAGCGAGAATCATCTCCATGGACCCATTCTCCCATTCCCGGGCGACAGTCAGGGCCGTCAGTAAAATTGAGATGAGTCCGTTGATGACCGCGATAAGCCCCGGAACAAAAAACCAGTGGCTGTTGAGCTCTGGGTTAAAGAGATAGCGGACCTGGGGGTTAATTTTTGGCGGCGGGGGTTGTTTTTTGAGGCGAGAGTTGAAAGAGTCTTCGATTCCAGACAGATATTCAGTGATGATTCCAGAAACGAGATTGTCGGCCCCGTCAAGAACAATTTGCGCGCTTTCCGTTTTTCCGCCGGCCAGATGGCGGCCGAATTGGGGATTAATGATCAGAATCGCTTTTTCTTGTTCCGTATCCAGTTTTTCGAGAGGATCCCCGCTTAAGGGCAGGGGATTAGTTTGAAAATATCCAGAGCTTTGGAATATGTCCACGAGATCGCGGGAAGCGGTGGAAATATCGCCATTGTATACGCCGATAGGGATATTCTTGATGTCATAATCAATCGCGAAACCAAAAAAAATGAGAAGAGCGATGGGAAGGCCAAGGGCCAGGGTCAAGGTAAAGGGATCTCGCAGCAGATGTCGGGATTCTTTTTTAGCGATGGAATACGCCCTTGAAAAATTAAACCCTTTACTTTGTTTCATGCGGGGCCTCAATGAAGCGGATGAATACGTCTTCTAAAGACGGGCTGATTTGCCGCGCTTGAGAGTTCATTTCCTTAGACAACTCCGTTAAATTCGTTTTGAGGTCCAGTTCAAAATGCCAGGAACTTCCATGGGGCTCCAAATTCTTAATTCCTTTTTGATTGAATAATTTTTTGTTCCAATTCCGATCTGCCGCGTCGGGGCTTTCTATTTCATAGAGAGGGTCGGGAAAGGCCTGTGATTTAAGTTCTTGCGGGGAATTAAGCGCGATAATTTCCCCATTTCGCATGAGGCTAATTTTTCCGCACTGCTCCGCTTCATCCATATAATGAGTCGTGACAAATATTGTTTTGCCTTTCGCGGCAATGCTTCGGATTAAGTTCCAAAAGGCGACTCTTGCCGCGGGAGAGACTCCGGCGGTCGGTTCATCCAAAAAGAGAATATCCGGATCGTGAATCATGGACACGGCCAAGGCCAAGCGCTGTTTGATTCCGCCGGATAAATCTTGAACCAGGACGCGGGGGGATAGGTCAAAACCGACTTCTTTAAATAATTCGTCAACCCGGTCTTTAATTTTGGAAGGAGGTATTTTGCGCAGACTGGCGGCGAAGGCGATATTTTCTTCAACGCTGAGATCGTTATAAAGCGTAAAACGTTGAGACATATAACCTACTTTTTCCTTGATGGGCTTGAGTCCGTCATGAGGGTTAAGCCCCGCGACCTTGATTTCCCCATCTGTCGGTTTTAAAAGCCCGCAGAGAACGCGAATCGTCGTCGTTTTTCCCGCGCCGTTGGCCCCAAGAAACCCGAATATCTCTCCGGGTTTGACCGCGAAAGAGACGTTGTTAACGGCGATGAAATCTCCGAAGCGGACGACCAAATTCTTGACCTCGACCGCGTAGCCGTTCATGGGGTTTTCGCGTGCTTGAGAAACAATTCCTCAAAACTTTTGACATTCTCTTGGGTGAGTATCTCCCGTGGAGGGCCGGAGGCGATTTTTTTTCCGGATTCGATTAAGTGCACGTTTCCGCAACGGGCGGCTTCATCCATGTAGGAGGTCGCTGTTAAAATCAAAAGACGGCTTTCTTCCACCAAACGGTAGAGGAGGGTCCAAAAATCGCGTCGGCTGATGGGGTCCACTCCGGTAGTTGGTTCATCCAGAAGAAGTATTTTTGGAGAAGGCAACAGAGCGCACATGAGCCCCAGTTTCTTATACATTCCTCCGGATAAATGTCCTGCGGGACGCGAGGCGAATTCCGTCATGCGGGTAATTTCTAAAAGTTCTTTTCGGCGGGATTGATAATCCTGCTCGGGGAGACCGTAAAGGTCGCGAAAGAAATCAAGATGTTCGGAAACCGAAAGATCTCCATATAAACTTTGGCTTTGCGGCATATAGGCCATGGACGGGCGGGCTTCTTCTTGGGGATATGTTTTTTCCGCGTCCTTAAATATGATTTCTCCTTCATCGGGGCGGAGAAGACCCATTAAGACGCGCATCAAGGTCGTTTTACCCGCGCCATCGGGGCCAATGAGACCATGGATGGTCGAGGCTTTAAAAAAAAGAGAGACGCCGCTTAAGGCTTGGTTGGGGCCGAGCTTTTTGCTGATATTTCGGAGTTCAATGGAGAGTTGGTCCATCTCATGGCCCCAATCGAACCTCGATAGGCATTCCAGGCTTTAAGATTCCCTGAGGGTTATCGAAGGCGACCTTGATTCCAAAAACCAAGCGAGCCCTTTCTTTTTCCGTTTGAACATTTTTAGGAGTAAACTCGGCTTCGGGACGAATAAATTCAATGTTGCCGGGAAAAGCCTTGCGGTTCATCTCCGGCAAATACCCTGTCGCTTTCTCTCCCAAAGAAAGAGACGCGAGCAGGGGCTGGGGGACATAGACATAAGCGTAAACGGAATTAAGATCGGCCAAGCTAAGAATGGTTTCTCCGACTGAAATATAGTCCCCCGGATCTCGGGGGCGATAAAGGACCGTTGCGTTCATGGGGGAATGGATATCGCACCAGCTTAAGCGTAACATGGCCTGATTATATTCATTGGTCGTATGATCCAAGGCTTCCTGGGTCGCGGAACCCCTTCGGAAGAGTTTGGTGATGCGGGTAAAATCGGTTTGAGCGAGTTGCGCATCAAGCTTGACATCCTCGCAGGAAAGTTTGACGAGAGGCTCTCCAATTTTGACTAAATCTCCTTCGTGAACAAAAACCTGGGATATATTGGACGCCACTCTGGGGGCGATGTCAATTTCAGTCGCTTCGATTGTTCCCGCATAGAGAAAGTGGGTATGAGTTTTGATTCTCCAGAAAATAAATCCAATCACGACTAAGACTAAACCCCCCAAGAGAGGCTTTTTATTTTTCATTTTTTTCTCCGGCGATATAGTCTAAGGTCGCGATTTGAATCGCGGTTTGGGCTTGAGTGCGCGCCGCTTGAATAGCGGCTTCAAGCTCTCTTAAATCGGCGTCCTGAACCTCGACGATCGTAATGTGCCCGGCTTTATAAGCCGAGTAAACCAGACGCGAGAGTTCGGAAGTCTCCGCGGTTGTTTCAGCGTCTATCTTTGATTGGTCTTTTAGTTGCGAGAGTTGATCCCGGGCTTTTAAGTAGTCGCGTTCCAGATTTTCAAAGGCTTCTTCTTTTTTTTGATGAGCGGCTTTGGCCATGTCTTTATCTTGTTTTGATTTTTCCGCGCTTTTCCCCGCTTCAAAAAGTGGGACGCTGGCCATGACCCCGACGGTATTTTGGTAAAGGTAAGTCGGGTTAATATCCACCGCGACGTCGGGATAGGTGTAATAGGAACGGGCGGAAAGCTGAATTTTAGGCAGGGCCCCGGCGGCGTCGGCCTTGGCCGCGAGTTTTGAGGATTCTTCCTGCAAAGCGAAAGCCTGAATTTCGGGATGGGCCGCGTCCGGAGAGGATCTAAACCAGGGGAGTTCCTTGGATGAGGGTGAAGCAATTTTTACGATGGCCGTCGGTTTTTTCAAATTAGCGGGCATTCTTTTGCTGGTTGAAAGAGAAACGGGGCGTCTTAAATCGAAGGATTGCGGCACCCCCATGAGCGTGAATATCTCTCTCAGAGAGGAGGCAAGGTCCGCTTGCGCTTGTCGAAACTCGCTTTCCCGTAGAAGTACGTCCTGGTGGGAGGTCAAAGCGTCAATTTTCGACGAGGTTCCACCGACGTATCGCGTGTGAATGTCGTGATACTGCGCGAGAGATAAAGACAAAGAATCAGCCAGGAGTTTTGTTTGTTCAAGCGCGAGTTGCGCCTGAAAATAGGCGAGGCGCGCGGCCAAAATGACTTCCATTTTTTGAAGCTGGGTCTGGGCTTGAGCGGAATGGGCCAGAGCCAATTGGCTCTTCCAATAACGGTAGAGGGCTCCTTCATCCCAAAGGGTATAATCAAGTTCCGGTCCGATGGCCGTGTTGACATGGGTGCCGAAAGGGACTTTGATCGCTCCTAATTGAACATCAGGAATGGCGGTCGCGTATCCCCAGTTTCCTTCCAGGGTGAGTCTTGGCATGACAAAAGAATATTGGACGTTGGCCCCGTGCTGGGCGGCTTGGCTTTCCGCGCGGGCCGCGGCTAAGGCATGAGAATGCTTAAGCGTGGCTGTTTCGACTTCGCTGAGGGTCAGTGAAATTCTAAATGGGCCTTGGGCGCGAGAAAAAACAGGAATCAGAGATAAGCCGATACTGAAAAGAAAACCGCAGGATAATTTTTGACTAAATTCTGGAAGCCTCATGCCGTAAATCTTATCATTTTGAAGTTTGACGGGCAGGCGGGGAAGGCGAATTCTTTTTCGTCCAGCGAATCATTTTATTGAGAACATCGGGAGAAAGGGTTTCCTCGAGTTTTGGGAAGATTTCGCGTTCCTCATAGTCTAAATGCTGGTTTAACTCTTGTTTTAATGAGGACAAGACATGGCGTATCGAGTAGATTTGGTCCGAATCGGAAGCGGCGGCCATGGCGCTGAGGAGATGGGTGATGGACTTGAGCGAACGGTGTCCTTCTTCTACGGATTGATGCAGTTTGGAGCTTATTTTAGGATAGGAGGCGGGGCTTCGGGCCGAGAGGATGTTTTCAAGGCGCAAGAGGCGTTTAATGACGAGGCTTTCCGCCTCCTCGTGTTTCTCAAAAGCGAGGAGAAAACTTTTTAACGCATCGAATAATAACTTTCCCTCGGATGAGAGGCGGTCGTCGAGTCCTACTCCCCGGGGCTTTCCCAATACGTTTTCGGCCGCGTCAAGCAAAGCTCTTAACTCGGCGTGTTCTTTCTTCAAATGTTCGATGAGGTTCATAGACCCTCCTTTTGGGAATGGGAGACGGCAGGCCAAATTGCCGAATGATTTCGAGTATTCGTTCCGGCCTTCCCCAGTCGCTCCAGACGACCCCGCGCATTGGAAGGACGCTAATCCGATGAGCGTTGATTTCAAGGATATCCTTGGAAAAATCAAGCGGCGAGAGGCGTTTATAGAAATTTTCCGCTTTTTCTGGCGATATTCCCAATCCCAGGGCGGAAGACGCTTCTTCAAAATGCCGTATGACGCCCGGAGCCGCTTGCCGCGATAATTCCCAAAGCGTTTTGGCCTTTGCAACGGTGATCATGGTGTTCCACAAAGCTCCGCGACTCCATAGCTGGCGCGCTTCTTCTAAGGAAGGCTTTTCTCGGAAACGGGAGACGGGGAGAATTTGAGCGGAACTTGCGTCTGCTCTGATTTCGATCCATCCATAATCGGGTTCGGGGCTTGTCGCGGGCGCGGCCAGTAAAAGAAGTTTGTCGGGATTCTCGTTAATAGAGCGAATGGCTGAGCGCAACAGTCTCGAGAAACTATGACGGGGCGCGACAAAATGATCCGAGGGAAGAATGGCGACGGTGGCTTCTGGATTCTTTGGGAGAATATGGGCGAGGCAATAAAGGATTCCAATTCCAGTTCCCAGGTTTTGCGGTTGCTCGATGATGCGTCCGAGCTCTGCGTGTGCGGGAATGAAGGGGGTCTGATGTTTTCCCACGATAGTTAAAATTTGAGGAAGGGGGCTAATACCGAGGGCGCGGCGGACGGTTTTTTCGACCATCGTTTTGGAGCCGCCTAAAGCGCAAAATTGTTTCGGACATTCGCGCCCAAACCAGCTTTTAATGGCTGGTTTGAGCCTGTTTCCTTCTCCCGCGGCAAGGACAATAGACCAAGGCATTGTTTTCACGTTTATTTCTCTCGCAACAATCCGGCTTGATTTGGAATTTGTGTTGCAAGAGAGACTCTTGAGGGACGCTGAGAAATAATCGTAAGGAGGTCCTGTATGAAAAACCGTTCTTTAGAAGCAGATTTTGCGGAAAAACCGAGGCCTAATGCTTTTTTAGAAAATCATTTTCCGCCTAAGCGTATTCTGGTTGCTTTGGATCCATCCCAGGCTTCCTCGATCGCCTGGGAAGAGGCTGAGATTCTCTCGAAAATCTGGAAAGCGAAAGTGGAAGGGGTTTATGTTCAGCCCTGGCTGTGGGCCGGAAACAGCGAGTTTGGGTACGCTGATCCTCAATTAACGGCCAAGACCTCGGAGGAAACAATCGAGCGTTTGCGGAAAAATTTGGGCATTAAGGAAAGGATTGTCGCTCTTCCCGGGGATCCGATTGATGAAATTACCCGCTGGGCGCACGCGAATCATTTTAATCTCATTGTGGTCGGGACGCAATCGCGTTTGGGACTGGCGAGAGCGTTTCATTCATCGGTCGCGGAAGCCGTGGTTCGCGCGAGCCGAATTCCCATCTTGATTGCGAAAAAGCCGGTCAAAAAACCCGAGAGGGTATTGGCGCCGTACGATTTAAATAGCCGTTCCGTTGTAGGGCTTGAGTTTGCCGCCGCTTGCGCGAAAAGCATGGAGGCAAGGCTTGATATTTTCCATGTCGCGGCGGCTCCCAACGCGCAGTTTTCCGGCGATGTGTCCCATATAAAGAAAACCATCTTGGCCGGGCTTAAAAATCTCCCGGCATCCCAGAAACCGTATAAAATTGAAGCTCAAGTGGCTTGGGGAAAGCCCATCAATGAAATCCTCAAGGCTTCGGTCGAGGCGGATATGGTCGTCTTAACCGCGCGTTCCCGGGGATTTTTGGAAGACATGGTTTTGGGGACGACCGCTGAAAGGGTTCTTCGTTACAGCGAGTCCTCGGTTTTGGCGGTTCCCGAGGCGGCAGATGAGGGAGAGTCGGCGTAAACGAGTCAGGAGTTAAGATGAACTTTTTTGGAGAAGTGAAGGCGGAGCACCGCGCTTTGGAAAGAATCATCGAGCGTTTGGAAATTGCCGCCGGGATTGATGGGATCGGGGCTTGGGGGCGGATTTGGGCCGTCTTGGCGATTCTTCTGCCGATGCTCGAAAACCATGAGGAGCTGGAAGTTTTTCTCATTGAAAAAGAGTCTTACTTGAGAGAACCCGGGGCTGCGGCGATTCTCGATGAGATTGAGGCGCAACATTTACGCTTGAAAAAAATAATGGAACAAATTAGGATTCTTCCGATTCAACCGGGGCAAGGTCCCCTTGCTCGTTTGCGGAGATGGTCTAGGGAATTGGCCGCGCTTTTGCGCCTTCATTTTAAAACGGAGGAAGACCGCCTCTGGCCCCATTATATTCGGACAATGAGCCGTTCCCTGGGGCGTTCCATGGGGCGGCGCATAGAATCCAACGCCCTGGGAGCCGAGAAAATTCTTGGGAAGAAATGGGGGCGCAGCAGTTTTTAGAGGGAAATTTATGAAAGCAAAAGACATCATGCGAAAGAATGTCCTCACTGTTTCGCCTTTGGCGACGGTCAAGGAATTGGCGGAGTTGTTGACCAAATATAAGATTACGGGCGTTCCGGTCGTCGACAGCCACGGGGGGCTCATGGGAGTCGTGTCCCAAACCGATATTGTCAGAAAGGAAGCTCGCCGAGGAGAGGATGCTTTAGATTTTTACCGGGACGTCATGCCTTTGTTTGGACCTGTTTCCAGAGAGTCGGAAGAGGCGACGGTTTTTGATTTAATGACGCCCGCGGTGTTGTCGGCGGATGAGGAGACTCCGGTCGGCGATTTGGCCCGGCAAATGCTCGCCCGTCGAATTCACCGTTTGCCGATTACCAAGGAAAAGCGTTTGGTGGGGATTGTTTCCACCATGGATATTGTGAGGGCTTTTGTTGAAATGGAAGAGCTTCGTTCTAAGTCCGGGAAGGCAGACTAATCGTAAATTCGCTTCCCTTTCCCAATTCCGAGCGCACGCTGATTGTTCCGCCCATGGCTTTAACGGCTTCTTGGCAAAAAGCAAGACCGAGCCCGTTTCCTTGAATGAGACCTTCCCTTCGGGCTTGGGCCTGGTGAAAACGATCAAAAAGAGTGGCCATTCCACCGGGCGGAATTCCAATTCCATTATCCTTGACCGAGAGGAGGTGGGTCTTGGGATTCGAGAAGTCAACGCTGATAGAAATGGTTCCGCCTCTGGGAGTAAATTTAAGCGCGTTGTTGAGTAGATTCTGAAGAGTTCTCGCGAGCAAACGTTCATCCGCAAAGACGGTCTTTTCTTTGTCCACCTCAACCTTGACGGAAATATTTTTCGCCTGTGAGAGTTCTATTTCGTCTTCAATCACGCTTTGGATCACCGGAGAAAGCGGTATTTCTTTCTTATCAACCGGCATCACCCCTTCATCGAGTTTCGCGATGTCAAGAAATAAATCCAAGAGTTCGGTCATTCTCTTTCCCGAGCGGATGCTGATATTGAGAAGTTCCAGCTCCTTGGGTTCGAGGGCTCGCGCGCCCGCCACTTCATGAATGACCTGAAGCACCGCCAGGATATTAGAAAGAGGCGCCCGCAGGTCGTGGGCGATCATGCGCCGCCATTCTTCCTTGCGCTTGGACACTTCTTCTTCCATCAGAGTTTTTTTCTCGCTCATTTAACTTTCCCCTCTTCCCTGCGGATAATTTCAGAGCGGATTTCTTTTAAGAGCGCTTCCGCATTCGATTTAAAGGCGTGTTTTCCTATCAGCCAGGGAGCCCAGCCCTTGGGTTTGGCTTTCAGGCGATAGACGACGCGGGTTTGGCCTTGAACGCGGGATAATTCCCAGGAACCTTTATAAATGAGAAAACTTTTTTGAGAAATATCGGTAAATGAGATTTTCTCTTGAGGCCGTTCGTCAATGAGAAGCTTGAGATCAAAGGAGCGATTGATGAAAAAGACTTTTCCAGACAATTTTTGAGCGATGAGAAGCGTCGTTTTTCTTCGTTCAAGAATTTTGCTTGAATCAACGTTGGTGACAAAATCAGAGATATGAGCGTAGTCCGAGAGAACATCCCACGCTATATCGAGAGGCGCTTGAACATAAAATTCGCCCTTAATCCGATAGATTCCATGTTGAGCGCGAATGCCGACAAAGCAAGGTTGTTGGCGGCCAAAGGCCGCGACCGCGGCGGGAAATAATGCCGGAAATAGGAGCGTGGTGATAACCGCTAATTTGAGCCGCTTCACAAGAGCCTCCTTTTCCCACGTTCAACGCCTTAATTTCGAGCCATTTGTTGTCGCGAAAGACTGACCTGGCTTGTTTGAGGACTGAGGATCAAATGGTAGTGAACAGAGACCCGGTCCTCAACCTTAATCGTATCAAACATCATGGTCGGGGGTTTGATTCCGTAATCGCTCATGCGAATCTCCTGGTTTCCGCTGATGGTTATTTTTGATTTTGAAATGACGATGGAAGCCTGAAGGGTCACGGGCTTTGAGACTCCGGAAATTGAAAGCGTTCCCGGGACGGAAATAGTCTCCTTTTTGCCTCCCTGGGTGATGGCGTAGGAAGTAAGCGAGAAGATAACATCGGGATGTTTTTGAGCCTTCATCGCTTTTTGGGTATTCTCATCCATCACTTCAAATTCGGATTTGAGGCCTTTAATGGGAACCGTCACCGTCAACTGAGCCGATTGACCCTTGAGAATTTCCGCAGCCGCGTTCTTCTTATGGGCGGCCTTGAAATTCATTTGAAGATCAAAGGTCGAGGCCTTGATGGTGAAGGGATGCAGGGTTGATTTCCCTTCGATCCAGATTTTGCTTTGAGGCGAAGCCTTAAACCCTACCGAGGCCGCGCGAGAAAAGGAAACCGCAGCGATTAGGGATGCGCTCACTAAAAATACGATTCGTTTTGTGTTCATAACCAATTCCTCCTAAATCAATTATATGCAACAAAACAGCTAATATCCTATTTACCTAAAAAAGAAGGGGCGGCTGTTTCCAGCCGCCCCTTGACTTCATCCAGCGGGGTTTAGAACAGGAACTGAACCATCATGTGTATTTCAGGAATGACATCCCGCGTTGTGGTGTTTCCCGTTCCGGTGCCGGCGCTGGCCTCAAAGGGCATGTCGGCCATGACATAAGAACCGATGCCGCCTGCCGCCGTGTTGTTAAACACCGGCATATTTAAATAGACGGGCGTTTCGGTGACGAATTTGACGTTTTGGCCTTTAATGTACCAGGTGAAAGACGGCGTGAACTCATTAATAACCGCATCTCCGCTGGCTTTAAACCCCGAGTCTCCGACCGTTGAGCCTGTGTCAATGGCCGCGTAGCGCATGGCGAACTCATACTTTTGATGAATGAGATAGCTTCCTTGCACACGCGCCGTTGCCATGTGGATTTCTCCGAAGAGATTTTGGTATCCGCCCCAGTTGATTTCGGCTTCGCCCGAGACGGCGTTTCCGTTAGCCAGTGGTTTTCGGATAACGGCATCGCCTCCGAGCTCGAAAATATCCCCCATTTGCATGGATTGGGCGCCATTAGGTTCCTCGTTAATATACGGGTTCCAGGTGGGGCTGATCATCATGGTGGGATAGGGCATATTGAGGTTTAGAGCTGTAGAATGCCCGATCTGGGTGTCCTTGCTAAACAGCGCATTGAAATAAGCCGCTTTTTCGGTTTGTTTCAGGCCGAGATCGGTTTCCACGACGTGATAAATGTCTTCGTCCACGCCGTCATTATATCCGGCGCGGAAAACAACTTCGGGAATGCCGAAGTTTTCCGGCAAATAGCGCTCTGGAACGTCTTCCCCGGCGCCCGACATCACCGCCAAGGTCCCGGCGAATTTGCCGCGATAATCTTGAATGGCCAACCCATAATCGCGGGTTCCGTTTCCAAAAGCGTCACTGGCGATTGAGCGCTCGGAAAAAGGCATATATCCCGTGTCGGTGAGGTTCTCGCGGCTGTACGGCACGCGGAATTGACCGACTTTTAAGGACGCGTCATTTCCGAAAGTCGGAAGCGGAATATCAACCGACATATCCAGAAGCGTAAAGGCATTGTTGGGATTCTGGCTTTCAACGATGTCTTGTCCGCCTAAGGCGAGTTGAGTTTCAAACTTATATCCATCAAAGTCTCCTCTCATTCCCAGTCGTGATTCCTGGAGAAAGGAATAGACTCTTTGATGAGCTCTGATCGGATCGGGAACAATTTCCCCGACTCCGTTGAGTTGGAGCCGTCCGAACATGTTTAAGTCTAGTTTATCGGTATCAATGAGAGCGGCTCCGCCGTCATACCACGGCTGAACCCCATTTCCATCGAACGGCTGACCATTAAAGAACGTGCTGGTATCGGGAACTACTTTTCCCACCGGCGGCACGTCGGCTCTGGCTTTGGACGTCCATCCAAAGAAGAGCGCGGCAAGAATAAGTCCTACTGCGCGTGATTTCATAACTCCTCCTTGTTATTTTTGACGGCGATTTACAGCCCTTCCGTTATTTCATCCAGATTTTTGAGCAGGCGTTTGCGCTCTTTTTCCCATTGTTTGGCGCTCATTCCGGTTTTTCGGCGTTTGGAATCATAGACCAAGAATTCATAGATTTCGCGTCCTTCTTTTTTGCTGATGACAGCCCCGTGCTTGGCCATCATTTTGTGAACAAAGTGATCCCAGATGGTCGGACTCACTTTCCAAACATCGGTATCCTTAAAGATTTCCGGGTCGTCTTTTTTGGCGAAGATTTCTCCTTTTTTGGTCAATTCCAAAAATTGCGCGTTGATAGGTCTTGCGACCGTATGGCATTTGGAGCAGCGTTTTAGAAATAATTTGTAGTAGACTTGCATTTTCTTCGGATAATGGGAAACGTTAATGGTGGTGGGGCCAAAGTCATTGGGAAAAACGCTGTCGCGGAAGGCTTTTTCCATCTTGTCTTCTCCCCGCGTGTTGGGCAGGAAAAACATCAATCCAAGGATGGATATCCCGAATATGGTCCAGAGAGTTTTTTGTCTATTCATTTGAGTTCTCCTTGAGTCTTAATGTCCGGCAAAAGACTTCTAGCAACAAAATAGCCAAAAAGGGCGTTTCGTTTAAGGGGCAGGAGTGAGCGGTCTTGTTTCTCTATTTTACGGTTGTCGCCAGGTCAGCGGGTAGGTGCGAAAGGGTTTCAGCGCCTCTGGCCTATGGGAAGCTTTATCTAATTTTTTCATGAAAACATCAATGTTGATTTTATGAAGGGGGGCTATGGGCCTCATCGCGCGCTCAAAGGCCTCCAGCCCGCCGCCTTTTTCCCAAGACTTGTAGATTTCGCGATCGCCGAGCAGTCGTTCTATGGGAAGTTGAGCGTGCACGACGCGGACATTCGGACTATTGATAATGGAGACAGGCGTGATCCCGTAGGCGTTTTTAGGGATTGCGATGGCCGTATTTCCATAAAGCCCGTAAAGTTCGCCATCGAAGCTTTTGAAATTGGTGTCATTAATAATTTTCTCAATTTCTCCGATTCTTTTCCGACCGATATTTTGAAAAGCCTTATAAACGAACTCCGAGCAATTGACGGAATGCTTATTAAGATGTTGCTCGTAATTGTAGGGGGTTCCGAGCATGCGGCGCATTTGGTCCAGCAGGGCTTTTTCTTCCCCAGTAGAGAGAGGAGCCGCCGGCTCGACCAGCGTAAAATTGAGTTTCCCCGAGTCGTCGCGTGAACGGTCCAGAAAATCGGAAATATCGCTTTTTTGTACCGCAGGGGGATTGGAGTGATAAACCTGCCAGCGGCCGTTTTCCTTTTCCCCAACGACGCCGATGTGCCCATAGCGGCTGCCTGTGAAGGCTTCGAAGAAAAAGGTGCTTGGGTCCTTGATCATCTCGGAAATTCCGATGATTTGCCCCGTTTTTAGTGGCAGGTCTTGAGGGACGCTCTCCACCGGGCCGCCGCGAAGGATGCCGGGCAAAAAAATGAGCAATGCGTAGAGGCTGAGGTATCTTATTTTTTTATTCATGAGGCCTAGAAAAAGTTTAGCACGGCCGGAATAAAAATACATGAACCAAAAGTCCTAGATAACCGTCGGCAAAGGACCTAGGGGATTCTTGCGAACTGCCGTCCAATGCGCTCAGTGAATGAATCCGGCTGTTATAGCCGCAAGCGAGATGCTTGCGACAGATCCCCAAAGAAGGAGCCCTTGGATCATCGGTCGGATTCCGACTTCCTTCAATGCTTCCCGTGTCATATTTGAACCGATTAAAAATAAGGTGACCACCAAAAGCCTTTGAGAAGCGGAGCTAATCTCAAGCCCTGCGGGTTTAAGAGCGGGAAAAATGGAAACGGCGAGAGCGACGGCGACAAAGCCAGCCAAAAACCAGGGAATTTTTAATCGCGATCCGCCCGCGCTCTCATTTTCCCCGAAGAAAAACCCCGCCGCCAAAGCCACCGGAATAATCCACAAGGCGCGCGTTAATTTGACAGTCGTTCCAATCTCAAGGGCTTTAGGGCCGTAACGCATGGCCGCGGCGACGACGGAACTCGTGTCGTGAATGGCTAGGGCGCTCCAGAAACCAAATTGAGTTTGACTGAGGCCCACGAAATGCCCGATCCATGGAAAAAGAATCAAGGCGGCGGCGTTGAGAAGAAAAATAGTTGCCAGGGCGACCGAGACGTCGTGATGTTCGGCTTGGACAACCGGCGCGACGGCGGCAATCGCGCTTCCGCCGCAAATCGCGGTTCCGACGCTAATAAGAAGAGACGCGTCGCGGCGAACGCCAAGACGATGGCCTAAAAACCACCCCAAGGCCAAGGTTGCGGCGATGCTGACGGCAGTATATCCCAGTCCGCGGAGACCGGCTTGCGCTACGATTGAGATATTGGTTCCCGCGCCAAGACCGATGATAGATAAGGCCAAGAATTGATGCGCCAGCTTTCGCGTTTGTCCCAGATAGGGGTTTGTAAAAATTAAGGAGATGGCTATTCCAGATAAGAGGGCAGTCGTCGCGCTGACCTGTGGCAGTAAACAGGCAAGACCGGCAACCGGAACAAGAATTAACGACAGGATTGGGATTTTTTCTTTTTTCATTCCTCTATTTTAGCGTTTCCTCAAAAATCTGAAAAATAAGTTTTTTGTTTGGGGTATAACAAATTTTTATATCGGGGTGGTTGCGTTTTGATTTTACTTTGCTTAGCGGCCGTAATTGGAGGACAAAGCAGGCTTAAGGCGTTCTGTCCTGGGGTTGATTGAGGTTATTGGAAATGATTGGACTGAGGGCGGAAGATGCGTTCGTTGGGGTCGGAGTCTGAATGTTTGCGTTTAAGCTCAGGCTTTGCCGAAGCGGAAACAAAGAGCGATTTTGGAAAACCCAGAAGCTGACGGCGAAAGAGACCGCCGCTGCCACCAAGGCGGGAATCAGCCAGTTTTGAGAAAAAATAGAAGCGCGAGAGGGAGATTTTTGAGCGTTTTTGAGCGCCGGGAAAGCCAGGGGAAAATCGCAGGTCCATTCGGCGGGCATGGATTTTTGCGGGGCTTTTGCCAAAATTGTTTTCACTTTTCTTAGAGACTCAAGCTCAAGCGAGCAAGAAGCGCAAGAAGACAAATGCTTTTGAAGACGAACCCTTTCAGGACCTTCAAGTTCGCCGTCGAGTAGAGCGGATAAAAGAGATTCTTCTTCGTGTTCTTGAGTCATTGGAGTTGCCTATCTTTTGGAGTATTGGATAAATCCTCGAAGGATTTTTTTAAAAGTTGGCGCGCTTGATGAACGCGGGAGCGGACTGTTCCCACCGGGCAAGACATGACTTCCGCGATCGCTTCGTAAGAAAGCCCTTCCATATCGCAAAGAATGACGGCGGTGCGATATAGAGGAGGAAGATCGGCCAGGGCTTTTTGAACTAAATCGATGTTTTCTTCCTTGGTAAAGCGATCTAAAGGGCTTAAATCCGTTCCGGCGAGGATTTCTTCCCAAGGTTTTCCTGGGAAAGGAGACGGCGCGTCCAAGGAGGATGCTGGTTTCCGGGAAATTCGGCGTCGTTCATCCAGGTAAATGTTTTGAAGGATTTTAAAAAGCCAGCTGTCGAAGGGGCGGCTTCGATCGTAAGACTCAAAACGAGAATAAGCTTTCATTAAAGTTTCCTGAAATAAATCCCATGCGTCTTGTTCATTCCCCGATAACCGAAAGGCAAAATTGTAAACCTTGTCGCCGTTCTTTTTAAGCAACGCCACGAACTCAGCCTGCCGAAAAGACTCTTCCTCAGGGCCTATCATTAATACGCATTTTATCAAAAAAAGTTCGCTTCAATGCCGAGCGTGCGCGTCTGAATTATTGATTGGAGATGACGATGACGACTCTTTGGTGAGAAAAAGAAGCCTCTGCCGCATGGGTTGATAGGTCTTGAGCGGGGACCATGAGTTCTTTAAAAAGCGCCGCTTTGACTGCTTCCGCTTGTAAATGGGCTAAAGAATCGGTAGTGGCGAAAACTTCAATGCGCAAGGGGTAGTTGGGGAAGAAGCGTTTGATGAAATCCGCCGCCGATTGCAAGAGACTCGTTCCCTCGGGAGATTGGATTTCCGTTTCCGCTCGTCTGGGGCCAAAAAGAATGGTGGAACTAAGCTCCAAATGTCGCCCATCGGCTTCCTGGTGGATGGTCCCTTTAAAGATGATGGGTTTTCCCACGATGGTGTGAGGAGAACCCTCGGGATCGTTAAAAACATAGATGGGGGAATAGGATTCTCCCGCTTTGACGTAGCCGCCGGATTGGCTTTCTCCGGACCAAACGGTTTCCTGGGGCGGGTCGCTGGGGCCGCCGTATTTTTGGAACACCCGTCCTTGATCATTGACAATGGACAGTTTCCAAGCGTATTGGCGGGCTTGTTGGGGCGAAAGGGAATGTCCGAGGGCTTTTTTTAGTTCATTTCTGACGTGAAAAACAATGCCGGATCCGGCGCTGAAAGTGGAAGTCCAGGGTTTAATCACCCGTTGGGCCATCAAAAATTCAGGGTGAGTTTCCTGCCAGGAAGACATGTTGGGAGAGATGGCTAGTAAAAGAGAATGATTGGGTTTCAATGTTGAACGAATGCTTTGAAAAGGGTCGACTTGAATATCAATCGGGGGTTTTACGCTATTAATCCTCGCCGACTGCTCATGGCCTTTGACCGTGACTTCGGTTGGGGTTGTTCCGCTGGAAATAGCGGGGGGAGGAACAGATGAATTGGCGGAATTTTCATCCGCCCAGACGCGGTTGTAAAAGCCGAGCGTCAAGGCTAGAATAAAAACTAATCGAGTAAAAAGCGGAAAGTGATGACGCCCCATTCTTTCTCCTGAGTTTTTATCGGCGCAAAGCGCCATGTTTTCAAAACTTTCATGGCTAAACGGTCCAGTCTTCCAAACCCGGAAGTTCGCTCGATTCTTAGATTCGGCAAAACTTTCCCCTCTGGAGAGACCCAAAACCTGATGGACACTGATGATTCCGGAATGCCCTGTTTCAGCGCCCAGCTTGGGAACTTGGGAATATTGTAAGAAATTACCTTTCTGTTTGCGAGCGGTCCTTCGATATCGATGCCTTTTTTTCCGCCATTTTTAAGCTTGGCGGCGGTGGTTGGACGGGTGATTTTGATATTGAGATCATCAGCTGACAGAGAGGCCCCGGGCGTAGGGGCGCTTTGTGGAGCCATTCTAAGGGATGATTCCGGGATGTTGGTGGAAATATGATGGGAATTCGAGGGTTTTGGAGAGGCTTCTTCAAGCGGAGCTTCTTGCGCCGCCATGTGCGCGTGATGGTCGGGAAGAATATTGGAATTTGTTATTCCCATCGGCGCATTTCGCTCTTGGGCGTCTTGAAGGGCAATTTGCTTGAGAAGTTTTTTCGGCGCGCGTCTTTGGCCGATTTCCTCAAGTTTTGGCAGTTGCGGCATTGATTCATGAGGGGAATCATTAAAATTTTCTTTAAAAGCGGCCGCCTGAGGCAGTTCTTTGCGGCTCATGTCCAAGTGAGATTCTAGTTTTTGCCTTGAGCGCATTCGACCTCTGTCTTCGATCTTGGGAGCGGCGGCCATTAGGTGATGTTCTTCGGGTAAAGCGATGCTGAGCGTTTTAGGAGCTTGCGGTTTTAGCGTCGCTGGCGCGGGAAGAGCCAATTTGAGGAAATCTTTCATGCTTTTAAAGGCGAGTGGCTTAGGCTGTAAATGAGATTGTTTGACTGGGGAGAGGGGAAGCGGTTTTTGGACGGGAATTAGTAAATCTACATCAGAAATAGTTTGGGTGACTTTCTTTGCATTTTCTTTTGCCAGCATCAAAAAAAGAAAAAGTCCCGCCGCGTGAAGAAGGGTTGATAGAATCAAGGCCAAAGGAGTGCGTTCTTCGTTCATTTTTTTTGCAAGGTGGCAATGGTCATATTCAAGGCCCCATCGGCCTTGGCGCGCGCCATGATGTCGGTCAACCAACCATTTAAGGCGTCTTGATCGGCGCGGATGACGATGATTTTGGTCTCGCTATTGGCTATATGGGCTTTAAGAGAATCCGCTCCCGAATTGATGTCGGGAAATACGCGCTGTTCGATGGCCACTTTTCCATCTTTAGCTAAGGTCACCGTAATTTTATCCCCGTCATGGCCCTCCTGGGTATGAGCGGTGGGCAAATCAACCTTGATGGGAGGGTTAGACAAAAGAGGCGCGGTGACCATGAAGATAATAACTAAAACCAAGCACACGTCAACAAGAGGCGTGACGTTGATTCCGGAGACAATGTCTCCTTCTTCAGCCGCGGTTTCGATTGCCACGAGAATTTCCTTTTATTTTTGCCGGAGAGGAATCATTCTTTAGAATGGCGACTTTGAGAGCCCCCGCCTGTTTGGCTGAATCAAGAAGGCTGACCACTTGCCCAACCTTGTTTTTATCATCAGCGGAAACAATCACCATGCGGTCTTTGCTTTTGAGGAGAGCTTGCCCAATTGCTCCTATGAGCGCTTGATTGGTGACGGGTTTATTATTGACTGTAATTTGATTATGGATGTCGAGTTTGACCGTCACATTGTCGGAGGCGGAAACCTTTCCCGTGGCCACTCCGGCCTGGGATTCCAGGACCTTGATGCCGGCAATGACCGCAAAGGGCGCGGCGGCCATGAAAATAATGACCAGGACTAGGGAAATATCCACCAGCGGAGTGATGTTGATGCCCGTGATCGGGTCTTCCGCTGTCTCCGTTTTTTTGCGTCCAATGCTCATTTGGCTCCCAAAAGAACGATGAGGCGGGTTGAGGCGATTTCCATTTTAACGGCGACGGTTTTGACTCGTCTCATGAAGTAATTGTAGATGATGACCGCAGGAATGGCAACGAGAAGCCCGGCCGCCGTTGAGACGAGAGCTTCGGCGATGCCGCGGGCGACGACGGCGGGCCCCCCGGTTCCGGCTAGGGCCAAATCGCGGAAAGCCTTGATGATTCCAACGACGGTTCCAAAGAGTCCGATAAAAGGCGAAATATTTCCCAAGGTTCCCAAAACTCCCAAAAACCGCTCGAAGCGAAGTTTCTCTTCCTGTCTTTTGGTTTCCAAGAGCTCCCACAAATCTTGTCTTGAACGATTGTAGTTGAGCAGTCCGTAATGGATGACCTTGGCGATGGCCGAACGGCTTTTTTGGCAAAAGTTAATGGCTTCTTGGATATTTCCCGCTTCCAGGAATTTTCTGATGCTTCCAAGGACATCGTGTCCTTTAGGATCGGCGTTTCTAAAATACCACCAACGCTCAAACATAAAGGTAAAAGACAAGATGGAGCAGAAAAGAAGAATGGCGAGGGTAAAACTTTGCTTTAAAATCTCAATTAAATTAATTCCGTTTCCCATTGAAGTCTCCTTGAATTATTGCATTCCCGGCATTTGAGTGGGCGAAGTCGCGTCCGCTGGTTTTGAGGGCGAAGTCGCGTTCGCTGATTCCGCAGGGGCGGCAGACGAACCTTGTTTTTTCGCTTCGGCGGCCATTTCCGTGGCTTTCCCCAGGGCCTGGCGGGCCAAACCGCCAGAGGCGCTTTTGGCTAAATTTTTATAGACCGATGCCGCGTCCGCAAAATCATTATATTTCTCATACATCTCGCCTAGTTTAATGAGGGCTTGGAGACGGAATGGGTTGTTGGACGGGTCCATCCCCTCCATTTTTTTCCAGACATTGAGTTCCTCATCCGGACGAGCCATGAGAGCATAAATTTCTCCCCGGCGATAAGTGTCTTCCATTTTTTGCGCGGGGTCGCTCGCTGAGGCGTCCAGCTGATCGAGAGTCTTAAGGGCGTTATTATAATCCCGCTCCTTTTTCTGGATATCAAAAATTTCCCAGTAAGCCGAACGTCCATCCGGGCTTTTCGCTCCCACCGTTTTCACATAGTCCTGATAGGCTTGTTCGGCCAAATCGGATTCTCCCAAATCTTTGTAGGTGAGGGCGAGATTGAATTGGGCGGCTTTTTCGTAATCCGAGTCGGGGTAATCTCTCAAAAGCCGGGCGTAATTTTGAGCCGCTTTCTGATATTCTTTGAGGCTATAGTAGCAACTCGCTAAATGGAAAATTGCGATGGGGGTTTCATTTGAAGCCGCAAAATTGTTGATAAAACGTTCCAGCGGAGCCACGGCTTCTTGGTATTTTTTAAGCTCAAGATAACTTTCACCAAGATAAAATTGCGCCTTGGGCAGTTTTGGATGCTCGGTGTATCTGACGCTGAATTTTTGAAAGTAATCAATAGCCAGAGAATAGTTTTTATCGTCAAAGGCTCGGCGGGCAAGGCGATAGGTGGCTTCCGCCGCCACGGGACTGTCGGGGGCCGAGGCGATGATGGTATTAAGCACGGTTTTATAATCAATGTCTTTGGAACGGTCAAAGATTGAATCCAGCATATCCAAGGAGTCGAGAGATTCCTGCGCGTTCGGAAAACTGCGAATCAGGTTCTCTGTTTCTTGGACGGCTTGATCGTCTTCCTGTTCATTAAAATAAGACTGCGCAATTCTGAGGCGGGCCAGAGGTAGTCGTTTGCTGTCGAGATAGTCATGAAGGATTCGTTGATAGAGTTTGATTGCCTCGGGATATTTTTGCGCGCGGAAAAGAGTGTCGGCGGCTAAAAAAGAAGCCTTTCTTCCTTCCGGTGATTTTGGAAATTGCGCCGCCAGCTGATTCCATGCGTCAACGGCCTGGGTGTAATAGCGCATTTGGTAAAGGCTGAGTCCCTCATGGTATAGAACGCGCGGGAGTTCTGGAGACTGGGGATTATTTTTCGCGAATTTCGAGTAAATCTCGTAGGCGTATTCGTATTTTCTTTGATTAAATAGGCTGTCGGCGATTCCCATCTCGCTGGCTCCGGCAAAAGAAGAAGTGGAGCCCAAAAGAGACATCATGTCTTTTAATTTTTGGCGGGCGGCGAGGGCTTTTTCATCATCTCCGGCGTAGGTATAAGCCCAGGCGAGGCCGTCTTGAGCATAGAGAGCGTACGGGCTGTCGGGATAGAGTTGCAAGGTCATCTTGTAAATGTCTTTCGCCTCGGTTGGGCGATTAAGGGAGAGATAGGCTTCCGCGGCGTAGAGATAGCTTAAAATACGCCAATGCGATTGAGAAGGAGGCAGGTGTCTAAAGATAAATTGATAGGAAGTGATGATGGAATAATAGGATTTCTCATCGAACTCGTTTTTAAGAATGGAAAACAGAGCCTGCTCGGCCACTTTAGAAGAGGGCGCGAGATCGATGACGTGTTGAAAGGCCGCAACCGCGTCGTCATTGCGGTTTAATTTCGTAAAGGCATTGCCCTCGATAAGACTGACGTCCTTGGCCAATTTATCTTCTGGGTAGAAAGAGAGAAAATCCTGGGCGCTTTGAACAACCTGGGCATAGTTTCCCATTTGATACTGGGTCCAGATAATTTTATAACGGGCAAGCTTAACCACATCCAAGGCGTCGGGGTAATTCGTAACGACCCGGGTGTAGGCGAAAAGAGCGAAGCGAAGCTGAGCGGAGTTTAGATAATCCTCGCCGATAAAATATTGGGCCAGAGGAGTAAAAAAGCTTTTTGGATATTTCCCGATCACGTTTCGGAAATGCTCAAGGGCGGTATTATAATCTTGTTTTTCAAAAAATGAAGAACCCAGGCGGTAGGTGGCGGCGGCGTCCAGGGAACTGGCCGGATAAGAAGATAAAAACGCCTGATATTTGGCGATGGCCCCGTCATAATCCTTGGCCAGGAAAAATGCGTCGCCCATGAGCAAATGGGCTTCCTCTTGAAGGGGGTTTTGGGGATCATTGGTCTCGAACTTGTCCAAGGTGGAGGCGGCGAGATAGGGACGTTTGGAGAGAATATAGGTAAGCCCTAGATAGTAGGTTGAATCCGCGTTGTGAACGCGCTTAAAAAATTTCTCCGCCTTTTCGTAGTCCTGCTCGTGAAGCGCGATGATTCCTTGAGAATAGAGCATGGATGAGACCTTAAGGTAAAGAGGAAAATTCTCCCCCAAGGCTGTGAGATCGGCTTCTGCCCGAGCATAATTTTCCAGAGCGAGGTCTGAAAAAACAATTCCCATTAAGGCTTCGGGAGCTATGTAGGAATGAGGATAATTAAGCTCTACATCCTTAAATTGTTTGATGGCTTTGTTCCAATGACGTTGATCATAAGCCAATTCTCCCAGGCGATATTGCGCTGAAGCCCCAAGCCCGGTCTTGGAGTCATGTTTGACGACGAATTTGTAGGCCTTTTCCGCGTTGGAGATATCTTGGGAGACTAAAAGGTTTTCCGAAGATTTTTGAGGCAGAGCCTTTGATTGAGAACTGGACTTCTCACGCGCCTCGCGGGCTTTGAGAGAGTCGAGAGCTTCTCCCATCGCGGCTTCCCCCATCAAAAATTCGGCGTCAAGGATTTTTGGGCTTTCGGGATATTTATAGGAATATCTTTTGAAGGATTGATAAGCGCTTTTTAAATCTTGTCCGGGTTGGTGGAAAAAGATGGCTGAATTTCTAAAGGCATCTTCCTCATCGGCTATCGAGGGTCCGCTATTTCCAAACCAACTTGCCTGCGTGGAAACGGAAAAAAAAACAAGGCCTATTCCAAAAAGCCGCGCTTTCATTTTGAGTCTATCCACGAGGGATAAAGGGTCTTTGCGGCGTTTTCTTGAGTTAATTCTTGGATGAATTTTTCCTCTGAAACCCCATGGGCTTGCCTTCCGTCACGAAGGCGTATCGAAAGAGTTTTCGCGGCGACGTCCTTGGGTCCCAAGACGACCATATAGGGAATTTTCTCAAGTTGGGCGTCCCGAATTTTGGCGCTGATCTTTTCCGGTCTTAAGTCGAGAGAAACTCGCAGGCCGGCTTTCGATAAATTCTCGGCAAGAGAGCGGGCCGGATTTTCTTCCGTCTCGGTTAAAGTCAGGATTTTGACCTGAACAGGGGCCAGCCAAAGCGGGAAATTTCCGGCGTAATGCTCGATGAGAATTCCAAAAAACCGCTCGAAAGAACCGAAGAGCGCGCGATGGATCATCAGGGGCTTTTGGCGGATTCCGTTCGCGGACACGTATTCCAAGCCGAATTTTCCCGGGAGATTGAAATCAAATTGGACCGTGGAGAGTTGCCAGGGGCGTCCGATTGCGTCAATGAGTTTGATATCTATTTTTGGACCGTAAAACGCGGCTTCGCCGGCGATGAGTTGGTAGGGGACGGACCGCCTTTTCAAGACCGACTCAAGCGCGTTTTGGGCGTGAGCCCAATCTTCCTTTTTCCCGCTGTAGGCGGAGGGGTTTTTTGAGTCCCACGTGGAAACCTCGATGGCGTAGCGATCAAAGCCGAAAACCTTAAAGACCTCAAGCGCGAAATCAAGACAGGATTCGACCTCCGATTCAGCCGAATCTGGCGCGCAGAAGATATGGGCATCATCTTGGGTGAATCCGCGCACTCGCAGAAGCCCGTGCAAGACGCCGGATCTTTCATAGCGATAAACAGTGCCCAGCTCCGCTAAGCGCAAGGGGAGTTCGCGATAGCTACGCAGGCGGTTTTGATAAATCAAAATGTGGAATGGGCAATTCATAGGCTTAAGTTGATAGCTCGCCGCTTCCACCTTCATCGGCTCGAACATATTTTGCTTGAAGAAACTGGTGTGCCCGGAGGTTTCCCATAAACCGATTTCGGCTATATGTGGGGTCTGGACGAACTCATATCCCCGGTTCAAGGCCTCGGACTTAAGCCAATTTTCCATCAAATAGCGAATTAGGGCACCCTTGGGATGCCAGAAGATAAGTCCCGGGCCAGCTTTTTCCTGGATGCTGAACAAATCCAAGGCCGCGCCGAGCTTGCGATGATCGCGGGCCCTGGCCTCTTCCAGCATTTTAAGATGCTTGTCTAAATCCTCTTTCGTCGCCCAGGCTGTTCCATAAATGCGTTGGAGCATCGCATTTTTTTCATCTCCGCGCCAATAGGCTCCGGCGACGCTGAGAAGTTTGAAATGGCGAAGTTCCTTGGTGCTTTCCAAATGCCCGCCGCGGCAAAGATCAACATAGGCGTCATGCGAGTAGTGTGTGATTTTCTGGCCCTTGAGCCCCTCTAAAATCTCGAGTTTGTATTTTTCGCCGCGGGCTTCCCAAAATTTTCTCGCTTCCTCAAAAGACATTTCCTGTCCTTTAAAAGCGTGATTGCCCTCCGCGATTTGTCGCATTCGTTTCTCGATTTTAGGAAAGTCTTCTTCGGTGAACCGATGAGGACTGTCGAAATCGTAATAAAAACCGTTTTCTATCGCGGGGCCGATGGTAATTTTCGTTCCCGGAAAAAGCTCTTGAACCGCCTGAGCCATGACGTGCGCGCAGGAATGTCTTAGAGCGTCCAAGAATTCTTGGGAATGGGGATTAGAGGCGGAGGTTTCAGCGGATTTTTCTTTAATCATTTACAAACATTATACTCTTTATTTATTTCGACTCTTTAGTTTAGCGAGGATGGGTTACAAAATCAAGACGCGCGCGCTACGAGGGTTGCGAGTTCCGCAATTATTGCGGGGATGTATTTTAAAGCCGCCAAGAGTACGAATATTACAGCTCAAGCTTATTGGAATCTCGTTTCGCGGAGAGATCCTGATCCGTGGATTTTTTGCCGTAAAGGTAGGCGCCCAATAAACCGCCGACTGAGCCGATGACCATGGCGAGTCCGGTGAGATTGGCCCCTCTATGAACGCAATAGGCGGCCAAGGCGATACAGGCTAAAATGATGAAGAGTCCGGCGGCTATTCCAAGTTTGGAATTGAAGTCCATGCTGTTAATGGCAGTGGTTTCAAGTTTGCGCCGATGAGCGGATTGTTCCTCAGCCATTTTAAGGATTCGTTCTGCGGCGCCGGGAAGAACTTCTTCATATCGCTTGAGAACATCCGGCGGCGGTATCGGACCGGAAAATGACGCGACCTGCACGAGAGCGGCGGGCGGCGTTTGATGCTGGCGCTTAACCGGTTCGTTCACTTTTTTGAGGTTTCAGTCTTCGGATTATATTCCCGGATGGCCCACCTGAGATCATCGCCCACCGCCAGCCAATCTGAGAGTAAGGCCTGATAGTCGGCTTCTTCGGGCGTCGGACTGCGATTATAGCGGTTTAAACTTTGTCCAAAATCAAAAATTCGGGCCATTCCGGTCCAGATGGAGGCGCGGGGAAAAAGAAACCCTGAGCGGAACATGGAAATTTCTTGCGCGGAACTCTTTCTTGCCGATTTAATTGGTCTCTCAGTGTTTTCCATTGCCTCTCCCAGATTAAAGTATAGCGAAAATAAACTAGATTTTGGCTTCCGGGGAATCAGCGCTGTTCTCCCTTTAAGTAAGTATAGCGGAAACGGACGGAATTTCAAGGGGTAGCCGATGAAAGCTTTTTTTTTAAATCCTTCTATATCTTTTTTGATGCTCTTTTAAATTATATCGCATCATTTCTATCGGTGGAAGGCGGTCGCGCGAACTTTTTTAAAGTTTGTGCGTATTATAGACGCGGGGCTTTAGCCAGCGTCGCGAATGTCGGTTCAATCAAGGAGACTTATCAAAATGAAAAAAATGACTTCAATGATATCCGCCGCGGTTTTCGCGCTTAGCGCTTCCGCTTTGTGGGCTCAAAATGGTCCGGGAATGAATTCCCAAAATCCACAGCCTGGACAGCAACCTCAAGCGATGAATCAACCGGTTCCCGCTCAGCCGGCAACGCCGCCCGCTCATAACATGATTCCGGGCGCCATGCCGATGGCAAAACCCGCTCCTGCTCAGCCTGTCGCGCAAGCGGCGGTTCACAAAGCAGTTAAACAGGGAAAAGCCCAGGAACTCGTCAACAGTCTTCATGCGCAATACCCGAATATCGCTGAAATCGGCCTTTCGGCCAAAAAAGCGCAGGGTTGCGTGACCGTTGCCTCCACCGATAAGAAAGATGTCGGTGAGAAATGCGAGAGAGATGCCGTTCTTCCTCTTAAGACCGGGAAAACCTCGATCGAAAAAGAAGACGGGCGTTTTGCGGTTTCCTTGCCGCTTCGCGATATGCATGGGAAAATCGTCGGCTCCTTGGGGCTAGAGTTTAAGCCCAAAGCCGGACAAACCAAGGCGGCGGTTTTGTCTCAAGCCAAGAAAATCGCGAGTCAGATGGGAGCAAAGATTTCGTCTAAATCCGCGTTGCTCGAATAATCTTATCTCCACCTGCCCGGGGCGCCCCATCACGTCCCGGGCAGGTCCTTCTATGCTCGCTCAAAAATCGCCTCCGACGAGATGGATACCTTATTTCTTTCCAAGCCCTTAGTGGCCCAAGAGACGTAAAGCGAGAACGGTTGAAAGTGGCATCCAGAGATTATCGTTGAAATAGACCGTGGTCGGAAAAAACTCGATTGCGGCGCCGGTCAGAGCGGCAACTGAAGACGCAAAAAGCCCAAAGCCAAGCCAAAGCCCGATGACTAGGCAAACGGAAAAGCAGGCGAGCGTTCCCTCCCAGGATTTCGGGCCGCCCAATATTTTGCGCTTTCCCCAACGTTTGCCGATGAGAGCCGCCGCCGCGTCTCCAAAGGCCGCATAAAAAACGCCCGCTTTAATGAGCGGGATATCTTTTCCAAAGAAATAAAACAAAAGAAGAATCCCTAATGCCGTGTGAAATGCCCCGCTGATTTTTTTGGTTTCTTCCGTCCTTGCCATTCCCGAAAACAGCCGAAACAGGGTTTCATTGACCTGTGGCGATTTGAGGCGCGCGATTTCAAGTAAAAATAAGGCCGCGGTCCAAAGAGACATCCAGAAAATAACCCGCGGGTATCCCAGAAAAATAAAAGCGGCGAGATAAAGAAGGGACAAAAGATGAAAGGCTTTTCTGCGGATTTCGTCGCGGAAGGTTTTTGCGGGTTTAAAGAAACCTTCGTTCATGGGATGAGAATTACTTAAAACGTGAGAGGCGAAAACGTTGAAGGTTTACGCTGGGTTTTCCGGCGACAATCCAATCCGATAAAATTTTTCCAATAGAGGGCGCGAGAGAAAAGCCCTTTCCGTTAAATCCGGCGGCGATATAGGCGTTCGGAAACTTTCTCAGTTTGTCCACGATAAAATCTCCGTCTTTGGTTACATCGAAATGGCACAGGGAGGTTTCGGATTCAGAGTAGGAAGCGAGATCGGGAACATATTTTTTAAGAAAAGCCCGGCACTTTTTTTCAACGGCGGGAGGCGGAGTTTTTAACTTGTCCTCATTGGGATCCCCAAGAGAGCCGGGCTTGTAGTCGATTAACTTCATGTATCCGTGCAGGTGCATGGGAAATCCGCAAAATCCGGAGGAGGCAAGACGAAAGACCGTGAAATGTTCCAGGCGGAATCTTCCGGGGTTTTGCGGGGGCTTGAGATAAATCTGAAATTGGCGGCTGGGCCTAAGCGGAATGCGGTAATCTTTGAGGATTTGAGAGCTCCAAATTCCGGTCGTAAAAATAAAATTTTCCGCTTCCCAAATTTTGCCGCTTGAATCTTTGACCCCTTTGAGTTTTCCAGATTTGTCCTTAATTAAATTCTTAACTTGAGTGCGGCCATGAATGACCGCGCCTTCTTTTTGGGCGAGGGCCGCAATTAGGGACAAGGCTCTCTGAGCCCAAATAAACCCGCCGTCTGGATGAAATAAAGCGCCCTTAAGGGCTTTGGCGTTAAAGACTCCATGTTCGCGGGGAAGGTCTTTTTTCTCAATCCATTCCGCGCGGATTTTCATTTTTTTAAGGGTCTCGAAGCTGTAGCTTGCAAAGCCTGGAACTTTCTCGGCTAAATCTAAAAATCCAATTTGAGAAAAAATGGTTTGCCCGCTCTCGGCGTTAAGTTTAAGCCAGAAGGAAAGAGCGGCGCGGGCAAGCTCCGTGTAGAAAGAATCTTTCCCGTGGGTGAGATAAAAAGCCCGCATATGATCTCCGGAGGGAGCCTTGAAATTGGGAACCTCGGACTGGTCTAAAACAGCGACTTTTTTCCGGCTAGAACTGAGCCAATAGGCCGCGCTTAGACCAACAACTCCTCCTCCGACGATCACGGCGTCTAGTTTCGAGGAAGAGAGCGGCTTTAGGTTTTTCATCCGCCCCGGCGTTTTTTGATCTCGGCGACGATGAGGGGTATGAGTTCGTAAATGTCATTTGTGACTGACAAGGAAGCGGTTTTCATCATGGGGCATTCTGGATCAGTGTTTAAAGCGACGATGGTGCCCGAGGAAGACATTCCGGCGAGATGTTGGATTTGTCCGGAGATTCCGCAGGCGACATAGAGTTTTGGGTGAACTGTTTTTCCGGTGAGGCCGACTTGATGACTATAGGGAATCCATCCTGCGTCAACCGCCGCGCGGGAAGCCCCGACCGCGGCTTTGACGGTCTCGGCGAGTTCCCGGATGACTTTGAAGCCTTCCGCGTTTCCAAGACCTCTCCCGCCGCTAACGATGCGTTCTGCGGTTCCGAGATCAATTTCAGAGGAAGCTTCAGGCTGAAAGGAAACGTATTCCATTTTGGTTTCCGCGGGTTCAAAAGGGACGGGGACGATTTCAGCCGCGTTTCCGGTTTTCTCCGCTTGGGGAAAAACCATGGGTAAAACGATAAAAAAGCTTGTTTCCTGGGTTGTGGAAAGAGTCGCGAGAGCGTTTCCGCTGTAAGCTGCCCGCCGGGCTTGAATTTTACCGCCGTCCATCCCAATTTCGGTGATATCAACGCCCAGTCCTGCTTTGAGGCGCGCGCTCATAAGGGCGGCGAGGGATTTTCCAAAAATAGTTCCAGGGAAAAGAATGGCGCCAAATTTTTTTCCTTCGATAATTTTGGAAAGGGCTTGCGCGTAAATTTCATCGTTATTGTGAGTGAGCTTCGGGTGTTGGGCGGCAAAAATTTTTTCAACGCCGGAAACGGTCAAGCCTTTGGCTAATTCTTGGGCTTTTTCTCCGAGCACCGCGGCGAAGACCTTTCCTTGAGACTGATTTGCGAGATTTTTGGCGGCGCTTAAAACTTCAAAAGCGCTAGAGGGCAAAACTCCCTGCTGTGGCAAGCAGACGGCGAGAATTTGGTTTTCCATTAGATGAGTTTCCTTTCAATAAGAATGTCAACAAGTTTTTTCGCTTTTTCAGCGGCGCTGGCTCCTTCAATTTTGAGTCCGGCGGGTCGGGGTGGCGGCGCGGAAAAATTCTCAATCTTAAGAGGTTCCAGAGTTGAGCTGAAATCTTCGGCTTTAAGGCCGATATCCTGCGCCGTCCATTTTGGGATCACGGCTTTTTTAGAAGCCATTTTCCCTTTCAGAGAAGGCAACCGGGGGTCGTTGATTTCCTTGATTGTGCCGACGCAGGCCGGGAGCTTGAGTTTCAAAACGTCGACTCCATTTTCCACCGCCCTCCAGACAACAGTTTCGGTTTCATTGAGGGAATCAATTTTTTTGACCGAAATTGCCGCTGGCCAGTTGAGCCATCCGGCGATTTGAGCGGCGGTGACTCCGGCGTTTCCGTCGGAGGCGTTTTTCCCAAATAAAACCAGGTGAACCGCGTTCTCCGCGTGAATTTTTTTAAGCGCCATGGCCAGGGCATGGCTGGTTCCATAGGAATTGTGCGTATCGCATTCTGGGATGCTCAGCCAAACGGCTTTGTCCGCTCCACGGGCGACGGCTTCTCTGAGCGTTCCTTCCGTGTGTTCCGGTCCGAGGGAGAGAGCGGTAACGATTGCCCCCGGGTTTTTTTCCTTGATGCGGATGGCTTCCTCAACGGCATATTCGTCAAAGGGGTTCATGGCATAAGACAGTCCCGCTGTTTTAATTTTCCCGGCGGTTCCATCTATTGAGACGTTGACGGTGGTGGGCGTACTTTTGACGCAGACAACAATATGAAGACTCATGGCTTTTTCTCCTTAAATCGCTAAACGAGAGCGTATTTCAAAAAGCGTGGTTGGGATAGGATTCGAACCTATGTAGGGCAGGGCCCGACGGTTTTACAGACCGTTGCTTTTGACCGCTCAGCCACCCAACCAAAATTGTTTTTTCCGTCTGAAAACTGGGTCTTTTGACCTTCCGTCCGATTTTGAGAAAAACCGCAGGTGTCCACCTGGGTGTCCATCTTGATCGAGGAAGTGAGTCCGTCCAGCGCCTGAATGGCTTTTTGCCTGTGCCGGGGGGAAAGATGGGCGTATCTTTGGGTCATGCGATACCCCGACTTGTGTCCGAGAAAAGCCCCGATAGTGAATAAATCCACGCCCTGCATGGCCAAATGGGAGGCGAAGGTGTGCCTTAAATCGTGAAATCTAAAATCCTTGATTTCCGCGCTTGTGACGGCCCTTAAAAATTGGCCTCTAATGCGGCCGAAGAGCCCGGCGCGGTTTCCGCGCTTGTCGGGAAAAACGTAAGGGGAACCCGCGTTTTGGGGCAGGGCCTTGAGCGTGGAGACAAGAGGCAGGCTCATGTCGATTGAGCGGGCTTCCTTGCTTTTGGAATCGCGGACGCGCAGAATCCTGTTTCCAAAATCGACATCGTCCCAGGTCAGATTGAGGATTTCTCCTTTTCGCATCCCCGTATGCAAGGCCGTCATGACGATGGGGCGAAGCCAATCGGAGGAGGCTTTCAATAAGAGCTCGATTTCGCCTTTTTCCAGAAAGCGCGTTCGCGCGTTGTTTTCCTTGAAGAGTTTAACCTTCTTGACCGGGTTCTCGGCGTTTTTGCCCCAGGAAACGGCCTTGCTGAAAAGGCCCTTAAGAATCGTGACCTCGCGGTTGATGGTCGAGTCTTTCACCGAGCCCTTGCGGTCGGCGCGGTAGGATTCAACTCTCAGCGGGGTGATGGAGGAAAGGCCGACATTGCCGAAATAATTCAAGAATCCCTTGAGTATCCGTGCGTCGTCTTTCCAGGAACGCTTGGAGGGCTTGGCGTAATTTTCGAGGTAAAGCCGAATCATCTCCCCAAGTCCGGCGTTTGAGTTCTTGGGCTTATCGAGAAAGCGGCCCTCGGCTATTTCAACCTGGCGCTTGCGCAAAACGGTCTGGGCCAAGGTCTTGCTCGGCCCTATTCTTTCGCGGATTCGTCGTCCCCGGAAGCGGTAATCGATGTAATAGTTCCACGCTTCGCCGGATTTATTCCACTTCCGAATCACTCCCATAACTTTCTTATTATACTATTTGTCGTTGTTTTTTCAGAAAATTTATTCGCGAACTTTTGCATTAAAGGAAGGATTTTTTCGGGCGTTTTACACCACAAGAATTTTGGCTGGAGCACAGATCGCTAACCTCAGATTAGGGATGTTGGTCCTGTTTGCTCATCCGGTCGATTGCCGCCCTGTTGATCCAGTGGGGCATTAGTCGGCCTCTTTCGCGATGCAATTGGCGTTGCGGTGGCTCGGATGGCGCTGTAGCCTCTTGAGCGTTGCGCCGCAGTAGCGGCACTTAAACTCCTTCTCGTCCTCTGCGGCCTTTACCAGTTCGTCGATCGTTCTGGGAGTGAAATCCCAAACGTCCACGCCGACGTTGATGACCAAACCGATGCGCCGCCACTTTTCGTGAATGTGGCCACAGAGGAGCCGATTGTTGGTGGCGATCGGGTGGTGCTGGAGCAACCAGCCGTCCCAGACGAGCTTCTCGTGCGCCTCGTTGAATCCGACTTCGATCATCTGGCGCGCGCTTCGGTCGTGGTTGCCGAGGATGAGTATCTTCTTTGCCCCGTTGAGTTGTCGCAGAAAGAGCGGCCATTCCGAGCGCTTGCCCATGGCGAAGTCTCCCAGGTGATAGACCGTATCCTCATGACCGACGACGGCGTTCCAGCGAGCGATCATCACGCGGTTCATCTCGTCGATGGACGCGAACGGGCGCGCGCAATACTTGATCACGTTGGCGTGATTGAAGTGGGTGTCCGCCGTGAAGAAGGTCTTGGTCATCGTCTCCATCAGCTGTTGATCTTTTTTTCGAGCTGTGCCAGTTCCTCAATGATCTGGTCCCATTCTGGCGATGGCCCAAACATCATCGCCTGCATTGCGTCGTAGTCTCGGCTGAGGACGGACAGAGCCTTTTCGTTGGGGACGAGCCGGAACGTGCCCGGCTTTGCCGAGGCGTAGTTCGCCCAGGCGCTGGCGAAGAATAAGCTTTTGTGCTGCACAACTCGCTCTCGCAGATCGCCCCGCTTGAGGGCCTCGACGCCGATTGCGTGGCGCGAGAGGCAGTAAAGGTCGTAGTAGTGCCGGGAGCGGCGTTCCGCCGTCGCCTTCGTCTCCGGTCGATGGAACTCCGCGTGAAGGAGCGTCGCCTTTTCCCAGAACGTGCGCTCGGCGCTCAGCGTACGCACCAAGCACTTGGGCTGCGAGAATGCTTTTGGGAAGTCCTCCGCGGCGTAGGGCGTTATCTCAGATTCCACGGCGGGCCAGTCGTCCGACCGCGCGCCCATTTCGAGCCGGATCGTTGGGCGGACGTACTCAAGTTGCGCGGTGATATCGCTCTGTGGATAGGCGAAGACCACGGTTTGCGGGTCGTCAGCGTCCAGCTCGACCGACCAGCCGGAGGCGCCCAGCACGCTTGTGAAATCCAGGCGCAAGTCAGGGAGCAGCTTGTCCTTGACGGTTCGCTTGCACTCCTCCACAAGGGCTTCGAGACGGCGCTTGACCTCGCCCTTACTGATGCCGGCTTGTTCGGGATTGCGCTCCTCGGCAAAGCCGAGGTCGCGACGGTTGAGAGACAGGTCGATGTCTTCCGAGAAGCGGTTGATGACCTTGAAGACTTTCGAGAGTGACGTGCCGCCCTTGAAGATAATCTGCGGACAAAACTTCAGCACGGTGAAGAGGCGATGGAGCGTCCAGCAAACCCAGAAGTCCTTTTCCATGACAGCGGCCGGTATCCGCGGAGAGCGCTTGCCCTCCGCGGCTTCAAACAGTTGCGCGCGGTCGCGCCGCGAGCTCTTAGCGACCGAGTCCATGGGTTTTCTCCGTGATGCGTTGAACGATGGGGCGCATCCAAAGGGAGGCGCGTGGCAGGTCGCGATGAAGCTGGGCCTTGGCGTCGGCGGGAAGCGAGCGCCACAGCCGATCCACGACCTGGTCGGTCACGTTCGCCTGGCCGATGTAGCGCAGGGCCTCGAAGACGAGGACGCTGATGTCATGCTTGACGCCCATGCGCCTCGGGCCGACATGTCGGAAGGCGATCGAATAATTGCCAACGGCCACGCTTCGCGAGGAGGCATTGGTAAGATATATCGGCTTGGCCGGGACTTGGGTGGAAAGGCCCAGCAGGTTGGCCGCTTGCGCTCCCGTGGCCACGATCCGGCTTCCCGTTCGCCGGGCAATGGCCCGCGCTACGGCGTCCATGGTGGGACTCACCTCGATCCCAAGTTTCTCGTTGAAGCTGGGGTAGTGGTAGAGGCCGACGCCGATTCGCCGGATCTTCCCGGCCCGGGCGAGGCGAGAAAGCGCCTGGCGCACGGCCTCGGGACTCCCGAGTGAGAGGAAGTCCTCGCCGAAGAAGACGCAATCGCGGCCGCGCCTGGCGGCGCTGGCCATGATCCTGTCTTCGAGATTGGGTGAGGTGACGGTTTTCATCGTCACACTAATATATAATTTTATGTGACAGAAGTCAAGGCCTAAGCCATTTAAATTAAATGGCTTTCCGCTCGCCAGAGCATTTTTCAATCCTGAAATGAGCCTGAAAGGTTTATAGGCCGTTTCATCGTTTCATTGTCCTTATCTTTCTTTTTCGTAAATTTTTCTCAAGCGCGCCACATCCCTGGAACAACTCCACCCCTAAAACCCCAACCCTTTGACCCTTAATTCCCAAGACCCTCCGCCTGTTCCCAGCCTCTTACTGACCCCTTCTGATGACATTTCTTGGCTTAACCTAACCCTTGTTCCCCGCATCTCCCAACCCAAACCTACCCTCCTTTCCTTCCACCTTTAAACTTGACCTTGACCCTTTTCATCCCAACTTCCTGCCTCCTCTTTCCTTAATTTCCTGCCCTCAACCCCCGCCGTCCTCCTGACCACAGCACCACATTTCACCACTATTTTTAATGTGGTTGTGGGGGTGTGGTCAGGAGGCTTAAGCGGCTTTTCGCGCC
>JAKAQO010000003.1 GCA_021822495.1 bacterium | reverse complement strand
GCCTCCTCTTTCCTTAATTTCCTGCCCTCAACCCCCGCCGTCCTCCTGACCACAGCACCACATTTCACCACTATTTTTAATGTGGTTGTGGGGGTGTGGTCAGGAGGCTTAAGCGGCTTTTCGCGCCAAGAGGCGGGGCAAAAAAAGCAGGAAATATAAATTCTTTCCATCATTTGGCCGCTTTTCGCCTACGTCTGCAAGAACAGACGTAGCGACAGACGTAGGTTTTGAGGGTTTTTGGGGGGCTAAAGCCAGGCTTTGCCCGCGCTATTGGGACGCCCACGCCCTGTTCGGAAGCAAAGGGGAGTTTTATTGTCAACTATTTTTTGACTTAAGTCTCGGAGCCTAACTTGCCCTCAAGCAGCCTAGAGATGATCCCAAGCTTTGCCGTCCTTGACCCCTAATCGGAACCTCAAACCTACCTAACTTCCAAACCTTTTAGACCCTTGAACCCCTGTCCTCCAGCCTCAAATTCCCAAGACCCTCCGCCTGTTCCCGACCACTCACTGACCCATCCTGATGATATTCTTTGGCTTAACCTAACCCTTATTTTCCGCACCTTCCACCCCAAACCTACCGCTCCTTCCTTCCACCTTTAAGCTCACTCCTAACCATTTTCATCCCAATTTCCTGCCCCAATCCCCGCCGTCCTCCTGACCACAGCGCCACATTTCACCACTATTTTTAATGTGGTTGTGGGGGTGTGGTCAGGAGGCTTAAGCGGCTTTACGCGCCAAGAGGCGGGGCAAAAAGAGCAGAGAAATAATAGATTTTTAATGAATCCCCGCTTTTCTCGACCCTTCCGGCATGCCGGAAGGATTGCCGGAAGGAATTTGAGCTTTCAACTCAAGCCTCCTGATAGGGCAGCGCCATTCAATTGAGGAAGACTTCAATCAGCGCCACGGGAAGCCCTCAGCGCTCTTATAAAATCATCGGTCTTGATTCGCGTGGCAATTTTCCATTTTCTTGCCAGCGGAGAAAGGTTTTCGCTGACCTCCTTCAACGCCTCCGGGGTCGTGATCTCGGGGTCAAGAACATCAAGAGGCGCAATATCTTGGGAATCCAGCTCCGGGCTCAACGGGGGCAGGGGCTGAATGTTGATTCCGATGATGGTCGCGGCTCTTCGGTATTTGACGCGCCATTGGCGCGGCAAGGGCCGCAAAGCCTCTTGCCTTATGGCTTCCAGGGCCGATTCAATCGCCCACTCAAAGCGGTTTGCCAGGCCGAGACTCCTGAACTCGGTTCGCAATTTGCCCAGATTCATTTGTCCGGCATGGTTTGCCAAAACCGGGGCGATGGCCGCGATTTGCCGCGCCGAATCTCCGGACACAAGCGCTTCGCGGATCGCATCCGTCGCGGCTTTCAGCTTTTCGGAGGGGAGAATATCCTCGCTCTCAAGCAGATGCGTCGCCCCCTGCCGGGCCAAAGCATTTTGAATCTGGTCTCCGGCCGGCATTTTGCGTTTCGAGAAATAATCCAGCGCGATGTTGAAGTGTTTGAGGATGGCGAGGAGTTGATTCGCCGAGAAGGAGCCACTGCCTCGTTCGAGCTGGGAGAGATGGCCTTGGGTGATGCCCAAAAAAGCGGCCAAGCGCTGCTGGGTCCAGCGGCGTTCCTTCCGCAGTTCACGGATTTTTGTTCCGATTTGCGCTTCCAGGATGTTCGCGGTCATATTTATATAGAAATAAAATTATTTCTATATAAATATTATAAACGAAAAATGCTTATTTTTCAAGGGGGAGTGTCATGGCGGGTGGCTTCATCCCTCACCCAATCCTTGCAGATGAGTTCCGCTTGCTCAAGGACTGTCTGAGTCGCCTTTTCCTGCTTATCCGGGGGATAGCCGTGCTTGCGAAGGACTTTTTTGACCATGACGCGAAGCTTTGCCCGAACGCTTTCTTTCATCGTCCAATCAAGGCTCGCGTTCTGGCGCACCGTTTCGACCAGGTCCCGGGCGATGGCGCGCAAGGCGTCATCCCCCAATACTTTGACCGCGCTGTCGTTGGTTTCCAAAGCGTCGTAGAAGGCCACTTCATTATCGTTTAGATTGAGTTTCTCGCCGCGTTTTTCGGCTTCGCGCATGTCTTTAGCGAGAGAAATGAGCTCTTCGATAACTTGCGCCGTCTCGAGGGCGCGGTTTTGATAGGCGCGAATGGACCGCTCAAGCATTTCGGCGAAAGATTTTCCTTGGACCAGATTTTTTTGAGAACGATTTTTTATTTCATCGTTAAGAAGCTTGCGAAGAAGTTCCACGGCCAGATTCTTATGGGGAAGGCCGCGCACCTCGGCCAGAAAATCATCCGAGAGAATGGAGAGGTCGGGCTTTTTAAGGCCGGCGGCCGCGAAGATGTCGATGACTTGATCCGAGGCCACGGCTTTTGAGATGAGTTGGCGGACCGCGTATTCGAGGTCCTCTTCCGTCTTGGGGCTTGGGCTCGCCGATTTGACCAAAGCCGAGCGCACCGCTTGAAAGAAACTGACGTCATCGCGGATTTCCAAGGCCTTTTCATTTGGGACGGCGAGCGCGAAGGCTTGCGACAATTCCGTCACGGCCTTAAGACAGCGGGACTTTCCGTCTTCTTGGTTTAGGATATGCTCTTGGGCGGGGGGTATGAGGCCCAATCGGTTCGCCGAAGTTCCCTTGGACCATTGAGACCAATTAAAGCCGTGGAACAGGCCGCAACAGACTTCATATTTCTCAAGCATGACAGACACGGCTTCCGATTGTTCGACGGCCGTGCGGCCTTGCCCGCCGTTTTCGGTGTAATCGTTTAAGGCCCGGCGGAGCTGATCGGCCAGGCCCAAATAATCCACCACGAGACCTCCGGGTTTGTCTTTAAAGACGCGGTTGACTCTGGCGATGGCCTGCATGAGCCCGTGCCCGCGCATGGGTTTGTCCACATACATCGTGTGAAGACACGGCGCGTCAAAGCCCGTCAACCACATGTCGCGCACGATGACGATTTTAAAAGGGTCCCTGGGGTCCTTAAAGCGTTGGGCGAGAATTTCTCGGCGGGGTTTGTTGCGAATATGCGGTTGCCACGAAAGCGGGTCTGAGGCCGAGCCCGTCATGACGATTTTAAGCGCGCCCTTTGAGTCGTCCTCATGATGCCACTCGGGACGGAGTTTTATGAGAGCGTTGTAAAGGTCCACGCAAATGCGGCGGCTCATGCAGACGACCATGGCTTTTCCGGTCATTGCTTCCAGACGTTTCTCGAAGTGATTGACCAGGTCGCGGGCGATGAGGTTGACGCGCTTTTCTGAGCCGACCACGGCCTCAAGAGCCGCCCATTTGGTCTTGAGTTTTTCCTTGCGCTCGAGTTCCTCGCCCTCGGTCAATTCCTCGAACTCCCGGTCGATTTGAGGTTTCTCTTTTTCCTTGAGCTCTAATTTCGCCAGGCGGCTCTCATAATAAATGGGGACCGTCGCGCCGTCTTCGACCGCGCGTTGGATGTCGTAGATGCTGATGTAATCCCCGAAAACGGCGCGGGTGTTTTTGTCGGTGAGTTCGATGGGCGTTCCCGTAAATCCGATAAAGGAAGCGTTGGGAAGAGCGTCGCGCATGTGCTTGGCGAAGCCGTCTATGAAATCGTACTGGCTCCGGTGCGCCTCGTCCGCGATGACGACGATGTTTCGGCGTTCGGAGAGTTTCGGGAAAGAATCGCCTTTTTCCTCGGGAAAAAATTTCTGGATGGTGGTGAACACGACTCCGCCCGAGGCCACTTTTAAGAGTTCGCGCAGTTGGGCGCGGTTTTGGGCCTGTACGGGCTTTTGCCGGAGGAGTTCCCGGCAACGTCTAAAGGTTCCAAAGAGTTGCTCATCGAGGTCGTTGCGGTCGGTGAGGACAAGCAAGGTCGGGTTTTCCATGGCCGGATGCGAAACGATTCGTCCGGCGTAAAAAGCCATGGTCAGGCTTTTTCCCGAGCCTTGCGTGTGCCAGACAATTCCAATTCGGCGATCTCCGTCCTTTCCCGCGCCCCCGCCCGCGCGGTAGACGCCAAGGCCCTCCCCGATGAGCGCCGCTTCCCGCCATGGGCGTCCAAGCGCGCGCAAGGTTTCTTCCACGGCGGCGTTGACCGCGTGAAATTGATGGTAACCCGCGATCTTTTTAACAACGCTTCCCGCGTCTTCCTCAAAAACCGTAAAGTGGCGCAAAAGATCGAGGATCCGCCGTCGGTCGAAAGCTCCCTTGATTAAGACTTCAAGTTGCGGCAAAGACGCCGGAGCGAGTTCGTTTCCAGAGATTGTTTTCCACGGCGCGAATCTTTCGCGGTTGGCCGTGAGGGAACCCAATCGGGCTTCAAGGCCGTCGGAAATCGCAAGCGCCTCATTGCAAACGAATAAGGATGGAATCTGCAGCTTGTAGGTTTCAAGTTGGTTGAAGGCCGTCCAGATCGTCGCGTTCTCATCGGCCGCGTTTTTAAGCTCGATGACGACCAGGGGCAGGCCGTTTAAGAAAAGAATAATGTCCGGTCTTCTATTATTATGCCGGCCTTCAATAACCGTGAACTGGTTAACCGCGGCCCAGTCGTTGCGGTCGGGGTCCTTAAAGTCTACGACTTGAGCCTTATCGTGAATGGCTCGCCCGTCCAAGCGATATTCCACGTCCACGCCGTCTATGAGCATTCGGTGAAAGGCGCGGTTATTTTGGATGAGAGACGCCGCCTGGGGCTTTGAGATTTTGCGAAAGGCGTCGTTGAGGGCTTCGGCGGGAATGGAGGGGTTGAGTTTCGCCAACGCGGCCTTGAGGCGTTCGGGCAAAAACGGGTCTGAGAAACTTGCGCGTTCTGAGGCGGGTTCGCCCGGCGCGATAGTCGGGCCGGAAACCACGGAATATCCCAGTCCTTTAAACCATCCCAGGGCCGCTTCCTCGACCTCGGATTCGGTAAAGCGATGGCTCATCGGAATTTAGTTTTCTGAGGCGATTTCCAATCGCCGCGCGGCCAAAATAAGCGCCCGATCCCGGCTCCAAATTTTGGCTCCCGATAATTTCGCCGAACAGAGAAGATGCGCGTCCACCGCCCCGATGCCGCTTCCGGCCAAGCGATGGGCCGCTAAAAAATCCAAAACCTCGGCGTGCTCGGCTTGAGGCGCCGCGGGCAAGGCCTCCAAAAGGCCCAACAATTCCGCGCGATTGAGGAGCCGTCCGCAGGCGATTTCCTCGATGATGAGGGGATGAATCAGAATTTGGTCCTCGCGCAAAAATTCAGCTAATTGGGGAATTCCCAAGCGCAGATGATCGACCCAAACGGAGGTGTCGGCTAAAATCACGGAATCAGGGCCGTCGGCGGGAAACGCGCTTAAGACGGCTTTGACTCCCGCCCAGGGCGGCGAGGCGTTCCCGAGATTTTTTTTCGATGAGGGCTTTAAGCCCCTCGTGCACCAAGGCGGTTTTTTCCTTGAGATTGGCGAGCTTAGCGGCTTTTTCCATAAGATCGTCTTTCAAGATCAATGTCGTTCTCATACATATAAGTATGGCTTATGAATGCGTATTTGTCAAGGTTTAAGATCGATGACTTTAAGAGATTCGATGACGGAAGGATTTTTGGTCGGCAGGCACACCACGCGCTTTTTGCCGTACTCCGCGCGCAGGGCGGTTAAGACCTCGTCCAGCCAAGAGGGGCCGACTGAAAGAACTCCCGAAAAATCAAGCTCTATTTTTTCGCCCGGCTTCGGCTTTTGATAGGCCTTTATCGCCAAGGCCGCTTCTCGCCCGGCGGGCCGCGAACTTAAAACGCTTCCATAACGCTTGATTTCAATTCTCATGAGAGCCTCCAAGCCAACAGAGTGACGGTACCGATTATTTTTGAGGAAAAATTCTCCAAATGCCCGCGGCAATCGGGGCCCAAGGCCCCGTAGTCTATGAGTCCCGCGCCCGAACGACAGGCGAGTCCCCGCGCCGAACTTTCTTCAATGATTTTTCTGACGAATTTAAGCCCGTTTCCCCGGTTTTCCGGGGCGCGTCTTCTAGTTTTTATAGTTTATGATTTAGCATAAACTATAAACTATCAACATTCAATAGCCCGCTCGCGCTGGCCGGGCCGGAAACCACGGAGTAGCCCAGGTATTGAACGTATTCGAGAGCCGCTTCCTCGACCTCGGATTCGGTGAAACGATTCATGACTTATGTTGGAGATGTGTATCAAGTAAGAAGATTGTCAAGGTTGAGGCGGCGCCAACCGCAAGCTTGGCATGTCTTGGCTGAAGTGGTAAGGTTTTTCCGTGCTTTCCATGACCGGTCCCATAAAGATTTCTTAGCTCGGCAAGACCTTGAGTTATTGCGCCGAGATTGTGGAGCACCCGCCTTACTGTTTCTGAACCCTTGACGGAGGCCGGAATGTTTTCCGGGACAAGTCGCAACTCTTTCATAACTTGCTTCATAAGAACGGTGATGCCGGATGTTTCATCGGCGGATTTGCCACGGTCTGAAAGGATCGTCTTGCAACAGGTCTCAATCAATTCCTTTGCGGTTCCGATGGCTAATCCCGGATCAGTTTCAATCGAAGATTCAATGCGCTTAATCTGGTCAAGAAGATAATTTGCATCGAGCGCTTTTGCCTGATCCTTTAAAGGCGAAAGCCCCGGTCCGCCAGGAATCAGTCTATTTAGGATATAGCGGCATTTTTTTTCAACAGCCTTGAGCTCATGGGTTTTCATCATTTTCAAATTAGCGCCATGATCTATGAGTTTTCGCAATAATGTTCCGACCAAATGATCGGACTCAATTTTCCAGAAGGCGCGAAGCTTCTTAGCTTTTGAGGTTCCTTCAATTTGATACTTTTCGGAATGGATATTCACTCCGGTAGCTTCTTCAACGAATTCACCGAAGGTCCTGTCGGAGAAATCCAGCACGTATCCAGAAGACATCCAGAAGTATTTTTCGAGTACAATCCTTTCGTTAAAAGATAACGAACTCATACCATCTCAATCGGAGTGGCTTCACTGATTCGAATTTCCCCCGAAATCAGTTTTGGCAGTAGCGCGTCGCGAATGGCGGCGAGTGTTCCAAATTCTCGGACGGTTCCGATCACGCGCCGTTGGATCAGGCTTACAACTTCGAGGAACCTACCAAGTGGGGCTCTGAGTGGAACGACGAAATTTTTGGTCATTGTTGTCGCCGATAGACGAGGTATTTTTTGCGTCGGTTGTTGAACGCGGGCTCAGTGCCCTCCAGGATGTCTAGTAAAGCGTCATTGATTTCTGGATTCTCTATCGCGCCAGCATGATAGCGAACCTCATTACCCTCCTTTTTTTTATGGGTAGCGATGATGATCTGCTCGGCGTCTGCGACAACTGCGAGATTAGGATTGTGCGTTACAATGATAACCTGACGGTTCTTTTTCGCCTCCCACAAGCAGGGCACAAGAAGCTCGGCCACGGTCTTGTTATCGAGGTTTTCCTCCGGCTGGTCGATGATAATCGGACACTTACTCTTATCAACCAGCAGGTAAAAGACAAGTAGCAACGAGCCTCTCTCGCCAGGGGAGAGCATCGAGATGTCAACATCGCCTGCCATTAAGGTGAATTGGGGGCGCAGGTAGCTGAGTGCGAATATGTCGTCGTATAGTTCTAGCACTACGTCGGCAGGGTTCTTCTTCTTTGCCTTGACTTGCGTCGAAACGGCGAGTGCGGTAGGTTCCTTGGCATTCGTATCGGTATGCAGTAGTTCGTTTACCTTCTCAACGAACTTTATCACCGCGTCTTCGTTGTCGAGGTTCGTGTGCTCCAAGATGTCCTGGACTACCTTGGGACCGTTGTTCCGAAAAGAACCCCTGACGTTTTGGGCGACGACATCGAAGAAGCGATCGGAAAAACCGCTGTCGACAATTCTGACCTGAAACCTGAGCTGGAGCTTGTTCTGTACGAGAGGGTGAGCGGCGATGAAATCCTGGACTGGCTTATACAGGTCGGCATACAAGCCCTTCAGGCGTACGATTTCTTGGAAAATCCCTCGGCAACATTCGCTTCGCTTTCTGCGCCCATCCGTCAGTTGCGCCGGTATGGTGCCCAGGCTGGCTATGCGTTTCTTCAGCTCAGTGGTAGTGCCGGCCGTTTCAACGTTCCCAATAATGGCATTGCGTCGCGTTTCCCAGTCCTTGATCGCGGCCAGAGCCGCCTGATACTTCTTCGCTGGCTCTCCCATCAGGGCCTTGGCCTCGGCGATCTCTTTGCCTACGTTCGCACGATAGAGTTTGAGTCCGGTCGAGTCCGATGCCCCGATATGCGCGCGTAGTGCCACGCTCTCCTTCTCCAAATTCCTAAGGCCCGCCTGAACGGGCGCAGTTTGGATATCGATCTTGAGAACTGCCGATGATTCAATGTCGAGGTCGCGTAGCAACGGCTCGATCTCGTGACAGCCGGATTCGATCTGCCGTTTCAGGTTGGCCAGCGATTGCAAGACCTTCTTCGCGGATTCCTGTAGGATGCCGTTGCGGCGAAGCTTAGCTTCTGTCTCTTGGATCGACTTCTCGATTACCGCGAGCGACTTCTCTAACTTATCAAGATTAGCCTTCGCGGTGATTGCCGCCGGGTCAGTTTCTGTCTGCGGCTCGATAGCATCGGCAGGCTTTGCCGTATCAAGCGCGCGTAGCTCACCTTCCTTGGCCGAGAGCTGGGCAAGAAGTATCTGCTTGTTCTCGGGCTTGAGGGCTTCCTCGCTGGCAACGATCTTCTTATTCAACTCATGCAGTTCGGCGGTTCGAATCCCTATAGCCTTTTTAATTTCCTCAGTGCGATACGCGATCAACTCATCGAGGGAAGTCTTGCCGAACGATTCCGTGACATGCGAGAAGATGACCGATTTGAGCTCGCGATGGAATTCCGTCTCCTTGCCCGCCGCCACATCGGTGCAGACTTTTTCGAAATAGCTCTGCGGAATATAGCGAACCGTCGACAACTCCCCTGGCCTAGCGGAGTCAGTCAGGTCCTTACGCGCCTCGCTACCGCTGGCCCATTTCATAGAGGCTGTGAAATGTTGGGCCTTGTTGTCCGTAGGGTGCCGGAACTTGTCCTTGTTGAGGAACGAGTAGTTGTCCTCGTTACCTGAATTGCCAAGAAGGCCTGCTACGTCGGTGAGAGCACTCTTGCCGCTTCCCTTGTTGCCGATGAGGGCGACCAAGTCTACGTTAAGCGGGATCTCTTGATCGAACCACTTCTCAGAGAAGTCCACGCCTTCCTTCTTGCGGATGGAGATGCTCTGGATGAATCGGGTTGGTTCGGTTCGAACGACTTCAAGTTTGGGTGGGCACTCGCCAATATAGACTCGCTGCTCATACTCGACCAGGGCGTGCCGAAGTCCCTCAAAGGTTGTGTCGGCCTTAATCCAGGTGAAACACTTTCCGATCCGATTGATCTCCGTTGAACTGGACAGATGGTGTGCGTCGCTACAATCCAGAATATTCGAGTTGACCTGCTGGCGTTTCAAACTGTCTCGCGAGCGCAGAATGGACGCCGGATCGGCGGGCGCGGAGAACACAATATCTCTGGGATTGATGAGCGTCTGCTTCTCGGCGGCGAACTGATCCCACCGAAGATTCTCCCATTCAATCTTGCCAACAGCGGTGAGATAATTGCCGGCGAAACAGGAGGCACCGAGGGCGTGAGTAACCTGCTCAATAGGTAAGCACAGGTTGCTAAACGCCACCCGAAGCGGCGACTTGAGTGTAGCACTCTTTTCGGCAGGTGTGGCATCGATGATTAATTTCCCGAGACGCTCAAGGCTCTCGCGGGTCAGCGATTCGTTCCAAACGGTCTCGTTGGACAGAGCGTAGTTTGTGCGAATTGCCATCAAGAACTGTTTCTCGATGTTCTCGGCAGATACTTCGTCAGAGAAGATGATGTGGAAGTTAATCCGCGAGAGTGGCTCCGCCGCGCCTCCAAACTTGTCCAGCCTCAGCTCAACGACCGGCAAGAGTCGATCAATATTCGCAAGCCGACCCTTAATTTTTTCCTGCTGTAATCGCTTGTAGCCATCAAGAAAGATATAGTCGTTTACACCGATGACCTTGAATTCCTTGGGAAGTGCCTCTAGGTCAGCGAGGTAATTGTCCCAGGTCTCCGTGTCCTCTGGGTTGCCATAGTGTTGCTCAATAGAGTGTGGCGTGTGGACGTGAAGGTCCCACTTGTTCCACTGCGATCCAATCTGTTTATCCATAGAATTAGCCACGAATTTCGTCGACTTTGCTCTCAGTGTGAATTTGCCCCGAAATCAATTTCGGCAACAGCGCATCGCGGATGGCGGCGAGGGTGATAGTTCCTCGATCGGTCGCGAGTATGTGGTCAAATAATGTGGCGACGTGCGAATGATATGAACTGCGGACCTCTGAGGTAGGAGCAAGTATACGTAGTTCTGCAAAGCGGCTCGTGCTTAAGTTGGAAAGGACAGAACCTCCGCTTCCGCTAGCGCGAATGTCATCTCCGAGTTCTCGCAATATCCAATACCAGAAAAACTTATGGTTCATGTTGATGGGGATGACGCTGTTAATCTGTTGATTAGTCTGCGCAACTTCCGAAGTAATCACTACTAGCCCTGGTGTTGCGATGCAGCTTACGCAAATCGAACCTGGTGGAAGCATCTTGTTATGTTGAGATGCTGCACCTGCGTGTGATAACCGTTTCTGTGTTACGATAGAGAGTGTTTTCCCATGCATGTCTGGGATCGTAATGAATGGAACATCGTCACCGTAATACTCTGGTTGCCTTGTTGACGGAGTTTTTCCGCAAATGATAATGCCAATATCTGACACGCGCCCCACCTTCCACCCCGCCGGAATTTCTCCCAATTCCGAATCCACGAAGTGGTCAGGAAAGAGATCGTATAAGTCTGAGGGAAGCCCCGGCAGGGACTGGCCTTTGCGCCAGCGGCCTTCCATCTTGGCGCGGACGGGATCGAAATCAACGAACCACGACTTAAAAATCGCTCGGGCCATGGCCTCCAAGGTTTCGTTCATGCGGCGGTTGAGCTCTATTTTATCATCGAGGGAGCCTAGGATTTCCGCAATGGCGCGTTGCTCAGCAAGCGAGGGAATGGGAACTTCAAGACGTCTTAATGCATCAATCGGAACACGTTGGCGGCCCGAGCTTCCCGTCATTTGCGAAATCGCTCGCTCACGGACAATATCGGAGCGCGTGAGATAATAAGCAAAGTCATTGTCTGTCACACCTTCTTTACCGCGTATCACGATGAATTCTGTCGAGCCATGTGCTTTTTCCAGCGGCATCGAGCCCTTGAAGCGGGCGATTTTGCCGTTTTCCAGGCACGGGGTAATTCGCGCCATTAGCGTGTCTCCCGACATGAAACGAGAACCACCGCCGGAAAAGATCCGATGCTCGCTTTGGCCGACATCGCGAGTTCCAGGGTGCAGTCCTTGCATATCTACGAATGGGTAAGTTTCTCCGCGCGCAAGAGGAACCGGAGGGTTTATTTGGACCGCATTGTCGAGGATGGTCAAGCTCCACTTACCCGTCATAGAGTTCATCTCACGAGCCATCTAGAAATGGCATAGACTGTGTAAAGTGCGGCTATTAATCCATATCCAATCAGCAGCCAGAGTAATGTTATCAGCCATTTCGGCAACTGAACCGTCGGCAAAACATTGAGAACCTTGACCGGGCCATCATCCGACTCCAAGTGCGTATTCACTTGATTCCACGTCAGCGGCGGAAAGTAAAGGTATGTGATCGTAATCTGCTTCTTCGGGACTAGGTTTGGAAATTGTATTTCCCTGCCTCCGTTTGGAAGTTCTATGACGTTATACTGGGTATCAGGAAAAACTTGAAAATCTGGTAAAACAGCATGTCCCAGTCGAATATTAGTGGCTGTTTTTCGACCTGTGTTGGTTAGGACAATCGAGTGAGTATTAATGTGGATTATTTGGTTTTCCCGATTGAGTTGAATGCCCGATACGTGGCCGAGGTAGCAGACGACCTTGGCGCGATCTTCAATAAAACGCTCAAGGGCGGCGCCGACAAATAAGGCAATGATGGGAGACGAAATCGTCGCGACGACATTCCAATCAACTGTCATTCTTTCAATCCTCTCTTTTACTCCTTTACCGTATCTCCAATCTGCTTTTCCAAAAATCGCTGAATTTCTTCCTTCTTCGGAAGCTCCAGCTGATACTTTGAAACGAAAAGCCGATTGTCGATTCCGGCCAGAGCGTATTCCACCATGGCGTGATTCTTCGTCGTGCATAGCAAGATTCCGATGGGCGGACTGTCTCCCCTGCTCATCTCATGCTTGCCGTACCAACTGACGTAGGTATTGAGCTGCCCCAAGTGCTCGTGCTTGAAGTCGTCAGCCTTCAGCTCGATCAGGACGTGGCACTTTAAAATCCGGTGGTAGAAGACAAGGTCGATGAAGCAGTGTTGCCCTCCGATGACGATCCGTTTCTGCCGAGCCTCGAAACAAAAGCCGTGGCCCAGCTCCAGCAGGAAGTTCTCCAGCTTGTCGAGCAGGGCATCCTCCAAATCGGACTCGCCCATGACCTCCTTGGACTTGAGTCCCAGAAACTCAAAGACATACGGATCGCGGACGATATCCTTGGCTGTCTGCGGCTGCGCCTTGGCCTGGGTCAGTTTCGAAAGTTTCTGCTTGTCCCTGGACAGCCCCGCGCGCTCATAGTAGAGACTTGCGATTTGCCTCTTGAGTTCACGAACGGCCCAATTGCCTTTGACGCACTCGACCTCATAGAAGGCCCTCTTGAGCGGCTCGTCGATTTGAAGAAGTTCGGCGAAGTGCGTGAACGATAGGCGATCTACCAGCGTGCGGCCGTCCAGCTTGAATTTAGGATTCGCTGACTCCCTGATTGCACGTGAAGAAGAGGCCGCTATTTTCTGCGCCAATTCGGGAGGCAGCGCCTCCCGAATCATGGGGTATTCTTCGTAGAACCGCCTATACCGACGCAACTCTCTATCGTCAGCCCGCGGGACGCCGCGCTCTTGGAGCCGTTCGGCCAGCCTCTCAAAAAGCCGATCGCCGTAAGCCGCTCGATCTTTGCCGTTCTGCTCATACTCCCGAAGATGCCACCCAATGAGCCAATTTCGGAATGTCAGATACACGTTTACGGCTTTGGTCGCCTGAGATCGAACGCTCTCGTGCAGATCAATGATGGAGCGCACCAAAGCCTCGAAATCGAGTTTGGGTGACAGTGCGGACAGCGTCCGCACATTTCGGCGAGGAGAACGTTTAGAAGCCATAACCTGCCTTCTTAAGATTCTCTCGAATCGCTGACTTAAGTTTATCGGACTCGGCGAATTGTTCCTTAAGTTGGGACGTGAGCCGCTCCATTTTCTGGTCGAAAGGCTCGCCGTCGTCTTGAACTTCCTCGGCGCCCACGTAGCGCCCCGGGGTCAAAACGTATTCGTGTTGTCGCGCTTCCACCAGCGAAACGCTTTTGCAGAAGCCGGGAATATCTTCGTATTTCTTGGAGTTCTTGTCTTGACGCCAAAAATGATAAGTTTCGGCGATTTTGCGGATGTCGTCTTCGGTCAGCTCGCGATGGACGCGGTCGACCATCTTTCCCATCTTGCGGGCGTCAATGAAAAGAATCTGGTTTCTTCGGTCGCGAAAGCGGCCGTTTTTCTTGTCGCGCGCGATAAACCATAGACAGACCGGAATCTGAGTCGAGTAGAAAAGCTGTCCCGGCATGGCTACCATGCAGTCCACTAAATCGGTCTCAACAATATTTTTGCGGATTTCGCCTTCCCCCGAGGTGTTTGAGGACATCGAGCCGTTGGCCATGACAAAACCGGCCAGACCCGCGGGGGCGAGATGGTGGATGAAGTGGGAAATCCAGGCGAAGTTCGCGTTTCCCGTTGGCGGAACGCCGAATTTCCAGCGCCCGTCATTTCTTAAGTTCGCGCCGCCCCAGTCGCTCATGTTAAAGGGCGGGTTTGCCAGGATGAAATCGGCCTTCAGGTCTTTATGAAGATCGTGATGGAAGGTGTCGGCGTGCTCCGGCCCCAAATTCGCGTCAATGCCGCGAATAGCGAGGTTCATCTTCGCCAGCCGCCAGGTCGTGTGATTGGATTCCTGGCCGTAGACCGAGATATCGCCCACCCGGCCGCCGTGTTCCTCAATAAACTTCTCGCTCTGGATGAACATTCCGCCTGAGCCGCAACACGGGTCATAGACGCGGCCCTTGTAGGGAGAGAGCATTTCGACTAAAAGCCGGACCACGCATTGAGGAGTGTAAAATTGTCCTCCCTTTTTGCCTTCGGCGCTGGCGAATTTTCCCAGGAAATATTCATACACGCGCCCGAGAATGTCTTTCGAGCGGTTTTCCTTTTTTCCAAACCCGATGGTGGCGATCAGATCAATTAATTCTCCAAGGCGAGCCTTGTCGAGAGCCGGCCGGGAGTAGTCCTTGGGCAGAACGCCTTTAAGGTTTTTATTGTCGCGCTCGATGGCGACCATGGCGTCGTCAATGAGTTTCCCGATAGAGGCTTGCTTGGCCTGGCCTTGGAGAAAAGACCAGCGGGCTTCTTTGGGAACCCAAAAGACATTTTCCGCTTGATATTCGTCCATGTCCTCGGGATCGGCCCCGCCGGCTTTGTCGCTCGCGAGCTTGGCGCGCATTTCCTCAAAAGCGTCCGAGATGTATTTGAGAAAGATGAGACCCAAGACCACGTGCTTGTATTCGGCCGCGTCCATGTCTTTTTGAAGTTTGTCCGCGGCCTGCCAGAGTTTTTCTTCAAAGCCGAGGGTTGCTCCGTTTTCTTGGCGGCGATTGTCTTTCTTGGGCATTTGGGACTCGTTATTCTCTCTGACCACTGGCCTGAGAGACATATTCAACCAAATTTCGCGCGACGGAATCAGGATGAGCATGATCCAATGTAAGATTGGCCTGAAAAATGGCGTTTCTCAAAGCGCAAAACTCGGTATAATAATTTCATGGCTTTTGGATTTAGAATCGGCGGGGAAAAAACCGCCCTTAATGAAGACGCCCTCAAGGGCCTCTCGGACGTCCAGCTCATGCGTCTGGCTTTTCTTCACGGCGATCAATTGCCTCTTTGTTGGGCCCAACAAGCCATTTCCAGGGGTCAAAGGCTCATTCCTATTTTGGCCAATATCATTTTTACGGATTTTAATTGGCGCCGGGGCGACGCGGGTTGGTGTTCCGCGCTCCACGCTGTTCTCGTTTTGGCGGCCATCGGCGGAGAAGCGGCAATTCCCATTCTCATTTATGCCCTGCATCGCTCCGTGGAATTAGAAAACGACTGGCTGACGGATGAATTGCCGTCTTTGTGGGGTAAATTGGGTTGTTGCGCCTTGCCCTTCCTTAAGGAGATAGCCCTGGACCAAGAGGCGTATTGGTATTTACGGGCCACGGCCATGGAAGGCATGGCCTCCATCGCCTTATTTCATCCCGAGCGCGAACAAGAAGTATTTTCCCTCATCGCGGATATCGCGGCTAAGGCTTCGGAGGATACGGACAATCGCTTATCGGCGGCTCATATTCTTTTGGATTTTTCCAAAAAGGAATACGAACCCTTGATTCTTTCCTTGGTTGATTCCGGAGTGGCAAGGGGAAATTTCGACAAAAAAGACATCGTTCGGGCCTGGAAGGAAAAAAATTCGCCTGCCTACGAACGTGATGGGTTTGACTTTTACGCCCCAAAACAATTAGCCGAACGCCGCGAGAGATGGGAGAGGGGACGACTGTCGGAAGGTAAAGCTCTCGATGAGGCGTCTAAATTTCTCCACGACGAGGAATCTGGGGAAGATGACGCTCATTTCGATCGCGAGGATCAGGAGCCTCCTAGGAATAGCGATTGGATGATGGAGAAATCCTCGACGAATCTCAGCCGATTATTGAAAAGGAAAAACTTCAAGACCGCGGAAGAAGCGAACGCTTTTTATAGAAGTCTCGGCGGCGCTCCCCTGCCTGATGTAGAGCCTGAAAGCGCCTGGGAAAAGGCGCAGGACTTAATGTTTGAGGCTTGGGAGGAGGAGCTTTCGTCCAAGCGGGCAAAAATGGCGCGAGAAGCCCTTCAGATTGACCCTAATTGCGGCGACGCCTATTTACTCTTGGGAGATGAATCCGCTAAAAACCCTCGGGAAGCCGAGGATTTTTGCAGGCGGGCCGTCTGGGCGGAAGAGAGGCATCTCGGCCCTAAATTTTTTGAGGAAAATATGGGACACTTTTGGGGAGCGGTGGAAACCCGTCCCTATATGCGGGCTAGACTGCGTCTGGCTCGACACCTCTGGGAATTGGGAGAACACGATAAGGCCATTAGTCATTACCGCGAAATGCTCAAACTCAATACTCATGACAATCAAGGCATTCGCTATATACTCTTGTCTAGCCTTGGACAATTGGGCCGTTTTGACGAAATGGCGGAAATTTTAGATTTGCCCGATTATCGAAACGATTGCGCGGCGGAATGGGTCTATGCCAAGGCGCTTTTAGCCTTTAGAAAGGAGGGGGCTTCCGCTCGTTCGGCCTCCGCGTTGCGGAAGGCCGTCGGTCAAAATCCTTTTGTCCCGGTTTATTTGCTGGGGAAGAAAAAAATTCCAAAGATTCTTCCAGATAGAATCACCATGGGCGGAGAAGACGAGGCGTTTAGTTGCGCCGCGGAATTCATGGAAACGTGGAAAAAAGTTCCTGGCGCCCTGGAATGGCTCGCTCAAGAAACCGCTTCCTCCCCAACTTCGCAAGCCCTGCCGCTGGGCCGAAACGAGCTCTGCTTTTGCGGTTCCGGTAAGAAATTCAAGAAGTGTTGCCTTCCCAAAATTCCGACGCGTTAGGACGCGCTTTGCCTTGACAGAGCTTTTGAAAAAAGGCTTTGGGCCTCCCAGCATTTTCCAATCCTGAAATGAGCCTGAAAAATCAATCGTCATTCCGGCGTAAGCCGGAATCCAGTATTTCATGCAGACGAAATGGTTCGGCCTGGATTCCCCGCTTACGACCGCGGGGAATGACGAGAGGCCTCCTGATGCTGGAATTTCAGCGTTTCAAGACTCATTTCGCATTGGAAACACATTTTTTTCAGGCTCATCTTGCATTGGATAATTCTCTCCCTTGCGGAAATGAGGGGCGGATGCTATAATATTCCCGTTCGGTAATAATAGCGCTGAGAACGTGAAAAGCGTCGCAGATATTACCGATCGGGAATATATGAAGACCACGCCTCAAGAAGGGTTCCAAGCGTTGGCGAAAGACCCGGCCGAGATCGGAAAGATCGTCCGGGGAGCGCGGAAAAAAGCGGGCCTTCGCCAGGCGCAAGCGGCCGCTCTCTGCGGCGTCGGGACGCGCTTTCTCTCCGACCTTGAGAACGGCAAGCCGACCCTCCATTTGGGAAAGGTCCTCAAAGTTCTCCACGGCTTTGGCCTTCGCGTCAAGATTGAGCGAAAAGGGTTCGCTCAATGAGCGAAACGCTCAACGTCCGATGGGGGACTCGGCTTGTCGGAAAACTGCGCCTCGACGAGAAGGCGCGCCTTGAATTTCAGTACGACTCGGGCTGGATTTCCTCCGAGGAAGCTGTTCCGATTTCCCTTCGCATGCCTCTTCGCGCGGAGCCGTTTGACGACGAGGCTTGCCGCGTCTTCTTCGCGAATCTCCTGCCGGAGGGGAACACGCGCGGTCTGATCGCCAGAAAACTGGGCGTTTCGGAGGATAATGACTTCAAGCTCCTTGAGGCGCTCGGGGGCGATTGCGCGGGCGCGTTGTCTATTTTTCCGGAGGGCGGCGCCGCGCGGACCGAAGGCCGCTACGAGCCTATCTCAAGGGGCGAGCTTGACGCGATGATTGAGGGAATGCCGCGAAACCCGCTCCTTGTCGCGCACGAGGATTTGAGGCTGTCTCTGGCGGGGGCGCAGCAGAAGATTCCGGTCTATTTTGACGGCGGCAAGTTTTTCCTGCCGCATGGCGCGTTTCCCAGCTCACACATCTTGAAGCCCGCGATCTCGGGATATCCCGGCATCGTTGAAAACGAGGCCTTCTGCATGGAGTTGGCGAGGCTTGTCGGCATTCCGGTTCCCGCTTCGGCCGTGATAAAGGGCAAGCGCCCGTTTTATCTCATCGAGCGCTACGATCGCCGAAAGGAGGCCGATGGAAAGCTCTCCCGCGTTCATCAGGAGGATTTCTGCCAGGCCCTCGGCGTTGGTTATTCCAGAAAGTATGAAGCCGAAGGGGGCCCGGGGCTCAAGGTCTGCTTTGGGCTCCTCGCCGAGCGCGGCTCCCAGCCCATCATTGATAAAATGAACATGTTGCGCTGGGTTATCTTCAATTACCTGATCGGGAATTGCGACGCTCACGCGAAGAATCTTTCCATCCTCATCACGCGGAGAGATTACCGACTCTCGCCATTTTACGATCTGCTTTCAACGCGGGTCTACGGCCATTTGTCTCTCAAGTTCGCCATGAAGATTGGCGGGCAATATCGCGAAGATTGGGTTCGCGGGGAGCATTGGCAAAAGTTGGCGGAGCAAGCCGGCGTCGGCGCCAGGGCCGTCCTTGAGCTATGCTTGGAAATGGGAGAAAGGCTTCCAAAGCTGGCCGAGGCCTCCGTTTCCGCGTTCGGCGCGCGCGAAACCTTGGAGCAAATCACAAAGCATATCGCGTCTGCCTCGAAGAAGATGCTCGCGGTCTTAAAGGGTTGAGAATCGGATCGGAGAGGGGTGGATTATTTAGGAAAGAAATCAGCGGGAAAGGGCATTTTAGACGGTTTTTCCCTCTTTTGAGGGCTGAGCCCAGGTGTCCACCTGGGTGTCCATTTAGGATGTAAAATGGACTAAAACGGCATAAGCCGGTACAAAAGGAAAAAGTTCTATTTCTCGTCGGAGAAAGGGGGTTTTTTGGGTTCTTCCTCGGAAAACTCAAAAGGCTCGAAAAGGGATTTACAGACCGTTGCTTTTGACCGCTCAGCCACCCAACCAAAATTGTTTTTTCCGTCTGAAAACTGGGTCTTTTGACCTTCTTACTCGGGTTTTCATCGGACTTGTTCTACTTCCGAAGATTCCCATAACTTTTTTATTATACTATTTGTTGCCGCTTCGCTGGAAAGTTTAGATTGGGTCTGACAGCAATTCCTCAAGCAACGGCGAATTCTTGATCAGATTACTTTTTTTGGTAACCAGCGGGAATTTCAAAATCTTTTTTGGGAAGGGCGGAGACCTTGATCTCGGAGACGACGGTTTTCATGGACATCATCGGTTGAGAGCCGTCGGGGTTTGAGGCTTGAAGAAGCCCTTTGAGGAGATTTTGAGTCGCGGCGGGCATATTGCCGGAAAGCTTGGATAAATCAAGACCTTGCGTGGCGGATTGCCCGCGGGCTTTGGGAAGAGAAAGATACCAGTCGCTGTTCATTTTAATGAGAAAACCCGGTAGTTTAGACATTTTTTTTCTAAATTCGGTGATTCCCTTAGTCAGTGCCGTTCCGGTCGCTCCGTTATAATGGGTGATGGATTTAAGCATTTCAAGCCCCTGAAGTTGAGCGCCAATGCCGGTTGAGCCAACGCCTGCCGCCTTAACATACTGAGAGTTAAAGGCCTCGATTTCCCGATGGGCTTTCCGTAAAAGGGGAGTCCAGGGAGCCACCCAAAGTTTCATTTTCACTCTGAAGGTAGACATTTGTTTATTCTGGGTATTTTCCAGTTTCATCGTAAATGTGGCGTTGTAAAGGCGGGTTTTAAAACCATGAATGATTTTTTGCGTTTTCGATGGAGCCATCTTAAAAGAAGTTTCTTTAAGATGGACTGGGATCTGAGACATCTGGGGCGATGAAGGCGGCTTTGAGGCCAAGGGCGCTTCAACATAGGTGCGGTTTTGAGGATTGAGAATCCACCGTTTTCGTTCTCCGAGGCGGATAAGATCAATCTTTCTCTGCGGCCCTTTCGGCGCTCCGCCGATGAGGCTCATCATGGAACCGGACAAATTTTGAGAAGAGTCAACGAGAGAATCGCTTCCTTTGATTTTTTGGACGGTTTTTCCGGTCGTCGCCCCGATTCCCATAAAACCGCTTGTTTGGTAACTTTCCTTGATTTGAACGTCGGCCTTTACGGTCAAAGGGAAAAGCGAAGTTAAGAAAACTAGGATTGCGGCTAAAGTAAGTGGCTTCATGATCCAGTTGAGTTGCTCGTCGAACTTTCTAACGGAGACAAAACGCTGAGGCGGTGCCGCGCCCGGTGGCGTCTCCACCAGGAAGCAGGGTCATACCAATGTCCTGGATAGGTCAGATAGCGTTGATAAAGCTGTTCCGCGTGAGCCGGGTCTTTCGTTTTTTCATAACAAAGTCCGGCGGCTTTGTAGAGGTCAATGGGCGCTTGCCGGCTTTGGGAAAAAGCGTCGGCGTAAGAGACGAGAAAATTAACTTCGCCGGAAAAATCCGACATTTCGCCCGAGGCCTTAATCGCGTTTTCAAAAGCCTGTTTTGAGGCGGGCGTGTTGGGATAGAGCTTGATGATTTGCTGATCGGTTTCAACGGCCAGTGTCCATTGATCCAGCTTCGAAAAAAGAGCGCTTAAAGACTGGAGAGAGTCCAAAACCTTGTCGCTCTGTGGATAGTCCGCGATGAGTTTTTGATAGACCCCAATGGCGTTTTTATAGTTTCCGATCTTTTTGTAAAGAGAGGCGGCTTCAAACTCGGCTTGTGGGGAGTAGGAGCTTTCCGGGTAGGCCGAAAAAACCTCTCTAAAGAAAATAATCGCCTTGTGTCTTTGCGAATCTCCCTCGAATAATTGCGCCAAGCGCATCAAAATCGCGTCGGAGTGAGGGTAATGTGGAAAGCGAACTTCAAAACGCCTGAACTCTCTCTCGGCGGCTTTCCTTAAAGAGCCTCCGGTATATTGCGGGATATTTTCAAGAAGGGAAGCCAAACGCTCTTCTTTGCTCATCCCCTGGGGCGGAGTAGTCAAATTTTGCCAATTGGGTTTTAGTTTCCGGCCCAATGTCTTCTTGGCCAAACTCAGGAAACTAGACTGAGCCTCAAGAACCTCGGTAGATTCTGGATATTCATAGATGAGGCACAAATAATCCATCAGGGCTTTTTTGTTTTGTTTGGCCGCTTGGTGAAAAGAAGCCAGAAGCATCCACGCCTTAGCGGCTTTGGGAGAATCAGGGTTCGCGGCAATAAAAAGACTCATGGCCTTGGCCAGGGCGGCCGCCTCTTTTTTGTTTTGCGGAGAAGGCTCGGAACTGAGAAATCTCCATTCCGCTTCACGGTCGAAAGTCTTGCTGGCGGTTGTGGTCGAGGTGGAAGATTTCAAATGCCGGCTCTTATGTTTCACGACCGCTTTTTTCTTGCGTTCCTTCTTTTGTGGAGCGGGCGGAGCGTCGGATGTCTCGCCTGAAGAAGTCTCGGTATCCGTGGCGGTCGTGTCTTGTGCGGATAATAAGCGCGGAGCGTAAATGAGTCCAACCAAGGACAAAATCAAGAGGCTTTTGACTCGCTTTAAAGGTTGTTTTTTTGTCATAATATAAATATAGCTTAATTTCCCTTCTCTTTAGCCGCGTTGGCCCCTGGAAAAATAACTTGAGTATTTTAATCAGGTATGTTATACTTATTTTATGGCCAATGGAAAACCAGGTATCCTCAATGAGATTACCGAGCGCGAATATCAATACGGTTTTGTTTCAGATGTCGAGGCTGATCAGGTTCCCAAGGGCCTCAGCGAAGACGTGATTCGCCTGATTTCGCAAAAGAAAAAAGAACCGGCCTTCCTCTTAGAGTTTCGCTTAAAAGCCTACCGTCATTGGCTCAAAATGAAGGAACCTCAATGGGCCAACGTTCATTATCCGGCGATTAATTACCAGGACATCGTCTATTATTCCGCTCCGAAACAAAAGAAAAAACTCGCCAGCATGGATGAAGTGGATCCTGAGATTCGGAAAACCTTTGAAAAATTGGGAATTCCCCTGGAAGAGCAGAAAATGCTCTCCAATGTCGCGGTGGACGCGGTTTTTGACTCGGTCTCGGTTGCGACCACTTTTAAAAAGACCTTGTCGGATGCGGGCGTGATCTTTTGCCCTTTTTCCGAAGCCGCTTTAGAGCATCCTGATTTAGTTGAAAAATATCTTGGCTCAGTTGTTCCCTACACCGATAATTTTTTTGCCGCGCTTAATTCCGCTGTTTTTTCGGACGGCTCTTTCTGCTATATTCCCAAGGGCGTTCGTTGTCCGATGGAGCTTTCGACTTATTTTCGAATCAACGCCAAAGAAACCGGTCAATTTGAGCGGACGCTCATTATTGCCGAGGAGGGGGCTTCGGTCTCTTATTTGGAAGGCTGCACCGCTCCCATGCGGGATGAAAACCAGCTTCACGCGGCCATCGTTGAGCTCGTCGCCTTGGACGATGCCAAGATCAAATATTCGACGATTCAAAACTGGTATCCCGGCGATAAGAACGGGAAAGGCGGCATCTATAATTTCGTGACCAAGCGCGGAAAATGTCAGGGAAAAAATTCCAAGATATCCTGGACGCAGGTTGAGACGGGTTCGGCCATTACCTGGAAGTATCCCAGCTGTCTTTTGTTGGGGGACAACTCGGTCGGCGAGTTTTATTCGGTCGCCTTGGCCAATCATTATCAGCAAGCCGATACCGGAACCAAGATGATTCATGTCGGGAAAAACACCAAAAGCACGATTATCTCGAAAGGAATTTCAGCAGGGCACGGACAAAACACCTATCGGGGCATGGTCAAAATCGCCAAAGGAGCTTCGTCTAGCCGCAACTATTCTCAATGCGATTCTCTTTTGATGGGAAATCAATGCGGGGCGCATACCTTCCCGACTCTGGAAGTGGGAAATACCTCGTCCCAGGTTGAACACGAGGCCACGACTTCAAAAATCGGGGAAGATCAGCTCTTTTATCTTCGGAGTCGCGGGCTTTCGGCGGAAGACGCGGTGGGGCTCATTGTGAACGGATTTTGTAAAGAAGTTTTTCAAGAGCTTCCGATTGAGTTCGCGGTCGAAGCCCACAAGCTTTTAAGCATCAGCCTTGAAGGCGCGGTGGGATAAAGGATTAAGGGAGAAATTTATGCTAGAAATAAAAAATTTGTGCGCGAAAGTGGGCGATAAACAAATTCTGAAAGGGATTAATCTCACCGTTAAACCCGGAGAGGTTCACGCCATCATGGGGCCCAACGGCTCCGGCAAAAGCACCTTGTCCTATATTTTGGCCGGACGGGATGGTTATGAAGTGACGGACGGGCAGGTTCTTTATGAGGGAAAGGATCTCCTTTCCATGCCGACCGAAGTCAGAAGCCGGGAGGGCGTTTTCCTGGCGTTCCAATATCCGGTTGAAATTCACGGGGTGACCAATAAATATTTTTTGAAGGCGGCCGTGAACGCGAAGCTTAAGCATCAAGGAAAAACAGAAATGAGCGCGGGACAGTTTTTGTCCTTTGTTAAGGAAAAGGCGAAAATAGTTGAGATGGATGAAGCTCTTTTAAGCCGGCAGGTCAATGCGGGCTTTTCCGGCGGCGAGAAAAAGAGAAATGAAATTCTTCAAATGGCGGCCTTGGAGCCCAAACTCGCCATTTTAGATGAGACTGATTCCGGCTTAGACATCGACGCCCTTAAAATCGTCTCTCACGGCATCAACGCGATGAGAAGCCCCGAACGCGCCTTTGTGGTCATCACTCACTATCAGCGGCTTTTGGACTATGTCGTTCCTGATTTCGTCCATGTCCTGTCGGGGGGGCGCATCATTCGCTCCGGCGGCAAGGAACTGGCCCATCAGCTTGAGAAAGAAGGTTATGCCGAATTTGCGGGAGCCAAGGGATGAAGGAAGCGGTTTTGGAAAAATCCCCGCTGGAAGTTGAGTTTGAACAGGCAGCCCCTTATCTGCCCGCAGGGGAAATTCCCTGGGTTGAGCGCCTGAGAAAACGCTCTTTTGAGCGTTTTACCCAAATTGGGTTTCCAGAAGAGAAAAATCCTGGTTGGAAGTTTTTTCCGGCGTCTAAAGTTCAAGAGACTTTGTGGAAACTCTTTGAGTTTCCCTTAAACGCCCGCGCCGGGGATTTAAAAGACTCTTCTCTTTTCTCCCATGAAGATTTCTTCTCTCTTTTATTTTTAAATGGGCATTATCTTTCCGATCTTAAGAGTCCGCATTCGGAAGGTTTTATTGCCGGGAGCCTGTCCGCTCTTCTAAAAAACAATCCGGAACGGTTTGAAAATTTTTGGGGACATCGCCCCGTCGGAAATTTGGGGGCTTTTGAGGCGTTAAACGGGGCTTTCTTTCAAGACGGTGCGGCCATTGTTTTGCCGCGGGAATTTGTCTCTCCTAAGCCCATTCATCTTTTTTTCTTCAATCGGCCCTCTAATCATGCGTCTATGACCCATCCTCTGAACTTAATTGCCCTGGGCCCTCGCGCAAAGGCGGTGGTCATTCAAGAATACGCCGGGGAACCGGGAGCTTGTTTAACCAATACGCTCACTGAAATTTTTCTCGATGAAGGCGCGCAACTCGATTTAATCATCATTGAAAGAGAAGGCGCGGGGGCGTTTCACTTGGAATCCATCGCCGTTCATCAGGCTTCGCATAGCCGCTTTTCCGCTTCTTCGGTTTTTTTGGGCGAATCTTCCTCAAGGCAGGAAGTCCAAGTTGAACTTCAGGGCGAAGATGCCGAGTGCTTAATTAACGGGCTCTACCGTTCAAACGGCTCTCAAAGCAAAAATATCAAGACGACTATCACTCACTCAAAGTCGCGCACGAAAAGCATTGAACTTTATAAAGGAATTTTAAATGGACAGGGAAAGGCGGCTTTTGAAGGCTTGATTGTGGTCAAACCCGAAGCGCAAAAAACCGACGCGAGTCTCTACAATAAAAATTTGATTCTTTCGGAAGAGTCTCAGGTTCACACCAGCCCCGAATTTAAAATTGAGGCCGATGATGTTCGCTGTAAGCACGGATCCGCCATTGGACAGATGGACGCAAACGCCCTTTTCTATCTCAAGAGTCGCGGCTTTGGCGAAAAAGAGGCGAAAGAAGCTCTTCTGTATGCCTTTCAGAGCGAGGTTGTCAACTCAATTCCCGTTGAGAGCGTTCGCTTGGCGGTCTTGGAACTTCTGTCTAAAAAATCCGGCCTTGAGAGGTCTTTCGATGGGCTTTGAGGTTTCGGAAATTCGCCGGGATTTCCCCATTCTCTCCAGAAAGGTGCATGGAAAACCCCTCGTTTATTTTGACAATGCGGCGACGACGCAAAAGCCGAAGTCCCTCATTTCCGCCTTAAGTTCTTTCTATGAGAATCATAACGGAAACATTCACCGCGGGGCGCATACCCTTTCGGACGAAGCGACGACCCTGGTTGAAGAGTCGCGCCAAAAAACCGCGAGTTTTATCAACGCCCCCAAGCCCGAAACGATTGTTTTTACTCGGAACGCCACCGAGGCGATCAATCTGGTCGCTCATTCCTGGGGCCGCAAATTTCTTAAATCCGGCGATGAAATCATTCTCACAGAACTGGAACATCATTCAAATTTAGTGCCGTGGCAGATTTTATCCAAGGAAAAATCAGTCAAGCTTCGCTTTATTCCGATTGAGAAAAACGGGGATTTGGATTTGTCCGAAGCGAAAAAACTTTTTTCAGATAAAACTAAACTTATTTCTTTTACCGCGGCCTCAAATGTCTTAGGGACGCTTCCGCCCGTTAAAGAAATCATTGGCTTGGCTAAACAGGCGGGCGCGAAAACCCTTATTGACGCTTCCCAGTGGACTCCGCATTTTAAAACCGATGTCCAGGACTGGGACTGCGATTTTTTAGCTTTTTCCGCTCACAAGATGTTGGGTCCGACGGGGCTTGGGGTTCTCTACGGCCGGGAAAGTTTGCTTGAGGGCATGGATCCTTTTCTAGGCGGCGGAGACATGATTGAGAGAGTGGAGCTTGAGAGTTTCACGCCAAATGTTTTGCCGGCGAAATTCGAAGCCGGGACCCCGGCGATTGCCGAAGCCGCCGTTTTCCCGGAGGCCTTAAAATATCTTTCTCAAATTGGTTTTGCCGCCATTGAAGATCAGGAGCAAGCGCTCTTAAAAAGGACTCTTGAGATTTTAAAAAATGAGCCGGAAGTCGAACTCTACGGTTCTCCGCTTCCTCAAGGCCGCGGCGGAGTCATTTCTTTTAATTTAAGAGGCCTTCACTCGCATGACGTGGGAACTTCCTTGGATTTAGAGGGAGTGGCGGTCAGGACCGGGCATCACTGTTGTCAACCCCTCATGAGATGTCTGGGCGTTGGCGGAACCGCGCGCGCCAGTTTTTACTTTTACAATACGCTTGAAGAAGTCGAAATTTTTGGCCATGCGCTTCGAAAAACCGTCGAGTTTTTTAAGCCTAAATTAAAAACGGCAGGGGCCAAGTGATGGAAGGAGATCAAGAGCTCAAAGAGCTTTATCAGGATATCCTCTTGGATTATTCCCAAAGCGGGGCTCATAAGGGAACGGTTGAAGGCGCGGATTTTCATTCTCACGGGATTAACCCCGTTTGCGGAGATGAGATTGAAATTACGATGAAAACCGGAAAGGCGGATGGGAGTATTGAAAAAATTCGCTATAGCGGGCACGGCTGCGTGATTAGCCAGGCTTCTTCCGCGATGATGGCGGAATGTCTGGAAGGGAAAACCCCTAAACAAGCGCGCGAACTGGTTTTGGCTTTCAAGGACATGATGCTATCTAAAACCCCGCTTGAAGTTTTGCCGCCGGAACTTTCGGTGATGAAGTCTCTTGAGGGCGTTCGGAAATTTCCCCTGCGCGTCAAATGCGCGACCTTGGCTTGGAACACGATTCAAAAAAGTTTCCCGGAGGAGAAAACCGCGTGAGTGAGTTAACGAAAGAAATCACTTTTAAGGAAATTGGAGACGCCTTGCGCCCGGTTTTTGATCCCGAGATTCATATGAGCATCGTGGATTTGGGCCTTATTTACGGGGCGGAAATTCGCAAAGGCGAGACGCCGATGGTGAAAGTATACATGAGTTTGACATCTCCCGCATGTCCTTATGGGCCGATGCTTCTTTCCTCGGCGCACGGTTCTCTCGCTAAAATCGTAGGCATGGAACAAGTGGATATTGACCTGGTTTTTGATCCGCCTTGGGATCCAAAGACGATGGCGAGTGAGGAAGCAAAAGAACAATTGGGGTTATTCTAAATATGAAAATTACAAGTTCCATTGAATACGCGACCAGACTGATGGTCTCTTTGGGAAAATTCCACGGAGGAGAAGCGGTTTCGTCCAAAAAACTGGCCGAGATTGAAAATATTCCGGCGGATTTTGTCGATCAGATTCTCATGCACTTGCGCCGGGCGGGACTAGTGAAAAGCCAACGAGGCGCCGGGGGGGGATACATTCTCGCTCTTTCGCCGTCAAAAATTAAACTGGGCGATATTTTGCGCGCAATGAACGGACGGATTTTTGATGATGTCTGCGAGAAATATCAATCCGGGGAGAAGGAATGTGGACGTCACGGCTCTTGCGCTATTTCTCCAGTTTGGAGAAAGCTTGGGGTCTTGATTGAGGATTACCTTGATTCCGTAACCATTGAACAATTAATGGGGGAGAAAACCTCCCGCGCTCAAATTTTTCCATCGCCAGAGGCGGAGGCGGTCGTGTGAAGAGAGAAGACGTCTTAAGCGATCGAGTTTCAAGGGGGCTGGACAAAATCCGCCCTTATATCGAGATGGACGGCGGCAAGGTGGCGTTGGCCGGGATTGATGAAAAGCGGGGAGTCGTCAGCGTTTTTTTGAAGGGGGCGTGCCATGGATGTCCTGGCGCGCAAGCGACTTTAAAGGGCGGAATTGAGAGAGCGGTCAAAGCCGAGGCGCCGGAAATTAAAGAAGTCGTGCTGGCGAATTAATTCTGAAAAAAATAGATTTTCACACCCACTCGTATTATTCCGATGGAACTTCAAGCCCGGAGCATTTGGCTGTTCGAGCCGAGAAAGCCGGTCTTGAGCTTTTAATTTTAACCGATCACGACAGCGTGGCGGGATTTCCGGAATTATTGGAGGCGGCCAAGGCTCGCAATATTCCCGTCTCCTGTGGAATCGAAATTAATACCGCTGATTCCGGCGTCCATATTTTGGGCTATGGTTTTGAATGGGAGTCGCCGTCTTTGATGAAAATTTTGTCGGATTTTCGCTCGCGAAGGCTGATGCGGGTTGAGAAGATGGTTGAGAAGATGAAATCCCTGGGATTTTCGATTTCTTTAGATGATGTCGGGAATGTCTCCAAGGAAAGTCTGGGGCGTCCGCATATCGCGGACGCCTTGATTAAAAAAGGTATCGTCAAAAGCAGGCAAGAAGCCTTTGACCGTTTCTTAAGCGGAGGAAAGCCCGGCTATGTCGAGTCCTTGGGCCCGTCTCCGAAAGAGGCCATTGAAATTATTCGTCTCTTTGGAGGCTTTGCCTCCTTGGCTCATCCCCATCTCATCAAAAAATCCGAAAGAATTTCGGAGTGGATGGAAGCTGGACTTGAGGGCCTTGAGGGTTATTACGCGGATTTAAATCACCCCCAAAAATGGCGGGATTTGGGGCACTCAAAGAATCTGCTTTTAACCGGCGGGAGCGATTTCCACGGCCCGGGAAGCGGGCGGGATAAAGTTTTCGGAGTTCAAATTCCGGATGAAATTTATCAAAGATTTTTAGATCGACTTTCGAGGTGTCCTGATGGAATTTATCGCTCATAGAGGGGCGAGCGCCCATGCCCCGGAAAACACCTTGGCCTCTTTTAAGAAGGCCCTTGAGATGAAGGCAAAAGCCCTTGAACTTGATATCGCCGAAAGCCGGGATGGGCGGCTGGTTGTCATCCATGATGACACTCTCAAAAGAGTCGCGAAAATGCCGGGGCGAGTTGAGACCTACAGCGCCTCGCAAATGAAAAAAATGGACGCGGGTTCCTGGTTCGCAAAAGAATATGCGGGCGAGGGGATTCCAACTTTGGATGAGGTCTTGAAGTTGGTGGGAAAGAAAGCGGAGATCAACATTGAGATGAAAGGCGGGTGCCGAATTTATCCTAAAATAGAAGAGAAGCTAAGTCGCTTGCTTAAAAGACAAGCCCAAATGTCCCAGTTTCTCATTTCCAGTTTTGATCATGAGGCCTTGTTTCATTTTCGGGCTTTGGACGAAAAAGCGCGCATAGGATATCTTTTGGGGAGAACTTCTATTTCAAGAGCGTTTAAAGAGATGGAGGAGTTGAGAGCGGAGAGCCTGAATTTGAGCGGGCGGCAGGTTAATGCTCAAATTGTCTCTGAGGCTCATGCAAAGGGGTTTAAGGTTTTGGTCTACACCATTAATAGAATCCAAGAGGCAAGGAAGCTTCAAAAAATCGGGGTGGATGGAATTTTTACTAATTTTCCAGAGATGAGAAATGAATTCTATTAAGACTATTTCAAAATCCCCAGAGCCGACGGAGAAAGACATTGCTCTTGAAGCCGAGCGGCTTTTTGGAAAAGGGCTGGGCGATTTGGGCTATTCGGAAGATGATCTGCGACGTTGCGCGGAATTGACCTGGAAAATAAATATTCTCAAAAAAGAAAAGCGCGCCGTAATTCCGGCTCATGTCTATCAACGGGCCGAAATTCTTCACGGAGTGGCGGATTTTATCGGGGATTCCTACAAACTCGCGCGCCTCTGCCAAAAAAGCCCGGCTGAGCGTATTATTTTTTGTGGTGTGCGTTTCATGGCCGAGACCGCCAAAATTTTAAACCCGGAAAAAGAAGTTTTATTGCCGGCTCCCCAGGCAGGATGTTCTCTGTCTGAAAGTATCAGCGGCGAAGACGTTCGTAAACTGCGCGCGGAACACCCAGGGGCTCCAGTTGCGACCTATATCAATACTTCTGCCGAGGTCAAAGCTGAGTCGGATGTGATTGTGACCAGCGCTAACGCGCCAAAGATACTCTCTAAATTGTTCGAGGCGCATAAAAAAATCATCTTTTTACCGGATGAGCTCATGGGAAAGAATCTGGCTAAAGCTCTCAATAAAAAAATCGGCGCGGAGATTATCCTTTGGAAAGGCCGCTGTATCGTCCATGAAAATTTTGACGCTTCTTCCATTGATTATTACCGAAAAATTTATCCCGGGGTCAAGATTTTGGCTCATTCAGAATGTAGCCCGGGACTTGTTTCCGTGGTTGATTTAGTTGGCGGAACTGGAGACATGATGCGCTATGTTGAAAAAACCAAGGCTCCTTATTATATGTTGATTACGGAATGCGGACTTGGAGATTTGGCGCGAACGGAATTTCCCGATAAGGTCTTTGTGCCTATGTGCCGCCTTTGTCCCCACATGCGGGCGACGGATTTAAAGTCCATCTTGCGGGCTCTTGAAGACCCGCAACCTTCAAGCGTCATAGAAGTTCCGAAAGAAATCGCGGAAAGGGCCAAAAAGCCGATTGAAAAGATGTTTGAGATGGCGGAAGACGCGGTTAAGCTCTAATGGCTGGCGGGTGGGGAGGCGCTGCTGGAACTTCAAAGCCAGTTTTGGGCTTTGACCCCGAGATTTTTTCGCGGGTTTTCAAGGAATTAAAATCTCATCTTGCCGCAAAAGAAAATTTTGATTTAAACTCTCTCTATTTTCTTCTCTACGCTTTTGCTGAAAAAAAATATGAAGAGATTCGGCCAATTCTGGAAAAAAAACTTCGTCAAGCGGCCAGTCTTCAATTCTCAGATTTTGGAACGGATGGAAATTCTTTTTCTCAAGCGGCCGAAACAGCCCGGCTTTTATTGGACGCCTTTTCTGTTTTTCAAATTGATGAGTTTCTCAAATCCAGTTTGAAACTCGTTGAAATTTTGGACAGTTTTTATAACGAAAAACTGGGGGCCTTTGCCGAATCAGAGACTGACGCGGCTTTTACTTTTCAAAATGCCATGGGCGCCCGGACTTTTTTTTCGGTTTCTCCGCATCTTCAAAATCAAAAAATTCGGGAGAAAGCCGAACGTGCGCTTAAGTTTATTCAAGAAAGACTTTATGATCCGCTTTTGGGTTTGATTCGCCGTTTCCCTTTTGAGTCGAAAGAACTGGAATATGGATACTTGGATGATTACGCGGCTTCCATTCTCGCTTTTACCGACGCCTATCTCCAAAGCGGAAATAAATCTTATCGAGATTTCGCCGATGTCTTGGCTAAATCCATGCTTCAAGAATTGTGGAACCGGGAGAAAGGCGGGTTTCTGTCTCATGTCAAAGCGGATTCATCGCAAGAAAAAATTTCCAAAGAGGCGCTTTTAAACAATGCGCAGGCTTTTGAGGCTTTGTGGCGGCTAGGGTATCTCAAGGGGCAAAACTCTTATTTTAAATGGATAGACCTGGGGCTTCGCCGGTTTTTGGATGAAAAAACTCCGGGCGCGGAGGCCGCTTTCGCTTCTATTTTAGATATGCGCTTGCGCGGCCGAATCGAGCTTGAGATTGTGGGCCGCGCGGAAGAAAAAAATTCTCAAAAGATGCTCCAAACTCTCGCAACTCTTTACGCCCCGAGAAAAATTATTTCCTTTATCAACCCCGACGATCAGGATTATATTTTGGCTCACGGCCTTGAGGCCGAGTCTTATCCGCGTCTTTTTGGCTGCGTGGGCCTCAAACGCCGCGCTGATACTGCGGATTCTGATCGCGCTTCCATTGAGCGGGTTCTCGACGCCGCTTGGCATAGATAAAAACTAGAAAAACCTGGGGTGGCTGAGGGGACTTGAACCCCCGACCTCCTGGTTCACAGCCAGGCGCTCTAACCAACTGAGCTACAGCCACCAAGATGGCTTATTATACTATTTCGCCCGAATGGGGGGCAAAAAATAGTATATTCAAGGTAGAATGGCATTTTTAAAGAGCGAAGCGCCGAACTGCGATTGGTGTCCGCACAAGAAAACCTGTTTTTATAATTTCTTGGGGGACGCCGAGGCCAAAAAGGCCTGGCGAGAAATGCGAGTTGCCGCCCCGTTTAAATCCGGCGAGGTCGTTTTCCATGAGGGAGCTCCCGCGCCGGGGCTTTATGTCATCTGTAAGGGAAGCGCCAAGGTTTATAAATCCACTCGAAGCGGACAGCAGCTTATCGCTCGAATTGAGTTGGCCGGAGATTTGTTGGGGCATATCACTTTGCTGGCTGATGACGGCCCCTATACCGGCACTGCCGAGACGTTAGAGTCCAGCGTCATTTCGATGATAGACTCAAAAAACTTTTTTGACTTCTTGGCGCAGTTTCCGGATGCGACGCGCGCCCTTTTAAGAGAATTATCCCGGGACGTTCGCCGCGGAGAAAACAAAGCCCGCGACATCGCCTTTAAATCCGCCAAGGCCCGCATTGCCGATACCCTTCTAAGAACTGCCCGCCCTCAAGGGAAATCCTATCCGATTCTCATCAACATTAAAAGAAAAGATCTGGCGGAGTTGGCGGGGCTCACTTTAGAAACCTCGGTTCGTACCCTTCATGAACTTGAGCTCAAAGGCCTCATTAAGCGCGCGGAGAAAAATATCAAGATTCTAAAAGAAGACGAATTGCGCCGCTTGGCTTCTTCCGCTTCTTAAGTCAATATTTTTCCTCTAGGTTCCGAAAATTCGGTCTCCCGCGTCTCCCAGGCCCGGCACGATATATCCGGATTTGTTGAGGATGGGATCGATAACGGCGGTATAAATAGGAACATCGGGATGGGCTTCCTGAACGCGCTTGATTCCCGCCTTGCAGGACAAAAGAGTGAGAAGATAAATTTGGCGCGCTCCGTCGGTCTTGAGAATCTGAATGGCCTCTGTTGCCGAGCCGCCGGTGGCCAGCATCGGATCGCAAAGTAAAACGAAGGATTCCGAGATTTGTTTTGGAAGCCGTACGTAATAGCGCACGGGGTTTAAAGATTCCTCGTTTCGGTAAAGCCCGATATGCCCGATTTGGGCGTTGGGAACGATTTTGCTGACGCCCTCAACCATCCCAAGTCCCGCGCGCAGAATGGCGACAAGGGCAATTTCCTGATCAATATATTCCGCTGGCGCGCTCTTAAGCGGAGTTTGGACCAGCGACCTTCGAGTTCTCAGGCCCTTAAAAATATCGTAAGCCATCAAGGCTGAGATTTCACCCAAAATGCGGCGAAAATCCTCGGGGCGGGTTCTTTTGTCTCTCAGGGTCGAGAGTTTGTCTTGAACGAGGGGATGATTTGAGACGTTGACTTTCGCGGGCATTTCTAAGCTCCTATACCACTTCCTCATAATTCTTAGATGGTATTGTCCCAATCTTAAGATTACGGAAGGAAGGGACTAATATTTTGATGACCAGCGGCTTTTCTTTCGCTTTATTAGAAGAAATGAAAAAGCCTTCTTGAAATCGAGCGAGCGCTTCTTTGATCTTTTGATTGTCTTGCGCATAAAATGCGGCAATAGCTTCCCCGTGTTTGACCGCGTCTCCCATTTTTTTGAAAAAAATAATTCCCGCGCCTGGGTCAATCGTGTCTTCCGCCCGGCTTCTTCCGGCTCCTAGTAAAATGGCGGCTTCGCCTGTTTTGCGGGCGTCTATGTGATTAATGATGCCGGATTGAGGAGCCTTAAAAATAAATGTTTTCTTGGATTTTGGAAGGAGGGACGGATTTTTTATGACGCGCGCGTCTCCGCCTTGGAGGCGGATGATTTCTTCCATGCGCTTAAGAGCTTTTCCATTTTTAAGAAGTTTTTCTAAAATTTTTCGGCTCTCGTCAAGACTTCGGGACTTTTGGGCGATTTTAAGAGCCCAGGCTCCCAAAGAGAGAGTGCATTCCACAAAATCTTTAGCTGAAAAGTCCCCGTGAAGGACTTCAATAGCTTGCTTGACTTCGAGCGCGTTTCCTACCGCGCGGCCCAGGGGCTCATCCATCGCGGTCAAAACGGCGACCGCTTTGAGTTTAAGGCGGTGGCTGGTTTCAATGAGGGCCTGGGCCAGAGCCTCAGCTTCTTGGGCAGTTTTGAAAATGGCGCCCGAACCCACCTTGATGTCCAAAACAAGGCCGTCTAAATCTTCCGCCATTTTTTTGGAAAGAATGCTTGAGACAATCAAGGGCAAAGAATCAACTGTCGAGGTTGCGTCTCGAAGTTGATAAAGTTTTCGGTCAGCCGGAGCGATGTCTTGGTTTTGCCCGAAGAGGCAGACCCCGATTTTTTTTATTTGAGATTCTATTTCTGGTTTTGAAAACCGGACGCGAAAGCCGGGAATAGATTCAAGTTTGTCCAAGGTCCCGCCAGTGTGACCAAGACCTCTTCCCGACATCATGGGAATGATAAGGCCCGCCTCGGCTAAAAGCGGCGCCAAAACCAGGGACACCCCGTCTCCGACTCCGCCGGTTGAATGTTTGTCGATTTTGGCGCGCTTAAGACTTTTTAAATTGAGAGTTTCTCCGGATTGGGCCATCGCGCGGGTCATTTCCGCGATTTCGTCGTCCTTCATTTTTTGCCAGCGCACCGCCATGAGCCATGCGCTTAGCTGGTAGTCGGGAACAGAACCCTTAGCGGCGGCTTGGGCGATAAAGCGAAGTTCTTCTGGGGTGTGGGCTTGTCCTAATTTCTTTTTCTCGATGAGATCAATGAACCGCAATCAACTCTCCTAAAACTTTGCCGATGGATCCGGAAACTTTTTCGCCCAGAGACAAAACTTCTTCATGGCTGAGAAGCGCGCCCTTAAGCCCGCTTCCCATGTTTGAGACCCAGGTCAAAGCCGCGGTTTTAATCTTCATTTGAGCGGCGGCGATAACTTCTGGAACGACCGACATTCCCACCACGTCTCCCCCGAGTTTTCGAAACGCGCGAATTTCAGCCGGGGTTTCATAGGAAGGCCCTGAAACCGCGACATAGACCCCTGTTTGCGCGCGAATTTTAAGCTTGCGGCATATTGACAAAGCGGTCTTGGTCATTTGCGGATCGTAGGCATTACTTAAATCGGGGAACATCGTTCCAAATTCCGGACTGATCAGTCCGCGGAGAGGGTTTTGTCCCATGAGATTGAGATGGTCTTTAATGACTACGATTTGCCCCGGTTTTAATTTTGTGTGAAGCGCCCCCACGGCGGCGGTGATGATGAGAGAATCAACGCCCAAGGTTTTGAGAACCCGAAGGGGGAAGGCGACCTCGGATAAATCGTGCCCCTCGTAATAATGAAGACGTCCCTGCATGAGAACAATCGGCCGTCCACGATATTCTCCAAAGACCAATTTCCCCAGGTGCCCGGCGACATGGGTCTTGGGGAAACCCGGAATGTCTTGATAGGAGATTTCACGTCTTTGGGATAATTCCGGCGTCGCTTTGGAAAGCCCGCTTCCCAGGATGATTCCCATTTGCGGCTTGAGGCTTGTTTGTTTGCGGATAAACCGGGAGGACTCCTCGATCATCTCCAGATAAATTCGGGTGTTCATCTAGTCTTGAATTTTAGCACATCCAATAAGGCGCGCGGCGGTTTACCGAAGAGAGGTTTTGCGAAAATTTATTGGGCAACGTTTTCTTCAGCGGTCAAAGCGGCCCAGGCCTCGTCCGCCGTATCAACAATTTTAAAAAGAGAAAGGTCTTTGGGCGAGATGACTCCCATTTTTGAAAAATTCTCGAAGTTGAGAATCTGTTTCCAATATTTCTTGCCCACCAGAACGATGGGAACGCGCGGAATTTTGCCGGTCTGGATCAAGGTCAAGGTTTCAAAAAGTTCATCCATCGTTCCAAAACCGCCGGGGAAAAACGCGAGGGCCACCGCGCCGCGCCGGAGATTCATTTTTCTTGGGGCAAAATCATCGTAGAGAAAATTAAGGCCGTGGCTGATGTAGGGGTTGGACGCCTCTTCATGGGGAAGGCGTATGGTGTGTCCGATGGAAATTCCGCCGGCCTCGTAGGCTCCGCGGTTGGCCGCCTCCATGATGCCGGGGCCGCCTCCGGTGGCAACCGCGATTTTTCCACCGCTTTTTTGGGCGACGATTTGGCCGAACCGGTAGGCTTCCTCATAATATTTAGACATCTGTAAATTTTGACGAGCGAGCTTTAGCGCTTCCTGGACGTTTTTGTCGTCAGGGTTTAATCGCGCGAGGGCTAACGCTTTTTTGTGCGCGTCTCGGGCTTTTGTTTGAGGAAGAAGACGCGCGCTGCCGAAAACGGTGATGGAAGCGGCGACTCCTTGTTTATTGATTTCCTTTGGAGCATCCTCAATCTCGCGGGCGAATCTTTCGCCTTCGCCGATATCCGCGACCGGAAAGGTTTTTGCGCCGTCCATCAAACGAGAAAGGGCCCCCAGGGCGTTTGACTCTTTTAAGGAATGGGCGAATGGCGCGAGGGTCTTTGCGACTTCTTTTTCGGACTTTTTGAGGGTTTGTCCGGTCTGAACGGGAAGGCTTGGGCCAAAAGGAGTTTTCCCATCTTTCGTTTGCCGGAGCGTTTGATTGGCGCCGGTTTTGATGGATTTTTGCTTTGTTTCAATGACAGGCAAGGTTCTGGACAGTTCCCTTTCAGAGGGGGAAATTGAATCTTCTAAGAGCTCGGTGTTATTAATGGATGGGTCTGGAAGAGTCAATGAATCTTGCGGAATTATGAGCGGGATAGTCACCGGCGCGATTTCATCCGTGGCGTCTCGGGTCTGAGAGGCTTCCGGCAGGGCCCAAACGCGGGGCGTAGCCAGAAACGTGACGATGAAAAACGCCCAAATTTTAGATGGAAGATGTGTTTGTGTTTTCATGATATTAGGATAATGCGAACGGTGAAAAGTCGCCTGGGCCAAAAGGCCTAGAAAAGCTCCGGCAAAAGGCCTATCTTGTTTGAGTATGACCTAATCCCTTGACCGTCGTCTTAAAGTTTGCATACTCCGCGCGGGTTTTGGTTTAATAAAGACATGAAGCAATATGGATGGGGTTTGCCGTTGGCCGCGTCGAGCTACGCGGGAAGTATCGACTTCGGAATTTACTTGATTCACGCCGTGATGATTTTGATTTTCGTCATCTGGGGCGTTTTCTTTACCTACCTTCTTATTAAGTACCGAAAGAAAACGGGAGTTTCGGCTGAGCGCGATGAAACCCATGGGGTTTTCAAAAGCCTGATTCCCGATCTTATCGTAATGGTTTTTGAAATTGTTTTGATTGCGGTTTACGCGATTCCGGTTTGGAGTAAAATTAAAATTGACACTCCCGCTTCTGGGAATGTCAATACAGTCGCCATTGAGGCCCAGCAATGGTCTTGGAATATTCACTACCCCGGCCCGGATGGAAAATTTGGAAAGACTGAATCTAAATACGTTCATTTTTCCAATCCCATCGGTCTCGACTATAACGATCCGGCGGCCAAAGACGATATCGTAATTGCCAACGAGCTTCATTTGCCGGTCAACGAGCCGACCGTCATTGAATTAACTTCGATGGACGTCATTCACAGTCTTTTTATCCCAGAATTTCGGCTGAAACAGGACGCGGTTCCGGGTATGAAAATACCTGTTTGGGTGAAGCCCACTAAAATCGGAACTTTTGAAATTTCTTGCGCCCAGTTGTGCGGAATGGCGCACAGTTTCATGCGGGGTAAAGTCGTGGTTCAAAGCCGCGCGGACTACGATGCGTGGCTCAAGAGTCATGAACCCCAGGCCGCACAACCAGTTTCCGCAAGCGAGGCCTTCTAATGAGTCAAGATTCTCATTCTTCATCAAAACCTTTTTACCGCTATTTCTTTTCGACTGATCACAAAGTGATCGGCCTTCTTTACACAATTACCGCTCTGTTCTTTCTCTTGTGCGGCTTCATGTTGATGCTGGTCATGCGCTGGCAATTGGCTTTTCCTGGAAGCCCGATTCCGTTTTTGGGACGCATTCTTTCTCCAAACTTGGCGCCTAACGGCGTCATGACTCCCGATTTCTACAATGCCTTGGGCGCGATGCACGGGACCATTATGGTTTTTTTAGGGATTGTTCCTTTAGGCGTCGGCGGGTTTGGAAATTATGTCCTCCCTCTTCAGATTGGCGCCGAAGACATGGCTTTTCCGCGGCTGAACCTTGCCAGCTACTGGTTTTTCCTTCTCGGCGGACTTTTGATGCTTTCCTCTTTTATCATGCCGGGCGGCGCGGCGCAATCGGGTTGGACTTCCTATCCGCCCTTGGCTATTATCAATCCCGGACAAACGGTTTGGCTTTTTGCGATGGTGATGCTCATTACCTCGTCTCTTTTGGGAGCGGTCAACTTCTTGGTCACTTCTTTTAATATGCGCGCAATGGGAATGAAATTATCGCGTCTTCCAATTTTCGTTTGGGCGCAGATTGTGACGGCGTTTCTTCTTTTATTGGCCTTCCCGCCTCTTGAAGCCGCTTCGGTTTTGCAGTTGATGGACCGTATTGCTCATACCAGTTTTTATTTGCCGCAAGGTCTTGTAATTTTGGGGATGCGCCATATCGCCTCCGGCGGCGGGCAGCCGCTTTTGTGGCAGCATCTTTTTTGGTTCTTGGCCCATCCTGAGGTTTATGTGCTTTTGCTTCCCGCTATGGGAATTGTTTCCGAAATTCTTGCCAATAATACGCGCAAACCCCTTCACGGCTACAACGTCATCGTGGGTTCGATGATCTCAATTGGAATTTTGGCCTTCGTTGTTTGGGCCCATCATATGTTCATCAGCGGCATGAGCGCGGTGTTAAGCGACTTTTTCCTGGTCACGACGATGATTATCTCGGTTCCCTCGGTCGCCATTCTGACTAGTTTTGTTTTCAGTTTAAGAGGGGGCTCCATTCGCTTTACGACTCCGATGCTCTTTGCCTTGGCCTTTCTTCCGATGTTTGGAATTGGCGGGCTCACGGGTCTCCCCTTGGGGTTAACGGTCACCGATATTTATTTGCACGATACTTATTATATTATCGGCCACTTCCATTATATCGTCGTTCCCGGTTCTCTTCTGGCCCTGATGGGCGGCGTTTATTATTGGTTCCCGAAATGGTTCGGTCGGAAAATGAATGACACCTTGGGGAAATGGCATTTTTGGACTTCTCTTATTTGCATGAACGGCGTCTTTTTCCCGATGTTTATCCAGGGTCTGGCCGGTCAAGACCGCCGCTATTACGACCCCATGGCGGCCTTGCATAGCGTTCCCACTCAACCCCTTCACGTTGTCAGTTCCGTTTTTGCGGGGCTTCTCTTTCTTTCCCAGATTCCTTTTATCTATAATTTCTTCTATAGCATTCGTCATGGCGAGAAAACAGATGATAATCCGTGGCAGGCGACAACCTTGGATTGGGCGTGCCCTTCCCCGCCTCCGCATGGCAATTTCACTAAGCCCATTCACGTCTATCACGGACCTTATGAATATTCTCCTGTTGGACACAAGGCCGATTGGATTCCCCAAAATGAGGAGATTCTAGCATGAGTTCTTCAACAGCGACGCTCGTTCACCAACCCGGAGAATCAACCGGAGTCACCAACGCTAAATTAGGCATCTGGCTTTTTTTGGCTTCCGAAATCATGCTTTTCTCGACTCTTTTTACGACCTATATCGTCTTAAGGCTTGGCGCCGCTTCCTGGCCTAGGGGCTGGGATGTTTTGAACGTGCCTTTGGGGATGCTCAACACTTTTGTCTTGATTACTTCCAGCGTCACCATGGTCATGGCTTATGCCAAAGCCCATGACCGGGACCTTAAGGGCTTTCAAAGATATATCTCCTTGACGATTTTACTGGCGTTTGTGTTTTTAATAGTCAAGGGTTTTGAGTGGGACGCTCATTTCCGCCATAACGAATTTCCGTCCACCTCTATTTTTCACGCCGTTTATTTTACTCTAACGGGGCTTCACGGTCTTCACGTTATTGGCGGTATTATCGTCAACTCAGGGTTGCTCTATCTTTCACGAACAGATTTTGATCATCCGCTTTTCGTGGGTCGCGTCGAAGGCGCCGGACTTTATTGGCATTTCGTCGATATCGTTTGGATCTTTTTGTTTCCGGCCCTATACCTGCTATAGTTGGAGGCAATATGAGCGCAACCGCGTTGAACGAGCATTCTTCCCATGGGCCCAATGTTCGGGCCTATATGACGGTTTTTGGGGCGCTTCTTTTCTTAACTGTCGTGACGGTTTTGGTCTCCTATTGGCATTTACCCATTAAAATGGCGGTTGCGGTGGCCTTGGCTATCGCCACTTTAAAATCCGCGCTGGTTGCCGCCGTTTTCATGCACCTAAGAGGAGAGCGAATTATCATTTACGGACTCTTGGGGATCACCGTGTTTTTCGTTCTTTTTCTTATCGCGGGGCCTTCTTTCGATGTGCTGAGCGTCGGAGGGCATTCCGCTCACGCGCCAGTCGCAATGCAGGCGGAGAAATAATGTCTCTTAAAAAATTCCATTTATTTTTTATCACCGTGAGCCTGAGCTTGATGGTTTTTGTCGGCGCTTGGGCGGCTTATCAATTCCATAGGGGAGAAGCGTGGGTCGGCACGGGAGTGATGGCTATTATTGGTTTTATTGCCGGGCTTTTTTACGCGAATTGGTTTAGAGTGAAATATAAAAATTTATGAATTTTCTTTTTCCGCTTTTCAGTCAAATCGCGCGCTCTTCTTTTGCTTGCGCGGTTTGTTTTGGCGCCGCAGGCTCTCCCGAACTACTGAGGGGTCTCATTATCAGCGGAGCCATACTTCTGGCTTTTGTTTTTTCGATTTTGGGCGTTTTAATTAAAACCGTCTATGATATGGAAAGCCGCAAAAATGCGGTTGATGCCTCCCACCATTCATGAGTGAAGTTTCTCCCACGCCGCTTGAAATTCGTCCAGTTCCACCGTCTTTTCATCTTTTTGCCGCTGTAACCGCTGTTTGCGCTTTTATTCTGGTGTTTGCCGGCGCGATGGTGACCTCAACCGGTTCGGCTTTAGCAGTTCCAGATTGGCCGCTTTCTTTTGGAAAATTTTTCCCGCCGATGACGGGCGGAGTTTTGTTTGAGCATGGACACCGCATGATTGCCGGAACTGTCGCCTTGATGACCTGGGGCTTGGCTTTATGGGCTTATTTTTCTCATTTATCCAAACCCGTGAGACTTTTAAGTTACCTCATTGCTTTTGCGATTTTGCTTCAAGCGATTTTAGGGGGGCTGACCGTTCTTCTTCTTTTGCCGCCTTCCATTGCCGTCTTTCACGCTCTTCTGGGACAGACTGTTTTCTGTCTTCTTTTAATTTTAGCGGACGCCTCTTCTGAGTCTTCCAAATCTAAAATTGAGTCTTCAAAGCCAGGGCTGTGGAAATATGGAGCCGCCGCGGTAACGGCGCTTTATCTTCAACTTCTTTTCGGCGCGATTTTAAGGCATTCGGGGAAATATGGCTATCTTCATTACGCTTGGTCTATTGGGGCGGCCATTTCTTTAATTGTTTTATCCATCATGGGACTTAAGAGTAAACTTAAAAATTTAAAAGCCCTTTCTATTTTCGCTGGAATTTTTGTTTTTCTTCAAGTCGCGCTTGGCCTTTTAGCCTATATGCGCCGGGTTTCGCTGGACATGCAGCCCGGCTACAGTCAAGGCGCTCTTTTGACCTCCATTCACGTGGCTTTAGGGGCCTTACTTTTAGGCTCTTCGGTTTTATGGACTTTTCGCGCCGCTCAAATTCGATGATTAAAGATTATTTGTCTCTTGCGAAACCTCGGATTTCTCTCTTAGTGGCTTTGACGGCGGCTTTGGGATATGCCTTGGCGCATGGAACTCGCGGAGCAAATTTATATTGGATGCTACTCGGCGTTTCCTTAAGCTCGGCGGCCAGCGCGTGTCTTAACCAGTGGATGGAATTTAAGCAAGACGCTTTGATGGAACGAACCAAAAGGCGTCCTATCCCTCAGGGGAGAGTCGCGCCGAAAGCGGCTTTTGTTTTCGGGATTTCCCTGCTCACTCTTGGATTTTTGATTCTTTTCTTTAAGTCCAATCTTCTCGCCTTGTTTTTAACGGAGTTGACGGTGGCGGTTTATGTTTTAGTTTATACTCCGCTTAAAATGGTGACGCCTCAAACGACTTGGATTGGGGCTTTTGCTGGAGCGACGCCTCCTTTGATTGGCTGGGCCGCGGCGGCAGGCAAACTTTCTTTAGAGGCGTGGATTTTATTTGGAATTCAATTTTTATGGCAGATTCCGCACTTTTTAGCTTTGTTTTGGATGTACCGCGAGGATTATGCCCGCGCTGGCTTTAAGGTGATGCCGGCCATTGACCCCGATGGAAAAATTACTTCCGCCCAGATCGCGCTTCATTCATTTACCGTTTTGCCCGTCGTTCTTTTGCCGGCTTTTTGCGGCATGGCGGGAACGGGATATGAGCTCGGGGCTCTGTGCGTGGGCGCCGCCTACCTGGGTTTGGGCCTTAAGGCCAGCTGGGGATTGGAAAGAACGGATACGAAACGATTGTTTTTCGCGTCTCTCTTTTACCTTCCTCTTATTTTTGGAATGCTTTGGATAGGAGCGTAAAATGATGAAGAGAACTGTGATCGGATTTGGACTTTTGATGGGAGTTTTGGCGGCTTGTCAAACGGTTTCTGAGGATCCGGTGGTTCGAGGAAAGGTTTATTTTCACGCCTTGGGGTGTATGCAATGTCATCAGATTGGAAATGAAGGCGGAACCTGGGGGCCGAATTTGACTTTTATCGGATTTAGAAAAAGTCCTCAGTGGTTAGCCCTGTGGCTTAAGAGTCCTCATTCGTGGAATCAAAAAACAGTCATGCCGAACTTTCACTTGACCCAGGATGAATTGAACTCCTTGGTGTCTTATTTATCCTCCCAAAAAGGTCAGGCGTGGACTGATGCTGAAAGGCCTTGGAATAAGCCGGGTTTGACCGAGCTCGAACGCGGCCACATTCTTTTTAACAAAGCGGGTTGCGTGGCGTGTCACGGGCAAGACGGAAGAGGCGGATACCCCAATAATAACGTGGTTGGCGGTCAAATTCCTGGGCTGACCCAGGTTTCCTTGGGATATAGTCGGAAAGAATTAATTCGAAAAATTACCGACGGCGTTCCACAGCCGGCTCCGGCTGACCCCAATAAACCTCTTCCAATGATCTTCATGCCGTCTTGGGGAAAAGTTTTATCTCAGTCTGAAATTTCGGATGTTGCGGATTATTTGTTGTCTTTGGGCCCCAAACCTTCATCCTCTGCGGATAGTTTTTAAATACGACTCTTTCTTGTTTATGTAAAATAGCAAAATAAAAGCTATAATACATAAATAAGAAACTGTGAAATTTCGATATTTTCGCCGGGCCATCGAACCTAGAATCCGCAAAGCTGGGGAAAATTTCCCCGTGATCATTCTGACCGGGCCGCGTCAAAGCGGAAAATCAACGCTATTGTCCCGGATATTTCCAAAACACACCTATGTTTCCCTGGACGATCCTTCTTTCCGCGCCTTGGCTAAGCGGGATCCAAAACTTTTCTTAAGCGATTTTGGGTCCCATGTTTTCATTGACGAAATTCAATACGCGCCCGAGCTTTTGCCTTTCATCAAAATGTCCGTGGACCGGAATCCAGACAAGGGGGGGGCGTTTGTCCTGACCGGGTCCCAAATATTTCCACTGATGGCCGGCGTATCGGAATCCTTGGCCGGGCGGGCGGCGATTTTCGAGCTTCTTGGATTTTCGTGGGAGGAAATGCCCAGCGCCTATCCCTCTAGCCCCGCCTCCTGTTTTCGCCAAATTTTCAATGGGTTTTATCCTAGACCCGCCCTCTACGGAGTTCCTGCTCGAGAATACTATTCTTCCTATCTGCGGACTTATCTGGAAAGAGACATCCGCCAGGTCAAAGCCGTTCATGATCTCAACCTTTTTCAGTCTTTTCTGGAACTCTTGGCCGCTAGAGCCGGTTCCCTGCTGAATTTGAGCGATTTGGCCAGGGATTGCGGAATCAGTCCCTCTAACGCGAAACAGTGGATTTCCCTGCTTGAAACGACGCGCATTCTTTATCTTCTGAGGCCTTATTTCCGTAATTTATCCAAACGCATCGTTAAAAGCCCGAAAGTTTATTTTACGGATACCGGGCTCTTATCTTACCTATTGAAATACCCCAATTCCGAAACCCTGCGGGCGGGCCCAATGGCGGGATCCATCTTTGAAAATATGATTGTCATTGAGTTTCTCAAACAAAAATTTAACCATGACAGGCCCTATGAACTTTATTTTTTAAGGGATTCAAATAATGTTGAAGCGGATATCCTCTTGGATCGCGGAACTGGCGTCGAACTCATTGAAATTAAGTCTTCGATGACGCATTCCGAGCGGGAGGCCCGCCCGCTGGAAAATTTAGGGACTTCCTTTAAATCGTTTGCCGGGACAATCCTCAGTCAGGCCGACCGTCCTCAACGCTTAAGCGCGCATGTTAAAGTCATGCCGTGGCCATTTTTTGAGCAGATTGCCGCGCGTTCTTAGGGCTCTCAGCGAAATAATATGAGCAACTGGAAGGCCCAAATTTGAGCCGATTTCTAGGCGCGACGATTGAGCATAGCTTAAGCTATGTGAATGAGGAGCAACAACGAAATCGGCCAAAGGTGGGCCTCCCCTCGTCCTGTTTTGTCGACGAAAGGGCCAGGGCGCTTTTACGGCTTCGTTGCTCGTCGGTTACAATGCGCTTCGGCATTGCTCCCTCCTCGCGCCTCGCCTCGCTCCAAAATCCCCCTGGCCAGTTGCTCATATTATTTTGCTGCGAGCCCTTAAATTCCTGAAAAGTCCGCTTAATTTATCCGCCCCAGCCAACCTTAACGACGCCCATTCCGTAGTCAAAGACAAGCCGCCCGCCGAGATAGGCGGTGGATAAAAGAAGACCCAGGGCTGCGGCCCAGAAAATTATTTGCCAGGTTTTGTCTTGTTTGCGAAAGAGTCGCCACAAGGACAAGACGCTGAAAACTCCAACGGTCCAAAAAGCCCGCGTTTTGTGATCGGCCAAAACTTCCCAGGCTGGGGGCACATGAGGGGCTTTGTCTTCGGCTAAAAGCCCAAGCCCCATGGCCGTCCAGGCTCCAAGTGTTCCCAGCCATAAGGTCCAAGAAACAGCGGCGTCAATCCATTCAAAATTCTTTTTCTTTCTTAAAGTTCCAGCCAAGAGGCCCAGGATAAATCCCAAGGATAAAAGCGCGAGGGGAAAATGAACGGCAATGGGATGGAAAAGATAAATAGGCGGAATTTTCATAAAGAAAAAGGGACAGTCTTTAAAGACTGTCCCTTTTTTAGCGATTAGCTTTTAACTTTTTCGACTTTGTCCACGATCAAGGCTTTAAGGCCGCCTTTGTGGGACATATCGCCAGTGACTTTAACCAGTTTTGAGGCGAGTTTCTTTGCCGTTTCATAGGCCGATTGTTTCTCGTGGTTATTGACCAGAAGATACAGCGAACCTTTCTTGGTCAGAAGTCCCATGGGATATCCCTTGGTCAGGCATTCCTTCGCGCAGTCCGCGTGTTTGGCTCCCTTGGCGCCGTGGCCAAGATAGCACGCGAGATCAACGATTTCGCCCGTGACGGTTTTGTCGGCCGCCTCGTGCTTTTCGCTTTTCATGTTCATACCTTTCATGTCCATGTCATGAGACCAGCTCGCGGAAGCGGCGGTCATCAGTGACGCGGCCAAGAAGGCAATGGTGAGTTTTTTCATCAGTATTCTCCTCAAAAGAATGAACTTAAAGCGTTCACCCTTTGATTTGATTTTACCAAAAAATGGCCGTTCCTTTTTTTATTTTAGAAGCCCGCGCGCGGCCTTAAGGAGAATTGGGGTAATCGAGGGGCCGACGGAGTTGGTTTCCTCATAATGATCGCCCTTGGGCCGGGGTTCCATGATGAGGTCATGGGTGATTTTAAAATCATATCCCGGGATGATGTAGCCGAGTTCATCGTTAGCAAGGCCGGCCACGATTTTAATTTTTCCCGGCATCTCATCCCATAAATAAGGGCCTTTCGGCGCTTTGGAGAGGTCCGGCGGATTGGGATTGTCCGGTTTAATTAAAGGATGCCCAAAACGGTATCTTCCGTGGTATCCGCCGATCACCAGTTCCGGAAAAATTTCTCCGGGGATTCCTAAAATGGTGAGAGGTCCGATTCTAATGAGGGAAAGCTCGCTTTTAATCCAAGGGCTTTCTTCCGGTTTTAAAAGTCCAAAAGCGTGTTTAAGGGCGATCCAATAAGGACTTGTATTGAGAGGCGCGCCGTCTCTCAGAAAAAGTCTGTGTCCAAAAACGAGGGAATAAAGGAAAAGGAGATAGCGCGAATTTTCAACCGGAACAAGAAGGGGCGCGCTTGAAATCAGGATTTTTGAACTCGTGATCGGGCGAGCTTTGGGGAGATTTTTAAGCGCGAAATTGGCGACGGCGTTTCCAATGCGCGTGTTTTCTTCCCAAGTTCCATCTTTTCCTTTAGTTTCTTCCGGGGTCAAGAGTCCGCCGATGGGGCCGTTGACGAACACGCAAGTTCCTCCTGATTTTTGCTCCACGCGGTCGCAAAGAACCCCGGGAAAATCGGCGGTTAGAAATTGGTTGGTGTGACTTAAGACTTCGGCATGGCAGGGCCAGTGAACGAGATTGGCGAGCGTCTTCCCGTTTAGTTCTTGGACGTGAACCAGGGAAAAATAGGGATCGATGACGACCGGATCGCGGCTATCGCGGCAAAGACCATTGGGCGGTAATATCCGGGTGATTCCGGAAAGCCGGACGGGTTTTAAGTTTTTGGACAAATCATTTATTTTTTTTGCGACAAGGCCTTCGATGCGCTTAAGATATTGGGGATTGACTCCGGAAACGCCAGGGAAAGGCCCCCAAAGCCCCAGCGTATCAGGCCCGGAATGATCATGGGTTGAGACGACAAAAAGGTATCGTCCCGGCGCGTTAAAATTCGACAGCGCTCTCAACTCTTCGACTTGATTTCTAAAAAAGCCGATGAGGTCCAGCCCCACAATCGCCAGGGTCGTTTTTTTATTGGAAAGAATGAGGATGCGCGCGTAGAGCGGATCGTGAACGCCCGCGGGATTTCGTCCCATGAATCCATAACCAGCGAGATAGGTCTTCTCGGTTTTTAGGTTTGGCGTGATGTCTACTTTTCCGGCGGCGGCCCACATCTGGGCGGCGCGCAAAGAAGCGGCGCCGGACGAAAAAAGACAAAAAAGGAGCAGAATTTTTAAAGACTTCATATCCTGATTCTACATTAATATTGTAAAATGGAAAAGTTGAGCCCGTAGCTCAGGGGTAGAGCATTCGCCTTTTAAGCGAGGGGTCGTGGGTTCGAATCCCACCGGGCTCATGTGGGTTTGTGAATTTAAGCCCCCGTCGTCTAACGGTTAGGACGCGGCCCTTTCAAGGCCGAAACACGAGTTCGATTCTCGTCGGGGGCACCAGGTTTTTTCTCGACGAAACTGTTATTTTCTAAGCGTAATTTCATAATTTGACCTCCGTCGTTAAGATTGCTGATATTTGCTCCTTTTTGCTTCTTTTTGCCCAAAACCGCACAGTCAAGCGCACACTTTTTTTCAGTGTCATTTGAGTCCCTCAATCCCGTAAAAAATGGACTCTTTTGGATCGAAATGCGTGGCCTGATTCAGGTAGTGCTGAATCGATTCCGGTGAAGCATGTCCAAGCTCAACTTGAAGTTGCCTGAAATTTCGCACGACCATTGCGCGATGGACCGCGAATGTTCCTCTAAGATCATAAGCCACCGCTTTTTTATTTATTCCTGATTTTTGCAAAGCTTTCTTGAAAACTCGCGCGAGGTGTATTCTTGAATAGGGCTTTCCCGTATCTTGGTGACAGAAAAAGAGCCTGCTGACTGGATGCGGAACCAAACTTTTAAGAAGCTCCTCAAAACGCGGTCCCAGCGATTTGATTTTCAAATACCGATGTGTGAGGCGTCGCGAGCCCTTTTTTTGTTTTGAGTTTAATAACGAAATTTCGCCCCGTTCCCAATTTATATTCTCTCGCCCGAATTGGCTTGCCTCTCCCGGCCTTGCTCCGGTCCAGATTCTGAATTCGGCAAAAAGTTTGTGATTCTCTTCGAAATGCGGAAGTAATTTTTTGATTTCGTCCTTAGTCAACCAGACTTCGGCGCGATTTCCATCCACCAGGCCAGGTTTCTTGATATCGGAAAGGACGTTGCGTTGAATCAATTCCATATCGGTTGCATATTGAAGAATAGTCCGCAAGCACTTAAATTCTTTAAGTACTGTCCCTTGAGCGCAGGGTTTTGCTTTGGCCGAGAGACGCCCTGAGAGCCGCTGATCCTTATACTCTTCCCAATCCTTGCGCGTGATCTCGTGAAGTTTGGTTTTAGAAAAGAATCTCTTAAGCGCATGTATAAGCCCTAATTCGCGCTGGTAGGATGAATCTTTAAGCCGATGCCGAGCGTTCATTGGAAGATAAGTTTTATCGCAAAATTTTTCAAAAGTCATAGGTTCTTGGCCTACGCATAAATTTGATTCGGCAGGCTGTTCGCCGTTTAAAAAAATCGTTAACGCGTCTAGAGAAACGCTTCGGCGAATGTACAGACCCTGATAGCGATATTCGAGAGACACTTTGTCGCCGTTTCTCAGTACTTTCACTGGATTTCCCCAGACATCTATTTTTTCCTCGGCCTTCCCTTATAGCTGTAGCGGTGATCCAAAATATAGTCATTAATTTCTTTTTCATCAAAGAAACGGCCATGGCCAAAATTGGTTGGATGAAGTCCCATTTTTTTCCAATTTCTCGCGAGCCAAAAATAATTCATTCGTAATTTTTGCGCGGCTTCCTTCATTGTGAGTAAGTTGTGTTCCTGGGCTGGAAAAGCTGGAATAATTGGGGCGGGATTTAATCCAGCTGAGCAACGACAAGTCGGACAATGCGAAATCTCTGCGCTGATCTGCGAGGGGCTCGCGGCCAAAGTAGAATTTAGTTGTTCGGTCATGCTTATTATACGCGCGAAATGAATTTTTGACAAATTTCAAAAATACCCATATTTCGGCTATTTTTTTATTTGATTTTTTAGAACCCAATTCTTGATGGCCGTCCCGGAAAATCGCCATTGACGTCCAAGGCGAATCGCGGGCAATCGCCCCTGCCGCGACATTCGCCGAATAGTGAAAGGGCTGAGCGATAAATATTGCGCCACTTCTTCGATGGTCCATAACGGTTCCACCTGATGAGCTGTTTCTTCTTTCCGCATATCGTCCTCCTGAAGGGGGATTTAAATTCACCCTTCTTTGGTTATACGCGGAAAAGTTAAAAACGACAATTTTCACAAAAATTAATTTTTTATTCGGAATATTTATTTTTCTTTTATTCATAATTTCTCCCTTTTTTTATTTTGAGCGGATATCGGCACCAGATGCCTTTTCGTATTTTCTGAGAATTTCCCTTAATCTCTCGATGGGCCAATGTTTATGCTCAGTTCCGCTCTGGGAATTTCCTTTAGGAAGCGCGCCGTAAAGAGCCTTAAACTCAAATAATAGGGCGTCTTGAAGGAGCTTTGACATTTTGATTTTTTGTCGAGCCCGAAGTCGCACGCAGATAACCGTTAAATATTTCATGCCGCGAATATTTAGAAATTCAACGGCGTGTTCCTTAAGAGACTCCAATGGACGCTCTGATAAGTCTTTTCTGCTGCTTTCTCCGATATAGAGAATTCTGGAGCTGGCTCCGTTAGGATAGGGAATGGGCTTTGAGCCCAAAATAAAATAGACGACTCTATTTGGCTCCTGAAGGTGAATAAAACTTCGTTCGACCCAGATGGCGGGATTATTTTCAATTGACAGGGTATTTTTTCTTTTGCGCTTAATTTTCTTTTCTCCGGTATTTTTGTTTTTCATTTTTAATTTCTCCATTGATTTTTCATTTTTTAAAAAATTATGTAAGATACATTTTAGAGGCTCTTTAAATTACTATATACATCATTATACATCACAATGCTTAATTTGTCAAGTGGGGGATAATTAAATGCGACAAAATCCGGTTGAGAAATTAGTCAGAATTTCGGCTTCAATTCCAGAAAGTCTTAACAGGAAGGTGCTTGCCTGCGCCCAAAAGGAGCGGCGTTCTTTCAGTAACATGATTGCTTTGCTGTTGGAAAAAGCCTTGGCGAATAATTGAGAAAATATGTTTTATTTGAGGAACCTTGGATGATAATGATTATCATTCAAAAAGCAGGTTTGGTTCCGTGAGGCTTTCCGTAATGCTAGATAGGAGAAGACGCGATGAATAAACCGCCTCTTTACGAGCGAATTAAGGGCATCATTGAATCGGCCCGCGCGGGCGCGGCGCGTTCGGTCAACACGGCGCAGGTGGTTTCAAATTGGCTCATTGGCCGCGAGATTGTAGAGGAAGAGCAGAAAGGCAGCCAGAGAGCCGCATATGGAGAGCGGTTGATGCGAGTCTTGGCCGAACGCTTGAAGGAGGACTATCGTTCCGGTTACGGACTTACCAATCTGAAAACATTCAGGCAATTCTATCTGGTTTACGATGACTTGCTTGGCCTAGAAAAAGGTCACGCACTGCGTGGCTTTTCCCGGCGTTGGCATAAAAACACATGGGATGAGGCACTTCCCCATTTTTCTGACCACTGCGGACATGATTTAAAGTTGATGTCCCGCGAGCCACTTCTTAAAGGATATGTATGTTTTTTGAGTTCTATTGACCCATAAAATAGGTTTCTCACCACCCTGTGGTTTGTCTGCGGATATAAATGGATAGAGTCCAAGATATTCATGACCCTTATAATCATAGACTTCTTCATTTGCCAAAGGACAGATCGCCACTTTTCCATCAATATTCATTGACTTAACTCTATCTAACCCATCAAAATAGCCCAGTTCCCAGGGCATCCATACCGATGTCTTTGCGTTATCGGACGGCACATAAAACAAGCATTTACATTGTCGCATCCTTTTCCGAATTAGGTCAGCAATGGCTCTTGTTACGCGTTGTCGATCCATTTTTAGATCGACAATCCAATCAACGTAAACGGAGTAGCCAAAATTCTCCAGTTGATTTTTTAATCCAAGGATCGCATCGGCATCCATAGAAGAATGCGATAGGAATATGTCGAACTGATTATAATCTGATGTGGTTTCGGCGGAATTCTTAAGAATTTGTGCAGAAGATTTTTCCAGAGATTTCGCAAGTTTCTGAAGCTGGGATTTAATAAATAAGGGCATAATTAATTATACCCTTAAAGAGCTATAATTGTATTCGTGGACTCCGACGAGAAGAAATTGCGCCACCTCGAAATGATTCAAGCCGTCATAAGCCGAATGGCCCAAAATTCTTTTACTATAAAAGCTTGGACCGTAACGCTTGTTGCTGGGCTTTTTGCTCTTGCGGCCGATAAATCAGATCCGGTATTCGTGCTAATCACCTTTGTTCCCGTTATTGCGTTCTGGATTTTAGATGGGTATTTTCTATGGCAGGAACGCTTGTTCCGAAGACTTTATGACCTGACTCGAAAGGGTGTGGGTAACACCGATTATTCGATGGATACCAATTCGGTAATGCAAGAAGTTCACTGCTGGGCCTGTGCGATCATCTCTAATACTTTGTTGATTTTCTATGGTGTCCTGATTGCCACGCTTATCTTAATTTCGATGATGACTTATAATTTCTGTTAGACAGCCTATGGAGAAAACAAATGGGAACGACTTCCAATAGATTAGATGCCCTTAGAGCCCACTTGTATAATTCACAAGTTCCATGCTCCGTATTTATTTCTTATCATGAAGGCGATAAGTTGGAAGTTGAAAATTTTATAAAGACCTTCGGTCCCGAAGGTGATAATGTTTTTATACCCAAAGTCGTAGGACTGCTTGGGCAGGGCGATTTTGTCAATAGTAGCGACCCTGAGTATATTATGCGCCAGATTCGTTCTAAATATCTTTCTGATTCCACTGTAACCATTGTTTTAATTGGCAGCTGTACGCATAGCCGGCGGTATGTTGATTGGGAGTTGAAAGCCTCTTTAAGACAGGAAAATAATTCTTTACCAAATGGGGTCTTGGGAATTTTTCTTCCGTCAGTAAAAGGGTTAGCTCATTTGCCCCAACGGCTGACGGACAATTGGAAATCAGAAGATATCAACTGCTATGCGCGAGTACGGACTTACCCGAAAACCGTAGAAGACTTGCGAGGTTATATCGAGGATGCTTCTAAGGCAAGAACTTCTCGCGCCCATCTAATTGCCAATTCGCAAGAAATGATGAAACACAATGCTAAATGCAAAGTTCACGACAAAACGTGTAATTCAAGCGATGATACAATTAGAGTCAACCCTGCCTTAGATGACTGGCTTAAAAAGAAATCTTAAAGAGGCGATTTTTAGTTTCAGCTCCATCTTCGATTGCCTCTAACACCGTCCGTGTCACAGATGAGCCTTTTCTCGACGGTCTTTATTTTTTAGCTATGCTTCATAGCATTGAGCAAATTTGAGGAGTGTTCTCGTATTTTCTGATTCCGGAGTCAATTCCATCTCCTCCTGTCGCTTGAACTCTCCTTCGCCGTAAAGAGCCCTTGAAGCGACTTTGCAGGTTAATCAGCACCGAAAAGAGCGCGGATTGTTATGCGGCAATAGGTGGTAAGAGTTCTAGGACCTTGGCAAGTTCCCTATCTGTATGCTGAAACCAATCTGTTGACCATATGCGATGAATTGTCCAGCCGAGTTTTTCAAGAATTTCCTGCCGAGTCTTATCGCGATCGCGAGCACATTTTGCTGAATGGTAGGTGGCACCGTCGCACTCAATTCCGAGCACGTATTTACTGGGTAGATGCGGATCCTGAACAGCCAGATCAATTGAGTATCCAGCTACCCCTACCTGAGGGACAACTTGATATCCTTTTTCGCGAAGCCTCTCCATCACAAATACTTCGAAATCAGAATCCGGCTCACGATTGGAATCCACTTGAGTTTCTGTGTCTAAACGCCGATTTTTTGCAAACTTAAGAAATTCCTTGAACGCACGAAGTCCTTCGGAGCTTTTATTATCTGTTATTATTTCCTCCGGATTAATTGAGGAAAAAACGAGCATTTGCTCCTTGGCGCGTGTAAACAAAACATTTAGTCGCCTGTGTCCCATCACACCATTTATAGGACCAAACCGCTGGAAAAGATTACCGTTTGTATCCTTCCCATAGACAGTGGAGATCACGATGACATCTCTCTCATCACCCTGAACATTCTCAAGATTCTTTACAAAAAATGGCTCCAAGGATTCTTGCCATTTGCTAAGGTACTTCTGGATTATAGGATCGTGGATGGTTCTTGTTTCAATCAGCTCCGCGATTAGATCACGTTGTTCCTGATTTATTGAAACAATGCCTAAGCTTCGATCAGGATGCTCTTCCATAAATTTAATTACATCCTCAACGATCTTCTGTGCTTCAGGCAAGTTTTTTCGCTTATCATAAAGTCCATCAACAGGAATGAATTTTATGCCGTGTGTTAGTCCGGGAAATGGCGAAGGGAATATGATTAAATTTTTATCGTAAAAGGCATGGTTGGAGAAAGCGATCAAAGATTCATGTCGTGATCTATAATGCCAACGGAGACGACGGACTGGACGGAATGAGCGATAAGCCAAGTCAAGGATGGATTCCTGATCAACATTGCTGTCTACATCTTCAGCCGTATCAATAGATGGCGCATCATCAGAAAAATTAAAGAAATTTGTCGGAGGTAGTTGCTTGGGATCACCAACAATAACAACTTGTTTTGCCCGCATCACGGCACCAACAGCATCCTCTGGCCGCAACTGAGATGCTTCATCCATAATGACTACATCAAATGTAAAATCTCCAGAAAGAAACTGTGCCACAGAGAGCGGGCTCATCATAAAGCATGGTTTCATCTGTCGTATAGCGCTTCCAGCACGGGAAAGCAGTTCACGAATAGAGATATGTTTCCTTTGTTTAGAAAGTTCATGGATGATTAGACCTAACTGAGTTAGGTCGCTTGCCTTGCCGCTGGAGGTGCCCTTGTTTATACTTCGAGACAATAATTGACTAGCAATCTTTTTTCGACGAAGATCTAAAAGCTCATTTTCGATCTGAACAAACCGTTCCCGAAGCTCTTTAAATTGGAAACTGACAGATTCTTTGAGTTGAGGAAATTTTTCTTGAGCAGCCTTTAAAATAGAATTGTAAACCGAAAAGCTATAAATCATTTCGAGTTTCTTGAACGGAATCTTCGCACTCCTATACGCATCCAAAACAGGACCTGCTCCAACCCTTATAACATGTTCTTCTGCCCGCAAAAAGTCAATAAGAACTCCAAGAGCCGCAGGATTGCTCAACGCCTTTTCTAAGCGCTCAATAACTCCAATAAGTGTATTATCACGCAACATTGGAGTTGAATTATGACAAAGAGATTCAATCTTATTAATACTCTCCATAGCCTGGATCAATGGGGTATTCAAATTCTGAAGAGCACTGCTAACTTCTTCAATTACCCGTCTACAATCATGCTCCAATAATAACTCTATCCATTTGTCAGCCAAGGGCAATTTATTGAGACTATTTACTAAGGTTACTGTAGATCGGATACGATCTATGTTTTCACGGTTTATAGGGTAATGTGCTGAAAGTATATTCTTTATCTCTTCAGATGCTAGGGTTTCGCGCAGACGATCTCGGTCGCTCGCAGTCTTTTTTATCTTTAGGATTTCCTCAAATCGAAGATTACTCCGCAATCCTATTAAACGACAAAGAGCATTAACTCGTGTAAGACCAATCACTCTCTCGCTCCGCTCATTCAACTCATCAATAAACTGCTTGCGAGGAGAAACTCTTCTTGGTGAAATAATATCTAAGAATAATTCACGAAGTGGATGATTCGCGAATTCTTTAAGGAGTGCTATCTCTCCTGGTTGTGCTTCAAAAAGCCATTTTCTAATCTTCTTTGAGAAATCATCGTAAGTTGGAAATTCCTCAGCAACCTTTTTGCTCCAGGATGCCATCTCACTAATACCTTCAATATCGGAATCAATCCCATTCCATAAATCACCCAAAATATTTTTTAGTTTTTGGTCCAATTCGAATTGCTCCAAATCATCCTGGAATGAAATCAATCGTTCCAGCATTTGGCTCATGTGGCGGTTGCTTACGTGTTTGGAAGAAATAGCAATTGAATAGTACAAGCGACGTGCCGCCCAATAGCGCCGTTGGAAAAAGCTCAATAGTGTAAAGTTCCCAAGGCAAGTAGCAGCGGCCGAAATATCCTTGCGTGAGATTGAAATCGTTTTTTTAAACACGTTTCCCAGGAACTCGCGTTCATCACGCAGTCGCTTGATTGGGCGGACAGCAATGGCAATCGGAACACAGTTATCCGGATTAAGAATTGCAGGGTGCCTATACTCCAGAATCCGAGATGATGCCTCTTTGGCAAATCCGATTGCCAAAAGCAACCAGTTTACATGCCGAAATGTAAGCGCCCTGGAATCAATTGAAAGAATATTCGCAATGCGAGCTATGATTGCTTGAAGTTCTGTCCAGTTGTTCAGGATATCTTGAGCTGGTCCAATTAAAGAGGGTATTTCTGCGGGTGAAAATATTGTTATATCCAGCCGTTGCACTAAATTGCTTAATTCCGTTATATCTTTTACCTGAACCCGATTATCGGCATCTGAATCGATATAACCGGCAAGTTCTCTTTCTGTAATCCACAAAGCTTCAGTATTTTCTAGAGCCTTTTTAACGGAGTCCAGATTCTCGTTAATAACGTGGGCAATGTCAAAGGCCGCATTTTGTTCAATAATAAAACCATTTGAAATGGCATTTACCAACTTCTGAATCTCATTAACGGACAACAACTCCAATGATTTTCCAAAATGCCGAATTACTGAAACAGATTTGAAAAGGTCTTTAAGGGTTTTAATGCTATCGGCAATGTAGACTTGAAGAAGCTTAGAATCATCTGGAGAGTGATTTGCTTGAGCCAAACCGTACCATGGATGAACCTCTATCGAGGGATAATCTGAAAGATTTGCCTTGAGATGAATCTCCAGTGCCCGTAGTGCATCTTGGTTTTTTTGGATATCGGATTTCGTGAGTTCAGTAGCATTTCCTATAGTCACGTCACTTAATTGGGGCGGTAGTTCCGAGGCTTCATATCTTAATCGTAATGCCATCCAAAGAATTGAATGGAGAGTCTCTCCGGTTTTCCCGAATGGAGTGTGAAGAACACTGACGTAATCTCCAATTGTATTCTTTATTTGGTTCAAGTGAGCAGCAAGCCTAGCTTCGATAGGAATCAATTTTTTTCCATGAGAGTGCTGTTGATTTGTCCAGTCTTTAAGTGAAGCTAAAACATCGGTTTTTCGAGTTTTATTGGAATGTAATTCTAGGCAAAAGGTGCCGAGACCAACATCATCAAGCCTCTTCTTGACAACTTCTAACGCAGCTCTCTTCTCTGCGATAAAAAGGACTGATTTTCCTGCGGCTATTGCTACCGCAATGATGTTCGTTATTGTTTGTGATTTCCCTGTCCCTGGAGGTCCTTGTATTACGATGTTTTCTCCCTCTAAGACATCAACAATTGCGCTTAGTTGCGATGAATCAGCATCCAGAATTACATCTTGCAATCGGGAGTTTATTTCGGGTTTATCAACTTCATAGTCTTCGGCAAAAGACGTATTATTTAAGCTTTCTGTTCCCTCAATTAGTTTCGATAAGACAGAATTATCAGGTAGTTTCGTTGATAGGGCTGATTCAAGATCATGATACATTACAAGTTTTGCGAAGGAAAAGAAGCTTAGGGTGATGAATTTATGGACCTTCCAGGATCGGTGTTTCTTGATTAATATTTCAAAACGCGCGAGATAGTGTTCAGGGGACTCCTCCTTCTTAAGCCGTAATGGATTAATGGCAAAATCTTCCTTCAATCGTTCGAGAAGGCAGATATTGTCTGAAAGATCTTCTTCACGAGAAGAAACTGTGTAGACATATTCGCCATTGGAAATTTCACGATTGATTTGTACAGGATAAAGCGTTAGTGGTGAGTAAATTGGTTCCTCTGAATTTTCGTTTTCATACCATTCGAGGAATCCGAACGCAAATTGCAAAGTATTGATGCCTGTCTCTGATTCAGAAAGATGTGCTTGTTCATATATTCCAGAAAGTTTTCGTTCAAGATCATCTGAATAGAGAATTGTTTGAAGTTGTTTTCTAACGCCTTTATAGGGTCCTTTTGATAGATCGTAATTCGGTGAAATGCCTAGTATCTTCGCATATTCTTCTGGCGAATTTTTAATCGGCGCCATACTCAAACTGGAACGCAGTTGGTCGCGCAATTTACGTTCTAACTTCAGAAGTGATTTCGTCGGAGGTTTCTCTCCAAGTGCCTTTACGGCATTAAGATAATCTTTATCTTCTTGCTTTACTCTTTTTAGAGCTTCAATGAACTCTGGCATTTGCTCATCTGGAGACTCGAAAGATGGAAGGGGTTGTATCGCTATACTTTTTAATGTCTCAAGAGCCGCAAAGGCTTGGTCAATAAGCAGATTGACAATCCTGATCTGTTTGCGTGAACGTTCACTATGACGGAACGAGATTAGCGGATTCCTTTTTGAACGATCCAGAAGCTTGTCACGCAATTTTTCTACTACATTTTTAATGAATCGTTCATTCATTTTTATATTCCTAAAGTTAAAATTTTAGCAATATTACATCAATTAACTTAATAGTGCGCATCAAAAAAGGAAAAGACATAATGATTCCTGAAGGTCTCCATGTGGGACATAAATGCCAAAAACGAAATAAAAATCCATTCTTTTCCTCGGAAATTTGGGGGCGACATTTGCGGAAATGTCCATGTTGCTTGAGAGTCCTTCTCGTTGGTGGATGTTGTTTGATGTTGCTGTCTAACGAAAAGCCTTTGCCATAGCTGCTCATTATACAGATTGAAAAAATCATTGAAATATAATGATAATTTTTCATTGATGGGAAAGTGCGACATCCGGGGAAATTTTGAGGGGACATTTTCGGAAACGAGCGGAATGTTTTCAGGCGGCGGAAGCTTGGCCGGAATCTTTAGATTGAGAGCCTCGATAAGCTCTTAAGGCCGCCAGGGGAATAAACCATTTTTTGCCGCGCGCAAAGGCCTCCGGGAATTTCCCTTCCTGAATGAGGTTTCTCACCTGTCTTCCGCTCAGTTCAATCAAGCGTCCGGCTTCTTCAGGACTGAGAGATTGAGCCAGCTCGTTGACCTGGGATTTCAAAATATAGCGATGCCCGGATAAGCGAATCGGCTCAATGATTTTCGAGTTTTCCCAGCGTTCCAGGGTGCGGACATCAACATCCAAAATTTTTGCAGCTTCCTGATAAGAATAAAGAAGTCCGGCGTGGAAGGCGGCCTGGGCCGTGATTTCATTGAGTCGTTTTGGCTCGACAGTCGTTTCAATACCAATATTTTGCTCTTTAAGGGCCTTGATCATCTCACCGCTCCATAATATGAGGTCTTGTCCTGTCACGTGACCCATCATGGGCGCGGAAAAAGAAGAGGAGGCAGACAGCTTTTCTTCCGGGGCGGAAACCACTCCAAGCGGGCTCCATAGGTGATCCCGCATGTGTTGGGCTTGAGCGAGAATTTCCGGCCCGTCATAGCGTTTTTTCATCACCTCTTCGCTGTGACCTGCCTGAGCGGCTAAAAACTTATCTCCAACTCCGCCTGCATGAGTTCTGGCGAAAGTCTGATCGGCCTTTCTTAACCAGTAGAGAGTCGCTCGTTCGGCGCGAAGGGGGGAAATTCCCATTCTCAAGAGGGCCTTTCTGAGAAATTGATTGATCCGTGTCGGGTTGAGTCGCTTTCCCGTCTGGGGATCAATCCACATCGCAATTCCCGAGCGAAGCATTCCGGGGCGCAAAGATTCTTCCTTATCTGGGTCGCCTTTCAAGGCAAACGCCGCGCGGCGCAACTCCCATAGGTTGCTCAATTCTTTAAAATAGCTGCATGGGAGAGGGCGATCAGGCCGCGTTTTTCTCCGGTGTTCATGGGCGTTGTTGTAGAGAAGAAGAAATTCGCTGGCATGAGCCTCTTCTATTTTTCCCCAGTTTCCCCAATTCATGCTTGAAAATTCAATGGGCCTGGGCTGAAAGTAAAGGACGGTTCGGGCGATGATGTTTTCCTGGGCTTCTTGAAAAACAGAGAGAAGCTCTTCTTGAGGTTTGTCTTTCCAGCGTTCAAGCGCGGGGTTTCCATAGGCGGCGATTTTTTTCAAATCTTCCATGGTCAGTCGGCACTCAAGAATCTGCTCCCCGACGCGCACATGAAGGCGGCCTTTAATTCCGAAAAACATCCTCGTGGAGTTAGTTTTCGGCAAGCGGTTCAAATCAATGACGGGACGAAGAACGCCGTTGACGCGCTCTTGAATCTTAAAAGGGTCTCCCGTGATCCCGAGTTTCTTTAAGTTTAAATACATTCCCATGATACGCCGCAAAGAAGTTGAATTTTTGGTGAAGCCCTTCATGAGAAAATAATCCATGAGTTTTTGGGCTCCTTCCAGGGATGCTAAGTCCTTGAGAGAATTAAGTTTGAGCTCTAAAGCCAGTTGCCTGATGGTGGCCCAGTGGGTCGCCCGCGTGGCGTCTCGTTCGCATTCCGGGTGATTCTCGACAATGAGGCGATATTCTTTTTTAATCTGTTCCGGTATGGAATCGTTGAGTTGGATGGCCGCCATGGTCTGGATGGGCACAATGGAGGCGGGATAAATCCCCAGCCAGGCTTCAGGATAGCCGCTCTCCCATTTCTCAAGGTCATAGGGGTCTTTTTCCTTAGACAAAGCCGCGCAACGGCTATAATCCAATGCTAAAAGCCGTCTCTTGCAAAAATAGCGGAAGGCTTTGCGCCAGGGGTCTTTGAGCCGCTCAATATATTTTGCCGAGACGCTTAATCGCAATTTTTGGGTATAGTGAATGAGGCCGTCTTCCGCGACGAATTGTTTGAGAGGCAAGCCTGATTCCTTGAGAGCTTTTTTTAAGTGTTCGATGCCGGTTTTAGTCGCCTCTTTGGAACAATGGCCGCGAGAAGATTTTCCACTCTCCTCAAGAAATTCATCCAGGACGGCTAAAATATCATCTGTGTTAACCGCATCGCATTTCTGTTCAGATTTTAAAGTTTCAGAAATTTCTTGTGTGTTCATGGTTGATTTCTCTCCTCCCTTCAAAGCGCACATAAAAGCGCACACTTTAATACAATGATTTTTTTAGAGAAGGGTTTGCTGAGGCGTCTAATTTTCCTTATAAAACCTACGTTTTTTATGGTTTTTGGAACCGTAAAAATAATGAAATATTTAGGCCCTTTCAAGGCCGAAACACGAGTTCGATTCTCGTCGGGGGCAGTTTCTTCTCCTAAAACTTCCTTTCTATTGACAGTCTCTGACTTCTCCGCTACACTACTTTATTAGCCAGGTTTTTCCATGAGACAATCCCCAGGAATCTCGATTATTGAAGTGATGGTGACCGTCGCTCTAATCGCGGTGGGGGCCATGGCTTTTGTCAGCGCTTTTCAGGGAATTAACCGAGCGTTGCAATCTTCAAGAATGAGGACCATTGCGACTAATTTGGCGCAAGAAGAGGTGGAATATCTTAAAAATTTTTCTTACTACACTCTTTTGGTGACGACCTCCACTTCCGTCAATAGTAATTTTAGCCCGAATCTCACCTACGATAACGCCTCTTATCCGCCTCAGAGTTTCAGTTATTGGGGAAATTCGCTCACCCGCGCCGTTTATATTCAGTATGCGGCGCCCGTCAGCGGGCAGATTCAGCCCTTGCCTTACACTTCCAATGATCCCGGACTTAAAATGATTACCGTTTACGTTTGGTGGAATGACGGAACGGCTTGGCACGATGTCCAGATGCAAAATTTACTTGAGAATCCCAATATCGCGACTTTGAATTCTCAAATTTCCGGTTTTGTTTACGACGCTTCCGCTGGAAACGCTCCATTGTCAGGGGCGATTGTCAGCGTCTTGGGAAGCCCTCAGTGGAATACCGAATCGCAAACCAACGGGGCGTTTAGCCTGAGCGTGGCTGCGGGGTCCTACACCGTGGTCGCTTCCTCTATCGGTTTTTTCTCCGCGTCTTCTCCGCTTTTGTCAGCGCCTTCGGGCGGTTCTGTGAACCAGAATTTTTATCTGGTTCAAATGGCTTCGGGTTCGGTCATTGCTAATAGCGTCTATTTCTCAAGCCATGTTCTCATTAGTCAGATTGTTGCCGATACCAAGACCGTGGTTTCTGACGGCAGCAGCCAGGATATTCAATACGTTGAGCTTTTCAATCCCACAACCGCGCCTGTTTCAGTAGCCAGCGATATCTCGGGCCCGGGGTGTTCCAATTCCGTCACGCCGTTGATTCAGATTAACTATTATTGCGGAAACGGCTTGAGTTGCAGTTCCAGCGATCTAACTCCGATTCCGCTCTGTTATATTTCATCTTCCGTGTTTGCTGGAGGCTATTATTTGATCGCCAATACCACCGAATCCTTTGAGGTTGATGGAAACAATGTTTCTCCAGATGCTTATTTTAAAAACAACTATTATCCGGCTTATTCGTGGAACTCGTTGCCTTCGACCGAAATCATCCAGACTAATCACTCGGGGGCCGTCCAAATTCAAGGGCCGGGAATTATTGGAAGCGGTATGATTGACGAGGTGGGTTGGTCGAATGCCGGAAACGGCAATAAGCCCCAATACTATTTAGGGACGCCAATTCCGCAAAAGAACAATTCCGGAGGTGGTGGTGTTCAAAGTGGAAACCAGATTGTACGGATGTCGAGCCCTTGCGCGGTTATTCCGGGGCTGGGGCGGGCGTATGACACCCAAGATAACGCCGACAATTTCGGCTATGATACCAGCGGAGTCATAGGCGGTTATTTTATCAATCCCGCTTATGACAGTTTGTCTTCGACTCAAACTTCGATTGCCGGAGACCCCGCCATTGGTGGATACGCTTCTTCCGATGATGGTCTTTCCGCTCCGGCGGTGATTGCGGAATCTCTTTTGGCCAATCCTTTTGACTCAACGCCGCCTGCGGGTTATTGCCCTTATGCGAATTTTAATCTGACCAATATTGCCACTGGAACCTGGACAGTGACAGTGGCTAGCGGAGCTTATGAACAGACGGTTTCAAGCGTTACGATTACTGCTACCGGCCAAACCATTCCGATTCTTAATTTCTTGACTGTGCCCGTTTCTTCTTTTGTTCCGGTTGGTTTTTTGCCGCTTTCCTCAACCAGCGTTGGGGGATACATCGCGGGGACGGTGACCAATATTCAAGGGACTCCTTTAAGCGGGATTACGATTTTAGGAGGCTCGGGGAGCGTCCTGACCAACTCATCAGGTTTTTATTTTCTTGCCTCCTCGACAGGAACGGCGGCCTTAGGGACAGCCATTACGGTGACCGCCAATCCTAACCAGCAAAATCCTCTTTATGTCAGCCAGCAGGCCTCCGATAATGTTTATACTGGAGAAGTGACGAATCAAAATTTTGCGTTATCTCAGGGAGGGGAAGTCACGGGATATGCGACTAGTGGGCTTTCGGCCTTGCCAGGCATTGTCTTTGTCGCGTCCAACACGGAGACTTCCCAGGCCGGGACCACCGATGACACCGGACATTTCTATATCGCGAATTTAACCACGGGAACCTATACGGTGACGCCACAGCTTTCCACCGGACAAACCTCAAGTCCGGCCCAGGCTTCAGTCAGTGTGACGAGCGGCAATTTAGCGGTTTTTTCCGCGAGTTTCACTATTTCGGGAATCATGGGAACTTTTACGGGCACGGTTTCCGCGGGCGGGAACCCGATTACAACGGGAGTCATTATCATGGCTTCAACTGGAACTCTTTCCTATCCGCCTCCGAATATTACGGGTTCCGGCGCGGGGCAAATTTATTACACGACCATGAGTCAACCGGACGGCAGTTATTCTTTGCTCGTGCGCGGGAGTAATTCCTCGACTTCTTATACTTATAATCTTTTGGCGATTTATCCCTCAGTCAATGAAGGAAGCGGGGCTGTCAGCGTTGTTTCTCAATCTCAAAGCGGTTCGGTGAATGCCGGTCAAAGCCAGACGGTTAATTTCTCGGGATTATGAAACATTTGAGCGTGAAGGGATATACGCTTATCGAAATCATGATTGTGGTCGCGATTATGTCGGTCGTGACCGCTTTAGTATCTCCTTTGTTGACGAATATGACCAGTTTTTGGCGTTTGACCCAGGCCCGGACCTTGATTCAGCGGGACGCACGGGTTTCCATGGATTTGATGAACCGCGCCATTCGCCAGGCGCAGAGTTCGACGATTGTTCTTTCTAATTATCCCAATCAACCGCCTTATTCGGAAATCAGTTTTACCGATGTTAAGGGAAATTTCGTTTCTTTTTATCAGGAGGGAAACTATCTCTATGAGAAATTTAACACGACGGTTTCCATGATGACTAAGAATTTAGAATTTGTCTCGTTTACTTTTCCCGACAGTTCGGATCCCGGTATTTTATCAGTCGCCATGACGACTCAAAAAAGCACTTATTTGGGCCGTAGCAAGGCCCTGGAGCTTTCCATCGAGGAAGTGAGGGTGATGAATTGATGAGAAAAATTTTCAAGGTGCGGTCTCGCGGACAGATTTCCATTGGGGCGATGGCGCTTTTGATTGGACTCATGATTTTGGGAGCCGCTATGATTTCTTATATTTTTTATGAGTCTAAATGGACCGTTAAAGAGCAAAAAACGACCGTCGCTTTTCAACTGGCCGAAGCCGCGACGGAAAGAGGCTATTGGGAAATTAGCCAGCTCAGTTCTCCGACCGCCAATATCCCGATTACAGGCTATAATTTCGATCAGGAATATTCCGATCTTGCGGGGGGAACCTATGCCATTCAGATTGCGAGCGATTCCTCGGCGGATATCATCATTACCGGAATTGGGCGCGATAATCTAAAGAAAGAAACGCGCGAGATTCAGTCACGTTATGAAAATGGAGCCGGAGGGAAGAATGCGATTGTTGGGGGAAGCGGAGTAAACGCGAGCGGGACGAATATGCATGTGGAATGGGGCGCGATTATCAGTCAAAGCTCGATGACGGCCAATTCCTCCCAGCTTCATCCATCCCTCTGGAGTAGCGGGGAAATAGCGCCTTTTGACACTACCAACACTCCGCCGAACTGCGATTCTCCCAATTGCTGGTGGTGGCATGCCTATGATCCAAACTTGCCGCCCATGCCTTCTCTTAATTTTAATTATTACGAGAATCTTGCTCAGTCCGAAGGAGTGAGCCCTTGCGGAGGCAATTATTACACCAATGGAAATCGTTCCGGAAGTTGTAGCGACTTAAGCGGCAACACCTATTACGTGACTGGCAATTGGACTTCCTTTGACGGGCCAATTTTGGGGAACGTCGTTGTCTTGGGAGATATGTCGACCCCCAACGGCGCTTTAAGTGGAGAGTCTATTTCCGCGGCAATGCCGCAAAACGCCTGGGCGCAATACTGCAATGATTGGAATTTCTATTTGACGACTTATAATGATACGTATGCGCAGTCTCATTATCCCAGCTCTTGCCCGGGTCTCAGTAGCAGTTATTTGTCGTCTCCGTCCATTACCTATCCCATCAGTCCCGTGGTTCAAGGTCTTCTTTATGTGGGCGGAGATTTCACCGGTCCCAACGGCGGTGGAAACAGCACGTTAACCTATGGGGTGTTGATGGTGGCTGGGACGGTCCATCTCAATTCCAATTCTCATGTCGCGGTTTATTATAACTCGAACGTTGGCAACAATCTCAATGTGACCCGGACCAGTTATTCCCGCGTGTCGTGGGAAGAGATTCAACCCGTTTGGCCGAGCGGACTTCCGTAAAGCGTGAAAAATAAAAGTGGAGCATACTCCATTTTTGGAGTATAATAATGGAGTATGTTCCAGAGAATTTTATCCCCTGTTAAAATTTGAAATTTTGGGAGACACTCTTTTAGGCGTTTTGCTTGCGCCCTATGGAAAAAATATCCGCAAACAGCAGCGCAAAAATCCAAAATTTTATTTCTTTGACCTCGGAGTCCAGAGGGCCTTGGCCCGGATGGTGGAATATCCTTTGTCGCCCCGTTCCGTGGAGTTCGGTCGAGCTTTCGAGCACCTGGTGATTCTGGAAGCTCATCGTCGCAACTCATACCTGCGGGCAAATTTCCGTTTTTCTTACTTGAGGACTAAAGATGGAGCTGAAATTGATCTCGTGGCCGAAAGGCCTGGACAGAATCCTATTTTTATCGAAATTAAATCTTCCTCTCGCGTTCAGGAAAAAGATATGCGCCATTTAGCGCGTTTTATTGAAACCGAGCCTCAAATTCAAGCCTTTTGTTTTTCGCTCGATCCCCACCCTCAAAAATTTGGGAAAATCGACGCTCTTTTCTGGCAAGAAGGCCTCGCGGCCATAGGTCTTTGAAAATCAAACCCGCTCGGCCCAGATCTTTTTTAATAAGGGCCTGAGGGCGGGCAAGAACTGATAAAATAAAGGTCTTGATGAAACACGCTCTAAAGTTAGGGGTTGTAGGTTCTTTAGGTCGCATGGGGACGCGGGTTTGCGCCTTGGCCCGGGAAGATTCTCGCTTTCAGCTTGCGGCTCAGATTGCGCGCGACAATTTTGCGCGGGCTCCTTGGTCGAATTTGAACGTTCTCATCGACTTTTCAACGCCTGAGAGTTCTTTAACGGCCTTGAGGAAAGCGGTTACAAGCAAAATAGCCGTCGTTATTGGCGTGACCGGATTTTCAAATTCTCAAATGTCTCAAATCAAGGCGGCGTCGAGAAAAATCCCGATTTTTTTATCGCCTAATTTCAGCCCGGGAATCTTTTGGATGAAGCGCTTGGCGAAAGAGGCGGCGAAGGCTTTGCCCGCTTATGATCTCTCGATTCTGGAAACCCATCACAAGGCCAAAAAAGACGCGCCGTCCGGCACCGGGAAGGCTTTGGCCTCTGTTTTAGGCCGCAAGGTTGAGATTCTTTCCTCCCGCATTGGGGATGTGGTCGGCGAGCACACGCTCGTTTTGGCCGGGCCTTTTGAGCGCCTGAAAATAACCCATTTGGCGCACAGCCGGGACGTGTTTGCGAAAGGAGCTTTGGAAGCCGCCGCGTGGGTTCATTCTCGAAACCCCGGGCTTTATGGAATGGAAGATTTGTTCAGCCAAAATGCAAAAGGTTAAATTATTCTTGACTGCCTTGGGGCGCTGGATTGGCGACGACGATAATCCGGATGAGCCCATTTATGATCCAACTCATTTGGCCGCGGTTTTGATTGGAACTCTGGCCGCCTTGGGCCTTCTTTACTGGCTTTTATGGACGCTTTTAGTTTACGACGGCGGTTTCTTTTCTAAAGTAGGGCCTTTTTTCAAAGTCCTTATTGGTTCTATGCCTTTCCTCTATAATCATAAGGTCGGCATTGTCCCAACCTTAAGTTCATTGAGGAAAGGGACTAAAACCCTGGCGGATTACGGCTACCTAGGCTCGCCCTATCAGATGGGAGTGTTCCGCGGTTGGGTGGGAAATCTCGGGGCTTTGATGATCTCGCTTGGAATTATCTTTTTCCTGCATCGCCTCTATCAAAATGCCGCTCAGAAAAAATAATAGAGTTGTGAAAGCTGTTGAATGCCTCCTTTCCTTGGGAAGCAATGTGGGAAACCGGACAAGTCATCTGCAAAGGGCGATTTTATCCATCGGAAAAATTGCTGGAGTTAAGGTCCTCAAAAAATCGCGAATCTATCAAACCGAACCTTTAGGCCCGAGTCGCCGGAAATTTCTCAACTGCGCCCTTAAAATCAAAACGACGCGAAGCGCGATGGGGCTTCTCATTGAATTTAAGCGTTTGGAAGCCCTTGCTGGACGAAAACCCGGTCTTCGTTGGGGACCGCGCCCTTTGGATATTGATTTAATCGCTTACGGAGACGCGAAAGTAAAAACCGCTTGGCTTAAAATCCCGCACCCACAAGCCGCGCGGAGGGCTTTTGTTTTAGTTCCCTTGTTCGAGATTGCGCCGAAGGCCAAGCTCCATTCTGGAGAAACGGTTCAAGAAGCGTTTTCTCGATTGAAGGGCATTTCTCAAAGTGTTAAATTATTCTCATGATGACACATCAGTCTCTTATCGAGATGAAGAAAAAAGGCGAGAAAATCGCGGCCTTGACCGCCTATGATTTTCCGACCGCTCAAATCTTAAGCGAAAGCGGAGTGGACGTTCTTTTGGTCGGGGATTCCCTCGGGATGGTCAAATTGGGATATTCAAGCACGGTTCCCGTGACGATGGAGGAAATGCTCCATCATCTTCTTGCGGTCAAGCGTGGAATTTCCGGGCCCTTGCTTGTGGCGGATATGCCGTATCTCAGTTATGAAATTGATTTGAAAGAAGCTTTGCGCAATGCCGGGCGGCTCATTAAAGAAGGCGGAGCCCAGGCGGTTAAAATCGAAGGCGGCGGTTTTGTCACGGACATTGTGCGTGAGCTTTTAAAAATTCATATTCCCGTTATGGGACATTTGGGACTCACCCCTCAATCGGTCAACCAGTTGGGGGGATATAAAGTTCAAGGAAAAGAGCCCAAAAACGCGAAGAAAATTTTGGAAGACGCTAAAGCTCTTGAGAAAGCCGGGGCTTTTGCCGTCGTCCTTGAATGCGTTCCGTCGGGTTTAGCGAGAAAAATTACCGCGAGCCTTTCCATCCCCACGATTGGAATTGGAGCCGGAGTTCATTGCGACGGGCAAATTTTGGTTTCCGATGATTTGTGGGGGATTTCCAAAGGGCCCAGTCTTAAATTCGTCAAACGCTACGCGCGTCTTCGAGAAACGATGATTTCTTCCGCGCGCGAGTATCTTAAGGATGTGCGTCAAGGAAAATTCCCCGGCACGGAACACTCTTTTTAAAAAACGAGCTTGATGAAGGAATTCTGGACTGAAAAACCGCGCCGGATTTTAATGTTTTATCCGCGCCGTATTGGCGATTGGGTGGCGACGACCCCTTTTTTGCGCGGGCTTCGCCAAAAGTTTCCGGAAGCTGAAATCGTCGCGGTTTGTTCGGCCAAAAGCGCGGCGGTCTTACCCCTCATTCCTTTTATTAACAGTTTCCATATTCTTGGGCGCCCGGAGAACCTTGGACAAAATCTGAGGCTTTTGAAATTTCTGCTGAGTTCAGGAACCTGGGACCTCTATATTGATCTTGATCCCAATCCGGCTTTTTCCCGCGGCGGCTGGATTTTCTCGCATCTTATTTCCGCGCGATATAAAGTAGGGTTTTTAAGGAAGAAAAACGAGAGCTTCCAGTTTCGCGTTCCAACTCCAGATAAAGATGAACCGATGCTTTCTCGCTATCAACGCATGGCCGATTCTCTTGGACTTCCTTATGAAATGCGGACGGAATTAAAGATAAACCCAGCGGATATTGAACTGGCCCAAAGCGAGATTGCTCATCGGGAGAATCAATTTGGCAAGGCAAAAAAAATTCTCATCCATCCCGGAGATTTAAAAAGGGAATCCGGGGCGCGCTGGCCAAGAGACAAATTTGTCGAACTAGGGAAGCGGCTAAAAAAAGATGGTTTTATTCTTTTTTTCTTGGCAGGGCCGGGAGAGAAAGAATTTGTCGAGAGCCTTGCGCGAGACATGGATGTTTCATCTTCCCTGATTATTGGCCCCCGGCCCTTGCGGGAGGCGGCGGCGTTCATTCTTCAAATGGACTTGTTCGTCTCAAGCGTAGACGGCGCCTCTCATATCGCGGGGGCTCTTGGGGTCCGCACTTTTTCCATCTACACGGGCTCTGCTTGGCGGGTTTGGCGCATTCCAGGGGAGCGGGATTTTGGTTTGGCGGGAGACTGGCATGATTGCAGAGGTATCGAGGTCGAACGAGCGTATCAGGCGATTAAGTCTCTTCTTTGTTGAAGATATGAAGCTCAAAACGCCTCTTCAGTCCCTTCAAGAAATTCGCGCGGATGAGATTCATTCGATTACGGTTGTCTGGATTGGTCGTCTGGGGGATGTGATTGTCGCAACGCCGTTTTTGCGCGGTCTTGAGGCGCGTTTCCCGAAGGCGCGCATTCGTCTTTTAGTGAGCTATCGTTCGGCGGAAGTTCTTCCTTTGATTCCGTTTATTGACAAAGGGGTGATTCTAGGAAAGCCGACGGAAATAATGCGGCACGCAAGTCTTCTTTACGCGCTTTTCCGTCCCTGCGACCTAGTGGTGGATTTAAATCCCTCTTTTTCCAAGACGGCTTCTCTTTTGTGCCAGCTGATGCGCGCTCCTTTTAAATTGTCGTTTGAGAAAATCCGCGCCGAGGGAATTTATAATTACACCGTCTCTCGCGCGGAGGATGATGAACCGATGCTCAAGCGGTATGAGCGCTTGGCCCGGGCGTTAGCCGCGCCTTATGAACCGCGCTTGGAACTGCATTCGTCTCCGGGCGATAGCGAAGGAGCGGATAAAATTTGGGGGTCTCTTCCGAAAAGGCAAGGCGCTTCTTTTCGGATTCTTGTTCATATGGGAAATTTCAAGCGCGAAAGCTCTTGCTGGCGGGGAAATTATTTTACGCGTTTGATTCAAGAGATTCTTGAGAACCCGGCCATGGAGGTTTTTTGCCTTGCGGGACCCGGAGAAAAACAAAAAACGCAAGAAATACTCAATCAAGCGGCCTTATCTATTCCGATTATCAGTTCCGTCCCATTGGGGATTCTTGCGGCCTTAATGAAAAAGATGAATTTATTTTTTTGCAATACGACCGGAACGACCCATCTGGCCATTGCCGTGGGGACCCCAACCTTTGCCATTCATACCGGTTATACCTATGCTATTTGGAATAGCGGAGGACAAAGAGATTACGCTTTTAAAAGCGAGGATTGGAATTCCTGTCGGGATGTCCCGTATGAAAAGATACGAGACCCGCTTCTGGAACTCATTAAAAATTTGCAATATCCTAGGATTTAGTTATAATGGGATTAGAAAGTCTTTCTTTAAAGCGTTTGCGAGAGGTGTTGTTATGAGTAAGACGGCGACAGTTCCAAATCAGGCAGTTGAGTTCAAGGAAATCACAAAACAGCTTCGAGTTGATATCATTCGCATGATTGAAGCGGCCGGCTCCGGCCATCCCGGAGGTTCCTTGTCGGTCATCGATATTTTAACGGTTCTCTATTTAAAATTCTTAAAGCATGACCCGAAGCGTCCTGATTGGGCCGATAGGGATCGTTTAATCTTGTCCAAGGGTCATGCCTGTCCCGCTCTTTACGCGGTCATGGCCCATACCGGCTATTTTCCAAAGGAGAATTTGATGACGCTCAGAAAATTGGGAAGCCCTCTTCAGGGCCATCCCGATCGCTTACGTCTTCCCGGCATTGAGTTTTCAAGCGGCTCCTTGGGTCAAGGGCTTTCAGTGGGTCTCGGAATGGCCATGGCCGCAAAATTAGACAAAAAGGACTTTAAAACCTACGTTATCTTGGGAGATGGGGAAATTCAAGAAGGGCAATGTTGGGAGGCCTTCATGGCGGCGCCTAAATTTAAGCTTGATAACCTCGTTATGATTTTGGATCACAATAACGGCCAGATTGACGGGCATGTTGATGAAGTGTTGCCCATTGATCCCATGGAAGATAAACTCAAATCTTTCGGATGGGAAGTTTCATCTATTGATGGTCATGATTTTGCGCAAATCGAAAAGGCCTTATCTCTGGCGCAAAAAGCGGGCGAAGTTCCGCACGCCATTATCGCAAAAACAGTCAAAGGCAAGGGCGTGAGCTTCATGGAAAACGCCATTGCCTGGCACGGAAAAGCTCCTAACAAAGAGGAAGCGGACCGCGCCGTGGAGGAAATACTCAATGCCTAAAGCGACTCGTGAATCATTTGGAGAAGCCCTCTCGGAGTTCGCTCCGAAAAACCCCCAGCTGGTGGTTCTTGACGCGGATTTGTCTAAATCCACGATGACGCAGGACTTCGCGAAGAAATTTCCCGATCGCCATTTTGATTTTGGGATTGCTGAGCACAACATGATTGGCGCGGCCGCGGGCATGGCCCTGTGCGGCAAAGTTCCCTTCGCGGCGAGTTTCGCTTGTTTTTTAAGCGGACGGCTTGAAAGCATCCGCATTGCTGTCGCTTACAATAAAACGAATGTCAAGCTTGTGGGAACTCATGCGGGGCTTGGAATTGGAGATGACGGGGCTTCTCAAATGGGCCTTGAGGATATCGCGGCGATGAGGGCTCTTCCGAACATGGCGGTCTTGCAACCCGCGGATGCGGTTGAGACTAAGCAAGTCGTGGCCTGGGCGTTGGCGCATGAGGGGCCGGTCTATTTAAGGCTGACCCGCCAAAAGCTTGAGGACGTTCATGACGCTGGGTATCGCTTCGCTTTCGGAGTTCCGGATGTCGTTTGGGAGCCGGAATCAAAACCCAAGCACTATCAGGCGACTGTTTTCGCTTCCGGCGGAACGGTGGGGCCGGCCGTCAATGCGGCGAAAGCTCTTTTGGAAAAAGGCTTTAAAGTGAGGGTGGTCAATGTCGCGACCTTGTCTCCGTTTGGGCCTGAGTCCATCGAGAAATTTACTCTCGACACTTCGCGCTTTGTGACCGTCGAGGATCACAACGTCAACGGCGGCCTTGGCGGCGCGGTCTGTGAAGCGGTCGCGGAAGCGGGAGCGCCGGTCCCGGTTGTAAAACTAGGGGCACGTTCTTTCGGGGAATCAGGAACGGGAGAAGAGCTTTACCATAAACACGGCATCTCCTCTCCGCATATCGTTGAGGCCTGTCTCAAAAATCTGGATTAGAAGGAAACAATTCCGTTGAGATACTGGCTCTTCGACGGAAAAAGTCCGACAGGGCCTTTTGAGGAAGAAGAACTTAAAAATCTTCCGGGGTTTAACGCTAAGAGTCTTATTTGTCCGGAAAACGCTCAGAGTTCCAATCAATGGCGGCCGGCTCAATATTATTTGATTAAGCCGCCTCCGCAAAAAATGCGGGAAGAAGCGCAACTTCCCGAGAAAAATCGGATGGGTCGCTTGGCTGAAATTGAAGAGGCCGAGGCCGCGAAAAAAGAAAAGGAGAACCAGCTTCCCGCCGCTCAAGGGCAGGTTCCGCCGTCTAGAAGAACCGGACTTAAAATTTTCCTGCTGTCCTCTCTGCTGGCTTCTGTCGTCTATTTTTTCCCAAGGGTTCTCTCTTATTTTGGGTCTCATGTTCCAGCGCTTAATTTAGCTTCCTCGGCGCCGCAGGATTTAAGCGTTCAAGCGCTCCAAATCGTCAAAAATTTTCCCGTGGCGCCTTCGGAGCGAAAATATCCGCTTCAAATCGAGGATATTCTTTTACCTTCAAAATGGAAAACCCCTAAAACTCTTGGCGCATTGCTTAAGGCCAGGGCGTTGGGCGCTCTTTCTTTGGATACGCTTATGCTTTTAAAGGCGGAAGGCCTAAGCCCTATTTTGGGAGAAAAAACTCTCGCTCAAAATGCTGATGCCTGGAAAAATTGGGGAGAAGCCTTTCTTGGTAAAAATTTAGCTTTTCAGTGGACCACTTTTTCTATTCCCAATTCTGATTCCCATGTTCGAATAGAGGCGGCTTCCCCAAATCCCTGGTCCTTGGCGGGACGGAAAGATATTTTCGATTGTGATGTCAAAAATAAGGCGGTTCAGCCTCTTAATTTCAACGCTTGGTTTGATTTGGACCCTCAAGCGGCTCGAAAATGGGCGAAAGCAAACGAGCTTTTCTGGCAAAATATTAATGAGGAAATCACCTCTGCGCCGGCGTATTCTCTTAAAGACATGGCCCAAAGAGCCGCAGTTCAAAAGCCCGGGCCAAAAGGATTCAAGACAGCTAAACCTCTAAAAGCGCCGCCTCAGCCCAATGGAAAATACCAGAATTCAAAACCGACTCCAACGCCCGCGCCCCAGGCCTCTCAAGGCAGCGCTCATCACAAAAACGCCGCGAATATGAGTTTGGATGAGCTCAACAAATATCTCAAGCGCGGCCAAGGCGCGGGGCAAAAACAAAACCCAAGCCCTAACTCTCCACAGAATCCCCAGTAAGGTGGGACTAAAGGCCTAGTATTTATCTGGGACCTTAGGCCCAGGCGCGAGAGCGGCTTTTCACTTACCCTTTGGATATGAAGGAAATGATAGCGACGTTTCTTCTCGCTCTGGGAGCTTCCTCGGCGCATGCGCAGTTGGGAGCGGTGATTCCTTCTAGCCCCGCAATTCCCGCGGCGCGTTCGGCCTCTTTAAAGGCTTCCATCTCTGCCCCAAAAAAGAACTTAAATCAAAAAGACAATTTGGAAGGGTTTAAAGAATGCCAGGAGACGGAGAAAAACAGCCATTTTGATTGCGTGAAAGAGAAACTCGCGAATTTAAAGAAAAAGAACATTTTTAATTCGGGCGCGTCTAATCGGGAAGAATCTCATGCCTATTTCCCAAGAGTTTATGGGGTTTTCGCGGCTCAATCTCTCCCCATTTCTCGCGGGAAGTTTCCTTCTAATAAAATTTTGCCAGCGGTTAAAACCCCTCGTTTTGATGTTCCGCCTCCCTTGGAGCGGCCAATGCTTTCAAATAAGCGTCTGAGTCATAGAAGCTGGATAGATAATGAGTTCGCCTCAAGATGGGGACAAGCTAAATCTTATGCTCTTAAAGTTCCCAGTTATATTCGCGGCTTGATTGATCGCTACGCGAGAAAATATTCCGTCGATCCTAACTTGGCCTTGGCGATGGTCAAGCAGGAAAGCGGGGGCAACCGTTATGCGGTTTCAAGGACAGGGGCGATGGGGCTTGGTCAACTCATGCCCGCCACGGCGCGCCGCTTTGGAGTTGCAAATCCCTTTGACCCGAGGCAAAATATCGCGGGGATGATCCGCTACTTGAGATTTTTAAAACAGAAGTTTAATAATGACAAGGTTTTGATGGTGGCCGCCTACAACAGCGGAGAGGGGAGAAAGTCTTTTCGCTATGGGTTGATTCCGCGCTTTCATGAGACCATTGATTATGTGAAAAAAGTTTTTGGGAATTATTTTCGCCTGACGGGCGAAAAAGTTAATTATAGCGGTCGCGTCGCTCCCCGTAATCTCTCGGCTTAACGAACCTCAAATATCCTAGTCAAAGGCATTTTCGATATGCGTCATGTTTTCCCCGTCAAAAGCGATGACGTCAAAGCGCGTGGGGGAGTCCAAATGGTCTTTTTGAAGATAAAGAAGAGCGGTGCGCTTGATTTTTTCTCTCTTTGAGAAGTTAATTGTTTCCGCAGCCAGGCCAAATTCAGAATAGGCGCGAGAGCGCACTTCCACGAACACAATCAAATCTCTTTGACGGGCGATGATGTCAATTTCCCCGCCTTTCCAGCGGAAATTTCTTTGGAGAATTCGGTATCCTTTTTCCTTAAGATATTGGGCGGCTATTTCTTCCGACTGAGCGCCCTTTTCTCTTCGGTTCACTTGGAAAGTTTGGCGCTGATTCTTTGGGCGACGGGGCTATAAGTTTTTCGGTGAACGGGAGAGGCTCCCAATAAAGCGAGCGCCTCCAAATGCTCCTTGGTCCCGTAGCCTTTATGCCTTGAAAATCCGTATCCGGGAAACCTTCGGTTGATGATTTCCATCCAACGGTCGCGGTAGACTTTGGCGATAATGGAGGCGCAGGCGATGGCCAAGGATTTTTGATCTCCCTTGACGATGGGTTTTTGCTCGCCTTTAAAATCAGGAATAGGAAAGGGCCCGTCAATGAGAACGGGAGCGGCTTTAAATTTGGAGGCTTTTTGGGCGGCGCGTCTCATGGCGAAAAGGGTCGCTTTTAAAATGTTGATCCGGTCAATTTCTGTGGGGTATGCCCAGGCGACCGTGATTTTTTCGGCATGACGGCGTATTTCCAAGGATAAACGCTTTCGCTTTTGGGGGTTGATTTTTTTTGAATCCCGGATTTCTTCGGAGCCCGGGAAATTGTCTTCTTTAAGAACAACGGCGGCAATAAAAACGGGGCCGGCCAGTGGGCCGCGCCCCGCTTCATCAATCCCGATCAGACAATCGGAAGCAAAGACGCGCTTTAGCTCCCGATCAAAGTCTCTTGGGGTTTTATTTGGCGCTTCCAAGGACGGGAGCGGACTGAATTTTTGCCTGCGCCGCATTCGCCATTCCATTTCCTTTTTCGGCAGAGGATTTTCCGCTTTGGGGTTTGGGCGCGGATTTGGCTTGAGTCTTCGCCGACATGGTTTCAGAGGAAGAGCTGGAGGTTTCGTCTAATCTCGCGGCTTTTCCCTTTAAGTTCCTCAAGTAATAAAGGCGAGACCTGCGAACCTTTCCGGAGCGGACAACTTCGATTTTTTCAATCAAAGGCGAGTGAACGGGGAAAGTTCTTTCGACTCCAACGCCGAAAGAGATTTTCCTTACCGTGAAGTTTTCCGCGATCCCGGAGCCTCTTTTGAGCAAAACGACTCCCTCGAAGGCTTGGACGCGCTCGGAATCTCCTTCAACGACTTTAATGGAAACTCGAACGGAGTCTCCCACCCGAAATTCAGGGTTTTTCTTTATTGGGTCTTTATGGTCTACGGTCATTGTTTTCTCCTTGCCTCTGCGTCATTAAATCGGGCCTTTTTAGGCGGGTGCTGGTTTCGGCCGCCTGGTTTCGCCATTGTCTAATGAGCTCATGATTCCCAGAAATGAGGACTTCTGGAATTTTTTTCCCGCGCCAGTTCTTGGGGCGGGTGTACTGCGGAAAATCAAGAAGCGGGCTGGAAAAAGATTCTTGTTCGATGGCGTCCGCTTTTTTTAGTACGCCGGGAATGAGTCTCGTGACCGAGTCGGCCAAAACGAGAGCGGGCAATTCTCCGCCCGTTAGGACGTAGTCGCCGATTGAAATCTCATCGTCAAAATCGCTTCTCAATCGTTCATCAACGCCCTCATAATGGCCGCAAACAAGTACGAGATGCGGTTTGAGGGACAAATCTCTCGCGATTTCTTGGTTGAGGCGTCGTCCCTGGGGTGAAAGAAAAATAACGTGGGATTTGGGGGAGACGGCCTTTTGAATCGCCTGGTGCACCGGCTCGGCCATCAGAATCATTCCCGGGCCGCCACCGTAGGGCCTTGCGTCCACTTTCCGGTGTTTATCATCGCTAAAGTCGCGCGGGTTGATGCAGCGGGTTTCAAGGAGTTTGTTGTTTCTTGCCCTTGAAATGATGCTGGTATCCAAAACGCTCTGAACCATTTCGGGAAACAGGGTCACGAAGTCTATTTTCAGAGGGGGCTTAGCTGATTTGGACATGACTTCGTTTCCCTTGTTTAGCGGCGGCGGCGCCAACCAGCGCCCGTATTGCCTTGATAATCCGGCCTTCCTTGCCGATTACGCGTCCCTTGTCTTCGTCAGCGACCTTGACGGTAATGTTTGTGATCCCATTCTCTTCTTTTTCCTCAACAATTACGGATTCGGGACGTGAGGTCAATTTTTGAATGAGATAGAGAGTGAGGTCTTTCATTTTAATTTAAAACTCCGGATTAAGCTTTCTCCTTTTTTGTCGCCGAGACCTTGAGTAATTGAGCGACCGTATCCGAGGGTTTTGCTCCATTTTTAATCCAGTGATTGATGCGCTCTTGATTAAGAGTCAATTTCTTGGCCGCGCTTACCTCTTTCGGATCATAGGTTCCGAGAATTTCAAGAGGACGCCCGGACGGGCCTCTCATTTTTTCAATAGCCACCACGCGAAAATGCGGGTGCTTGGGTTTTCCAACTCTTTTAAGTCTAATGGTCACTGACATCGAACATTCCCCCTGTTATTTATTTTTTACCTGTTCCTTTAAATTTCGCGCGGCTTGGGCCGGATTTTCTTGGCCGAATATGGCCGTTCCCGCGACCAAGCTGTCCGCCCCGGCCTCGGCCGCAAGAAGCGCGGTTTGCAAATTAATTCCCCCGTCGGCTTGAATCCAACAATCGAAGTTTCCAGAATCAATGGCGCTTCTTAAGGTCGAAATCTTGGGAAGCATTTCCTTCATGAAATGCGCTCCGCCAAACCCCGGATCAACGGTCATGACCAGGACTAAATCAATTTCTTCGAGCAACGGAAGAACTTTCTCGGCGGGGGTTTGCGGTCTAAGCGCGATGCCCGCTTTTTTCCCGCCTTCGCGAATTGTTCTTGCGAGTTTGCGGGCGTCCTTGGCCGCCTCGATATGGAAGGTGATGATGTCGGCGCCGGCTTTAACAAACCAGGGGGCGATGGATTCGGGCTCGTGAACCATTAAATGAGAATCCACGGTCAGACCATATTTTTTGGCCATGCGCACATGATCGGGCCCGAAGCTTAAATTGGGGACGAAATGCCCGTCCATGACGTCCACCGAAACCCAGGAGATGCCGGCCGCTTTAACCGTTTCGATTGCTTCTCCCATGCGCGCCAAATCGCAAGCGAGGAGAGACGGCACGATTTCAACGGCGCGTTTTTTCGTCATGGTCATGGCTTTCTTCTGTACAGACTCTGGAACCAACCATTTTTTCGCTTAGGCTCGGTCATAAATCTTTTTCTTCGATGAGTATTCCATTGAGGAATATCCGAATTTGGGCTTTGCCCGATTCGTTGAGCGGAACGTCAATTTTTGTTCCGGGTTTCCTTAGTCCGTTAAAAATTTCGTGTTCCCCGTATTTGTCAATAGCGACGATTCTGACGAGGCTCTCGCTGGCGCCTTGCGGCACTTCATAGTGGAACTCATTGGTTTGGGGCGAAGTGGAAGCGGTTTGTCCAGAAGGCCGGGCGCTGACGGTTAGGACAATCGCTGTGGCGGAAGAAAGCATCGTATCGGCATTGGGAGTTTGGCTGAGGATAACTCCGGTGGGGAAAAGGGAAGATGTATCCTGGTTGATGGTGATGGACAAGTTCTGTTGCGCGGCCCAAGCTTGCGCTTCGGTCACGTTTTTGCGGAGAAAATCGGGCATCAAAACCACTCCCGTTGGGGGAGGACCATCAGAAACAACCAAGCTGACGGCGGAATTACGGGCAACCCCAAGATCGGCTTTGGGGTCTTGAGACAGAACAATTCCCTTATCTTCCTTAAGCGAGTAGGCTTGGCTTACATCTCCTTCAGCGAGCTGGGATTCACGGAGAAGCATTTCCGCATTTCTAAGAGGGAGACCCGTAATGCCGGGAACGAAAACGGTTTCGCCGCCTTGGCTGATGACGACGCGAATGATTTTATCTTCGCGCACGACCGTGCCGCCCGGCGGGGTTTGTCTTAGGACCGAGTCAATGGGAACGGAAGCGTCAAAGTCGGAGCTGGTTTTTTCAAGACCTAAATGCAAGGGGGAAAGCATATCCAGCGCCGCAGACAATGATTTTCCACGCAGATCGGGGACGACCTGCGTTTTTCTGCTGTGCACCGCGCCTTCAATAGCCCACTGAAACATAAAAAATAAAACAAATCCTAAAAAAATAAGAGCGATGGCGGCTTCCCACCAACGCACGAACGATAAATTTTCTCTATTATCCACGTTTTAAAGGGAGACTTTGCCCCATGGTTAAACGTCGACCATTTAAGAATTCGGCTGCTCCCATCGGACTTTTTCCCTCAGGCTGGACGCGAGAAATCCAAACAGAACTGCCGTATCCACATTGTATCAAAAAGCCCCGCTCTTGTTCAACGCGTAGGAGGGTCCCGATCGGGGCCGGAAAGGGCGCGCCGCTGGAAGGCTCTAAGGCGCTTTGGAGAATGGAGATGCGTTTTTCTCCGGAAGAATCTTTGAGAATAAAATAAGCGCGGGGCCATAAGATAAGCCCGCGGACTAGGTTATGAATTTGAGTAGCCGAATTTTCGAAATTGATGAGCCCGTCGCTCTTTTTTAATAATGGGGCGTAACTGGGCGTTCCTTCTTGTGGAATTTGGGGATAATGTCCGTGGGCAATTTTTTGAAGGGCGTCCTTGAGCAGATGAAGTCCTAGAATTTCGAGTTTTTCCATGACTTGCGCGGCGTTTTCCTGGGGGAGTATCTCTACTTCTTTTTGGCTAAAGAGAGGTCCTGTGTCCATCCCTTCATCCAGCCAAAAAAGGGAAACCCCGGTTTTCTTTTCTCCATGAACCAATGCCCAGGGGACGGGAGCGGATCCCCGGTATTTAGGCAAAAGCGAAAAATGGACGTTGAGGTGTCCAAGCCGGGTGGATTTTAAAATATCGGTTTTGAGAATCCGCCCATAGGCGATGACGATGCCGAGATCAGCGTTCAAGGCTTGGATTTCCCTGGAAATTTCCGAAGGGCGTTCGGGCTGAAAAACCGGCAAATTGAGTTTTAAAGCCGCTTCCTTGATGGGGCCTGGTTTTGTGTCGAGGCCTCGACCCATGGGGCGGTCTGGTTGGGTAATCACGGCCGCGACGTTTGATTCTTCTGCTACGAGTTTGAGATAGGGGACGGCAAGACCCGGGGTCCCGTAAAATAGAGTCCGCATGAGACTCAGTTCCAATCTTTCTTCAAGTCTTTGATAAGCGACAAAACCTTGAGTTTGTTGGCGAAGTCAAGATGGTCAATGAAGAGTTTGCCGTCTAAATGATCGACTTCGTGTTGGAAAGCGCGGGCCAGGAGACCTTCTCCGGACATTTCAAAGGATTTTCCCTCGGCATTGAGGGCGCGGACTCTCGCGTGGGAAAACCTTTTCACTTTGGCATAAACCCCCGGGACCGACAAGCAACCTTCTTCTTCTTCAAGGCGTCCGCTCTGTTCGATAATTTCAGGATTGATGAGAACGAGTTTCTGGGATTTCCCTTCGGGTTTGACGTCAATGATGCAAAGCCGGATGTTGAGCCCTATTTGAGGCGCGGCCAGCCCCACGCCGTTGACGGCATACATGGTTTTCCACATATCTTTAAGTAGTTTGGGAAGATTGGGTTTGATTTTGGCGTAATCAATGGGAGAAGAAACAATTTTGAGGACTTTTTCTCCATGCTTAGTGATTCTCATCACGGTCATTATATTTTTCTGGAACGAATGAGCCGCAGCGCTTCTTCCGCCGAGGCCAGGTTGAGGGTGTCGATGAAATCTGGTTGAAACAAGAGGGAGGCTTTTCGGAGTATTTGAAGGTGTCGGGAATAAAATTCCTTTTTATTGGGCGAAAGGAAGATGAACATGAGGCGAATGATGGAGGAAGAGGATTTCTTTTGTTCGTCAAGCCCATAGGGAAGTAAAGCCAAGGCGGCGGCGAAATCATTAAGACCGTCAACGCGGGCGTGCGGAATGCTTAAGCCCGTGTCCAAGGTCGTGCTGATTCCTTGTTCGCGCTCGTGAACTTTTGATTGAAGAATCTCCAAATCCGTGATTTGATGGACTTCGCAAATTCTGGAGATGAGCGCGTTCATGAGAGCTTCTTTCTTGGTAAAAGGTTCGGCGCGAACAATTGTTTTCGCGGTTAATAGAAAACCGATGCTTGTTTCTTCAGTGAAATCCATTGTTTGACTCAAGCGACTTTAGTTTATTTTATCACAAAAGGCCGAAGGCTTGCTCTTTTAGAATAACGGGGAATTAAGTGATGTGTTCCTGGAATTCTGGCAGGCTCGTCATTCGGACATTGACGCTTCCGTAGCGTCGCTCGAAAGACTTTTCGACATCGTGGCAGACCGCGAAATTTCGGCCTTTTGGGTAATCGCGGCGGAAGGCGATCGTCGCCGACGGATCATAGTCTTTCTCTGAGAGTTTGCATTCAATTGTGTGGACTTCTCCTCCTCTAAGAGGCAGTATGAAATCAATCTCCCGCCCTTGTTTCGTGCGCCAATAGCGGACGGCGCGCGACTGAAGATGGGCCATCATTTCATTGAGAACGAAATGCTCCCAGAGTCCTCCCATGTCCTGGCTTCGCAATTTGTCCCATCCGCGAAAATAACAGACAAATCCCGTGTCGAAAGCGTAGACTTTGGGAGCGGCGATGATCTCCGTGGGTTTGTGTCCGCTAAACGGCCGCAGGACGTGGGCGACATAGGTCGCATCGGCGGCTTTCAAGTAATTCGCGATAGTTTGCCGGCTGACTTCGCAGGGAGAAGCGTATTTCGCGGCTTCAAAGATGCCGCCGCTGTTGACAAACAGAAGCTCCAGGAATTTCTGGAAGGAGGCCCGGCGCTCTAGACGGAAAAGGTCTTGAATATCCTTGGCCCAATACGAATCCATCCACTCCTGGAAATCCCGTTCGGGCAAGGTCTTCTCAAGAAAAAAGGGCGGAAGTCCGCCATGCAAAAGCCGATGTTCAAGGCTTGTGTTTTTAAAATCGTGCATATCCGCCGTAATCATTGGAGTCAGCCAAAGCGTCTCCTTGCGGCCAGTTAGGGTGTCCTTGAATTTTACGGAAGCCTCAAGGATGGAAGAACCTGTCGCTAGAATGCGAACGCTCGGAAAATGATCCGCCGCGATTTTCAAAAGCTGGGCGGGATTCGGTAAGCGCTGGATTTCATCGAGAACTGCGCGCTTGCCCTTGAGTTCGGAGAGAAAGGATTCGACGTCCTCCATCCGCGCACGCGTTCTTGGCAGCTCGCAATCAAAATACTCGATCGCTGGAAGGCTTTGACTCAAGACAGTTTTTCCGCAGCGCCGTATTCCCGAAAGCCAGAGAATGGAACGGCGCTTCCAGAGCGTTTCGATCTTGGACAGCCAGAAAGCACGTTTTACCATATGTCTTCATATTAGCATAAAGTAATACTAAACGCAAACATATATTCGTTTAGAAAATAGGCGACAGGCAACGACGGCATTGGTAATTTCGCATTGGACAATTCTGAAATTAGGCGGCGGGCCTATAGGTTTTGTAGAAGATAGAGGTATGCCCACGGGCTTAGGCGAACTCATTGTAACGGAAAGCTATCTTCGCATCTTTGATGCGCTCAAGGGCCGCGCTCCCGTGGTCTTTGTCAGCGGGCATGCGGGGAGCGGCAAGTCAACCCTGATTCGCTGGATTGTCGAGCAAAAAAAATGGAGCTCCGCCATCGTCGCGCCAACTGGAATAGCCGCTCTGAATGTCGGCGGAGCGACCATTCATTCTTTTTTTAAATTTCCGTCCCGTCTTCTTCAAAATTCCGATATTCGCAGGGTGTCCAAACGCGGCCTTTATGAGAATCTGGAGCTCTTGATTATTGACGAAATCTCGATGGTTCGGGCGGATGTGATGGATGCCATCTCCAACTTTCTCGGTAAAAATGGGCCTCATCCCGGGCAACCTTTCGGCGGCGTTCAAATCCTTTTGGTGGGAGATCTCTTTCAACTGCCGCCGGTGGTTTCTGGAAACGATTTGAATTCATTTTTTAGCGAGATTTACCCAAACCCCTATTTTTTTAGTTCCCGGATTCTTCGGGAGATGCCGATTAAATTTTTCGAGCTTGAGGAAACGTTTCGGCAAAAGGACCGGTTTTTCGCCGGGCTTTTAAATCAAATTCGGACGGGCGAAAATATTTCTGAAGTTGTGGCGGAAATCAACCGGAATTGCTTTAAAAAAAAGACGCAATCTCAAACTCCCAGCGTTCTCTTGACAACGACCAACCGCGCAGCGGATTTTCGCAATGAACAGGCCCTGGCCTCCTTGACAGGCGGAAGCAAGGTTTATTCCGGAGTATTTAAAGGGGCTTTTGATTCTCTCAGGGATCGCCTGCCGTCTCCTGAATTTCTTAAACTCAAGGTGGGCGCGCAGGTGATGCTGACCAAAAACGGACGGGAGTGGGTGAACGGCAGTCTGGGCCTTGTCAAGGAACTCAAGGAAGACAGCGTCGTCGTTGAAATTATGGATGAAACGCCTAGAATGGCCGAGGTTGAAGCGACCACCTGGGAATCTGTTCGTTACCAGTGGGATCCCGAGCAAAAAGTTCTCCATAAGGAAAACGCTGGACAATTTCATCAAATTCCCCTGACCTTGGCCTGGGCGACGACCATTCACAAAGCGCAGGGAAAAACGCTTAGTTCGGTAGAAATTGATTTGGGATACGGCGCCTTTGCCTCGGGACAAGCCTATGTCGCTTTAAGCCGTTGTCGGGATTTGGCTCATATTTCCCTATTAAGGCCTCTTCAAGCCAGAGACATCATTTGCGATTCTGCGATTGTGAAATTCTATTCCCGGCTTAGATATTCTGGAATATAGGGCGTAAAACGAGAAATAAACCAGTGAAGAAATTTTTTGTATTTGGGTTTGGTATCGGCTGGGATGAGAAAGAAATTCCGGTTCTTATCCAGCGTGCCATTTTCGGTCACGATTAAATCTCTTATTTGACCTCGGGTGTTTGTGTCGAGGCTTGAATAGAAGTTGAAAGCTTCATGAGGGTCTTGAGCAAAGAGACTAACCAGAGTTCTTTTAAGGGTGCGGGCGCTTGGGAGTTCTCCCGGACGCAATTTTTTTGGATTTCTTATTTTGGGATTTGAGTGATAAGGCTTGATAAGAGAATTGGCGAGCAAGGCTCCCCTAAATTTCGTTTTGGTGTATTCAATCACCGGCCAGCTGCATATTGGAAAGCAGTAAACAGTTTTTTCAACTTGGGCTTGACTGATGGCGTCCGCGTTGACATTTTGTTTTTGTTCGGCATTTTTAAGGGCTTGGGCGGCGGCGGCATCTCCAATGGGTTTAAACCATAGAAAATTCCAAGAAGACGCTTCGCCGCTGATTAAGGATTCCGGCGAGTCGTAGGTTTTTCCTAGTTGCGGGGATGGGAGGGAATAGGGTTGGCGGTAGACGCATCCGGAGGCTGATAAAAGAATGAGATTTAGAGCAAGACAGAAATAGAAGCGGGTTCTCACAAAAGAGAAATTAAAACGCCCGTCACTTTTTCCCAGTCTGTCAAAGCGATTCCGCCTTGGGCGAAATCAGGCCTTCCTCCTGCCGATCCCGATAAATGAGAGGCGAGGCTTTTGGCTATTTTTGAAGCGTCAAGCCCTCGGGCGATGACATCCGAATTTAAGGACAGAACAAAGGAAAGTTTTTCATTTGCCGGGCAAGCCACGAAGATAATTCCAGCTTTCGCTTGCGCCTTGGCTTTGTCGGCGAATTCTCGCAACATCTTGGGCTCCGCCCCATCGAGTTTCTGGAGATGAACGGGGATGCCTTTGACAGGAATAATTTGAATGTTGGCGCTGGTTTCGGAATATATTTTCTGGGTTTTTAAATGGTTTAAAACGGCGTGAAGCTCTTTTTCCTGAGTTCGCAATATATGAAGGTCATGACTTAAGCCGATATTTGAGGGGGTCTTCCCGCCCAAGGAGGCGATTTCTTCTAAAAGCGCTTTCTGTCGAGATTGTAAATCCTCAATGAGCGTTTGCTCTTCTTCTTTTTTTTCTTTTTCCCAAATTTCGGCGGCTTTCCCCGCAACCGCCTCTATCCGGCGGATTCCTGAGGCCGCGGAGGATTCCTTGATAATCTTAAAGGTCTTGATTTCGGAAGTATTGGAAACGTGGGTGCCGCCGCAAAGTTCGAGGCTGAAGCGATCATGAGGGGCTTTCCAGCCTTGCGGGCCGATGAGCAAAAAGCGAGGGTTGTCGCCGTAATTTTCTCCAATAAGGACCGTCGCCCCCAACTCTTGAACTTTTTCAATAGAATCTTCTTTCGGGCTGACCGGATCTGATTTTTTTATCTCCGCATTGACGATGGCCTCGATTTTTTCAATTTGGTCCTTGCTTAAGGCCGAGGGATGGGTAAAATCAAAACGTAGCTTGTCCGGGCCGACATAGGAACCGGCCTGCCGGACATGGCTTCCTAGAACCATTCGCAGGGCGGCGTTGAGGAGATGCGTGGCTGTGTGATGAGGGGCGATAAGAGACCTGCGTTTTTGGTTTACGCGGGCGATGATCGAGCGGCCTTTCTGAAAAGGGCTGATATCAGCCGAATCTAAAATGTGGACGATGGTGGAACCTTGCTTCTGGGTGTCGATTACTTCTGCAAGAATATTTCCCTTGTCATCTAAAAATTCTCCCCGGTCTCCGATCTGGCCGCCGCCTTCCGGATAAAAAGGAGTTTGATCAAGAACGACAAAGCCGCGATTTCTTCTAAAATCAGAATTGACGACTTTTGCCTCGCACTCAAGTTTCTCATAGCCCAGAAAGTGGGTGGGGTGGTTAAAGTGGGGAATCTCAATATGGTTTTCTCCCGAACCTTTCCAGGATGAGCGCGCGATTTCGACCGATTGCTCAAAGGCGTCTTGAAATTCCGCTTCGTTTACTTGAAATCCCTTTTCCGCGCAAATTTCCTTGGTGAGTTCCAAGGGGAATCCGAAGGTTTCATAAAGTCTAAAAGCTTCTTTTCCGTTCAAAGTTTTTCCGTTTTGTTTGGAAAGAAGCCCTGCCAAGGTCGCTTCGCCCACGCTTAAGGTTTCTAAAAACTTCTCCTCCTCCGATTTGAGCGTCATTTGAATTAAATCTTTGGATTTCTCTATTTCAGGATAAACGCCGCTAAAGATGCTTAAAGAAGACTCGACGAGCTTGTGGAGAAACGGAGCGCTCGCGCCCAACATTTTTCCGTATCTGGCTGCCCGGCGAATGAGTCGTCTGAGGACATATCCGCGTTCGATGTTGGAGGGAATAATTCCTTCGCTGAGTAAAAAGACAGATCCCCTCAGATGATCAGCAATGACGCGAAAGGAGGTTTCCGTTTTTGCGGACTCGCGAAAATCTCTGTTGAAGAGCGAAGACGCTTTTTCAATGATAGGGAGAAATAAATCGGTGTCGAAGGGCGAAAGTTTTCCCTGAGAAGAGAAAACGAGGCGCTCAAGACCCATGCCGGTATCAATATTTTTTCTCGGAAGCGGCTTTAGGCTTCCGTCTTCCTGGCGGTCAAATTGCGTAAAAACCAAGTTCCAGACCTCAAGATAGCGGTCGCAGTCGCATCCCACCGAACAGCCGGGTTTTCCGCAGGAAAATTGCGGACCCCGGTCGAAATAGATTTCAGAGCACGGGCCGCAAGGTCCGGTCGGGCCCATGGTCCAGAAATTGGTGTCTTCGCCCAGACCAATGGGCGAGTTCGGAACATTGAGGGACTTCCAAATTTTTTCGGCTTCTGGATCATCTTTAAAAATAGTGGGGTATAGACGTTGAGGATCAAAACTCGCCTTTTGGGTCAGAAATTCCCAGGCCCAATGAATGGCGTCTTCTTTGAAATAATCTCCGAAGGAAAAATTTCCCAGCATTTCAAAAAACGTCAAGTGCCTGACGGTTAGCCCGACATTTCCGATGTCGGTTGTGCGAAAACACTTTTGACAGCTGGCCGCTCTTGATAGACCTGATGCAAGCCCTAAAAAATAAGGTTTAAACGGCACCATTCCGGCGGAAGTAAACATCAAACTCTTGTCGCCTGGAGGAATGAGGGGGGAAGAGGGTGTGATGCGGTGATTAAGATTTTTAAAAAAAGACAGAAATTCTTGGCGGAGAATAGAACTTTGATTCATTGATATGATTAGAAATTTGCCGGCGGAGGGAGTCCCTCTTGCCCGAACTTCGCTACGCTTTGTTCTCCTTCGAGGCCCGCCGCATCCGGAAGCCAAACCCTTGGCTTCCGGATGTCGGCTTCGACTCTTCGTTTAAAAAATTGCCGGCGGAGGGAGTCGAACCCACACGGCGCGAAGCGCCGAGCGATTTTGAGTCGCTTGCGTCTGCCAGTTCCGCCACGCCGGCGTTATAGACTATTCTACTCATTTATGAAAGGCCTGTCTAAGGGGGCGCCGATTTCAAATAGAAGAGGTAGGCCCTTTGCCGAGGCCTTCATGGGCCTTTAGGCCCAAGCCTAAAAAAGTAATTTCCTTTATAATTTAATTGTGATATTTTTGCGGAAATTAATCCGTAATTTAGGCTTCTGGGCGCTGGCGGCCGCTTTGGGAATGGGCCGTTCGCTGTGGGCTATTGAGTCATCCGAGCGCATTCCATCGGAATCCCCTTCTTTTAATTTTAATCTTCCTTCCCCCGAAGTTGCGCCGACGACCTCTCAGTTTTTGGATCAGGACTTAGAAAAAAATCCTGATTTTCAAAACCAGGTTTTGAGGCCGGAAATTCATTTTCCAAGCGAGGCCTTTACCCAGAAAGCCGCAAAAGTTAGTTCCCCAAAACGCCAGACTCAATCCGCCCGTATCTCAGGAGTTTCTCTTCCGTATGTTGTTTCCGCGGACCATTCTTTGCTGAATCTTCAGGATACTCCCTCTTCTAAATCCCAAATCGCGGATAGTCCAAAAGTTAATGGAAACGCTTTATTTGACGGACAGGCGCAGACTTGGAAATATGATTCCGAGGGAGCCCTGTGGCTTTCCGGAAAAAAAGCGCGTCTGATGGGAGAAGGTTCGTTTGGACGGGTTTTTGAACACCCGAATAACTCGGATTGGGTGGTTAAAATCATCCACGGCAGCAGAATTTATGGGAATGTCGCGTTTTACGAACACCCAGAGTTTCAAAACCTTGAAAAATTGTCCAAATTGGGGCTTGCGCCTCATCCCGTGGATACCAGACTGATTCAGGGAATTCCCTACATCGTCTCCGAGCGAGTCCATGGAGAGACTCTGGAAGCGAAAATCAGGCAGAAAGAATTTGGGATTCAAGACTTAAAGCTCTTGCGTGAAATGTTGAATCAATTTTTGAACAGTCATTTTTCAATTATGGATTTGACTCCCAGCAATGTCATGGTGGGATATACGGCCTCAAACCCCGAACCGCAGGCCTATATCATTGACGCCGGGCTTTTAGCGGCAAGAAGTCTTTTTGCCAGTCCATTTGTTGATATTGAGGACTTAATTCAAGATTGCAACAAGCTTCTCAATGCCGCAGGCGCAAAATATCAATTAGCCTTGGCGCGCCGTGAGGAAGATAATAAAATTTCCTTATTCTTATCCAAATGAAATTATTAATCTGGCTTTTTTGGGGGGGAATGCTCATTTCTCCTTCTGTTTATGCGGACTCTTCCGCTTCCGGCTGGGTTCCTGCCGATCCCGCAGGAGGCTATTCAAAGTATAATCCGGCGACGGTCGACCGGATTACTTTCGGCAATCAATTCCAGAATCAGGGAATGGATCAATGGTGCGACCGCCTTCCACTAATTGTTCCGTTGAGTCAGGATTTTTTCGCCCAGATGGGCCGGGGAAGCGCGCTTGTGGGCGGAACTTTCTCAGGGACAAGACAGTTCCTTCGCTATCCAGATGGAAGCCTGGCCTTAAACGACACTCTTGAAGTTAAATTCCAGACTGGATATGCCCAAACCGTTCTTAAAAAAATTGCGGGCGCGACTCAAAGGGCCCTGGGGGTTTATGGAGGAGTTTCGGTTGACGGGCAAACGATTGTCACAAGGCCTCTTCATACGGCCAACTCCTGCAGTCAAATGAAGCGGCTGCTCAATGTCTTGGATTTTAAAACAGTTCTTCCCTTGAACGCCCGGAGAATTTCAAAAATGGAAGTAGGGGAATTATGGGAAATTCCCCTCGTCTATCAAATCTCTTTTGAACCCTTGGATGCGGCCCAGGTCGTGACGACTCCCCTGGCTGTCGCCCCTTTTTCGACGTATTTCGCGATTGGACTTTCTAAAACTGCCGATCCAACCGTGACTCTTTTTAGAAAAGGCCAGCATGATTTGCGTCTTAAAATTCACTTCGACCAGTTTAGCGCGGTCAACGCTTCTGGCGGAGCCGTCATCGGCCCCATTCCGGCGACTGATATAGGAACTCCAGGAATTGAGTCTCTGCTTTCAGGAATGCTTCCCAATATTATTTCTAACCCCGTCTTAAAACTGTTGACCCGGGAGGTGGATGATTATCTTGCGGCTCAGATTGCGGTTTTAATGTCAGGCCAGCGCGGCCGACAAATCTTCCTGGAATACCGCTTGGACCCCGACAATCAAGAAGAAATGCGAAATTTGGCGAAATTGTTAAAGGGAGATTTGGGCGTTTTGGCCGCAATGAAGGATTTAATGACGACATGGAAAAATGGTGCGGAAGACAAAGACGTTCAGAAGACGCTTCAGGCTTTAAGGCAAAAACATACTCAGAATCTGCGCGTGCCGGAATCCTTGTCGGGGTTGGACAGTTATAAAGACAGTCTTAAAACTCTCAATTTTTCCATTCCGTTTCTTTTCAATTACAGCGGTTCCGTCGCTCACAACGCGGATCATTACGTGATTGTCGCGCCGAAAGGATTTGAGTTTTATTCTTATAAGTCCCAGAGACAATCAAACTGGGGATTTTTTAAGCCGCCAATTATGGGTTCGTCTCTTCGGCATAATCGAAGTCAAAGCGTGCAGTCCATGATTCTTCTTAAACCCAACGCTCGCACGAAAACAAAAGCCGAACAGCTGGTTGTCTATAACCGGGAAACCGGTATTTTGAGGCTTGGAGACATCCACCAGGAACTGTCCCGCATTAATTCCTTGATGGGCTCAATCGGCTCTCTTGGGGAGAAAGTCGGGACGGAAACAAAAATTCCTGAAGAACTTGAAAAATTAACCCAGGGTTCCGAACATAAGGGATATGTGGAGTTAAGCGTTATATTGACTTCGCAGGCGATTCATCAAATTGTGTCCGCCTCGGCATCCGCGGTTTTTCGCGCGTTTCAATTGTCTCTGTCCGGGAGCGACCGGGCGGTTTTTGACTATGCTCTTAAATATTCGCGGATTTCAGAAGACGGGGCGCTCCATTTTAAACGCGCGTTTGCCCGGCACCTTGATGAACTCAATTTATTCGATCCGACTCGGAAAAGATTGGAGATGGTCTTGTCCTGGGCTAGGGGACTTGCTCATCAGGTTCATCTTTTAATTTCTGATTTAAAAGAAATCAGAAGCCTTTCTCCGCAGCAGCAATCCAAGGAATTTCTCAATGTCTTGGACGGGAGTTCTCATTGGTTTGAGTCGTATTCGGGTTACGGAGGGGTGATGCGTATTCTTTTAAGGCTTGCGCCTCAAAACGGGGTGGCGGCGGACCTTTTTTTCCATGTAGATAAGAAAAAAACGGATTCATCAAACCCGACCAAACGTTATCTTTTTAATCAGGGACTTCTAAGCGCCGCGTCCTTGCGTGCGGTGAGCGCAGTTGAGCGCGCGTTTATGCCGCCGACTCCGCTGAATGATTAAAATCCGACGCCGGCGGTGAGTTCTCCGCCTGATATTCCGTGGAAAACCATGTAGGCCGCGCGGAGAGTCACAAAAGGAATCGCGGTAAAATCGATTCCGGCGGCTAAGCGGGAGCCCGTGGCCGTGGCGGAAAGGCCGTTGAGCCCGACAAGTTGGGCTGAATCAATGGTGGCTTTTGTGTCATCAAAGCCTACTCCGAGAAAAGGTTGAATGATGGGGAGCCTCCAAATGGCGCTGGCATCCGCGGATAAATGGGTCATTGAAAATGCGCTGTCATTAATGACGTCTCCCATGGCCGAGAGTTCAACGGTTGGCAGAAAAAGAAGAAGGCGCGAAGGCGTAAAAAGTCCGTAGCGGAGTCCGCCGCCTAATACCGTCGCTCCATCGTAACTAAAGCCATGCGCGACGACGTCCAAGTGAAAGGGAAGCCCGACAGTCGCCTGAAGCATGGGAAGACCAAATTCCTTGACGCCGTTATCTTTAAGCACGATATCGTTGGAATTAGGGGTCGTTTGCATGACGCCGACCATTTGGACGGAAGCGCCGGGAAATCCGGTCGGGGGAGTGGGATCAAACTCGGCGCCGCCCAAGACGCCTCCAATATCGAGAGCGAAGGGTTTTAAGGCTTGGGATTGGATTAGGGAAGAAAATTGGTTAAAGGGTCCCGCCCAAGACGATAACGGTATTAAGAGGACCAGCGACAAGACGGAAAGCCTTAGTTTTATTCTCATGGCGAAATGGTAGCAAAATTTGCCTTGAATTTTTCAACGAGATCTAAAAATATCGGCCAAGGCGGTTAGAAACACCATATTTTTTGCGCCGGAATAGGAAAATCCGTTGACGAGCCGCATGGCTTGCCCCCAGGCTTGTCGCGCGGCGGCGAGTTCCTTTGAATATTGGCGAATATCATTGCGAATTTCTCGGCGCATGGCCGCCGACCAATAGCGTTTAGCCCTGGAATAATCGGTCTTGGCTTTTTGATAACGTTCCATCGCCGATAAAAAACGTTGGCGGCCGCGATCGAGGGCTTCCTGGGCTTTTTCTCGAATGGTTGAGTTTGAGGCGAGCTTTTGTTTCGCTTTTTCCATCTCGACGTCCAGGCGGGCTTTGAGAATCAAGGGCTCCGGGACGCTCTTAAGTTTTGAGGTTAGCCCCAGCGCTTGAGTAATCCACAACCACCACTTGGTGAGGTCAAACTGATGCCAACGGATTCCATTTCTCCAATCCGCCGGAAATTTGTGGTGAAAATTGTGATAGCCTTCTCCGAAGGTTAATGGGGCTAATATCCAGTTGTCCCGGGCGGAATTATTCATGGAATAGGGTTTGCCGCCCCAAACATGGGCCGCGGAATTAATGAGGAAAGTCATGTGATGGACGACGACCATCCTAAAAAGCCCGCCCCATAAAAAACCGCCGAGGGGATGCCCCAAAAGCAGCCCCAAAAAAGTCGGCAGTCCAAAAGAAACGGCGACGACTAAAAAAGGGTACCAGCGGTCTTGCCAGAGAACGAAGGGGTCTTTTAATAGGTCCGGCGCGTTCTTCTTTCTTTCATTCGCGTAAGGGTCGGAATAGAGAATCCAGCCCATGTGGGCGTAAAAAAATCCTTTTCCGATATTATACGGGTCTTTTTCGCCGTCCACATATCGGTGATGATCGCGGTGGTCGCAAGCCCAGTTGAGGACGGAATTTTGCGCGGCGGCAGCGCCAAAGATGAGATAAAAAAGTTGGAGAACTTTTCCGCACTCGTAACTTCGGTGAGAATAGTAACGGTGATATCCGGCGGTAATCGAAAGCCCGGTCGCCAAATACATGAGGGTAAAGACCAGTAAATTGGCCCACGGGAAACCATTGTGAACCCAATACCAAGTTACGCCGATGGCAGCCGCAATGGGAGTCGAAGTCAGCCAAAAGAGATTGAGATAGTTAATTTTTCTTTTTGGCTTGTCTGCGGGTATATCCACGTTTTAGTAGCGGTAATTTTCCGCTTTATAGGGTCCTTTGGGATTAATCCCCAAATATTCCGCTTGCTTTTGGTTGAGCTGCGTCAAGTGAGCGCCAAGTTTGTCTAAATGAATTCGAGCGACTCGCTCATCCAAAAGTTTGGGCAAGGTGTAAACCTTGTTTTCATATTTTTTGGTTTCGCGGTTGGTCCAAAGTTCCAATTGGGCGAGAACTTGGTTGGAAAAAGAAATGCTCATGACAAAGGACGGGTGTCCGGAGGCGCAACCAAGGTTGACCAGACGTCCTTCCGCCAAAACAATCAGAACCTTGCCGTCCGGCCAGGTGAATTGATCGACCTGGGGTTTAATAGTCGTTCTGCGGATTTTTTTGTCATTCATGAGGGAAGCGACGTCAATTTCAAGGTCAAAGTGGCCGATGTTGCAGACAATGGCGTGAGATTTCATCATGTCCATGTGTTTGCGAGTAATGACATCACAGCAACCCGTGGCGGTGACGAAAATATCTCCGATGGAGGCGGCTTCATCCATCGTAATGACGGAAACGCCTTCCATCGAGGCTTGAAGAGCGGTAATAGGATCGATTTCAGTGACAAAAACCCGGGCGCCCATTCCTTTAAAAGATTGCGCGCAACCCTTGCCGACATCCCCGTATCCGCAGACGACCGCGATTTTTCCGGCGATCATGACGTCAGTTGCGCGTTTAATTCCGTCAAGTAGTGATTCGCGGCAGCCGTAGAGATTGTCGAATTTGGATTTAGTGCAGGAATCATTAACGTTGATAGCCGGAACCTTGAGTTTTCCTTGGGCTTCCCGTTGGTAAAGGCGATGGACTCCAGTTGTCGTTTCCTCGGACAAGCCAACGATATCTTTTAAAAGAGCCGGATACTTGTCGTGAATCATGTTCGTGAGATCCCCGCCGTCATCAAGCAAAATATTGGGGCCGAGATTTCCTTCAAATTGCAGAGTTTGCTCGATGCACCAATCGTATTCCTCAAGGGTCTCTCCTTTCCAAGCAAAGACGGGAATCCCGGCTTGGGCGATGGCAGCGGCGGCGTGGTCTTGGGTTGAGAAAATGTTGCAGGAACTCCAGCGGACTTCCGCCCCCAGTTGAATCAAGGTTTCAATCAAGACCGCGGTTTCAATCGTCATGTGAAGGCATCCCGCGATTCGGGCGCCTTGGAGCGGCTTTTTTCCGCGAAATTCCGCCCGTAAAGCCATAAGTCCGGGCATTTCCGCCTCGGCTAAAGCGATTTCTTTTCTTCCCCAGTCGGCAAGCGTGATATCTTTAACTTTGTAGTCCATGGCGGCGGTTGGCATAAATTTCTCCTTTGTTTCTAATCACCCTATTGTAGCAAAACCGACCTATGCTTCTTTCTCTGGGAGGGCCTAAGAGCGTTAATACTGGGGAATAGATTGGAGGAAGGCTTGAGCGGCTTTATAAACAAAAGAATGTTTTTGAGAATTTTGGATAAGCCCAAGTTCTTTTTTCGCTTTTGATATTTGTCCACGGTTTAAGGCGGCTTGCGCCAGTATCCAATGAGCGATAGGGTCATCAGGAGAAACTCTTTGGACGTTTTTAGCCGTTAAAATCGCTTTTGCGACCTGATTGTCTTCCAACAACCAAAGTCCTTTCAGGCGCTCCGCCTTGACCCCGTATTTGCTGTTGAGATTGGGTGAATCAAGGAGCGAAAGGGCTTGGTCTAAATTTCCTTTATCGCGCTCAATGAAAGCGATATCCATTTCTGTTTTTGGGTCAGGGTTTAGGGCAAGAGATTTTTTAGCGGCAAATTCTGCGTCCAAGAATTGCCTTAATCGCATCAGAACTTCCGCATAATGGCGCCAGATATCCGCGTTTTCAGGGACGGATTTGAGGGTTGCTTGATAATGATGAACGCTTCGCTTTAGAAATCCAAGATTGGCGTCGATTTCCGCGAGGCCCAAATGCGCCTCGGCGTTGTTGGGATGAGCGCGAAGTATTTTTTTAAATAACGGTTCGGCGTTAGTCTCAAGCCCGGCCCGGTGAAGGAGAAGAGCCAAGGCTGCGGCTAGACGCAAGTCGTTGGGGAAAAGTTTGACTCCTAATTCGTAAAACCCAAGGGCTCGCCCAAGGTGGTCGGTATATTCGTAGCTTTGACCGATATAGAAATAGGCCCTTGCAAGGTTTTTTCCGCGGTAATACTGAAATTGGTCGCGACCCAAATCCTTGATGACTTCCTTGTAGCGGCCTTCCTGGAATAATTCTTTTTCCTTGGCCAGGGGATCTTTGCGGGGTGCGAAAATATTCCAAGAGGCTTGAGCGGGAAGCGAAGGTCCTAGAAGAATGAGGGCTAAAAATATTTTTCTCATAAGTATCCCTTGGCGATGGCAGGCATGGAAAAAAGAATGTAGGATTGCTCCGCTTTATGCAAAAACCGATTGGCCGCGAGCTTCCCTTGGTCGATAATCCAGGGAGTGGGAGTCATGTAGAGAGTGGTCCCGCCCGCGGAGGGAACGTTTCCCACGGCGGGCTCAATTAAGAAGTTCGCGGCTTTTTTTTGAGTGTCGAGAATGACCGCGCCCCGAATATCAATCACTTGTTGCATGCTGGAAAGCACGCTGTCGGGTCTTGCGCGCGTAAAGTCATCTTCCGTGACGCTGGCGAGTATCCACTGGGCTCCCAAAAGTTTAGCGGCGTCCACCGGCACATAATCGACGATGGCCCCGTCGACAAGATAGCGGTGCCGATATTCGACGGGTTTAAAAATGCCGGGAAGATTCATCGAGGCCCTGACCGCCGGCGCAACGCGGCCTTCGCGGAAAATAATGGCTTCTCCTGAATTGATGTCCATGGCGACGCAGGCGAAAGGTTTTTGGAGCTGTTCGAAGCGTTTATCCTTGAGCTCTTTCTTGATAAATCGTTCCAATTTTTTAGATGAAAATAATTTTTGTGCGAAAAGGTATTCTATCAACGTCCAAGGATTAATGTTGGATCCGGTCGCGGCGCCCATTTTAAGAGACAATTTTCTGAGTTCATCTGGAGATTTGCCGTCAGCATAGAGAGAGCCGATGATGGCCCCCATGGATGTCCCAGCGACGACGTCAATGGGAAATCCTGATTCCTTTAAGATTGAGATGACTCCGATATGGGCTGAAGCCCTGGTTCCGCCGGCGGAAAGAACCAGCCCAATCGTGGGGCGTTGGCCCTTGGGCTTGGCCGAGATATCTTTCCATAAATGATCGCGCAAAACAGCGTTGGCTGATAAATCCATTTCCGCATGAATGCGGGGCGGCCAAAACAGGATGATTAAAAGCCAAAGGATTTTCGAAAGAGGGCGGGGGAATTGTTTCACCGCGTAATCTCTCGGCCAACCGCCCGCTCGAGTCTGGCTTTGGCCAAGAGATGCTGCGTGACGGCTTTTAAATAGGCGGTTTGAATTCCTAACAAAGAGGAAAGAGCTCGGATTTTAAGAAGAGTTTTTCCAGCGTTTTTTGAAGCTTGGTGATACAGGCCCTCCATTTTTTCGTATTCGCTGTTGAGAATAGGATATTGCTTTTGCCAGAACATAAGGTCTGAAAAGGCTTCTCGAACCTCAAGGCGCACCTGATCTTGAAGTTCTGCGCGGCTGATGTCTCCTTGCCTTTGTTGCGCGCGCTTTTTTGTCAGTTCACTCCAATAGTCATAGGCAAAGGGGAGTTTGAGCCCCAAGGTCGCGTCCCAATTGTTTTTATTGACGGGAAAATCTTGCGTCATTAGATCGTAGTCTCCCGAGATGAAAACCGTCGGGGTTCGTCGCGATTGGGCCAGGTTGACGGAAATGGCGTCCATTTGAGCCTTATAAGTTTCGGATTGAAGCTCGGGACGCAGTTCCAAGGACCACAAAACGGCTTTTTCAATATCGATGGTGACGGGGCGCGTTTCAATTTTTCCGACGATCTTAAAAGGGGTGTCCAGCTCGAGATTGAGACTCTTAAGAAATTGGAGACGTTCAAGCCTCAGTTTGTGGGAGATTTTGGCGTATTGCGTTTCCGCTTGCGCTAATTGCGTTTGGGCCTCAAGTTTTCCCCATAAATCCAAATTTCCGTTTTGAAGGAGGCTTTTGACTTGAGAGAGATATTCTTGATCCAATTTTTTTTCTCTTTGCGTCAATAAGAGGCGATAAAAAGAGCGTTTGACCGCGAGAATGGCGTTCATCCGCGCCGCTTTATAACGGCTGTCGGCTTGTTTTTGCGCGGCTTGAGCCAATTTGTAAGTATTGACTCCTCTGCCGCCTTCATAAAGATTCATGTTCATATACGCCCCGCCGAACATGATGGTGTTTAAATTGTTTCCAAGGTACGGAGAATTTTTTGGGAATAAAAGCGCGTTCCCTGCGGCGGGAAGGGCGAAGGGATAGAGAGCGTTATATTTCGTCGCGCTTGCCTGAACCCCGACTTCTGGCAAGAACAAATAGCCCGCTTCCCGGACCCTCTCTCTTGCGACGATTTTATCTTGTTCAGCGGACAAGACCGTCGCATCGTTGAGAAGGGCGAGTCTTTCCGCGTCCTTAAGCGTCAAGGTCCTCTCAAGAACCCCGCCTTCGGAGCCTAATGAGTTCGCCGCGTTTTCTCCTTTGTCTGAAAAATTGCCCGGTTCAGTTAAGAAAACTGAGGGTCGTTGAACTGCTGTGGCGGTCGACTCATCTTCAGCTGAAAGAAATCTTGAAATTAAGAGAATAGCCAAAATAAACAAAAGAGTCTTGACTAAGTTCCTAAAACTGAGAGGTGCCCACATTTAAATTTTAAAAGATTGAGTCAGATGATTTAATTCAATTCTGAGGGCGTCGAGTTCCTCTTTGATTTCAATCGGAGGGTTTAGCCCCTCGACTTTTTTCCCAAGGGTCTCAAGCTTTTCAGATAATCTTTGCGCGAGATTGCGGTCTTTTTGAATAAGGCTCTGAAGACTCGACATCATTGCGTTGAATTCTTCCTGGAGTTCATGAAGCTCATCTCCGGTTCTGAGCGCCACCCGGTGGGTTAAATCTCCAGAGGCCGCTATTTGGGCGCTTTTTTCAAAACGGTGCACCGGGCCCGCGAACCGGTGAGAAATATAGACTCCGGTCAAGATAATAAGAAACAGATAGAGAAACATTTTGATTCCGAAAATGATGTAGAGATGCGAAATAGAGGTCACCAGCGCGGGATTTTCCCTGAGGGCCAATTTGGCCACGGTGTAATAGACGTCAAAATCGGCCAAAAGAGCCGCGACTAGAGAAGTAAGAAAGATGAGGGCGACATATTTAAATTGAAGCGAACGCTTAACGACGATGGTTCGCCGTTGATATCGCGGACTGGTTTCTTTCGTCACTGAGAAACAGTCTCTCTTTTAGCGGATAAGGTTTGAGCGATCATAATCCAATCCTGGGAAACTTTTTTAAGCGTTCCGGCGGCCTCTTTAAGAGAGACATCAATAATTTCAGAGCCTCTCATCGCGGCCATGCGGCCAAATTGCCCGGCATGGGTCATTTGCGCGGCTTTGACTCCAACGCGGGTCGCCAACATGCGGTCAAAAAGAGTAGGCTTTCCGCCTCGTTGAACGTGCCCAATCACCGAAGCGCGGGTTTCAATCCCCGTTCCTTTTTCAATCATTTTAGCCACGGTGTCGCCGGTGCCCTGTTCTTTAAGAAGCGCATGGCCGAAGTCATCTTTTTCCGGAACGCCGATCCCGTTGGAGGCGGATTTTGAAAATTTGAGAGCTTCGGAGACGACGACGAGGGCGTGTTTTTTGCGCGCGTAAGCGGTTTTGACTTGATCGAGCATTTCCTTTTCGTCAAAGGATTTTTCAGGAATAGCAATATAATCGGCGCCAGAAGCGATTCCCGTGAATAAGGCGACCCATCCCGCTTCTCGCCCCATGACTTCGAGGACCATGACGCGGCGATGGCTTTTCCCGGTGTCGATCAGTCTTTCCGCCGCATCCACGGCGATGGAGGTCGCGGTGTCAAAGCCAAAAGTGTAGTCGGTGGCCGATAGATCGTTGTCCATGGTTTTGGGAACGCCGACGACTTTGACTTGATGCTCGGCGTAAAGCCTTTGGGCGACTCCAAGAGTATCCTCTCCACCCATCGCGATTAAGGAATAAAGGTTGAGAGATTGGAGGGTGGCCAGGGCCTTCTCGACGCCTTTTTCTTTTTTGAAAGGGTTTGTCCGTGAAGTGCCAAGAATAGTTCCTCCCTGGCCCACGATGCCCTCGACGTCTTCAAGGGTTAGTTTTCTCGCGTTTCCTTCAATAAGGCCTTTCCAACCTTCTTCAAGTCCCCAACATTCATAGTCCAATTCCAGCGCTTGGATGACGGCTCCTCGGATTGCGGGGTTAAGCCCCGGACAATCCCCGCCTCCGGTCAGAAGTCCAATTTTTTTAGACATTTCAATAGTCTCCGGAACCTGATGGGCGCGGGGAATCCGAGGCTTTAGATTTTGAATCTAAATACCATTGCGGATCAACGGATGAGGCCATGTCTTGAGCGGTAATCTGATATCTTTCCATCCAGTTCTGGGCCTGCTTTTCAATGATCGCGTTGAGTTTTTTCATCCTTTCAACGCCGGTGGATTTAAGAAAGGCGTCTTGGTTTTTTGAGCTTTCAAAAGATTCGTTGAAGATGGCGCGTCCGGCCATATAGCCGGAAGAGCCCGCCTTCATGGCCATTTCCGCTTGCTTGGCGAAGAGGTCGAATTTCTCGCCAGCGGATAGAAGGACCCAAGGGCGAATAGCCGCTTCGTTGAGATGATGCAGGTTTTCTTCCATTTGAGAAACGGAATCTTCCTGGATAAAACCGGGGAATTCTAATTTAAGAATATCGGTGTAGGGCCCGATGAGTTTGGCCGCTTCCAGGATGTTGTTTACTTTTCGCGCCTTAAAAGACGGCGAAGACTTTTCTTCTCCTTTTCTGGGGAAAGATAATTCCTCGGTCATTAAAAGGATGTCGTTTTCCGCGCAGGCCTTTGAGACTTCCTTGACGAAATTTATTTGAGCTTTGACATTGTCCTTATCTTCGGTGTCAATATAAACCAAAAGCTTCACCGCGTCGCCGCCCATCTTTTTTATCTTTTCAACCGACCACCCGGGCTCATATTCCGATTTTATTCCGGGGTCCTTGGAAGCCTCAAGGCGCACGATGAGGCCCACATGTTTGGGGAGGGCGAGCGAGTTGAGCGCTTGTCTTGCGGCATAATTGACGTCCAAGAGAACGGCAGTGGCCAAGGGACTTAAGGTTGCGACCATTTTCAGCTTAATATCCCGGATTTCGGCGTAATCCGGATCCTTAGCGGAGCCCTCTTTGGTGTGGAGGGCTTTTAAGGCTTTCCTAAAAGAGTTGGATTGGTCCAAGGCCAGGACTTTAAAACGGTTTTTTTCATCGGTGATGCGCCTCAGCCCCATTAATTTACCTGGGGTGAGCTGGAGAAAGTGCGCGCGAGCGCCTTTATTTTGATCTGGAATCGTCATTATGGTCATTGGACTTACCTCCCTGCCGTTATTCTACGTTTTTTTAGCGGATATTTTCAGGCTGTTTTAGAAATTTCCAACATAGCGCAGTTGGATGATTCTTTCCGGGCCTCTGGAAGTTCCATCTGAATAATATCCGCTTTGATTGGCTCGCCGTACCGCCAGATCGAGGTCAAAATGATTCGTGATATAAAAGCGGATGCCAGCGTTGACCCGGCTGTTGGAGATGTTATGGATATTGTCCCATTCAGCCATCAGCTCAACTTTGTTGGCGATAGTGTAGGTGACGGGCAACGCCCCATAAACAGCGCCGGAATTGGTTCCCGAGGCGTTGACGGAAGGAGAAAAGACAAGACCCGGAATAAAAAGTTCTTGGGTTCCCACCAGATAAAATCCTCGGGCGGGGTCATTGTATTTGTGAGTGATGCGGTTGTAGTCGTAACCTTGACCGTCATAACCGACGGCCAAAGCCGGCACATAACGATTGCCGTCAAAAAACCGATATTTAACCTGGGCTTGAGGCGTTGGAACCGCAATCGAGGGAGCATTCCCAACGAGTCCATTGCCCGAGATCGAGGCCCCGATATTAAGGCCGTTAAAAACTCCGAGAGAAACGTATTGCAGAATTCCGCCGCCGGAATAAAACCGCGTTTGGGTTGCGAAAGTACCGGGATCCAAGGTGGCCGCAGTATTGGCGTCGATGATCATGGTGTCCGGTTCGATAAGCCCCGTGGGCGTGGGAATGAGCCCGAGCGCGTCTTGTTCGGGTTGAGATTTCGGTTTAATGGGAATCATTTGCGGGGAAACTTGAGCGGAGGGGGCGGAAGACGGGTTTGAAGAGGCTTGGGCTTGAACGAGGGGGAAAAGCAAAATCAGAGCTGAAAAAACCCCTGCTCTCATTGCGCTTGAGGCCGTTTTAATATTTCAGCGACCTTGGCTTGAAAAGCCGCGATTTCAAAAGGTTTTTGCAAGATGGCTTCAGCGCCGCTCATCAAAGCGATGCCTTTTTCCTTCTGGACGTCGCGGCTGCTCATGATGATAATCGGGGGACATCTTTCGCCCAATTTATCGGAAATTTGATGGGCGACATGATAGCCGTCGATGTAGGGCATCATCACGTCTAAAATGACAAGGTCAAACGTCTCTGAAAGAGCCGTCTGAAGAGCTTGCCGCCCGTCATTGGCCTCGGAAATCGCGTAGTTCTGATAACCCAGGGCGGTCTTTAATAATTCTAAAAGTTCCGGGTCATCATCGGCAATTAAGATTCGCTTTTGATCTGCCATGAAGATTTGCCAAAAAGGGCCTCGATGGATTCTAACAAATTTTGGTTGATCTGAACGCGATAATCCAGCTCTAAAATTCCGCCCGTGCCCTTGATTTCGAGAAACACCTTGGACGTCCCGGGGTGTTTCTCGAGATTTTCCCGGAGAGTGAGGAGCGCTTCTTCATTTTCATTCGCGCCGTTTAAAGTGACTTGAAGAATTTGTTTTTTTTGCCAAACGGCCTCAAAGTCTTCCACAGATTCAACGATGATCTCTTTTTCAGCCGCGGCGTCCTCTTCCTTGGAATTAAGTCTTCCAGAAACGACGACGACAAGCCCAGTCTTGATTTTCTCAGGTCCCAAGCTCGCGTAAACCCTCGGGAAAGCCAAAAGGGAAACTTCTCCGCTGAGATCTTCAAGCGCGGCCTTCACCCAGGGTTCTCCGCTGCGTTTGGAGGTCATTTTTTTGACTTGAGTAATAATCCCCGCGACGCGGACATTCTCCGCGTTGGCCGCGCTCAATTCCGAGATTGGCGAACTCGACACTTTCAACAAACGCTCTTTGATAGCGGTGAGGGGATGCCCGGAAAGATAAAACCCCAGTATTTCTTTTTCAAATTTAAGTATGTCGGATTGGTCGAAAATGGGAAAATCCTTGGCTTCCTGAATTAAAGCGGGCGCGATTTCCTCCGATGAAAAGAGAAGTCCTTGACCGCTTTCAATGTCTTTTTGGCGGGCCGATTGGGCGCGGCTTGAATTTTCTATCTCGGCCAAAAGCCTGGATCGCTTGAGTGGAATCTCTTTTTCCGGATCCAGATTGTCGGCGGCTCCCGCTTTGATCAGGGATTCAAGCGTTCTCTTGTTGAGGGCTTGCCCTCCTATGCGTCCGATAAAATCCCCCCAGGACGAAAAATTTTTTTCTTTTCGGGCTTGGACGATTTCTTCCGCCGCGCCGTGCCCGACATTTTTTATGGCGACAAGCCCAAATCGAATGGAGCGCTCGCCCTCGGGCGAAAAGAAGATGCCGGATGATTGAACATCCGGCGGCAAAACATTGAGGCCCATTCTTTCCGCTTCATTGATGTAGACCACGAGCTTATTTTCTTTTCCTTCGGCTTGTACCGAGGAATGTCCGATTTCGGAAGTGAGCAGAGCGGTCATAAATTCCAGCGGAAAATTGGCTTTGAGATAGGCGGTTTGATAAGCGACAAGACCATAGGCCGCGGAGTGGGATTTATTGAACCCGTATCCGCCAAACTCGACGAGCTGATCATAAATCTTGTCGGCGAGAGTTTTGTTGATGGAATGGGTGGCCGCTCCCTGAACGAAATCGTTTCTCAGCTTCTCAATTTCCTCGGGAATCTTTTTTCCCATGGCTTTTCTCAAGCTGTCGGCTTGACCGGGAGTGAAATTCGCGAGTTTCTTCGCGATTTCCATGACTTGTTCCTGAAAGACCACGCACCCGTAGGTTTCTTTTAGGATAGGTTCAAGAAGGGGATGAGCGTAGGTAATTTTTTTTCGCCCATGTTTGCGCTCCACGAACATGTCCAACATTCCGGACTGCATGGGGCCGGGCCTAAAAAGAGCGATGACGCTGACGATGTCTTCAAAAGTGGTGGGTTTAAGACTGCGCAAGAGATTGCGGATGCCTTCGGAGTCTAGCTGAAAAATCCCAAGAGCGTGGGCGGAGCGCAAAAGCTCGAAAGTTTTTGCATCCTCCATTGGAATATTCTCGATGTCAAATGAGGGCTCTTTTCTTTCCCGAATCAGGCGCACGGCGCCGTCGATAATGGAGAGGGTCCTTAGGCCTAAAAAGTCTATTTTCAAGAGTCCAAGCTTCGCGAGAGAGTCTCCGTCGTATTGGGTGGTGGTCACCTCGGAATGGGCGCTTTTGGCCAAGGGCGCGTAACGAACCACCGGTTCTTTGGTGATCACGGTCCCCGCCGCGTGGACTCCCGTATGTCGCTTGAGTCCTTCCAGTTTTAAAGCGAGGTCAATGAGTTTTTTTATGGAAGGATTTTTGATCGCTTCCTTTAGATCGGAGTTGTTCTTTAGTTCTTCATGGAGAGAAATGTTGGGCCCGCCCGGAATCATTTTCGCGATGCGGTCGGCTTCCGAAATAGGGAGGCCCATGACGCGGGCGACGTCTCGGATGACGAGTTTGGCGCCCAAGGAGCCGAAGGTGATGATTTGGGCGACGTTTCCTTCTCCATATTTTTGGCGGACGTAGGCGATGACGCGGTCCCGTCCGGTATCGGCAAAATCAATATCCAGATCCGGCATGGATTTGCGATCGGGGTTGAGAAATCTTTCAAACAAGAGACGGTTTTTAATAGGATCGATGTTGGTGATTTTAAGAGAATAGGCCACTAGCGCCCCGGCGCCGGAGCCTCTTCCGGGGCCGACCGGAATATTTTGAGTTCGCGCGTAGTGGATGAAATCACTGACGATTAAAAAATATCCCGAGAACCCCATTCTCTTAATGACCGATAACTCATAGCTGAGGCGTTCCTGATATGGGGTGGGGATGCTTTCTCCCATCCGCGCTTTAAGTCCGTCCACGCACAGCTTTTCAAGAAAAGAATCCTGGGTAAACCCTTCCGGGACGTCAAATTGCGGAAGCATCAATTGATCCATCGGAATTTTAAGATGACACATTTCGGCGACTTTCAGGGTATTCGTCAAGGCCTGGGGAGCGAAGGAAAATAATTTGTGCATCTCTTCGGCGGTCTTGAGATAAAACTGGTGACTTTCAAATTTCAGGCGTTCGGTGTCCTCTATTTTCCGCCCGGTGGCGATGCAGACCCTTGCGTCGTGTGCGTCATGATCGGAAGCGTGGGAGTAGTGGCAGTCGTTTGTGGCAATAAGCGGAATATTGGTTTTGGCGTGAACCTCCAAAAGGGCTTTGAGCACCTGCTGCTGTTTTTCTATTCCATGATCCATAATCTCAAGATAAAAGCAGTCGGGTTCAAGGGCGTCTCTAAACCAGGCGCAGAGTTTTTCCGCCTCGACTAAATTTCCGGAGACAATCAGTTGGCTGATTTCGGATTTAAGGCATCCGGATAAAACGATAAGGCCCTTGGAGTGCTTGGACAAAAGCTCCTTGTCGATTCTTGGGTCGTAATAATAGCCCTCGGAATAGCCCTTGCTGACTAAGGCCATGAGGTTTTGATAGCCCTCGAAATTTCGCGCCAGGACCGTCAAGTGGCAATTCTCTTTTTGAGAATGACCGCGGTCAAAGCGAGAGCCCTTCGCGAAATACATTTCGCATCCGATGATGGGAACGACTCCGACCTGGGAGCAGTTGCGGTAAAATTCTATAGCCCCGTACATATTGCCGTGATCGGTGAGGGCAAAGGCGCGGGCCTTTTGCTTGGCAAGCGATTCCAGGGCGGCTGATGGTTTCCCTGAAGGATCGCTTAAACGAATGAGCCCATCCATTAAAGAGTATTCGGAGTGATTATGAAGGTGGACAAATTCCGGTTGCATATCGCGCTTTATCCCGCTATACTTGAGTGGTGAAGCATCTTTCTGAGAGACATCTGAAAACCCAAAGAGTCTACCGTGGAAACGCGGTTGATTTTTGCGTGGATCAGGTGAGGCTTCCCAATGGGAAAACCGCGACCCGGGAGTATATCGACCATCCCGGGGCGGTGGGCATCGTTCCGTTTATTGATCGGGAAACAATCGTGATGGTTCGGCAATACCGCCACCCCGTGCGCGAGGTCACTTTGGAAATTCCAGCGGGCAAATTGGCTAAAGGGGAAAACCCTGTTCTCTGCGCCCGGCGCGAACTGAGGGAAGAAACTGGATACTCCGGCGGCAAGATGGAACCTTTGTTGAGTTATTGGCCCACGCCGGCTTTCGCGAATGAAATTTTGCATTTGTTTATCGCTCGAAATATAAAACCTGGAACTTCTTCTCCCGACGATGACGAATTTATCGATAAAACCGTGATTTCCCTTCGCGACGCTCTTAAACTTCTCTATCGCGGCAAAATCAAGGACTCTAAAACCGTGATCGCCCTCTTGGCTTGCCAATCAATGGGACTTTCGCATTATACTAAAGCTGCTAGGCGCTTATGACTCCTGAAGAGATTGGCGCGTGGGAGCTGTTTTTGGCGGGTATCCCTATTTTTTCCGGCTTACCTAAATCTGAATTAAATAAAATCGCCCAAAAAATGCAGTTGTTGTCCTTGCCCAAAGGCGCGACCCTTTTTCGGCAGGGAGATGAGCCGGATAGTTTGTTTATCATCGCTTCAGGGCTTGTGCGCGTCGTCCATCTAAGAGGAAGCGAGGAGATCGTGGACGCTTTCTTGGGAAGAGGCGAAACCTTGGGAGAAGGCGGCGTTTTGACCGGAGAAAGGCGGACAGCCACCGTTCAATTAGTTAGCACTTGCGAGTTTCTCAAGCTTCCGCGGGCGGATTTTCATGAGATACTGAGAGAAAATCCCTCCATTTCGCTTCACCTGACCCATGTCCTAACCAAACGCCTGATTCAGACGACTCGGGGAACGCCTAAAAAGACGACAGAGTCAACTCAGTTTTTTGCCTTTTATTGCGCCTGCGAGGAGGGTGAACGGCATTTATTGAGCGCGCACCTGGGGCTTCAATTGTTGGAACAAACCAGAAGAAGGGTTTTGCTCATCGACATGAATCCTGACGCCGGGGCTGTCGCCCGCTCCTTGGGCTTAAAGTCCTCTCCAGTGACCCGGCAACTCTTGCTCAATATGAATCTGCGCGATCCCGGACGCATCCGAACCCTGTCGCAGCAGCACGCCTCGGGGCTTGAGGTCTTAAGCATTCCCGCCGAAAATTTGTCGGGGAGCCTTCTGGCGGGAATTTATTTATTTGTTAATTTTTTACGGGAATCTCATGACATGGTTTTGGTGGCGCTCAGCGGACCCGTGGGAGCGGTTGAGGAAAAAGTTTTACTGGAAGCCGACAAAGTCATTTTGCTTGGTTCCACTTCGTGTTTGTCTCCCTATCGAAAATTACAGGAAGAGTTCGCTTCCCTGGTTCCGGAGACAAGGCTTCTCAAGGCTTGGTGCGGAGATAATCCACCAGAGGATGTTTTGCGCGAAGGTCTTGGCCGGGATTTGGTGATTCCTTGGACTTCCGCCATTAAAGATAAGCTGAATTCCGGAGTCGGTATTTACGAAGCGCTTGAAACTTCTCCTAAAACAAGGTCGACTATCGAGCGTTTGGCGCGGCGTTTGGGCGGCGTTCGGATTGGGCTCGCTTGCGGTTCCGGCGCGGCTCTAGGGTATTCCATCATCGGCGTCCTTAAAGTTTTTAAGAGAGAAGGGATTCCCATCGATATTATTTCCGGGACCTCGATGGGCGCTTTGATTGGCGGTTTGGCCGCGATGGGGATGGAGCCGGAGGAAATGGAAAGGGTCGCTTTGCGTATCGATAAATTCTGGATGTATAGCCGACTGTTCCTTGATTTGAGCGTGCCCCGTTCGGGTCTTTTTTCCGGAGATTCCTTGTTGAATCTCTACCGGTCTTTATTTGGTCAAAAAAATTTTTCCGATTGCGAGATTCCCTTTGCTTGCGTTGCGACCGATATCGAAACCGGAGAAGAGGTCGTGATTGACGAAGGAAATTTGGCGGAAGCGGTGCGGGCGAGCTCAAGCTTGCCGGTGATTTTTGAGCCTTACTTTTTGAATGGCCGTTACCTCATTGATGGAGGGTTGATTAATCCCGTTCCCGTTCGAGTGGTGGCCGACAAAGGGGCGGATATCTTGATTTCGATTAACCTGACTTTGCCGGCGGCCCATTATACCGGAAGACAGAAGCCCAAAGCGGAAGAGCCAATCTTGCCGGGTTTGCCCGCGATATTCAAGGCCCCCAGTCTCTCGCGCGTTTTCTTTCACATGATCTATACGGCGGAATATGAAATAGCCAAATCCCGTTCCGGGCTTTCTCAAATCGTCATCCAGCCGGACATTCAGGGGTTTTCTTGGAGCGATTTGCATCGCGCGCGGGAAATTATTCGCGCGGGAGAAGAGGCGGCTGAAAAACACGTCTCATCCATCAAGGCTTTGATCCCTTATTTTTCGGATCGCTGCCAGATGCCTTTGCGCCTTTCGAGTTCTTGGCGTTGAAATTTTTTTTGAGTAGAAACGCGAAGGCTTCTTCCCGATTTTTAATTTTCCCCGCAGACTGTTCTTCCCGGATTCTTTCCAGGATTTTCCCGATTTCAGGACCCTGTGGGATTTTAAGCGCCTTCATGATGTCGTTGCCGTTCACAACTGGAGACGGGATGACTTCTTTCCTAGGGTTTAAAAGTCGGGAGACCAAGAGATTGACGGTTTGAAGATGTTTTAGGGTTTTTCTCAAATCTTGCGGAACTTTTTCCAAGCCTTTGCCCACGGGTTTTTGGGTTAGAGGCAGAAAGCCCCGGATTGATTTTTCCGGGACGTAACTTGTGTGGTCGGCCCAAGCCGTCAGGAGCGTGTAAAGGACGTCTTTTCCCGTATCTCGAAAGAAGCGGTAGAGGCTTCTCTCCGTGATTTGAGGCGCCTCAGCCAAATATCCAGGCCTTAAATGGTGGCGCGTGGCGGATTGAATCAGAGATATTTCTTCCCTTGAAAAACGAAGGAGTTCAAGGAGTTCTGAGACTTTTTCCGCTCCCAATTGATCATGTCCGAAAAAATGGAGGCGGCCTTTGACCATTCGGGCGGTGGCGGGTTTGGCGATATCATGGAGAAGCGCGGAAAGAATGACGATATTTCTTCGAGACTGGCTGATGGCCTTGTAGTGTTTGGGAAACACGAGTTTTAGATGGCTCATCAAAAAATCAGCCCTCTCTGCGGCGGTTAAGGAATGGGTTAAGACTCCGCCTTTCCCATAATATTCAACGGCGGTATCTCTTTGGGCTTCAAGAGCGGGAAATAAAGAAGTGAGGACTCCACACCGGTCCATCATGACAAGCTGGCGAGAAGAATTTGGAACTTCCAAGAGAGAGAGTATTTCGCTATGGATTCTTTCTCCGGCCGGATTCAGAGTTAAATCCTTGACATTCTTGATGAGTTTGAGCGTGTTTTTTTCAATCTTAAAACCCAGTTGCGCCGAGAGGCGAAAAGCGCGCAAAATTCTTAAAGGATCGGATTTCAGAATGTCTTCCGATTCACAGCGCAGAATTTTTTTGCCTATATCTTTCATCCCATTTCTGGGGTCAAGCAGGGTTTTTGTTGAGGCGGATAAGGCCATCGCGTTAACCGTGAAGTCTCGCCGGTGGAGATCATCTTCAATGGTTTTGCCTTGTATTTGCGCGATATCGATTTGTTGGGTCGTCTTGTATTGAGGGGGAAGGATAAGGCGGTAAACCGCATTTTCTTCATCCAAAACAATTTGTTTGACGCGGAAAACAGCTGAGAGTTTTTTTGCGAGAGTTGATGCCGCAAAAGACGCGAGATCTAAATCATGAATGGGTCGCTTCAGAAAGAGGTCTCGAACTGATCCCCCAACGGCAAAGAAATTCGGGTCGATTGAAGACGCGATGGATAAAAGGCGCTTAGCCTCTTGGGGCCATGGGGGAGGCGAGACAGGCACTTTTTTAACCGACGGAGGCCGCGCGTTTTTTTGTTTCCATCTCGCGCAACGTCCGTTTGAGTATTTTTTGAAGGGAATTTTTCGGCAAGGATTCCACGATCTCGATATCGCGGGGACGCTTGTAGGAATCAAATTTTTCCCGGCAGTATTTCATCAAGGAGGATTTGTCTTCCTTGGAGCCCGGCTTAAGGACGATAAAGGCTTTAATGATTTCATCCCCGTGCTCATCGGGAACCCCGATGACGGCCGATTCAAGAATTTCGGGGTTTTCCGCCAGTGTTGCTTCGACTTGGGCCGAAAAAACCTTGAGACCCTTGATGATGATCATGTCTTTCTTGCGGTCGCGGATGAAAAGGTATCCTTCCTCGTCTAAGATTCCGATGTCTCCGGTTTTAAGCCAACCGTCTTTAGTGAAGGTTTTTTTCGTCTCTTCGGGAAGGTTATAATAGCCTTTCATCACGCAATGTCCTCTGGCGCAAATTTCTCCTTCCTCTCCGGCTTTAAGAACGCGCTCCTCATCATCGACGATTTTAACCTCGACGCCCTCAATGGGCTTTCCCACGCTGTCGGGCTTGGGCCGCTCGGGCGAATTAATCGTGATGACTGGAGAGGTTTCGGTGAGCCCATAACCCTCAAGAATCTTCACTTTAAACGCTCGTTCGAACTCCTGGCAAGTCGCCGAGTTTAAAGGAGCCGCGCCTGAAACAGCCATGCGAACCTTCCGAAAATACCAATGGCGCAAAATAAATCCTTTAAGCCCTTTGGAGGACTTAGCCAACAAGGAATAAATTTGAGGCACCGCTAAAAATAAAGTAGTTTTGCTTTTGGCCATGAGATTGAGCCAGGGCTTGGGGGGAGTAATAGACGGGGCGATGGCCAAACGGGCGCAGAGGCGCAGGGAGACTAAAACATTGGCGGTCCAAGCCAAGGTGTGAAACATCGGCAAAATGGCCAGGCTTGAGTCATGAGAAAAAAGATTCAGCCGGGCGATGCCGCCTTCCGTATTAGTGATTAAATTTCTGTGGGTCAGCATGACCCCTTTGGGTTTTCCGGTGGTTCCCGAGGTGTAAAGAATAACGGCCACGTCTTCCTCTAAGACCGGATCGAAGGTTTCTAAAGCGCTGTCTTTAAGCAGATCGGAAAAGGGATATTCCTTTTCAAGACCGGCGGATTTATCTTCGTCGCTCATCCAAATAAATTTGATTTGACCAGTGAGTTTTGCGGCTTCGCGCAGGCCTTTAATAAATTCTTTCTGAGTCACGATTCCAACCGCTCCGCAGTCGTTGAGCATATAAGCCAACTCCTCGGGATGATGGATCATATAATTGATGGGGACCGCGATTGCGCCCAAGCGGGAAAGCGCGAAGTAGGTCTCGATAAAAACCGGGCTGTTGCGGTGGATAATGGCGACTCGGTCTCCTTTTTTAATTCCGTTTCTCTTAAAGTTTGAAGCGATGGTTAAAACGCGGTTTTTAAGCTCGGCATAAGGGAGATTTTCCGTTTCAGTCAAAAGTCCTATACCAGGGCGGCTATTTTGGGCGGAATGATCCAAGAGCTCGTTTAAGGTTCTCATGGGTCTATTTTGTCAAAACGAGGGTTAAAGGTCAATGACTGGCCGATCTTGGATCAAGGATATCTCTGAGGCCGTCGCCGAGAAGATTCCAGCCTAAAACAAAGAGAAAAATGGCAAGACCGGGGATGGTAAAAGTGTTCCAGTAAGCAAAAGGATTTCCGGACGAGCCCATAATCCAGTCTCGAGAGAGAGAAATCAGTTGTCCCCAGTCGGCATAACCTAAAGGCGCTCCAAGACCCAAGAAGCTGAGCGCCGCGGCCGTAATGACGATAGAGCCCATATCGAGAGAGGCGAGAACTAATATCGGGTAAATGCAGTTGGGAAGAATATGCTTTAAGAAGATGCGCAGGTGAGAGGCGCCCATCGCGCGGGAGGCCTGAATAAATTCCCGGTTTCTAATCGCTAGAACATCTCCTCTCAGAAGCCGCGCGTAAGACGGCCAGGAAACGGCGGTGACCGAAATCATCACATGGCTGAGGCTGGGGCCGGTAATCGCGACGATGACGACAGCTAAGAGAAGGCTTGGGAGGGCTAAAATGACGTCGGTAAAGCGCATGATGAGCTCATCCACCCATCCGCCGAAATATCCTGAGAGTCCGCCCAGGACAATTCCCAGGAAGACAGAGAAGCCGACTACCGTCAAAGCGACCTTGAGGGCCGTTCGCGTGCCCCAGACCATTCCATAATAAAGGTCGTACTGATCCTCGGTTGTTCCAAAAGGATGGACGCGGCTGGGTAGTTTGGGTTCCGGGCTGTATCCGAATTCCGGAATCAGGTAAGGGTTTCGGCTGTCGGGCGGAACGGGGGCCAGCCAGGAGCTGAGGGCCGCGATAAGAATAAAAAACAAAATCAGCGAAAGCCCAATGAGAGCGGAAGGCCTTCTCTTAAATCCTTTAAGGAAAAATTTCAACTTGCTTGAGAAAGATGAAAAAGCGAGGGCATCTAAGCCAGGGTCAGGGGCTTCCGCGTCCATGCCTTAAGTTTAGCTTATTTTCTCACGGAGCCTAGCCTTTGAGAATGTTGGCGATTTGGGCATATCCCCGCTTTTGAGCGATGGAGAGAGCCGTCATTCCATCGAGGCCTTGAAGGGATGTGGAAGCATTTTTGGCCAAAAGAGCTTGAACCACGGCGAGCTGTCCGTTGTGCGCCGCCCACATGAGAGCGCTGTATCCAAAATGATCTTGGGCGTTGAGATTGGCCCCGTTGGACGCAAGAAATGAAACCATGGCCGCGTTTCCATTCTGGGCCGTCTTGATGAGAGCGGTTTGCCCATGAATATCCGCGGCGTTGACATTAGCTTTGGCGGTGAGAAGCGCTTGAACCGCGACCGTTGAACCGTCTACTGCGGCATACATCAGAGCGGAATTTCCCAGGGCGTCAACTCCGTTGACATTATATCCAAGAGAGGCTAAGAGGGTCAGGTTGCCCGCGTTTCCCGCCTTGGCGGCCTCAATGACGGGGTTAAAGGATGATGGAACATGCTGTAAATCTCCGCCCGCTTTAATGAGCGCGGAAAGGAGGGCTGAATCCCCGCGGCTGACGGCCCACATGGTTGCCGTATATCCATATTGATCAAACGCATTGGGGTTGGCTCCTTGCGACAAAAGACTTAAAGCCGTGTTTTCCTGTCCTTCTTTGACGGCAGTAATGAGGCTTGAGTTTGAATTCGCAGCCGAGGCTGGAAATGGCGGCAGAACCAATAGCGCCGTCCATAAAATAGACCTTGCCAATTTTCTCATCTCTTCCCAGTGTAACCCCTCGATTTTCGTTTGTCAATAGAGTTACGTATACTAAAGTGGCCATGGAGCGAAAAGACCTCTACGCGCATGTCCCGCATACTTGCGGGGTTTATTTGATGCGGGACGCCGCTTCCGATATCCTCTATATCGGGAAAGCGAAGGATTTGTCCAAGCGCGTCTCTCAATACTTTAATCCGGCGCGCGCGAATTTAAAAACCTCGGTTCTATCCCCGCTCATTCGGAGAATCGACTATATTCCCTGCGCTTCCGAACGGGAAGCGCTTCTTCTTGAACGAACCTTAATTAAAGAGAAAAAGCCTTTTTTTAATATTGCCCTCAAAGACGACAAGGCTTATCCCTATGTCAAAATCAGCCTTAATGAAGATTTTCCGCGGATTTTTCTCGTTCGCAAAAAAATGGCGGATGGAGGCGTTTATTTTGGTCCTTTTCCCAAGGTTTCTCCGGTGCGCGGGCTTTTGCGCTTTTTGTGGCGGCGCGGGTATTTCAGGCTCAGGCCCTGCCGCTGGGATTTTGGCTTTGAGCGTCCCTTGGCTCCTCAGAAAATTAATTCCTGCCTTTATTATCATACCGGCGACTGTCCGGCGCCTTGCGCCGGGCTTGTTTCTTACGAGGAGTATCGTGGGGAAGCTGAAAAGGCGAGATTGTTTTTTAAAGGAGAGTATGAAAAACTAAAAAAGTCTTTGTCTCTGGAAATGAAGGCGGCTTCTTCCAAACTCGATTACGAGCGGGCGGCTCGATTAAGAGACAGTCTCGCGGGCTTATCCCAAATGGGGGAAAACGTGCGCTTGCGGGCTCTAAAACCTGACGATTTAGGCGAGACTCTCGGTTCTTCCCGTTCGGTGAGCGCGCTTCAAGAGGTTTTGGGCCTCAAAACTCCGCCTTTTCATATTGAGTGTTTCGATATCTCCCATTTTCAGGGACATGAAACCGTGGCGTCCATGGTTTGCTTTGAAGGAGGAGTTCCGCACAAAGCGCATTATCGGAAATTTAAAATCAAGGAAACGACGGGAATTGACGATTTCAAATCCATGGCGGAAGTCGTGCGAAGGAGGTATCTGCGCTTAAAAAAAGAAGGCAAGACCTATCCAGATTTGATCCTTATTGACGGCGGGAAAGGGCAACTTTCCGCCGCGGTCGTGGCGCTTAAAGAGATTGGGGTCCATGTTCCTGTCATTTCCTTGGCCAAGCGATTGGAAGAGGTTTTTGTTCCCGGGCGATCTGAATCCGTCATTTTAGAGCGGGGAAGCGCGGCGCGAAATCTTCTGGAAAATTTAAGAGACGAGGCGCATCGATTTGGAATTCGTTACCATCGCCTGCTTCGGGACAAAAAGCTTTTGAGTCGTTAGGTGGTTTTGAAATCCAGTTATTGTGTTTTACTGACGAGTTCATCCATGTCGAACATCGGCAAGAACATCGCGATAACAATGGTGCCGATGACAATTCCCATCACCACGATGACGATGGGTTCAATCATGGAAGTGAGACCCTTGACGGCGGCATCGACCTCCTGGTCGTAAAAATCAGCGATCTTTTGGAGCATTTGATCTAAATTTCCAGTTTCCTCCCCAACGGAAATCATCGAGGTGACCATGGTCGGGAAAATCCCGCATTTCTTAAGCGGTTCGCTTAAGTGTCCGCCTTCCCTGATCGCTTGCCTGGCTGATAAAATAGCGTCTGAAATAACCACGTTGCCCGCGGTTTGAGCGACGGTTTCAAGGGCTTGGAGAATGGGCACGCCGGATTTAATGAGAGTCCCCAGGGTTCTTGAAAAGCGGGCGATGGCGAATTTCCTCAGTAAAACGCCGAACATGGGAATTTTGAGAATGTGTCCATCAATCCAACGGCGACCTTTAGGATTGGCGTAAGCGAATTTAAAAGCTCTCCATGCGGCCAAGGGGACTACGAAGATGATCCAGAAATTGTGTCTGAGAAAGTCCGAAAGATCCAACAGCGCTTGGGTGGGCGCCGGAAGGGCGGAATGGAAACTCGCAAAAATCGCCTTAAAAGTCGGGATGACGAAAATGAGAAGAAAAATAGTGACCGCGGCGCAAATGCTGAGCACCACGATTGGGTAGGTCATTGCTGATTTGACCTTGCCCTTTAAGGCTTCGGAGCTCTCCAGATAGACGCTCAAGCGTTCGAGAATGGAATCGAGAATTCCGCCCAGTTCTCCGGCTTTGACCATCGATGTATAGAGGTCAGGAAAGGCTCGCGGATGTTTTTTTAAAGCGTCCGAAATGGACAGGCCGCCTTCAATGTCGGCCTTGACCGCTCCTAGAACCTCATGAAATGTTTTGCTTTCCGCCTGCCCTTCCAAAATGCCGAGACTTTGAACGATGGGCACTCCGGCCGCGACCAGGGTCGCAAGTTGGCGGGAAAAGAGAGTGAGTTCTCTTGAGGAAACCTTGCCCTTGAACAAACCTCTAAACGCATCGGAAACGCCGGGTTTTTTTTCCGCGATTTCCAAAACAACCAGCTTTTGGGACCTCAAACGATCGATGGCCGAGCGCGGGGCGTCGGCATCAATGGAGCCGGCGGTAATTTTTCCGTCCCCCGCTTTGACTTTATAGGCGAATGTGGGCATAGATTATTGTCAAACTATCGAAGGCATCTGACTTTGATTGAGAAGTCTCTTGAGATCCTCTGGATCCGTTGAGTGCAGAAAAGCTTCCTGGAGCGTGATTTTTTTCTCGCGACAGAGGGTGGCCAGGGACTGGTTCATGGTCTGCATTCCAAATTTTCCGCCGGTTTGAATGGAGAGTTGAATCTGCTCTATTTTTTGTTCGCGGATTAAGTTTCTGACAGCGGAGGTAACCATGAGAAGCTCGCAGGCAAGTGATCTTCCCGTTCCCGAGGCGTTGGACAGAAGCTGCTGGGACATGACGGCTTGGAGAACGAAAGAAAGTTGGACCCTGATTTGGTTGATTTGGTGCGGCGGAAAGACGTCGATCAAGCGGTTGATGGATTGCGCGCAGTCATTGGTATGGAGCGTTCCAAATACCAAATGGCCGGTTTCGGCGATGGTCAAAGCGGAGGAAATCGTGTCTAAGTCCCGCAACTCTCCGATGAGAATGACATTGGGGTCTTGCCTGAGAACATATTTAAGAGCCGTGGGAAAACTCTCCGTGTCTTGGCCCACTTCTCTTTGGTTGATGATGGATTTTTTGTGGGAATGGACGTATTCGATGGGATCTTCGACGGTGACGATATGAACGGTTTGGTGTTCGTTGATGTAGTCAATGATGCTGGCCAAGGTGGTTGATTTTCCGGACCCCGTGGGGCCGGTGACTAGAATCAGTCCTTTCGGGATATTGACCAAGTCCTCGACCGTCTTGGGCAGGCCCAATTGCTCAAAAGTCTTAAACTGGTTGGGAATTGAGCGAATGGCGGCCCCAACCGCTCCCCGCTGTCTAAAAATATTAACGCGCAGGCGTCCGATGCCCTTAATTCCCAAGGCCAAATCGAGTTCATTGGTCGCGTCAAAACGCTGTTTTTGCTGATCGTTAAGAAGCGAAAAAATCAATTGTTGGGTCGTTTCCGGAGTTAATTTTTCAAAGGGCAGGGGAACGAGTTCGCCGTCAATACGAAGGATGGGGGGCGCGCCGACGGTGAGATGAAGGTCTGAGGCTCCGCGCTGGTGCATGAGCATGAAGAGTTCACTTAGAGAGGCCATAATTTCTCCTTTTGGTATTGGCAGGCGTGTTCATGTTTCTATATCGGAAGCCGTCACCCGGATCATTTCCTCAACCGTCGTCGCTCCTTCTAAGAGCTTTCTCAAGGCGCAAGCGCGCAAAGTGAGCATTCCTTGCTTGATTCCAACTTTTTTTATTTCCGAGGTCGGAGCCTTGTTTAAAATTAATTCCCGAATCGAATCGGTGACTTCTAACACCTCGTAAAGGCCGAGGCGGCCCCGGTAGCCGGTGTTTGCGCAATGCTCGCATCCTTTTCCTTTATAAAGCGTCACTTTCCCGTTTTTGGGCTTGAGGGCTTCTTCGGGGATGCTATGCTTGATAAGAGAGCCGACATCGACTTCATAGGCTTCCTTGCATTTGGGGCAAACACTACGCACGAGCCTTTGGGCTTCGACCATCAAAACGGCGGCGCTGATCAAAAAGGGCTCGACTCCCATCATGGAAAGCCGAGTAATGGAACTTGGCGCGTCATTAGTATGAAGAGTCGTGAAAACCAAATGTCCGGTCAAGGCGGCGTTGATGGCAATCTGAGCCGTTTCAAGATCGCGGGTTTCCCCGACCATGATGATGTCGGGGTCTTGCCTCAAAAAGGAGCGAAGGGCCGAGGCAAAAGTCAGTCCCGCGTGAGGGTTGACCTGGACCTGGTTGATGCCGTGCAGTTGATATTCGACCGGATCCTCGACCGTGATTATGTTGGTGTCGGGCGTGTTTAAATTGGCGAGAGCCGAATAAAGGGTGGTTGATTTTCCAGATCCCGTTGGACCGGTGATGAGGTTAATTCCATAAGGGGCATTCATACATTTGTTGAAGACGGCCAAGGCTTCCGGTTCAAACCCCAATTGGCTCATCTGGACCTTGAGTCCGGATGAATCCAAAATACGCATGACGATTTTTTCCCCGGGCGCGCAGGGCAAGACCGAGACGCGCAAGTCAATTTCTTTGCCATTGGCCTTGATTTTGATGCGTCCATCCTGAGGCACGCGGCGCTCGGCGATGTTGAGGTTCGCCATGATTTTAACGCGGGTTGTGAGGGCTTGATGAAATTTCTTGGGCGGAGCGGGGCGCTCATGCAAAACTCCGTCGATGCGGTAGCGAATTCGGATTTCTTTTGGGAAAGCCTCGATATGGATGTCTGAGGCGTGATCCTTGACGGCGTTGGACAAAATCAAATTGACCATCTTAATGACCGGCGCATCCGACGCTGATTTTTCAAGTCCCCGAACGTCTTCGACTACTTCCTGGGTATCTGAGTCTTGGTCGAGGGCTATATCCGTGGCGTTTTCGGAGGCGTCGCTTTGATGGACGATTTCATCGAGCGCATCTTCCGCGCTCATCGAGTGATATCCCTTGTCAATGGCCGCCAATATCTCGGACTCCGAGGCCAGGACCGCCGATATTTCGGAGCCCGTCATCATCTTCAGGTCGTCTAAAACCATGACGTTAAGGGGATCCGCGACCGCGACCGTCAGGACATTGTCTTCGGATTTCCGGCAGGGAATGAGAATCTGTTGCCGGGCGATGGATTCGGGGATTAACTCCAAGACATTGTCTTCAAATTTGAATTCAGATAAGGACACGTAGCGAATACCGCATTGGTCTCCTAAAAATGAGAGGAATTGCTCTTCCGTCAACAGGCCTTTTGAAATAAGAATCGCGCCCAATTTTCCGCCGGTCTTATGTTGTTCCTTGAGGGCTTCCGATAGATCATCCCGGCTGAGAAGCCCTTGGGAAACCAATAGATCAGTCAGGCGCCTGGGCAATCCTAATGATGAAAGAGAAGGTTCAGCGTTTGGCATTCTGTTTATAGGGTAATGGAGGAACTCGAATTTGTCAATGCTTGGGAAAAGACAAAGGTTTTTTTCGTAGGTCTTTTGCCGTGTTTAGCGGAGGAGAATGAAAACGACGAAGGCAAAAATGACGTTGACGGGAATGGCGGTTGCGGCCTTTGGCGCCCGCCTATTTTGCGCTAGTGAGAGCGGCTCTTAAGGCATCTACCTTGGAACCGGTGAGGACCTCATCTATGATGCCGTATTCCTTGGCTTCCTCGGCGGACATATAATAGTTGCGCTCCATGTCGCGGGCCATTTTCTCGACCGGTTGCCCCGTATGTTTGGAGAGAATTTGTTCCAGGTTCTTGCGGATATAGGCCATTTCCTTTGCCTCGACGATGATGTCGGTCGCCTGACCCGATATTCCGCCGACCAGCGGCTGGTGAATCATGATGCGGGATTGCGGAAGGGCAAAGCGCTTGCCCTTGGAGCCCGCGGCTAAAATGACCGCGCCGAAAGACATGGCCATTCCCATGCAGATGGTCGTAATCGGAGCCTTGATGTACTGCATCGTGTCATAGACGGCGAGACCCGCCGTCACCATGCCTCCGGGGGAGTTGATGTAGAGATTGATGTCTTTGGTGTTGTCATCTGATTCAAGATATAAAAGCTGCGCGATGAGGATGTTGGCCGAATCGGTCGTGAATTCGCCTTCATATCCTCCGACGAAGATAATCCGGTCTCTCAAAAGCCGGGAATAAATGTCGTAACCGATGACGGAACCTTGATTGGATCTCTCAATGACTTGGGGAATAATATTCATAATTACAATCTAAACATTTTTTCTAGGATACGGGCAAGTTTTGGAGTTGGGGTTGTCAAGGACTTTTAGAAATGTCCTGTATTGTTTCGTTGTAAAACGCAAGGGGACATCCCCCTATTGAGTTCTTCCTCCTTCCTTTCGGTAGGTCATAAAAATTTAAAAAATAAAATTTAAATGATATTCTGTCTAAAATGGTCTCTCTAAGTTCTCTAACCTTTTTATTCGCGCTATTTTTCTCATCTTTGGGATTTGCGGCCCAAGCGCCTGGGATTGCGTGGAAAAGCCCGGCTCTCAATTTTAAGGCCGTTGATTTTGCGGTCGCGGATTTTGTCGGGGATCAATCTCTTCAACTGGCGGCAGCGTCTTCGCGGAGGGTCTTTCTCTATGCCTATCCCGTTGTTTCTTCAACTCCCGTTTCAGTCTACATGCTTTCTGAGAGTCAGGCGCGGATTTTATCTTTGGACGCCTCGTTGTTGGGCGCAGGGTCAAAATCAAAACTTTTCGTGACTTATTACGACGCCGCTTTGGGGCAAGTGGGAACCATCATACTGGAATTTTCCTTGCCCCGGAAGAATTGGAAGCGTCTTTCCAAGATACCGTATGTGGTTCGCGTAATCTCTGGAACGGGAGAAGGCTTATTTTGTCAACAGCTTTTAGACAATGACCCGTTTCCAATGTCTTCAATTTATCCCATAGTCTACGAAAAAGGAGAGTATTCCTCATCCGACAAAAGCGATGGGCGGCTGCTGTCGCGCTGGCTTTACTCTCAAGCCGCGGCTCGCGTGGGCGGCCAAAATTTTAGGGCTGCGATTATCTCAGGGAACCGGCTTGAGATTTCTTCTCAAGGACGGAGATGGGCGCTTCCTGGTTCTTATGGGGAATCGGCCAATCGCCTCAGATGGCCCGCTTCTAGTTCTCATACGCTTGAGTTTTCGCCACGACTCATCTTTGGCAAAGGGGTTTTGTTCGCGGTCCATAACAGTTCTCGGTGGGGGATATTGGCCGAATCGTTTGGGATGTTTGACCGGGGCAGAATAATCTCTTTTGACTGGAGAAATGGCGAGTTTGAGAAGAATTGGGAAACCCGTTTGCCGGGTTCCGTATCCGATATTGATTTCGTTTCTTATCCCGCTTTTTCATCGCATCAAATTGTTGCTTTATGGGTGGGGGCTTCCAAAAAATCACATTTATGGGCTTTCAGTTTTTAATTTTATTTGGCGCTTTCGGCCTCAACCTTCAGGCCGCCATTCCGCCGCTTCCGCCCCCAAGTTTTGGAGAGCCTGCCTTTGGGGTGTTAGTTTTAGAAGAGGGAGATGCCCCGCAGTGGGCTGAAACTACGCGCCAGATTTCAACCGCTTTGACGGCGCGTTTCCCGGTCGCTTTCGCTTATGGTTTAGCGGACACTGATGATATGCAGCGCGGAATTAAGGCGCTTGAAGCCCGGCGGGTTAAAAAAATTATCGTGGTTCCTCTTTTTTATTCTTCTTCAGCCAATGTCATGAAGGAGGTTCGATATTTGCTGGGAATTGGAAAAAATCCTTCCCAAAGTCTTTTTAAGACGGGCCAGGATTTAGCGGGGCCTCCTCAAAAACGCCTTGATATCCATACTCCCGTCGTCTTGATGCCGACCTTGGATTTTTCTCCCGTTTTAAAAAAGATTCTTTTGAACCGAGCGCTTTCCTTGAGGATTGACCGAAAAAAAGAGAATTTGGTTCTTGTCTCGGAGTCTCCGAACCCGCCGCAAGAAGCGAAAGATTGGAAGGAACGGCTCAGCCTCCTCGCTGGCCAAATCCAAAAACGGGCGGGTTTTAAATCGGCCCAAGCGTTTTTAATTAACGAAGGAAATAGCCAGGATGAAACCGAAAAATCAGAAGAAGCGTTTAAAGATGATATTCGCAAACTCAGGCTCAACGGCCCTGTCTTTATCCTTTCGACGGAGCTCGCCGATGATCTTTTGACGCAGAGGCTTCACCGGATTCTTTCGGACCTTTTAGTTGGCTATAATGGGAAGACGCTTTTGCCCAATTCATTGATTGTTCCGTGGGTCTTAAAATCCGCGGAGAAGGGGGCGAAGATGGGCGATATGCGTAAATATAAGGAAAAGGGAAGTTCCGGTTTTATGAACTTTCCAAAAATTCGATAGGGGGGCGCAATGAGTATTCCTGACGGAGGAACGCCGGTTTTAGATCGAGGTTTTGTGCGCTTGGTTGACTTTATGGGTGGGGATATTGCCGTGGTTCAATCGGCGCGGGTATCTTATGCTTCCGATTCAAAGGGAGAGCAAGCAGATCGCAAGCTTATCAACTATCTTCTCAAAAATGACCACATGACGCCCTTTGAACAGTCCGTGTTTAAGTTTCACGTTTCCTGTCCGATTTTTGTCATGCGGCAATGGATTCGGCACCGGATGGCTTCTTATAACGAAATCTCCGGGCGTTACACCGAAGTCAAGGATGAATTTTACATCCCGAAAGTTTGGCGCGGGCAGGACGTGAAAAATAAACAAGGCTCGGTTGCCGCGAACGTTCCGCATGAAGAATTAACCCGATTGATTGACGAGCAGGTTCGCGCTTCTTACGACGCTTACCAGAAGCTTTTGAAATTGGGCGCGGCCCGTGAAATGGCGAGGATGATTCTTCCTCTTAACGGCTACACCCAGTTTTATTGGACAATCAACGCTAGGAGCTTGATGAATTTTATCGCGCTCAGGGCGGACGCCCACGCGCAGTGGGAAATTCAAAAATACGCGGAGGCGGTGGCCGCTTTTTTTGAAGGCAAGATGCCCTGGACATTCGCGGCATTCTTGGGCCATGTTTGGAAAGGCGCCAACCCCGTTTTAGACGCCCGAAAAAAAGAGTTGAATGGGGAGCCGGTTTTGAAAGCATGACTTGGCTGATTGGTTTGGCATTTTTTTCTTCCTCGCTTTTCGCCCAGAGCGTCGCTGTCGCTCGAATATCGGACATTTCCATCCCTGTTCGAGGCTTGATCGTCTTTAAGAATCAAGAACGAGTGAAGGCTCCATTTGACGGAAAAGTCGAGGCTGTCAGCGCCCAAGAACAAACCTGGGTTAAAGCCGGACAGCCCTTGGCGTATTTGGCGGATACGCAAACAGCGGCTCTTTTAAAGTATAAGGGGATGACTCCCAAACAGGCCGTGCTTGATCAATGGAAGTCTCAATTTTCTCTAATAAAGGTTGCCTGTTCGCAAGACTGTTTCATCTTGCGCCGTTTTGTTTCGGAAGGAGAGCGCATTAAGACTCAGGATCTATTGTTTAAGGTCGCCTATAAAATTGCCTTGGTTGGGAAAGTTCCTGCTACATATGCGCGTTATGTTCGCAATGGACAGGACTTGTTTTTTGGGCCGGTTTCCTCCATACTGAAAAAAAAGAAAACTGATGTCCAGAATTATTCATTAGACGAAACGACAACCCCGCCAGCTGGGATGTTTATGAGCTTTATCCCCGTTCGACGCTATCCCCGACAGCTTCAGTGGGCAGGACGGATAACTTTGGCTAACAACATCCTCGCGGTTCCGACATCCTCTCTTATTACCTACCAGGGAAAGGTTTTCTTGCCGATGGAGGTCGTTCCCGGGATTACGACAAAGGACTTGACCGAAATCAAAGCCTCAGAAGCCTTGTCAGAGCACAGTCCTGTTTTGGTCTTAAGCGACGCTCAAATCAACAAGGCTTTTCGATACGATCCCAAACACGCATTATCCTTATTGCCGAAAGTTTCAAATCTTCCGGCGGCTTCCAAAACTCCTTCTTTCCCTCAGCCTAAAACCCGAACCGCGACTCCAAAAAAGTCCGCTGGTCCTTCTTTTTGGCAAAAACTTAAAGCGGTAAAACCCTTGCCTTCCCGCAATCAACAGAGACAATCCGGTTCGTCGGATGAAGACTATGGCAATTGAACCGACTAAGCGCGTTTTAGCCTTGATTTTAGCCGGCGGGCGCGGGGAAAGGCTTTACCCTCTCACCGTCAGCCGCCCAAAGCCGTCGGTTCCCTTTGGAGGCAAGCACCGTATTGTCGATTTTGTATTGTCTAACTGCATTAACTCTGGAGTGCAGTCTATTTACGTTTTGGTTCAATATATGTCTCAAAGCCTGATTGAATACTTGCGTTCAAGTTGGCGCACGGTCGGGCTTACGCGCGATCAATTCATCGCCTTGGTCCCGCCGCAGATGCGTTTGGGCCAGAACTGGTATCAAGGGACAGCAGACGCCGTTCGCCAGAATCTTAATTTAATTTACGATTTCGATCCGGATATCGTCGCGGTGTTTGGCTCGGACCATATTTACCGGATGGACATCGGCCAGATGATTCATTTTCATCTAAAAAGAGAAGCCGACATTACCGTTTCGGCAATTCCCGTTCCGCTCGATCGGGCTCAGGGGTTTGGCATTATTGAAGCCGATGGAGAAGGAAAAATTCTGTCTTTTGTCGAGAAGCCCAAAATCGCAAAGCCAATGCCGACAGACGCCTCACGGGCTTACGCCTCGATGGGTAACTACTTATTTTCAACGGAGGCTCTTATCTCGGTTCTTTCCGATAAAACTCTTGGCGCCGGGGCAGAATTTGACTTCGGAAAGTCCATTTTACCCGTCATTCATAAAAAAATGCGGACCTATGCGTATGATTTTGCTCTCAATATTCTTCCCGGGCTCAAATCCCACGAGGAAAAAGCGTATTGGCGCGATGTGGGAACGATTGAAAGTTTCTATCAGTCGCACATGGATATTTTGGGAGAACGCCCGCATTTTGATTTAAATAATCATCGCTGGCCCATCCATTCAGAGCGTCATGACGGGCCACCCGCGCGAATTTTAGATGGACGATTGATTAACTCCGTTATTGGAGACGGTTCCTTGATTGAAAAATCAAGCATTACCAATTCTATTTTAGGGCGCGGAGTTGAAATCGAAGAAGGCGCGATTATCGAGGATTCTATTATTATGGATTTTTGCCGCATAGGGCGCGGCGCTCATCTTAAACGGGTGATCGTAGACCGGTTTAATACCATTACCCCGCAGACCGTGATTGGGCATGACCGCGAAATGGACGTGCGAAGTTATTTTGTCGATTCGTCGGGCATCGTTGTCATTTCCCGAGGCAAAACGCCAGGACGAATTTAGGCGCGCGTTTAATGATTAAAAAGAAAATTCAGATACGCTCAACGGAGGAAGCGGTCGGGCTTTTAGGCGAAGCCGACTCCGCTTTGCGCGAAATGCAGAGTCATTACGGGGTTCAGCTTTTTTTGCGCCAGGATTCAGATTCCGAAGAGTTGGTTCTTTGGGTTAAAGGAAATTCGACGCGGGTAGAACGGGCCATGAAAAAAATTAGACAAAAACTGAGCGATTTGCGCGGAGAAACGGAAGGTGGCAGTTTCACCGGAGGCTTTTCCCGCGAACATATTCCCGAGGAAATGGGCGAACAAGAGGCTTACCGAACCTCTTTTGGAAAAATGATCTCCCCAAGGACGCCGAATCAGGGCCGCTATATCGAAGCGATTGAAAAAAACGATTTAGTTTTTGGAATCGGTCCGGCGGGAACTGGAAAAACTTTTCTGGCTGTCGCCTGCGCCTTGAAGGCCTTGGATTTACGGCAAACTCAGCGCGTAATTGTAACTCGCCCTGTGGTTGAAGCCGGAGAAAAACTGGGGTTTTTGCCGGGGGACCTCTTAGAAAAAGTGGATCCTTATTTGCGGCCGATTTACGATTCTTTTTATTCGCTGTTGGGCCCGGAGCGCTTTAGAATGTGGCGGGAATCGGAAGTCTTGGAGATTGTTCCCTTGGCTTATATGCGCGGCCGCACCTTTGAGAATGCCTTTATTATTTTGGACGAAGCCCAAAATACGACCCCGGAACAAATGAAAATGTTTTTGACGCGCATGGGGCGCGGGTCCAAGGCGGTTGTGACTGGGGACGTGACCCAGACCGATTTGACCTCGATTAAGGCCTCGGGGTTGGTCCAAATTTCCGAAATCCTCAGAAATGTCGAGGGCATTGTCTTTCATCATTTCACCCAGGAAGACGTCATTCGCCATCCGCTCATAAAAAATATTCTTAGGGCTTATGAGAAGTGGGAAAAGCGGCGCGGGTAAGGCGTGAAAATTTCCGTATTTAAAACTTCCTTGGTTCCTGTTTCCGCCCGAAAGATCACGAAATTTCGCCGGGCCGCGAAGTTGGCCTTGGGCCGAGACGCAAAAAAAGACGGAAGCCTCAACGTCATTTTCATGAATTCCAAAGAGATGCGCGCTCTCAATAAAAAATTTATAAATCACGACTATGACACGGATGTTATTTCTTTTCCCTATGATGAGAAGCCAGCTTTCGGGGATGTTTTTGTCTCGGTTTCTCAAGCTAAGCGACAGGCCGCCGAAATCGGCCATTCACTTCTTAAAGAGATTCTCACCCTAATCATTCATGGAGTTTTACACCTTCGAGGTTATCGCGACGACAAGCCCGCCCTTAAAAAGAAAATGTTTAAAGAGCAGGACCGGCTACTTGCCCGTTCGCCGTAGAGTTGGGGACTGTCCCTAACTCCTGGGTGGACCAACTGTTGGAACTACTTTAACAGCGACTTGTGCTTGACGATGACGGCCTTTTCCCTCAGGGATTTGATGTATTGGTCCATGAGCTTGTGGCTTTCCACGTCCATTAAAATTTCTTTGAGGTAGCTTTTTAATTTGTCGAACTCCGGCTTTTCGGCGGCTTGGTGAGATTTGACGCGGACGATGTTATAACCTTCATCATTAAGAAGCGGATCGCTGATTTGTCCGACTTCAAGAGAAAAAACGGCTTTGTCTAAAGCCGGCGGCAAGGCGCCTTTAGGGATAAAGCCGATGTCTCCTCCATGGGAGGCGCTGTTGGGGTCCTCGGAATAAACCTTGGCGATTTCAGAGAAAGTGGATGTCCCGGTCATGAGCATGGCCTTATATTGATTGGCGTCTCTGAGAGCGCGTGTTTTCTCTGCTTGGGGATCGTTAGGATGAACGCGAATTAAAATCCGGGCCAGTTGCACTCTTTCAGAGGTCGAAGATTTGACTCGATCGGCGGCCATCATGAAATCTTGCGCGGCATAAGGTGACATCCCGACAGGCGGCTCGGTGCTTCCGGAATTGACAAAAAGAACGACTTTGTCAAAGTAGGTTTGAATTTCGGGGGTCGAGGGCTGTTCGATTTTGGCTTTAACCTCCCGATCTAAAACTTTTTTGGCCATGACTTGTTTTTTCAGCCGGTTGCGGTATTGTTGATAGGTGAGCCCCATGGCTTTCAGCTGTTTATCGAAGGCGGCTTGAGCTTGCAGAGGCGTCAGGGGATTTCCATTCGCATCGGTGTTGAAGCGAGATTTTATCTCCGCCATGGCTTTGTCAATATCATCTTGGTGGATTTTAATTTTCAAATCTTTTCCAGCTTGGTATAGAAGTTGTTGGTCAATTAAATCATCAAGAACTTTATTTTTGATTTGCTGGATGAAGGCAGGGTCTCTCATGGCCATGGGGTTGGTCTGCGCCATGTCGTTGAGGGTCGCGGCGAGTTCTTTTCGGTAGCGGGATAGAAAGATGGGCGCGTTGTTAACGGTCGCGATGACGTCGTCAACCCGTGCGGCTAATGCCGGTTTTATTAAGACTAACGCGGTCATAAATCCCAAAACGGCGGTCCAAATTCGTTTATTTGAATTGTTCATCGATAATCTCCACGGGGAATTTTTTTTGAAGGGATTGCAGGTAGTTGTCTAGTTTGCGCTTTTCAAGGATTTGGATAAAACGGCCCTTATCTTTTTCGAAAGAAACCTTGCGCTGAGAATCTTTTCGAATGACGTGATATCCAAATTTAGTTTTAATGGGGCCGCTGAGTTCGCCAACCCTCATCTGGAAGATAAGGTCTTGAAGTTCGGGGATAATTTCTCCATAAAGGGCGGAAGGCATTTTCCCGCCTTTTATGGCTGACTCGCTGTCGAGGGAGTATTTCCGGGCTAACCGCGCGAAATTGGCGCCCCCGCGCACTCGCTTAAGAAGGGTTTCCGCTTCTTTGGGAGATGAAACCAGAATTTGGCTGAATGAGACCTCATAGGGGTGGCGTTTCCAGTAGGCTCTCGCTTCGTCCTCGCTGACCGAAGTCATTTTTCTTTTCTGCAAACTTTTTTCCCAGTCCTCAATTAAAAGATATTTTAAGGCTTCGTGAAGCCGGATTTTTTCTTCTTGTCTTATCTGGGCGGCTTCTTGAAGGTAAGAGGGAGATTGAGAGACTTTAGAGGCTTGAGCGGCGGCAAGTTCCAGTTTGTCGCGGATGATAATATCCAAAAATTGCCTTCGTCCGTTGGGGGTCATCACATAATTCTGATATCCGGGGGCAACGTCGCTGAGAGCCTTCTGAAAATCTGCTTGAGTAATGTGGAGCGGCCCTACCTTGGCTATTACGGCTTCTTTCTTTTCACAAGCGGAAAGAGAAAAAACGGCGAGACTAAAGAAGAAAATTCTTCGCATCATTAATGCCTATCCTATCATTTTTCCAGGAATTTGCTCAGCCATTCAAGGGCGCTTTGAGAACTGAGAGAAACAATAAGGCCGTCCCCCTGTTTTGAGTGGGTAAAACGCAGGCTGGGCGCGTATCTTTGAGTCCAGCTTGTAATTTGTTTCGGAGAAATCTTGGCCGAAGAACCGAAAATGATTTCCAAATCATTTTTTTGCTGGGAGATTTTTATAATCCCGTGTTCCTGGGCCGATATTTTTATTTTGATGAGTTCAAAGAGCTGTTTGACCGGCTTGGGCGGGGGGCCGGCTAAATCCTCCATCTCTTTTTGTAGACTTTCCAAGTCTTCTTTTCTCGCGCCGCTTAAGCGGCGGTAAAGATCAAGGCGCTGACGTTCCTCGGGAAAATAATCCTGGGGAATAAAGGCCGAGACCGGGATATCAAGCGAAATTTCTTCCCGATGCGAATGCGCGTCTGGTTTTTTGTTTTTTAAGTTCGACATTTCTTCGGTGAGAAGCTGGCTGTAGAGAGAAATTCCGACGTCGCGAACAAACCCGTGCTGCCTTCGCCCCAAGAGATCTCCGGTTCCCCGGATTTCCATGTCTCTCATCGCCAGCTGCGCGCCGCTGCCCAAATGGCCGAACTCCTTAAGGGCTTCCATGCGTTTTTGAGCTTCCTCCGGCATGAGTGAAAATTCCGCGTTTTCAGGGTAGAGAAAATAACAAAAGGCTTTTTTAGATTCGCGTCCGATTCTTCCGCGCAGTTGATAGAGTTGAGCCAGACCAAATTCATGAGCATCTTCCACAAGGAGAGTATTGACGGAAGGAATATCAAGACCCGACTCGATGATTGTGGATGCCACTAGAACATCGAATTTTTTGTTGTAAAAGTCCCACATTGCGCTTTCGATTTCTGGTCCCTTCATTTGTCCGTGAACAATCACAAATCGAACTTGGGGCATTAAGTCTTTGAGGCGCGCGGCGGTTTCTTTGAGGGTCCTGACGCGATTGTGAACATAATAAGCTTGTCCGCCACGCGAGATTTCCTCTTCAACGGCTTGAACCACTGTATTTTCGCTCCAAGGCAAAATCCTTGTCGTAATAGGGAGACGCCCCGCGGGCGCGCTTTGGATAAAAGACAGCGATCTCAATCCCGAGAGCGCTTGGCCGAAGGTGCGGGGAATGGGAGTGGCCGACAAAGAAAGAACATCCACGGTCGCGCGAAAACCCTTTATTTTTTCCTTATCCTCGACTCCAAAGCGGTGTTCTTCGTCAATAATGGCCAGTCCCAAATCCTTAAATTGAATATCCTTTTGGAGAAGCCTTGAGGTTCCAAGGATGATGTCTATGGCCCCGTTTTTCAGCTTTTCAATGACCGCCTGTTGTTCGGATTTAGTTTGAAAGCGGGTCAAAAGCCCAAGATGCACGGGATAATCGGCGAACCTTTTAGAAAAACTTCGAAAATGCTGTTCGGCGAGGATGGTGGTTGGAACAAGGACGCAGGTTTGTTTGTTTCCCATCGCGCATTTAAAAGCGGCGCGCATGGCCACTTCCGTTTTTCCAAATCCCACGTCTCCTAAAACTAAGCGGTCCATGGGATGCGGGCGAGTCATGTCTTCTAAAACTTCTTCTATCGCGCGCGCTTGATCGGGAGTTTCTTGATAAGGAAATTCCGCGGCAAATTCGCGCTCAAGCGGGCTGTCCTTGGGGAAGGCATGGCCCGGAGACGCCGCGCGTTCGGCCTGGGTTTTAAGAAGTTTCTCGGCCAATTCTCGAACGCCTTCCCGGACGCGCTCTTTAACTTCTTCCCAGCGTCTTTGGTCCAGGCTTGAGAGGCGGGGACGTCCGGCGGAACCCGAAATATATTTTTGGATGACTGAAAATTCGCTCATTGGAAGATAGAGAACAGAATCTCCGGCAAAAGATAATTTTGCGCATTCGACCTGGCCAAAGCCCGGGGAACGAACCATTTGAAGGCCGCCGTAGCGGGCGATTCCGTAACTATTGTGGACGACATAATCTCCTTTTTGAAGGTCGGAGGAGCGAATGCGGTTGGGCGCCGGGCCGGACTGGGAAAAAAATGTCCGGCGGTACTTCCGGTTGAAGATTTCCGAAGAGCTGTAAAAAGCGATTTTTAAATTAGGATGACGAAAGCCGTTTCCAATTTCGCCGATGAGAAATTGAGAAGTTTGCTTAGCTGATTCGGGCAAAATTTCTTGAATTCTGGAATTCTCGCCTTGATTGAGGCTGTAAATGAGAACTTTAAACCCTTCTTGATTGAGTTTTTGAATTTCTTTAAATGCCTGTTCCGCGATGCCGCCGGTCGGCGGGTTGGGACGGGCGCCAAAATCAAGGTCCCGGCTTGAAGTCTCAAGGAGCCGCCCCGCCTCTATCCAGCGATTGTCGGGAGTAGAAAAACCATCGGGCAGAGGCAATCCTTCTTCCGCGATCCAAAGCGCCTTTGAGAAAGAATTTTGAGAGAGCCATTTCCATAAGGGAGTGGCGTCCATCTGCGGGCTTTTGGTTGACGCGGGGGTGGCCTCGGCGCGGGAAATGGAGCCTGAACTCATTTGGGTGGAGGGTTCAAAGGCGCGCAGGGAAGCGACTTGATTTCCTTCAAAAAGAACGCGCGTGGGGAGATTTGAGCTTGGGCTGTAGAAATCAAGAATCCCGCCCCGAATGGCGAAGTCTCCGGGAGATTCGACGAAATCCGAGCGCAGATATCCCAGTTGGATCAGCTTTTGAGCGGCTTCATCGCGACTCATTTGAGTCTCAATTGAAAACGTGAGGCTTTGCCGCTCAAAAAATTCCGGCGATGGAACTGGGGATGCCAGAGCTTTAAGGCTGAGGAGAATGAGCGGCGCGCTCAAGTTGAGAAGAGAAAGATTTTTAAGTCTTTCTGGTTCGTCTTCCCCAAAAACGGCGCGTTCAAGTTTTGAATGTTTTGAAAATAGCGGACAAAAAGCGTCCAAGGCGGCGTTAATTTCTTCCAGGTCTTCTTCTTCCTTAACCAGAAAGATGAGCGGGCCGTCGTATGCGGGAAGGGAAAGAGGAGTTTCTTTTTTTGCGATTAAAAGATGGGCAAGATAGGCCCAGGACGAATGACTTGGAAGTCCGAAGAGACGCGGCATTTATTTTATCACGGAGTCCTAGGCTGTGACTTTGCGCGCCAAATCTTCGATGAAAGATGATCTGAGGCTGGTGTCCTTGCAGAGGGCTTTAAGATGTCGGGCGCGACTTCCGTCTTCTTTTGACCAAAAAACGCGCATTTCAAGCCCTTCCGTTTTTATTTCGGCAAAGGCGCCCAGGGGGGTGGAGCATCCGCCGCCCAGCGTCTTTAGAAATTCTCGCTCCCATTCCACTGCGATTCGAGTCGGCCCGTGATCGAGAATTTGGGAAAAAAGCCGAAGATCGTCTTGAACGCGGGATTCAATGGCCAGGGCTCCCTGACCGGGAGCGGGAACCATTGCGTCAAGATCAATAGGATGGGCGGACGGAATTTCGCGCCCTAGTCTTTTAAGTCCGGCGGCGGCCAGAATAATTCCGTCCAGGGATTTTTCTTCCAGTTTCTTTATGCGCGTATCTACGTTGCCGCGAAGCGGGACGGCGTTAACTTCCGGAAAAGCCATTTTAAGCTGAATCTGCCGCCGAAGAGAAGAGGTCCCGATGGTTTGTCCCGGCTTTATTTCTTTCCAGAGAATTCCGCCGCGTCCGATAAAAACGTCTTGCGGGTTCTCCCGCTTGGGATAGGCGAGAATATGAAGCCCGTTTGGAATTTGAGCGGGCATATCCTTTGCGCTGTGGACCGCCAGATCAATGTCTTCTTTTAAAAGACTCTCTTCGATTTCCTTGACAAACAGACCCTTGGTCCCTTGCGGAGATAGAGAAGCCTCATGCGCCTCCTTGGGAGATTGGTTCTGGAACAAATCTCCGGAAGTTTTGATGACGATGAGTTCCGTTTCAAGCGAAGGTTCGATTTCTTTAAGGCGGCTCTCAACCCAGCGGCTCTGAGCGAGAGCCAAGGGCGATCCGCGAGTCCCAATTCTGAGCTTCATCCAGTCATTGTAGAAAATTCTAATTTTCTATAATCGCCTCATGCGTGAAAAATTTTTCCTTAAATGGATTGAGATAGATTTAAAGGCGATTAGTTCAAATCTTAATCGGGTCTTGGCCGCGTCAAGGCGTTCAACCAAGGTCATGGCCGTTTTAAAAGCCGACGCTTACGGGCACGGTCTTATTCCCGTAGCTCGTGAAGCGGTCAAAGCCGGCGTTTCTTATATCGGGGTTCTGAACTTGGAAGAAGCGAGGAATTTAAGGCGCGCAAAAATCAATCGTTCTCTTTGTCTGATGGCCCCGATTTTACCGGAGATGGCGGAAGAGGTGGTCAAACTAAAAACTTCCGCGACTGTCGATCATTTGGATCAAATTCGTGCGCTCAATGCAAAAGCTTCCCTGAGTTCTCCGGTTTCCATCCATGTGGATTTGGATTTTGGGTTGGGGCGTTGGGGAATTTCTCCAAGACACTTGGATTTATTCATCCATCATCTGAAGCGCTTTAAAAAAATTAAACTTGAGGGTTTGTCCGCTCATATTGATTATATCCCCGGGAAAAACGCGGTTGAGGCGGAGGAAAAACTTCGCGATTTTTCCCGCATCGCTGAGCGCTTAAAAAAAACCTATCCCGGTCTTCTTTGCCATGCGGCCAACAGTTCCGTTTTTCTGGATTTTCCTCATTGGCGGATGGATCTCGCGCGAATCGGAAATTTAATCTACGGAATCAATGCCGCGAAATCGCGCTCTTTTCCGCTTAAAAATCCTTGGCATTTTAAAACGCGGATTATTCATATTCGTTCAATTTCCGCCGGGGAATCTGTCGGATATGCCAGCGCCTACGTTTCTCCGAGGAATATGAAAGTGGCGACCTTACTTGTGGGGTATTCCGATGGGATTACGATGGAGCCCGCCGAACGCCTGATCCGTCTGGGCTCCGGTTTTGAGTATTGGGGCATGATGGGAAAAGTCAGAACGCCTTTTATCGGGGGATGCGGAATTTCTCATCTGCTTGTGGATGTCAGTCAAGTTCCTCGCGTCAAGGTTGGAGATGTCATCACCCTTCCAGTTCGCCGCACTGCCGCTCATCCCCAGATTCCACGCGTTTACGTTTCTTGAAAAAGGGGACAGTCCCCTTTTTCTGGGTCTTTTGCCGGAATGGGTCTAGGCCTTTTGGCCCTTGGGCGCGCTGAAATTGTTGGATACAATAAGGAAGCCGGATTAAACGGCGCGAGGGAAAGCGCTTAAATAAGGAGAATTCCCATTAAAAAAATAACCGCCTGGGCGCTGACGGCGATTCTTTTTATTTTTTCCCCCGGCCTCTCTTCCTATCAGGCCTTGGCCGCGGAATTCTCGGAAAAAACTCCGGAGATTTCTTCTCTTCAGATTCCTGATGTTTCCGCGTCTCTCCCAGCGGAAAACCCGGAGATTCCCAATAACGTCCTTAATCACCTTTCTGACCGCCAACAGGAAAAAGGGGACAGTCCCCTTTTTGATTCAGGCCTTCGTCATTCCGGCGACCGAGCGTCGGCGAGGAAGCGCCGCTCCCTGATTCGTTGGAAAGCGGCCGAAAGTCGGGGTGACAAAAACAAATTGGGGGTGGCCTCAAAACCGGAAAAACCACTCTCTCAAAGCCGCCGGTTTTTATCGAAACTTAGCGGCAAGGTTCTTGGCGCGCCTCGTCGTTTAGGAAAAATCTCTATTGGAGTTCTCAATCGCCTCTTTGACCGGCAAAAAGAAAAAAGGGGACAGTCCCCTTTCCTTTCTCCTGGAGGCGAAAAAGGGGACAGTCCCCTTTTGTCCATTGCTGATGCGCATGATCGCGAAACAGTCGCAAGTATTCCTCTTGGAACTGAAAATTCTTCCCCGCGAAAGAAACTTAAGTGGCTTGAACGTATTAAAGAGCTTCCGGCCCCATTTTTATGGAGATATGTTCCCGGCTGGTCTATTGCCGCGATGGGGGGAGAGATGCAGGCAGTGGCTTTGCCGGTTTTTACCGCTCAAATCTTCGGTCTTTCTCAGGCGATTATCGCGGCTGGAGTCAATCTTATCGCACGTATTCCCGGCGCCTGGACAGGGGCCTTTTTTGTCGGGCATTTTAGCCCCAAGACGATTAATAATGTCGCGTTGATAGTCTCCGCCTTAAGCGGGGGGCTTGTTCCAGCGGCGCTTTTCTTTCATTTGCCTCACGCCGCGCTTTTTGGAGCTTTTCTTCTGGGTTCCGCTCTTTCGGGCCTGGTTTACGGCGCAACACGAGGGGTGACCGAAAATTTAATTCCGCCACTTTTAATTTCAGATAGATCTCAGCGTGAATTTGGGCTTAACTATGCCTATCAATGGATTGAGCTCAGCTCTATTTCAATGGCGATGATTTCGGTCCCGCTTCTTCATGCCTTTGGCGGAAGCGTGGTGATGGGAATTTCAAGCTCATTCTTTCTGATCGCGGCTTTGTTTTACGCTTCTTTAAATCTTCATAAACCGACTGCTTCCGCGACTTCTGTATCCATCGAACAAACGCCACAAGAAGGTTTGTCTTGGCGCAGTTATGTCCCATTTGTCTTCTTTAGGTTTATTCATTTTTCTCTCTATTCGGTCTTTGCCGCCGCGATTTCCATGGGAATCTGGCATGATGACAAGATGACGGGAAATATCATTGGCGCTTATGATTTCGGGAGCTGGGTTTTCGGGTTCTTGGCGACTGCGGCTCTTTTGCCAAAAAAAGGCGAAAGGCCTTGGACCTTGGCCGGAATTGGTTCAGCCTTGGCGTTTTTATGGGCGAGTTCGCTCATTCCCATTCCCGCCTTGTCCATGGTTCTTGCGGGAGTCATGGGCGGGATGGTGATGATTAACTCGAACAAATGGATGAGTCTTTACCAGGAAAAGCTTCCGCAATCAAAACTTAAAAATCTTTCCAAATGGATGATGACGGCCAGTATTTTGGGAACCTTGCCTATCTTTATCGCGGCTGGCCTTGGCCAGATTTTTCCCGCCTGGGCCGCATTTTTGACCATGCCCCATATCATTCTCGGCGCCAATATCTTGGTGACGATTTTGGGCCTTGCGGCTCTTTTTGCCTTTCGCTCCCCGCGCTAGGCGCATTCTCCCGACCTTATGGTTATTGAGGATCGGGACTATGATCTAGGTCATAGAAGCCTCTTTTCCTTTTCTCTATACTTCTTCTAAGCTGGGAACGTGGTTTTCTTGAGATGTCTGGAATTCGTAAGAAAAGAATTCAATAACAAATGAATCTGCTTCATCTTTTTGGGCTTCCGCCGGCGGCCTCGACCTATGCCGCGGACATTGATTTCGGCCTGCGCCTCACTTTTGGCGCCATTGTATTTGTCTTTTTTTCTTGGAGCGTTTATTTGGCCTATTTGGTTTTTCGCTATCGAAATAAACCGGGCGAGCGGGCGGAATACGAAAAGTCGGAGGGAATTTCCAAGGCGATGATTCCAGGTTTAGTCGTTTTAGTCTTGGAAATGATCCTGATTATTTTTTGGGAAATTCCGGTTTGGGGCAAAATCAAAGAAGAAATGCCGAAAATGGGCGATGTGGTGGAGGTCAATGTTTTGGCCCAGCAGTTCGCCTGGAATATTCAATATCCCGGCCCGGATGGAAAATTCGGCCGCCGCGAGCAAAAGCTGGTGAGCTTTTCAAATCCCATCGGCCTCGATTACAATGATCCGGCGGCCAAAGACGATATTGTCTTGGCCAACGAGCTTCATTTGCCGCTAGGGAAAACGGCGCTTATTCATCTCATGTCCATGGATGTCATTCATGATTTTGCCGTTCCGGAATTTCGCATCAAGCAAGACATCGTTCCGGGAATGGATATCCCGCTCTGGGTTAAGCCCACTAAAATTGGAACTTTTGATTTGGCCTGCGCGCAACTTTGCGGTTTCGGGCACAGCCTGATGGTCGGGCATGTCGTCGTTCAAACTCCGGAAGATTTCGCGGCTTGGCTTAAAAAAGAAGCTCCGGCGCCTCAAGCGGCGAGTTCCGCCAATAACTTTTAATTAAAGAGGAATTTTCCATGAGCGAACATAAAACCAGCTTTCTCAAGAAATACGTTTTCTCAACTGATCACAAGGTGATCGCGTTGCAGTATATGTTTACTTCTTTATCCGCGCTTTTAATTGGTTTTTTCTTTGTCCTCATCATGCGTTGGGAATTGGCTTTTCCTGGGCATCCGATTCCGCTGTTGGGAAGACTTTTCTCCGCGCGTCTCACTCCCAATGGAGTGATGTCGCCGGAGTTTTATAATATGCTCGGCGCCATGCACGGAACGGCGATGATTTTTTTGGGCATCGCTCCCTTGGGCTTTGCCGCCTTTGGAAATTACGTGCTTCCGCTTCAAGTCGGGGCGCCGGATATGGCGTTTCCGAAAATCAACATGATTTCTTATTGGTCTTTTGTCGTGGGATGTTTGATTTTAGCCGCATCCTTTTTTCTTCCTAGCGGCCCCTTGCAATCGGGTTGGACGGCCTATCCCCCGCTTTCCGAAATCACGAGGGGAACGACGTTTTGGATTTTGGCGATGGTGTTTATCATCACCTCTTCTCTTTTGGGAGCCATTAATTTCATCGTCACCGGTCTCAATATGCGCGCTTCGGGGCTGACCCTGGGGCGTTTGCCGATTTTTGTCTGGGCGCAGCTGGTCACTTCCGCGATTATTTTGCTGGCCTTCCCTCCGGTCGAAGGGGGAGCGATTCTTCTTTTAATGGATTGCGTGGCTCATACTAGTTTTTATTTGCCGCAGGGCCTGACGATTTTGGGCCATGCCTCGGGGGCCGCTGGCGGGGGGCAACCGATTTTGTGGCAGCATTTGTTTTGGTTTCTGGGCCACCCGGAGGTCTATGTCCTTTTGCTGCCGGCCATTGGAATCGTGGCGGAAATCATCGCCAATAATTCTCGAAAGCCTCTTTATGGGTACAAGGCGATGGTGGGTTCTCTTTTGACAATTCTTATTTTATCTTTCGTTGTTTGGGCGCATCACCTCTATATCAGCGGGATGAGCCCGTTTTTATCGGATTTCTTTGCGATCACGACTTTAGCCATCTCGGTCCCGTCAGTCATTCTCCTGACCTGCTTGGTCTTCAGTTTGCAGGGGGGTTCTATTCGCTTTACGACTCCGATGCTCTTTGCGCTTTCATTCTTGCCGCTTTTTGGAATCGGAGGGCTTACGGGAATTCCCTTGGGGGTCACGGTCACCGACATTTATCTTCATGATACCTACTACGTCATCGGGCATTTTCATTACGTGGTCGTGGCTGGAATTTTAATGGCTCTTTTTGGCGGAATTTATTTTTGGTTCCCGAAATGGTTTGGCCGCAAAATGAACGAGTCCTTGGGAAAATGGCACTTTTGGGGGACCGTCATCGGAATTAACGGCACGTTTTTCCCGATGTTTATTTTGGGTTTGGCTGGACAATCTCGAAGGCTTTGGAATCCCTTGGCTCAAGCTCACAACGTTCCTTGGCAGAAATGGCATGTGGTTAGTTCCGTTTTTGCCGGAATTTTACTCCTGGCCCAGATTCCATTTATCTACAATTTCTTCCATAGCCTTTTTAAGGGCGAGCGCGTTTCCGATAATCCGTGGGAGGCGACGACCCTAGACTGGGCCTGCCCCTCTCCGCCTCCGCATGGAAATTTTTCGTCTCCAGTTTCCGTCTATCGCGGGCCTTATGAATATTCTCCGCCTTCTCATCGCGATAGCTGGGTTTCCCAAAACGCGGAAGCGTCTTAGAATGTGCTAGAATTTTTCAGATTCCGACGGAGATATTCTTAACAGGAGGGGATTATTGTTTATGAAAAATTCTTCTTTTAAGTGGAGATTTCTTTTCGCGCTCATTTTTCTTGGGTTTTCAGCGCGCTCCTGGGCTTGGCAGAGCCAAACTCCGGATGAAGCCCTTCTGTCGGTCAATAACAGCCTCGGGGTTTATTTAATTCCGGTTCAAAATGTCAATTATGTGGAACCCAATGGCAGCGTGAATAATTGCGCTAACGGTAAATCCTGCGCGAATTATTCTGATGAAGAATCCGGCGGGCTTTTTGGTGATGGCTTTTCGCTTGATTACATGAGCCCGAAAATGAAGCTCTATGGACATCTTTCTTATCAGTTCGCATCCGGGCATCTTAATTATAATGGGGCGACCCAAGGAGGGACGCCGTTACAAGACACCTCCGGGGCCCGCATTGGAGATTGGGATTTAAAATTCGGGAAGGGCTTTGCCTTAAGCGAGGATCAGAGAGTGTTATTAACGCCCTATATCGAATTTGGAAATCACTTTTGGCAGAGAGATCTGGACTTGGGAGGTGGGTCTAATCAGTTTGGGGAAGACTATCAAAATGATTATTTGGACGGCGGGGCCATGATTCAGTATGTTCCGCCCATTCATCTCCTGCACAAAAATGACATCGTTCTGGAAGGGAACGCGGGGATCGGAGAAACGATTGGGCCTAATATTACGGTTCCAATTGCCAACCCGCCCATGCCGAGCAATGCGCCCTTGGGACAAGAACCGTTCATCAATTTGGGTCTTGAAGCCGATTGGCACGCGATGACCGCTCTGTGGGTCTTCCTTGGGTATCAATACACCTATTTCAGCTATTTTCCAAGCGCGATTTATTCTAATGCCACAGGCGCCGTTGAAGAACCAGCGAGTTTTACCAACTATAATATCTACAAGCTCGGCATCAAAATTCCGTTTAATGGTTTTCCCGTGATCGCCAAGGGAATCGCTTCGATGGGGGATAGCGCTTCTTCAAAAGATTAAAAGACTGCATGCGAAAAAAAAGGGGACTGTCCCCTTTTTCCTTGAATTAAATTTGTAACACGCTTCTGTTAAATTTTAAGCGTGGATGAGCCCAAATCTCTTCAAGATATAGAGTCCATTCAAAGCCTCGACACCGCGCGCCTGGCCTTGAGATGGGCCCTTGAAAAAATTCAGTCCATTGAGAAAGACAAGGCGAGATTTGCTGAAGAGTTCAATGCTGAACAGCGCGCGCGCGAAAACGCTCAAGAAAACCTCCTGTCCCTTCAAAAGACGATCGGGCTTAAAAACGCGGAAGCGACCCAACGCGAACTTTACTACGCCAAACTCGAAGAGTATCTCTCTTTAAAACTAGACGGAAAACTCGATGTGGCCTTGCTCGCGAAAAAAGAATTGGAGGTGTCTCAGCTTCAGGAGATGCTTTCTCAAAAGCAGGGGCATTTGGAAAAAGATTTTTCTGCTCGGAAAGAAGCCCTTGAGCGGGATTTTAACCGGCTTAAGACGGAAGTGGAAGCGGAGACGCGAGAAAAAACGCGCCGCTCCGAAGCCTCTTTAGAAGCGCGCCGTGCGGCCCTTGAGCAGGAACTTCTTTCCAAAAATGCGGAATTGGCCGACAAAAAGGCTCAGATTGAAGCCGAGGCCAAACATTTAGAGGAGAGAAAAGCTCATTTTGAGACCTACTATAAAGAAGAACGAGCGCATCTTCAGGCGGCGCTCAAAGGTTTCCGGGAAGAAATTAAGGACGAAGTGGCGTTGCGCTCTCAAATGGCCGAGCGCATTTTGGAAGAGAGACGGGAATCCCTTGAAAAAGTCCATTCGGAAGAGCGCGCGCTTTTAATTCGTGAAATTGAGAACTGGCGTTCCCGGGTCAAGGAATTGGGGCCAAAAAATATCGACCTGGAAAAATTTTTGGCGTTGTCCGAGGAAAAAAATCTTCAAATTCAGGCAAGTTTAGACCGCATGGCCATTGCCCGAGAAGCCGAAAGAGCCGCTTATGAGGCTGATAAAGAGGGGCTCAACAAAGACTCGGAAATGTGGCGCAAACAGGCGCTGGAACTCCTTGAGGAGTCCCAGAATCTCAAGGCGAATTTAAGCGCGGCGGAAATGCGTTCTGAGGTTTCAGAAAAAGAAATTGAGGGTTTGAGAGGGCGAATCCAAATTTTGTTGGAAGAGTTTGTCTCGAGCCGCAAGAGAAACGAGGAGCTTTGGAAGAAAACCCTAGCGCTCGAAAACTCCCTGACCGAGGCGCACGCGCGCGCGGAAACCCTTGAAGAGCGGGGAAAATCAAATGAAGCGCGGATAAAAAAAGAGCTGGCTGATTTTATCCAAAGGCACGAGGCTTTAAGCGTGGAGTTTAAGGAAGCGCGGGATTTGAGCGCTAATCAAATGTCGCGCCTTATCGAGCTTGAAAAAAGTCTCGCCCAAACGCGTCAGGAGGCGGTTGAGGCCAGCCTTAAACTGACTGGAGCCCAAAAGGAAATTGAGTTTCTTAAAAATGAGCGCCAGGCCGCGTTGGATGAAACGGGGAAACTGAGAAAAGAAATCGAAGCGGCGACAATTGAAAATTTAGCCTTGGAAAGAAGTGTCGCGGAGCTTGAACAGAAATTAAGAAAAGAAGAAAAAGCTCGCGAAATTGAAGCGGGACAATTAAACCACGAAAAAGAAATGTGGAATAAAGAACGCGAAATTCTGGAAGCCCGCCTTAAAGCCTATCACGATAAACTCGAAGCCCGGGTCAAAAGCGAGGTTTCTAAAGCCTCTGAGTCTTCTTTCGAATCCTCCGGCGGATTGTGGCCTCCCATTCAATGGCGTTAAAAAAACGCGTTGCTGTGATAAAATAGGGCTTAGAAGCTCTTGATATACTGGCCTCGGAGGCAGACCATGAACACGCGGCGCGCGGTGATGACTTCCTTTTTAATTGCGGTTTCGCTTCTTTTCCAATCAAAACTTTGGGCCTGGGGACCGGTGGGGCATGATGTCGTCGCCTTGATCGCCGATTCGCGCCTCAGTCCCGCGGCTAAAAATCAAGTCGCCGCCATTTTAGGTCCCGATGGAAATTTAGAACAGGTGGCCAACTGCGCGGACTGGATTAAATACGCCAAACAAGACGTCTCTTGCGGAAATTTTAGCCTTCCGCCCATGCCGGAAACCGCGAGCTGGCACTTTATTGATATTCCTATCAATAGTCAAGACCCTTCCGGCGCGATTACTTCGGCTTGCGGCCCGGATGGCAATTGTTCCATCGATCAAATTGAATCTCATCTTCAAATTCTATCGGACGCTTCCGCCACTTTGGATCAAAAACAACAGGCCTTGATGTTTGTCACGCATTTGGTGGGAGACCTTCACCAGCCGCTTCATAATGCGACTGAAATTCTGCCGGATGGAACCAGCGATCGCGGCGGAAATCTCAAAAAAATGACTTTTGCCTCCGGAGGCGCGGCGACAAACCTTCATGCCTTGTGGGATGATCTCATTGAACCGACTTCCGAGGCCAAGAATATGGACCCGGAGAGTTTGGCCCAAACCCTGGAGGGAGAAATCTCCGATCAAGACGCCGCTATTTGGGCGAACGCCAGTTTAGCCGATATGGCTTTGGAAGGATACGCCATCGCCCAAAATCAAATCTATCCCGATTATCACGCGCCGGGCGGCGACGTGGTGACTTCCGCTTATGAGGATGAAATGCGTCCGGTCGCCTATTTGCGCCTTGAAAAAGCTGGTGTGCGCCTGGCCGCTCTTTTAAACAAGGCTTTTGCCCCGGCCCCGGTTCCCGCGCCTAGTTCTTTTGAGCCCATTTCTTTAAAGGGGAAACTCCCCGCGATTCAAAAATTGGTTTTTCCGGCGGTGTCTTCCTGGGGGCGTTGACAGGATGAAAATCTCCTGATACATTGTGGGTAGAGGCGCTTTATGATGAAAAAAATACTGGCGATTGGAATGATAGGTTTTTTGTGGGCGCCTAATTTGGCCTTGGCCCATGAGGGAAAATTTTCGCCCAGAAAAATTTATGACAAGGCCTCGCCGGCGGTTGTAACGGTGATTTGTAGCGGACCGGAAGGCGGGAACGGAGAACTGGGAAGCGGGAGCCTCATCGCTGGAAACAAGGTTCTGACCAATGCCCATGTTGTGATTCATAAATCAACAGGGCGCCCGTGGCCCTTGGTTCGCGTTTATCTTAAGCCCAAACACATGACGGGAAACCCAGACAAAGACCTCAACCACGCCATTCGCGCGCAGGTAGTTTTTTATGATCGCTCGCTTGATTTGGCGCTTTTGAAACTGGACCGTCCCGCATCCGGACGCCCGGTTTTATCTTTAGCCAATCCCAACAGCGTTTCTGTCGGCGATCCCGTGGCCGCGATTGGAGACCCCGAAGACGGAGGCCTGTGGACGTTGACGACGGGAATTATCAGCGCCGTCATCGCTAATCTCGGTGGAGTCAAGGGCCGTTATGGTTATCAGACCGACGCCTCGATTAACCGCGGAAATTCCGGTGGGCCGCTTCTGAATGCGAACGCCGATATCGTAGGGATGAATACGATGATGGCGCGCAGAGCCCCGGATGGACTCGCCATTACCGCGGTTAACTTCGCGATACGATCGGACGTCATTAAAGCTTGGCTCAACGCCAATGCCGGAATGGATATCGCCTATGCCGCGCCTGTGAGCGTCCCTTTAGGTTCCGCCGTTCAACCCGCGGAAGTGGCCCAGAATAATGTTCAGCCCGCGGCTTCGACTCAGACTGGCGCAAATCAGCCGCCTTCGTCTTCCCAAATAAATTCCATGTCTGAGTCGGCCCTGGTGACCAAAAAAATTCCTGTTTCTCCCAAGCCTCCCGTTGTCTCGCCTCCAGTTGTCGCAAAAGCTTCGCCTTCCCAAGAAGCTCCTGTCCGCCATGTGACGATTACCGAAAGCCGGCCCTACAATCGTCGGCAACTTCTTCTCAAAAAGATGCACGCGATGGATAATCTCGAACAGGAAATGCACCAGGAATTTCTTCGTCACGCCCAAAATCTTGACCAGTAAAAAGGGGACAGTCCCCTTTTTTTTCTATGCCTCTTCCTCATAATTCTTGGGCGGCATTGTCCCTACCTTAAGATTATTGAGGAAAGGGACTAGGTCCTTTTTCCGGCCAAATCTAGGACTTTTGGCCTATAGGGAATTTTTTAAATCAGGATATAATAGAAGCATGAACGTGATGGAGTTAGAATCAAAAGAGGCGGCAGGGCCGGAGACTTTCTCGCGCCAGGACCGCGTTTTTCAAGGGGAAGTAGCAAGAGAACTTCCGAAGTCCTTGGGCAAATTAAAGCCCATCCGCGCCCTCTCCTCAAAAAAGTTATTTGTCTATCTTATTGATGACGACGCTCATTTCCGCGAGACCTTTTTGGATGTGATGTCCTTGCGCGGCATTGAGGCTAAAAGCGCGGCTTCCGGGGTTGAGGCTTTAAAAGAGCTTCAGCTTTCCCGCCCCGCGGTCATTATCGTGGATGTTCGCTTGCCCGACATTCACGGCTTTGATTTGTGCCGCTTGATTCGGCGGATGGACGGTTTTCAAAACATTCCCCTGGTTCTTTTGTCGGCTTCTTTTCGCTATAACGATCCGCGCGATCAAATCGAGGGTCTTTTAGCCGGAGCCTCCATTTTTCTCTCAAAGCCCATCACGATGGAAAACTTGTGGACGGAAATTGATTCTCTCCTTAAGCGCGGACGGTAGTCCTACGATTCAAGCTGAAAAGAATTTCGCTCCTTCGCTCACTTTAGGCCAAAAACTGACGGCGTCAGTCAAAGGCTTAGCTGTTGAAGGCGCAGGTCTTGCCGTTCCCGAGGGGAAAACAGGCCCCATTATTTTTGTTCCTTTTGCCGTGGCGGGAGACCGGGTCCAAATCGAAATTACCGAATTAAAGAAAAATTTCGCGCGCGGCAAACTACTTGAAATTCTCTCCTCGGGTTCAGGTCGCATAAGCCCTGCCTGTTCTCTTTATTTTTCCGAAAGCCGAAAAACCGGCGCTTGCGGAGGATGTAATTGGCAACATTTGGGATATTCCATACAGCTTGTTGAAAAGAGAAAACTGGTGGCGGATACCCTCAAAAAAATCGGCGGGTTTAAAAGTCCGGTGGTCAAGGAAACTATCGCTTCTCCCCTGATTTGGAAATATCGCAATAAAGTTCAGATTCCCTTTGGGAAAAAAGAAGGGAAAATTATTTGCGGCTTTTATGAGACGCAAAGCCACCGTATCGTTGATTTCTCTGATTGTCCGGTGCAGTCCGATCTTTCGGTCCGCATCGCTTTGCGGGTTAAGGCCTTGGCCCAGAAGGGAGATTGGCCGATTTATGACGAAACTTCGGGAAACGGCTGGCTGAGACATCTTCTCATTCGCTCAAATCATGAGGGAAAAGCCCTAGTCGCTTTTATTACGCGAAGCGATTATTTTCCCAAAGGGCTGGTTCTTGATTCTCTCATCCAGGAGTTTCCTGAGATCGTCGGTATCCATCAAAATGTCCAGCCACTTAAGACCTCGGTCATTTTAGGGCGGAAGTGGAAAAAACTTTGGGGTCAGGAAACATTAACGGAAAAAATTGGCCCGTTCGCTTTTAAGGTCTCGGCGGGTTCTTTCCTCCAGGTCAATACTCCGGCTGCGGAAATTCTCTACCGCACGGCGGTTGAGGGCCTTGCCGAAGGGGGACGTCTTCCTTTGGTCGTGGATCTTTATTGTGGGGTGGGAACAACGAGCTTGTGGGCGTCTCAGGCGGCGGAAAAGGTCATTGGGGTTGAGGAAAATCCCCAAGCAGTGGCTAATGCCTGGGAAAACGCGCGCTTAAACAAAATCAACCGCGTCCGGTTTTTAGCCGGAAAATCCGAAGCGGTCCTTTCTCGAATCGGACGAGAAATCAAGGCGGGTTCCGCCGTTTTGTGCGATCCTCCGCGAACGGGCCTTGCCCCTCATCTGCCCAAGGCCTTGGGTCGCCTGCCGATTGCTAAGATCGTCTACATCTCCTGCGATGTGGCGACTTTTAGCCGAGACGCTTCTCTTTTGTGCCGAGAGGGCTTTTCTCTTCATTCCGTTCAGCCCGTGGATTTATTTCCGCAAACCTCCCACGTCGAAACCGTTGGGATTTTTGAGCGAAGACAGAGGTCCTAGAAGTTCTAGGCCTTTAGACCCAGGACGGAGTGAGGTCTCTTTGCTATATTAATATTGATGGAAGAAAAACAGAAGACCGCGAGCTTGCCTGGGCGCTTTCTTTCTCTGGCGCTTTCTATTTCTTTTGCCGCTTCTTCTCTCTACGCAAACCCCATGTATCTCTCATCAGAAGGCAATGCCGTTCCTCCCGACGCTTTGGACCTGGGGCAAGAGACGCAGAAAATCATGAACCTCGTGGCCAACAAAAACTCGTCTGTTTTCGCCATTCATCAAAAAGCCGAGACTGATTATGAATTTGGGATGCCCGGCGCGGCGATTTTAATTCGGCCGCATCTCCATCCCTACAAAATCGAACCGAGCTTGGGAGAGTCTCCGGCGACTATTGAAGATTTGATCGCGGCGGCGAAAGACAGAATTGAAAACAATGGAAGTCAGGACCCAAATTCTACCGTTGAGGCCACCTTGGCCAAAATTGACGAGATGGACTCTCATGAACGGATTTCCTACGCTAAGCTTCCGTCCAATGAATTGGGAGTTTTCAATAAAATTTGCGGGGGACGTCAAACTGGAAAAAAAGCGGGGATGATTAATCTCCATTACCATTTGGCCGCTATTTCAGTCGCCGTTGGTCGTCCCTTGGCCGCCTGCGTTCTCTTTCATGAAGCGGGGCACGCCTCCGACCAAAATATCTGCCATGAGTCAACCGAGGATGTCGAAAGCTACGCTTTCCACCGGGAATATGACTGCATCAAGGCGATTTACCCAAGCGGAGAAGAATTGTTGACGACCTATCAGCAGATCAATAACGCGCTTGAATCTCCCCGCGCTCCCGCCATTCTTCATGAATCCATGGACTTCTTGAAAAATATCATTCAAGTTTATCGCACGGGCGGGGATGATCAGAAAATTAGGGCTCTCGTCAATAAACTTTACAATTCCGACGGAACCCCCAGTTCTCCCGGAGCCTGACGGGAAATGGGGACAGTCCCTTATTCTCAAAAATTCATTCTAGCTATTGATCAGGGAACCACCGGGACGACCGTCATCATCGTTGACTCCCGCGCGCGTGTTCTTTCCAAGGTCACCCGCGAATTTAAGCAGAGTTTCCCAAAACCGGGCTGGGTGGAACACAATCCGGACGATATTTGGAATTCCGTCTTGGAGGGAATCGCCAAGGCTATTCAAGACGCAAAAATTTCCGCCTCTCAAATTGCCGCCATTGGAGTGACCAATCAGCGCGAGACCACGCTTTTGTGGGAGCGCAAAAGCGGGCGGGCGGCGTATCCGGCAATTGTGTGGCAGGACCGCAGGACCGCGCCCTTGTGCGCTTCTCTTAAAAAAGCGGGTCATGAAAAATTATTTCACCAAAAGACCGGGCTTTTTTTAGACCCTTATTTCTCGGGAACCAAAATACGCTGGGTCTTAGACCACGTTTCCGGCGCTTTAGCGCGCGCCAAAAAAGGAGAACTGGCCTTTGGCACCATTGATTCTTTTCTCTTATGGAAATTAACCGGCGGGCGGGTTCACAAAACCGATGCGACGAACGCTTCCCGCACGCTTTTGATGAAACTCAAGACGCTTAATTGGGATGAACAGTTGTGTTCCATTCTAGGCGTTCCGATGAAAATTTTGCCTGAGATCGTCCCGAATGTGGGAATTTTCGGCCGCACTCAAAACATTCCCAATCTTTCCGATGGAATTCCGATTTCTGGAATGGCGGGAGACCAACAAGCGGCGCTTTTCGGTCAAGGCGGGACTTCTTTAGGGGACGTTAAATGCACTTTCGGAACCGGCAGTTTTATCCTGCTCCAAACGGGGGAAACTCCGGTTTTTAGCCGCTCGGGCAATGTGACGACCCTGGCTTTTTACTGGAAGAATCAGGCCAGTTATGCGCTTGAAGGCGGGGCTTTTATCTGCGGTGCGGCCGTTCAATGGCTGCGGGATGGGCTTAAAATCATCCATTCTTCCTCAGAAATTGAAACACTTGCCTCTTCCGTTTCAGACAACGGGGGAGTCCAATTTGTTCCGGCTCTCTCCGGCTTGGGAGCTCCTTATTGGCAGCCTGAAGTTCGCGGTCTTCTCTGCGGTTTAACCCGGGGAACCGAGCGCGGCCATATCGCGCGGGCAACCTTAGAAGGAATGGCGCTTCAAAACGTTGATATTTTGGAGACGATGATAAAGGATTTAAAGCGTCCGATGAAAGAGTTAAGAGTGGACGGCGGCGCTTCCAGTAACGATCTTTTAATGCAGATTCAAGCGGATTATTCCGGCTTGCGGCTTTACCGGCCCAGGATTATTGAGACGACCGCTTTGGGCGCGGCTTTCATGGCGGGACTTGGAATAGGATTTTGGAAGAATCTCAAGGAAATTAAAAAAATCTGGAAGAAGGAAAAAGAATTTATTCCCACTCTAAGCGCGCGAGAAAGAAAAGCGCGGATTGAGGCCTGGCGCCGGACAATTTGGCGGGCGCAATGAATAAAAAAAGGGGACAGTCCCTTTTTCCACGGGTCCTCATTACCCGCCCGGAGGAAAAGGCGTCCGGCTTAGCCGAAAAATTGAGAGCCCTGGGGATAAGACCCCTTCTTTTTCCTTTAACTCAAATTGCTCCTCCGAGCTCTTTTGATTCGATAGATAAGGCCCTTAAAAAGTGGGCTGAGTTTGACCTGGTTATTTTCACCAGTTCCCTTGCGGTTAAATTTTTCTTAAAGCGGGCGGAAGCTCTTAATATTTCGCTTTCAGAGCCTAGAGCTCTCTATGCCATCGGGCCGCAAACCAAAAAAGCCCTCAAGGCCTCGGGATTTAAGCGAGTTAATATGGCCGGAGAATTTCGCGCGGAAGGACTTTTAAAGAAACTTAAAAATGTTCGCGGGCTTAAAATTTTGATTCCCCGGGCGAAAGAGGCGAGAGAAATTCTCCCTCAAACGCTTAAAGCGCGGGGGGCTCAAGTGGAGGTTCCCGCAGTCTATCAGGTTTTGCCGCATCAGAAATCCCTATTGAAGATTAAGAGGATGTCGCGGAAAGATTTTGACGCCGTTATTTTTTCTTCTGGGCGTTCCGTTAAGGAATTTGTCAAGGCTTTTGGTCTTCTCAAATCCAGAAAATTGTTTTTAGAGATTCCGGCCATTTGTATTGGGGGAGTGACGCTTGAAACCTTAGAGGCCTATGGGATTAAGGGACTCAAGTCCCGGACGCCGGACGATGAAGGGTTGATTAAGACCGTTCAAAAAGCCTTGCGCGATAAAAACAAATAAGGGAGAAAGAAATGGAAGTTTCAAAGAGCGAAAATACGCGATTTCGCAAGATTTTGCTTGAGGCTTTATCAGCAGGAGCGGAGGTTTTAAAGAAAAAATTCCGGAAGGTTTCTTTTCGCTATAAAGGGCGCGCAAACCTGGTGACAGAGGCCGATGTTCTCAGTCAAAAAGCCATTTTGGCGGTGATTCGTCGCTTCGCGCCTTTGCATGACTATCAAGCGGAGGAAAACGCCGTTCGAAATACCGGTTCTCTTTTTCGCTGGGTGATTGATCCTCTTGATGGAACGACTAATTATGCTCATGGTTACCCCGCTTCCTGCGTTTCGATTGCCCTTTTGTTTAAGGATCAACCGATTTTTGGGGGAGTTTACGATCCTTTTCGGGAAGAACGCTTTATCGCGGAAAAAGGACGGGGCGCTTTTCTCAACGGAAAGAAAATTTCCGTTTCAAAGATAAAATCGCTTAAAGAGTCTCTTCTCATTACTGGCTTTGCCTATGACCGCCACCGGCATTCTCATTTTTACGTTGAGCGCTTAAGAAAGTTTCTTCTCGCCTCCCATGATATTCGCCGCTCCGGCAGCGCCGCTCTTGATTTGGCGTGGATTGCCTGCGGAAGGGCGGACGGCTTTTGGGAATTTCGCTTAAACCCTTGGGATGTGGCGGCCGGCTGGCTTTTGGTTGAGGAAGCCGGAGGAAAAGTGACTGATTTTAGCGGAAAGCGCTGGTCGAATCCCAAAGTGTTCGGCCCCCAAACCTTGGCTAGTAACGGCCGCATTCATTCTGAAATGCTTTCTTTCTTTAAAGGATTTCGCTTTCCTAAAGATTTGATTCCCAAGCCTTAAGCTAAAGGCCGCGGGCTCTTAAGTCATGGATTTGAATGAGGCCAACGGGGCGCCCTTTCTCAACGACGGGAAGGACATTGAACGGGTTGCGTCTGTTTTCCATGACGGCGATGGCCTTAAAGATGGAGCTCTCAGGGGTAATAAAGGCCGGGCGCGGGTTCATGATTTTATGGACCGGCAAATCGAGGATATCTTTTTTCTTTTCAAGCGCGATGCGGATGTCGTAATCAGTGATAAGGCCGACAAAACGTCCGCGCTGGTCTTTGACTGAGGCCGCGCCGGCTTGAAGGCGCGTGATTTCAACGAGCGCGCGGCGAAGGGGCCACTCCGCGTCGACCACGGGGTTCATCTCTCCCGAGCGCATGACGTCTTTGGCCAGTCTCTGAAGCCTTTTTCCGATGCGTCCTGCGGGATGATTTTGGGCGAAGTTTTTGGGTCCAAAATTCCGCGCCTTCATCAAGGCGATGGCCAGGGCGTCTCCAACGGCCAAGGCCGCAGTGGTGGAGGCGGTGGGGGCTAGATTGAGCGGACAGGCTTCTTCCTGAATAGGAGTGATAATGGCGGCTTTTGAGTTTTTCGCGAGAGTGGACGCGGGATTTGCGGTAATGGCGATCATGGAAACTTTAAGGGATTTGAGTGCTGGGAAAAGCTCGTTTAGTTCTTCTGATTCTCCCGATTTTCCCAAGCATACGACGATATCATGTTTTTGGATAAAGCCGATGCCGCCGTGTTTGGCCTCGGTTGGATCAAGAAACATGGCGGGGGTGCCGGTGGAAGAGAAGGTTGCCGCTATTTTTTGAGCGATAAGGCCGGATTTCCCGACCCCCATGAAAATCACTTTTCCCTTGCAACCGATCAAAAGCGATAAGGCTTTGAAATATTCAGGGCCCACGGATTCCCGGGCTTTCAGGATTGCATCGGCCTCGATTTTGAGCGTGCGCTCGATTTCTTTTTTTGCCTCGCGTTCTGAGATTTTCTTCATCCGCTCATTCTAGCAATTTCAAAAAGGCCGATTTTTTTGCGTGTCATGAAAATTTAACAGCTTTCAGCTATCTTAGTTGTATGCGAAAAATGGCTGGGGCGCTTCTGTGTCTTGTTTTAGGAATGGCTTTTATTGGGGTCCAAGCTCAAGAAAACAACCGACTCCTTTCTCGGGATACTCTCTATCAGGAAGCGCGAAACTTTTACAAGCTTGAAAATTACTCGTCGGCTTTGTCCGATTTGATTCCTTTCATGCGACAAAATCCGCGCTTTACGGAAGGCTATGTCTTATTGGGAAATATCCTGTTGTCCCAAGGAGATTTGAGTCGCGCTCAAGAAGCTTTTAGGAAAGCGCGCACGCTTGAAACTGGACAAAAACCCAAGAACCAGTCTCTGGAAGAAATGCGGCCTTTGCCTTTAAATGCCAGGGATGCTATTGGGAATGTTTCAGAAGATGAAGAATCGCCGCCCTCCATTCTGGATCAGATCAAAAACTACCTGGGGATCGAGCAAAAGAAAAAGTTTCTTTATTCCGGTACGATTGAGGCGGTGGAGGTACGTGTGGCTCCGCGCATTATGGCCAGAGTCGCTGAAATATTTCCCCGCGAGGGGGACGTGGTTGAAAAGGGACAATTGGTTGCGACTCTTTCTTGCGGGGATATCCAGACCGAGTTTGATCTCGCTCAAAAAAATTACAATCGGGGACAACTGCTATTTGATCAGGGGTCGGCGAGTCAGGAGGATTTGGACGCTCTTAAGGCTCGCTATCAAGAAACCGAAATTCACCTTAATTGGTGCAAAATTTCTTCTCCGATTAACGGCACCGTCCTTTATCGCCCCGTTGAGCCTGGAGATATGGCCGGCCCTCAAACAGTCATTCTTTCCTTGGCCGATTTGCGCTCGGTTTATGCTTATGTTTATGTTCCTCAGCCGATGTTGGCTCGCTTGTCTATAGGCGAAGAGGCGAACGGATATTTACCGGAAATGAACATGAAAGCTTTTTCAGGGCACATTGAGTTTATCCGTCCCGAGGCGGAATTTACTCCTAAAAATGTTCAGACTCAAAAGGAGAGAACGCGCTTGGTTTACGGCGTCAAGATCGCCTTCGATAATCTAGACAAAATACTGAAACCCGGTATGCCCATCGAGGTGCGCCTTGGACCCTAATTCGCAAGGCGTGTCAATCGAAGTCAGGGAAATTTCTAAACGCCTGGGCCCCAATCAGGCTTTAAATGGGGCAAGCTGCGTCTTGTCTTCCGCTACCCTTCATGGTCTCATTGGTCCTGACGGCGCGGGAAAAACTACATTGATGAGGGCTTTGGTGGGACTGCTCAAACCCAATCAAGGGGAGGTCATTTTCAAACGAAGGGGCGTTCAGGTTTCGTTCAAGGAGGTTCGTCCGCATATCGCCTACATGCCGCAGGCCCAGAGCCTCTACCCTGATCTTTCAGTTTCTGAACACTTAGATTTTTTCCGAGTTCTCTATGCCATTCCACGTGTGCATTATCAAGCGCGCAGGCAGGAATTGCTCAAGGCCACCGAGATGGAAGAATTTATATCGCGTCCGGCCGGAAAACTTTCAGGAGGGATGTATAAAAAATTGGGACTCATGTGCGCCTTACTTTCTTCACCTGAGGTTTTACTTTTAGATGAACCGACCACGGGGGTTGACCCAATTAGCCGCAGGGAATTTTGGAATTTACTCTATCGCCTTCTGGCTCACAGTCCCATCTTGATCCTAGCCAGCACTTCTTATATGGATGAGGCAGAGAGATGCGGGCAGGTTCACCTGATGGAAAACGGAAAAATTCTCGCCTCGGGAGAGCCGCGTTCGGTTTTGACGCTTGAAGGGGTCGATAGTTTTGAAGCCCTCTTTCTCAAGCGGGCGGCTGCGGCATGAACGAATACGCGGCGCAAGTCCAGAATTTAACCGTTCGCTTTGGAAATTTCGTGGCGGTTAACGATATTTCTTTTTCGGTCAAGCGCGGTGAAATTTTTGGGTTTCTTGGCGCTAATGGCGCCGGAAAGACAACCACCATTCGCGTTCTTTGTGGGCTCATTCGTCCAACGGCGGGGATTATCTCTGTTTCAGGTTGCGATCCCAGGCGGGATATGGACGCGATCAAGGCCCGCGTGGGATATATGTCCCAAAAATTTACTCTTTATAATGATTTGAGTGTCACTGAAAATATTTACTTTGCCGGAAGCCTCAGAAAAATGACAAATGCTCGGATCGCGTCTAGGACCAAGGAGCTGTTTAATTACATCGAGTTTGATTCTTCTTCCAAAGCCCTGGTGAGAAATCTCTCCGGAGGAGTCAAGCAGCGCCTGGCGCTGGCGATTTCGATGCTTCATGAACCGGAGATATTGTTTTTAGATGAGCCGACCGCTGGAGTCTCTCCTGCCGCGCGCGTTAAGTTTTGGGATTTAATTCGTAAGGTCTCCTTGGAGGGGAAAACTGTTTTTATCACGACGCATTATATGGATGAGGCCGAGCATTGCGGGCGCATCAGCCTCATGCGTTCTGGAAAAATCGTCGCGCTTGATTCTTCCGAACGACTCAAAGGCGCGGCATTTCCGCAGTCCCTGTATGAGGCGGAAGTTAACAATGATCTGGCTTTGGAAAAACGCCTGGCGGACCATCCCGCGGTTATCAATTTGACTCCTCATGGTCTGCGCTGGCATTTTGAGCTTAAAGTAGGGACGGAAGAGAATCGCTTCATTGAAGAGATGGGCATCAAGGTGAGAGCTATTTCTCCGTCATTGGAAGATGTCTTCATAAAAATGGTCGAGGCACAAGTATGATGGGGTTCAGCGTTTCCCGCGCTTGGTCCATTGCCAGAAAAGAGTTTAGCCATCTCATGCGGGATCCTTATACCATGTCTCTCGCCTTGGGTCTTCCAATAGCATTTTTAATTTTTTTTGGCTTTACCATTAATTTCGACATTCGGGACGTTCATATTGGGATTATGGATGGAGACAATACGCCGGTATCTCGAAAGCTCATTGAAGTTTTTCATGGTTCGGATTATTTCCATCCGCAAAAGTTAAAATTGACGGCTCGGCCGCTCAAACGCCTGGATGAAGAAAAAGACAAGGCTATTTTAATCATTAATCCCCATTTCGGACGAAGAATCGAGGGGGGAAAGCCCGCTCAAGCCCAGATTGTCCTAGACGGGGCGGACAATCTCACTTCCGGCATTGTCGTCGGATATCTCTCGGGGGTTGAGCTTGCCGCCAACAAGCGAATCAACTCCCAATGGGGAAATTGGAAATGGCCTATTCGCTTAAAGACTCGATATCTCTTTAATCCGGAACTTAACAACTATTGGTTTTTTGTCCCCGGTCTTATCGCCGTCATTAACGGGCTGGTTGCGACTCTGCTAACTGCGATGACGGTTGCGCGCGAATGGGAAAACGGTTCCATGGAGCTTTTACTTTCAACCCCGCTTCGTCCTTCCGAAATTATTTTTGGGAAAATCGCCCCCTACGCCATTTTGGGAATGTTCGAAGTTTGGGTGGTTTTTATTTTGGCGCGCATGGTTTTTCATGTCCCAATGAGGGGAAGTTACTGGGTTTTATTTATCTCTTCTGCCATTTTTCTTGCGGGAATGCTGGCTCAGGGACTTCTCATATCGGTTTTAACCCGGCAACAACAGTTGGCGGTCCAGACCGCAATGAATGTAGGGCTTTTGCCCGCTCTTTTGATGTCCGGCTTTATCTTCCCCATTCAAAACATGACTCCTTTTTTCCGTCGTTTAACCGAAATTTTTTCCGTTCGCTGGTTCATGCAGATTTTGCGCCCGGTGTTTCTAAAAGGAGCCGGTTTTAAAGATCTTAAAACCGAGTTTTTGGCCCTGATTGTCTTGACCCTGATTACGGTTATGATTTCCATTAAAAGTTTTAAAAAGGACGTCGAACCGTGAACAAGGCCATTTGGGGATTTTTGCGGAAGGAATTCTCTCAAAATCTGCGGGATCCGCGAATGCTTATTTTTATGATTCCCCTGCCGGCGATTCAATTGATTACCTTTGGAATTATTATTCGCACGGAAACCAGAAATATTCGCCTGGCTGTTTCTGGAAAACCCGACATGGTTTTAGAAGAGATTATTGATCGGGCTCATTCTTCCGGATGGTTTGTGCCGGCGAAAGTTCATGGGGATAATCCGTATCAATGGGTCAAATCCGGTGAAGCGGAAGCCGTTTTAATCGCGCCGCCGGAAGGCCTTCAAAAATCAATCGCGCAAAAAAACGGAAGGCTACAGGCCTTAATTGACGCCTCCGACGGCGCACGCGCCAGGAACATTGAAGGTTATCTTTCTTCGATTATTGCCGAAGTTTCCCATGTTCCCAGGCCCATTTTCAGCTTTTCCGTCAAAACCTTGTATAACCCGGAAATTAAAACTCCCTATTTCATGGTTCCATCCATCATCGGGATGATTTTATGTCTGGTGGCGGTACCTTTAAGCAGTATGTCCTTTGCGCGCGAGACCGATTTTGGAACCATGGAAATGCTTTTGATGGCCCCTGTTAAAAAACGAGAAATCATTTTTGGAAAAACTATTCCGTTTATCGTGATCACGATGGTTATTTTCTTCTTATGCGTCGCGGGAGGAGTTTTCGGCTTTGGTGTTCCCGAGCGCGGGCCTTTATGGATGTTATTTTTGGGAGGCTTTGTTTTTATTACGACAATGGTCGAAGTAGGTTTTTGGGTTTTCACCTTGGCCCCCACACAGCAGGGAACGATGGTCATCGGCTTCATCATTCTTTTTCTTCAGATGCAGCTTTCCGGAATTGGCTTTCCCTTGGACAATATCCCCAAGGTCATCGCGTGGATTAGCTACATCAATCCTTTGCGCTATTTTATCACGATGCTCATCAATATCATGCTTAAAGGCGGAAATCCTTATGTCTTCTGGGGAAATCTATCCAAAATTGCCTTGATTGGAACGGCGGTGACAACGCTTGCGGTCCGGCGTTTCTCGCGGACTTTAAATTAATCTTGGATTGAGTCTGCCTTCTTGACAGTGGGGGCTTAAATCGGCGATGATGGATTACCATGCCCGATATTTTTCCGTTTCAGGGGCTTCATTTTAACCCCCAACAGGTTTCCTTAAGCGCGGTCTTGTGTCCGCCCTATGACGCCATTGGCGCGCGAGAAGAAAAAATTTTGCGCGCTAAAAAATTTAATTCCATTCATTTGGACTTATCCGCGGGAGTAAAAAAAGATGGATATCGGGAGGCGGCCAGGCTTTGGGAATCATGGAGAGGCAATGGAACTATCATTCAAGACGACTCTTCCGCCATTTATATTTTGGAAGAGCGTTTTCGCTACGGAAAGAGAAATTTCCGCCGCCTAGGTTTTCTGGCTTTGGTCAGTTTAAGTCCCAAAAACCTTTCCCAAATTATTCCACATGAAAAAACTCTTCCCCTCCCCCGAGCTGATCGCTTAAAAGTCCTTCAAATGGTCAAGGCAAACCTAAGTCCCATTTTTACCGTTTATCCAGATATCAAGGGGGGCATTGAAAACCTCATAAGGCGATTAATTAGAAAAAGAAAATTCCAAAAAGGGCGTCTTTCTGTTTTCCCTCATACTGATTGCCGCTTATGGCGAATTAATGAGCCTCTTCAAATTGCGGAAATTCAACAGGCATTGAAAAAGCTGACGCTTTTTGTGGCGGACGGCCATCACCGCCTTGGCGCGGCCTGCGATTATTTTAAGAACAACGGAAACTCCGAAGCGGGGAAAATTCTCGCGTATCTTTGCGCGGAAGACGACCCCGGGCTTTTGGTCTTGCCCACTCACCGCGTTTTGCCTCAAAAAATTTTAGATCAAGTCAAAACTTCCTGTGAATTAAAAAAAGAGGGCAGTTTGTCTTCTCTTGAGCGTTCGCTTAAGAAAGAGGTTAATCCTTATGCCTTTGGAATTTATGAAAATAGAAATTGTGTTTTAGCCTTGCCTAAAAACCAAAGCGGCTATAAGAGCCGTTTGACTCTTGAGTGGCTCAATCAAAATATTCTGTCAGGAATTTCTCCTCAGGAATTGCGCTATACGTATGACGCTTTTGAGGCCAAAAAAATGGCGGATTCTTTAGGGGGAGCGGCAATTTTAGTTAAAGCGTTTTCTGTGTCGGAGGTTAGACAAGCCGCCCAGGCCTTGGGGCTTTTGCCTCCAAAATCCACTTATTTTTATCCCAAGGTTTCAAGCGGGTTTGTTTTTCACGCTTTTGAAAATTAGATTAATAGTAAAATAGACCCATGATATTTTTTCTGTTTTTATTCTTGTCGCTTCCGGCGTTTTCACAACCCAGCGTTTCTTTGCGGCAGTCTACGGCTCCAATCATGATTGTTTTTCCTCATGAAAATGATTCTTTCGCCTTTACTTCTCACCAGTTTGTCTTGGGATCTGTCTCAAATCCGAAAGGTCGTTTTGAGATTAACGGATCGAGCGTTTCTGTTTATAAAACGGGCGCTTTTATCGCCTGGCTTCCGGTTAACACCGGGACCTTTACTTTTCACGCAACCTTAAGTGTTGGAAATACCAATTACAGTTATGACCGTAATATCATAATTGAGCCGTCCCCTGCGCCGATGCCGAAACGCCCTATCGCCATTGATGCCGCAAGCGTTGCGCCCGCAACAAATGAATCCTTGCGTTCCAGAGATATTTTGCGCGTCGCGTTTAAAGGAAGCCCCGGCGGAAAGGCCTGGTTTAAAATCCCGCATCATTCCTGGATGAAGATGCTCGAATATGACCCGTCCTTGGGCCTTTATCAGGGTTTTTACATGGTTTCAGAGAAGGATTCTCTCAAACCTTCTTCCATCGAACTTTATTTGAGCGGCCGAAAAATTTACACGAAGGCGAAGGTTTCTTTTCATAAAGGGATTGATAGAACGGCTCTTGTGAAGAGTCAATATCCCGTGATGATGAAGTCTTTGCCGGAGGCGGGAGAAATGTTTACCCTCTTGCCGGGAACTAGGGTGGAAGTCGAAAAATCTATTGGTTCGTGGAGTTATATTCCACTGAGCGAAAATCTGGCGGGATGGGTGGAAACTCGCCATCTCAATTTACTTCCTGTCAATTCTTCTCTTCCTTCCTCCGAAACTGGGAGCGTGATTATTAAAAGTTCTACCGACGGAGCGAAAGCGCTTCTTGTGATGTCTGAGAAAGTTCCCTTTCAAACGGAAGAGTCCTCGGATTTGACGCGTTTAAAAGTTTTAGTCTATAACGCGCATATACATACCAATTGGATTGTCTATCAGGATGATTCGTTTATCCGTCAAGCTCGAATTCGGCAGCGATCAAAAGACGTGGTTGAACTGACCCTTCATTTAAGGCGCGGAAAGCATTTGTGGGGATACCACGCTTCTTTTGAAGGAAATTCTCTCCTGATTGAAATGAGACGGCCTCCGCGGGTTGCTTCTTCTAACTCTCTTAAGGGACGCACAATTTTTTTAGATCCGGGGCACATGCCGTCGGCGCCCGGAGCGATTGGAGGGCTGGGAACGCAGGAAATGGAAGTCAATCTCGCCATTGCCCAACGCGCCGCGAAAATTTTGGAAAAAGACGGGGCTAAAGTCATTTTAAGCCATCAGACTGATACCGAAGAGGTCGGTCTTGCCGAGCGCCCAAAGCTCGCATGGGAAAGCCGGGCGGATGTTTTTGTCAGCGTTCACAATAATACCCTTTCCCCGGGAGAGAATCCGTTTAAGTCGGAACACGGGTTTTCGATATTTTATTATCTTCCTCAAAGTTTAACTTTGGCTCGAGATGTTGAAAAGAAGTATCAAAAATATTTGACCTTGCCCAATGAGGGAACGCGTTATGGGAATTATCTGGTCTTGAGGATGACGGAAATGCCGGCTATTTTAACGGAATCAGCTTATTTAAGCGATCCGGCTCAGGAAGCGGATCTTTTGACTCCGTTTTTTCAAAATAAAATTGCCAAGGCGATTGTGAACGGCCTTCGCTCTTTCTTTGACCGCTTGCGTCCTAATGCGCCGCGGCAAGAGTCGGTCAAGGCGGCGACTGTTTTGCATTCCAAAGCGAAGACTAAAATCGTTTATCGGCACAAGCGAAAAAAACGCCGGACTTATCATAAAAGGAGAAAACTTCATGCAAGAAAGTCATGAGTCCAGGCTTTTGTCGGCCATTCTCGAAAATTTGACGGGCGGTTTTATCGCGATTGACGAAACCAAACGCATCATGATTTTAAATCCGGCGGCTCGTCGAATTCTGGACCTTCCGGAGGGGTTGAATTTGGATTTGTCTGTGGATCAAGTTTTAATGGGCGCGCCGGACTTCGCAAAAATTTTATTGGATACCTTGGCTACTCGCAATCCCATTAAGCGGAGCGAGATCAGCTGGCTTCACGGAAATCGCCGGCATTTGATCGGATACGGGACCATGGTTCTTCGGGATGCCCAGTCTCGTTTGATGGGGGCCGCCATTACTTTTCAGGATATTACGCCCGCAAGATAGGAGGTTTCAATGAAATTAGGAGAAAAAGCCGCAGATTTTGTGCTTAAGGGGGTAGACGAAAAAAATTATTCCTTGTCTTCTTTTTCCGAGGCCAAGGTTTTGGTCATCATTTTTTCCTGCAACCATTGCCCCTATGTCAAGGCCTATGAGGACCGCATGATTGAAATTCAGCGGGATTATCAAAATAGAAAAGTTCAAATCGTCGCCATTAATTCCAACGATTCCGTTGGTTATCCGGAGGATTCATTTGAGGAAATGGTCAAGCGTTCCCAAGGAAAAGGATTTAATTTCCCGTATCTACATGACCGGGAGCAAACAGTCGCTCAGGCTTACCACGCGACGCATACTCCGCATCTATTTGTTTTTGATTCTGAACGGAAATTAACCTATACTGGAAAAATTGACGACAACTGGGAGAATTCCGCTTTAGTTCAAAAACGCTATCTGAGGGACGCGCTAGATGATTTGTCGGCGGGTAAGCCTCTTCGTTTGCCGGAAACTCACGCCATTGGATGCACGATTAAATGGAAAAGATAATTGTCTCTTTGTTTCTTCTCGCCTCGCCTTCTTGGGGCGCGACTCAGAAGGCCCAGGACTTAAAATTCTTTTTCGAAAAGTACCAGGTTAAAAATGAGATTGTCAAAAGTCCGCGCGGGATTTTAAAGCACCAATACATCGTTCCTTATGGCCCTTATTTTCAACTTTTCGATTGGGATATGTACTTTATGGCGGTCGCTCTCAGCTATGATCACGTCTCTCGCCCGGCGATCGGCTCGGTCAAGGATTTTTTGTCTTTTGTGGATGAATTCGCCAATTGGACGGGCTATGCTCCCCGGGAAATAGCGCCGGAAGCTTTGTGGGCCCTTCCTGAAATGTGTAAGCCCTTCATGGCCCAGGCGGCCGTTCTCGCTTCCCTGGAATCTGGGGATTTTAATTGGCTCAAAGATTCCGATACTCCGCCCTCCTCAAACCCGCGTTACCGGAAACTTCAAATTTTTGAACGTCCGGATGCGGCTCCCAGGCGTTCCTATTACCATAAACTCAAAGATATGCTTTCTTTCTGGGAAAATAATCGCCGTGCCCCGGACGGTCTTTTTATTTGGTATAACGGGGTCGAAAGCGGTATTGACAATAACCCTGCGGTTTCTAATCGCCCGAGCCAAATCACCGAAGGCGTTGACCTCCAATGCTATATTTACCGCGAATACTTAGCGATGGCGTTTCTGGCGAGCAAATTAAATCGAGAAAATGACGTTTCTCTTTATCTTTCCAAGGCGGCGGCGCTCAAAAAACTCATCCGCAAGCGCATGTGGTCCGAGAAAGACGAGAGTTACTGGAATATAGATTCCCGAACGGGAAAATTTATCAAGATTAAAACCTGGACCAATTTTATCCCGCTCTGGACGAAAATCGCGACTTCCGAACAGGCGCGAAAAATGATTCGTAAACATCTGCTCAACCCGGCCGAATTTTGGTCTCCTAATGGAATTCGGAGTTTGTCTAAGACCGAAGTTCTCTATGACCCGCGCGCGGGGTATTGGCGGGGTCCGGTGTGGGTTCTCTCCAATTACTTGATGATGCACGGCCTTTTAAACTACGGTTATAAAAAAGAGGCTCTTGATTTGGCCAAAGAAACGGAGGTCTTTCTCATCCGAGACTTTAAAAACAGCGGGGGGATGAACGAAAATTATAATCCCGAGACCGGAGGACCGACGGCGGGCGGGCATTTTGTCAGCTGGAATTTGCTCGCCGAGCGCATGAAAGAAGAAGCTTTGTCGGGGTTTGACCCCGCTTCTATTCCGGCGGTCAAAAATCCCGCGCCGTCGCCTCGCCCGTGAAAAAGAAAATCGTTAAAGCCAAAGACTTCGCGCGTCGCCACGAGAAAAAAATCCGTTATTTATTCGTCGGGGCTTGGAACACTCTTTTCGGGTATTTTTGCTTTGTCTCTCTCTATCATTTGGGAGATTGGATGCGCCGCCATTACTTGGTCGCTCTTCTCATCAGTCAATTTTTAGGGATTGCCAACGCCTATTTAGGCTATAAACATTTCGTTTTTAAAACCAAGGGAGGATACCTTCGGGAATACATTCGTTTTTCCGGAGTCTATTGGGTTATTTTTGTTTTCAATTTTTTCGCCTTGCCTCTGTTGGTTCACAAAACTTCCCTGGGCCCGGTTTTGGCTCAAGCTATTTTATTGCCGATCACCGTTGTACTCAGCTACGTCGTTCACAACCGGTTTTCCTTTAAGACGACTTGATTTAAGGCTTTGGGTATAGCATAATGTTTCTCATGATGATATTAGATCCGGTCAACGCCGTAACCTCAATTCAGTTTTATAAAAAAGTGGCCCAGCAGTCTTGGGCGCGCACGGTCGGGTATTTGTGCTATGTCGCTTTTGCCTTCGCTCTTATCGCGACGGTCGCGTTTAAGTTGAGGGTCGGCCCTGAAATTGACAAGACCTTTTTCTGGCTTGAAAAATCCATGCCGGTTTTGACTCTCTCTAATGGAAAAATGACTTCTAATTTGACCGCGCCATTGACCCTCCGCCATCCCGATGATCCTGATGTGGCCTTGACCATCGACACGATGCGGGTGGACCCGGTGACTCCGCAGATGCTGGAAAGCCAAAAAGTCATGGCCTATGTGACCTCCAACGCCCTTTACGTCATGCGCCGTCCCGGAGAACTTCGGGTGTTTGATTTCGCGTCTCAAAAGCCGATGAGTAAGCCCTTGGTCATCAACCAGGATTTCTATGAGGCTTCCCGCCATTTTCTCGACAAAATTCTTTATCCCTTCGTCTTGGTTTTGGTTTTCACCCTGTTTGTGGTCTGGAAAATTCTGGCCTCTTTGTTCTATTCGCTCGTGGGGATGATGATGAATTCCTTGCTCAACGCGCAATTACCCTACAACGCTCTTTTTAATGTGGCGGCCTATGCCCAGACCTTGATGGTGATTGTGCGGGCAATTTTTCTTTTCATGCCTGGCCCTTTACCCGGCGCCGCTCCAATTTCGTTAGCGGTGACTTCGGTCTATATCGCTCTTGCGATTAAAAATATTCAAGGTCCGCAGGAAGAGCTCGCTTAAAGGGTTCGCGGCGTTTAAAACCTCAGCGTAATATCGAGGCGGTTGGTGACTCCCAAAAGCCCAAAGGGAACCCAGGCGTAGTCAATTCGAAAGTTTCCGATATCGAGGCCGCCGCCTCCTGCGATGCCGCTCAGCCCGTTAATTCCGCGCGCGTAGCTTTGATTGTATCCGACTCGAAGAGCCCCGCTCATATCGTCGGATTTAAAAACGCTTTCTAAACCGACGCTCAAATACGGTGCCTGATTGGAATCGGCGACGACGTCCATTCCGGCGTTAAGAATTTCGGATAAATGCCAGATAAATCCGCCTCTCAGTTCGGTCGGCAAGGGAGAGGCGACGCTTCCAACCTGGATGGGAGGGCCGAGATTGGTAATAGAAGCTCCTAAATCAACCGGGCGGTTTCCAATATCAGTTACGTGGAGCGCCTGAACTCCCAGATTAAGCGCGACATCGGCGGCTTCGGCGGTGTCGATTTGAGAGCGGATGACGTTGACTCCTCCGCCGATTAAAAGCGATTTCCAATGCTGGGCGTAGGAAAGATTCATCGCCATGTCATAAGGAGTAAAACTGCCGACTGAGTTTCCGGTATTGTCGTAGGCGGTTTGAGGCGCCTGGGAAAAATAAAGAAGCCCCGCTCCCAAAACTCCTCCATTTGAAAGGGGAAGCGCGTATGAGGCGGAGCCCTCATAAGTTGTTTGAAGAAGGCTGTTGTAACTGAGATCAATCTCCGAGGGGTCCTCTGGCTCAAGCCGAGCGAGTCCCGCTGGATTCCAAAACAGGGCATCAGCGCCCTCAACAGAAGCCGCCGCGACACCCCCCATGGCGGGAACTCGTGCGCCCGTTGGAATTTGGAGAAATTCCGCTCCGGTTGTTCCAATGCTACCGCTGGAGAAGGGGTTGGAAGGCAAAAGGAATGTGGCTTTGGCAGGGGACGCAAACGCGGCCAGCAATAGGAAAACTAGATGGGCCAGACGGGGCCTTTCCGAGTCGAAAGCGTATTCTCGTCGATGGCGTCCAGATCCTTTGGGTCTTTGATCTTGAGGGGGCTTTTATTTTTTTCCGCAGGCTCTTCCGCTGGTTCGACTTTTATTTCAGGCACGGCTTCTTTGATGGAAAGTTCCAATTGCTCGGGTTGCGGGGTCAAGGCCGAGTCTTCTTTTTGTTCTTTGGAGATTTCTTCCGGCTTGAGAACAATGGTCGCATCGGCTTTAGGCGCTTTAAGTTTGATTTTTTTAGCGACGGAAATTTCTTTCTCGGTTTCCAGTGGTTTCTTTACGATATCTTCTGGTTGCACCGCTAAAGGCAAAGCTGTTCGTTCATTGAATTGGGACACTTTTTCCGTTTGCTCTTTAAGAAGGGCGGAGATTTTTTCAAGCGCTTTGAGATTATTGCGGGATTCCGTGACAAAAACTCTTTCCAAGGAATTTATTTGTTCCGTGAGCTTATTGAGCGCTTCGTTCAGAATTTTGATTTCTTCATTTGAATGAAAAGTTTCTTGCGGCTCTGGTTCTTTAAAATTTATTTTAGGCGTTTCTTCGTTGGCAACGGCAGGAGCGCTGTTTTCAATGGGCGCGGTCAGCGGGGCTTCCAATGCCTCGTGTGCTTCGGGAGAAATTAAAGCGGGAACCGGTTCTTCCTCCACGGTTTCCGGCTTAATTTTAAATTGTTCGGTTTGATCAGCGATGGGCTCTTGTGATTTTTCTTGAGGCTCTAAAGGTCCTTCGGGTTCCTCTGCGTTTTCTTCCTCGGCTTCAACCGCCAGGCGGTATTGTCCCAAAAGAAAGACAAATAAAACGAGGCTTGCGAGAAAGCCTCCGGCTGAAATATAGAACCAGACGTCTTTGAGCAGATGAATCAGCATACGAAAATCGTATCGCAAATGAGAAGGGCTGTCAAGGGCTTTCATGCGCTGGGTTTCATTGACGGCGGCGACGGAAAGCGGTAGAATGGGCTTAGAATGCACGCTCATCGAAAGCCCTTGATCGCCGGAAACTGGAAGATGAACTTTGGCCTTTCCGAATCCAGGGCCTTGGCCGAAAAGATTAAATCTTCCATTCAAAAAGATGCCGGTTGTGATGTCGCTTTGTTTGTTCCTTTCACTGCTTTGAGCGCGGTGAAAGACATTGTCTCTTCAAGTTCTATCTGGCTGGGCGCGCAAAACGCGTTTTGGGAAAAATCCGGGGCTTTTACCGGAGAAGTTTCCGCTTCCCAACTTAGAGACGCCGGCTGTCAGGCAGTTTTGCTGGGACACAGCGAAAGGCGGCGCCTTTTTGGAGAGACGGATGATTCCTTGCATAAAAAGGTCGCGGCGGTTTTGGATGAGGCTCTTATTCCCGTTTTATGCGTGGGAGAAACATTGGAAGAACATCAAGCGCAAAAAGCGCGGGAGGTCGTGGAAAGGCAACTCGCGGGAGCCTTGTCCGGTTTTTCAGCCGCGCAACTAAGCTCTTTAATCATTGCCTATGAGCCGGTTTGGGCCATTGGGACCGGGAAAACGGCAAGTCCCGATCAAGCTCAGGATATGCACGATTTTATCCGTGACCGCTTGGCGGGTTTTTTTGGGCACGATTTCTCACAGAAGACGCGGATCATTTACGGGGGTTCGGTTAAAGCGGATAATATTGACGCCTTGATGGCCGAGCCCGATATTGACGGGGCCTTGGTTGGCGGGGATAGCCTCAAGGCCGAATCCTTTGTTAGGATTATCAATTTTGTTAGGAAGGCAATTCATGTCTGATTCTTTAAAGTCGCGCTATGAAACCCCGATTCCGGTAGGCGTCTCCAACCGCCATGTCCATTTGTGCCAGGCGGATTGGGATTTTCTGTTTGGGGCGGGAACCGAACCCCGAAAATTTCGTTCCGTCAAACAGCCAGGTTTTTGGGCTTGTTATGAGACGGTAAACCTGGAAGGACCCAAGGGAAAAATCGAAAACGTGCGTCTGATCGCTCCGCACCGGAAAAAGACCCAGGTTGAAATCGCGAAAACCGATGCCAGCCAGTTGGGATTTCGCCCGCCGGTTCGCGGTTCCGGAGACTTGGGAGGCTCAAGCCCGGTTAAAATCATAGGACCTAAGGGAGTTTTGGAAGTCAAAGAAGGCTTGGTTATCGCCAGTCGTCATATTCATTTCAGCCCCACCGAGGCGGAGGCGATAGGAATTAAAGAAGGGGAAATTGTCCGCGTGCGCGCGGGCATTGGCGGCCCCAGGGAACTTTTTTTCACCAACGTTTTGTGCCGGATTTCAAACGACTACAGTCTGGAATTTCATATTGACACTGATGAGGCCAATGCCGCCTGGGTTAAAACCGGAGACAGCGTTTATATCGAGAAATAATATGACTGAGACCATGACCAAAACTCGCCGCAATCCCATTCATCGTCTGGACCTGGAGGTTTTGCGCCGCTTGCAGGTAGATACGACCGGCGTTTATGACCGCGTTTCCAAAATCACAAAAACCAGGAATCCAAAAAAGGAACATCAAAAAAATTGGCTTCTCCACGCGGTATCCATGATCGACTTGACTACTTTGGAAGGCAGTGATACTCCCCATCGCGTGAGGCGTCTTTGCCAAAAAGCCTTGAGGCCTTTGGCGGATGAGCCTGAAATTCAAGTCGCCGCGGTCTGCGTCTATGGCAATTTTGTCAGCGAAGCGAAAAAAGTTTTAGAAGGAAGCGCGGTGAAAGTCGCCGCGGTCTCAACCGCTTTTCCGCATGGGCAGGTGCCGCTTCCTCTCAAAATTCAGGAGACAAAAGCCTTGGTCGCCTCCGGAGCCGATGAAATCGACATGGTCATTAATCGTGGGGCGTTTTTGAGAGGCGATTATTCCCGTGTTTATGACGAAATTGCCATGATTCGGGAAGCGTGCGGAGAGGCGCATCTTAAGGTAATTTTAGAAACCGGGGAACTGGGCGAACTTCAAAACGTCTGGACGGCAAGTGAAATCGCGATGCAGGCGGGCGCGGACTTCATCAAGACCTCAACCGGAAAAATTGGGGTTTCCGCAACCTTGCCGGTGAGCTTGGTCATGCTCAACGCCATCGAGGACTTTTATCTCCGGACTGGCTATCACATCGGGCACAAACCCGCAGGCGGAATTCGGCAGGCGAAAGAAGCTCTTCACTGGTTGGCCTTGGTCAAGGAAACGGTGGGAGATGATTGGCTGACGCCGGATTTATTCCGCTTTGGCGCAAGCTCTTTACTTGATGATATCGCGCGGCAGCTTCATCATCTTAACACCGGCCAATACGAATCTTACGACTATATTCCGAAAGGGTGAATCATGATTAAACAAATCAAGGCTCCTTTGAATCAAAAAAAACGCGGCAATGTTTCCTGGGCTGAATACGGCCCGGCGCCGGAATCTATTTCTCATGTCAAAATTAAACCCAAATACGAACTCTTTATTGGAGGAGAATGGGTTCCGCCGGTTTCTGGGAAATATTTCGACTCAATTAATCCGGCCAATGGCCGTGTTTTGGCAAAAGTGGCCGAGGCGGGCGAAAAAGACGTGGACCTGGCCGTTTCTGCCGCTAAGGAAGCTTTTAAAAACTGGTCTAAAACTCCGTCTCAAGAGCGCGCACGGCTCATCTACGCCATTGCTCGGGTGATTTTGGAGCGCGCTCGGGAACTGGCTGTGATCGAGACTTTAGACAACGGAAAGCCGATTCGGGAAACCCGCGATATTGATATTCCTCTTGCCGCCCGGCATTTCTTTTATTACGCCGGTTGGGCCGATAAACTAGAAGAAGCTTTTCCGGGAATGAATGTTTCTCCGCTAGGAGTCGTTGGCCAGATTATCCCCTGGAATTTTCCGCTTCTCATGGCGGCTTGGAAAATCGCTCCGGCCTTGGCCGCCGGAAATACGGTCGTTTTAAAGACAGCTGAAACAACCTCTCTTTCGGCGCTTCATTTGGCAGAAATTATCCAGGAAGTGGGCATTCCTAAAGGCGTGGTCAATATCGTGACTGGGTTTGGAAAGACCGGGCAGTGGATCGTTTCTCATCCCGGGATTGATAAAATCGCTTTTACCGGTTCAACCGAGGTTGGAAAACTCATCCGCAAAATGACGGCGGGAAGTGGAAAGAAACTTTCCTTGGAACTGGGCGGAAAATCGCCCACGATTGTTTTTGAGGACGCGCCCCTTTATGAGGCGGTCGAAGGCATTGTGGACGGCATCTTCTTTAATCAGGGACAGGTTTGCTGCGCGGGTTCTCGCCTGTTGCTTCAGGAAAGCATCGCTCCCAAGTTTACCCGCCTTCTTAAAGAGCGGATGCGAAAAATTCGCATTGGCGATCCCTTGGACAAGAATGTTGATATGGGGGCGATTAATTCCAAGAGACAACTTGAAACCATCGAACGCTACGTTCAAATTGGAGAAAAAGAAGGCGCGGTCAAATATCAGTCGCCTTTCTCTTGCCCGAAAGACGGTTTCTTTTTCCCGCCAACCTTGTTTACCGAGGTTGAGACTTCTCATACCATCGCGCGGGAAGAAATTTTTGGCCCGGTTTTATCCGCGATGACGTTTCGGACAAAAGAAGAAGCGGTAGAACTGGCCAACAATACTTTTTACGGCTTAGCGGCCAGCGTTTGGACGAAAGACGTCGCGAAAATGATTGAAGTCGCTCGAGGCGTTAAGGCGGGCACGATTTGGGGAAACGGCGCCAATAAATTCGACGCGGCAGCGGAGTTTGGCGGTTTTAAGGAAAGCGGTTTTGGCCGGGAAGGCGGCCCCGAGGGGCTCTGGGAATACGTCCATCTCGAAGAAAAGGGGACTGTCCCCTTTTCTCTCGTTTATCCCCCAGAGAAAACGGAAAAAGGGACAGTCCCCTTTTCCATCTGGAAAACTCCGAAAATGCTTATCGGGGGAAAACAGGTTCGCTCGGAATCCAGCCGCTACTATAAAGTTTTCTCCAATGAAGGGAAATTATTGGCGGATGTGCCGCTTGGATCGAGAAAAGATATTCGCGACGCGGTCGAAGCGGCTTTAAAGGCTCAAGTTGCCTGGGCAAAATCAACGGCCTATTTGCGTGGGCAGATTCTCTACCGCACGGCTGAGATTTTTCAAAGCCGGTCTTCGGAATTGGTTCAGATATTGACGGCTCAAACCGGCTGCGATTGGTCTTTGGCTCAAAAAGAGGTCGCTCTCAGTCTCAACCGCATTCTTTATTATGCCGGTTGGACCGACAAATACACGGGAAACGTCAATCCAGTCACGCAGACCGATTTCAATATTACCTATCCGGAACCGATGGGCGTTGTGGGCCTTGTTTCTCCCGAGACTCCGTCTCTTTTAGCTCTTGTGTCCAAGATTTTTCCGGCCATTGCTTTCGGAAACGCAGTGATTGCGGTCCCTTCGGAAAAATATCCATTGGCCGCCGCTATTTTAATTGAGGTCCTAGACGCTTCTGATATGCCGGCGGGAGTGGTCAATATCGTCACGGGGAAATCAGAAGAGCTTTCGCCTATTTTGGCGGAACACCGGGCTGTTTCGGGGATTGATTTCTCGGGAACTCAAGAGTTGGCTAAAAAAATCGAGGAATTGTCCGCGAGCAACATGAAGCGGACCTGGGTTCATGACCCTGCCGATTGGGCCAGTTCCCAGGCTCAGGGTCGCTCCTGGATGCGAAGATATCTGGAATTTAAAACTGTTTGGATGACGGCCTTGTCTTAATCCAAAAAATCGGTTATATATTGAGGAGAAGCCTATGGCCAAAGATAAAAAAGAGCGGAAAGAAAAAAAAGAAGTTTTAAAGCCCAGGTTTCATGTTCATGTCGACATCCAATGCGGGGTGTGCCGCTCTTTAATCCATCACCCGGAAGGCGAAGAGTTTCCCAAGTTTTGTTGGTCTTGCGGCGCGACCTTGATCCGCTTTTGCCTCAAATGCCGAAAGACCGTTTCGATGTTTTTTGAGGAATGGTGGTCTTCTGAAAACGATTGCCACCGCACCTACGGTCCCGTGCGGAGATGTCCTTGGTGTCGATCCTTTCTGTCGGAAGATTCCATCGAGGAAAACTGGGAAGAATAAGAGCGATCTAGCCGCTTTTAAAACGCGTAGTTGATGTCCATGAAGGCGGCAAGGCCTTCCTGACCGACTCCAAAGTCCAGAGAACCGACGACCTGGGGTCTTGCCACCGCGCGGATGGCAGTTCCAAAAACCGGGCGGGAATAGCGGGCGGTAGCGTCAGTGGGATTGGCAAAGACGCTTCCGATTCCGGCAAAGGGAGCGACTTCAATTTCTGTCGCCACTCCCGCCATTTTAGCTTCATACACTTTAAAGCGTTGTTCGATGTTGGCGGCATACATTCCATTGTCGATATAGCGGCCATAGGCGTAAGCTCTTAAGCTGTATTTTCCGCCCAGTTCCGGCATCAGCCAAAAAGGCGCGTTCCCGTAAAGTTGTTGGCCTTGAATTTGGGCGGCGAAGACGTTATCTGGATGATTGGGCCAGGGATAAAAATAGCGGCCGTCAATTCCATAACGATCGTAATTATAACTGCTGGCGATTCCGCGCACGGAATAACCGGAATAAGCCTGAAGAAAAGCGCCTTTGGTGGTTGTCACCTCGCTGTCGCGGGAGTCATATTCAAAACTTAGCCTTCCTTCTTGCACTTGTTCGAAATTTTGTGGAACAGCGCCGTTAAATTCAGTTTTGATTCCCGGCATTCCGGGAATGACGCCGTTAGTGACCTTTTCGGATAAAAGATGGCTGTTGGCTTCAATTCGCCAATTAGAGCCCGGCAAGATTGAGTGCCCGGCGGTGACGTTGTAGCTCCAGGCGTGGGAAATGTAGCTGGACTGATTTCCATAGGCGGAGTTTTGTCCAATGCCGTAAAAAAGTCCGCCGGCGTTGGTGTTTTTGTGAAGGCGCAAATCGAAGTCGGTGTCGGTGTCTTCAACACGCAGATTTTTGTACTCGATTAAGGCTTCGTTTTCGTATTTCCCAATAGTTCCTATGGCGGTGAAACTTTTGTATTGATTCGGGAAGTAATAATAGCGATATGTCCCTTCGGGGCCGAAGTATTGATTCTCGGTGATGGAAGGGGCCGTGATGCTTTGAATTTCGTCTGAATTTTTTTTCTGCTTAACCCAAATGGGCATGATGCCTATCGATGTTCCGCTGTTGGGGTCGGTCGCGAGAATAGGGACGATGACCTGGATATTGCGGTTTTGCTTGTAGAACATCCACCGGACCAGGGCCGGGGTTTTGTCCACGTCGGTTTGAGATGTCGTTGGCGGTTTTAGATTTTTGACGATGATTTGGTCTTGATCGGGGCTTTGGGTTTGAGCGTCGGCAGGTTTAGCGATGGTCATTAAAAAAAGAGGCAAAATAAGAAGTTTCAAGCGCATGGAGATTTCTCCTCCATGTTTTTTAAGACAATACGAGCATTTCTGGAAAGTCCTTTTTGCTTAGTTCTGGCAAGTACTGTTTTTGAAAAACGGGACTTAAATTCGCTTTCCGTTAATGCTGTGATTTCCTTAAGCGGGAGGCTTTCGTATCCGGGAGTTTTAAAGGCGCGACCAAAAGAGGCGAAGCGGTTAAAGGGACAAACTTCTTGGCAGATGTCGCATCCAAAGACCCATTCCCCAATGTCTGATTGTTTCTCCGCTGGAATTTCTCCCTTGTGTTCGATGGTCCAGTAGGAAATGCAGCGATTGGCGTCCAACACGCGTTCCTGAGGAAAAGCGTGAGTTGGACAGGCCTCAATACATCTTCGACAACTTCCGCAATGATCAGCTTGAGGTTTATCCGGCGGCAGTTCAAGGTTTGTCGCCATTCCTGAAAGAAAGAAATAAGAACCTTGTTTCGATAAAAGCATCGTGTTTTTCCCGATCCATCCCAAACCTGCATAGTGACCATAAAGTCTTTCAAGAATGGGGCTAGTGTCGACAAATATCTTTGAATCGGCTTTAGAATCCAGTGTTTTGAGGTGGAATGCGAGAATTTCCATCTTTTCTCTCAATACCAGGTGATAATCTCTCTCTCCCGCGTAGCGCGCGACGCGCCCATGTCCTTGGGGAAGAGGAGTTTGCTTATTATCAGAATAATCAAAGGCGCAGATAAGGACCGAACGGGCTTCTGGCCACCAAAGCTGGATGTCTGAGCGCGTTTGCGGGTTTTTGGCCATGTAGTCCATGGAGGCGTGATACGACTGTTGAATCCATTCCTGATAAAATTGGGCCTCCGGAAATGCCTTGGCGGGAGAAATTCCAATCCGGTCAGCCCCGATTTCAAGCGCGCGCTCCTTTAAAGCTTGGGCTATTTCTTCTGCGTTTATAGGGCGGGCTCGGACTTAAGAATTTTAAAGCGCCGGGGCCCCGCGGGAAGAGTGACGGTCACGGTTTCCCCGACTTTTTTGCCCAAAAGCCCTTGAGCAATGGGAGCGTAGACGGAGATTTTTCCCTCTGAGGGGTCGGACTCATCTTCGCCAACCAAGGTGTAGACGGATTCATCTCCTGATTCATTTTGGATAGTTACGCGGCTGCCGATAGCCACGACGCCCTTGGGCGTCTCCAAGTCGTCGATGATTTTGGCGCCTTCAAGCTTATCTTGTATTTTTGCGATCCGGCCCATCACCTCGCCTAGTTTTTCCTTGGCGCTGTGATATTCCGCGTTTTCCTTGAGATCCCCTTTTTCCCTGGCCTCGGCGATGTCTTGAGACAGCTGGTTTTTCATTTTTTTGAGCGGCTCAATTTCGCTCAAGAGTTTTTCATAACCGGCGCGCGTTAGAAATGTTTCTTTCATAATAGTATTATAAGAAAATCATTATGAAATTTTCTCTTAGTTTGGTTGATTATGCAATTATCGTCGCTTACTTCGCGGCCAATCTCGCGGTGGGTTTCTGGTCTTACCAAAAAAAACAAAACAATTCCGAGATGGCGGATTATTTATTGGCGGGCCGGGGACTCAGCCTTCCCGTTTTTGTCGCGGCCTTGGTTTCCAGCTGGTACGGCGGGGTCTTGGGGGTCGGAGAGTTTTCCTACCGCTACGGCCTTTTGAACTGGGTAGTTTTGGGTTTTCCGTATTATATTTTCGCCTTGATTTACGCGTATTTTCTTGCTCCTAAAATCGCGAGTTCAGGAGCGGTCACCTTGCCTGAACTTTTGGAAAAATTTTATGGACCCAGGGCCTCCGGCGTGGGGGCGGTTCTTTTACTTTTGCTCGTTTCCCCAGCTCCTTATATTCTCATGATTTGGGTCTTGGTCAAGTCTTTAGCCGGAATTTCCGTGGGGGCTTCTTTCATTGTTGCGATGGCGTCCGCCACCGCGTTTCTTTTTGTCGGTGGCTTCCGTTCGGACGTGCGGGCGGATGTCTTGCATTTTATCTTGATGTATAGCGGGCTCATCGTTTTACCTCTCTATGCCTATCACGCTTGGGGCGGACTTTCTTTTCTTAAAGCGCATCTTCCTCCCACGCATTTGGAATGGAGCGGTGGAAAAAGTTTGGGCTATATCGGGTCTTGGTGGTTTTTGGGCTTGTGGACATTGGTTGAGCCGACGTTTTATCAAAAGTGCTTGGCGGCTAAAAGCCCGGAAACGGCAAGAAGAGGGATTGTGATTAGCGTCTTATTTTGGATTTTGTTTGACTTTATCACCACTGTCGCGGGTCTTTATGCACGGGCTATTTTGCCGAATTTAAAAGATCCGGTTTTGTCTTATCCCGCTTTAGCCGCGAAAATTCTTCCGCCCCTTTGGAAAGGATTTTTCTATGTGGGGATGCTGGGCGCTATTTTCGCGGCATTCAGTTCGCTTGCTTTTTTATTTGCCTCGACCTTGGGAAAAGATATCGTTTGGAAATTTTTCAAGGTTCCCGGTCTTTCCGAGACTCGGCATATTCAATCAGGGTTGATCGTGGGCCTCGTTGTGGGAACAGTCATTGCGGTCGTTTTGCCTTCGGTCGTCGATATCTGGTATACGCTCAGTTCCATCGCGGTGGCGGGACTTCTGTTTCCCTTGTGCTTGGGATATTTCCCTTCTTTGAAACCTAGAGCCGAGGACGCCGTTAAAATCATGATTGGCGGAAGCGGGGTGGCTTCAGTTTGGACTCTCTTTAAGCAACCTTTGGGACTGGCGCCTATTTATCCGGGGCTCTTGGTCGCGGGAGCGTTTTATTCGTATTCGATGATTCAAAGGCGAGTAGCTGATGGCGCGCGGTAATTTTCCAGCGGGGAAACTTCCGCCGGCTTTTTTGTCCCGGATGCTCAAAAAATTTCGCGTTTCCGATCCTTCGGTCTTATTGGGTCCGTCCATGGGGGAAGACGCGGCAGTTTTATTGATCGGTAAAAAAATGATCGCGGTCGCGGTTGACCCGGTTACTTTTCTCTCGAATGAGGCTGGCTTTTACGCGGTGGCCGTCAACGCCAATGATATCGCGACTCGCGGGGCCAAACCCCGTTGGTTTCTCTGTTCCGCTCTTTTTCCCGATAATGGCGCACATCCAAAAATGATTGAAAAAATTTTTTCGGAGGTTGAGCGCGCCTGTCGTTTGTTTGGGGTTTCTTCGATTGGCGGGCATACCGAAATTACCTCCGCCGTCTCGCGCCCGGTTTTGACCGGAATCATGTTGGGAGAAGTCCTTGGCCCAAAAGCCTTGAAAACCTCGGGGGTGAAACCGGGAGATGAGATTATTTTGACGAAAAGTATCGCCTTAGAGGCCGCTTCGGTCATCGCGCGAGAAAAGAAATTGGAGGTGAAGACCAAATTCGGAGCGCGGTTGGCCCGAGAATGCGAGGACCTGATTCAAAATATCGGGGTCGTTCAAGAGGCTCTCGTGGCCTATCGCGCGGGCGGCGTTCACTCCATGCATGACCCGACCGAAGGCGGGCTATCTTCCGCTCTTTATGAAATGGCCGGGGCCTCTCGCGTTCAAATTACCGTTGAAAAAGAGAAAATCCCCATTTTAGAATCTGTGCGCCGCTTGTTGGATTTTTATGGGCTTAACCCTTTAGGAGCATTGTCCTCGGGAGCTCTTTTGATTGCCGTAAAACCTCAAGCGTCAAAGAAAATTTTAAGCCAACTTTCGCGCCTTAAAATTCCAGCAACGATTATCGGCCGGGCTTTTCGCGGTAAAGGAGTTGTCTTAAAAAGCGGGCAAAGGCAAGGGACGTTTCCGCGCTTTTTGAGAGATGAAATCGTGAGGTTTTTATGAAAAAAATACTTTTAGCCCTTTTTCTGTGTCTATGCGCCGCTCAAACAGCGAGGGCCGCGGATTCATTGGCAGTTCACGCTAGCTCCCACGCAGTGACCGGGGTCTATAACAGCGATTTGGCGCGGGCTGGCGAGCGTATTTTCATCGAGCCCTTGGTGGTCAAAGACGCTGATATCGATAATCAACTCACCATCGCTCCGTCTTTAAGCCCGGGCTATGGGGGTTCGACGATTTCTCAAACTCCCATTACCCTTGAAAAACGCCTGACGCATTCGTTCAGCCTCCGCTTTGAGTCTCATTATGAGGACATTCAAACTCCTGGCGGAGCCCATTCAGGCTTTCAGTATTTTGGAGTTCAGGGAAAATATATGTTTTATGAGAATGCCCCGCATGAAATCATGGCGACCGCCATTGTGCGCGCGACGACCCCGATGGGATACTCCCAAGCTGGGCAGGGAAACCCGATGACGCTTTACGGATATCTCCTTTTTAACAAAGGAATGGGGGATATTCCCGTCTCCTGGATTCGCCCTTTTGCCATTCAGAGCGATATCGCGGGGATTACCCCTTTTGGAAATGGTCCTGAGCCTTTGTCTCCCTATGTGGGGCTTTATGATTTTCAGGATTCATTTCGCTTTGACGGAGCTCTTGAATATAGCTTTCTTTATCTTCATGACGTAGTAGGCTGGAATGTGCCTCAGTTTTTGGATCAAATAGTTCCCGCGGTCGAGGCGCGGACTTTGGTGAATGAAAGTTCCAACGGCCATCAAGGCGCGACCGCCGGATATACCAGCTACGAAATTAATTACCAAACAGACTGGTATCAGATTGGGCTGGCCTATCAGACCCCCTATGGAGTGGATTCCTCTTTTATCGGCAAGCGCGGAATGCTGTATATGACGTTTTTCTACGGCTGGCTTCTCAAAAAAATGGGATATCACTCGACGCCGTTTTAAGTCTTTTTGATTGATTTATTCTTGATTTTTCTGTTTGACTCTGATAAAGTTCTATAAAGACGTTTGTGCGCAAAGGCCATGAACAACAAACTGAGATTTTTAGTTTTATTTATTCCGCTAGTTTTTCTCTGTTGGAATTGCCGCGCCTTGGATAATTCGGAACGTCCGTTTTACCGGATGACTCCTCGGGAGATTAGTCGGACGATTTCAAAAATCCATAAACATACCCCAAATCTTTCTGATAGAGTTATCGAAGTTAGCGCGCATTTTTTGGGAACGCCGTATCATTTAGGGCCTTTGGGCGAAGGGTCGCAAGGAGAATTTGATCAAAAACCCCTGATTTCATTTTCCGTCGTTGACTGCACGACCTTTGTCGAGGAGACCATGGCCTTGTCCTTGGCTGATAATCTTGCCCAAGCCACAAAAATTCTTCAGCGCATTCGCTACAAAAATGGCGTCATCTCTTACCAGACAAGAAATCATTTTCCATCGGTTGACTGGATTCCCAATAACATCGCCGCCGGCTTTATTAAAGACATTACCTCGACCGTCGCGGGGCCGGATCTGGAGGTCGCTTCCAAGTGGATATCCAAGAAAAAATGGTACCAGGAGAAGAAGTTATCGGATATTCAGGGCTTTCCCAAGATGACTCCGCAAGAAAAAAAGGTGCTGCTTGACAAATTGAGTGAAATTGGAGAAGAGATGCCGGATGAGGAAGCTTCTATTCCCTATTTGCCCATTCGGGATTTTGCGGACCGTCTGCAAAATATTCCCTCCGGCGCTATCGCCAATCTCGTGCGCGGCGATAATCCCCGAGAGCCGGTCTTAATTTCTCACCAAGTGTTTATCATTCAAAAGGAAGGGGAGACCTACGTTCGTCACGCGGCTTTTGACAGCGTGGTTAAAGACGTTCCGGCCCTGGAATATTTCGCCCGCTATGAAAATTCCAAGTGGCCGCTCTTGGGAATTAATTTGGATGAGGTTCTTTCTCCAAGTAAGATCCAAAGTAAATAAATCTCTTCTTGGGCTTAGGGTAGGAGTAATCGGTAACTTTTTCGCCGGAATTAATTTCGCTTAAAGGTTGTCCGAATCTCTCTTTAAATGAGGACCTCATGACTTGCCCGGAGGATTTTCGGCTTTCGATGAACCCGTCTCCGCCCGTGTAAATCATGACATGGCTGATGCGCTTTTGATTTTTAGGGTCGCTTAGAAAAATTAGGTCGCCTGTCTTCATCTGAATATTTTTGACCGGACGACTCTTGAGCTTTTGAGCGAAGGAGTCTCGCGGAATATCGACTCCAATGACCCGATAGGCGAGACTGACCAGGCCCGAGCAATCAACCCCAATGGATAAATCCGGCTGGACTCCGGATCTTCCGCCCCAATAATAGCTGGTTCCAAGAAAAAGCTCCGCCGTGCGAATAATTTCGGCGCGGCTCTGCGCGTCAATGGGATGATGGAACGGATAAAGGGCGCTTGAATCAATTTCGGCAGTGGTGTCATCGGGAAGTGCTACCATGGAAAGGCTTCCGTTATTGCCAAGTTTTTCGAGTCTCGTTCCGACCGAAAGGTTCAGAAATTCCTGACCGCGGTGCAAAATGGCTTGCCTAATTCTCACGACGGAATTAGGCGCTGGGTTTAAAGCGAATGCAATGTCTTTGGCCTGAATCCACCCGTGATAGCCTTCCCAACGTCCTTTTTTAAAATCGAGTTGTTCATCCGCCGCGATTTTGACCCAGGAACCCTGGGCTTTTAAAAGAGTTATTTTCTCGCCATAGAGAAGCTGGGACAAGTGCAGGGGATCGTCGAGTTTGACTTTCATTTTTGGAACTGGCTTTGACATGAGATTTGAAACGGGAACGCCAATGATGGCCGATAGCCCTTCGAGTGGGCTGATGAGATAAACCAAACCTCTTTTGTTGACTCTCCAGGCCTTGTCAAACTCAAGCCGCGGGTAAATGCGCCGGACAGAAGAGGCGTTGGGAGCGGCAGGGTCGTTGACGATGACATCTCCCTGTTTGGTAAAGCCCGTGATGACGAGCAAATGCCCCGCGGTTTTTCTAATGGGGGTGTTCTGTAATTCTCCCGCTTTAAAAGAGATGCTGGCAATCACAGGACGCCCTTTGGCAATTTCTTTTTCGACATCCGCTAGATCGTTGAAGCGAGAGACGTAGGATACAAGATTAAATGAACCGGCAAAGGCGGCGTTAAAAGTCCAATCTCCGAAGTTAAGAGTCGTTTGATCTCTAACGGCTTCGGCGATTTTGGCGGTCTTAAGTGGAATCTTCCAATAATCAAGGACCATCCCCAGGGAGGTCGGACTACAGACGTCATGACGATATTTCTTTTCCTCCAGCATTTGAGAGCGCGCTTGAATCTTGAGTTCTCTCACCCAAGGCCCGGGCTTAAATGGATGAGGCGCGCGGTTGAGCCCTTCGGCGTTTGAGACATTAATGGCGAGGAGTTTTAATAGGGTCGGCTTTTTTGAAGATGAAAGCAAAACTCGGTATTGAAAAACGTGAGCGTTTTCTTTGAGTTTAAGAGTATCAATATCGACAAAAGCGAGCGCGGATTTTTTTTCGCCTTTATGCGAGAAAAAGAGAGAGCCTTTCTGGGTTCCGAGAATAAACCAGGGCGTCCATCGGTTATTGATTTGAACGCGGGCGTCCATCTGAAGAGAATTTCCCACGGGAATTTCCGCGTTCCAAGAACCGACCAGTTCGTCAAAGGGAATCGGAGAAGAGATGATTTTGGAGGTAAAAATAGAAGAACTCAAACTGGTTTTAAACAAACCTTCTTCAAAAGGAATTGGTTTGAGGCCCGAGAGTTTAGCTCCACGCCAATCCAGGGGCGCGCGAAAAAGATAGGTATAACTCATAGCCTGAAGGTTTGCCGCCATGAAGGCCAAAAAACCACAGGCCCCGAGGAATTGGCCCGTTTTTTTATAATCAATCAAAAACTATTTGACCAGCTTGTTAGAGGCTTTTTTTGGCGGATCGTTGGCCGGTCGCGGAGTCGTTTTTGGATTATTTTTAAATGAAGGGGCGAGTTCCGCATTGATCTTCGCCCATTCTGGAGACTCATCCACCGACCCCACAATCGCGCCAATGGGGCATTCCGGGAGACAAACTCCGCAGTCAATGCAAACCTCGGGATCGATAATCATGAACGGCTGGCCTTTATACTCGCCTGGATGAATGCACTCGACCGGACAAACATCGACGCAGGATGCGTAAACTTCTCCCAGGCAGGCTTCGTTGATTACATGCGCCATTGAACTCTTCTCCCTATTGTTTGATAATATTTAATCCGATGGGACGTTTTCATAGTAACTCTTTTTCTTTCCGCTGTCAAATCCGCTCTTGGGCGCTTTGTGGTTTGCTCGTGGGGTTCTTGACCGCGAAACTTCATGCCGCCGGTTTTGCCGATTTCGAGAACTCGACTTCAACCCAGAGTTTTGCCGATCTCAAGAAACAGTCGGATGTCTATCGTCTTCTCTCTAAGTTGACCATGCTTAAGCCCACGGGGAGTATGTCCTTAAACTGGCGAAACATCGGTCCTAAATACCAAGGTTTTGAGAGCCAAATTCAAGACGAGGTTTATTTGGCGGGCATGTATTTTGGCTTTGAGGGGCCGGTGGGCGACAGCGTTCCCATTGTGGGCGAGTGGCATATGCCGACCAACGGCCAAGGCTCGGTCATTCTCAATCAACTTAATTTCAGCTATCGAAAAATACAAAATTGGGACTTTCAATTAGGTAAATTCGTGGTTCCCTTTGGACGTTATAACGAGTTGTATCATCCCCAAGATTATCTGACGATCACGCAACCTTTATCCATGGCTTCTCCCCAAAGCTTGGATTTGATGGTGAGAGCCAATTCCCCGACGCCTCCGATTAGCATTGGCTACACCGATATCGGCGCCCGGACTAGTTTCTATCCGCCGGTCAAAAATATTTTCGTTCCCGATGAGATTACCTTCTATGTCGTCAACGGCTTGGGTGAGTCCTATAACCGTTTGCGGACTTTTTCGAACCCCGGCGATTTGGGGGTGCCGCCCATCCCAGGCAACGGAACCAATATCGATTTTGGTCATCAAGACAATAATTTAGCGGATAATAATAATCCAAAATCCATTGGCGCGAGACTGGTCTGGGCTTTGGGAGATTTGAGATTTCCCTGGCCATTCCCCGAGGGAGCCTCAAACCTTGAAGGCGTGACGATGGATTTATCCGGAACGGGGGGGCAATATAACCTGGAAGGCAATTTAAATTATGAGGTCTATTCTTTGGACTGGAGTTTCGATTACTTAGGGCTTAATTTTTCCGGCCAGGGCATTTACAGCTATACCCAGTTCATGGCGCCCTTGGAAGCGAACGGTCAGTATGTGAGTCCTACCGGGGGAAGCCCTTGCGCGACGGCTGGAAGCACAACGGGTTGCAATACCCAGTTGGCGGAATCAGCGGAGGAGGATTACGGTTATTTTGTTCAGGCCTCGGCTCCCATTATTCGCCATCCTAAATACGGCAAAGACGTGATGGGGGTTCTTGTTTACAACCAAATGTACCGCCGCGGGCCGGTCGAAGACTTGTTGGACAATCAAACCTTGGACGGAACATTTTATTCCTCGGTCAGCGCCCTTAACCCGGCCAATGGATACGCGACTTCGATGATGAATAAATACACCGCCGCCATTGATTGGCAACTGAGCGATCACTTTTGGTTGAAATTTGAATATTCTTATTGGGATTTGCATAATACCGCGACCAGCGCCTATACTTTCGCGAGTATTCCTGGATACCGCTTGACGAATGTTTATCAGTCCGGGACCTCGATTGTGATGGCGTTTTAAAAAGGAAAAAGGGGACAGTCCCCTTTTTTGATAGAATGCTGTGAAAAAGGGGACTGTCCCCTTTGATTAAAATCATGCTTGGATATTTTCTTTTAACTTTCGGTTCTCTGTTTGCGATCGTGGACCCCTTCGCCGCCATTCCCGCTTTCTTGGCGATGACGGAGAAATTGAGTTATCAAGATAAACGGCATACCGCGAAAATCGCCTGCATGGTTTGCTGGCTAATTCTGACCGGCTTTGCCTTGTTGGGGTCTGAAATTTTCAGCCTCTTTGGAATTACCTTGCCCGCTTTTCAAGTCGCAGGCGGGCTTATCGTTTTGCTGTCGGCTTTGGATATGCTTAGGGCCAAGCGTTCTCCGCTCCAGGAAACGGCGGAAGAAACCCAAGAGGGAATGTCCAAGGACGACATCGCGATTACGCCCTTGGCCGTCCCGATGTTGGCCGGTCCCGGGGCGATTACCACCGCGATTGTTTTATCCGATCACGCGCATGGCTGGGTGTCCCGCGGAATTCTTTATCTGACGATCGCGGGAGTCGCGGTTTTGTCTTACCTTATTTTGACCTTTTCCAGCGCCGGGGCCAAACGCCTCAGCTCGACCATGCTCAATATCATCACCCGGCTGATGGGACTCATGTTGGCCGCGATTGGGGTTCAGTTCATTCTAACGGCTTTAAAGATTCGTTAGGATTCTGACTCTCATTGTCGGCGATGACGGGAAGAACCGGTTCCGCCTTGGGCGTGATAATTTCCGAGTTTGTAGGAAGAGATTTCGGCGGTTTTCCATATTCCCTGAAGATGGCGACGATTTCATCGTAATCCAACTCATCGCGCTTGAGTAGTTCTTGGGCGAAGCGATCTAGAATATGGGCTTCTGATTTGAGAGTCATCTCTACTTCTTCCACCGATTGTTGAAGAAGCCTTTGGGTCGCCGCATTCAGGCGTTCCTTGAGGGCTTCGGAGAGTTGTTCCTTGGGAATGCGCGTATAATCTCCGACAAATCCTTTTTCGCCCATGCCGTAGCGCCAAACCATATTGTGGGCGATGGTGGTCGCGTTGGCGAAATCGGAAGCCACGCCGTCGGTCGTGACGCCGAAACGGAGTTTCTCCGCCATGTATCCACCCAAGGCGACTTTGATGTGGGCTTTGAGCGTGTTCATGTCCGAGCTAAAAAGTTCTTCCCGTGGAATGGAGTGAACAACCCCTAATACTCCGCCGCGCTGGATAATGGAAGCCTTGAAAACGTCGTTGGTCGGATGGGTGAGATAGAGAATCAGGAGATGCCCGGCTTCATGGAAAGCGGTCATTTCGCGTTCTCTCTGAGTCATGTTCAAACGATGGGCGACCCCCAGCTCAATTCTTTCAATGGCGGCGGAAATATCTTTGTAGGTGATGATTTCTCGGTGGTCGCGGGTCGCGATCAGGGCGGATTCCTTGAGGATGTTTTCAATTTCAGCCGGAGTCTTATAAACCGCTTTCCGGGCTAATCTAGCGATATCAATGGAGGATTCAAGATTAATCTTTTTTGCGTAATACTCGAAAATCTCGGTGCGTTCCTGGAGATTGGGGCGTCCAATCGCAATTGTGCGGTCAAACCGGCCTGGTCGCAAGAGGGCGGCGTCCAAAACTTCTTCTTGGGCGTTCATGGCGCCAATGACCACAATGGGGCTTCCATCGTCGTTGAGCCCGTCCATTTCGACCAAAAGTTGATTGAGGGTCTGGTTTCCCTCTTGATTGCCGCCAAAGGCGTCAAAATAGACGCGAGAGCGCCCCAAGACTTCGAGCTCATCGATAAAAATGATGCAGGCTCCATAAGCCTTTGAGAACTGCCGGGCTTGCTTAAAAAGTTTTCTGACGCGCGCCGCCCCAACCCCGACAAAGACTTCGACAAATTCCGAGCCCGAAGCGGATAAAAAGGGAACGCCTGCTTCGGTCGCTATCGCTTTGGCGAGTAAAGTTTTTCCGCATCCCGGCGGGCCGACCATGAGCATCCCATGAAGAATCTTCCCTCCGACTTTTTTAAGAGCGGCGCGGTCTTTAATGAGCTGCACCATTTCCCAGGCGTCTTTTTTTGCCTCGGTAAGCCCAATAACGTCCGAAAAGCGGACGTTGACGTGACCTTCCTTCACGCGGGACTTTTTAAATTGAGCGAATCCGCCTCCGTATTGGAGAAGATAGAGAAATCCCACGAAAACCAAGGTTTGAATGATGCCCCAGGGAAGAGACGCGATGTTGATTCCAATGATGTATTTGCGGACGCTCTCTTCCATTCCAGCCATATACCAAATGGGGATGACAATTGAGATAATGACCCCAGCTATAATCGCGAACCACAGCCAGTTGCGCTGAAAAAAAAGCCAGATTTTAGCCTTGAGGCTTCCGTGTTTCCCCGGTCCGATGAAAAGCATCAAAACGGACAAAAACACGACGCTGATGGCGACTTCGATGAGATAAGATGAGATCATAGCGCTCCTTAAACTATATCAAGATATTCTCTTTAATGCCAGATGAGATCATGGTCCCATTCCTGGCAGAACAAAGGGAATAGGGCGATCCCGGTGAGGAACGTATTTCGTCACTTCAAAAGTGTATCCCGGGGAATGATACATCCAGGCGATGTCGATGGGCTGGGTTTTGACTTGAAGAGTGCAGACCTGCCAAAATTCAGTGGGGGTGCATTGAAAAGAAGCTCCTCCGCCAGAACCCGTGGGCACTAGCCCCAGAAACTTTTGAGTCTCAGAATTGTTGTATCCGAGATAAGCGCTGACTTTATTTTGAATGTCGCTTTGAAGGTTATTGTCTGGAAACGCGCTTTCATTTCGGTGAGATTCAAGCTGCCATCTTCTGGCTCCGTAAAAGGACGCAATTTCCATTTTTTGAACTAAAATGAGCATCGCAAAAATTTTGGCGAAGACAAAGAGAAAGAACATGAAGATGGGAAATAGAAGCACCGTTTCGGTGGTGGCCTGACCGCGCCCTTGTCGCTGACGCCTTTCCCAAAGCGCGGCAAGGACGCTCGGCCTTTGGCCTTGACCGCTTGAGAGCCGTTTCTTTTTCATGGATGAAGTCTCGTTTGAAAATGGGGAGTGGGATCTGGCCAGACGGCGGCTTCATTATCCGCCCCGGGCCACAAAGAGGCGGTGGCGTGAACCGTGGCTTGTCCCAGCGGGACATTGAAAGAATTTTGAGGAGGCGTCCAGGTAATCGAGGCGGGCCAACCCCCTTCCGCCGATTGAATGGCGCTGGGGTTAACGGTCGCTAGTTGAAAAAGCCCATCGCAGCCGCTGATGGTCGAGGCCATGCCGGTTCCCGGGGAGTTGTTGAATATTCCGTAAGGCTGATAAGGATTCCCAGAAATCAGCTTATTGGCGTAGTAAAAAATTTTTGGCACACAGTGCATTTGGACTTGACTGGTAAAACTCACCGGTGGAAATTGAACGCCCTGGGCTTGGCTCAAGGCTTCTTGCGTTCCCAGATTAAGCCAGTAAGACTTCGTAAAAAATTGATGTCCGCTTGATAGACGCTGAAGAACGGAAAATTGCGCCGATTCAACCGAGCCTAGAAGCTGGTAAATCTGGACATAAAGATTCATGACTTGGGTCGCGTCAGTCCAGTTGATATTCCAACAGTTGGCGGTTTGTTCGCTAATAAGCGTCAAGCAAGGAGTTCCTCCGCAGTTTTTTCCGGTCGAGTCCGTATGGGCGTTGGAAGAATCAAAGTTAGTTGGAGTGGCCGTGTTGAGATTGGGGCCGCGGACGGAGGCGGGATCATAGGCGATTTTCCAGGAAGCCGAGCCTGGGGCTTCTGTATTGCTGGTGGCGTAAGAGGGATCTCGCGGAAAGGTCCCTTCTCCATAGAGGAGATCGTCAATAGCCAAGCTCCCGCCAGTGGCATATTGATTCACGGCCGCATCGCAATTGGTTTTGCCCATATTGGTTAAAGTGGTCGAATGAAAGCCCTCGTAGAAAATGCGCATGGGAAAAGCCCCGTTGACATAGGCCGTCCGGTTCAAGAAATCAGAATAGTTGGTCATTTCAACGAAAGCGGCCGAATCAATGGCGAATTGATGGCGGATTTTCTCGCGAGAGAGTTTGGCGGTTTCGTAAATCAAATACACAAAAAGCATCAAGGTTGGAAACATGAGAAGGGCCGGAATCAGGATTTGTCCTCTCGAGAGCCGCATATTCTGTTATAACCCCGAAACTTAAAATTTTCAAGGTCTAAATTGTTTCATGTTTTAAAGAAACCAGAGCATGAGAATTAGGGCGGCCAGCGATGTTAAAGAAGAGGCAATGAGAAAGACGGGAATGTCTGATTTTTTCGAACGCGCGGTCAAGGCCGAAGGCCGAGCGTTCCGTGCGCCCTTGGGAAATATTTTGGCGCTCGGAGGGGCTTGATCCAGGGGAAGAGGTTTTGATTTGGAATCGGGCGTTTGAGCTTCGCTTTCTCTGGTTTTGGAATTGTTCTGGGGATAGGAATATTCCTTGGAAATTGCGCTGTTGGTTTTCGCGATCGCGACATTTTTAAGACTCTTGGGCGGAGTTTTTTTTGTAGGACGGGAAATTCTTCTCGATGGTGATGGGGCCTCTTGAAAGGCTTGGGGCTTGTTAAGCGGAGAAAATGGCGAGACGGGGGCGATTCCCTTTTTAAGGTTCGGGTGGGATTGGGAGGATTTTTTATTTGGCTCGGGAACTGGAATGGTCTTTTTAGGATGAGAACTTAAAAGAGCCTTCGGTTGAGGTTTTAGGAGAGGAGATTTGGCTTTTGTTTTTTGAGAAATGGCCGGTTTCTGGGCCGTTTTTATGGGCGGCGGCGCGCGCTTAATTTTTTTGACGGTTTTTGCGCTTTTGGGCGCGGGCGCTTTTTGAGGTTTCGGAACGGGTTTTGAAGATGATTTGGGTGGGGAGGGGACGGCCGCCGTTTTTGGAACAGAATTTTTAAGAGCTTGGGCTTCGGACATGGCGGGCGATCCGGAAGCGCCGGGGGGGCTTCCACCGCCTCCTCCAGATCCGCCTCCGGAAGAACCGCCGCCCCCGCCTCCACCACCCCCCGCTCCTCCTGAAATTCCGCTCTTTTTATTTTTTTTCTTTCCGCCGGCGGCTCCGCCACCCCCGCCTCCTCCGAAGACTGCGCTTGAATTGCTATTGGCGGAATCTTTCCAGTTCGGCCAATATCGGCGAATAAGTTTAATTTGTTCCTGATCAAATTGCTTGAGGATTTTTGTTCTTTGGGCAATCGAAGCCGGATTTTGAGTTGAAGGCGAAACGAGCAATAAGTCGTTGGGATAGCGTGAGCCCATGGCTTTTAGGCGGCTTTGAATCTTTTTCTGCGTTCGTTGAGTCATTTTGGGGATGGCGGAATATCTTTTGAGCGATTTTTTTTCGGTTTGTATTTCCGCGGGAGAACTCTTCCATGGCCAGCAAGAAGACTTCCAGCAATTGGACAGATTCCTCAAGACCGCCGCATGGGGCCAAATTTTTTTCTTTTCGATATTGGCGAGTAAGTTGTTCGAGCTGGAATTTTGAGCTAAAATCGGGGCGGGGTTCTTAAGTTGGGGGAACGAAGAAGCCCGGAGATTTGCGCATACTGCGATAGTTAAAAAAATATCTAAAAATGAAAAGAAAAGCGTTTTTAACATGGTTTTTTATCAACGTCGCCTCTTTATTTATTACGCAGGGAAGGCGGGGAAAGTTCGCGCGTCAGATTTCCCGTAGGCTGCCAATGATGACGGGGCCGTTGGGATTGCTGGGGCCGGTTAAAAAAATATAGAGATTTTTAGAGCCAAGAATATAGGTCAGGATTTTGGAGGCGGGAGGAGAAAAGTCGATTTCAAGCCCCGGCATATTGGAAACTTCAAGAGGTTTGACCTGAAAAGGTGAACGGTTTGTTTTTGCCCGGGAGATGACAATTTGACTGAGTTTTTGAAAGGCGGATATATCGTTGGGAAAAGGATTTGGCAAAGTCTTAAGGCGAACGATGCCTAATTGTCCATAAAGACTTTGGTCTAAAAACGTGCTGGGGTCGGTCCCTTTTTGGCAGAAAAAAACGGTTTCCCGCCTTTTTGTTCTTTGGTCAACGACGGCTTCGTAGCCATTAGGGATATGAAGGGTATAAGCGAAGGGACTCAAGAATACGGGGCTGGTGATAGGGTTTCCCAAGCGCTGCCGGGTCGGGCGCAAAAAGATAAAAACGACGGAGGAAAATAAGGCGAGTCCGCCTAGAACCATCAAAAATCGTCCGAAACGCTCCCGGCTTTGGGCGCGCTTGGCCGCTTTTAAGGCGTCTTTAATGTCTTCTTCTGAAACCCCCTCGGATAACAACTGAGCTTTCAGTTCCGAAAACGGGAATTTCCCCAGGTTGGATTTGAGATAGAAGACAATTTCTTCCTTGATCATGGGCTTTTAGGCGAAGCTTCCTTTTTAATTCTGTAATTGGCCATGGTCTTTCCGTTCAATTTCCATTGAACATGTTTCTTCTCAAGAATATTGTTGAAAAGATTCTCTCCCGGAAGAGTTAGAAGTCCGTTCTTATCGAAAATTTTTCGGTCGCGCATATCAGTGAGATTAAAAACCTCTTTGGCTTCGACATGGCGCAGGGCAAAATAGCCAATCGCTTTCTGAGAGAGAAAAAAGAGGTATTTCTCAAAACCCGCTTTGTTGAGTTCGATGGGGGAATTGAGGTCTCCACGCTTTTGAACAGTGAAAGCCTGAATGTTTTTTAATTTGCGGGTTAAAAAATCAATGGCGCCGAGAGCTTCCGCCTTTTTCATCCGAACGAGGGTTTGAAGGTCTTCTTCGGTGTAGTCCTCGGCGTCGGGAGAGATAATTTGCCTTTGTTTTAATTCCTTAAGGGGATTGGGCGCCGCGGCGCTATTCTCTAAAGGCGGCGCGGATTTCTCAGCGCGGCACAAAAGCGATGGCCCCAAGGCGGTCAGGAATAAACTTAAAACAAAAGCCTTTTTAGGCTTTTGAAAGAATCCTTGGGACCACGACGCCGGTTTGAGACTGATATTTGCCTTTCCTGTCGGCATAGCTGATTTCGCAAACCTCATCTGATTCTAAGAACAAAAGTTGCGCGATTCCTTCTCCGGAATAGACCTTGGCCGGAAGCGGAGTCGTGTTTGAAATTTCAATAGTTAAATAGCCTTCCCAGGTTGGCTCAAGCGGCGTGACGTTGACGATGATGCCGCAACGGGCGAAAGTGCTTTTCCCAAGACAAATAGCCAGAACATTTCTTGGAATTTTAAAACGCTCGACCGAGCGCGCCAAGGCGAATGAATTGGGAGGCACGATACATTCCGGGCCTTTATAGTCGACGAAGGATTTGGGATCAAAATTCTTGGGATCAACGACCGCGCCAAAAACGTTGGTAAAAATTTTATATTCATCCGCCAGGCGGATGTCATATCCGTAGGAAGAAAGGCCGTAGGAAATTTTTCCTTCCCCTTCTTGCTTGTCGAGGAAAGGGTCGATCATCTTAGTTTCAAGGCACATCTTTCTAATCCAGCGGTCGGATTTTAACATGGTCTCATTCTCCTTAATTCATTCGTTAAAAACGGCTTCCGCGGCTTTATGTCCGCTCAAGACCGCGCTCTCAATGGTCGCTGGAAGCCCTGTTCTGGTCCAGTCTCCAGCGAGAAAGAGTCCGGGCGAGACCTCTCCGGGAAATGGCCGCATTTCTTCAAGGCCAGGTTTTGGAGACGGCGTCGCAAAGGGCTCTTTAATGAGCCGCCAATGAATCATTTTAGCTTTTTTAAATTCAGGAAAAACAAGGAGTTCTTTTTTCGCGATTTCGAGAATTTCTTGCGGTTCTTTTTTGAGTTCATCATGGGCGGCGCTGATGACCAAAGACAGATATTGGCCGGGCCCCGGGATATTCCAAATGCTGTTTTTGTTAAAGGCCCAATGAAAACGGGTTTGAATAAGCCCTGTCGTTTCGTTCTCAGTGATGGACCGGTCCAGCCATAGAGAAAGACCGATAATGGGAGAAGTCGAAAACGCTTGAAGATTTTTTTGTATCCGCTCGGGAATATTAAGGCGCTTAAGGTCCCAAGGCGGGAGCGTGAGTAAAACATAGGATGCGCGAAATTGGCGCCCGTCTTCCAGATTTACTCCACAAACGCGCTCATTTTCATAAATGAGAGATTGGATTTTAGAGGAATAGAGAACGGCTCCACTATGCTTTTGAAGATAGCTTGAGGCTTGCCGGGTGTAGAGGGAACTTAAGCCCACTTTGGAATAGCCAGTTTTAGCGGCATCAATCGGGGTTTTACTTAATATTTTTTCCAAGGCTTGAAGGAGCCCCAAGGCCGAGGCGATTTTGGCGTTTTCATTGAGAATTCCGATGGCCAATGGTTCCCACAATCTTTCCTGAACATTGGGCGTTTGACCCAGTTTGTCAAGCCATTGGCGAATAGTCAGAGGCTCGATTTGCGCGGCATAATTTTTATCGGCTTTGAACTTTTTGACTTCTTGGACGACTCTTGAAACCGCGATTTTTTCTTTGAGAGAGAGCCCTTTAAGGTTTAAGACTCCCCAGCTAAAATCAAGCGGAGAGGAAAGTAATCGCGGCGCGGACAACAGGTCTTCTTTCCCGGAAGAATCTCTAAAATGGAGTTTGAGTTGATCGGAAAAGCGCAAAAGCGAACTGGAACCGATGCGGGATAAAAATTTTCTCGTCTCAACATAGGCCCCGATAAATAAATGTTGACCATTGTCGATTTCATGCCCGGTTTTAGGATCGGTAAAAGAGTAGGCCCGTCCTCCGAGATGCGGCTTTTTTTCAAGAACGAGAACTTTCTTTCCCTGTTGGGCGAGCGAAGTCGCGGCGGAAAGGCCGGCAAAGCCGCCGCCGACGACTAAAACGTCAAAATCCATGACAATAAAGCCAAGCCTTAAACGCCAGTCTTAGTTTTTTAAACGGAGATATTTTTGTTTTGGAAAAGAAAACGTGAAAATCTCTTTGTCGAATTTCATCCAGAATTCCTTCATAGACGTGGGCCATGATTTCCGCCGGCATGAGAGTTGCGCGGTCTCTAAAATCAAGGGCGTTTCTTCCCTGGCGGTAAAAACCCTTGGTTTTTTGCCAGAGCCCCTGCATCAAGAGTCGAAAGGCCGCGTTGTGTTCTCTCTTTAAAAGTTTTTCGCGGCTGTATCCCGCTTTTTCCATTTCGCTTTCGGGAATATAGATGCGCCCAAGGCTTAAATCGTCCCCCACGTCTCTTAGGATGTTGGTCATCTGAAAGGCGTAGCCGAAAGAATCCACGAATTCCCGCATTTTCTCTGGCGGCGTATGCTTATGTCCGAAAATTTCAACGGACATTTGCCCGACCGAAACCGCGACGCCTTTAAGATAAGGTTCCAGGTCGGAGAAGGTTTGATAATGGGTTTTATTAAGATCCATTTCGCATCCGCGGATCATTTCAAAGAAAGCCTCCTTGGGGAGGGGAAAGTGATTAAGAGTTTTTTCGATTTCCCGCGAAAGGGGGAGAGTTCCTTGTCCCGAGAAAATTCTCTCGACTTCTTCCCGCCAAAAATCAAGGCCTTGTCTAGCTTCTTTTTCGGTTTTCCCGGCGTCATCCACCAGATCATCAATCATTCTGCAATAGGCGTAGACCGCGGACAAGGCTTGGCGCTGGAGAGGGGAGAGAAAAAGAAAGCCTAAAAAGAAGTTAGAGTTTTTTTCCGACTGGGGGTGGGTTTCTTTAGGAGAACTCTCAATGGTCATCTTAAAACAGCGCGCAACAAAAGCGGAATCCAATCCCATTTGCTTAAGCTGGGACGGGCTTTGAGCGTATTATAATTTTGTTTTCTAACTTTCTTTAGAATCTGTCGGCCGCCGAGGAGAGTCAGGCGAATTTCCCAGGACAGGGGCCAGGAAAGTTTTTGGGGGAGACTCTGACCTTGTTCAAAAATTTGACAGACTCTTGAGATTTCAAATTTCATCAAATCTCGGAATCTTTCATTGACGACTCCCATTCTTAAATCCGCTTCCGAGTAAGAAAAACGGGCGAAGTCTTCCTGCGGAATGTAGATGCGGTCTTTCTTGAGGTCAACTGAAATATCCTGCCAAAAATTAGCCAATTGAAGGCCGGTGCAGATGGAGTCGGAGAGTTTAAACAGTTCTTCGTCTCGGTAGCCGTGAATCATCAAGACAATCCGCCCAACGGGGTTGGCGGAACGCCGGCAATAATCCAATACCTCGTCAAAATTTTGATAGCGGTTTTTGACGGTGTCCTGGAGAAAAGCGTCCAATAAATCATCGAAAGGTTGAAGGGGGAGATGAAGGTCTTTGAGCGTCTCTTTCAGGGCGATAAAAACCGGATGAGTGGGAGTTTTTTGATTGAGGCTTCTCAAGTTTTCCCGCCATTCCAGAAGCCTTTCCCGCCTCACGCCCTCGTATTCTGGCTCATCTGAAAAATCATCCGCGATGCGCGCAAAGGCGTAGAGGCAAGCGACGTGTTTTCTAAGCTTAGATGAAATAAGACTCGAGGCGACCGGAAAATTTTCATAATGAGACGCGGCTAAGTCAAAGCAAAAGGCGTAAGCGGCGGAGATGTCTTTCGGGTTTTCCTGCCGGGCTTGGTAAGCTTTGAGAGTTTGAGCCATTAGTAAATGCCAAGTCTCGTTGGCCTATCGCGCGAGAGTTTGGGAAGAGGTTTTTGAGTTTCGCCGCTCCATTCAAAAGACACTTCCCCGCAACGGACTTCGTTTCCTTCCCGAATATGAGCCGCTCTAAGGGCGCGGTCGACCCCGATTCTTTTCAGCATGGCCTGAAAGCGCATGACGGATTCGGGAAGACCGAAGTCTAGCATGGCGGCCGCGCGCTCGATAGAAGCGCCCTTGAGATTAAAAACTCCGTTTCCCAGGGACTCGACTTCAAAACCTTTTTTGATTTCAAGTCTTGTTTCCGAGTCTTCTTCCGTTTTGAAAACCGGAGGGGGAGTTTTTGAAAGTATTTTGATGATTGAATCCAAAAGAGGTTTTAGGCCTTCTCCCGTCGCGGCCGAAATAGGAAAAATCTCGCGCTTGGAAAATTTTTTCTTGATTTTCTTTAAGGCTTCCGCGGATTCAGGAATATCCATTTTATTGAGCGCTAAAAGGCGCGGCTTTTTCTTGAGCGCGGGAGAATAAGAATTTAATTCTTTTTCAATGAGGGTAATGCTTTCCGTTGGAGAATGAGAGTTGAAACCCTGGGGGTCTACCATATGGACAAGAACTCTCGTTCGCTCGATATGCCTTAGAAAATCAAATCCCAAACCCTTGCCTTCATGCGCGCCTTCGATGAGGCCGGGAATATCAGCTAAAACAAAAGAAATGCCTTTGTGGACGACAACCCCTAAATTGGGGGAGAGGGTCGTAAAAGGGTAGTCCGCGATTTTTGGGCGCGCCTTGGATAAATGGGCGAGCAGGCTGGATTTTCCCGCGTTTGGAAAGCCGACAAGGCCCACATCGGCCAAAAGCTTAAGCTCCAGTTCTAAATGGGCGTTTTCTCCGGGCGCGCCTTTTTCCCTGATACGTGGAGCCGTGATCCATTGAGTTTTAAAAGAAAGATTGCCTCTTCCGCCACGGCCGCCTTTGGCCGCGAGATAGGTTTTTTCGGGGGCGTTTAAATCGGCGACGAGAACCTTGTCTTTGTAGACCAGGGTCCCCACCGGAACCTCAATGGTGATTGGATATCCGTCTTTGCCCGCTTTATTACTTCCCTTTCCATGTCCGCCGGGAACTCCGCGGATGTGGGCCTGACGGGTTAAATCATAGAGAGTCGTGAGTCTCAGACTCGCTTTAAGGAGGATGTCTCCACCGTTTCCTCCGTCGCCCCCGATGGGGCCGCCATAGGCGACGTATTTTTCTCGGCGGAAAGCCAAACATCCATCTCCACCGCATCCGGCTTCAAGAAAAAGACGAACTCTATCAATAAAATTCATGCGGGAAACTAAGAAAGGAAAAGATAAAAAGACTTAGCGGACGCTGACGCGTTTCTTGTCTTTGTAGGCCCACTCGAATTGAACGGAACCCGAAGCTTTGGCGAACAAGGTGTCGTCTTTTCCGCGTCCGACATTCTCGCCCGGCAAAAATTTAGTTCCGCGTTGCCTGACAATGACCATTCCCGCCAAAACTTTCTCGCCGCCGTATCTCTTAACGCCGAGACGCTGGCCATTGGAATCGCGGCCGTTGGAGGATGAACCCTGCGCTTTGGTATGAGCCATATTAGTTAAAAGAAATATCCTTAATTTTGACTTCAGTCAGGGACTGGCGATGCCCGCGCATCTTTTTATAGGCTTTTTTCGTTTTCTTTCGGAAAACTAAAATTTTAGAAGCTCTCTTCTGAGCGAGAACCTCGGCCGTGACCATTGCCACGGGAATGCCGGCGATAGGGGCGTCTTCGCCTTTGGAAGCCCAAAGAGCTTTCCACTTGACTTCGCTTCCGGAAGCTAAATCGAGCTTCTCAACCCGAATCACTTCCCCGGGTTCAACTTTATACTGCTTACCGCCTGTTTCGATGACCGCGTACATAGCCTAATTATGATAGCACATATTTAGAGTTTATTCAAATTAATTTCCCATTTTCCTCAAGAAACGCGAAGACGCCATTCATCAGACTGATATTTTTCGACGAGAGATCGCAATTTTTCCGTGGAGATAAAATCAAATTTTTTTTCCGGTTCTTTCTCGCCAAAAAGCGAAACGGCGTCATTAATGGCTCGTTCAATTTGAAGCGGGGAAAGAGAAATGAGAGAAGCCTCAAGCGAACCTTGATAGAGGCCGCGTTTGTTTTTCCGGCAGAGAGCCCCGCCTAAAATTTTCTTTCCCGCCGGGGTTATCAGATCGGATTTTTCGGGTGTGGAAAAACAGACCTTGTTGAGCCCCATCAATGCGGAAGATTCAGTCTTTAAATTAAGAGAAATGCCTTCCTTGGCGAGTTGAAGTTCTATCAAAGAATGAAGCCTTTGATAAATTTGAGAAGGAGGGGTAAAATCGCTCCATGGGAAAGTCAGGGAAAATGTGATGTCTTCTCCGTGAAAGACGAGACCCCCGCCCGTGATCCGCCGCGCGCAGGGAAGATGAGGTTTTCCGGTTTTCTTTAGCTCTTGTTCGATAAATTGAAAAGATTGATGCCGCCCAAAGGTCGCTGCCGGGCCCGACCACGAATAAAAGCGCAGAGTCAGACTTTCCTTGGGAGAAAAAAGAAGCGCGGCCTCGTCCAAGGCCATTTGAGAAAAAACGTCGAGCCCCGTCCGGGAAATGGGGACAGTCCCTAATTCCACGGCGGGTTTTTTCAAGAGTTCGTCTTCGCTAAGTTTCATTTGTTTATGTTCAATTTGTTTAGGTTGTCTTGAATCCATGTAAGTGACGGGCTAGTGGCATTTTTAAATTCAAATTGGACTAAACCGCCCTTAAAAATCTTTTCGTAACGCACCTTAATTTCATTTGCTTGCTCGCTATCGGATTCTTTCACAATCACAAAGACTTTGGCTTTGCTCTGCATAAAAGCTTCCTTAAGGAAAAACTGGATTGAAAAATCTGTTGAAGGGATGGAGTATCCAATAAAAAATACATGTTCTGCCTCTTGGATAGATTTTTTAGCCAAACGCCATTGATGCTTAAGGGCGTTATGAAAATAGAATCGGTTTTTGTCCATGACAGGAGGAATGATAATGGGCGCAAGGTCTTGATGCTCTTCTGGAAGTTGCAGTTGGCTTGAGTGTGTATAATAAATTGGCTGGCCTGCATAGCTGGCATCACCTGTGTAAAACCAATTTAGAGAACCATGCAGTTTAAGGAGGTGAAATTTGGGTTTAATGATAGTTCCGTGTCCAAAACCCTGGTTGCGCGAATGGAGCGGAGCAACCGCTACGCAATATAAATCGCTAAGCAAGTCGACTTTTCCTAATTGTAGGGCTAATTTCTCAATAACTGTGTCATAATTAAACGTAATCAACATGCTTCTACTTTTATCCCAGGATTTTGCGAGAGCGAGATGTGAATCGTTAAAATCAGGAACCTTGCGACTTGCGAATATATTTTGAAGCTGTCGTGTTACGAATACATAAGCCGCCTTGGCACGGATTTGATCAATCACGTCGTGCCATGGTTGTTCGATCCATAAATATGACAGCAAATGTTCTAGATTGTTTTGGATTTCGTTTGAAACGTTATTTTTTATGAAATTGGCTTCGGGCTCGTTGCATTCGGTAATCCATTTCCCAATCTCTAGTGAGAGCTCTTGTAAAGTAGGATACCCTGCAACTTCCTTGGAAAAACCGGAGCCTAGGACAAAGACTGAACCACTCATACAGACACCTCCATAGTTCCTAGTTTCAATCTTGCCATGAGATATTCTCTGGTTTTTTTAAGGAAGAGTGGAAAAATTAATGAGTTCCTCAAAATTCTATCCACATACATCTTGTTGGTTACCCATTTTATATGCTTCTTCCGCCGTTAGGAGACGCCCTTCGGACATCGCGTTAAGAGTAGCGAAAACTATACTCATGGCTTTTGAAACGGAATCGTTAGTCCCGCGTTCATCTAATTTTGCCAAGGCTGTCATTAAAACATTTCCTAGATTTTTTATTGAAGATTTTTTCATACAAACATTTTCCTCAGCCGCAATTCTGACACCACATGAGTATGAATGCATGTCCGCAGGTTGTCGTAGCCTATTCGTCAGTAGCCAACTCATCCTCTCCGTCTTCGGCGACATTAAATTCAACGCGGCTTTGCAGAACGATCTCATTCATGATCTGCTTGACTTTGTTTTTCTTAACAAGTTGCGCGAATAAACCAAGCAACCTTGGAATGTTAATGATATCCTCAACGGCGCCCATGTATTTTTCAACGACGGCGTTAACGCCATGCTTGCGCTGAGCCTCTTGTCGCAGTTGTTTTTGGATGGTTGCTTCTGGATCAACGCTCTTTACCACGAAGGTCAGGGGAAATCGGTGGACCTTATCAATATCGAGAAAATACTTATTTGCATCAACTATCTCCGTTACCTGAAAAAATCGGCCCAATGGTTTCATGACAAAATCGATTCCGCCGTCATTCGCGTTGGTCCTGCCCGTCTTGTAAAGCATAAGGAACTCTTTTTTAATTTTTTTCGTTGACCATCCCCAAAATACAGTTTGTTCTTCATAGTGGGCCTTGAGAATTGCGAAACTGACAATCTCAAAAATCCTGGCGTCAACATTTGGCTTTAGCTGGCTGGTCACGAAGTCAATGACATCTTGTGATCTTTCTAAAGGTAGAATCGCTATCTCCCGACATGTCTTGATGAATCCATCGAACGCGGCTTTTTTTGTTTCAACATATTTGTTGATGATCTCAATTATTTCCTTTGCAATATTTACTTCCCGAACATTTCGGCCAGTTCCGACGCGCAAAAGGAGTAGACGTTCGTTTATCCAATATCTTTGGGCTACCTGATCGCGCAGAATGGGGCGAAGATCACTCGTGGGGAAATATTTCGCGAACTCATCGTTTAGACGCGAGTTTAGCGCATGATTTTGAAGTTTCGCCCCGAAAGGAAGTTCGCGTTGTCGTTGGAGGAGATCGGTAAACCTTGCGCCCGCGTATCCCTTGTAATCTCCTCTCTTCTTTGAGAGAAAGCCCTTCGTGATATAATCTTCAATAAGCACGTAGAGCGCGTAATGGTTCGCGAAAGCTCCGCGGGATTTTGAGCCACTGTTGGCGGAGCGAGTCTTAACATTCAGATACTGCACTAGAAGACTCTTTTCAAAAATATCTTTGGCGGCGCCTCGAAAGCGCTTTCGAAGAATCGCAAGAATGATTTCCGTGAAGGGGTGATTCATGTGGTTGCGTCGAAAAGATTTCCTGTAATCTCTTGAGCGCCTTGCAAGGCCTTCTCGCTTCGGCGAACATAGGTCTTTCGCGGGGGCATTAGTGTTTCTCCGTCAAGCTCTCTTAGAAGTCCAATTCGGCGCAGTCCGATCTTGATGTAAGGCCATTCTCTTTCTATGCCGATAAAGCGTCTTTTGAGCTTTTTGGCTACGGCTCCGGTCGTAAACGACCCAGCAAATGGATCAACGACAAGGTCACCGACGTTACTGCTTGCCAGGATAATTCTTTCCAGTAATGCTTCCGGCTTTTGAGAAGGGTGTTCTTCGTATTCATTCATTCGATAACGCACTCTGGGGAAGGTCCAAGCATTTCCCGGCACCTTCTTGCTGTTATAGAGTGTCGGCGTGGGCTTGCGATAATCAATGAGATGCCGGATAGCGCCAGTTTTGGCTTCAACGGAAACCGCATCACTGTTAAAGACATACCGTTTTGGGTTCTTGACGGCATGGAGTATCGGTTCGTAGAGCGAGCCGAAATAGCGTTTTGCTTGGACACCAGAGCTGTCATATACCCAGACAATTCGAGATAGAATGGTCAATCGCGACCGGAGATATAAATCGAGATATGGCATGGCTTGTGTGCTGGTCATAAGATATAGAGTCCCATCCGGGGCTAATTTCCGAACACATAGCTCGAGCCATTGCGTACACCAGGATACATAAGCGTCGTCGCTTTCCCATCTGTCCACAAACATTCCAAATTTCTTGCCGATGTTGTAAGGCGGGTCGGCAAAGATCAAATTCGCCGTTGAGTCAGAAACAAGTTCATCCATGATGTCGAGTGTGTTACCATGGGCGACTACAACGTCTTCGGAGCGGAATATTTTTTCGCGTCCTGAGAGCATAATTCCCCCTCATTATACCAAGTTCCCGAATAACTCGCGGGCGTTTCATGACTCTTACGGGTTATCGCGCGAATTTGTTCCCTTTAAGAGGAACTAGGAGTTATTTTGAGGTTCGCCCCACGGCGGGCAGGAGCAGAAGAAATTGCGGTCGCCCCAGGCGTTATCGATGCGGGAAACGGCGGGCCAGAACTTGCGGTCTTGAATCCATGGCAAAGGGAACGCGGCTTTCTGCCGGCTGTAAGGTTTGTTCCAAGAATCCGAACAAACCTGTTCCATCGTGTGGGGCGCGTTTTTAAGGAGATTATTTATTTTATCCGCGCGGCCGTCTTCGATCTCTTGAATCTCTTTGCGAATGGAAATCATGGCCTCGCAGAAGCGGTCAAGTTCGGATTTAGATTCCGATTCCGTGGGCTCAATCATCATCGTGCCGGGAACCGGAAAGGAAACCGTGGGCGCATGAAAGCCGTAATCCATCAGGCGTTTAGCGATGTCTTCGGCGGTGACTTCCGCGGAATTTTTGAGCGGCCGCAGTTCGATAATGCATTCATGGGCGGACCAGCTGCCAGGGCCTTTAAAAAGAATGGGATAGGAGCTCTCAAGTTTTTTGGCCAGATAGTTGGCGTTAAGAATCGCGACCTGGGTCGCTTTGAGCAGTCCTTCGGGTCCCATTTGGGCGATATAAGACCAGGAAATCGTTAAAATTGAGGCCGAGCCCCAAGGCGCGGCGGAAACGGCATGACTTTTCTCTCCGTCCAAGGGATTTCCGGGAAGATAGCTCTTCAAGGCCTTCGTGACTCCAATAGGCCCCATGCCGGGGCCGCCGCCGCCGTGCGGAATGGCGAAGGTTTTATGGAGATTGAGATGGCAGACATCCGCGCCCAATTCTGCGGGTTTTCCAATTCCCACCAAGGCGTTGAGATTGGCGCCGTCTAAATAAACCAGGCCGCCATTTTTGTGGATGAGGGCGCAAATTTCCCGTATTTGAGCCTCAAAAACTCCGTGGGTCGAGGGATAAGTGACCATGAACGCGGCCAGGCGATCTTTAAACTCCTCCGCCTTCGCTTTTAAATCGGCGACATCAATATCTCCGTTTGGAGTAGTCGAAACGACGACAACCTCAAGGCCGGCCAGGGCGGCGGAAGCCGGGTTGGTTCCGTGCGCGGAAGCGGGAATAAGACAAATATTTCTTTTTTGCTTGTGATTGGCTTCATGATATCTTTTGATGGCGAGCAACCCCGCGTACTCGCCTTGGGAACCGGCATTGGGTTGAAACGAGAAAGCGTCAAAGCCCGTGATGGCGCAAAGGCGGCTTTCCAAATCCTTGATTAAGGCCTGATACCCCCGGGTCTGGCTTTGGGGAGCGTAAGGATGAATTTGAGAAAATTTCGGCCAGGTCATGGCCTGCATTTCAGAAGCGGCATTGAGCTTCATCGTGCAGGAACCGAGCGAAATCATCGAATGGACCAAGGAGAGATCGCGGTTTTCAAGGCGCTTAAGATAGCGCATCATCTCGGTCTCAGAATGATAGGAATTGAAAACGGGATGGGCGAGATAGGCGCTTTTTCTTCGCAAGGTCTCTGGAATGGCGATGCTTGATCCCGGAAGATTCACTGGAGAAGCGGCGTCTTTTACCGATGCAAAAACCGACAAAATGTCCAAGACGTCTTTTTCATCGGTGGTTTCGTCGAGTGAAATGCCGATTTCATTTCCCTCAAACCAAAAATTCATTTTTTGTTTTTCCGCGGCCGCGCGAATTTTGTCTGTTTCATGGGAAGAAACGGAAATTTCAATCGTGTCAAAAAAGGCAGTCTTGTTTTTGATTGAAAAACCAAGATTCTGAAGGCCCTCGGCTAAAGCCGCGGTGAGATAGTGAAGCCGTTTTGCGATTTGACGAAGACCTTTGGGACCGTGATAAACCGCATAAGCCCCAGCGGCAACGGCCAAAAGGACCTGGGCCGTGCAGATGTTTGAGGTCGCTTTTTCCCGACGAATGTGCTGCTCGCGGGTTTGAAGGCTGAGTCTCAAAGCTGGTTTTCCGGCGGCGTCTTTTGAAACGCCGACGATTCGGCCCGGCATATGACGCTTAAACTCATCTTTCGTCGCCATGTAAGCGGCATGAGGGCCGCCAAAACCCAGGGGGATTCCAAACCTCTGAGTTGAACCCACGGCGATATCGGCGCCGAATTCTCCCGGCGCTTTTAAGAGAGTCAGGCTAAGAAGGTCGGCGGCGACGGCGACATGCGAACCCGCCGCATGAGCCTTTTGGCACAGAGATTCATAATTTTTAATGAGCCCATCTTTTCTCGGATATTGAAGCAGAATGCCGAATGGCTTTTTTGAAAAGTCAAAGGAATCCTCAGGCATAATTTCCACTTGAATTCCCAAAGCCTTGGCGCGGGTGGAAACAACCGCCAGGGTCTGCGGAAAACAAGAATCGGAGACAAAGAAAAGCGAAGACTGATTTTCCGACAAGTTTCGCATCATGAGCATCGCTTCCGCGGCCGCGGTTGCTTCATCTAAAAGCGAGGCATTGGCAATCGGCAACGCCGTCAGATCTTCGATCATGGTTTGAAAATTAAGCAACGCTTCCAGACGTCCTTGGGCGATTTCGGCTTGATAGGGAGTGTAGGCCGTATACCAGCCCGGATTTTCAAGGATGTTTTTTTTGATGACGGGGGGAGTGAACGTGTCGTAATAACCCAGGCCGATATAGGATTTGAAAATCTTGTTTTTGCCCGCCATCTCTTTTAGTTTTTGAAGGGCCTGGCGTTCGCTTAAGGCTTTGGGCAAGCGCATGGATTTCCGCGATAGAACAGTTTTGGGAACCGCGCGCTCAATTAAATTTTCAAGGCTGGAAGCCCCGACAAAAGACAGCATCTCCGCTATTTCTTTTTCCGAGGGCCCGATATGGCGGTTGGCGAAGAGGCTTTCAGTGGGAATTTGGTTTTCTTTCACGGTTGGTTCTTGTTCCAAGATAGCGGTGTTCATGTCGAGTCGCCTCAATGTTTTTGGGTCTTGATAAATTCTTGATACTGCTTCCAGTCCATGAGCGAATCTAATTCTTCTTTGCGCGACGATTTGAGCCTGAAAAGCCAGCCTTGACCATGGGGTTCTTTGTTGACGATGGAGGGGTCTTTCGCGACTTCGGGGTTAACGGCGCAGATTTCTCCTGAGAGAGGAGCGTAAATATCGAAAGCGGCCTTGACGGATTCAACGGTTGCCACGGCTTCTCCGGCGGAAACCTTTCGGCCCACCTTGGGCATTTCGACAAAGACGATGTCGGTGATTTCCTTTTGAGCGTGATCGGAAATTCCGACGGCGGCTTCATTTCCGTCCAGATAAGCCCATTCGTGAGATTTCATGTAGCGGCATTCTTCATTTTTAGGCATGGCTCTTCCCTCTATTGTAGAATTGCGTAAGATTGGCTTTGGCCGCGATTTTTCGTCCATGAACCGAAACCGAAAGATTGTCGCCTACCTTAACATAGGTAGGAAGATAGGCCAGTCCAATTCCGGTTTCTAAGGTCGGCGAAAACGTGGCGCTGGTCAGCGTCCCGATTTGTTCCTCGCCTAAAAAGACCTTATTTCCGTGACGAGGCACGCCTTTGTCTAACAATTTGATGCCGTAAAGCCTTCGCTTAAGTTCTTGTTTTTGTTTAAGGAGGGAGTCCTTGCCGATAAAATCATCCGGATTTTTGACCAGCCAGGCGCATCCCGCTTCTAAACTTGTAATATCCTCATTCATGTCTTGGCCGTATAAAAGAAGGCCAGCTTCAAGCCTTAAAGTGTCGCGCGCGGCCAAGCCGCAGGGCATGGGACTTTCAGACATTAACCCTTCCCAAATGACCTCTGCGTCTTCATTGTGAACGATGATCTCAAATCCGTCTTCGCCTGTGTACCCGGTTCGGCTGATGAGGGCTTTGCAATTAAGAAGTTTGGTTTGAATAATTCCAAAGCGCGGGAGGGTTTTGGCCTCTTTAAATTCAAGAGCGTAAAGAATGTCTTCGGCTTTGGGACCTTGGACGGCGATCATGGCGGTTTGAGGACTTTCATCTATAATAAGAGCGTCATAGGAATTATTTTGAGCGATCCAGGCCTTGTCGGCATCGAGTCTTGAGGCATTAACGACGGCGTAATAGTGGTTGGGGGATAAGTAACTGACGATGAGATCATCAATGATGCCGCCTTTCTCATTGAGCATATGGGAATAAAGGGCTTGGCCCGGTTTTAATGATGAAATGTCATTGGCGTTGATTTTTTGAAGAAGAGGCAAGGCGCCGGGACCCTCGATTTTGAGGCGCCCCATGTGGGATACGTCGAAAACTCCGCAATGCGTTCGGACCGCTTCGTGCTCTTTGAGAATGCTCTCGAAATAAAGTGGCAATTCCCAACCGTGGAAATCGACCATTTTGGCGAACATACCTTTTTGCGCCTGGTTGAGAGGAGTTTTTTTAAGGAGTGAAAAGGTTTCCGTCTGCATTGCTTTAGATTAGCAAAAAACAAGACCCTCGCCTAGCGAAAGAATTAGCCCAAAGAGACAAGCCGAAAAAGTTAGCGGCGGTGTTCGTCGAGAAATTCAAGAAGCTTCGGCTTGAAAGAGTCTCCAAACCGCGTAAAGGCCGACAAGTGGTCTCCGCCGGAAACAATCCACAGGGTTTTGGGCTGCGGAAGTTCCTCAAAAAGCCTTTTCTCCAGTCGGAACGGCACAATCCGGTCTTTGCTTGAGGCGATGACCAAAATAGGAATATGGGGTAGTTGATGAACATAACGAGTGGGCGCATAACGGTCGGAGATAAACAGCCGAGAAAGCGGCCACTGAAGAGGCCAGGTAATCCAAGAGCGGCTTAAAACGGCCTCAGCCATATCCCGATAAGAATCGAACGAATTTTCAATAATGAGGGCTTTAATGCGCGGATTTTGAGCGAAATGTCCCAAGGCCAAGGACGCGATGCCAATGGCGCCGCCCAAGCTTTGTCCCCAGATAAAAACGTCGGACGGTAAATCCCGGCGTTTTAAAACATAATTGATGGCTGACTCTCCGTCTTCAATGGCGCCCTTGACCGATGGCTTTCCATCCGAGGCCCCATATCCGCGATAATCGAAAATAAACACGTCGTAACCCTGGGCGGGCAGCCAATAGGAAAACATAAAGTGGGAAGTCATATTCTCCCCGTTGCCGTGAAATTGAACGAGAATTCCCCGCGGCTTGGGACGAGAGGTTTTCATGAGGAGTCCGGTGATTGTGGTACCGTCTTTCGAGGGGAACTTAAACCATTCGGATTGAATTCCCAGCGCTTCCGGACGGTGATAGAGGCGGCGAGTGGGAAAAAAGAAATCGTGAGTGCAACCGGATAAGACTGGAAAACAGAGAAAGAATAAGAGAGTGAAACGACGAAACACGATGGTCCCCTAAAATCTAGCCGCGGGCCTTTTTTCTTTTTTTAATTCGATGGTGAAGGCGGGATTGCCGATGTCTTCGGCGGGCGAGCCTCCGTATGCGAGTTTTCCGTCTTATTCCCGGTTGAATGAGAATGATTTGCCCGGGTCTCAGGGTTCGCACGCTTCGGATATGGTTGATTTTGATAAGGTTCGAAATGGAGGTGTGATAGCGCCGAGCAATTTTGCCGAGAATATCTCCTCGTCTAATGCGGTAGCGAAGCATGGTCGGCCCGGGGTTCCAGTCCTTGACTTGAGCCAAGGCCGTTTCGAAACTCTTTTCCGTGCCTTGGGGAATCTTAAGCGTAAAACCAGATTTGTTTTCCGGCGTGCACCAGGCGCGAAGCTCCGGGTTTAATTGGCGCAGGGCGCTTTCGGTGGTTTGCGCGCAACGGGCGGCGATTCCCAAGTCAAGGGCATGAGGAATAGTTACCGTATCATAGGAATTAGGCGAGGCATATTGAGGATGGAAACCGTATTTTGCCGGGTTTTCTCCGATTAAAACGCAGGCTTCGAACTTTGGAACGTAAAAATTCGTTTGAGTCGGCAACGCTCCGCGGGAGGAAAGAGTGCCAAAATTTAAGGCGCGGCTCATTTTCATTTCATAGCCTAAGCCTCCTTCTCCGCGGTTATAAGCGGCTAAAGCTAAGGCCCAATCGCCGAACCAGCGGTGAAGATCCGAAAGATAGTGAATGGCGGCCATGGTTTCTTTCGCGGGCTCGTAACGCTCATCTTCCCAGTAGGTGACTTTAAGGCCGTATTTGACCGCGGTGCCTGGCATGAATTGCCAAAGCCCCGCCGCTCCCGAGCGGCTCAAAGCGTTGTCTTTAAATTCGCTTTCCGCCATGACTAAATAAAAAAGTTCGGGCGGCAGGCCTTTTTTCTTGAGCGCTGACATAATCATGTCCCGATACATCCCGGATTTTGATAGGGCCGCTTCAGTGGCTTTGGGCCGGCGCAGATAGAGATCAATCATCTTCTGAACATTCGGATCATTGGGGTTAATGGGGATGTGTTCGGTTTCTGAGGTAATCGAAACACGGATTTTTTTCAGCATGTCGTCAAAATCGGGGGCAAGAATCTTGGGAAGGCCAGGGTCGTGAAAGCGGGAAATGACGATGCTAAAGGCGTCCGCCATTTTTTCCCGTCCGGCGCTGTCTTGCCCATTTTTAAAATCGGAGAGCCCTTCTTGATAATCCGCTTTTGCCTGAGAGACTCCATCTAAAGGAATGGTGGATACCTGCGGAATTTGTTCCTGCGCGGTGTTCGAGGATATTGCCGGCATTCCGATTAGCGCGGTGGATGAAGACGTTTTAAGATTAGTTGTGGCCAATGGCGGCGTCGCCAGCGTATGAGTAGAAATAGATTGCGTTAAGACGGGAGTGGAAGTTGAAACCGAAACTGCAACCGGATGATTGAGGGTGGCGGTTGAGCTTGAGACCTGGACTCCTTGCGCGAATACGCCAAGCGGAGTTAATAATAAGGAAAAGGCGGCAGTTGTGGGTTTCATGGGATTGTTTTCTATTCTATCAAACCAAGGGCTTAATAATAAATTAAAAAATTAAGTCCCGCCTGTTTGTCGGGGCCGTTTCTCTCGGCTTTAGCGCGGAGAGATATTGATTTCGTCAAGTCATATTGACTTTCGACTTTCGCGCCAATATCATCTCTAGTATCGCCTAGAAAATATCCGAAGGCGAAACCTTCCAGCCTAAGCCTCCATTTGGATGTTAAATCCGCGACAGTTCCTATTCTCCCTCCGCCGCCTAAACGGCAATAATTCCTGAAAATTTGTCCCGCGCCCGCGTCGGCGTCCACGAGTACGTAATTGATTTGGCGCCAGGGAACCAGCGGCATATTAAAAGAGCTTCCGCCGCCGGCGCGGAAGCCGAAATAATTCGCGTTCCAGGGGTCTTTGGGGGCAAGCTCATCGGCGGTTTTCAGACCGAAGCTGAAATTCCAGGAGGGTTTGTGGATGAGAGGTTCTTGTGGCGACAAGGAGAGAATGTGGACCAGATCGAGATTGTGAAGATAAACTCGCCCGGTTTTAAGATCGCGGCGCATATCCAAATTGACCATCGCAAGTTCGCTGTCGGGGAGATATCCTTGCGGAGGATCGAGAAGATCATGAAGCCCGGGGCGCCAATCAAGTTCCGTGAAACCCGTGCTTCCGGCGCTTTGCCCGACGCTGATTCGCGCGCTGGGATGCCCCTCTTCTGGCGGCGCTGGCGCTGGAATTTTTTCAGGCGGAGAAGGAATTCCAAGGGCGGCTCTCGCCGAAAGAATTTGATGGCGGATATCGCGAAAAGCGTCTTCTTTTTTCTTTCGGTAATCCGTTTTATATTGGAGGTATTCCGCCGCAAGATCAAGAATCTGGGCTTGTCTTTTCGGAGGCAATTTTTCCAACGTCTTTAAAGCCGAGTTCGGAGACCGGATGAGGCGCGGGATCATTTTGATTTCTTCGGGACTCAGATGATTCCGCAGATTGATAATTTGAGTGAGAATCGCGGGCTCATAGGTTTCTTTTTTCACTAAACCCGCTTTTTTAATGGAGCGAATGGTGTCCGCGGGAATTGTGTAAAGCGGCCAGTGAGTGATGAGGCGGGTCTTGGGATCGGCGATTTCGAGAAGGGCGAGTAGTTGGTAGGAGCAATTTTTATTAAAAAAATAATAGGGAAAGCTCACCTGATTTAATTCCCATAGATGAGTCAAAAGCCGAGAAATCGCGGCGGAATCAAGGTTGAGTTGATATTCCCATAGATCGCGGTTCTCAAAATCATTATACTGCTCGATTTTGAGAGAGTAGGGCAGTATGGAAAAATAGCCCGGGAAGACGCCGAAAAGCCCGTCCACGACGAAAAGAATGCCGTTTTTGGTGTTTACTTTGGCCGCGAAGCTAATCGCGGGGTCAAGAAGCGGTTCGTTCGGATGTCTGTCCATGAGCAAAAAAGTGTGTCCATATAAAGATGCGGGGTTTCCCATGTAGGCCGAGGCGAAAACGAGGGTGACGGATGGCGCTGTTATTTTATTTTTCCAGGCCTCGAAGTCAGGACACTCGATTCTTGGAAAATTCTTGGTATTCACATGAAGCGCGCGTCTAAGCCAGGCGTCTCTTGCCGGAAATCGGCAGGCGGTTTCTTTTCGCGCCTTTAAATCCGGCCCAAACAGCGATTGAATGTCGGCCTCAAGCTCTTTCTTTGGATTTTTCCGCCCTTGGGAGGAGAGAAAAAAGCGCGGGCTGGAGGCTTCGCTTTCAAGACCGAAGGGGCTTGAACGGTAATGAAGAAGAAGCCGCCACATACGGCGTTGGCTTAAATCTTCCGCTTGCGCTTTTTGAATGAGCTTTTGCGTTTGACTAGAGGAAAAGGCATTGGCGGGGTTGAGCGCCGCGAGGAAAAAAAGAAAAACCAGCGGAAGACGACTCCGCTGGTTTTTGATGATAATTTAAGACCTCGCCTAGGTAAGCGAGCAAGACATGGACATCTTCGGATCTTTCGCGATGGCGGACCTTAAATTCTCAACGGCATTTGAGGGCGAGGATTTCGCATTTTTAGTGATGGAAACATAATGAGTTTGAGCGAAATGAGCGAAGGCTCCTTGAGAATTCTTAGAGCATCCCATCAGATTCGCGAGCGTGGAAACGTATTTTCCGCCGCCGGAGGCCATTTGGCGGTTGAGATCTCGCCAGTTTTGGGTCGCGAAGGCTTTTTGTTTTAGCTCGGCTTGGGCGCTTTTGCTCGCGCCATTTGCGGCGGTACAGCCCGATGTGCCGCTGGTGATGGCCGAGCTTTGCGGTGAGATCGAGTTGTTGGTCGTTCCCGCGAGAACCTGCTCGGGCATATTGTTGTCCTTGAATATCTCGCTACCCAGCCCGCAACCCGCGTCATTTTGAGTTCCCGCGTAAACCATCCCGGATACGAACGTCAGCGCCGCGAAAGCAAACAGTATTTTCTTAATCATTTAATTTCTCCTTTTATCTTTTTTTATTGGACTTGTCGCGACGACTCCCATTCTCTGCGCTGGGGGGCCACGCTGAGAAATATTAGATGAATTTGTTGCGCAGGTGTCAAGTTTTTTGCCTTATTAGGGAAGGCTTTGGTATAATAACTCAGATATTCAATGGGTTCCTGCCTATTTTGTCGGATAGCCGCGAAAGAGATTCCTTCGCAGCTTATTTTCGAGGATGAGCGGAGCCTCGTGTTTAAGGATATCAGCCCCAAGGCTCCCACGCATGTTTTGGTCGTTCCTAAAAAACATATCGCGAGCCTTCTGTCTTCGACGGATGAAGACAAGGATTTGTTGGGGCATTTGCAAAGAGTGGCGGCTCAGGTGGCCGCTTCCTTGAATTTGGATTCGTTTCGGTTGGTGGCCAATAACGGCCGCGGAGCTGGTCAGACGGTTGACCATCTGCATTATCATTTAATGGGCGGGCGCGCAATGCAGTGGCCGCCGGGCTGATTTAAAAAAAGGGGGTGAATGTTCATGGTTTTTGTTAAGTTGCGCGAAGGCGAAGGCGTTGACGACGCGTTGCGGCGTTTTAAGCGCGAGTGCGAAAAAAACGGAGTTCTTCGCGAAATTAAGCGCCGGGAATTCTATCTCCCTCCTTCTTTGAAGCGGAAGATGAAGGCGGCGGAATCAAGGCGGAAGATGATGCGTTCCAGACGTCGAAAGACGGTTTAGGTCAAGGAGGCAAGGTGGGCGTTACAGGAGATGCGGTTGAGGCGATTCGCTTAAAGCTGGATATCGCCGATGTCGTTTCCGACTATGTCCCGAACCTTCAGCGTTCCGGAAAGAACCTGAAGGGGCTTTGCCCTTTTCACAACGAAAAAACCCCCTCTTTTATCGTCAGTCCTGAAAGGCAGACTTTTCACTGCTTCGGCTGCGGAGAAGGGGGGGACGCTTTTTCTTTTGTCATGAAAGCCGAGAATCTGACTTTCCCGGAGGCCCTCGAAAAATTGGCCGCCAAGACGGGCGTGCCCCTGGTTCAAACGGAAAGAAAGGATCGGCATTACGAAGAGAAGATGAGTTTAAAAGCGGTTTTGGATTTTGCGTCCTCTTTTTATCACAGTGAGCTTCTCCGTTCGCCTGCTGCGGAACACGCTCGGCGCTATCTGGCAGGCCGCAAGGTCTCAAAAGAATCCTTTGAGCGCTTTCAGTTGGGGTTCGTGCCTGATTCAAATGTTTTTCTGGAGGCGGCCAAGAAAAAAGGGTTTTCCGAGGCGCGTCTTATTTCCTCGGGGGTCGCCGTCAAAATCAGCGGGCGCTTAAGGCCTTCTTTTTTCGGACGGATTCTTTTTCCGATTCGGGATTCCAAAGGGAGCGTCGTGGGTTTTGGTGGGCGGGTTTTAAATTCCGAAATTCAGCCGAAATATCTCAACTCCGCGGAGTCTCCTCTTTTTTCCAAAAGCCGCATTCTTTATGGAGTTTTCGAGCGCTTGTCCTCCATCCGCGCCAATCGGGAAATTTTTCTCATGGAGGGATACTTGGACGTTTTAATGGCGCATCAATATGGAATTGACGCGGCCGTCGCTCCTCTGGGAACGGCGATTACTTCTGAGCACGCCAAAACCATCAAGCGCTACGGAGCGAAAACAGTCATCGCGTTTGACCCGGATTCAGCGGGTCGCGCGGCGGCTTTGCGCTCGGCTGAAATTTTACTCCCCGAGGATATCGATGTTCGCATCGCTGTTTTGCCGGGAGACCAGGATCCCGATGAGATTTTGATTGAAAAAGGAGCTACGGCGTTAAGGGAACTTTTGAATCAGGCCTTGGACCCGGCGGCTTTTAAGACGGAAATTCTTCTTGCGGGACACAAGGGGCCCTTGTCTTCATCAAAGAAGTCCGAGATCGCCCATGAAGTGTTCGGCTTGATTTCAAAGACTTCAGATGAGGTTTTGCGTTCTGAATGGCTGCGCGCCTTGTCCCAGCGGCTTCAGATTCCGGAAGACTCTTTGCGGATGGAATTTAAAAAAGAGATGGATAAAAAATTCCGTTTTCGGCGTCCCTATGATTCAAATAATGGGCGAGAGAATTTAAAGGCGAGCGCGCCAAAAATTGAGGCCAGCCCGTTTGAGCGGCAGGTTCTCTGTCTGATGATCAAAGACCCGTCTTTAACCGCGATCGCAAGCGAGACTCATTTTATGTCGCCGGACGCCCGTGCTACTTGGCAGGCGCTTCTTTCAGCTGAGTCCCATCTTCCGGGTTGGCCGGCGCGCTTATTGGAAAATGCGGGTTCGGCTAAGCCTCTGGCGTCTGAACTTCTCATGATCGCGGAAAGCATGGAAGGAGAAGATCCCAAACAGGAATTAAACCGAATTTTTACGCGCCGACATCTTGAAGAGCGTCTTCAGGAGCTTGAGGGGCGCATTCACTCTCAAAAAGACGGCGAGCTGCATCCGGACTTAAGGCTGGAATATCAGAAAGTACTTTGTGAACTAAAAGGGAGCAGGTAATTATGGCTATTCATGCAAGTCAAGCGGTAAAAAATCTAATCGAGATGGGCAAAAACCACGGGTATTTGACGCTCGATGAAATCAACAGGACCTTGGGGCCCGCCAATATCAGTTCCGAGGAAGTGGATGATTTAATGTCAACCTTGGAGGATTTGGGAATAGAGGTCGTAGATAAGAAAAAAGCTCTTCCCGATTCCACTCCCGAAAGAGAGCGCTTTAGCGAAGAATGGACTTCTTCTTCCGATGTTTCCAATTCTATTCGCATGTATCTTTCCGAAATGGGGCGCGTGCCGCTTCTCAGCCGCGAGGAAGAAGTTACCTTGGCCAGAAACGTTCGGGAAAGAGAAAGAGAACTGAGGCTTTTGGTCTTGGAGTCTCCGGTCGCGATGCGTGAAATCCGCAGTTGGGAAACCCTCATCGAACAAGAAGAGATGACCCCCAAGGAATTAATGCCCCGGGGACGGAAAACTGATTCGGAACTCGCGGGAATGAAAAAGAAAATGAAAACCGTTTCCCGCTTTATCGCGGAATCGGAAAAAGTGATGGCGAACCTGCGCTCCCGCTTAAACAATCCCAATCTAAAGGAAAAAGACAGAATTGAGATTAACAAGGCCATCGAAAAAAGGAACAAGATCGTTATCGAAAAAATCCTGAGTCTTGATCTGAACCAGGAAAAAATCAAGCGTTTGACCAACAAGGTTAAAAACCTCGCTTCTAAAATTCGCGAGTGTCATGATGAAATCGAGCGCTACAAAAAGAGATACGGCGCTAGTTATGAAGAACTTCAGCACTACTTCCAGCAAATCAAAAGCGGGAAGATGACGGAAACCGCTTTTAAGGCTAAAACCGGATACGCGCCGTCGGCGGTCGAAGCCGCGCTTGAAAATATGGGCGCGGTGGTCGATCGCCTTCAGCGCATTCAAAATACGCTTCCCATCCCCGGGGAAAGATTTTTGGAATTAGATGACAAAATCGTTCGTCTGGAAGAGACGATTTTGACGGATAAATTAAAGCTCATTAAAGCGAACCTGAGGCTGGTGGTTTCCATCGCAAAAAAACACGTGAACTCAAACCTTGAGCTTTCGGATTTGTTCCAGGAAGGCGGTTTGGGACTGATGAAGGCGGTTGAGAAATTTGAATATAAGCGCGGCTTTAAATTCTCAACTTACGCCACTTGGTGGATTCGGCAATCCATCAACCGCGCGATTGCCGATCAAGCGCGCACCATTCGCATTCCGGTTCACATGAAGGAATTAATTTCCAAACTGACGAAGGTGTCCAGAAAATACCGCCAGGAGTATGGGCGGGAACCCACCATTGAAGAGTATTCAAAGTCCATGCACCTGTCCATGGATAAGGTCAAGAATGTTCTTAAAATCATGCAGGAGCCGGTGTCTTTATCCACTCCGGTTGGAGAAGAAGACGATTCTTACTTGGAAGAATTTCTGGAGGATAAAAGCAGCCACCCCGCGTCTTATTCGGCGGCTTCTTTTTTAAGGAAAAAAGAAATCGAACAGGTTTTGGCGACCTTAAGCGACCGAGAAGCTAAAATCGTCAAACTGCGCTTTGGAATTGACACGGGCTATCCGCGAACCCTTGAAGAAGTGGGCCGCCTTTTTCGCGTGACCCGCGAGCGCGTGCGGCAAATCGAGGCAAAGGCAATCCGCAAGCTTCGTCACCCCTCCCGGAGCAAACTCCTGAAAGACTATATGGAGTAACTTTGAAAAGATATATCCTGCCTCTCGTTGTCCTTGCGGCTTTAGCGGGCTGGCTTTATTTTGAGAAGTTTATTTTGCCTTCCTTTCCGGCTTGGCAGGGAAGAGTGATGGGGCGTGAAATTGGGAAAATTATCGCGGCAAGAATGGTTTCAAAACCTCAAAATAGCCCAAACCCGCCTTTGGAGCACGCGGTTCCCTTCGCTCCGCGGGTTAGTTTCTCCGGCAAAAACCCCGATTCTCTTTCCGCTTCTCCGGAAGCTCCTCCGGCGCCCTCAAATTAATCTAAAAGCGCGCGGCGCAAAAACCCTTGGGCCTTGGCGAGTTTTTGCCGCGCTTGAGCCAAATTCATTTTTTTCTGGCTCATGAGAATTGCGAGTTTCGCGTTCCCATGAGCTTTGTTGAGAAAATCCTCCGAGATATGAGGCGGCGTTTTTGTGATTTCCGAGACGATGCGAACGGCCCTTAACTTGAGTTTTCGGGAGTTCGGCCTTAAGTCCACCATCCAGGGGCCATAGGTTTTCCCAAGGCCGATCATGGATATCGTGGTCAACATATTGAGCGCCATTTTCGTCGCGGTTCCGGCCTTAAGGCGGGTGGAACCCGCGATGATTTCCGGGCCCACGTTGAGGGCGATGATGATGTCGGCCAAGGGCTTGCGGGCTTCTTGGAAATTGCAGGTTAAAAAAATAGTCCGGCATCCGCGTTTTCTCGCAAATTGAAGAGCCGAGCGCGTGAAAGGAGTGAGTCCGCTGGCCGCAATTCCAATCACGACGTCTTTGGGGGTTAGGATTTTCTTGACTTCGGAATCAATGGGCAAGTCCTCGGCGCCCTCGCGGGCGGCAAAGATGGAATTTTTTCCTCCAGCGATGACCGCTTGAATTAACTCAGGAGGCGTTCCAAAAGTCGGCGGGCATTCCGCCGCTTCAAGAACCCCGAGCCTTCCGCTGGTTCCCGCCCCAAATAAAAAGATCCGCCCATCCTTAGATAAACATTTTTGGATCAGTTCCGCTCCCTTGGCGATGGAGCGAAGCTGTTTTTTAACGGCGGAGACGACTTTTGCGTCTTCTTTATTCATGAGGCGCGCGATCTCTAAGGGTTTCAGTTCGTCGAGATTGGAATAAGACGATGATTTTTCCGTGGGAAGGCGAGAATAGATTTTAAAGGGCGCGTCCGGAGATGTCAAGGGTTTTGAAGCGCGGGGGCTGTTGATGTTGATGAGGATAAAGCCACGCTTGAGGTTGCTGTTGAGATCATCGTCGAATTGACGGTGGAGGTGGAAACGGCGGGAGGCAAAATTTTAACGGGATTTTTTATCCAATCGGCGATTTGTTGGGCGATAGGCCGATAGAAAGCGATTTTGCGCCCGTTTAAATTGGGAATGGATACCAAACTCGCGTTCGGGTCGCCAGCGGAGAGACGCGCGAATTGATAGAGAAGCGGCGCTTCATGAGAAGACTTGCGGTCGCTTTCGGCGTAGATTAAAAGAACGGGGCGGTTTTTATAGGCGCGCATGGCGTTGACCGTCAAGACTTCCTCATAATTAAGGCCTGGGGAAATTAAGACGACCATGGGAATTTCCGGGTGAATGGCCGCGTATTTAAGGGCCAGGCTTCCGCCCACTTCATCTCCAATCAAGGCGACGGAATTGGAATCGACTCCCTGCGTTTTTAGGTATTGAATTGAGGCGTCAATGTCAAAACGCATATTTTCAAAATCATTCTGCCGCTTGTTCGCTCTGAATTTGTGCCAGGACTCTTTTCCCTTGGGGCCTGAAAGACTGTCTCCATGGCCTCTTAAGTCGACGGCTAAATATCCAAGCCCCGCGTCCTTTAAATAACGGGCGAGTAAAATCCAATGTTCCTTTGCTTCTCCTCTGCCGTGAAGGAGAAGAACGGTTTTTTCGTTTTTCTGGGCCGGCATATATTTGGCGGTCAATGTCCAGCCGTCGGAGGTTTTAAACGAGGCGTCGAGGCCGGGAATAATGGGAGATTCAGCTGAAACCGGCTGGACGACTTGACTGAAAAGAAGTCCGGTCAGGATTCCGACGAGAAAAAGAATGACCTTCATGTTAGCCTCTTGGCAAAATCTCCTCGGGCTTAAACCAAAGGGAGACTTCTCTCGCGGCGTCGGTGGCGTCTCCGGAAGCATGGAGGACGTTCTCAAACTGTCCGTCGGTGGTGATGCGTCCAAAAGAACCGCGGATGGTGCCCGGAAGGGCTTGTTCGGGGTTGGTCGCGCCGGTTACCTCGCGAACCTTTTTAATCGCGTTTTCTCCCCGGTAGACTAGCGCCAGGATGCGGTGATCTTTAAATCCGTGAAATTCGCCTCGGATATAGCGAATGAGATTGGGGAAAAACGGTTTGTCTTTAAGAAGGCTATAGTGTTCCTTCGCCAGGGATTCTGAAACAGACACCATCTTGGCGGCGACCATTTCAAGTCCAGAAGCGTCCAAACGGTCAATGGTGAGCCCGGTCAAGCGGCGTTTGTTGCCGTCCGGTTTGATTAAAACGAGGGTTTCTTCGATGGCCATAAGGTACTCCTTTTTTCTCTATCTTACAATAATAGAAAAGGGCTTGCAAAAAATGGTTTTTGGGTTTATACTGATAAGGAGGGTTTAAAGATGAAAAACCGCGAGAAAGTTCAGCTTCCTTTTTTAATTTTTATCTTTTTTTTATCTTCTTGGGGTTATTCTCAAACCTTTGTTCCGGCTTCCAATGGCAATAATTCAAACAATGCGCAGAATGGGCAACCGTCTCAATTTCCGCAACTACAATCAAACCCTTTTGGGAGCGCCGGAATGAATAACTCTTCAGGCTCCCAGACCGTGATGCCGACTTCGGTTGGAAATTCGGGGTCTCCCGCGCAGAAAGGGGGGGCGCAGGCGTCGGCGCCTTCTTTTCCGCATATCGCTCCCGCCTCATCTCCAAAGACTTTTGTCCCGGGGTATCACCCGGTGGTGATTCCTCTTGCCACTTCGGGGATGGGCGGGGGAAGCGGCGGTTATGGCGGAAATAGATCCGCAGGCGGAACCGGTTATTCTTCAGCCCCGACTTATATCCCTCCCGTGCGCTCGGCCCCCAAGCCTTCTTCCACTACCCCTAAACCGTCCTCGGTCGTCATTCCCAATGTTCCGTCGAATGCCCAAAAAGTGAACCCTACCTATGTTCAGCCGAACTCTAATGCCAATAGCGGATCAATGAGTTCCTCGCCTCAGACGGTGGGAAGCACCAATTTAACCCCGCAGGCGTGCATGGCCACGGGCGCGTGCAAGTAAATTTATCGCGGGTGGAGCATTCGCCGCGCGGCGGTTTGGTCTCCGGTCGCGATGCTTAAGAACACGTTCTTAAGGGATTGTCTTTCTTCATCTAAAGATTTAAGCGCTTGTCCATAAGCGGTCCAGGAAAAGAATTCTCGGGCGACTTTACGCGCCCAGCTTTTCCAGCGCGGTTCCGGCTGGTAAAGAGACGCGAGACGATAGGGAACCGAAATAAAATCCTCGGTGTCGGTAAAAAGATGAGGCCGCGTTTGAGCGCTTTTTTGCATGAGGCGGCTGGCTTCTGAGGATTTTTGAGGCCAATGATTGACGAGATCGGCCAAGGCTTTGGAATCGCTTGCGTTTAGGGCGTTGAGCCGGTCAAAAAAACTTTGTCCGCGCGCAAGATATTCCCCGCGCTCTTGAACGGAAACGGGGCAAGAGGCGATGGCTTCTTTTAGCCGCGGCGAAAGGCTTTTTTCTTCTTTAAGAATGCGGCTGATTTCTCCTTCTAAAAATGCCGCG